>CAWFRW010000001.1:0-32035 GCA_963818295.1 uncultured Bacteroidales bacterium
GACAAATGGGTTGTTATTCTTGCACTCACATCAAATAAGGGGGCTGATGACTTTCAGTACCATGAGGACAACGGGGTTAAGCTTTTTGAACGGGTATTGTCGCATGACCCGGAAATGGGGAACACCTGATAATACAATGTATGTTGTTGGTGCAACCCGGGCGGAGATGCTGAAAGATATCCGAAAGATAGTCCCCGACCATTTCTTGCTTGTACCGGGCGTAGGCGCTCAGGGCGGAAGCCTTGCAGATGTTGCCGGATTCGGGATGAACAGCAAATGCGGGCTTCTTGTAAATTCTTCACGGGGAATAATCTTTGCAGATAATACAGAAAATTTCGATAAGGTTGCAGGTGAAAAAGCAGAAGAGATGCAGCTCGAAATGGAGAGGTATCTCTCAGAAAGAAATCTGATTTGATCAAGTGGGCACGCCATGGCGTGCCACAAAGTCACAATATTTTTGAAGGGTAGGGTCATGCCATGGCATGACCTTTTTTATTGCCGTTGTGTCATTTCTCTTTGTGAGATTGTTTATTTTTTGTACATTTATATTCTCGCTTCTGTTTCATTTAACTCGTGCTGCTATGAAAGAGGAATTTCTCCATTACCTCTGGAAATACAGTCTGTATGATCCGGAGAAACTGTTTGACAGCTCAGGCAACAGGATACAGGTAATAAGGTCAGGTGAATATAACCGCGATTCCGGTCCCGATTTTTTTAATGCACGTATTATGATCGACGGAACTCTATGGGCCGGGAATATCGAGATCCATACCCGGTCGTCGCATTTTGATGCTCATGGCCATCAGAATGATCCTGCCTTCGATAATGTTATTCTCCATGTGGTTGCTGAAAACGACAAAAAAGTTTTCAATACAAAAGGGGAGGAGATACTGACTGCCGAGCTCTCATTTGCTCCGGAACTTTACCAAAGATATCTCTCTCTTGTAAATAATCCTTATATAATAGCCTGTCAGGATCAGTTGAGGGAAACGGACCCTTTTCTCCTCAGGCACTGGCTTAATTCACTTGTAGTTGAAAGGATTGAAGAAAAGACAGAGGCCATCAATACTATATTCAGGGAGACCGGAAATGACTGGGAGGAGACATTTTACAGGGTGCTTGCCCGGTATTTTGGCTTCAGGATCAATACTGAACCATTCGAGATGCTGGCATCGGCTCTTCCATTCAGGATAATCCGTAAACATACCGACAATCTGTTTCAGATCGAGGCATTGCTGTTTGGAACCGCGGGAATGCTTGAGGAGGGACTATTTAAGGATGCCCTGTCTGATGAATATTACAGAAGCCTTGTAAAGGAGTACAGGATTCTTTCATCAAAATATTCACTCAGGCCTGTTCACGGATGGCTATGGAAATTTTCAAGGTTGCGTCCTGCCAATTTTCCCACTGTAAGAATCTCGCAGCTGGCAGCGATGCTTTGTGTCACCGGCGGGCTTTTCTCGAAGGTACTTGAGGCAGTAGTCGTAATGCAGCTCAAAGAAGTCTTTGAAGTATCTGCATCCTCATACTGGGATGACCATTTTGTCTTTGGGAAAAAGAGCCGTCGCTCTGTGAAACATACAGGTTCACAGGCAGTCAGCATATTTCTTATCAACGCGGTGATCCCTGTTATTTTTGTTTATGGAAAGAACAGGGGACTCAATGACATTTGTGAGCGTGCCCTTTCATTTCTTGAAGAAATTCAGCCGGAAGAAAATTCAATTCTTTCCGAGTGGGGGGAGAGTGGCATTAATGCACAATCAGCCTTTTATTCACAGGGACTTATACAGCTCAGGAATGAGTACTGCAAAAAACGCAGATGTCTTGAGTGCCGCATCGGCAGCAACCTTGTCAGCAGAGGTGTAAAACTCAGGCAACACGATGAGTTGCTCCTGGAACCTTAATCCCTATTCCTCATTCCTCAATCCCTCATTCCTCAATCCTGATCCCATTCCTGATTATACACTTTTTTCCTGCCCAAAAAAATCTTTTTGACGAAAGACTGATTTTTATTGATGAAATCTCCTTTTAAATGATTGAAAGACGCAACGTTTGGTATTATTTTGGCGTCTTTAGATTAGAGAGGTATAATAACCGATTCAGCAAACACGTTCCTTAAAAAAATGAAAATTGATACCGGAACTTATGGTATAACCTGACAAAGCATTAACAGTTACTATATGAATCCGGTAGCATAAAAATAAATAATTCAGAAACTTTTTAAAAAAAAAGCAAATTGTTTGATAGTTTACATAAAAAAGCCTTATTTTTGCGTTCCAAAATTGGAGACTCAATTTATTTATGGATAAACAATATTTTAATTAGCGATATGTATTTAACAACTGAAAAAAAGCAGGAGTTTTTCAAGACGTTTGGAACATCTGAAATCGATACAGGGACAGCAGAAGGTCAGATAGCACTATTTTCATACAGGATAAATCACCTTACTGAGCATCTTAAAAAGAATAAAAAAGATTTCAGCACCCAGCAGGCGCTTATCAAGCTGGTAGGGAAAAGGAGAAGGCTTTTGGACTACCTTAAATTAAAAGATATCGAGCGTTATCGCGAAATCATAAAAGCATTGAAATTACGTAAATAGTGAAAAAAAGGCAATTTCAGATTGCCTTTTTTCATACTATACTAATTATTTTGTAATTTCAATATTCAAAAAATCACATACAGAATGTTTAAAATAAAAGAGAAGATTATCGACCTCGGTGACGGGAGAACTATTATCCTTCAGACAGGGAAGATGGCAAGACAAGCCAATGGTTCAGTCCTGTTGAAAATGGGTAAGACTATGTTGCTTGCCACTGTTGTATCAGCTGTTGACGCAAAGGAAGATACAGATTTCATGCCTTTGTCAGTTGAGTATAAGGAAAAATATGCATCATCCGGACGTTTCCCGGGCGGATTTCTCAAAAGGGAAGCAAGGCCATCAGATTACGAGATTCTTGTATCACGGCTTGTAGACAGGGCTTTAAGGCCATTGTTTCCTGCTGATTTTCATGCAGAGACTTTCATAACGATAAACCTTATTTCGGCGGATATGGATATCATCCCCGATGCACTGGCCGGACTGGCTGCATCTGCTGCCCTGGCAGTTTCGGATGTTCCTTTTAATGGCCCAATATCGGAAGTAAGAGTTGCCAGGATAAATAATAAATTCATCGTCAATCCGACAGCCACTGAGCTGAAGGATGCTGACATTGACCTTATGGTCGGAGCCACATATGACAATATCCTCATGGTTGAAGGGGAGATGAAAGAGGTTTCTGAAGAAGAGATGCTTGAAGCCCTCAAAATTGCCCACGATGCAATAAAAGTTCATTGCAAGGCGCAGATGGAGTTTGCCGAAGAGGTTGGATCAACTGTTAAAAGGACATATTCTCATGAGATAAATGATGAGGATCTGAGAAAAAAAGTATGGGACGAGACTTACGAAAAATGTTATCAGGCTGCCAAGTCATCAACTGCCGATAAGCATCAGAGGATAGATTCATTTGAGGCTATCGTCACTGAGTTTCTTGCACAATATACCGAGGAGAATCCGGTTAATGAGACTCTTGTAAAAAGATATTACCACGATGTTCTGAAAGAAGCTTCCAGAAGGCTTGTTCTCGATGATAATATCCGTCTTGACGGAAGGAAGCCCGATGAGATAAGGCAGATTATGTGTGAAATTGATCCGCTGCCGGCAACTCATGGTTCAGCTCTTTTTACAAGAGGAGAGACCCAGTCTCTTACAACAGTGACCCTTGGGACCAAGCTTGATGAGAAGATAATTGATGATGTTCTTAATAAGGGAACAGAAAAATTCACACTTCATTATAATTTTCCTCCGTTTGCTACAGGCGAGGCAAGACCGGCCCGCGGTATAAGCAGGCGCGAAATCGGACATGGAAACCTTGCTCTGCGTGCACTTAAGAATATGATGCCTTCAGATGATGAAAACCCATATGCAATAAGGGTTGTCTCAGATATTCTGGAATCAAACGGATCATCATCAATGGCAACAGTATGTGCCGGTACGCTGGCGCTGATGGATGCAGGGATCAAGCTGAAAAAGCCTGTTTCCGGAATTGCAATGGGCCTGATTACAGATAAGGATACAAAAAAATATGCTGTTCTATCCGATATCCTGGGTGACGAAGATCATCTCGGTGATATGGATTTCAAAGTAACAGGAACACGCGACGGTATTACTGCCACACAGATGGATATAAAGGTTGACGGACTCTCTTTTGAGATACTCACCAAAGCACTTCATCAGGCAAAGGCAGGAAGACTGCATATCCTCGATATCATGACAAGTGTTATTGCTGAGCCTCGTCCGGAACTTAAGCCTCATGCCCCGAGAATTGAGATGCTTACAATTCCTAAGGAGATGATCGGCGCACTTGATCGGTCCCGGTGGAAAGGTCATCCAGGAAATTCAGCGTGTTACAGGTGCAACAATAATCGTAGAGGAGATTGATGGCCATGGCGATGTGAATATCTTTGGAGAGAATGCAGAGGTTATTAACGCAGCACTCGACTGGGTAAAGAAGATCGTTACTGTGCCGGAAATCGGACAGGTCTATAAAGGAAAGGTAAAAACTATCGTGCAGTTTGGCGCTTTTGTTGAGATACTTCCAAATAAGGATGGACTCCTTCATATTTCTGAAATAGAATGGAGAAAGATCGCAAATGTTGAAGATGTTCTGAAAGAAGGACAGGAAGTTGAAGTTAAGATAATTGATATCGATCCGAAAACAGGAAAAATAAAATTGTCAAGAAAAGAGTTGCTTCCGCGTCCTCCGCGTCCGGAACCTGAGAAGAGAAATCCTGAACAGAATCATACTAATTAAAATTGAGTCCCGCTTTTGCGGGACTTTTTTTTAGATAATAAATCGAAGTGAATTATGTAACTTATTCATAGATATTCTATAACTCTTATCATTTAATTGATCGTCATCTTTGTCATAGTTGTTAATTTTGAATATGTTTTTGACTGATAAGCACCAGGAAAGAATATTGAAAAATTCCGGTGAATTATTCGTTCAAAATGGACATGAAACCGGATTTATTATTCTCTTATTTAATATAGAGCAGAAGTTAAAGATTACATTTTAAACCGGTTGTTAATAGCTTGTTTAACTACTAATTATTAAAAATTGTTAATCATATCGGTAAGTGATATTATTTTATTTAATTTGCTTCGATTATGACTATTTTATTGTAAATTTGCACTTACGTTATAAAAATTTAGTATATTGTTCAAAATGTTCACAGAAACTAACAATGCATCATAAACAAAAAACACTTTTAACTATGAAAAAATTCAGAAGCTATTTTATCCTTATCCTGGCTGCGGCTGTTATGACCAGTTGTAGCGGGTTAAATAAGATGAAGAAAAACTCTAACTTAGTCAAGTATGAGGTTACTCCAAAAGTCCTTCAGACAGATGGCGGTTTAGTTACAGTAACTATAAAAGGAACCTATCCTGCTAAGTACTTTGATAAAAAAACAACTGTTACCCTGACCCCGGTTCTTACATATGCAGGCGGCGAAACTGCTTTTGAAAAAGTTCAGATTGTCCAGGGTGAGAGCGTACAGGCAAACAATAAAGTAATTACTTCTACCGGAGGCGACTTTACATATACAAGCTCTGTTCCTTATACTGATGCAATGAAGCTTTCAGAGCTGAAGCTTAACATCAAGGCTGTGAGAGGAAACAAAAATCTCGATTTTGAACCTGTTAAACTTGCAGACGGTGTTATTGCCACCGCTACACTTGTTGAAAAACATGGCAGGGCTATTTCAATGAAAGATAATTTTGTAAGAATTATTCCTGAAACTCAGATTGCTGATATTAATTATCTGATTAACAGATCTGATCTTCTCAGCAAAGAACTTAAGGCTGAGGATATCGCTCTTCTCAGCGAATATATCAAAACTGTAAGCACAGATCCTAACCGTCAGTTTAAAAGTACTGTTGTAAGTTCTTATGCTTCACCTGATGGTACAATGAAGATTAATGAGCCTCTGTCAGAAAAAAGAGGAGTTACTGCCGACAAATTCATCAAGAAGGAATTCGGAAAAATCGAAGCTGCAAAATCACCTAACTTCTTTGAAGGAAAAACAACTCCTGAAGACTGGGATGGTTTCAAGACTGAAGTAGAAAAATCATACAATGCAGGATAAAGATCTTATTCTCCGTGTTCTCTCCATGTATTCAGATCCTGACGTTCGTGAAAAGGAAATTAAGAATATGTCTGCAGCATTCGAAACACTGAAGACTGACATTCTCCCAAAACTGAGAAGGTCAAAAATGATGGTTAATGTTGACAAGATCGGAAGAACTGATGAGCAGATTCTTGCAGCAATGAGATCTGATGCTACTGTACTTATCAAAAGAAGAAATGCTTTATTCAGCAACTCTTACAAAAGATCTTAACGAACAGCTTAAATTCTATCAGATCACAGCACAGAACCACCCGAAATGTATCCGTGCTCATAACAATGTCGGAGTTACACAGATGGCTCTTGGAAAAGTTGATGAAGCTATTGCTGAATTCGAAGCTGCAAAAGCTATCCAGAATAATGACGTTGTTAAGAATAACCTCGGTTTCGGTGCACTTGTAAAAGGTGACATGGCAAAAGCTGAAGGATATTTCACTTCAATGACAGCTGCAACTCCTGAATCAAATTGGGGTCTGGGCGTTATTGCAATTAGCAAAGGCGAATATGACAAAGCTGTTAACCTCTTCGGTACAGAGCCTTGCTTCAACCTTGCTCTTGCACAGGTTCTGAAAGGCGATGTCAACAAAGCAAAAGCAACCCTCGACGGAATGAAGGATCTCTGCAAATGCGGAAAACCATCATATCTTAAGGCTGTTGTAGGTGCTCGTCTTGATGACAAGACCTATATGATCGCCGGTCTCAAGGAAGCTATCGCTTTCAAGGCTGATTGGAAAGCTTATGCAAAAACTGACATTGAATTTGCAAAATACTTCAATGATGACGCTTTTAAAGCTGCTATTCAGTAAGACTTATCTATAATCAAAAAAAGGCTGCCTGCAAAGGCGGCCTTTTTTATTTAGGGATGAGGCGATATTTGTCGAGAAGGGGCTCTATGAGATCGAGGATTGTTTTTATTCACCTCCCACAACACTATTCCAACGCTTATTGCAATATTGAATGAGTGCTTGGTTCCGAATTGCGGGATCTCTATGCAGGAATCACAGATGTTCAAGAACCTCCTGATCGACACCACTGATCTCGTGTCCGAAAATCAGGGCGTATTTTGTGTCGTCTTCTGCTTTGAACTGATCGAGGGCTACCGATCCTTCTGCCTGCTCAACGGCAATGATCCTGTAACCCTCTTCCCGGAGGACTTCCGACTGCATCAATAGTCTTTGCAAAGTACTTCCATGCAACTGTTTCAGTAGCTCCCAGGGCAGTCTTCTGTATCTCCCTGTGAGGCGGTGTGGCAGTTATTCCGCACAGATAGATCGCCTCAGTGACAAATGCATCCGCAGTACGGAAAATGGAGCCTATATTGCTCTGACTCCTTACATTGTCAAGGACAATAATAAATGGTGATTTTTTGGATTCGCGGAATTGTTCTACCGTCTTCCTTTCCAGTTCTTTATTAAGCAGTTTCCTCATTTTTTATGCGAAAATAAATAAATATTCTGGTATTTATTATTATTTTGTGAGTCTCGGTTTTTCAGCTATGTCGTTTGTGTTAATAATTAAATTTTCAGGGAATGAATGTTCATGAATTTCAGGGGAAGTCGTTGCTTAAAGCATATAATGTTGATATTCAGGAGGGTTTTGTGGCAGAAACTCCTGAACAGGCTATAACAGTTGCAAAACAATTAAAGGAGAAATTCGGTTCTGATTATTTTGTTGTTAAGGCACAAATCCACGCCGGCGGACGTGGAAAAGGAGGCGGAGTTAAACTTGCAAAATCAGTTGAAGAGGCAGGGACGACTGGCCGGACAGATACTGGGGATGCAATTGGTTACTCCTCAGACCGGTCCGGAGGGAAAGAAAGTTAACAGGGTGCTTATTGCACAGGATGTTTACTATAAAGGCGAGTCAGAGCCTAAAGAATATTATATCAGCATATTACTCAATCGTGACAGTCGGGAAAGTACATCTTTCTTTATTCTCCGGAAGGGGGGATGTCAATTGAGGAAGTTGCAGAAAAATCACCTGACCGCATTTTTACTGAAGAGATAGACCCGGCTATCGGTTTGCAGGCTTATCAGTCACGAAACATTGCATTTAATCTTGGATTATCGGGTCTGGCATTTAAAAATATGCAGCCCTTCCTTTGCGGCATTTATGATACTTTTACAAGCAGCGACGCACAGTTGCTCGAGATTAATCCCGTCCTGAAAACAAGCGATAACAGAATACTCGCTGTTGATTGTAAACTGGTTCTTGACGATAATGCTTTATTCAGACATCCTGATCTGGCAGGTATGAGAGATATCTACCGAGGAGGATCCTGTTGAGGTTGAGGCCGGAAAGCATAACCTGAACTTTGTCAAGCTCGATGGCAATGTCGGTTGTATGGTAAATGGGGCAGGACTGGCAATGGCAACGATGGATATAATAAAGCTTTCAGGCGGGTCTCCTGCTAATTTCCTCGATGTTGGCGGAGGCGCAAATCCAAAAACTGTTGAGGCAGGTTTCAGGATCATCCTGAAAGATCCTGCTGTTAAAGCAATACTCATAAATATCTTCGGAGGAATTGTAAGGTGCGACAGGGTTGCAAACGGCGTTGTGGAAGCTTATAAATCTATTGGTTCAATTCATGTGCCGGTGATTGTCAGACTTCAGGGGACCAATGCAGAGGAGGCAAAAAAGATAATTGATAATTCAGGTCTTGAGGTGTTCTCAGCTGTATCCTTCAGTGATGCAGCCGCTCTTGTAACAAAGGTACTCGAGCAAGTGACAGCGGACAATATAAGTTCCGGTCCGTTAACCTGCTTTAATTAGACCTTTGTTTATGATAAGCCGCAGAGTAAATATAAAACGCCTGCTTAAAATATCTTTTGGCGTATTTATCTCTCTTTTCCTTCTGATTCTGATTGTTAGCCGGGGGCATCCGATAAGTTATTTCGATACACGTTGTCTCAATTACAGGCAGAAAGATTTCAGCAGGAGGCTTAATGACCGGATAGTTGATTATTCCGCTGAGGCGAAAAGGTATGGAATCAGTCCCAGCCGTAACGACAGGGAGCTCAGAAAAAATATCTCGGGCGGAAAACTTGTAAGGGTCAGGTCCGGAAGGTTGTATATTGTTGACAGGATGTTCTATCAGTTACCCTGCAGTTACTAAAGACAGCAAAGTACTTCTTGATGAAATTGCCAGGCGCTTCAGGGAAAAGGCCTCAAAAAAGGGATTAGAAGGCGCCAGGTTTTATATCACCTCAATGACAAGAAGACCAGACCATCTGAAGAGTCTCCGCAGATACAACAGCAACTCTTCGGCCAATAGCCCGCATCTTTACGGAAATGCCTTCGATATCAGCTATAAACGGTTCTCTGCCAGAAAGATGGTCCTTACAAATTGTGACAAGCGATTTCTTAAAGAGGCGCTTTCTGAAGTGATATGGGAGATGAGAAACGAAAAGAGATGCTGGGCAACATACGAAAGGATGCAAAACTGTTTTCATGTTGTTTCCCGCTGAGACATATCATATCCTATTTTTTGTGAGAATCATCGCAAAATGGTTTATTCTGAGATCTTCCGCATCTGCAAAGTAAAATTTCCTTTGGAGAGTCTTCCTTGCCTCTTTTCATATCATTTATTAAAAAATTCCCTGTTATTTTTATGGGTCCCAATTCTACAATTTCAATAATTGCCTGGGGTTTATTCTTTTTCTTCTCTTCCATCATAAAAATATTAACCGATAAAACCGATTTTCCTGTGACGACCATCGCAGAATGGTTGATGATCGCTTGCCCCGCACCTGCATATCGAAATTATTCCTTCCTGAACCTCCTTGTTAACCTCACTGTACGCAATTGTAAAGTTTCCTTTAAGGACTATCGGTCCGTCAGTCATTATTTTAACCGATACAGGCTGTTCTTCTTCAACAGGCTCATTGACCTCAAGCAGCTCAGGTCTTATGAATTTAATATGATTTGACTGATCCTTGCCGACTGATTCATTCCTGGCTTCGTCATTCCATTTCCAGGAGAGAGCCTCAGTAGGACATAAATTAACCACCTCAATTATTTTATCGGTCGTGGAGCCATTCATATCTACCCAGGGACGCCTGCTTGGATCAAATACTTCAATTAATTCCCTGTAGCAATATGAAGCATGAACGCAAGCTGATGGTTTCCAGTATACTGTAATGTCGTTACTCTTATATCTTTTGCCTCCCGAGAACTTATTATCATTTTTTTCCATCACCTCTCTTGTTAATTGTTTTCAGACAATTCCTTTAATAAGTCTTAATAAACACATTAATAATCACATTATTAGCTCACAGAGTATTTGCGAGATAATTTAAGGCATTCCAGGGTGCAATTTAATATTTTTAAAAATACGAGTGACAGAGTACTGCAATGAATAATTAAATTTGAAAGATATCATATGTTAAGTGATCAAAATTCATTTAATTAGCACCGTCAAAATGGCGGGATATTTTAAAAGGTTATCATCAATAATCATATTAGTTATAGGATTATTTGTTAATTTGCACATAATACAATGTTTGTGAGGGTCGGACCTATACCTGATTAAGATTTGCAGAATTTTTATGAAAAAAAACCGGAATAAAAGTCAAAGGTTAGTAAGTGGATATTTTCTGTCCGCCGGATTGGCAATTTCTATTCCTCGCTCTTACAATTGATGCATTTCCGTCTGAAATCAGCTAATGCGGCTCTTCCGTCATTACCGTTCAGGTGCAACAGTGGTTCTTGCAAGTTCATTTATGAACATGGTTCTTACACTTCTTGGCACTCTTCTTATAATTTGTCTTGTAATTATTTTCTTTTCAGTAAGACTTAAAAGGGTCAACAGGGAACTAAAGGAAAGAAATAAGCAGATCCTCGACATTAATAATGACCTTCAGAGAATTAACGGTGAGCTTGAAGTCCAGAAGGAGCTGATTACAAAAGAGTATTATGAATCAGACAAATTCTACCGGATGGTTGTGCAATCAGCTGATGATGGCATATCATTCTTTGACAAGGACTGGAATCTGAAATTCGCAAACTCAGCTTTTTATTCATTGATAGGGTATGAGAGGGATGAATATGACACAATTGATCCCCACGGATTTATTCATACTGAAGACCAGGACTATCAGCCAAGAAGGGTACAGACATTATTAAATACGGGGTTTTTTGAAAGTGAACTGAGGTTAAGGCATAAGGATGGGCATTATGTAAATCTCTCAACCAGGTCAGTTACTGTAAGGGATGATAATGGCGATGTACTTGGATCCCTTACAATATCGCGCGATATTACAAAGCTCAAACAGACACATGAAGCTCTCATCAAGGCAAATATTGAATCTGAGGCAAGCAGCCGGCTCAAGTCAAGTTTTCTTGCAAATATCTCACATGAGATCAGGACGCCCTTGAACAGTGTGGTTGGATTTGCAAACCTTCTGCTTGCAAACAATCTTACCCAGGAGGTCAGGGAGGATTATATTGAACACATTAATTATAACAGTGAAAAACTGCTGCAGATAATAGGTGATATTATTGATCTGTCGCGTCTTGAAAGTTCCCAGATTGAGATATCATATGAGGAGACCTCTCTTAGCAGCATTGTAAATGAGATCATTGAGGATGCAAGACAGGTGATCAAGCGGAATGAAAAACCGATAATCCTTAATGTAAGCAATAAATTTGCTGACAGCGGCGATCTTATCTTCACCGACAGGATCTGGCTTAAGAGAGTTCTTAACCATCTGATGGATAATGCAGTTAAGTTTACCCTCGATGGATCTATAGAATTCTCATATATGAGGGAAAGTGATAAGATTGTATTCAAAATAAAGGATACCGGTATTGGTATTAACAAGGAGAATCTCGGACGGATCTTTGAAGAATTCAGACAGGAGGTTGATGGACATCACCGTCCGTTTGAAGGCCTTGGCATCGGCTTAACTCTTGCCAAGGAGGTTGTTGAAAGGATGGGTGGCAGAATATATGTCCAGTCGGAGAAAGGCATAGGGTCTGAATTCAGCTTCTCAATTCCCTACAGACCTGCCGGCAGTCAGAAGAACAGGGTTATTCCGGTTATTAACGAACATATTCAGAAGCCGATAGACTGGAGTTACAAGAAATGTCTTCTTGTTGATGATAATAAGGATGTACTTATTTACCTGAACAGGATCCTTATTGATACAGGAGTATCAGTTATTACTGCCCGTTCGGGTTTTGAGGCTATTGAACTGATTAAAGCCATCCCTGATATTGATGTTGTTCTTCTTGATATGCAGATGCCTGAAATGAATGGTATTGAAGCAACAAAGGAGATCAGGAAAATAAGGAAAAACATTCCTATCATTGCCCAGACGGCTTTTATCTTTGAGGATGATAAGGATATTATCCTGGAAGCCGGTTGTGATGCATGTCTTATAAAGCCCATAAGAAAAGAACATCTCCTGTCTGTCATGTCAGGGTTTGTTACATCCAATCCGCCCCATTAACAATATTTGATAAGATATTCTGCTTTTTTACCGGTACATTGTACGGTGGCTTATTTACCTACAGATGACAGATAACAGGTTTGCAGACATTATTTTACCCATCGCAGTTCGGGGACAGATTCACCTACCGGATCCCTGAGAACCTGCTTGATAAAATAAAACCTGGTGTGAGGGTCACCGTTCCGTTTGGAAACAGAAATCTCTATTCTGGTATAGTTATAACCACCCACGACAGGGAACCTGATGTCAGAAACCTCAGAAGCATAATTGAAGTTCCTGATCTGGTCCCTGCAATAAATGAGAATCAGCTCAGGCTCTGGCTGTGGATATCAGAGTACTATTTATGCAGTGAAGGTGAGGTGATGAAGGCAGCTCTGCCATCCGAGACAAGCCTTGAAAGCTATCGTCCTAAAGTGGAGACCTATATCGGACTGGCCAGGGAATTTTCTGATGAGGAACTGAATGAAATACTTGATAAACTGGCTAAAGCTCCCCGGCAGCAGGAGCTTCTGGCTGCCTATATCAGTCTGACAGGTTACACAGCAGGTGTACCCGTCAAACCGGTCAGCAAACAGTTGCTTTTGTCTTCAGCAAAATCAACCCATGTCTATTGTTGAAACACTTATCAGAAAAGGAATTCTGGAAGCAATATCTTCCGAGGTCACCAGGCTGACACCAGTCAGACAGTTTCATGGAACCTGTAAAACAGCTCAGTGATGCACAGTCGGCAGCATTCAATTCAATAAAAGACCATTTTCAGGGAGAAGGATATTGTGCTTTTGCATGGCGTGACATCAAGCGGGAAAACCGAGATCTATATCCGGCTTATTGAGGAACAGCTAAAAATTGGGAAGCAGGTTTTATATATGCTGCCTGAAATAGCTTTAACAACACAGATCATATTGAGGCTCAAAAAGCATTTTGGAGAGGTGACCGGCGTTTATCATTCACGTTTCAGTGATGCAGAAAAGGTTGAAATCTGGAAAAAGGTTGCTGAAAAAGATCCTCAAAACGGATACAGGCTTGTTCTCGGTGTCCGTTCGTCATTGTTTCTTGCCTTTCAGTAATCTGGGACTGATTATTGTTGATGAGGAGCATGACGGATCATATAAGCAGCATGATCCGGCACCAAGATATCATGCCCGCGATTCGGCTGTAATGCTTGCCTCCTTTCATTCGGCAAAGACTCTTCTGGGTTCTGCATCTCCGTCAGTGGAAAGTTATAACAATGCAGTGAGCGGGAAATACGGACTCGTGGAATTGAATGAGAGGTTCGGGTTCATTAAGCTGCCGGGAATTGTTGTGGCAAACACAAGGGAAGCATACAGGAAAAAGCTGATGGTATCGCATTTTACACCTGAGTTGCTCGAGGCAATGGATGATGCTCTTGGGAAAGATGAACAGATCATTCTATTCCAGAACAGGAGGGGATTTTCACCATATATTGAATGCTCTGATTGCGGCTGGATTCCGGTTTGTGTACAATGTGCAGTTAATCTGACTTATCATAAGGGTATACGCAAACTTGTATGCCACTATTGCGGTTACTCGACCGTGGTGCCGGATAAATGCGGCAATTGTCATTCGACCGGACTTGTTACAAGAGGTTTCGGTACAGAGAAGATAGAAGATGAGATAAAGATTGTATTTCCTGATGCCCGGGTGGCAAGAATGGATCAGGATTCCACAAGGGGGAAGAACTCTTTCAACACAATAATAAAGGCTTTCGAGGAGAGGAGGATAGATATCCTCATTGGCACACAGATGATTTCAAAAGGTCTGGATTTTGAAAATCTTACAGTTGTTGGGATCCTGAATGCCGATAACATGCTGAACTTTCCTGATTTCAGGGCTCATGAGAGGAGTTACCAGCTTATAGAGCAGGTAAGCGGGAGAGCGGGAAGACAGGCAGAAGGAGGGTAAGGTAGTGATTCAGACCTCCGATCCGGCAAACAGGATCATCAGACTGGTTCTCCGGCACGATTACCGGGGGATGTTCAGGATGCAGTCTGAGGAGAGGAAGACATTCAACTATCCACCCTTCTGCAGGTTGGTAAGAATAAACCTTAAGCATAAGGATAAGTCTCTTCTGAACCATTTTTCAGAGATCCTTGGCAATGATCTGAAAATAGTCTTCGGGAAACGGGTACTGGGTCCGGAATTTCCGCTTATTGCCCAGGTCCAGCTCTGGTATATTAAAACAATTCTTATAAAGATTGAAAGGGAGAAGCCTCCTGTGAAAGCAAAACAGCTGATAATTGAGGCTATTGACAGGCTTGAAAAGGAAAAAGGAGCATCATCGCTTAAGATCGCGATAGATGTGGATCCGTACTGAGTAATTCATGCAAACTCACTCCCTGTCCGCACTAATTCACACGAACTCACCCCCCTGCCCGCACTAATTCACACGAACTCACCTCCCTGCCCCATAGTATTCTAAGACATAACCAAATATTATGTCACATTTTTTATGCTGCAAATTTATGCAGGTCTACATATGCGGAACCTCTCTTTACTACCGAAAAAGCTCGGAACACAATTTTATTCCGGATAATATTTATTGTGCTCATTTTATTATATCCTTTTTCTATTCTTTGTTTATAATAAGATTTAAACTCTGGATAATGTTTAATAGTTGACAATGCTCCCATATTCAAGAGAGCTTTTATCATTTTGTTAGCTAAAGGATTCACTTTTGTTCGACCTTTCAAAGAAGTCCCGGATGAGTTTTCAAATGGAGCAATACCACAATAACAACAGAATTTTCGGGCATCTTCAAACTTTGTAAAATTATGAGTATAAGCAATCAAATAGAAGGCTATAATTTTGCCAATACCAGGCACCGTTTTAAGGATTTTATAATTTTTCTGAATTTGAGGATCGGACTTGATAATGGTCTCAATTTCTTTTTCTATGCTTGCGATCTCTGCGTTAAGTAATTTTACAACTCGTTTATTTACTTCTAAATAAAATATGGAATCTCCAGTTTTAAAATAATCCTGGATATCATCCATTCCTGTTTGATATGCTTTTTTGTGTTTTACAAGTTTGTTTCTTAATGATAGCAGTTGTTTGATCCGCACAATAGATCCGGCGGGGAAGATGGTGGGTTTAATCTCATCTCTTTTCCGCCAGGCATACAATGCAATAACACTGGCATCCTTCTTATCGCTTTTACCTCGGACCAGTCCCATTGATCTTTTAATATCAAGAGCTGCAACCATTGCAAAGTTGAGTCCTTCTCCACTTAAAAAGATACAAAGAGGTAATGAATATTTTCCTGTATCCTCAAAACAAAAAAAGAGATTTTCCTTTTTATTATTGGGTAATCTCTTCCATATTACTTGCAATAATTTTGAGAACCCTAATGGATTATTAGACACAACAAAATGATGTTTTAAACTGAGAATGAATACATCCAAGGTAAGTTTTGAAACATCAATACCAATAATTTCCTTTTTAAGCTTCATTTTCTTAATTTTAAGTTGTTTAAACTAAAACCTTTCAAAGACCTGAGAGTCTATAATTCTAAATGGTTCTTACAACCATAATTTGAAAGAATGGGGACTTATACTATGGTTAGGAATGTGAGCCTGGCCGTCAACAAAGTTCACCCCATTCTTTCTTTATGAACATATTAACAACAATTAACAAAGAAAAGAAAAAGAAGCAAAAAGAAAAGAAAATCAACAACATACGATTCTCTAGTTAATAATATTTGTTAATAAGAGGGAGTAAATGTAAAGGCCGTCAACCTAAGACATGATTTGTAAAAAGCATACTTGATACATTTTCCCCTGCTATGCTCCATGCCCCCTCTTAACCCACACGAACTCACCCCCTTATCCCCCTCTCTGCTCTCGCAAAGAGGGGGAGGTACCATACGTCAATTTTCTTTTGCCCCTCTTTGCATTAGTAGAGAGGGCGACAGTGGGCATATTTATTAACCTTGAAGAATTCCGGAATAAGTTAATTCTTGATCCATGTATATTTATTACTCTACAAACCCATTCCCTAGCTCCTTTAAATAAGTTACAAACCCTTCCCCTAACCCCTTCGGCACAAGCTGGCTCCTTCGCTAAAATTGCCTGCCAGGCAATTTTTAACGCTCGGCCCTCTTAAGGACTAAGGGAAGGGGCAAAAGACGTTACTACCAGATTGTTAGCTCTTACCCTCCCCTTATTTTTTTAAGGGGAGGGCAGGGAGGGGTTAAAACTCACAGGGAAAAATGTATCCAGCCTCTTTTTACAATTCAATCCTTAGGTTGACGGCTATGCCCCCTGCCCCCCTGCTGACGCAGAGAGGGGGATAAAAGGGGGTGAGTTCGTGGGTAGAAACGGAAATAACTGGGGGCGAATTCGAGAGAGTACAAAAGGGATAAAGGGTGTGTTAATGGACTTCAGGTTGGTGTACACTTATTATGAAAAAGTCGCTATTTTTGATCTGTTAAAATGTTGACATGAAAATAGAAGTATCAAACGGCGAAATAATAGATAAGCTGACTATTATCCAGATAAAGCTTGAACGGATAACGGATAAAGCCAAGCTTGTTAACCTTCAGAAGGAGTATGATGAACTGATCACTGTTTCATCTTCGATCCTTTCAACAAACGATCCGTTGTATAAAGCTTTGTATGATGTGAATTGTGAATTATGGGACATCGAAGACCTGATCCGCGATCTTGAAAGAAAGAAAGCATTTGGAGAGGAATTTATTTCAACCGCCCGTGCTGTTTATTTTAAAAACGATAAAAGGTCAGAGATCAAGAGCGAAATAAACATAAAGACCTCATCAGGACTGATCGAGGAAAAATCATACGGGAAATACTGAGATGCGTCTACTTGTAATCAGAACCTCTGCTATGGGTGATGTCGCCCTTACCACTCCTGTATTAAGAGCGGTAAGACAACAATACCCTGATGCTGAACTGGTACTGCTTACAAGGCCTCTGTTCAGGCCTTTCTTCTATTCGTTTGACGGACTTACCCTCTTTTTTACTGACCTGAAGAAAAGGCATAAAGGATTTTCCGGATTAATACGGCTTTTCATCGATCTTCGCCGCTCCGGCAGATTCGATAAGGTCATTGATCTCCATGATGTCCTCAGATCCAAAGTCCTTCGGTTTCTTTTCAGACTGACCGGAGTACCCTCCTTTGTCATTGATAAGGGAAGAGGTGAGAAGAGGGCAGTTATCTCCGGAAAGAATAAAATAAAACTGAAACATTCAGTTGAGAGATACAGTGAAGTGTTTGCATAAGGCGGGATTTCCTGTGACATTTACAAAAGGACCCTGGATCATTCCTTCACCCGAAGCCCTTCTGAAAATCGAATCAATTACTGGTAAACAGGAAGGTTTGAAGATAGGAGTAGCTCCCTTCGCCAGGCATAAACTTAAAATATGGCCTGAAGAGTATATGATCAGCCTGCTTAAAATGATTTCGGACAAGTATCAGGCACGATTTTTTCTTTTTGGAGGAAATGAGGAAAAAGAGATGCTTTCAGCTTTTCAGACAAGGATAGAGGGATCTGTCAATACAAACGGATTGCTTAATCTCGATGAAGAACTTGCTCTGATGAGCCGGCTGGATCTGATGATAGCTATGGACTCCTCGAATATGCATATGGCAGCTCTACGGGAATTAAGGTTATCTCGATATGGGGAGGAACAGATCCCGTTTCCGGTTTCGGAGCATGGATGCAGCCTGATGAATATTCAATCAGGATCCCGGTTGACGAGCTGACGTGCCGTCCCTGCACCATTTACGGAAAAGGGGAATGTGAGAGGGGCGATTTTGCATGTATGAACTGGCTTACTCCGGAAATCGTTTTTCGGGAAATTGAAAGAATGCTGGTTAGCAGTTGAATGAAAAAAAGAGGATCATCTGGCAGGAATGTACAATAAATTTCTAATTCCTTCTGAAAATTCAGAGTATATTTTATTATATTGTGCTATAAATATTCAAGGTAATGGACGATGTTTTAAAAGCAGATCTTTACCGCTACCATGGACTTACCGGACGGAAGGGATTCTGGAAGGGATTATCACAGCCTGGATTCAGATATACTTATCTTTTCCGGGAAATTTCGAAATGCAAGGGTCGTTCAATAAAGAAAAAGGTATATACCTGGCTTATAATGCATTATCAATATAAATATGGTTTTCAAATCTTCCCTGGGACTGATATTGGCCCGGGTCTTTTCATTGGCCATTTCGGTCCTCTTGGGATCAATTGTTCTACAAAAATAGGCAAGAACTTCACTATTATGATGGGAGTCACCATAGGGCAGGCTAACAGGGGCAAATTAAGAGGCTGTCCGGATATAGGTGATAATGTCTGGATTGGGGCCCATGGTGTGGTAGTCGGAAATGTGAAGATAGGAAACAATGTATTGATAGCTCCGAATTCCTTTGTGAATTTTGATGTGCCTGACAATTCTATGGTTATTGGAAATCCCGGGAAGATTATTCCGCATCCGGATCCGACAAAGGATTATATTCTCTATGTATTTGATGAAAACGGAAATCCAAAACCGGAGATAGAAGAATTTTAAGTGATTATTGGAAACAGATTATATAAAGTATAAGTCCAGATGAATTTGGAAGACACAAAGGAACGGGGTGAGAAAAGATTTACATCCGACACATCGAGGAAAGAGATTTTACGCAGGTATTGTAGCGGCGTTGATTGTGATCCTCTTCGCATTTGTTCAGGATTGTTTCAGGAAGAAAGAAGTGAAGAACGCTGCTGATCTGGTCAATCCTCTGATGGGAACCGATTCTGAATTCAGATTGTCAAACGGGAATACTTATCCTGCAATAGCACTGCCGTGGGGGATGAATTTCTGGACACCTCAGACCCGGAAAATGGGTGACGGATGGGCATATACATACCGTGATTTTAAGATAATGGGCATAAAGCAGACCCATCAGCCCAGCCCATGGATAAATGATTATGCCGCATTCTCATTAATGCCAATGACAGGCCGCATAAAGATTGACGAGACTGAAAGGGCATCATGGTTCTCTCATAAGGCCGAGATTGTAAAGCCATATTACTACAGTGTTTATCTTGCTGATTATGATGTTACCGCCGAACTGGCGCCAACTGAAAGAGCAGCTATTTTCCGTTTTACTTTCCCTGAAAGTGATTCTTCATCTATTCTTCTGGATGGCTTTAACAAAGGATCCATGGTAAAAATAATCCCTGCTGAAAGAAAAGTCATTGGCTATTGCCGTAATAACAGCGGGGGAGTACCTGATAATTTCCATAACTATTTCGTTGCAGTTTTTGACAAGGATTTTGCTGCTTCATCCACCTGGCATGGTGATACACTTGATCTGAATGACCTTGAGTCTGAAGGTGATCATGCAGGAGCTGTTCTCGGTTTTAAAACCAGGAAGAGGTGAGAAGGTAACTGTGAGAGTTGCTTCATCCTTTATAAGTACAGAACAGGCATTATTAAATCTTACCCGCGAGCTTGGCGATAAAGGATTTTGAGACTATCAGGAAGGAGGGAAAGGAAGCATGGAACACACAGCTGAACAGGATTGAGATTGAAGGAGGAACCTCTGACCAGCAACGAACTTTTTATTCCTGTCTCTACAGGATGATTCTGTTTCCAAGGCAGTTTTCAGAGATAAATGAGAAGAATGAGATTGTTCATTACAGTCCATACAACGGAGAAGTACTGCCAGGTTACATGTACACCGATAATGGATTCTGGGATACCTTCAGGGCTCTTTTCCCGTTCTTCACCCTGATGTATCCTGATGTAAACAGCAGGATAATGGAGGGTCTGGCAAATACATACAAGGAGAGCGGATGGCTTCCTGAATGGGCGAGTCCCGGCCATCGCAACTGCATGATAGGTTCAAATTCAGCATCTCTTATAGCTGATTCATATACAAAGGGTATCAGGGGGTATGACATCGAGACTCTCTATCAGGCAATAATAAAGAATACAAAGGGGGTTGGTCCGGAGCAGTCAGTCGGAAGGCTTGGAGCTGAATTTTACAATGAGCTTGGTTATGTTCCCTATAATGTTGGCATCAACGAGAATGCTGCCCGTACACTTGAATATGCTTATGCCGATTTCTGTATCTGGCAGCTTGCCAAGGCTCTCGGTAAACCAAAGGAGGAGATCGATCTCTATGCTGCAAGGGCAATGAACTATAAAAATGTTTTTGATGAAGGACGAAAACTGATGCGCGGCCGGAATCTCGACGGAACATTCCAGTCACCTTTCAGTCCTTATAAATGGGGTGATGCCTTTACCGAGGGTAACAGCTGGCATTATACCTGGAGTGTTTTTCAGGATATTGAGGGTCTTGTTAACCTGATGGGAGGAAAGGAAAATTTCATTGCCAAGCTTGATTCTGTTTTTCTTGTTCCTCCGGTTTTTGATGCTTCCTATTACGGTCAGGTGATCCATGAGATCCGCGAGATGCAGATTATGAATATGGGTAACTATGCTCATGGCAATCAGCCTATTCAGCATATGATCTACCTTTACGATTATGCGGGTCAGCCATGGAAAACACAGTTCCATGTCAGGGAAGTTCTTGATAAGCTTTACAATTATACACCCGACGGATATTGCGGTGATGAGGATAATGGACAGACTTCGGCGTGGTATGTATTTTCAGCAATGGGCTTTTATCCTGTTACTCCGGGAGCCGGTGAATATGTCTTTGGTTCGCCTTTGTTCGACAGGGTTTCACTGAAATTTGAAAATGGGAAAAAGCTTGTTATAAGGGCTCAGAAGAACAGCAAGGAGAACATTTATGTAAGCAGCATAAAATTTAACGGGAAGGTGATAACAAACAATTTCATAAAACATACTGATCTCCTCCGTGGCGGAACACTTATTTACAATATGAGTCCCGAACCAAACACAGAGAGAGGCACTGATCCGAAGACTTTTCCGTATTCGATGAGCAGGGAGAAGTAGCCCTCCATTCATTTCCATTCCGTCTGACCGGGATTTTGCAGGGACAGGTCGCGACCCGGCCTCCTTCTCCCGTAGGATGAAGGTGGACGGTAGAGCGCATCAGGCTCGTGAGCCCTTCCCTGGTCAAAGCGGGCGGGAGAGAGGCGTACATAAGGGGTCGGGTGAGGCTACACGAGTTGCTTGAAGTCTACAACTTCAGCTTAATACCAAACCTCACAAGCAAAGCCGTCAGTCCTACCATCAGCAAAGCCCATACAATTGATCCTGCAATAACTACCAATGGGATACCTGATTCCTTATAGAAGAGAATCGGAATGCTTAGTGCTGAAAATGATATAATAAATAATATCCGGAGCCAGGTAGGTTGTGAGCGAATTCTCACCGGCCGGTTTTAAGAAGAAGGTCCACTCTGATCTTCTTTCTGATATCGATGATCCAGTAAAGCAGTGCAAACAGAATCATGCTTATTCCGTTGCAGATAAATCCCCAGCTTGGAGTTGCCTGTATCTTTGAAATTATGAACCATTTTCTCAGTATAAATCCGGCAATAATGCAGAAGATCGCCAAGGGCTGCAATTGTAAGAATTGTTTTCCTGTAGTCGGCTGACAATTTTTTCAGGATAAGGGTTGTGAGCAATCCTGAGATCACAATGAATGGCACATTGCCTTCAATTATTACACCGAGAATTGGTTTCACGCTGTTCAGGGAATCAAGCAGGTCAAGTTTTGACAGGATATTAAGCGCCAAGGAAGAAGAGCAATGCGATAATTGTACTCAGGATATTGTCGCGTACAGCAAGATAGAGGAGCGCTGAAACCAGGTAACCCCAGCCTATAAGGCCTAAAATACCCCACCAGCCGGTTATCAGTGAGCCGTTATTTACCATCTGACCCGACTTGAATCTGAAAACAAGGAACACCAGCAGTGCAACACCTGCCAGCCGCAGACCGGCTATTGTGAAGAAGTTCCTGTCAGTTTCGGCATATTTGTTCCAGATCAGAAAGACACCGATAAGCATCAGGATTGACCAGAGGTTTTCGCTCATACCTGTAAATTCAGCATTTACCCGTCCTGAATTAAGCGAAAGTACTCCTATTATTATAAGGCTTACTGACCTTATTACGATATGTCTGATCAAGTGAATAATTATCTTCTCCTTTTGCTATCCTGTTACCGATCGAAAAAGGGATTGCCATTCCAACCATAAAAAGAAATCCGGGAAAGACCCAGTCGGCCAGTCCCATGCCGTCGAAATCAGCTTTCATGTGACCGAGCCATGACGGCACCCCGGGCATATACAGATCGTTTACGAATAGCATCAATACAAGAGTGAGCCCTCGCATTATGTCTATTGAATAGATGCGGTTATTTTCTGACATATTTTAATCAATAAATTTTTGTTTTTACAATTTCAGTCTGAAGTTCAGTCTTTCAAGCAGAACAGGCAGAGCTGCTCCCATTACAAGGGCCCAGACAATTGAACCGGCTATTACGACAAGAGGCGAGATCTGACTCCTTATAAAAAAGCAGTGGCAGGCTGAATTGCCAGATTATATAATAGAACATATCCGGAACAAGGTAGACAGTAAGGGAGTTTGCTCCGGCAGGCTTTAAAAAGAGTCCCCATTTGATATGTTTTCTTGATATCGATAATCCAGAAAAGCAGAGCAAATAACATCATGGTTATTCCATTACAGATCAATCCCCAGCTTGGGGTAGACTGAATTTTTGAGATTATGAACCAGTTCCGCAGAACGAAACCGGCCAGAATGCTCATTATCCCGATTGATGCAATTATAAGAGCTGTTTTTTGGGCATTCTCTTTTGCAAACTTTTTAAGGATAAGGGTTATAAACATTCCTGAAAGTACAATAAATGGGGCATTGCCATTTATTATGACACCCAAATACCGGTTTTACAGGATTCAGAAAATCAAGCAGATGAAGTTTTGATAATATATTCATCATCAGGAAGAACAGAAGGGCTGCGGCAGTTTTTAACAAGATTATCGCGGACTCCCATGTATACAAGTGCTGCCACAAGATAACCCCATCCTATTGTTCCAAGAATGCCCCATGATCTGAATGAGAAGGTGTGAATTTCAGTTATCCCGGATCTGAAAATATATACCATAGGAATGATCATTGCTATTCCTGCAATTCTGAGGAGGTAACAAGGATGCGATTTTTATCAGTAATCGTTATAGTTATTCCATATAAGAAAGACTCCTGAATACATTATCAGTGACCACAGGCTCTTGCTTATACCTGTAAATTCACCATTTACATTTCTTGAATTGGCCATGAGAACACCTATTATAAGAAGGCTTATTGTTCTTATAAGTATATGTTTCAAAAGTGACATTGTTTGTATCTCCTTTTGATATCCTGTTTCCAATTGCAAACGGGATTGCCATCCCGACCATGAAGAGGAATCCGGGGAATACCCAGTCGGCAAGCCCCATCCCATCAAAATCGGCGGCTCTGTGTCCAAGCCAGGCCGGCACTCCCGGCATATGAAGATCATTTACAAAGAGCATGAGAATAAGGGTGAATCCTCTCAGGATGTCGATTGAATTGATACGGTTTGAATCAGCCACGGCAGTAAATTATTTTATTGATTTACAGAAAATTAAATTTTCGTGATTTTAAATGCAATATCACAGTTCCGTGGTACCAGTTCCGGAACAATCAGCACCAGTTTTCCATTCCCGGATTTAACTTTTTCTGATTTTACCGTGTTGCCTGTCCATGTATCAAACCATGTGACAGTATAATTCCCGTTATCAGGTTTTACGAGTGAAAATTTTGTTTTGCTGATATCGGGATTTTAAATATGTTCTGACCCAGCCGAAAGCTTTGTCACCTGCATCCAGAAGAAAAATGTCTGAACCTTCACCAGTTGCCTCAGCAGGTTTGTACGGAAGGTTGGCAAAATCAATATCTGAAACAAAGGCTGCCAGGATTTTGAGCTGCTGCCAGTCCTGTGCATTCAGTACAGTAAAATCCCACCAGACAGGAACCCCTGCAAGACCATTTGTAAGAGATGCCCAGATCTGGTTATGATAGGAGATGTGATATATCTTTGTATCAGGTTTATAGTAGGTAAGGTCAGCCCCGGCTTCACCAAAAATGGCCGGTTTCTCAAAATTATCCCAGAAGCGTCTGGAAGCCCAGGCAAAATTATACATATCGCTTCTCAGGGTATCTTCAGGATATTTCAGTTTCCATCCCTGTGCAGGATAGAGATGAATGTTCGGAATTGCAGTCAATCTTATAAAGCTCTTCGTGGTACTTGCTCAAAACCACCACTGAAAGATGCAGTTACAGGATGATGATAGGGATCGTTTTCAGCAAAATAGCTGACACATTTTTCAACCCAGGCATAAGCCTCCTGGTGATGACCTTTTGCCCAGCCGTCAGTTCCATCCATTTCGTTTATAAGTTCCCAGATCCCCCAGCTGCGGCTATGTGCGAAGCGGGCAATCATGTATCGGTATTTCATTTTCTGGTATTTCCATACTAAAGTATCGCTATAGACATTTTCAACATCGGTGAGTTTACTGTATGGATTCTGCTCCCACTGTGCAGCCCAGACAGTTTTGGAAAACAGATCGTGCGGCCAGATGGCGAACATTAACTTTATATTGTCCTTTTCAAGGATTGTGAGCATTGAGTCAATCCTTCCGAGTTTTTCCTGATTATAACGTCCGGGTTCATTTTCGATGATACCCGTGCTATTTACAAAACCACCGTAACTGATATCCCAGATTGCCAAGCAGATTTGCATTATTATCTGCATATGTTTTGAAATCTTTCCCTGCTGTTTCCCCATGGGGAATAAACTCCGACAGCATAATAGGAAGTCCCGTCATCATGGGCAAAATAATGCGGATTTTTTACAGAAGGCTTTAATCCAGCCATGATGTTCGGATTCAATTGAAGTAAAAGCAGACTCCTTTGATTCTCCGGTTCCGGTTCCGTCTTTTACAAAAATCCGGAATTTATACTCGCCTGTCTCTCCCGGTGAAAAGCGGATCTTCCATTTACCGGCACCCCTGTAATCATCGAAAAACCCGTTGATCTTGATATTTTCCCCTGAAGGAGAAATAAACACAGCATACAGATCGACATCAGCAGGATCATATGGGTTATCAAATTCCACATTTTTGAAGTCCGCTGTCACCTCAAATTTTTCATACTTCCCAACCGTCTGAGTATTAACTCCGGATATTGAGACCTCAGGTTTAACTCCTTGTCTGTATCCATCCTTCTTATTTGAACATCCGGTAACGACTACAATAAATAAAACCAGCAGGAGGATTTTCAGTTTCCTCGCATTGCCCGTGAATATTTCAAACCACATATCTATCATACCTTCTAAAATTAAATTGAACGGTTAAGTTAAAAAGTTTAATCGAATTAGGGCAGAATAATCCCATAGTCTGCCTTGTAATTAATCAGCACAATAATTTTATTGAGGATATTCAACGATCTGATAACCCAGGTTACTCACAATATCTCCGGCATATTCATTGACGAGCCGATAAGTTTCCGGTGCAATCTGATAGGGTTTCCGGGTATCGGGATGGTTATTTTCAATATAAGCCTCCATCCGGGGTTGGGCCTGTTCAATCCCTGACAGGTTAAGTCTTTCGTACATATCACGGAGGGCTGCGACAGGCTGTTTTATGAATTCTTCATACTTTATCTCCACCAGGTTTGCAGGGTTTATACTCTTTTTTACTGACATGTATTCATCAATTGAATCCTTGTATAATCTGGCAAAATACTCCCTTGGAAGTCCGCCCTCATAATGCTGAAGTTCAGATCCCGGAAGAACTGCATTCACAAACCGGCACAGGGACTCAACGACAGTATATGGGTTCCTGTAAATAAAAATAAAGCGCGCATCAGGGAAAAGCTTTGTCAGGGTCTTGATTCTGAATATATTACATGGATTTTTTGACAAGTACCGTTCCCCTCCGGTGTTGATCATGGCATTGTCAATGAGCCTTAAGTATTCTTTTTCCCATTGTTTCCTTTTTGAAACGTCTAACCGTTCAAAATGCAACTCCTTTTCATAGATATCATTAAAATCCTTTGGGAAATAGAATAATTTATAAAAGCTGTTTGGCTGCAGGCTCATCAAGCCAAACTCTTCTTCCTGAGGGAAATCCATATCCATTGGATAAGAATCGAAAGGCCTTTTCTTTGGTAATGCCCAATTTGCAATTCTTTTCAGCCATTTATAACGGGTAAGGACGAGGTTAGGGAAAACAGCCTGAAAAGTTGTAACATATCCTGCACGCGGATCCTGGCATAAAAGGTTATGCAATAAAGTAGTACCGCTTCTCCAGAATCCGACTACAAAAACAGGAGGCTCACCTGACCTGTAATTTTTAAATTTCTTTTTATAGATTAACCGTTCCCAAAGGATCATTAATTCAAAAACAACAGAGATGAACAGTGATAATAGAAATTTGGGATAGTATTGTAAATCAATCCGGTAACCCTTAATTACCTGTAGTATGTTTGCAGGTTTGCTTCCTATCAGGACGGATACCGGAAATTTAAATCGTCTATCATGTGAGCCCATATTCTATTATTTTTCAATTAGTTTGATATCTATTGACATGTTAAATTTTAAATCTACTTTGCAGTCATTAAATGTTGGAGCAGAAAGTCGGGGTTTAATATTTTTTGAAAATCCATAGGCTTCCTTCGGGATTCCTAAAAAATTTGTATTGCAGATTTTATCAGCATTTCTATCATGAAAGATGGCAACAGCATATTCTCCTCCAGGCAAATCTTTGATTGTATAAGCTCCTGAAAATCCCTTTGCATCAAAATAAAACAGCTTGTATTGTTTGTCGACAAGAGGAAAAGATTCCTTGTCATTATATAGCCCTATCTGGATTCCTCCCTCAGAGCTTTTCAAGCCGCTGATTGTAATGGTCAGGTCATATTTTTGAGAATATAAATTCTGACTCCAGAAAGCAATGAAAATAAAAACTATGTATTTCATGAAATAGCTAAACCTAAATATTGTCTTTGATTTGTCAGACTCATAAAAGGCCTTGTTTTTCTATATGATCTATATTTACACAGGTCTTTCTGTGTACTGATCTGTCTGAACCGGTTGACCTATTTTCCCGAATATAAAATTCAGCAATTTATTTTTTGCTTCATTGAGGTCGCTTTCACTTGTATTAATAACCAGGTCAGGATTAACCGGTATCTCAAAAGTATCATTTATCCCTGTCAGATTATTAATTTTATCAGGATCATTCACGGGTAATAATGCCCTGTGATAAAGACCCTTGGTATCGCGTTTTATAAGCTCGTCTATCGGACATTCCAGCCAGACAGTATACACATTCTTGTATTTACTTTTTAATTCTTCCCTTACAGCGTCATAGGGATTTATTGCAGACAGTATTGCGATAACTCCGTTACGCGCCAGAATGTTTCCTATAAATCCTAATCTTCTTATATTTTCCATCCTGTCATCTTTCGAAAAAGATAAATCCTTGCAAATAACTTTCCGGTATTCATCACCATCGATAATTTCAACTTTCAGGTTTTTGTTTAGAAGTTCGCCTTTTACGGCCTGGGCAAGAGTCGTTTTCCCGGCTCCTGAAAGGCCAAATAATTGAATTAACAGCATACTGGTTTTAGATATTTGTCAATAATATAAAGCTATTCCAAATTGATTTTCCGTTTTCTGAAGACTTTATGGACACCCAGATAAATTATTGGGATCACTATAAATGTAAGTAGTAATGAACTTGAAAGACCTCCTATCAGCGCCCAGGCCATACCGTTTTTCCATTCTGCACCGGCTCCTTTTGAAACAGCTATTGGCAACAAACCGATAATCATTGCCAGTGAGGTCATGATAACCGGCCTGAAACGAAGTCTTACCGATTCGATGACTGCTTCTCTGGCAGACAGTGATTGCAGCTGCAATTTATTTGCAAAATCAACTACGAGGATAGAATTTTTTCCAATCAACCCTACAAGTATAATAAGGCCAAGTATGGTAAAAACGCTTAAGGCTTCTATATTTATTGCGAGAGTGAGAAAGGCTCCGATAACCGCAAGTGGAATTGCCAGTAGTACAACCAGGGGATATGAAAAGGAATTATACAGAGCTACAAGGACAAGATATATAAGCAGGACTGAGATAGCGAATGCAATTATTAATGACAACAGGCCGTCGATTGTGCGTTTGGTTGCCCCTCCCCAGATGATTTTAATATCCGGAGCCAGGTTAAGTGCTTCAATTTTTGCCTGTAAGTTGGAGCTTACAGTGCCGGCCGGCCGGCCTATAACCTGTGATTTTATTGTAATCGAAGGAGCACGGTTTATTCGTTCAATACTGCTGCTTACATATGATTCTTTGATTTCGGAAAATTCACTGAATGGAACACTTGCACCCGTACCGCTTAGTACTGTCAGATTCCTGATATCGCTGACTGAATTCCGGTAAGTTTTATTCAGAATGATCTGGATTGGGAAATCCTTATCCTCATTTTTGAACTGGAAATCTTCCATCCCGTTAATAGCGGTTCGTAAGGTTAATCCGGCCTGCATAACATCGACGTCTAATAATTCCATGGCTGCACGGTTGGGCAATACGGAAATAATCCGTTTGCCTTCATCAATATTGCTTTGCAGCTCAATTGCTCCAGGAATTGTTTCAAGCCCTGAATAAACCTTTTTGGCAGCTTTAAGAAGAGTATCAGGATCGCTGCCTGTAAGGGTCAGCTGAACAGCATCATCGTCTCTTAATCCAATCAGATTTATTTCAACAGGACGGACTTTTAACCCCGGAATTTCTTTCATCAGCACAGATTTTATGTGACGGGAGAATTCCGATGTTTTATAACTCCGGTCATGTTTGGGAATAAGCCTCACATATACCTCTGACAGGTATTGTGAATTTGAGATTATCCGGCCGCTGCTCGTCAACCCTACGTTTGTATATACCGTTTCCACATCTTTATAGCTTCGGAGGATAGCTTCAACACGTTTTGACACCTTATCCGATTCCTGCAGAGTGGAATTAGGATCAAGCTCAAGTTCCATAATAAACTCAGAACGGTCCCCCAATTTTGTAAATTCAACTCCTATAAAACCGGTAGGGATCAGCAAAATACTTCCGGCAAACAGGATCAGGACACAAAGCAGGATCATTTTTGCATGACGAAAAGACCAGGATAAGCCCTTTGTGATTTCTGTTATTGTAGTGTCAATTTGTTCTTCAATCCATGAGCTTACCTTCAGAAAAAGCCTGAAATGAGGTTGTTTGGCACTACTGAAGCGCGATGCCAGGTACGGCACCAGTGTAAAAGATACAATAAGACTTGTCAGGGTTGAAGAGACCACCACAACTGAGAACGAACGCAGCATATCGGCCACCATCCCTTTTGAGAGTATTATTGGGACGAACACTATTACATCTATCAGGGTAATTGAAAAAGCTGTGAATCCGATTTCCATTCGTCCTTCATAAGCTGCCTGCCGTGGAGGTTTTCCCATTTTCAGATGGCGGCTTATATTCTCAAGGATAACAATGGAATCATCGACAAGTATTCCAATAGATAAGGATAATCCTATCAATGTTAGCAGGTTAAGCGAATAACCTGCTAAATACATTACGATAAAAGTGGCCAGGATGGAGGTTGGAATGGAAACGAATACAATCAATGCATTGCGGATATTGTGCAGAAAAACGAGAATTACAAGAGATACAAGGATAATTGCAAAAACCAGATCGAGACCAACTGAGCGGGCTGCAGATTTTGTAAAAACCGAATTGTCCTGTATAAATTCAAAAGTAAGGTTTTCCTCTTTATATAACTTTTCCATTTTCATCAGAGTGGCTATTACCTGAGTACTAATTTCAACCGCATTAGCATCACTCTGTTTTTTTATACTCAATCCTATGGCGGGCTTTCCATTGAGTCTTGAATAAACCTTAACCGGTCTCTGGGTTTCGTAGACCTCTGCCACATCCTTGATTTTAACGGCAATCCCATACTCAGCATTCTTAAATATGACAAGATTTCTCAAATCATCGAGAGTCTTAAGACGCCCTTTCATTTCAACAGGTATGTCAAGATCGGGCGATTCAACGCTTCCTGCCGGTATGTCCTTATTAGCCTGGCCTACAGTTTTTAAAACCTGCAGCAAACTTACATTATACAGTTTCAGGCGATCTGCATCCACGCCAATCATAACTTCATTTTCCAGTCCACCTGTGATGCTGACATCTGCCACTCCATCTATTTGAGAAATTGCAGTTATTATGTTCTCCCTGCAGAATTTTGTTAATTTCAAAATACCGACATCGGAAAATACTGCCAGCCGAATGATTGGCAAGTCATTAAAATCGAAACGAGTCAATATGGGAGGCCGGACATCAGTAGGCAGTTTTTCAACGACTGAAAGCAGTTTGCGGGATGCATTCTGCAATACTTCATCAACTTTGGCACTTGTTTTTAATTCAAGCTTCACAAGAGAAAAATTATCCTGAGAATTTGAGGTAATGGTTTCAACTCCTGCAAGAGATGCCAGAGCATCTTCGATATGGATTGTCACTTCCTGTTCCACTTCTTTTGGGGAAGCTCCGGGATATATGGTTACAACTGTAATAACAGGCGGGCTGAATTGAGGGGTCAGTTCATAGTTTAGCGAAAAGAAACAATAAACCCCTGAGAGTACAACAAGTATGTAGAATACAGCAAGCAGAGTAGGACGTTCTATTGAAATGCGCGTAATGTTCATATTTTACTGTAAGAGCATAAAGAAATATATCTGATTCTTTAAAACTGGTTCCCCTTCTTAATTTATCACCTTAACCAAATCACCGGCCTTTAAAAGATAGTTGCCTTCAACGGCTATTCTTTTATTATTTAGTTCGTTGCCTATTAATGCAATATGATTATCGTCGAAATCGAGATATTTAACAGGAGTAAATTCTACCCTGTTATCGGGTTGAATAACGAATATCCCCATGACGCCATTAAAATTTGTAACAGCCTGTCTGGGTAACAAAAGTTCCGGCTCTGCCTGAACCTTAATCAGGATATTAACAATACTCCCTGGTTTTGGCGCTTGACGTTCTCCAGGAGCTAAGGTGAATATAGCAGAAACACCGCCGAATTTTCCTGATTTCTCTCCAATCTCAGACAGTTTAATACGATAATTGTCTCCGTGACCAAATTCAGTTGACATGGTTGCGTCTATTCCAACTTTTAAATAATCTGCCTGTTCTGGGTTTATTTTTGCTTCAACCTTAACAGAAGAACCCCCGATAATCTCACAAACAGGTGTTCCCTGCCCGGCAATATTGCCTTTTGAAACAAAGAGCTGGTTAATAACTCCATTTACCGGC
>CAWFRW010000002.1:0-93218 GCA_963818295.1 uncultured Bacteroidales bacterium
ACGAATATTTCAAGTAATTGCAGACTTGGTACTATGCTATGACACGCCATGGGGTGTCTCTGCAGTCATAATCCGTGATATCGTAGTAGGACTGTAGAAAAAGTCAAAATCCATTAACCGCGAAGCTCGCAAAGCAAATACGCAAAGCTCGCAAAGGTCTTTATATCAATATCATATCTTTGCGCACTTTGTGAAAACCTTAGCGTGCCAGCCTTCGCTGAAGCTTCGGCTGACAAAGCTTTGCGGTTAAAAAGACTTTTTCTACACCCCCAAAGCATTTTTAATTAATGTCCCCAACCGAACTGGTTTCCAAACCTCGGGTTTACAACATTGTTATATATGGATCCAAATGTGAATGATACTCCGAAATTGCCCCAGTACTGGAATTGTGTGGCGAGTTCTTTCTTTTTCAGGAGGATATCTTCGGTGGTTACGCCACTTTTTGCGAGTCCGAGCTGATCGTGCAGAACAGACGCTCCTCCGCTGAAGTTTAGTTGTAATCCTTTTATGATCCTTAGATTGAATGTAATGTATGCAGATAAATTATTCTTTGACCAGTCATACAGGTAGTTGCTGTATTCTGAGCTTAAGTCGATCTGCCCCCATTTCTGTACAACCGCATATGCAACGTTTATTGAATGCTGCGCATGTCCCTCTTCCATCTTTTCGTATATTGTTGTATCGGTATAGTTGAAGTAGTTGTAACCGATAGAGTACAAAATTCTCAACTGTTTTCGTGTGGATTCGGAATAGGGGAAGATGTCATATTCAATCCCGGGCATTGCGGAGATCGACCTGTCGAGGTTATTGTAGATTGAGGATCCGATATAGACAGTACCGCCGTACGACCAGTGGTCAGACATGCTCTTTACTACAAGCGCGCTTATTGATTTTGAATTTGTTTTGCTTTTTATTGTCTCTTCGTCGATTTCAAATGTCTCAATCCCATAACTGTAACTTGCTCTCGTGTTTATTTTCCAATCTTCTGTTACTCTGTTTGCCGTAAATCTTCCATAGAGATTGTTCGACTTATATGTCTGTTGTCCTTCAAACCAGCCGCTTAGCTGGGCCTTGAACACCCAGCTGTCCCATTTATCTGTGGAAACTGTTTGTGCAATAGGCTCCGTAAAGCTTATCTGCATATATTTCGCAAGAGGTGTTTTTGCAATATAGCGCATGAGGCCGAGCTTAAGTATGTTTACCTCCTGAAACCTGATTTCCTCGTAGGTAGCATCCGGTGCAGAGACAAATGAAAGGGTATCATACATTCCTTTGTTTTCATTCTGACCGACTAGAAAATATGTAAATTCTGTACCGCCGGCTCCGGTCCTTTGTCTTGTCGATAGAATATAAACACTTGCGTCCCTTATATCCCTGACATAATTGATATATGGAATCTCTTTCCTTATGTAATCATTTGCTTCCATATAAACTAGCAGGGCATCCTTACGCAGCGAATCGGATTTTGTATCCACCCCGTCTGAGAAGGCTGGAGACATGAATGCCAGGAATGTAATGAAGAAAATTGTTTTTCTCATAGCAAATCATCGGAATGATGGAAAATGTAGGTTAACGGAGCGAATATAAATAAATGGATTGTCTGAAAGCATTTTTGCGTTTGGGATTAACAATATTTAACTTTTTAATAAAAAATCCGGCACCGTATAACCGGTGCCGGAAGTCAATTAAAGTATCAGGAATGAAAAACAGGAATTACTTGTGTTCAGTTTTTGATCCGTATGCCGGTTCCAGCCCGTCATCGGTAAGGATCCATATGTCGCCTGAGTTTTGTATATCATTTGTATCTTCAGAATAATAATATTCTTCCGAGATATATGAATGAAGCAATCTCAGTGAAGCCTTGTCCAGCTTGATTACGGAGCCGACAGGAAGATAAACATTGATCCCGATATTATCAGCGGACCACTTCCGTCCGGCAGGGATTGTAAAGTATTCATCGAGTATAAGAGTGTCCCCGTTCATGTTGTAATTGTATACAAGATCAGCCGTCTTTTTCATTGCTTCAATCTCATTGCGTCCTGAAGACCGTTTTCTCAATTCAAGGCTCGGCGGATTATTGTCAGATTTGCAGATTTTCAGGTAAGGCCTTATATAGAGTTCTTTCTTCTCACTGTTTATCATTATATTGTAACCATCCTGCCTGAAGTTAAGCTCCTTCTCAAACTTCAGATCTGAAGTCCTGTTTCCTGCCCTTACATAAAGTGTATCGGGGACAGGAGAAAAGATCTTTTGCGCCGATGTTCTTGCCGTTTCAGCAAAGCTTATACCTTCATTGAACAGTATCACTGCCAGGGTTGCAATGAGCATAATCCAGAGAACAAAAGCCACCAGGCTGAAGACTCCGTCTTTTGCCCTGAACCAGAAGATCATTTTCACACCCCAGTAGATAAGTGCTAACAACGGGATTATGAATACTATCATCGCAAGGGCTATTATCCATGGCACCAGGACAGGGTTGACGATATATTTCAGGAAATCGGAAAGATAGATAAGGTTCATGTCAAAACTGCTCGTCGATATACTTGCCGGATACTTGAAGACAAGAAGCAATACAAGACTCAGAATGAGCAATGTGCCTGTCAGTACAAGTACAACTCCGAGAAGGATGAGCAGGGCACGGAGTGCGATATAAAAGACTCTTCCGAGTGCCCTGAAGATTTCGTTAAAGGCATTTCCTAACCTCGAGGTGTTGTAGTATCCTTTATTATATACCGGTATATCGGCAGGAAATGTGCCGTCGGCATTCTTATTATATGAGATTACCGAAGAGTAAGATTTTCCATACATCTCACGCTTGCGTGGCTCGGTATTGGCAGGCGGCAATGCAATCCACAGTGCCAGGTAGAGAAAGAATCCCACGCCAAAGGAGAGTGTAAAAATTACAAACAGTATCCTGAAGAGTACAGGGTCGGTGTTGAGGTAAGCGCCTATTCCGCCGCATACACCGCTGATAATCGTATCGTCAGGGTTACGGTACATTCTTTTCCTCTCCCGGGAAGCATAGCTGTGGGTTTCAGGTTCAGAATCATTGTTGTCAAAATCTTCAGGCTTTCCTAAAATTGAGATCATTGCCTCTACATTGTTCATACTGATTGTTCCGGCCGTACCTTTCTGGGATTCAAAAATCTCAGCGATGCGTGATTCAATATCCCCGACAGTTTCAACTCCTCCGGGAACATTTTTGAAGCGGCTGTTGATTGCCTGTATATAATCGCGCAGAATTCCGTAAGCATCTTCATCAATCTGGAACAGTATTCCGGCAATATTTATATTTATAGTCTTATCCATTATTTTCAGTTTTATCAGGTTAGTAATAGATTACCTTGTACGGATGAGATTGACAGAGTCGACAAGTTCCTGCCATGAATTGTCCAGATCAGCCAGATATGTTCTTCCGGTATCGGTAAGTTCATAATACTTCCGGGGTGGCCCCTGCTGCGATTCTTCCCACCTGTAGCTCAGCAATCCTGCATTCTTCTGCCTTGTGAGCAGCGGATAAAGAGTGCCTTCAACTATTATTACCCTGGCTTCCTTAAGCTCCTTGATAATATCGCTTGCATAACAGGAATTCCTGGAAAGAACCGAAAGGATGCAATACTCAAGTATCCCTTTACGCATTTGTGCCTTTGTATTTTCTAGATCCATGATGTTATTTTTTAGTAATTGTCAATTATTTATTTTCTGCTGATCCCGGTCAGAATTTCATATTCTTTCTAACAGAATCAAACTCCTTCTTTACAGCCTCCTTTATATTGTGGATATTGACAGGTTCACCCTTCATTTCTATCTTCTGGGCAGTAGTCTTTGCCTCAGGCAATACAATGTAGAGGATCAGGTAAACCAGTGACTCCAATGCCACCGGCAAGGATGAGGGCAATGAAGATGATCCGGAGTATTACGGGATCTATGTTCCAATAGGCTCCCATGCCTGAACACACGCCTCCGATGATCCTGTTATCAGTATCCCTGTACATCCTGTGATAACCCCGTGATGAGAATTTTTCGCGGGAACCTGGCTCATCCGGAATCTGAAATATCCTCAGGAGTACCCATTACAGATATTGCCTGTCGTACATCCTCAATGTTTATTACCTGTTTGTAGCTTGTGATTTTTGCGCGAAAAAGCTCCGCCATCCTGGTCTCAATGTCGGAAAGGATCTCTGAAGAGCTCTCTTCCCGGGCAAAATGCAATTCAAGATTTCTCAGGTACATTTTCAATTCAGCGTAAGCATCTTCATCAATGTTGAAGAAATAACCGCCGAGATTTACGCTTACTGTTATTTTCATAGTTCTTTTTATTTATTACTACTGTTCTATACATGTAACATGACAATACAAAGATATAAATAAAAAATTATACTATGCAATACATAGTACTAAAAAATGTAATTATTTTTGAATTATTTTTTAAATAATCACACGAACTCACCCCACTGCTGCTTAAGCCGTCAACCTAAGGATAGAGTTGTATGAATGAGAGTAGAAGAAGTTGGGGCTGTAGAAAAAATCAAAATCCATTAACCGCAAAGTTCGCAAAGCAATTACGCAAAGTTCGCAAAGGTCTTTACATCAATGCATTAACTTTGCGCACTTTTTGAAAACCTTAGCGTGCCGAGCCTTCGCTGAAGCTTCGGCTGACAAAGCTTTGCGGTTAAAAAGACTTTTTCTACAGCTCCAAATTATATACCCTGTGTATTCGCAATAATTCTTTTAGGTTGACGGCCTTTGGATAAAGGATTGCCGAGATCGTTTGCAAAAAGAAGTATATTTAGAAAATATTTCCGGAGATGAAGAAAAAATACAAATGGGGCATCCTTGCACCCGGAAAGATGTCAGCAAAATTTACAAGGGGTCTGCAGCTGCTTGACAATGTTGAGCTGTATGCAGTCGGATCACGTGACCTGAATCGGGCCAGCTCAGTTTGCAGCAGAGTTTGGTTTTAAGAAAGCATACGGAAGCTATGAAGAGCTTGCCGCCGACAGCAGAGGTCGATGTGATATATATCGCTTCACCCCATTCGCACCATCATGACCATACAATGCTTTGTCTTAAGACACAGAAAGGCTGTACTGGTTGAAAAGGCATTTGCCCTTAACAGCCAGTGAGGCAAATGAGATGCTCGACGAGGCAGCCCGGCAGAAGGTATTTCTTATGGAGGCATTATGGCCACCTTTTCAGCCTTTATATATTAAAACCCGCGAGATACTCGACAGCGGTGAGCCAGGAAAGGTTATCCAGATGAATGCGAGGTTTGGCTTCCAGGCACCCTTTAATCCGTCGGACAGGAAATTTAACCTTGAACTTGGAGGAGGTTCACTTCTTGACATTGGAATCTATCCGGTGATCGATGCACTCTCGGTTTCTGGGTGTCCCTGACAAGGTAACCGCAGAAGCAACTTTTTCTGAAACAGGATCGGAGGATTCAATAAGCATTATATTCGGATATAATGACAGGCGAATGGCCACACTTTACAGTTCTTTCCGGACTGCCGCAGGTATAGGAAGCGATCTGTTATGTGAAAACGGGAATCTTCTTTTTTCCCGTGGGCGCGACATGTCGCAAAGACTTACAGTGGCAATGAACGGTAAGGAGAATGAAGAATACTCTCTTCTGCCGGAAGGTATGGGCTACCATTTTGAAGCAATGCAGAGGTCATGAAATGCCTTGACGAGGGCAAACTTGAAAGCGATATCGTACCTCATTCTTTCACCCGTGACCTTATAAATACCCTTGACAGGATAAGAAGTGCTGCCGGGATTTCATTTCCGGGACGGGATTGAGAGAGAGTAGAGTGGGAGAGAATGGAGCGAAGGGGCGAGGGAGCGATAGGGCGATGGGCGAAGAGCGAGGGAGAGAGTGAGCGAATGGGCGAAGAGGCGAGGGAGTAGAGAGAGCGAATGGAAAGACTGAGAGACTAAAGTACCGTAGATAAAAATAGACAATTTATGCCAGATTCATGGAAGATGATACAGATGCTGAGGATGCATTCTACAGGAAGAAGATGTTCCTCTCAATGATCATCCCGGGGATTTTTGTCACTCTGATGTGGCTGGTGAAGATTACTGAGGTGCTTCTTGAAATTGATCTCTCGGATTTTGGAATTTATCCGCTTACACTGAAAGGACTTCCGGGAATAATTTTCTCCCCGTTTATTCACGCCGATTTTAATCATCTTTTCAATAATTCATTGCCGTTGTTCTTTCTTGCAACCGCCTTATTCTATTTTTATTCGGAGGTAGCGGTTAAAGTATTTGTCTGGACATATTTTCTTACAGGGCTTGTTTGTATGGTTTGCAGGAAGGGAAGCCTGGCATATCGGAGCCAGCGGAGTTGTATACGGACTGGCTTCCTTCCTCTTTTTCAGCGGCATTATAAGAAGGCATTTAAGATTGATTGCCCTTTCTCTTCTCATTGTTTTTCTTTATGGATCGATGGTTTGGGGAATTTTCCCGGATATTTATAAAAATGTTTCATGGGAGTCACACATGCTAGGGTTTTTCTCAGGAGTTATGCTGGCTCTCTGGTACAGAAAGGAGGGACCCCAGAGACCAGAATATGAGTGGCTGAATGAAGATGAGGACAGAAGACGATGATCCCGCACAGGTAAAAGAGGGTGAAGAAACGCCGGATGGAAAAATAATTCAATGAGTAAGCATTAGTGATTCAGGAAGTTTTGATCAAATAAGATTATAATGAAGATATTTTCATTGATTATTGGCAAAATGAGGCAAATTATTACCTTTAGGGGCAAAATTTTTGATAAAACCCGATTATCACCTTCATTCATGAATGACAAACCTGTTGCTGTTATTACAGGTGCCAGCAGAGGAATAGGCAGGGCGGTTGCTATTGCCCTGGCAGGAGAAGGGTATGATATTGCCGCAATAGCCAGGTCAGTCGATAGTGAAGGAATGGAATTTCTGTCAAAGGAGGTTGAAAAGCTTGGTGCACAGTTCTTCCCTGTCGGTTTCGATATTTCATGTACCACGTTGTCATAAAGAGGTTGTCGCAAATATTCTTGAAAGATACGGGCGCATTGATATTCTCGTAAATAATGCAGGTGTTGCACCTCTTCTGCGTAATGATATTCTTGACATGACTGAGGAGAGCTATGAAAGGGTGTTGAATATCAATCTTAAGGGACCTGTATTTTTCTCTCAGAAGATTGCAAGGGAGATGACATATCTGAAGAATCAGCTTGACAATTACAGACCTGTAATAATTTTCACAACTTCAGTTTCGGCAGAGCTATCTTCCTCAAACAGGACTGAATACTGCATTTCAAAAGCCGGTCTGAGTATGGCATCAAAGGTATTTGCCGACAGACTCTCTTCCGAAGGGATCCTGGTTTACGAGGTCAGGCCCGGGATTATTCAGACCGACATGACAGCAAAAATAAAGGATAAATATGACAAGCTCATAGGAGAGGGGCTTGTTCCACAGAAGAGATGGGGATTGCCTGAGGATATAGGCAAAGCTGTGGCATCTCTTGCCAGGGGAGACTGGGCATTCTCAACAGGAATGATATTCGAGATCAGCGGAGGTCTGAATATCCACAAACTCTGATTTGCAATCAGACTCAAAATCCGATTTATTAAATTATCTTTAATCCATTGACTGAACAAAGAGAGCACTTCTGTTGTTATACTTGACTGTACTTAAAAATTTTAAATAATGAAATAGATTAATAGCGTTGCTGACATTTCAGTTGTTGTTATTAATAACTGTACATGGTCAGGAAAGATTGAATGCCGATACTTCACTAGACAAGGATCTTATGGTCGGGAGAAAAAGTAACAGGAGAGCATCATGGCACAATAAATCTGAAATCAGGCTGGATAACATGGAAGGATAACAGGATTGTCTCAGGTGAATTCGATATGGATATGACATCTCTGAAGGATTCTGAGAATAATGAAAAGCTTGAGGGGCATCTGAAATCAGATGATTTTTTCGGAGTGGCGAAATTCCCGGTATCAAAACTTGTAGTAACAGGCAGTACCCCTTTCGATAAAGGAACAGGTGTTGTAACAGGGATTACTCACAATAAAGGGAATCACAAATCCTGTCGAGTTTAAGGCCACATCACAGAAAAAGGACGGACGGCATTATGGTTCTATGGGAATATAATCATTGACCGGACAAAATACGATATTCGTTATGGTTCTGGCAGTTTCTTCGACGACCTTGGGGACAAGACAATTTTTGACGAATTTAGTTTGAAGGTAAGCCTGTTCTTGAAAAAGTAGTTGTATCCAGCATGAGAGGGGTTGATTTTTTTCATAATTCCGGTACAAAGTATTGTTAAAGTCATAAATCATAACAATCTTGTGTCTTTAAACCATGATTATTTATGACAAACCACCCATCTGCCGCCGCAAAACATCAAAAACTTGTTACTCACGGGTTTTTAATACCATTTATTCTTGTAACGAGCTTATTCTTTCTCTGGGGCTTTGCCCACAGTCTGCTCGATGTTCTTAACAAACATTTTCAGGATATCCTTGGAATAACAAAAGCCAGATCAGGCTGGGTGCAGGCAGCACTGTACGGAGGATATGCAGTTATGGCAATTCCTGCCGGACTGATCATGAACCGTTTCGGTTACAAAAAGGGAATTATTTTCGGTCTGCTCACATATGCCGCAGGAGCATTTCTTTTCATGCCTGCTGCCCACATACAGACATTTGAGTTTACACTTTTCTGTCTGTTTGTAATTGCCTGCGGTCTCACTTGTCTTGAGACGGCAGCAAATCCGTTTTCAACAGTTCTCGGTCCCAAGGAGACGTCAGAACAACGGCTTAATCTGTCACAGTCATTTAATGGCTTAGGCTGGATAATGGGGCCTGCTATTGGCGGATTGCTGATATCTGGGAGGCGATGGTAACGATCCGAATAAGTTTGCATCAATGACCCTGCCTTATATGATAATCGGAACAATGGTTCTTCTTGTGGCTATTCTGTTCACAATAACAAAAATGCCTGAAATACATGAAGGAGAATTTGATGCTCATGGCGACAAAGGAAAATTCAGAGACCTGCTCAAGTATCCGCATTTTAAATTTGCAGTGGTTTCGCAGTTCCTGTATGTTGCGGCACAGACAGGAATAAACAGTTTTTTTATCAATTATGTAACTGAAACATTGCCGCAGTTCAGCAATGAAAAGGCAGCTTATCTTCTTTCCCTTGGATTTGTATTTTTTATGGTGGGCCGGTTCTCGGGAAGTATTATGATGACGTGGTTCAAACCCAACCAGATGCTTGCACTGTATGCCTCAATAAATGTTCTGGCTATGATCTTCGTTGTGCTTGGCCTCGGCTGGCTGTCACTGATTGCAATTTATGCCACATATTTCTGCATGTCAATAATGTTTCCTACCATTTTTGCTCTTGGGATCAAGGATCTTGGAGGGCTTACAAAGAAAGGTTCTTCATTCCTTGTGATGATGGTTGCGGGAGGGGCTGTATGCCCTATCTTCATGGGCTGGATAGCTGACATTTCAAAAATGGCCTATGGGTTCATAATACCGATGTTGTGTTTCGCCTTTATTATCTATTTCGGCCTTCGGGGCTACAAAGTGAGAAAGGTGGCATTATAAAGAGATATCAGGATTTATTATGCTTTTAGCCAGCATAGAAAATTACGGAAGAAGAAAATTTTGTTATTTTTTTCAGGTTTTCAATAAATTCATATCTTTGACCGCGAAAGGTCAATAATCTGTTAATAGATAAGAAAATAGAAGTGTTGCAAGGTACAGATGAATTAGAAATGAATTTTTTCTCATTCTTTCAATCCTCACCTGATCTGCTCTTTGTTTTTGACAAGGGAGGATCAATTATTGAAGCAAATAAGACAGCTTCTGAGAAGCTTGGAGTATGCACCTGAAGAACTGCGGGGAAATCAATATATTCCTTGCACCCGCCTGAGCTCAGAAAGGAAGCTGAAATTTACCTGGAGGAAATGCTTGCAGGCTAAAAGGAGCTATTGCCAATTCCACTTCTTTCAAAATCAGGCGATCTGCTATATGTTGAGACTAAAATTTCACAGGGTAAATGGAATGGCAAGCCGGCTATATTTTCATTGAGCAAGGATATTACTGAGAGACAGACTGGCTGAGGAATCTGCAAAAAACAGTGAGGAGCGTTACAGGATCCTTTTTGAAAATATTAACGATGCTGTTTTTGTTCATGAATTTACTGACCGAGGGAATGCCAGGCAGATTCCTTGAGGTAAATAATATTGCATGTGAGCGTCTTGGTTATACAAAGGAAGAACTTCTGACAATGAGTCCTGCGGATATTGATGCTCCGGAGAGTCTGACTATAGTTCCTTCAGTAATGGAAAAGCTTGCTGTTGACAATCATATTGTCTGGGAAGGGATCCATGTGACCAAAAATGGAGTCAAAATTCCTGTAGAAATAAGCAACCATCTTTTTACCCTTGAGGGCAAATCAGTCATACTTGCCACTGTACGTGATATTACCGACCGGAAAAAAACAGAAGATCTGCTTAAAAGGAGTGAGGAAAAATACAGGAAGATATTTGAGAATGTTCAGGACATATTCTACCAGGCAGATATAGAGGGAAGGATTGTTGAAATAAGTCCGTCGATTGAAAGATATTCGGGATATAAGCCTGAAGAGCTGATAGGGATGAAGGTAGAAGATGTATACCTGGATCCCGATGACAGGGAGGAATTGCTGAATGTTCTTGCACATGAAGGGAGAGATAGAAGATTATATTATAAGGCTCCGGACAAAAATCGGGAAAGAGGTTTTTGTGTCTGCAAATGTTCATATTCTGCTCGGAGATGATGGCAAGCCAATCGGTGTTGAAGGGTCGCTCCGCGATGTCTCGGAGAGGCTGATAGCTGAAGAGAAGCTCAGGGAAAATGAAAAGCTCCTGAGAAAGCAGAATGAAGAGTATGCTGATCTTAACCGGGAACTGAGATGGAGAAATGAACAGATCCTCATGATCAACAAGGAACTTCAGCAGGCTTCTGATATCTTCATGAATATCCGGACAGGTCTGCATATCTATCATCTCGAAGATCGTGATGATGACAGCACACTCAGGATGATTGGTACAAATCCGGCAGCTGAAAAACTTATAGGTATTCCTGCCAGGGATCAGCTTGGGAACACGCTTGGATGAGAACTTTCCCGGGCTTGAGGGAAAAAGGTATACCTCAGGCTTATGCAGATGTAGTCAGGACCAAAGTAGCAAGGCAGTTCGAGGAATTGATTTATGGAGATGAAAGAGTACTTGAGGGGGCTTTCACCTTCAATGCATTTCCTCTTCCGGATAATTGCGTGGGTATATCGTTTGAAAATGTAACTGAGCAATACAAGGCAAGGGAGCTTGTAATTGAAAACAACAGACAGTTAAAGGAGGCAAAGGATAAGGCAGAAGAGAGCGACCGTCTTAAATCAGCATTTCTTGCTAATATGAGTCACGAGATCAGAACTCCCATGAACGGAATAATGGGTTTTTCAATGATGCTTGCAGACCCCTCAGCTGCCAAAGGAAACAAGGGATTCCTATCTGAAAATTGTAAATTCAAGCTGTGAGCAGTTGCTTCATATTGTAAATGACATCATAGATATTTCAAAGATTGAAGCTGGTCAGATTGATGTGAATGAATCTGCCTTTGATCTTAAAATTCTTCTGAATGAGCTGATTACCTTTTATTCGTCAACCGCCAGGGAAAAGGGTGTCAAGCTTGAGGTTGACCATCCCAGATGCAACCTGAGCTCAGGTTCCTGGATTATAACCGACAGGACAAAGCTCAGGCAGATTTTTGATAATCTCTTCAGCAATGCTGTGAAATTCACCCCTTCAGGAAAAATAATCCTGAGATGTGAACTCATCAGACGGGTTTATAAAGTTTGAGGTTGAAGATACCGGTATAGGCATAGAGCCTGAATTGCAGAAGCGTTATATTTGAAAGGTTCAGACAGGTTGAATCGACTTATACAAAAACATACGGAGGAACCGGGTCTGGGACTGGCAATTACAAAAGCCTATGTTGAAAAGCTGGGAGGAAGTATAAGTGTTCATTCAGAATTTGGAAAAGGATCAAGGTTCTCATTTAAATTGCCTTATAAAACGGTTTCTGAAAAAAATGCGGAGAAGGAACATGTGTCAAAATTCAGGCCTCTTGACCTTGGCATGACGATTCTTGTGGTTGAAGATGAGGAGATAAACTGGTTATATCTGAATGAGATACTCAAGAACAGGGTTAAAGTACTCAGGGCTGTAAACGGAAAAGAGGCTATTGAACTTGTGAAGCAGAATCCGGGAATAGATATTATTTTGATGGATATCAAGCTTCCTGATATCAATGGTCTTGAGCTGACGAAGATCATTAAAACGATGAATGGCAGAATAAAAGTAATTGCACAGACTGCCTATGCCCTTTCAGGTGATCGTGAATCGGTTATAGCTGCAGGATGTTCAGGATATATCTCCAAGCCTGTCAACAGGGATGAGCTCCTGAATCTGATAATTGCCTATTCAAATAAATAGATCCCAACGGGTTGACAACATTTCATACGCATTAATGGTTTTGCAAATGAATGTTTTTGCAAGAAAACATTAAGCGTTAATTCTCAGGATTATCTGTAAGCAATTTTCTGTTTATAAATTCACCCAGTCTGTTCCCCATCTCGGCGCCAGTGTCGACACTGAACCTATAATGAATACCGCCATAGACACGGCTGATTGATACTTCAGCAGCAGCCTCGCTGAATGAGTTAAAGTGCCGCTGCATACCGATATACCTCAGATCACTTGTGTCCTGAAATGCAAAATTGTCACCAAAGAGAGATGTCAGGACCGTTGCTGCACTGGCTGTTATTGTGCTGTGCCCGCTTGTATATTCGGGGAAGGGAGGGGTCTGAAGGAACGGCAGCCAGGCAGGATCAAATGTTTCATTGATTGCAGTAACAGGTCTGATATAACTGCTTCTGTATTTTTCATCCCAGCACGATATAAATCCTTCATATAATGCAATTGCAGTCAGGGCATATGCCCTGGCTGTTTTGACAGCATCGGCATCCGACTGTTTTGACGCAATTGCACAGATGCCCATCCAGTGTCCCCCGGGGGTGATCTTTTTATTGCCGAACATCATGTGACCCGAATGCTCAATTACGAAAGGATTATCATCCCAGTATCGTGCAATTGTCATCTGCTCATCTGTCAGATTCCTGTTTATGTTATAAACCTCATGCAGGCTTTTATAAAAGAGACTCGAGGAATCAAGGCTGAAGGGAGGAGGAGGAGCAGGCATGAACTGCGCAGCAGAATCCATAACCATAGGCTTGCATTGTATTCCAGCACCATTCAACTCCGTCAAGATAATCGGGAGGGGTTGGCCTCCATTTGCCGGCATCATTGCTGCCAAGGTATTTTGCTTTTCCCCTTGACTGAAAATATCCATCGTTTTTGGCCCTGACAAGTATTGCACCGGCGATCTGATCACCGAATTGACCGATCTGGCATATACGGAATCATCAAGATTTTCCTTAAAGCTTCCATAAAGAGTTTCTTCATACCGCTTTAATGAATCAACAGAAAAAACTTTCACGTTCCGTGACAACATTGAAAAAAGCCTTGCTTGCTGCAAGTGTAAAATTGTACTCTTTGCCCTTTTTCAGGCTCAGGCATTTTATCAAATCCATTCAGCTTTTCAGCGATTGAAGATGAACCCGTCATGGCTGAAGCGAATCGCTTCGTATGAAGCAAGAGAAGAATAAACATAGAGCCTGCTTGCCACAGGAGGTGTAAAGACATCATAGATAATAACCTGTGTAAGCTGATCCTGGTTCTGGTGAAGTATTTCAGCATCAGGTAACATGAGTGCTTTTTCCTGCCGCAGCCGGTAAGAGCCGGAATCAGATAAGCGGAAGAATAACTAGGATTTTTAAAGTTGTTTAATGAATACAGGTTTTTCATTTTATCCGGATAGTTATCGTATGCATGAATTATTATTAGTTAATTATTTGAACTCTGTAGTTTATTGTCCTCTCATCATCAGAGCCAGGGAGGAATTTTCACTCTTAATTTCAATTTTCTTCGCTGCCCGTTATTATTAATCCTTGTGACTGACTTAATATTCTCATCAATCTTCAGGAACCTTGACGATTGGGAGAGGAATGAACATCCGTAATAAAATTCCTGTTTTCTTTTTGTTCCATCCGAATATTCAATCTCGGCACTTACATCATCAGGCTGAATTGGAATAAAGCCTGCCTGATTTTTTAATTCGAATATCTTCAATGCTCCCCTGTTTTGTCCTGCAGCAACCAGATATCTGCCTGTTGCTGCTTCTTAAGCTGACAAGCCCCTTGCCATTTCCGGGTATATAGATTCCACTCTGAAGAATTGAAAGGGGAGTGAAATTGCCCTTACCGTCGCCCTTCAGCAACAAGGCCGTTGAGTGCATCATACCTGCCAACAGTAACCTCTGTTCCCCAGTCATTGCCATTGATAATAACATCGAGATTTCCGTCTTCATCAAAATCATCCACAACCATTCCGTTCAGGGCAGAGATCTGAGCCTGCGATGGTAAAGGGACGAGTGTGAATTTATTGTTCCCCTCATTTCTGCAATAACAGGATGGGAAATAATCTGCTTTCAGGATCAGGCTGTTTTTTAGCTGTTCTTTTGAGAAAAGCTGATCAATTGTTGAGATTGCATACGATTTATAATTCTGAAATTTCGATCGCATGCTTATCATTTGTTTTACGGCATCATCGCGTCCATGGGCAGGGAATGACCTTTTAGCTGTATCCTTCTGGCTTGCTGCAAGATAGAGCGCCGGGAAAGCATCATAGCTTCCGTTATTGTCAAAATCTGCAGCATATACAGATGCAGGATGATCCCTGTCAGCCCTGTAAAATGAATTCAGTCCAAGGTTTCCCAGGATGTAATCTATGTCACCGTCATTGTCAAAATCACCTGCGGAAATTGAGTTCCACCAGCCTGTCCGGTCACTGATTCCTGTTGATGAGGTGATATTACTGAATATTCCGTTTGTATTCCTCAGCACCGTAACCGGCATCCATTCACCTGCAAGTATGAGATCAGTCCATCCGTCATTATCATAATCGGTGAAAAGGGCATCGCATACAAGACCAATATTTTCCAGATCCGGGGCAGCCTTCTTTGTAATATCTGTGAATCTTACCTGCCCGGGTTGTGAGTCATTCCTGTAGATAAAGCTTGAAACCGGTTTAGGGTAAGCTCCATGGGCTTACCCTTCCTGAAATAAAAAGATCCAGATCACCATCCCTGTCATAATCTGAAGCCCTGACACAGAATTTGCTTGTCAGATTTTCAGGGATAGCTTTAACACTCTTCAGTAAATATCACCATGTCCGTCATTTATATAAAAATGATCACGGTAAGGCCTGCTGTCAGCCTCATTTTCATATCCCCCGCGATGCGATATACATGTCAGGATCATTATCCCCGTCAGCATCGAAAAGCAGAATGCCGGCATCATCCCATGAGTTTGGCAGGAATCTCCATATTCGCTGAGAAGTGATTTTTGAATGAATTTACCGTCAGACTGCTGAAAGAAAAGAACTGCACTGTTACCGGAAGAACCTCCGCAGACAATATCATCAAGTCCATTCCCGTCGAGATCACCTGCAGCAAGCGCCGGACCATATTCTGAAAATTTGTGCGGCAGCAGTTTCTGGATATTGAAATCAACAAAATCAGATTCCTTTTGAGTAAAATTGATATTTACGAACCGGGTAATTTCCGTGAAAAGTGTATTCTCCGCTATGGCAGGATGTCAAATGAGTAAACTTCTGAATCTGCATTTGAAATATCAGCCCTGACTAACTGGTCAGCCGGCAGATCCTTCAGTACCTGGATCCTGCCGTGTCTGCCATTTTATGACAAGCGAATCCACCCAGGTTACACTTGCCTAATCCGAAATGGGCTATATCCTCAATTGAAGATATATATCCGCGGAAAGGACTGTTTTCCCAGTCCTGCATTTTCCCATTATCGTAATAGATCTCAATCCGGGTTCCAAGTCCATGGTTATTTTTCTCCGGTCCCTTTTAATCTGACCCTGAGATAATGGCTGTTTCCTTATTCAATTCCCTTGAGTTATTCTTATATACAAGCGCTTCATCATTGATGTTGTTTATTACGAGATCCAGGTCACCGTCCCTGTCAAGATCAGCATAGGCAGAACCATTTGAAAATGTAGGAACTGACATTCCCCACTTATGTGATACATCGGTGAATGTAAGATCCCCGTTGTTCCTGAAGACATAGTTATGAAGCTTTACTTCCGGAACCTGCATCAGTATCTGGTCTTTTGTAGCAACGAGATAAGCCTTATCCCTGAACATTGCAAAGTCATGATCAGTGATGTCCCTCGGAAACCCGTTGTTGATGATGAGATCCTTGTATCCATCATTGTCAAAATCAGTAAGCATGGGGATCCAGCTCCAGTCTGTTGCTTCAATCCCGGCAAAATAGCCTATCTCACTGAATACAGGCGGACCGATGGAGTCATTCTGCCCAAGACGCGGCCCCTGGTTAAGCTGAAGTGTATTCCTGACATACTGATAACTGTATCCAAATCGTTCATAGTTCTGAAAGAGCTGATAACTGATCGGGCTGAGCATCATTTTTTTGCGGTAGTTGTCCTCAGGATTCATATCGAGGGTCACATAATCCTCAAGCCCGTCATTGTTTATATCACCGGCATCACAACCCATTGAGTTGGCAGATGTGTGTTTGAAATATAAGGAAACCTGGTCAGTAAAGGTTCCGTCATGATTGTTGATCCACAGAAGATCATTTGTAATAAAGTCATTGCTGACATAGATATCTTTCCATCCGTCATTGTTAATATCTGTGATACATGCTGAATGACCGTATCCTTCGGTTTGAATGCCTGCTTCTCTTGAAACGTCGGTGAATACCGGATGCTTTAGCGAATCGCTCCAGTCATTGCGGAAAAGCTTTCCTGTGCTTGGATTTGATCCGTTTTTCATTATGGGTCGGAACAGATATGGTGAAATCCTGGGACTTATCTCGTTTACAACAAGATAGACATCAAGATCCCCATCATTGTCGTAATCGAAGAAATCTGCCTGGGTTGTATGGGAATCATCATCAAGGCCATATTCAGAACCCATTTCACTGAAGACAGGGTATTTTGTTGCTATCCAGACCCTGATTTATATAGAGGAGGTTTCTCCTGTCATGTGCTTTCTTTCTCAGAGTGGCACTGACATATATATCCTCCCGGCCATCATTGTTTATATCGATCAACCGCAACACCCCTGCACCATCTGCCGGATGTATTTATCGCCGCCTCTGTTGTAATATCGGTGAATCTGAAATTATCGTTATTTAAATATAGCCTGCATGGTACCATATTTCCGGTGAAAAAGATATCAGGCAGACCGTCGTTATTGAAATCGCCTATTCCAACGCCGCCGCCGTTATATATATTTTCAATATCAAGTTCGTTGATGGAGTCACTTTCGACTATTTTGTTGTTAAAATGGATTTCGGATTGAGATGAGCTTCACCGTCTCAAAAAGAGTCTTTTCGCGAGTACAGGAAGAGACCAGAAGAATAATTATGAAGACATGAGTGTCTCATGGCAGATTTAAAAATTCCTGTACCTGTCATTATAAAGTCATTACTATTTTGAGATCAAAAAAAGTCACCTTTTTACTTACAAACAACGTACAGGGGGATTTGTTTAAAAGCCATTGTTTCCCAACGTTATAGTTGAAGGATATGCTGCCTACCACATTTTAATCTGAAGTATATGGACTTCCGGTCAAAGTGTATAATTAAGTTGGGTAATTTTAATCATTCAATTATTAGGAAATAGAAATTAAAGTCTAATTTTATTAATTAATTTAGTACCAGTATAAACGTAAACAGCTCTGAATTTAATACTATGAAATCAATCCACAGACAATTTAATGCATTGTTCCTGTCTGTTTCTGGTGTCTGGCACTACAGGTGTAATGCAAGGGCAGACAGAGCTTGAATAAAGGTGACTCATCAGGATTCTGTTGCGGAACATGTTATCAGGGTGGAATACATTCCAAACGGGAAACAGCCGCGTAGGAAAGGTAGAGATTCCTCTTTCAGATGTAACTATATCAGGGAACATCCGAATTTCCTCGTACCTCAATGAATCGTACCAGGTTGAGATACATGAGATCGACAGGGGATACATTTACTGAGGTCAACGGTGAATTCAGGCATCTTTCAGATGATCCTTCGTGTGTTACATTGAGGATCATATTCCCGGTCAGCGGGTGGATAAGTGGAAATGGTTCCGTGGTCTTGACAAATCGGTTGAACTGCGGGATGGAGAGGCATGCTTATGATACAATCGGAGTGAAAACCCTGCCACCTCCTGATGGTGCCTTTAACGGTAAGAGCCTTTCTGACGGAGGTTACGGCGATCCGGTTGGAACGGGGAACAATGTCTTTTTATCCCTTGTGCGCCATCGGAACAGATGGACAGGGTAACAGGTCTTGGTATCGACATGTCATTGCCAGTGGTTTACAGACTGGGTGCTGATTCGGCAACCGGTTTGTTTGCTGAGTTTGATATTGCCACTTCACCCTCTAACAACAAAGTTTCCAAACAGGGCATTTTTCAAATTGTGCCGCTTTGATTTCAATCCTCCAATGGGGAATGAGGGCAGCTCTTAAGAAATACTATTCAATATTTCCAGAGGCCTTTAAAAAAAGAGTTGTTAATGAAGGGATCTGGCTTCCTTTCACTCCTCTGCGATCTATTCCGGGTTGGGATGAGTTTGGCATAGCCTATCATGAAACTTCATGGGGAAGCAATGATCTGAAGTCAGGAGAGAAAATTCCGAATATACTTTCAGACAAGGGAACAGGTGTACTGAGCTTTCAGTATACAGAACCATGGGATGTTCAATTGCCGGTGAAGACAAAGACAATGGGATACAGCGAACTTGTTTCAGGAGGACTTATTTCAAAAGAGCACAGGTCATATCTTGATGTAAGTGCAACCAGGGATAAAAACGGGCTCTGGCAGGCAAGACGGCTCGAGACACCATGGTTCTCAACCGGCTGGGCAGTCAGCATAACCACAAATTGTGATCCTGATCTTCCGGGATTTAATAAATACCAGTATATATTAAAGGATGAAATAAATCCTGCATTGACGATGGATGCTGACGGGATCTATTTTGATTCAATGGAATGGAACTGGCACCACGACCTGAACTACCGCGAGGACCATTTTGCTTTCACTGATTATCCTCTTACATTTTCGTGTCAGTTGGAAAACCTGCGATCTGGAATTTCTCTTCCGAATTTGAGTTTATGAAAAAGATCTCTGATGAAATGCATATTCAGGGCAAGCTTTCAATGGGGAACGGACACGGCTGGAACCCCTTTGCTGCCTCCAACCTCGATCTGTTCGGTGCAGAGCTAAGCTGGTATTCCTCTGATGATCATAATACTGAAGCCCTCGATTTTAAAAGGGCCATCTCTTTTCAGAAACCTATTGTCTTCCTGCTAAATGAGGGTTTGAATGATAAGGCATTTACAGAACCTCCCGTATGCAGGTTATGAAATATATTTTGAAAAGATGCTTGCCTATGGCTTCTTTCCTTCATTTTTCAGCGTCAATGCCTCAAGTGATCCCTACTGGAGGGATATGAAAAAGATCGAAAATGGCAGGCCTTTCTTCAAAAAATATATTCCTGTAATTAAAAAGATCGCTGCCGCAGGATGGGAGCCGGTCACTTATGCAACAGTCAGCTCAGATAAGGTACGGATTGAACGTTTCGGCAACGGCGATATATTTTTTACACTCAGAAATATCGGGAGCCAGGATCAATCATGCATTGTAACTCTCGATCCAAAGGGACTTGACATTTCAGGAAATCTTGCCGGTTCAGAACTGCTGACAGGGGATAAGGTGAAGGTAAAGGGGAATAAAATGTTCCTTGAGATCCCTGCCGGGAGAACAAGGGTCATTCAATTGTCATTAACAATGACGCACGAAGTGCAAATGACTGCACAGCCGGAATGAGCTTCAGGATAATATTAGGTTTTTAAAAAACATTTGATAAATTTAAAAATAAATAGTTTATCTGATGAAGTCGCCCGGGGAGGCGATATTTTACAATTTTTAAAATAAATTAATACAGAAAATATGAGTGAATTCACCCATTATTTCTCATCAGCATTAAATAAGAATTCTGAAAATCCGACAGGAGCGGTTCCTGTCCAGCGAATTGCTTCAATTGATATTTTGCGTGCCCTGACGATGATCCTTATGATTTTTGTCAATGACTTCTGGACGCTTAAAGGTGTTCCCTACTGGATGGAACACAGAAAGCATGGTGTCGATGGTATTGGGTTGTCTGATGTTGTTTTCCCTGCATTTCTTTTTATTGTAGGCTTGTCTCTTCCATATGCAATAAATAACAGGAAGAAGAAGGGAGATACAGACTGGCAGATAGTATTGCATATTCTGATGAGGACTGTTGCGCTTCTTGTGATGGGTCTTTTCCTTGTAAACGGGGAAACATATAATGAAGCTGCAACCGGTATGGCGAAGTATTACTACAGCATCCTTTGCTGCCTCTCATTTATACTCATCTGGAACACATACCCGGATAAAATGAATAAGTATATTCCGGCTGCAGCAAGGGTTTTTGCGATTATAACACTGGTGTCATTAAGCATATTTTACAGGGGAGGCGATGATGACAATATCCAGCGCTTCGCCCCACAGTGGTGGGGTATCCTTGGCCTGATCGGCTGGGCCTATCTGGCAAGCGCACTTGTAACGCTTCTGGCCGGGAAGAGGTTTTATATTAATATTTGCAGGATGGCTGTTATTCTGCATATTAAGCATTGTCAATAAAGCAGGTCTTATACCTCATGGCAGCTTACTCACAGTAATAATCCCCGGCGCAATCCTCGGAGGCACACTTCCGGGTCTCACAATGGGAGGCGTTCTGACTTCGACTATTTTCCAGTATTTTGTAAACCGGAAGGAAAATGGACGAATGATACTCGCATTGCTTCTGTTTTGCAGCCATTCTCTACGGCTTATCTGTAGTGACACATCCTTACTGGGGATTGGCAAAGCTTGGTGCAACACCTGCCTGGCTGTTTCTTTGCAGCTCTATAACAATCATTGCATTCCTTATTATTTACTGGATTGCAGATATGAATAACAAATCAGATTGGTTCGACCGGATCAGGCCTGCCGGAACCGCAACTATCCTCTGTTACCTGGTTCCCTATTTCGTCTATTCGATAAGAACTATATTTTCTATACATCTGCCTCAGGGTTTGCTGACAGGAGGCATCGGACTGTTCAAATCATTTTTGTTTGCAATGCTATGTGTCTTCATAACAGGAGCGCTTATCAGATTAGGAGTAAGGATGAAACTGTAAATTAATATATTCAATATAACCCACAAATAATGAGAAAAAAGTCAATATTACTTATAATTGTTTTAAGCTTTCTGGTTTCATCCCTCAGGGCAGCTACTGATAATCCGGACTTCAGAGTTGTCGGATATTATTCGCTTCGTTCCGCAATGAACGGTTTTCATAAATTCCCATTTAAGCAGGTGACTCATGTCAATCTTTATTTCGTGAATCCTGATTCACTCGGCAATTTCACCCAGGATTTTTCTGCACTGAAACCATTTATAGATAAAGCTCACAAAAAAAATGTAAGGGTACTCTTCTCAATTGGCGGAGGAAGTGAGCATCCGTTTTATCACAGGCTGCTTATGGATGAAAACAGGGCTGAGCTGGTCGGAAAAGCTTGTTTCACTTGCCCTGAAATATGATCTGGACGGGATTGATGTAGACCTTGAAGGTAAGGATATTGATAAAAATTATGAATCATTTGTAGTTGAGCTTGCCGGTTCGCTCAGATCGCATCATAAACTTACAACTTCAGCAGTTGCTGTCTATTATAAGGACCAGTTTACTGACAGGGTACTTGAACAGTTTGATTTTGTAAATGTAATGGTTTATGACCGTACAGGGCCATGGAGTCCGGAAAAGCCCGGACAACACTCCTCATATAGCTGATGCTGTTGACGATCTGGAATATTTTGGAAAAGAGAGAAACTTATCTGCAGAAAAGATGGTTCTTGGAGTTCCTTTTTACGGATATGGCATTTGGCCCGGAACTGACCTCTCCGGCAAAGACTATGAGCTATTGGTCAGATCGTATCATCGTTTCATGGTTCAGAATCGGTTGATGAATGGAAGATGGATGGCGGATATATTATGTACTATAATGGCATACCTACTATTAAAAAGAAGACTGAACTTGCCGTGGAGAAGGCTTCAGGAATAATGATCTGGCAGCTTTCAGGTGATGCCAGAGGTTCCAGATCGCTTCTCAGGACTATCAATAATACGGCTCATAAGAAAAACTGACATCCGTAAAAGGTGATCAGGGTCAGGTGATTATTCATAATTTTATGAAATAAATTCAGAATATAAACCAGATTAGCATCTTATCCGTATGAAAAAGCAAAAGAGTGGTAACGAGATGACAGACGTGCAATGCTGAAAGGTCTTGGACTTGGCGTTGCAGGAGGAACATTGGCCCTGTCAGGATCAGGTCAGGTCTTTGGCATGGGAAATGGGGAAAGCCGGCAGCCTGACAGGAAGAGTATTGCTGTGGCTCTGTCTGAGGCGATGAAAATAGTTAAAGTTGAAGGGATCCGTTTCAGTGATAAAATTGTTATCGGCGGCGGATCGGGAGGCGACGGAAAAGCAGAATTCTGCTGGGTACGTATCACCGCAAACAACGGACTTGTCGGGATTGGAGAGACCTATCCTTCAATTAACGGAGAGCTTGGAAGTTTAAAGGATATTGCCTCCGAATATCTGATCGGAAGGGATCCAAGAGACATCGACGGGATCTGGAAGGATATATACAAATACCAGAGCATGAGAAATGCCGGTGGATCTGAAATGCATATCCTCAGTGCGATAGACATGGCTCTTCTGGATATGCTTGGTAAATCCGTATCTCTTCCCCTTTACCGTCTGCTGGGGGGGAAAACAAGGAATAAAGTGAAGGTTTATAATACAGTAACCGACTACTGGGCAATCAATAATACCAAAATGGGACCTGACACTGAGAAAATTGTCAACTTTCTGCTCGACAGGGGAATTACTGCCATGAAGATCTACCCGTTCAGGACTGAAGGAGGATTCATATCATCGGAAGAGCTGGATAAGGGAGTCGACTGGCTGAGGCAGATCGATAAGACAGCCGGGAAGCGTATGGAAATACTTGTAGACGGCTGGGGAGGTTGTGATCTTCCCGGAGCACAGCGGGTGATCAGAGCCTGTGAACCATTCAATGTTATTCATATCGAGGATATTCTTATTCCAAATTCCGTTCAGTCATATGCCAAACTGGCAAATGAAACTACAATTCCGATTGCCCACAGTGAAACAATGGCAACAAGGTATCAGCTGAAAGATTTTCTGGTGGCGGGGGCCCTTGATATTTTAATGTTCGACCTCTGCTGGTGCGGGGGCATTACAGAGGCAAAAAAGATGTGCGATATGGCTGATGCCTGGCACATTCCAGCCACACCTCATACATGCGGAGGGCCACTCTTATATGTTGCCTCTGCACATCTTTCAACCGCAATTCCCAATTTTTGCTATATGGAGAGCAATTACTGGAAATATACACACCAGTACCCTTATTTTATAAATAATGTTCCGGTACCGGTTGATGGCTATATATCTGCCCCTGAGGGTCCGGGACTGGGGGTGGAGATCAGACCGGAGCTTTTCAAAAACGGCGATGCCATAGTGGAAACCGTGGCAGCACTTTAATAAGAAAAAACAGAATCAGTGAAAAAGTTTAATTTTTTGTTCAGTTGGTCCTTTGGCATTATGATATTTTTATTCGCTTTAAATTCAATGAAGGTGGAAGCACAACAGAATAAAGATAAAGCAGCCGTAAAAATTTCCGGTTTGCAAATGAATGTCTCCGGCAATATTGCCTCAAACATGAAACAGATAGTGGAAGGAATTGCGAAGGCAGCAGCTGAAGGATCTGATTTCCTGGTAACACCTGAAGGCTCTCTGTCGGGTTATACAAGCAACTTTGATCAGAACGAGCTTACGGTGGCTCTTGAAAAGGTAAGAGCGGAGGCCGTAAAAATGAAGGTGGGATTGATGCTGGGAACCTGCTATAAAGAAATGGTGAAGGAGAAGGAATTCTGCTATAATCAGGTCAGGGTATATTCGCCTGAGGGACAGTTTATTGGAGAATATTCAAAGGTTCTGCGCTGCAGCACTCTGGATATGCCCGGAACAGGGGAGATGACAGAATATGTTGAAGGTGAACCGAGAGTTTTTGAGTGGAGAGGCACACAGGTTCGGCATTCTTATCTGCAACGATCTCTGGGCTACACCCGGTTATACTACAATGCCAAATCCTTACCTGGCATGGAAGCTTAAACAGATGGGAGCACAATTTATTGTCCATTGCATTAATTCGGGAACAGCGCAGAAATACAGGTCTTTCCATGAATCTTCAGCTGAATTGTGGGCACTTTCAGTAAAGCTTCCAATCCTAGAGGTCAATGCTGCCCAGGGGGATGAAAAAATAAATGCCCAATCAGGCCTGATTGATGCTAACGGAGAAAGAAGCCTGCGGGTGCCTGATACAGGAGTGCAGTTTTTTACTGTTAAAATCAATTAACCTGAAACTCAGCACGGATTATATTTACAATTTTAACCCCTCCCTGCGCTCTAACCATTAACCTTCTTTTTAACCGCGAACAAGCAAAGGATTGCGCAAAGTACACAAAGACATAGGCCATCGCGCCAACCTGGCTGCTTTCCTTAGGCCGCCGAAGGCTAGCCCGAAGGCGTTGCGCTAAAATAGCCCGACAGCCAATTTTTATATGACCCGGCCTCTTTGCAGCCCTCTGCGTAGAAAACCTTTGCGACCTTTGCGGTTGATGGATTTTGACTTTTTTAAAAGAGAATCGTATCAGAATTTTATTTCTTCCCTGGGAACATTCCATCCTTCAACCACAAGCCTGAGATCACCCTTACTGGTTTTGTAAGGTGTTGCTGACAGGTCAAGTTCAATCTTCTTTGCATCACCGGGCAATAATGTAAAATAATTCTCTGTGAAAAACGAGGGGAGAACAAGTTCATTATTCCTGTCAATTACCTTAAGTCTTATGAAGAAGGCAGTTTCTTTGCCCGGGTTGGATATTTCTATTGCAGCATGGCCATTATCTCCTCTTTTCACAGTAGTTGCTGCAGATACTTTTTCAAGTTCGTTCAGCTTTTCATATGAATGTTTTTTGTTCGAGAACCAGTAGAGATTCTCGTCAATTATTTTATCCTTATCCTTTAATATCAGCTTAAGAAAGAAAACCTGATCGGGACTGGCCGGCAGGCTGACTTTATTCAGCAGCTTTACCTCATGGGCATTCAGGGTTACCGGGGTATTTTTTTCGGAAAGCAGTTTTCCATGCATATCATAAACAGAACTGTTGCTGTGGCATGACCTGATTTTGACAGCTGTCTGGTTGAGAACACAAACCACGGAATCGTTCAGATTAAGCTGAATATGGACAGGTTCGGCTCCATGCTTGTAGCCAAAATAGCCGCCGTTGTAATCAAGGTAATAGTCATAAAAAGATCCTCTCAAAGCAGTCCATGGATTCTGATTCTTCCAGACAAGCATTCCTGTATACCAGTCCCACATTTTAAAGTTGAATCCCTCAACAAGAGCCCGGTATTGCTCATAGCTCACAATCTGCGCCTTGAAGCAGAAATCCTGTATATCCTTCACCTTCCCGTAACGGTCGGGAAAATCCATAAGCGGCAGGTATTTATGATATGACCATGATTTTCCTTCCCTTGAACGCTGCGGAGGAACCATTTCATCTTCCGGAATTATTTTCTTAAGTCCATCATAGTTGGGAATACCTATTGATCCTGTTTCAGGATTGAAAGGGAAAGATCTCTCTGTGAAAACAGATTCAGGTTCCCTTATACCATAGGGTCCGTCACCTACTCCGCCGATTGTATTTGTCATAAGCTTTGGAGATGTTGAATATTCAAGGAAAGAACCTTTCCGGATCAAAACCGGGAAAGATCTCCTCTTCAAGGACTTTCAGAATATCAGCTGGTGGCAATGTCTCGTTGCTTCCGCACCATAGGTAAAGACTTGGATGATTCCGCAGCATTTTTATCTGATCGGTTACCGATTCAAGGAAGAGTGCATGATTATCAGGATATGCCTTGCGTCTTGCCTGTGACTCTTTTTTAGTGGGATCAGGCCATTCTCCGTTGCAATCGCCCGAAATCCACAGATCCTGCCAGACCAGGATGCCGTATTTGTCGCAGGCATCATAAAATTCCGGCCTTTCGGTAAGCCCCCCGCCCCAGACCCTTATCATATTCATATTCATTCCTGCATGAAACCTGACCTCTGTTTCATAGCGCGTCTTCGATAACCTGAGAAGAGCATCTGATGCGATCCAGTTCCCTCCCTTTATGAATACTTTCTGCCCGTTTACTGTAAATACCTGGGCTTTGATCTTTTCATCAAAATAATGGCCGGTTTCCCTGATTCCCGAAGCAATCAGTTCTGAATCAATCTGATTTCCGTTTTCGGAATTAAATTCAAATTTGATGTTGTACAAAGGCTGATCACCCATTCCGTTTGGCCACCATAAGCGCGGATTTGTAATTTTTATCTCCGGTGCGGTTACTGTTTTCTCTTCATAAGGATTAAGAATAACTTTTATAAGGCTTTTTTCTCCTTCAATCACAACATTTAATGTTCCGCTGATAGTCTTTGAAGTGATGTTTTTCAGTTCAGCTGATGGTTTAATATAGGCAGGTTCCTGTTTTATCCCGGGCACCCTTGTTCCGGGAACCCTGATCTCAACAAATGGATTCCTGAGATCAACAGATCCGGTAACTTCAAGATTAACCTTATCCCATATCCCTGTGTTCCTGTCACGGATCGGACATATCCAGTCCCATCCGGCAGTAAACTGCATTGTCACGTTCCGGCCTATGGTTCCGTCTCCTCCCTGTCCTGTAAAAGCATTTCCGACAGGATCCGGAGGCGCTACCCAAACTGCCAGCCTGTTTATTTTTCCTTTATTCAGATAGGGTGTGATGAGGTACTTTTCCCTCAGATACATCCCCTGATGTGTATCTGTATTGATCCTTTTCCCGTTGACAAAGATATCTGCAAAATAGTTTATGCCCCTGAAATTAAGCCATACCTCCTGTCCATCCCTTATATCAGGTGTCTGAAATTCATTATAGAACCAGTATGTGTAATAATCCCTTCCGGTCTCATATACGTCAGGAATGAGATTATTGTTCATTCCGAAAAAAGGATCGGGTATCTGCTTATTATGCAGGAGGGTTGTAAGAATGGTTCCGGGAACAACTGCATCCATCCAACCTTCCAGCTTTAAATTCTCCGCCGGTAATTACCGATCCGTCAACGGATATATCTGTTGCTCTTTTGGCCTTCCAGTTTTCATTAAGCAGATATTCAGACGGCTGGGCCAATACCTGTAGATGGAAGAACAACCATCATGAGCAGGTGAGAATAGGTTTATTTTCATTGTATTATTTTAATTAATTGAGAGTTTATTTTGTTTTGTAGGTGAGTGTAACTTCCATTTTTATGTCGTCAGATTCAGGCAGATTGACATACTTTTCTTCTGCATTGAAGGATGTCCAGTTATTTCCGTTTATTTTAACCCCGGAAATAATTACATTCGGATCTTCCGCTAAAGATACATAATGCCTTGCCTGAGGATCTGTATTTTTAAGATGAAAATGATAGAGTGGCAGGTTTATGATTTACATAAAGATTAAGATAGAAATAATTCAGGAGTGCATTCTCCATCTCATGATATGATGCTTTCCATACTACGGCCTTACCGGTGCTGATAGGCTGACCGGATGGTGAAACAGACTGATATACCCCTCCGTATTGCCCTATCGACAAAATAATTATCCCAGAATAGTGCCATTTTCCTGTACGACTCAAGATAATTTTTATCGCCGGTAAGATTATAAAGATGAAGCTGAATAAGCATGCCATAGCTTTGCAGCCACCATGTCACTGAAGAGGTATCTTCAATCGTATTTGGTGGTTCCCTGTCGAAAACATCAAACCAGCAGCCGCGTGTTGAATCATAAGCAGCGCTCATGACCTGTCGGCTCAGGGCAATGCCTTTTTCGCGGTATATTCATCTTCCCGGTTAATTCAGCCAGTCGTAAAAGTGAGAGCGAGGCTGTCAGCTGAGCGCCTGCAGATACAACTTCCCTGCCATTTACAAACCTTGGGGTCATCTTCCATGAACTGCTTCCCGGTGAATGGAAATCCGGTGAACCAGCCGTATGCGGAATCAGTAAGATGGGTGAAATGAGATCTGCATAAGCTCTTCTGCAAAATCCCGTATTTCACTATCGTGTGTCATCATCATCAGGTTGATCAGAAGAGAGCTTGTGTACCCGTAATGCGAATGTTTGCTTTTTGAACTGTCGGCAACACTTAAATCCCTGTTTAGAGTCTGAAAATATCCTCCGTTCCTGTTGTCGAAGGCATGGTCTTTCTGAATCCGAACTGATTCCTTTACATGTCTAAGTGCATTCCCGTCCCCGGTAGCAAAGTAATAAAGTGCAAGACCAACATTTGTATATAGCTGGTTGGGAACACTTTTCGTTGTGACTTTAGGATTTCCTGACTGATCAAGCACATCATACCATCCGCCATACTGTTCATCCCAGGCATGTTTCAGCAGATATTGAGCTCCTTCCCGTGCGGTGCTGAGATACGTTTCGTCGCCGGAGAGAAGATATGCAGCTGTGAAGCCGAAGATCTCCCGGCTTATCATTGCAGGATGCTTGTCCCATGGAGGAAGAGGGTTTCCTTCGCGTGAAAGGGTCATATAAAATGCACCGTTTAATCGTATCTCTTGCATTCTTCTGCCAGAAGGGTATTATCTGATTCAATCCCTGCTGACGCCAGTATTCACCGTCAGTGATTTTATTATCAGAAGTATTAACTGATTTATTGCAGGAGATGCAAAAAGCAGAAAATAGCAATAACTGAAAAATCAAATTTGACTGGAATCCTGGTTTGTTCATTATCATGGGAAATCAGACTTAAAATAACTCCAAATTATTCAGATATGAAAGAAAAAAACATCGGATATCTTATAAACCTTTGTGAGACTTTGTGCAAGCCTTTGTTCCCTTTGTGTTTAAAAATAAATTTGCAGATTATCCAGATCCGGAGGATTTTGGGCAGAATAGAAGTCTTCTGATAGGTCAGTAAATGCTCCGGAAAGGCAAAAGATGCCCTTTTTTATCATTCCAAATAAACTGTTTGTCAAAATCTCAAATTATCAGGATTGGGATGGCATTATTAATTGACATATCTTATAAATCTGATCTTCTTGGTCTTATATATCAGTACAGATATTCACTGATATCACTATGTCAATTTTGCCGGTAAATTTCACCCCTTTTTTGACGAAACCACATTGTTTGGTTACCAGCAGATAAATCCTGTAATCATATGCCCTGATTTCATTGACAAGAAATTGTTTATACGGCTTAAAATGCCTGTAATTGAGCATTATACGCTTGACTCGATATTCTTTTCACTCTATTTTTGTAATGATCATCAATAACAAAAACAGATGGGGATATTTATAAATATTCTTTTAATGAAGAAATTATTTCTGGGGACCCTGTTCTTTTTTGTTTCAGTAATATGCAGTGCTCCGGTAGTTGATTTCAGGTTAAAACTGAACAAATTCAGCCTGATATCTGCAGAAATAGAAAGCAGATACCATGAAGCGGAGTTTTCAAGATTCATCAATGATCTTGGCCGCAGGGAATCAGGAAATAACTGGCTGTGCATCAACAGGATCGGTTGTTTCGGAGAATGGCAGTTCGCTGAATCCACACTTCAATATCTCGGATTCAGGAAAATCACCCTGAAAAAATTCAAGGCAGATCCGTACATATTTCCCAGAGAGCTGCAGGCTGAGGCATTGAAAGCCCTTATAAAAGTTAATCTGATATATCTGAAAGATTATGAGCATTTTAAAGGAGATTCAATAAAAGGGATTTTAATAACAAAATCAGGAATGATAGCCGCTTCTCATCTTGGAGGAGCAGGTTCACTTGCAGAAGTTCCTTAATTCCGGCGGAAGGATTAACAAAAAAGATGCTTTTCGGGACTTCAATCTCGGATTATCTTAAAAAATTCTGTGCCTACGACACTTGAGTAATGAATTATTAAAATTAAAAATCGATAATATGAGAACTATTTACAGGATCAATTCAGCTGAGACAGGGGAAGTTTTACTGAAGAGAAGGAAGATTGCAAAAGCTTTTCGCTGGTGGTTACGCGAGAACGGATACACTTATACATCCTCTTTTTTTTTAAACAAGATCTGGTAAAGGAGAACGGATTCAGATTCCGATCATCAAATCCGGAGTTAAAGGATTCAGTAATATCTGAATTAAGATAATTATGCTCTGTTTTTGAAGATTAAGAAAAGTTTGCATCTTTGAGGAGCATAAAGAATACCTGAATTTGAACGGGTATTCAATTTTCATTCGACGAACTCTGATAATAAATTCCGGATTACAACAATGGGGAAAATTTATGATGCAGAAGAGGCTGCCAGAAGGATCAAAGAGCTTGAAAATGAGAACTTATCTGTTAAAAAACAGAGCCGAATTTCTTGAGTTTTTCAATGAATCATCAAGTTCATGGGAGACTTTCCGGGATAAGGATGGCAGGCTTTTTTATCTTTCACCTCTGTTTGAAGAAATTTCAGGGTTACAGCCGGAATGAATTCCTTTCCGGAGAAAAGGAATTAATTAGTATTGCTCATCCCGATGATTAGAGAAGATTACAGGATCTTTATAAAAATCATTATCTCAGGTACAAGTGGGTGATGATTTTAAATTTCCGTCTTATACAGAAGTGATGGGAGTATAAGGTATATAACTTCAAAATTCCGGCCGGTCTTTGACCAAAATGGTGAATTTATCGGAACAAGGTTAAGCTGTGAGGATATTACAAAGCTTGAAGCAGACGGAAGATGCCCTTAAAGAGAGCGAAACCAAACTAAAAACAATATTCAATAACTCCAATGATGGAATTATCCTGATCGATGAGAAGGGAATTATTACCGACTGGAATGCCCGGGCTGAAAAAGTAACGGGACTCTTAAAAGAAGAGGCAATCGGTAATTATGTCTGGGATATACAGTACAGATTCATTGCCAAGGAACAGAAAAAGTCACTCTCCGTGGATTTTCTGAGACAGGCCTGGCTGAAAGAGGTCTTCAGTCTTAAGATCGATGAGTCAACGTCAGGTTTTGGAGAGATTGTTACAATCGGGGGTAAGGTGGAGTATATTGAAGATCTTGTTAAACCGGTTATAATTGGAGACAGACGATTCTATTGCATCTTTCAGCATTATATAACCGAGCAGAAACACAATGAACTGTTATTATCTGAATCGGAAGACAAATTTGAAAAAATTTTCAATATAAGTCCTGTACCTATTGCTCTGTCAAGATGCAGGGATAAAGTTTATATTGAAGTAAATGAGGCTTTCAGCCAACTGACAGGTTATAAACGGGAAGAGCTTCTGGGTCATACATCAGTTCAGCTGGGAATGGTTTTGGATCCTGAAAAAAGGCAACATTTTCTCCAAAAAATAGATGAAGTACCAGGCAGGACTTGTATTTTACCTCCAGATTCAGGAACAGGTCGGGACGAATCATATGATATTAATGCCTCAGGTTGTATAATCAGGATAGGGAATGAGGATCATTACCTGATAATCTATTACGGATATAAGCGAACTTAAAGGCAACAGAAGAAAAGCTTAAGAATAAAATAAATGAATTGGCCATTTTAAATGCGGAGCTGGAACAGTATGTCTATGCAAACCAGGAGCTTAAACAATTTGCCTATACAGCTTCGCATCAGCTCCAGGAGCCAATACGGACTGCTTCAAATTATGTGAAGATTATTGAGGAGGATTATTCGGATAAGCTTGATAAAAATGTGATCTCCTATCTTCATATAATAAACGACGCAACAACAAGGATGTCAGTTCTTATCAATACACTTGCTTGAATTTTCAAGACTGGGCCGCGATACCAAACTTGTCAAAGTCGACTGCAGGAGTTTTATCGAAAGCGTAATCGCGGATCTTGAGTATTTAACTAAAGCCATCCGGCGCAATAATTGAAATAGGTAAACTTCCTGAGCTGCACCTGTATTTGACTGAATTCAGACAGCTGATACAGAATCTGATTATAAATGCAATAAAATTTCAGAAAAAAGGCAATACGCCAAAAATAAGCATCAGTGCAGAAAGGATTGGTGATAAATGGAAATTCTCGGTCAGTGATAATGGAATTGGGATAAACCCGGTATACTTCAATAAGATTTTTGATATTTTCCAGAGATTGCACATTAATGAGGATGAATATGAAGGTAAAGGAGTGGGACTGGCATTTTGCAAGAAAATAGTCCAGTTGCACAGGGGAGAGATCTGGGTTGATTCAGTTCCGGGAGAAGGGATCAGTTTTTCATTTTACAATACCTGAATTGAAAGAAATCTGACCAGGGAGTATAATGTTACAGTCTGTCATCGAAGTCTTACAGCCTGGGGCTCAGTTATATTTATCTTTGTTCAGGTTAAACTTGTGTTGTCAGGATATAAGAATCCCATATAAGGAGCTATCATTCAATGCTTTTTATAGAGACCTGAATCTGTCCAGGTGTCATTATTCATTTTTGCCCCAAGGACTTCTATTACCTTTCCTGCCATAAGGGAGCCGTACAATCCGCAGACTTCAAGATTTTTATCCATTGAATAGCCATAAAGGAAAGCCTGCAGCATAAAGGTCGCCGGCCCCGGTTGTATCCTTTAGATTCACCTCATCTGTTCCGATTTTTATAATTTCGGGTCCCCTTTTAATCCATGATCCTTCGCTTCCGACTTTGACTACAGCGACCTCACATATCTGTGACAAGGCGTCCAGAGCTTCTTCAGGCGCGGCTCCGGTATAAGCTTTTGCCTCTTCCTCATTTGCAAAAAGGATATCGACATATTTCTCAATAATCTCTTTAAAATCGGCAAGATTTGATTCGACAACATTATAGCTGGCAAGGTCAAGTGCGATTTTCATATTTTCATCCTTTGCTATTCTGCAGGCTGTTTCAACAAGAGGCTTGTTGTATATAAGATATCCTTCGAGATAGAGGATATCATATCCTTTGAAATCATTTTTATCAAGATCACCTGCGGAGAGTTCAACGGCAGCACCCAGGTGGGTTGCAAATGTTCTTTCGGAATCCGGGGAAATAAGGGCGACAGCTGTTCCTGTTTGTGTATTGCGTCGTGTGAGAATAGTTTTTATCCCGGCGCTTTTCATCTCATTTTCAAAGAAGTCACCGGTCTCATCCTGTCCTATTGAACCGATAAATGCTGTTTCGGCGCCCAGCATTGCAAGTCCGTGTATTGTATTTGCGGCTGATCCGCCGGATGAAAGATCTCTGTGAAAGTTAAGGGTTTCGTTTTTGACAAGGTCTGATTTGGTGCTGTCTACCAGTTGCATACTGCCCTTTGGCAGGGAAAACCTGTCAAGAACCGAATCGTCATTTATTAAGGTCATTACGTCTACAAGTGCATTGCCGATACCAAGGATTTTACCCATTATAAATTTTTTTTCAAATATATTGCTTTATTCATCAAAAGCCTTTAATTTTGGCCATCGAAAAAAGCAGACGTTCTTTAGAATAAAATTATCTCAGACAGCTAAGTTGGTAAGTGCGGTCCCGTGGTGTGGGGATAAATTCGCAGGTCGGCTAAGTCAGAAAGTGGTAAAATCATATTCCTCAGTAGCTCAGTTGGTTAGAGCAACGGACTGTTAATCCGTGGGTCGTAAGTTCGAGTCTTACCTGGGGAGCATAAAGAAGAGGATTAATCCTCTTTTTTTGTTTAATTACTTTGTGCTGCAATGTTCTATATTTATATCCTATACTCGGAAAGCGCTGACATATATTATATTGGCCAGACCGATGATCCTGAAAGACGATTAGAGGAGCATAATACTGTAATTAAAAAAAGCTTTACCTCGCTCTCACACTTACTCTTCTAATTCTCACTCTCACACCAAACACTCATACTCACACTTAATCAGGCATGAGGTGTGAGTGTCATAATTCCTCTAAGCTTCTCTATTTGTATTTTGGTTAACTTTGGTTTAACTTGCGTATTAAACTAGTATTCAGATGTCCAGCCTTATCGAGGGATATAATTACGACATCTTCATCTCCTACCGGCAGAAGGATAATAAATATGACAGCTGGGTAACAGAATTTGTCGATAACCTCAAATGTGAGCTCGAATCAATGTTCAAAGATGAGGTTAGTTTGTACTTCGACATCAATCCGAGTGATTACCTTCTTGAGACTCACGATGTTGATGCTTCGTTGATAAATAAACTCAAATGCTTGATTTTTATACCGGTAATCTCACGCACTTACTGTGACCCGAAATCATTTGCACGGGAACATGAGTTGAAAATATTCAAGAACAATGCAAGTTGTGACAGGTTTGGGTTAAAGATTAAACTTACAGGAGGAAATTTTGCGAACCGAATCCTTCCTATAAGGATTCATGATCTTGATGCCGCCGATATAAGGCTTTTTGAGGCACTGACCGGAGGTGCAATGAGATCGATCGATTTTGTATATAAAGAAACCGGAGTAAACCGACAACTCCGGGCCAAAGATGATGACCTGGTAAAGAGCGCAGGTCATATTCTTTATCGCGATCAGATAAATAAAACTGCCCTAGCTGTAAAGGAAATCATCGAATCAATGATTCAAATTGATGATCAAAAAAAGACTGTTACGGAAGAGGTAAGTGAAAATATTAGCGAAAGCAAAGAGACAGAAATAGCCATTCTTGAAAAGCTAGAATCTGTTCAGGAAGAAGGAAAAAATAGGAAACTGAGTGTAAAAGTTAAATACTATACTCTGGTAACCATTTTAATTCTTTTTGCTCTCTTTTCGACCTTTCTGGTCATTAGTCGCAGGTCAAAAGTGAAATGGGCATTGGAGTCAGGCATCCCCGAAATTTCAAAAATGATAAACGCAGGCAACTATTCAGAAGCTTTTTATTCTGCTCAAAAAATTGAAAAGTATATTCCTGATGATCCTGAACTCAAAAAGTTGTGGCCTTCATTTTCCAATCGTATTTCTATAAAGTCAGAACCATCGGGTGCAATGATCTTCCGTCGTGATTATGAGGGTAAAGACTCAACCTGGATCTATGTTGGGACAACACCAATTGACAGCACATACTTTCCCTTAGGTTTCTCAAGTATAAAGGTTGTAAAAGAGGGTTATGAAACAATATATGATGCATCTAATTCAACCTTATTGAGCATAAGGAATTACCTGCTCGACAGCATTGGCAGTTTGCCATTGAATATGATTCATATACCAACTGTACGAATATCGATCAATCCATCCGGAGAATATAAAAGTGTTGAAATAAAGGATTTTCTGATCGACAAGTATGAGGTGACAAATAAGCTATTTAAGGGATTCATAATGAAGGGAGGTTATCAGGATAGTGCTTACTGGAAATACACTATTTATAGAGACGGCAGGGTTTTAAAATGGACTGAAGCTATGCACTTGTTCGTCGATAAAACAGGAAGGAATGGCCCATCCACATGGGAGGCAGGTGATTATCCAAAAGGCGAGGATAATTTTCCTGTCGGAGGAATAAGTTGGTATGAAGCTGCTGCATTTGCAGAATATTCGGGGATGTCACTTCCAACTTACTATCACTGGAGAAGAGCCGCAGACCTCGATTATCGACTTATTTTACCACGGCTGATACTCACTGGCGATGGTGTATGGGGCATTTCATTCGTTATTCCGGAGAGTAACTATTCAATGAAGGGTCCAGCACCGGTCGGTTCTTACAACGGAATGACAGCCTATGGTACAATGGATATGATGGGTAACATGCGCGAATGGGTTCTGAATGAAAGCACTCCGGGTGGTCAGAAATTTATACTTGGTGGTGGTTGGAGCGACCCTACATACATCGGGGTGGAAGGTTATTATCAGCCACCGCTTGACCGTTCACAAATAAACGGATTCAGATGTGTGAAGTATATGCATATTGGTGATGATCTGAAAAATCTTATCGAACCTATTGAAAAGGCCAGGGTAAGAGATTACATGCACGAAAAACCGGTATCAGACCAGCAATTTTCTTTATTCAAAAGGATGTATCTATACGATAAAACTGATCTGAATCCAAAAATTGAATCTGAAGATACTGGTGAGAATGACTGGATAAAACAAAAGATCACCTACAATGCCGCTTATGGAAATGAAAGAATAATAGCCTATCTCTTCCTTCCAAAAGCATTCAAACCACCATATCAGACAATAGTTTACTTTCCAGGAAGCAGTGCAAGTGAGATGTTATCAAGCAAATCGCTGCTAGGAATGATGAATATAGATTATATAATAAAAAATGGAAGGGCTGTATTGTATCCTGTATATAAGGGAACTTATGAACGCAGGTTTGATGCAGCATCTATAGCAGACAGCTATGTTGCAGAGCGGGAACATCTTAATCCGTGGGTCGTAAGATGTCTCGATGAATCGGGATTACCTGGGGAACATAAAGAAGAGGATTCATCCTCTTTTTTTTGGTTAATTACCTTGGGGTGCAAGGATCTGTAATTATGTCTCTATACTCGGAAAGCTCTGACATATATTATATTGGCCTTACCGATCGATCCTCAATTACGTTAGAGGATCATAATACTGTAATTAAATAATGCTTTACGTCGAAGTATAGACCTTGGACCCCAAAAGGTTATTTTGAAGTTTCTGAATGTCGCGGACAAGCACAATGGTAGAGCACTATCTAAAGAAATGAAAAGCTGGAAGCTAGTTGAAGGATTTAATGAATTTATAACTAAAAAGAATTGAAAAAATATCATCGAGGAAGCCGGTTAGGGGAATCCCTATGACTCGGGATTAACCCGTCGGTCGAAAGTTCTCCCGATGCAACTCGGGATCATCTGGGGAGCATAAAGAAGAGGATTAATCCTCTTTTTTTGTTTAATATCCTCGGAAAGTTAATTCTATAATAACCATATTACTACCTTATTGTATAACCGCTACGAGGTAATATGAATCCATCTGACACTTTTCTACAATAATCTATCGCCTACGGCGAATTGAATATCATTCGCTTCTAATACAAGGGTTGGTTGTACCCTGGTGCTGCTCCTTATATTAAATCATGGATGAACAGTCAAACTCAGGAGCATTATATTTGGTCGGTCATTACGATTCATCAGGTCATCAATGTTTCCAATTGCGGAATTACTCATTTCGATGTCTTAATGGCCCTTGGATCCAAAGGTCCATTTTAAAAAACAACAAAATATCAGGGCATTAACCTGATACCCGGCAAATGCTACCATTGGTTGTTAAAAAACAACAAAAAATAGCGTAATTACAACTAAGTGTTTCAGCAAATTATTGATTCTGGAAAGGAACAGGGATATCTTTGTAGTGTTCGAAAAATCAAAACTAAAAAAATAATAGCTATGTTAACTACTACAATGATTGGCAATAAAATTGCCGAAGCGAGAAAGAAAACAAATATTTCTCAGGCCCAGCTTGCCCAGCATTTATTCATCAGTTCACAGGCTGTTGGAAAGTGGGAGCGGGGAGAATCGATGCCGGACATCATTACTTTTAACCGTCTTGCCGAGATTCTGGGTGTTGACCTTAATTATTTTTCAGAAAGCTTCCAATCTGCTGCCTCTGAAAACGGATCCGTTCAATCTTTGGATAATCAACAGGCTGAAGTGCCATCCGGAAAGCAGAAGAAAAAGCCTGGCTGGGATATGTCGCGCTGGAACCTGCTGGACGCAGACTTTTCCGGGTTGAAAAATCTGAACGAAAAATTCAGTTCATCCAACATACAGCGTTGCCTGTTTATCGGTTCAGATTTGTCGGCACTGTTTCTGAAAAGCAATAATGTTGACAGCTGTGACTTTTCAGGTTCCGACATAAGCGGCAGCCACATTCAGAATTCCAATTTACTCAATAATCTGTTTAAGGGGTGTTCCCTGAAAGAAACTGAATTTTCAGGGAGCTATATCATGGGCTGCGATTTCTCAGATGCCGATTTCACAGGAGCAGCGTTTAAATCCGGTGGCTTCCAGAACAACCCAGTGACTAATTCAGTATGGCATAACACCACTTTTAATGCTATGCAGATTGCCGATATTGTTTTCGGAGGTTTATTGGAGGACTGTTCTTTTGAAAACTGCGTATTTACAAGGGTGACATTCCAGAATGCAACACTCCTTAACACTTTTTTTAAAAACAAGAGTTTGAAACGGATCAGGTTTATTGACTGCAAAGTGGATAAGATGACCTATGCTTTCTTGAAAAACGGGAAAGCAGATTTGACAGGGATCTCGTTGTTACAATAATGGAGGAAACAACACCATTCCATTGGAAATACTTCTGCAATTGCCTACCCGGCCGGTACTCCGGGAAAATGTGTCCCGCACCCCGGGAACCAATCTTTCTGAATATAATCCTGCAGACACCCGGATCATAGGTAATCTTATCTCCGGATTTAGGATTTGACTGCTCAGCTTGATAATTGAATATTTCCCGGGGAAGCAGATGAGTTTTTATTTAAATTATCTTGACTTTGGCACTTGGGTAGCCTAACTTTGTTTAATAAAATGCGGACAAACTAAAATGTGAATTTATATTCCTGAAATTCACATATGCAGTATGAAGATTCTTCATGACTCAAGTTATGTTTTAAGACCTTAAAATGTTACTTATAAGCTAATATTTCTCAATATCTGTTCTAATCTTAATTTTAGAAATAGGAGGATTATGCCATGTTAAAAAACAGCTTATGCCTGAGGGTAATCCCGGTTTTCTTAATTACTATCTTCTCATTTACCGGTTGCGTAAAGATAGGAGTAGAATCACCCGGGCCAGTTGAAAATACAGATATTCAACTATCTTCGCCAGAAAATGCATTGTACAAAGACTTGACTGCTAAACCTGACATCATTGTAAATTCTACTTCAGATGTAATGGATTTCAGCTATCCGCAAAATGTCAGTGATTTACCTGGTCCGGATGGACTTGTTACATTGCGTGAGGCTTTAATTGCCGCCAATTGTACTTCCGGGGCTCAATTGGTTGCATTTAATATTCCAAAGAATGATGGAGGTTTTGATGGCAAGGTGTTTACAATAAACCAGGAACTCTGTTGCCGGAGCTTTATGATAACGGCACTTTAATTGATGGTTCCACGCAGACTATTTTTTCCGGCAATACAAATAAAACAGATCCCGAGGTAAGAATTGACTGTTCTTTAACAAGTGGTTGGGGATTAGAGATCAGATCCTCTTTTAACCTGATTCATAGTATAATTATTTGTAATGCGTCCGGACCGGGGATTCTTATACAGGGTACGGATGCAAATTATAATCATGTTTCAGGCTGTTTTATTACAGGCAACGGGAAGATTCCTTTTGGTACCGTTGGTCTTGCAATTAATAATGGCGCTTCTCATAATATAATTGGCGGGATCTCAGCTAATGATCGCAATGTTATTTCCGGAAATAATGGAGCAGGGATTTTTATATCCGGGGACCCGGATTATACAGATTACAGACCTTTTGGCAATACTATAACTGGCAATTTTATCGGAACCGATAATACAGGGACCAAGGCTTTCCCAAATGAGACCGTAGGTATAAATATCATCTATAGTTTTAATAATATTATTGAAGGAAATGTTATTTCGGGAAATAAGGAAGTGGGTATCGGATTTTGGAATAATGCACATAATAATTCTGTAACTGGAAATTTGATCGGTACTGATTATACAGGAACCAGAGCTTTAGGAAATTTTCGGGGGATAGGTATGTGGAATAAGTGTTATGAAAATACTATAGGTGGTCATAGCAAAAAGGAAAGAAATATTATTTCCGGAAATAGTAATGCCGGTATTCAAATGGGCGAAAATGTTTACGATAACCAGATTATTGGGAACTATATTGGCACTGATATTTCCGGTCAGCCTGATTTAGGTAACGGCACAAACGGAATTGGAGTTTTTTATGGGTCAAAAAACATTTTGATAGGAGGTACTGAATATAATTCAGGCAATGTAATTGCCGGGAATAATGGGGCAGGAATCATACTGTCTGACTGGACTGCTCCTACCTGTACGGGTATCAGAATAAGCGGTAATATGATCTATGCCAATGCTAATGGATTAGGCATTGAAATTAACATGGATGGTGTTACTCCCAATGATCCGGGTGATACAGATACAGGAAATAATAATATTATGAATTATCCTGTGCTTACGGATGCCACAGTGACCCAGGGTAAACTTCATATAACAGGATCCATCGATACACAAAATCCGGAAACGGTTACTGTAGAATTTTTCGCCAATCCGGTTCCATATCCGGGCGGTGATCCATCAGGTTATGGTGAGGGTGAAATTTATCTTGGGAAATGCCAGCCTGATTTACAGGGAGCAATAAACACAATTCTGCCGATAGTTAAGCCTGGGACATTGATTACAACAACGGCCACTGATGCAGCCGGTAATACTTCTGAGTTTTCTGCATCCATTACAGCACAGTGATCCCAATATACGAGATCTGTTTAACTTATCGACAATTAGTGTACACAGGACAAATGATAGCACAAATAATTGCTATGCAACTCAGGCTGAATGTGAAATTGCAATCAGTTTTTTAATCTAAAAAACTATTAAGAATTTGCTTAAAGATTTCATAAATATTCTCAACTTCAGATTCTCTTCAATATTGAGGAATATTTTTGAATCGTTAAACAAATTAAAATATTTAGTTATGAAAAGATTAGCAATTGCATCATTAGTTTTTCTGTTTGCTGTGTCTTTGGTTCAGGGTCAGACAAAGAACACCGAGACAAAAAAAGAACAGAAAGCCGAGCGTGTAGCCCTGAAAAATCTTGAAGGAAACAATGTGAGTGCAATGTCAAAGAACAACTTCACTGTTGACTTTGGGAATATTCCAAATGTTCAGTGGAAAAGAGTTGGGACATATGATGAGGCTTCATTTATGAAAGACGGAAAAGAAATCAAAGCATTTTATGACTTTGATGCAAAATTGGTTGGAACAACCAGACATGTTACTTTCGCTGACGTCCCGGCTGCGGGGCAGAAGGAGATAAAGAACAAATATAAAGATTATAAAGTAGAAGCAGTTATCTTCTTCGATGATAATGAGGCAAATGTAACTGATATGATCTTGTACGGAGTACAATTTGATGATGAAGACAATTATTTTGTGGAGTTATCGAACGGGAAGAAAAGAATAATTCTTCAGGTTATTTCTTCGGGGGAGGTATTCTATTTCAAGGAGCTTTAGTAGTCTGGATTTCAGATTCGGTTTTAAGAGGATGTTTCAGAGAGAAAATTGAGACATCCTCTTTTTGATTTGATATGACCAGACAAAATTTGTCAAATCACCAAAGGGAATAACAGTCACCAGTGGGCTGTCGTAAAGTCCGTTGTGCACATAAGTGTCCTTCGTGTTTAAAATAATATTTTGAAGTACAAAGGGGTTGGCCCATTATGGCGAATTGTAATTAAGGTTGATTTATTGATCTTTTTAGAATGTGTCAAAGTAGAATTAATATGAATATTTTGCTGAAATTTGAAAAAGTATAATTCGGAAATTTTAAATATTAATCTATGAAAGTACTAAAATGGATTGCATATTTTTCCGGCGTTCTGGGCATATTATTGATTTTAACAGGAATAGGTTCAGTAATAACCAATAAGCATAATCTTCAGTATGTGTATACGGCAAGTTATTTCCTTGCCGGGAACAGCTTTCTGCTTATAACAATTGCACTTTATCTTTTTATTCATCTGGATCAGCACAAAAAGGATTCATCAAATTCCAAATCCATTATAAAATGCAAACAGAAAAAGAAAAAAGTCTTAATGGTAAACTATATAAAGCTGCGGATTATGAGCTTTATACCGAGAGACAGAATACAAAGGAGCTGCTTTTCAGGTTCAACTCATTGCCTCCGGCAGAGGTAAACGCCCGGAATGAGATTATAAGGAAGCTGTTCTGCAAAACCGGTGAAAATTTCATTATTGAACCTCCCTTTCATTGTGACTATGGATCCAATATTTCGATAGGGAATAATTTCTATTCCAACTTTAACCTTATAATTCTCGATTGTGCAAGGACAGAGATCGGAGATAATGTACTTATTGGCCCGAATGTCGGAATCTATCCTGCCGGGCATCCTGTCCATCATGAGCTGAGAATCCTTGAGTATGAATTTGCCTTCCCTGTACGTATCGGAAACAATGTATGGATTGGCGGCAGTGTGGTGATAAACCCGGGAATCACAATCGGAGACAATTCAGTTATAGGCTCGGGAAGTGTCGTGACAAAGGATATTCCTGCAAATGTTGTTGCAGCAGGAAACCCATGCAGGGTAATAAGAGAAATATCTGAAAGAGACAAAATATACTACTTCAGAAATTTCAGGGTATGAGCTCAACAGTTCAGGAGGGCAGGTTCCATTCCGTGTTGTTATCGGGTCAGAATATCCTGATTAGTCTCTCTCATCAACAATATTAGTACTTATGCCGTTCCTCTTGACAGAGGCAATTCCATTCTCCATTCCGGCCTGCGATTCATACATTTCGCTTTTGCCAATTACCTGGCCATTGGCTGCCTTCAGAGTAAAATAAGGATTATTGGCGGAAGAAAGTTTGCGTTCAAACCTCTTGTCATCATCACAGTTTTTCATGACTGACTCTATCCCGTTTGTACAGGCATCCTTGGAGCTATACATTTCACTTGTAAGAATAGTTTGTCCATTGGTTGCTTTCAGATTGAAATAGTATTCTCCGCTTTTCGCAGTGCTGATCACATACTTTCCAACATTGGCCGGTTTTGTTGAGAGGTCAAATATTTCTTTGTCCTTCTCTGCCAGATCTATTTCCAGATTACCGATTTTCTCACCCAATTTACTGATTTTTTCATTAAGGTTGCTGATTTCAGAAGTTAGTGAATCAGCCTTATTATTCAGAGTACTGTTATCAGCTTCCAAACCCTTTATAACAGGAGTATACACTGACTTTGCATAATACCAGGCAACAATAAAGCCGATGATTGCTGCTGCCAGTTCCAAGGCAACAATTGTAATTACATTTCCTGTAACTGAGGAGACGAGTTGTACGAATAATTGTGTCATATTATTGCATTTTAATTGATATTTCAGTTCTTCTGTTCTTTGCTCTCCCTTCCTGTGTGATATAATCAGCTCCGGGCGATGTTTCACCTTTTGATTCTGTGATCATCCTGTTGGCATTGAACCCCTGATTCTCAAGGAATTTTTCAACTATCTGAGCTCTTTTAAGACCAAGATCATAATTATATTCCAGAGTACCAACCAGATCAGTGTGCCCCGTTACGGAAAGCATTGATGCCGGGTATTTTTCAAGCCAGGCTTTATACGGAATTATACTGTTTGTAAATTCGGCATCAGGTTTGAATTTAAAATCATTAAATTCAAAATAGATAAACAGGTTTGAAGGCATTGATGCTTTTAGCTTCATTAAAGAATCTGCCTCAGTTGTCTGTAATACAGATACTGTCGGAATCGGGGCAGGTTGGTTAATCGCTGGCAACAGCTTATCATTATAAAGCCATGCGGATACAATACACCAGATTACGAATAACACAGACCCGGTAATAAGGATTCTCATTTCTTAACTTGTTTGGTTAGAGATCAGGTAATTGTCACTCCAAGTTAGGAAATATTTATAAATTATGAGTAAAGAACATTGTTTATTTTTCAGATAAAATTGAGTGAGTGAGCCCTCACCGGCTGTTTTAAAGAAAGTCGGTAAAAGCCTTTGTACAGAACAAATATTTAATAAGGTTTGTTTTACTAACGGGTACATAATCTCTGACAGAATAAGAACGGTTATGGATACAATAAGACATGAACATGATGTGCATGTACATCATTTATCGGGTAACCGGGACCATCAAACTAATAAAACCCGGCTTCCAGGCTTTAAACTTGCCATAAGCGCCACTATCCATTGTCTGATCGGCTGCGGGCTTGGTGAGGTGCTTGGAATGATCTTATCGTCAACCTTTCACTTAAATAATCTTTATTCTGTTGTTTTATCAATAATCACGGGATTTATTGGCGGTCTTTTATTAGGTATTTTGCCGTTAAGAAAAATCGGTTTCACCCTCGGGAAGGCACTTAAGACGGTGCTTGTTGGTGAAGGATTGAGCATTGCTGTTATGGAGGCATTTGAATTAATTACTCAGGCTTCAATTCCCGGAGTGATGGATGCACATCTTACTGAATCACTTTTTTGGCTGGGAATGATTGTATCCCTTTTTGCCGGCTTTATTGCTGCTCTTCCAGTGAATTATATAATGATTAAACGGGGAGTCCGTCATCTGCATTAATTTTGTTTTGCTTAAATTGCAGGTTAATAACTGGATTTGATAAAACATCTCAAGAGTTTGAAAAGCATTTCCCGGGATTAGGCAAAATCTGTTAAAAATGAAATATCTGCTGATCTGTATAACCATGTTGTTCCTCATGGAAGCATGCATCGATAACATTTCTGATAAAAATAATTCTAAGGAAGTTTCATCACTAAACGGGAATGAGTTTATAATGGTCGTCGACAGAATTGCTGAATCACCTGATGTTCAATTGCCGAGTGACAGACTTGAAGAAAAGGATTATTCTCCTTATTCGGGTGAGAAGAAGTACAATGCAGTATTTTCTGCGGATGGTCGGAAGGTATCACTGTCACCGGGCCCTATTGGCGGGGTTAAAAAAGAAACCGGAGACGGAGTAGTTGAATATGAATTAAATGATAGTCTCTTTGCAGGAGGGCGGTTTGTTGTCTGGATCAATAATGACAAATTCGAAGCTGAACTTACAATCTATGGTTCTGGTGTTCCAATTACTTTCGAGCGAACGGGGTGAACTGGTGCCTGAATAGATATTCACTTCCTGCAAACCACAAAGTACAGCTTCATGGGAGCAACTCCTTTCATAAATTTCACCGGCTCATCAATTAATTTATGATCTATAAGGCCAAAGGGAGTAAATTCCTTTACTATCGATTCCGAATCATAGAAGAATACATTAAGCCCGGGTTCGATTTTAAATCTGTCTTTACTTATTTGTTTGCCTCTGCCAAAAAGATCCATCTCCTTTGAAGTTACTGAAAATATCATTAATCCATTATCTTTCAGCTGATTGAAGCAAGCTTTGAGAAACACCTTCCTCTCAGTCCTGTTAAGGACATGGAGCAGCGCATAGCAAAAAATTGCATCGTAAATCTCGCTGTCAAACGGCATTGAAGTGACTGAACCATGATGCATTATGCAGTTGAGTTTATCTGATCTGGCAACACCGATTGCAGATTCGGAAATTTCAATCCCGGTAACATTAAATCCGTTATCTATAAATATCCCGGCGTTTCTGCCATACCCTATACCAGGGATCAGTAGTTTTTTGAGATTATTCCTGCTGAAAATCTCAAGTGCCGATATGGCCGAGTCTGATGGCTCATAACCCCATAATGAGCCTTGGTTTCTGAATATTGATTCCCAGTAATTCATTTTCTCTTGTCGCTTTAAAATTTCATTCTGTTCCCCTGGAGCTCAAATAGCTATGTAACACTTAAAAATTCATGTGATATATTTTTTTGCTTTATAACCTTATCCCCACTTGTTTTTTCACCTCTTTGCGCCAGCAGAGGGGTGAGTTCGTGTGGAAAAGCCACTCTCCAAAACAATTCCCTGTATTGTGCGTTAATATTGAAAACTGTTAAATTTACTGTTAAGATATCTGTCTATCTCCTCCTTAGCTGCGGAATAATCAAAATATGATCAATATCCTTAACACTGCTTACTTTTTAAAACTAAAACAATGAAAAATTTCAAGCTTTTTTTTGTCATACTCTTTCTGGGGTTGGTATCCAATATCATCTGCGCACAGATAACGGATCAGGATAAACCGATTCCGCCTGACCCGAATATAAAAATCGGCAGGCTTGACAATGGCCTGACATATTATATCAAACAGAATAAGAAGCCTGAACAGCGAATGGAGCTGAGGCTGGCAATAAATGCCGGTTCAATTTGCGAAACTGACGGACAGCAGGGACTGGCTCATTTTTGTGAGCATATGTGTTTCAACGGAACAAAGAATTTCCCCAGTAATAAGATGATAAACATGATGGAGGAGATGGGAGTTAAGTTCGGTGCTGAACTGAATGCCACTACAGGTTTCGACCAGACTGTTTATATGCTTAAGATTCCCACCGACAGTATTGAATGGATCAACAGAGGCTTCCAGGTTCTTGAAGACTGGGCTCACCAGGTGAGCATGGAGGATGCCGAAATTGATAAGGAGAGAGGTGTAATAGTTGAGGAGTGGAGACTGGGCCTGGGAGCAGATGAACGGATGATGACAAAATATATTCCTGTAATTCTGAAAGGTTCAAGATATGCCGAAAGACTTCCAATCGGGAAAGTTGATGTGATAAAAAGCTTCCCTTATGATACTTTGCGTGCATTCTACAAATCGTGGTATCGTCCCGATCTGATGGCAGTGGTTGTTGTAGGTGATATTGATCCGGTACTTGCTGAGAAGAAGATAAAGGAATATTTCGGGAGAGATTCCAAAAGCTGTAAATCCTCCTGAAAGGATTGAATTTCCGATTCCTGGCAATAGTGAACCTCTCATCAGTATTGTTACTGATAAGGAAGCATCGGGTTTTGATGCTACGGTATTCTTTAAGCATCCGAAATCTGATAATATCACATTGGGATTACCGTAACCAGCTGATGAGAATCATTGTATACAGGGATGCTTAAATAACCGCCTGCAGGAGATTGCACAGAAACCGGAGTCTCCTTTTTTATATGCCGGAGCAGAATATGGTTCTTTTATCGGGCGATCTGTTGATGTCTATTCATCTGTCAGTGGGCGCAAAGGAAAACCAGATTGAAAAGAGCCTCGAAGTTGTTCTGACAGAAAATGAAAGAGCCCGTCAGTTTGGCTTTACTGCCACTGAACTTGAAAGAGAGAAAAAGGATATCTTTTCGATGTATGAAAAAATGGCAAAGGAATCTGATAAAACAGAATCCGAATCATATGCTGATGAATTTGTCAGAAATTATCTGGATAAGGAATGTATTCCCGGAATTCAGAAAGAATTTGAAATAGTACAGGCATATCTTCCGGATATAACTCTTGAAGAGTTAAACAGTCTTGGCAAAACATGGACAACTGATGATAATATGGTTGCCTGATTACTGCCCAGGAAAAAGAGGGAGTGAAAGTGCCGACAGAAGACCAGGTAAAAGAAATTATAAGTTCCGTGTAAATCGAAGAAAATTGAAGCTTATGTTGATGCTGTTTCAGATGTTCCTCTTTTAGCTGCAGACGCCTGTTGCCACCAAAGTGATCAAAAGATCAGACGATACAAAATTCGGCTTTACAGAACTGACTTTCGGAAATGGCGTGCGAATGATCTTAAAACCCACCGACTTTAAAAATGATGAAATTGTTCTGTCAGCTTATAGTCCGGGCGGTACATCACTTTATCCCGACAGCGATCTTATGTCTGCCAACCTTGCTACAACAATTATAACACAGAGCGGGCTTGGTGATTATGATTTTACCGGATTGCAGAAGAAGCTTTCAGGAAATACTGCAAGGCTCAGTCCTTATATTAATGATCTGAATGAGGGTGTGAATGGGACCTGCTCTCCAAAGGATCTTGAAACAATGCTGCAGCTTAATTATCTTTATTTTACAAAGATCCGAAGAGATGAAAGCGCTTACGATGCTTTGATCTCCCGCATACAAGAACATGATAAAACCCATGAGGTCAAATCCGCAGGTAATTTTCCAGGATACTCTGTCCAAAATAATTTCACTGAATTCACCCAGGGTAATTGCTATACCATCAGATGCTCAGATCAATCAGATTGATCTTGACAGGGCATTAAGTATCTTCAGGGACCGTTTTGCTGATGCCAGCGATTTTACATATATCATGGCAGGTAATTTTAAGGTGGATGAGGTGATCCCTGTTCTTGAAAAATATATCGGAGGACTTCCTTCAATTAAAGAGAAAAGAGAGCTGGAAAGATGTTACTCCCGGTTTCCCGAAAGGATTGCTGACTGTTGATGTTCCAAAAAACTCTGAACCACAGAGTTCAGTAGCCATGGTCTGGAAGGGTGATTTCAAATGGAATGATAAGGACCGGCTTGGCTTTTCACGATGTTGATGAATATTCTTGCAATAAAATGCAGGGAATCGATGCGTGAAGATCAGGGCGGAGTTTATGGTGTAAGCATCAGCGGCAGCGCCTCAAAACTTCCCGAATCAAAATACACAATCCAGTCAACATGGGGCTGTAATCCGGAAAATATATGCAAACTTATCGCGGACTGTTCTGGATGAAATGGAGAAGATTAAGAAGGATGGTCCGGCTGAAATTGACCTGAACAAAGTGAAGGAGACACTGATCCGGGAGACGGGAAACACAGGATGAAGGAGAATGGTTTCTGGCTGTCAGTTCTTCAGAATCATTTCCTTATCGGCGATAAGCTGCTTACACTTCGATGAATATAAAGCTCTCATTAATTCTTATTCAGGAACTGATATCAAGGTCAGTTGCAAATAAGTATCTGAATACAAAGAGTTATGTGCAGGTAGCATTAACTCCGGCAGCCAAAACGGAAACAAAATAAAATCAGGAGAGTTCTAAAACAAGCCGTGTAACTCGGCATTGATCTTATCAATTACTTCACTGAGGTGATCCTTATTATTGGGAAAGTTATAATGATCAGCTTCAACTATAAGCACCTTGCCCAGGTCGTATGATTCCATCCATGCCTCGTACCTTTCATTCAGCCTCTTAAGATAATCAATGCGTATGGAGCTTTCATATTCCCTTCCCCGTTTCTGGATCTGGTTCACAAGGGTGGGAACCGATGCCCTCAGGTAAAGAAGAAGATCAGGCGGCTGGACAAGCGATATCATCAGCTTAAACAGTGTTGAATAGTTATCAAAGTCCCGGGTTGACATCAGACCCATCGAATGAAGGTTTGGTGCGAAATATAAAGGCATCTTCATAAATGGTCCTGTCCTGAACAATTGTTTCTTCAGATTTCCTTATTTCCAGTATCTGCCTGAAGCGGGAGTTGAGAAAGTAAATCTGCAGGTTAAACGACCACCTCTGCATATCCTCATAAAAATCGTTCAGATAAGGATTGTCATCAATATCCTCGTAATTGGGAGTCCAGCCATAATGTTTTGCAAGCAGTCCTGCAAGTGTTGTTTTGCCGGATCCGATATTTCCTGCAATAGCTATATGCATAGGTGTTAAAAGTTTATTAAACAGGGCACAAAATTACTAAAAAATGAGAAATTCTGGTTTGTGAAGTTTAGAATAAAAAGTGCCTAAAGCTTGCCGAGAGTGCAAATGAGACCGGTATCTTAAACGCAAAGTCACGAAAGATTGCACTAAGGTCATCAAAAGGCTTTTAGAATCTTACTTTAACACTTTTTAATTTCTGCAATATTTCAGCAGATCTTCAATATACTCCCGGGAATTTGAAAGCCTCGGGACTTTATTCTGTCCTCCGAATTTGTTTTTCATCCTGAGCCATTTATTGAAAGTTCCCCTGGGAACAGACCAGCAAGTGGCCTTCCAAGATTAAGGTCCTTATACCTTTTGGCTTCATAATCAGAATTGACTGATTTGAGGCTATTATCCATAATATCGATGAAGGCATTCAGATCTGCCGGTTCTTTTTCAAATTCTATAATCCATTCATGATAGCCTTTTGATTCAGTGTTCATAAAGACAGGTCCGGCAGTATATTCAGCAATTAGTGCTCCTGTTTCCTTGCATGCTGTTTCAAGTGCCTTGTCGGCATTGTCAATTATCACCTCCTCGCCAAAGACATTTATAAAATGTTTTGTGCGTCCTGAGATCCTGAACCTGAACGGATTAAGACAGGTAAAGACTATTGTGTCTCCCATCATATATCTCCACAATCCTCCATTTGTGGAAATTATTATTGCATAATTAACTCCTTCTTCAACTTCTGCCAGTGTGTAGGCAGGAGCTGAGTCTGAGTTTATCCTGTCGGCAGGTATAAATTCATAGAAGATGCCGTAATCGAGCATCAGCAGCATATCACTGCGCTCAGGATCATCCTGTATTCCAAAAAATCCTTCGGAGGCATTATAGGTTTCCATGTAGTTCATCTGGTCTCCTGCAATCAGTTTTTTGTACTGATCACGATAGGGGGTGAAGCTTATTCCTCCATGGAAAAAGACTTCAAGATTGGGCCATACATCCAGCAGATTTGATTTGCCGGTGTATTCAAGGATCTGTTTGATCAGGACCAGATACCATGAAGGTACACCTGATATACTTGTTACATTTTCATTGATAGTGGTCCGGGTGATTAGGTCAAGTTTTTCCTGGAAATCTTCAAGCAGGGCAATTTTTTGTTTTGGAGTTCTGATTATCTCAACCCAGAAAGGTGCATTCTCAATCAGAATAGCCGACAGATCGCCATATAAGGAATCATTGCTGAACTGATTGATCTTGTGGCTTCCTCCGAGGGTAAGGCTTTTTCCTGAAAAAATGCGGGTTTCAGGCCGCTGCATTGTATATAGGATCAGAATATCCTTGCCAGCCCTGTAATGACAATCTTCAAGCGCTTCACGGCTCATCGGAATGAACTTGCTTTTTGATGAGGTGGTTCCTGATGACTTTGCAAACCATTTTATCTCACCCGGCCATAGAAGATTTGTTTCTCCCCGGCGCAGTCTTTCAACATAGGGAATTATATCCTCATAGGTCTGAACCGGAAATCTTTCCTGGTATTCTTTTATTGATGTTATTGAGGAGTAATTGTATTTTATTCCCCATTCGGTTGATGCTGCCTTTGGCAAGAATCTGATAGAGGATTTCTTTCTGTGTCTCATGAGGATATTTCTTGAAAAGCTCAATCTGATTTATACGTTTAACATTCAGCCAGTTAATTATAGAGGGAATAATAGCCATACAGGTTCAAATTGGTATTTAAAGATAGATAAAATACTTTAAGCGAATGATCTCATACTCTATCCAAATACCTCTTTCAGCACCTCAAGCGATTTTATTCTTTTTAGTCCCGAAAGATGAAGTGAATAATATCTGATAAGCGTATCAAGCACTTCATTTCTCAAAGCACCTTTCATGCTTATATCTCCGATGCTGTCAAATGAGGCAAGAAAAATCCTGGGCAAGAATATCTGAAATCTCCGGGTTTGCATAATTTCCATGCAACGGCGGCACAACTGACAAAAATCCCGTTTGTCATGTCGAAGAATGTAGCATCAGGGTCAGTCCTTGTCCCGGGTTCAAATCCAAGAAAACTGCTCAGCCCCGCAAGAAATGCAATATGAAAATTGGCATAACCCTCCCTGCAGCTGATCAAAATACATTATCGATTTTTCAATGTAATCGAACATCTCTGTCATGAGGGCTCTCTTCCCTGAGAACAGAGGTAAGAACCTCTCCGAGAAATATTGCAACACTGCTTTTTTTAATATCCGAATAGATATCATAAGGTGAGTATGCCACTGAAAATTCTTTGAGTGTATTCATCTCCCTGTATTCCTTGTAGCTGATCTCAAGATCGAGAATAAACATTGGCTGAAAAAGGATATTGTGCTTTCCTGTTTTCCTGTTTCTCATCCCCCTGATAAGGAAAGATTGCCTTCCGAATTTTCTTGTGTATAACTGGGCAACAATACCGGAATCGGTGTATTTAATCTGATGAAGTACTATTCCCCTTGTTTTTTCAAGCATGATGAAAAGGTTATTCTTCAAAATTACGATTATTGAACTTTGTATGCTACAGCAATCCGGTTTTTCTTGTAGTCTATACAGACATCTGGAAAATCACTCACTCTATTTTATTATATTTACTCCTTAATCACCTGTAAAATGGCGGTAAATAATAATGAAGAATTATTAAAAAGGATTTCGCGGCTTGTCAGGCAGAACCAGGAGCTTGAGGAGAATCTGAGAATATTGGAGAAGCTGAATGAAAAGCTTATAAGTGAGAATGAAAAGATCAAATCATTTAACAGAGAAGATAACTCCTGATTCACTTGCTGAGTATTAAGGAGAGTGACAAAAAGGAGCGCTCGCTTAAATTTAATATGGCCACTGTCCTGTTTGCAGATATCCGAGGATTTTCAAGACTTGTTGACAGGATGAATTCTACAGCTGTAATGGATGAACTCGATGAGATCCTTTTTGAGTTTGATGCAATTGTTTCAAGATTCAAAATTGAAAAGATTAAAACCATCGGCGATACATTTATGTGTGCCGGGGGTATTCCTGTGAAGAATATTACAAATCCCGTTGAAGTGGTCATGGCAGCCATTGAGATGAACAATTTCCTTGTGAATTATGAAAAATTCAAAAGAGGAGATGAAAGGCTCTGGGAACTGAAGATTGGAATTCATACAGGTCCTGTTACTGCCTCTGTAACAGGCAAAAGAAAAGTAAGCTATGATATAAAGGGAGATACGGTGAACACGGCAAGCAGGATAGAGGCTGTATCGGATTATGGATCCGTACTGATCTCCGTGATGACTTATGAACTTGTAAAGGAGTTTTTCGACTGTGAATATCTTTGGCAAATTACCGGTAAAATACAAGGGAGACCTGCAGATGTACAGAGTAAACGGACTCAAATCCGAATTATCATTCAAGGGTGAAGGGATTATTCCGAATGATGCCTTCAGGATAAAATTCGGTCTGATACAGTTTACAGATATACAGGAGATTATTCTTGACAGGCTTGAAAAGGAGTTGCCTGATAACCTCTTTTATCATAATGTCAAACATACTGTTGATGTGGTAACCGAGGTGGAGCTTATCGGATGGGGTGAAGGTTGTTCCGATGAGGAGATTCTGCTGTTGAAAACTGCCGGCTTATTTCACGATGCAGGGCATACAGTTGAATATGAGAATCATGAATTTCACGGGACACAGATTGCCAGGGAGATGCTTCCGAAGTACAACTATACTCCCGATCAGATTGAGAGGATATGCTCAATAATTATGGCAACAAGGCTTCCGCCTAAACCATCAAACCTTCTTGAAAGCATAATATGCGATTCGGATCTTGATTACCTTGGAAGAAGTGATTTTATACCCGTTTCAAACACACTTTATGAGGAGCTTAAGGCCCAGGAATAAGATGAAGTCACTTAATGACTGGAATAAGCTTCAGGTGAAATTTATTTCGGGACACCAGTATTTTACAAAAACTGCCAGGAGCCTGCAGGGAGGTCAATAAACAGCTTCAGATAGAACGTATCCAGAGCCTTATAACCGGTTAGGATTACCTGATTACAAGAATTTTCGTGACAAAAGCCTCGCAACCGTCACTGCTTGCACAAAAGATGAGGTAAACTCCGGTAGCAACATGCTTGCCATTGTATGTTTTAAGATCCCATGTTGCCTGTCCACCGTCAGATATTGTTTCATAAACCAGGTTTCCGCTGATATCGGTTATATTTATCCTGTGTATCTCTTATAAGTCCTGTTATTGTGACATTTCCTGTAAAATCTTCCCTCACCGGATTGGGGAAGGCATAGACATTTGTAAATTTCTCTCCCCCTGTTGTAGCATTGCCCCTGTACGACTGAAGTCCCTTTGAGGTTCCGAACCAGACATCGCCTGTTTTGTTGTCAACAGCAATGCTGAGGATTGAATCGGAGAGAATCGGACTATTCTGTTCATTGAAGTTCTTTATCTGGGTTGTGCCGTCGGGTGACACATAATATGCTCCTGAACCGGATGTGCCAAGCCATTTCCTGTTGGCCCCGTCAACAGCGATCGAGGTTATGGTTTCTGATTTAAGAAGATAGTCGGAAAATCCTGAACCGTCATTCCTCGGAATTTTAATCCGGGTTGCCTTCAGATCTTCATTGAAAACCCGTTCAGGATTGTAATAGATCAGTGGTCCCTGGTCGGTTCCTATCCATATATTTCCATCGAGCTCCTCAGCAATTGAAAAGACAAATGAAAAGATCTGGTTTTCAGTATCCGTCACTACAAGATGTTTAGATCTGTCATCCCCTGAATTCTCAGGCGTTTTGTTATCATCGATTATAAAGAGTCCATGTCCTTCAGGCAATATTATCCATTTATATCCTGATCTCGTTATTATAAGATCTCCGATAACCGGGGCATCTGATTGTCAGTGGATTTACTATCCAGCTGCCATTTTGCTTCAGGATCTTGAGGCTGCCTGGTACTCCCGTTTGTGTCATCCAGAGATTTTTGTCCTTATCCATTGCAAGTCCGCATATTCTCACATAAGGTTTCCCGGGGATAATTGTCTGCAGAGGGGAGTTTGCGTCAGTGTATTGTTTTACAAGCAGGTTATCCCTGTATTCAAGAAGACCGCTGCCCCATGTGGATATGAACAGATGATTTTCATCATCCGGATCTATGAGTGATCTTATTGCATCGTTTATATTGCTGCCCTCAGCTATTTTCCAGGCGTTATCTTCAAAAGATGAGATCTGTAAAGTTCTTCCAAGGTTGTTCCAGGAATCGTCGGTTCCTCCTCCGCAGATTACTGTTTTTCCGTTCAGCGAGGCGACATGAAACGCATTGTTTGATACAGGTCCGGGCAGGTTAAGAACTGTAAAATGATTCGTGTTGTCGGCTTTTATCAGTCCTGACTTGATATCTGCAATCCAGATCACACCGTTATCGGCAACAGCCTGTGAAATATTCGGTAGGGCAAAGCCATAAGAGCTGATTGTCTTTTTAAGGATTCCCGCCGGATCGTAATACTTTGCCGTTGGACCTGAGGAGACTGTAAATCCGCCTGTACCCGGATCGATTGATGAGTTAAAGACCCCGGCACGATAGGAAAACAGGGATAGTCGTCTGACCTATTGAAAAAAGAGAATCACCGGCAGCGTAAGGATCGGATTTGTTTACATATAATCTTTCAGATGAAAACACTAATGTTGTGTACTTTCCCCCCGGGATCGGGAAGTGTAGTAATTTGCTGCCAGTTACCGAAATATGAAAGCCCCGGGTCAGAGAGGCCTGCAACAAAGACTCCTGTTTCAGTGGCTGCATAAATAGTATTACCGCGATGCAAATATCTCTTACACTGTTATTTTCATCGGTCCACTTCCAGGTTTCCAGGTATCGTGGATCTCTTTTTTGCTGATATCAATGACAACAATACCGAAACTGCATGCCAGGTACGCATATTTCCCGCTTGTCCTTATCCTGTTTATCTCCTTTTCACCGGGAATATATTTATTGTAAATATCCGGGATATTAAAGATCGTATTGTTCAGAAAAAGATCAACATTTGTACTTGTATATCCAATCACAAGGGTATTAGTCTCTTCTGACCAGCCAATTGAGCTTATTCCTGTTTCGGTCAGACCACTTATCGTTGAAAGTTTCTTGAGTTCGGCAAACTCCTTATTGTAAATTATTACTGATGAACCTGTTGAGACAAATATCTCTTTTGTGCCGACAGCGATACTTCTGGCTGTACTATAGCTGAGGTGGTCAGACCATGATCCGACAGGTGTTTGGCTGTATGAAACCATTCCATACAGTAACAGTCCAGTTATGGCTGATATTTTCCTCATCAGAAATGAAACATTTAAATGTTCTCTTTATTGTCTGACAGAGTTGTGCTGTTGTAAGAACTCTTTTAATTTTTCAAAAGCGATTGCCCTGTGTGAGATTTTATTCTTTTCGCTTAGTGTCATCTGGGCAAATGTCAGAACTTTCCCTTCAGGAATGAATATCGGATCATAGCCGAAGCCCTCTTCGCCTCTTTTTTCATCGATAATGTTACCTGAAACAATTCCTTCGAAAAGATATTCCTTGTTTTCAAAAATCAGGGCTATGACTGTTCTGAACCTGGCTTTTCTGTTCTCTTTTCCCTTCAGCATTTCAAGGGCTTTTGCAATATTGGCAGATGAATCTTTGTTTTCTCCGGCAAATCTTGCGGAATGAACTCCCGGTAAGCCGTTCAAAGCCTCTATCTCAAGTCCGGTATCATCTGCAAACACATTCAGCCCTGTTGCGTTATGAACATATCTTGCCTTAAAAACCGCATTACCTTCAATCAGAGGCTCATCTTCAGGAATTTCTTCAAGGATATTGACATCTTCGAGGCTAAGCAGAGTTATCTTATTGTCAAGGATCTGACTTATTTCCCTTACTTTATGTTTGTTATTGGAGGCAAAAACTAATTTCATATATCTGATAAGCAATTAATACGCAAAAGTACTAAAATTGAGCTTTCCTTTTGACCTGACTTTTTTAAGTACTAAATTTGAAATACGAAATAGCAGGAAAACTGTTTATGGCCAATCCCAAACGCTTAACTATTCTTTCTCTGATTCTTCTGTTGCAGTTCCTCTCAAAAGTTTCTGCGGCTCAGTCTTATTTACATTCGGAAACAGTACCGTTAATATCTGTTTCCCGTACCGGAGCCTTCATAAGCCTTGCAATATTATCCATTATCATTCTGGCATTATTTACCCTTATGAAATATTATTACGGACGACAGCAGAAAATGCTTGAAATGATTATTGAAAAAAAGACAGAGGAACTGATTTCTGAAAGACATAAGCGTGAGGCATTGCTTGCGAATGTGCTTCCGAAAAATACTGCTGATGAGATAATGGCAAAGGGTAAGGCAGCGAAGATCAAGTATAATTTTGTTACTGTGTTATTTTCAGATATTCAGGGATTTACAAAGATTGCTGAGGAGACTAACCCCGAATTGCTTATTGATGAGCTCGACAAGTTCTTTTTTTATTTTGATTCGGTTGTTGAAAAATACCATATTGAAAAGATAAAAACTATCGGAGATGCCTATATGTGTGCCGGGGGTATTCCTGAAAAGAACAGGACAAACCCGGTTGAGGTAATTCTTGCAGCTCTCGAAATGAAGGCTTATATGACAAGGCTGAAGCAGGGTTCAGAGCTTGAGGGGATGAAATTCTGGGATATCAGGATCGGGATACATACCGGAACAGTTGTTGCAGGTGTTGTCGGACAGAAGAAATTGTCATATGATATCTGGGGTGATACTGTTAATACTGCGAGCAGGATGGAATCATCCGGGGAAGCAGGCAAAATAAATATATCAGGAACTACCTATGAATTTGTGAGGGAATTTTTCAGTTGTGAATACCGTGGCAGGATGCCTGTGAAATATAAAGGCGAGCTTGAAATGTATTTTGTGAATGGAATTCTTCCTGAACTATGTGATGAGAATGGCGGGCCAAACAGGAAATTTATCGTAAAGATGCAGATCATCAAATTGCAGGATATTGAGGAGATGGTTATTAAGATGTTTGATGATGAAGCTTCCCCAAATCTCTATTTCCACAACTCCTCGCTGGTGAAAAATATTTGCAGCCAGGTGGATCTGATCTCAAATGCGGAAAAGCTTCCGGAAGAGGAATATGTAAATCTGAAGCTTGCTGCAATCTTTCTTCTTACAGGTTACATTACAGATTATGAAAAACCAATGGAGCAGTCTATACGTATAGTCGAAGAGATATTGCCCGTATATGGTTTTTCAAGGGAAAACTGCGATGAGGTTAACAGGATTATTAAAAGCTCATTTACAGATAAACCTGAGACTTTTACAGATTTCATACTTCATGATGCGCGATATGATTACCTGGGGCGGGTTGATTACATCAAGCTCACGGACAAGCTGCTCAGGGAATTGTCGGAATATGGAAAACATGTTAACAGGAATAAATGGGTCGCAATGCAAAAACAGCAATTGATTGATCATGAATTCAGGACAAATACAGCGAGACTTCTCAGGAGTGTTTCAGTGGACGATCAGGTTGCAGCACTGATGGCATCAATTGAATAATCCAATTTCTGGTAAAAAAAGTATTAAAAATTTGTTTTAAAGATGTACTTTTACCCGATATTTTAATAGTTATCATTATGGAACTGCTTGACTGGAAGAATCTCCCGTTTGGGTATTTTAAAACTGATTATAATATCAGGTGTGTTTACAAGGACGGTAAGTGGGGTAAACTTGAAGTTTCATCATCTGAATATATTGATATTCATATTGCTGCGACAGGTCTCCATTATGGACAGGAGGCATTTGAAGGTCTGAAGGCCTATATGGGCAAGGATGGTAAGATAAGATTATTCCGCTGGGAGGAGAATGCAAAAAGAATGATCTCTTCAGCCGAAGGTATAAAGATGGCAGTTGTTCCCGAAGATATGTTCAGGGAGGCTATTTTTAAAGTGATTCAGCTGAACAGGAAATTCGTTCCTCCGTACGGATCCGGCGCTTCTCTTTATATAAGACCGCTTTTATTCGGAAGCGGTGCTGAGGTAGGTGTAAAGCCTTCACATGAGTATACTTTCCTTGTATTTGTCACCCCTGTGGGACCATATTTCAAGGGTGGTATTAAACCTGTAAATATGTTGATTTGCAGAGATTATGACAGGGCTGCACCACTTGGTACGGGAATTTATAAAGTAGGAGGCAACTATGCTGCAAGCATGAGGGCTGTTATTGCTGCCCGTGACGGCGGCTATGCAAGCACTATCTTTCTCGATGCCAAAGAGAAAAAATATATCGATGAATGCGGTCCGGCAAATTTCTTCGGGATAAAGGATAATACATACGTTACTCCCAAATCGGAATCAATACTGAATTCAATAACAAATATGAGCCTGATCGAAATTGCAAAGGATCTGGGAATGAAAACGGAAAGGCGACAGGTGCCGGTTGAAGAGCTTTCATCATTTGTTGAAGTCGGAGCCTGCGGCACTGCGGCAGTAATAAGCCCGATATGTAAGATTGTCGATCCTGATAAAAATATGATCTATGAGTATTGCAAGGATGGACAGCCAGGCAAGGATTCATTGAAACTGTATCATAAACTTGTTGATATTCAGTATGGGGATGAACCTGATACTCATGGATGGCTGACAATTGTGGACTAGGTTACTTGTATAAATTAATAAAAATATTCTGAGATTGAAGAGCAGCGGGAACGGTTTATCGAAAACAAAGCTCAGGAGCTCCTATCTGACACTCGTAGTAAGCGTTTCTCTTGTGTTATTTCTTCTTGGCGTTCTGGGCCTTGTGCTTATTAATGCAAAAGAACTGTCAGACTATTTTCGTGAAAGCCTCTCTTTTTCAGTGATGCTCAATGATGATGCAAAAGAAGCAGACATCAGGATGCTTCAAAAGGACCTTGACGGGAAGCTTTATGTAAAGTCGACAGAATATGTTTCAAAGGATGAGGCTGCTGTCAAGATGAAGGAGGATCTGGGTGAGGACTTTATTAATTTCCTGGGCGATAATCCTCTGCCCCCATCAATAGATGTATATCTCTATGCGAATTACACCAGCCCCGACAGTGTGGCTAAAATAGAAAAGTATGTTTTGGAATACCCCTTTGTTAAAGAGGTATATTATCAGGAATCATTGCTCTTTCTCATAAACGAGAATGTCAGGAAAATCAGTTTTTTCCTTCTCATCATAAGTTCCTTTCTATTCCTGATAGCCCTGACTATAATAAACAATACAATAAGATTATCTGTCTATTCCAAAAGGTTTATTATCAGGACCATGCAGCTTGTTGGAGCAAACAGGTCATTTATAAGAAGGCCCTTTCTTGTACAGAGCGCCCTTCACGGGCTGCTGGCCGCGCTCCTGGCCATGGGATTGCTTATGGGACTCCTTTACCTGATAGAAAAGGAATTCTTCATGATGTTTACTTTTGAGAGCACTGATCTCCTTATACTTCTTGGAGTTTCTTTAATTGCTACGGGTGTTCTTATAAATTTAATTTCGACATTTTTTTCCGTTAACAGGTATCTGAGTATTTCAGAAGACCAACTTTATTATTGAATTATTATGAGCAATAAAAACGAAAATAAGGAAAAATTAAACTTTGCGCTCGGCCGGGAAAATTATAAACTTCTGGCCATCGGATTCGCTATCATTATTATCGGCTTCCTGCTGATGCTTGGAGGGAAATCAGACAGCCCGGATAAATTCAGTGATAATATCTTCAGTTTCAGAAGAATAACACTTGCCCCTATCGTGGTCCTGGCAGGTTTTATCTTCGAGATCTGGGCAATAATGAAAAAGCCTAAAAATACAGGCAACGAATAATTCTTTGGACTGAGCAGGAGTTGTTTTGAACCTGTTCCTGATTATATTGTTTTCAGTTTTGACTACCTCCATATATTGATTAAAAATTACCACTTAAATATTTTATACTGATGAATTGGCTCGAAGCGATTGTCCTTGGTCTGATTCAGGGACTTACGGAATTTTTACCTGTGAGTAGTTCAGGGCATCTTGAATTGGGAAAATATCTGTTCGGGATAAACCCGGAGGCAAATTTCTATTTTTCAATCGCGGTGCACGGAGCAACGGTATTAAGTACAATTCTGGTCTTATGGAAGGAGATAGCGGAATTGGGGAAAGGCTTTTTAAGATTCAGGTGGAATGAGGAGACAGCCTATATTGTAAAAATTATTATTTCGATGATACCGACAGCCATAGCCGGATTTTTCATGAAGGAGATTGCTGACAACTATTTTACGGGCAATATGACAGCCCTCGGTATTCAATTCATCATTACTGCAGGTCTTCTGTTAATGCCCCTGCTTATTAAACCTAAGGAAAGGTCTATAGGTTATGTCGATTCGTTTATTATTGGAATTGCACAGGCTTTCGCGATTCTTCCTGCAATTTCACGCTCGGGTGCAACGATTGCTACCGGAATGATGCTGGGAAATAAAAAAGCCGATATCGCAAAATTTTCCTTCCTCATGGTTCTTGTCCCTATTATCGGAGCAAATCTGGTTGAAATGAATTCCGGGGAGTTTACAACAGAAGGAACTTCTTTTTTTGTTATCCTCGCGGGATTTATTACTGCCTTTATATCAGGTTACTTTGCCTGCAGGTGGATGATAAGTCTTGTTAAAAAGGGAAACCTTACCTGGTTTGCTCTTTATTGTATTGCCGTAGGGATCTTTTCAATTTTACTTGGATTACATGTTATCTGATAAACCGACAATTTTTGAACAGGGGCAGGTATTGCTCTTCAACAAACCACTTTACTGGACCTCATTTGACCTTGTAAATAAGGTCCGGATTATTATCAGAAGCGCACTCGGGATTAAGAAAATCAAGGTAGGCCACGCAGGAACCCTTGACCCTCTGGCAAGCGGTTTAATGATAATCTGCACGGGGAAAGAGACTAAGAATATTGATAAGTTCCGTGATCTTGACAAGGAATATTTTGCTACTATTCATCTTGGGGAAACAACGCCATCCTTTGACCTGGAGACAGAAACTGATACCCACTATCCCACTGATCATATTACAGAAGAATTTGTGAAGGAAGTATTGAATGAATTCCTGGGCGAACAGATGCAAATGCCACCATTATATTCTGCAAAGCTTATTGCAGGCAAAAGAGCTTATGAATATGCAAGGCAGGGAATTGAGAAAAAACTTGAACCGGTAGCCATCCATTTCAGGGAAATCGAGCTAATCTCCTTTTGTCCCACTGAATTGAAAATCCGGGTTGTCTGCAGTAAAGGTACCTATATCCGATCGCTTGCCAGGGATATCGGTCTGGCTCTGAAAAGCGGAGGCTACTTATCTGCTCTTGAAAGAACCGCAATAGGCTCCTTTCATTTGGATAAAGCCTTTGAAATTGAAAAATTTCAGGAATATGTCACCCAAATGAATCAACTATGATTTGAAAAATATTATTTGCTGATTCCCTGTCAGTTCAGCTAAACAATTCAGGGATTAAAATGTTTTCATCAGGATATGGACGACCTGTTTATCAGGTTGTGAGGAAATTGAAGGTTTAAATAAAATTAGTTTCGATGTAACAAAATTGATTTTATTACGTATAAAGGAATTCTTTAAATCAAAACGGTTATTAATTTATTATGAAATTATCGCAATTCAGGTATAATCTGCCACAGGAACTTATTGCTCTCTATCCTTCTGAAAACAGGGATGAATCGAGGTTATTGGTTGTAAACAGAAAAACAGGAGAGCTCGAGCATAAAATATTTAAGGATATTATTGAATATTTTCGGGAGAACGACGTATTGGTTTTTAACAACACTAAGGTATTTCCTGCAAGATTATATGGAAATAAGGAAAAGACAGGTGCTGAAATTGAGGTCTTCCTTTTAAGGGAGCTGAACAGGGAACAGCGTTTATGGGATGTACTTGTCGATCCGGCAAGGAAAATAAGGATCGGGAATAAGCTCTACTTTGGAGAGGATGATCTCCTTGTTGCTGAAGTCATCGACAATACAACTTCCAGGGGAAGGACCCTCAGATTTCTCTTTGACGGAACATATGAGGAGTTCAAGCAAACCCTTTACAGTCTCGGAGAAACACCGCTGCCCAAATTTATAAACAGACCTGTTGAGCCGGAGGATAATGAAAGGTACCAGACTATATTTGCAAAGTATGAAGGAGCGGTTGCTGCTCCAACAGCCGGTTTGCATTTCAGCAGGGAGCTTCTTAAGAAGCTTGAGATAATTGGTGTTGAATTTGCAGAAATCACGCTTCATGTCGGACTGGGAAATTTCAGGAGTGTTGATGTTGAGGATCTCACAAAGCATAAAGTTGATTCCGAAAGGATCCGTATCACAGATGAATCTGTTCAGATAGTAAATAAGGCAAAAGATAATAAATACAGGATATGTGCCGTTGGCACAACAGTTGTAAGGACTCTTGAGAGCTCTGTCTCTACTGATGGTTATCTGAAACCATTTGATGGCTGGACAAATAAATTTATCTTTCCCCCTTATGACTTTAAGGTTCCTGACATGATGATAAGCAACTTTCATCTGCCCTATTCAACTCTGCTTATGATGGTATCTGCATTTGCCGGATATGATCTGCTCTTTGATGCATACAAGGTCGCCGTCAAGGAGAAATACAGGTTCGGGACATACGGTGATGCAATGCTGATTCTCTAAAGAGTTTATTAACTATTATTCTGCTGGCTGTAAAAAAGTTCATTGCGAACTTTTCAAACAGCCTGTATGAATTGTTATGCCTTTTTCCTTTCGTACACCTAAAGCGCAAATGGTTGATTTCTTCATTTCGCCGGTTAATAAATTACCCCCTTTCAATCTTAAAATATTTCTATCTTTAAAATATTATTAAATGGCGCAATGAATGCAACCATAAGTAATTATTTATGGTCTTAAAATAAGTTTAAACAGCATACCGTTTTTATTTGGCAGAACGGTTATAAATTATAAATGCAAATATTAATCGGCTTATAAAAGAACACTTTAAAGTCGAAAAGATTTTTTTTTCAATATACTGAACCTGAAAGTTTGATTTCTTCAATAGGGGATATCGTCTTCTTTATGAATTCTTTTTCAGCCAGACTGAAGCGGCGGAGCTTTAGGGTTATTCTTACTGCTGGCTGCCTCCTTCTGCTCGCTGCAAGTCTGTCCGGGCAAACTGGTCCCGGAGGGGTCGGAAACAATACCTCAAACAGACTATGGCTCAAGGCTGATTTTAATGTCTTCAGGGATTTGGGGGTAACTCCCGCTGTTGATGGCAACCAGGTACAGCAATGGAATGACGCATCCGGAAATAACAACAATGCCTTTCAGAACACCTCAGGAAACAGACCTGTTTACAGAATAAATATAATTAATGGTTTTCCTGCATTACAATTTTCAGGAGATAATTATATGGATCCCTCTGCACTGGGAATACCAGGCACAGGTGGTTTCTCAATCATAACAGTATTTAAGACAAATTCATATGTTGCCGGTGGTATGTCCGATGGCAGTGGTGATTATATAATTGACAGGACCGTCGAAAACAATCCATTAACAAGTCTTAAAGTTGCATCATCAAATAAATATGGTTTTCAGAAAAGGAACGATGCAGGTAACTTTCTGGGGGGACCGGTAAGTTCCACTTCTGTCTCCACTACATCCTTTGTGCTTATTGATTACATGCGTGAACATGGAGTGGACTACAGGTTATATCTGAATGGTTCTTTCGAAAATTCAACAGCTGATGTTGATGGAAATCTTACACCTCCTGTTCCAAGGATTGGCAGGCATGCAGCTTTTGCCGGTGGAGGAATAAAAGGATATATAGCTGAGGTGATGATTTTTAATTACAGGATCAACAATGCACAAATTAACATTGTCAACAGTTACCTGGCCGCAAAGTACGGATTAACAATTACGAACGATAAGTATTCGTATAAAGCAACCCACAAGTATGATGTTGCCGGCATTGGCAGGGTAGATGCCTCGAACCTTCATACAAGCGCTACTTCAGCAGCGATTCTGAATGTTTCAGATGCCTCTGCTCTTGATGATGGCGAGTACCTGCTTTTCGGGCATGACAATGGATCAATTACGGCATGGAATAATGAAGCTCCTTCAGGAATTGCAAAAATTCCAAGGGAATGGAAACTCAGTGAGACAGGGGATGTTGGAACTGTTTCATTTACTGCTGATCTGAGCTCTTTTCCTGCGCCACCCGTTCCTGCCTGTTCAAAATATGTTTTATTGGTTGATGCGGATGGAGACTTTAGTGCAGGAGCCACTTCATATGACTTGACTTTAAGCGGACCCAATCTGTATAAAGTAACCGGGCTATCAACTATTGATGGCAATTATGTGAGCATAGGTGTTCGCAAAGCCCCGACAGCGTCTATAACACCTGATCCTGCACAAATGTGCGTTGGGAGCTCAATCAACATGAATGGTAATCCAACCGGGGGTTCGGGTGGCTATACTCATCTCTGGACAGGAAATACAGGACCACTTTCCGCTGTAAATATTCAGAATCCTGTTTTTGCCACAAATACAGCAAATACATATAATCTGACCTATACGGTTACAGATAATAAAGGCTGTTCCAGCAATGATGTAATTTCGGTTACTGTCGTTCCTCAGCCGGCAATAACAATTCCTCCCGGAGGAGCGACAATCTGCAGCGGCGGGACGCACACTATGAATGTTACAGCGATAAACGGCATCCCTTCACTCACATACCAATGGGAAGAATCAGATGATAATGGTTCCGGTGATGCCTGGGCAAACGCCTCAGGAGGAAGCGGATCAACAACTGCCGCATATACTACTCCGGCACTAATTGCCACCAGATATTACAGGGTTGTAGTGAGTGCAGCAGGATCAGGGTGCAGCAGCGCCACAAGCGGAGGAGCAGAGGTTACTGTTGTTCAGGACCCCACGATAGATACGCATCCGGCAGGAGCGGTAGTTTGTTACAATTCAGTATGGCCGATGTCAGTTACTGTCAATGGCGGAACTGCTTTAAGCTATGAGTGGCAGGTCTCTCCAAATGGAATAAATTCATGGTCCGGTGTCGGGACAAACAGTCCGGATTACACCACATCTCCTATTACAAATACAAGGTACTATAGGGTTACAGTTACAAGTACAGCTAGTGGCTGCACATCGCCTGTTGTCAGCAATGTGGCAACAGTATCACTCGAAAATGTGGCGCCTGCAATTACCGGGTCAATTGCAACTGCAACAGTCCAGGGTTGTGCAGCCGTTGATGCAACTCCTGCCGTAAGCACGGTTGCCGATCTGGAAGCGCTTGGTTTAAATATTTCTGACGCCTGTACCGCAGACGGGAGCCTTGTTGTTACTCATACCGATGCTTCTTCCGGTGTATGCCCGACTGTAGTTACAAGAACATACAGGGTTGCAGATGAATCAGGAAATGTGTCTGCTTATGATCAGATCATCAATGTACTTGACCAGATAGCACCTTTAATCACAGGTTCGATCCCTGTGACCACTGTTGAAGGATGCGCTGCAGGAGCTGCTCCTGCTGCAGTAACAACTGTATCAGCCCTTGAGGCACTTGGCCTGAATATTTCAGACGGTTGTACTGTTGATGCCAGTCTTGTTGTAGATCATACCGACGCCACTTCAGGTACCTGTCCAATACGAGTCACAAGGACTTATAGCGTTTCTGACAGATGCGGAAATACAAGTACTTATGATCAGATAATAAATGTGGCTGATACCAAAGCTCCGGTGGTCACAGGTACCTTAACAGACACCCCAGTGGAGGGTTGTAATATTGGTGCGGTACCGGCAGCAATGACAACGGTGGCGGGACTCGAGGCTCTGGCCGGAGGGATTACCATTACTGATGACTGTACTCCCGATGCATCACTTACAGTATCCCATTCAGATGTTTCCGGTGGTAACTGCCCTATTGTAATAACCCGGACTTATACTGTTGCAGATGGTTGCGGAAACTCTAAAAATATTACCCACATAATTAATGTCGATGATACTCAGTCGCCTGTTGTAACTGGTTCCCTGTCAGCAGTGAATATTGAAGGATGCAACATTGGCTCTACACCGGCAGCATTAACAACTGTTGCAGCGATTGAAGCCCTGGGAGGTATTACAATCAATGATGCATGCTCCCCGGATGCCATTCTTACAGTAACAAGTAAGGATACAGCTTCAGGCATTTGCCCGATCGTTGTTACCAGGACTTATAAGGTAGCCGACGTCTGCGGAAATTATGTAAATATATTGCAGACAATAAATATCGATGATACCCAGCCTCCGGTTGTTTCAGGCTCATTGTCGGCAGCAGATGTTGAAGGGTGTAATATTGGTGCAATACCTGCCGCAGAGACAACAGTTGCAGGGCTTGAATCGTTGCCGGGCGGGGTAACAATAGATGACATATGTACCGCTGATCCGCTAATGACAGTTACCCACTCTGACGCGCCCGGAGTTACTGCTTGTCCGCTTGTCATAATAAGGACCTATACTGTAAAGGATGCATGCCTTAATTCAGTAAATATTATTCATACAATCAATATCGATGATACACAGCCACCTGTTATCACTGGGACATTATCGGTGACAAATGTTGAAGGCTGCGGTGCCGGGGCAGCCCCTGCAGCTGAAACAACTGTATCTGGTCTTGAATCCCTGACTGGCGGAATAGGGATTTCTGACGCATGCTCCTCAGATCTGTTACTTTCAGTAAGCCATAATGATGTTTCTTCAGGCAGCTGTCCACTTACCATTACAAGAACATATACAGTATCGGATGTTTGCGGTAATAGTGCTGATATTGTTCACACGATAATCATCGATGATACCCAGGCTCCTGTAATTGCAGGTACTTTGACTGCTTTAAATGTTGAAGGTTGCAGTGCCGCCGATGCTCCTGCTCCAATGACAACCGTGGCAGGACTGGAGACACTTGCAGGCAGTATTACGATTACTGATGCCTGCACCGCTGATCCAGCGCTAACAGTAACCCATTCTGATATACAGTCGGGCAGCTGCCCCATAGTTATTACAAGAACTTACACTGTAACCGATGACTGTCTGAACTCGCGAAATATTATCCAGACAATAAATATCCGTGACACACAGCCACCTGTGGTTTCAGGTTCATTGTCAACTGTAACTATTGAGGGTTGTAATATTGGTGCAGCTCCGGCTGCTGTAACAACAGTTGCTGCACTTGAAACGCTTGCAGGGGGAATACTAATAAGTGATGGATGCATTCCGGATGCTTCTCTGACTGTAAACAGTACAGATGATGTTGCAAATATCTGCCCAAGAGTTATTACAAGGACCTATAAAGTAGCTGACGCATGCGGGAATTTTGTAACCATTACTCAGACGATAAATATCGATGATACCCAGCCTCCTTCGGTTAGTGGCTCTTTGAGCGACATAACCGCAGAAGGCTGTGATGCAGCCTCAGCGCCTGCTGCTGCTACAACCCTGGCAGGTCTTGAATCACTGCCGGGAGGAGTTGTTGTATCCGATATATGTACACCTGGTCCATCGCTGAGAGTTACCCATTCCGATTCAGTAACCGGTAGTTGTCCGACAGTGATGACAAGAACCTATACGGTTACTGATGCCTGCGATAATTTTGTCAATCTTGTTCAGATCATCAATATAGATGATACCCAGGCTCCTTCTGTCACAGGCACTCTGTCGCCGGTGACGGTTGAAGGCTGCAATGCTGGTGCAGCCCCGGCAGCAGTTACAACAGTAGCTGACCTTGAAGCATTAGATGGCGGAATAACTGTTACGGATTTCTGTACTGCCCATTCATTTCTCTCTGTGAACCATACTGATGCCATAGCAGGTTCATGTCCATTGAATATTACAAGAACTTACACTGTAACAGATGCCTGCGGGAACACTGCGGATATTATTCAACTGATAACTGTGGGTGACACGAAAGCTCCTGTTATTGCGGGTACATTTACAACACAGACAGTTGAAGGATGCAATGGTGCTGCGGCTCCCCCGGCTGAGACTACGGTGGCTGGCCTTGAATTGCTTCCGGGGGCTGTTACGATTACTGATGACTGCACAACAGATGCATTATTGACTGTGACCCATTCAGATAGTCAGACCGGATCCTGTCCGATAATCATTACAAGAACCTATACAATTATGGATGAATGCGGTAACTCCGCTAATATTGTCCAGACCATCAATGTGGCTGATACCCAGGCTCCGGTTGTTGCAGGTTCATTAACAACTTTAAGTTTAGAAGGATGCCACATTGGAGCTGCCCCTGCTCCGGCAACCACTGTGGCAGAAATTGAATTACTCACAGGCAATGTAAGTATAACGGATGCCTGCACACCTGATGTAGCTCTGATTGTTAGTCATTCTGATGCTGTCGTGAGTACATGTCCGATAGAGATAACAAGAACTTACACAGTAAAAGATGCTTGCGGAAACACAGCAGATGTTGTTCAGACTATCCTGATCAATGATACACAGCCGCCGGTCTTAACAGGCTTATTGCTCCCCGTTACGGTTGAAGGTTGTACAATGTCTGATGCACCAGCTGCTGAAATTACAGTGGCCGGACTGGAAGGATTGCCCGGCGGAATAGCCATTTCCGATATATGCACAAGTGATGAGTCAATGAGTGTAACACATTCAGATGCTGCAACCGGCAGCTGTCCCTTGTTAGTTACACGAACCTACACGATTACTGATGCGTGCAATAACTTTGTAACAATCAGTCAGGCTATTACCGTTGAAGATACAACCTCTCCTGCAGTGACAGGTTCATTGTCAACAACTACTATTGAAGGCTGTACCCTTGCAGAGGCTCCCGCAGCAGTTACAACAGTTGCCCAGATTGAGGCTTTGACCGGAGACTTGACGATCACTGATGCCTGTACTGCTGATGCAGCTTTGACGGTAACCCATTCTGACGCTGTTTCCGGTACCTGTCCAATCGTTATTACAAGAACCTATACTGTAACAGATGAGTGCGGAAACTTTACTGATATAGTCCATACAATTCAGGTGGACGACAATACAGATCCGGTGATCGTGGGAGCACTGTCCGATATTACAGTAGAAGGATGTGATGCAGGAGATGCACCCGTAGCTGCCACTACTGTGGCCGGACTTGAAGCGCTTCTGGGGAGTATAGCTGTTTCAGATGCCTGTACCCCCGATGCAGCTCTTAATGTGACACATTCAGACTCATTTGCAGGAAGCTGCCCGGTGATTATAACAAGGACCTATACAATAACCGATGTATGCGGAAACAAAGTCAATATTATCCAGACTATATACGTTGATGATACACTGCCTCCTGTTATTACGGGCTCATTAAGCGATGTGACTGTTGAAGGGTGCGATACAGGAGCAGCCCCTGCAGCCGTGACAACTGTAAGCGATCTTGAGACACTCCCGGGAGTGATAACAATTGCCGATGCCTGTACTCCTGACGCATCTCTTGTTGTCACTCATTCGGATGATGTGGCAGGGAGCTGTCCAATTGTAATAACCCGAACCTATACTGTAACCGATGGATGCGGGAATTCAGAAAATATTATTCAGATTATCAATATTGATGATACCCAGCCACCTGTGGTGACAGGTTCCCTGAACACAACAACAATTGAGGGTTGTGATGCAACTGTAGCACCTGCTGCAGTGACAGCAGCAACTGAAATTGAATCACTGCCGGGCAACCTGACAATTACAGACAGCTGTACCCCCGGTGCCTTACTGACTGTAATACACTCAGATGTAATCACAGGTTCTTGCCCGACAGTGATCACAAGGACCTACACAGTATCAGATGAATGCGGAAATTCAGCAGATATTGTCCATACTATAAATATCCTTGATACACAGCCGCCTGTAGTTACAGGTTCACTCTCGCCGACCTCAGTGGAAGGTTGTGATGCAAGCGTTGCCCCTGCGGCGGTAAATTCGGTAGCCTCACTTGAAGGACTGACAGGCACTCTTGCAATATCTGATATATGTACTCCAGATGCATCTCTGATTGTTGGCTATTCAGATGTTCAAAGCGGGAGCTGTCCGATTGTTATTACCAGAACATATACAATAAGAGATGTTTGCGGTAACGCCACAACTGTGGTTCATAAGATAAATATACACGATACAACTTCTCCTGCATTTACAGTTCCTGCCGATATAACCATATTCAAAGACCCGGCATGCGGATTTGATGCATCTATAGCAATCACAGGCGATATGACTGATCAGTCGGATAATTGTGATATTTCACCAGATGCTTCATTCTCCGATCTGGTTTCCAATGGGTCATGCACAGGGGAACAAATCATAACGCGTACATGGAGGCTGATAGATAACTGTGGAAATGCAACAACGCATAAACAGATTATAACAGTTCGCGATAACATACCTCCTGAATTTACAGTGCCTCCCGATTTAACTATCTACAAAGATGCTGCCTGCGGGTTTAATTCAGGAGTATCCTTTACAGGCGATGTCACAGATGAATCAGATAATTGTGACAATACACTGGAGGCGACATTTCTTGATTCTGTTTCTGACGGATCATGTACAGGAGAACAGATAATAACAAGAACCTGGAGTCTCACTGATGACTGTGGTAATTTAACAACGCATATTCAGATAATTACTGTAGGAGATAATACTCCTCCAACTTTTACTGCTCCTGCAAGCATATATGTTTGCAGAACTTCAGCATGTGGTTATGTTATCACACCGGCGGTTACCGGTGATGTCATAAATGAGAGTGATAATTGTTCAACAGGATTGAACGCAACCTATCTCGACGATATTTCCGGAGCGGCTGACTGTGATAAAGCTGGTATTGTATTGAGAAGATGGTCGCTGACCGACAATTGTGGAAATGCTGCAGCTGACCAGATCCAGACTATTTATATTAATCCTTTACCATCTGTTATAGTCACAAACACTGATGCACTCTTATGTCACTCGGGTGAAAGCGCGGATTTCAGCATAAGCACTTCAAATACAATGACTGCCGGAAGCCTCTGGCAATATGATGTAAGTGTTGTCTATCCTCCGGGCGTTACAGGAAGCCTCTCCTCAGGACTTACAAACCAGACATCAAATTCCCTGAGTGATAATCTTATAAACACTACGAATATTGTTCAGACTGTAACTTATACATTCACTCCGCATATTAAACCCGGAGATGCAAGTTCGGAGTGCTTGAATGGAGTACCGGTAATACTTTATACAGATCTTGATCCTCAGCCGAAGATAGCTGTGTCAACAGATCCGCTGCTGTGCCATGACGGTGATGCAACATTCATTATCAGCACCAGCAACACAACATTACATTCGGGCAGCTTCTGGAGATATGATGTAAACGTATCATACCCTGCACGGAGTCACCGGGGACTGGGCTTCAGGTCTTACCGATCAGACCGTAAATACACTGACAGATAATCTTACAAACAACTCTGATACAGTTCAGACAGTTACCTATACTTTCACCTCACATATAAGTCCCGGAGACGGAGGATCGGAGTGCCGGAACGGAGAAGTGAAAATAGTCACTGTTGATCTTGACCCGCAGCCAAAAATGGCTGTCACAACTGATGCTCTTCTCTGCTATGATGGTGATGCAACATTCAATATAAGCACAGTGAATGCGCCATTGCATATTGGCAGTCAGTGGAGATATGATGTGAGTGTTTCCTATCCGGCAGGAGTAACGGGCAGCTGGACGTCAGGGCTTACTAATCAGACTGTAAGTGCCTTAACAGATAATCTTACAAACAGCTCCAATCTGGTTCAGATTGTAACCTATACCTTCACTCCTCATATCAGACCAGGAGACGGAGGGTCTGAGTGCCAGAACGGGGTGCCGGTTATAATAACCGTAGAACTTGACCCGCAGCCCAGGATAGATGTCACAACCGATCAGCTCCTCTGCTATGATGGTGATGCCATCTTCAATATAAGCACTGTAAATGCAACATTGCATGCAGGCAGCCTCTGGAGGTATGATGTAGGAGTTGCCTACCCGACAGGAGTGACCGGCAGCTGGGAAGGAGGACTGTTAAATCAGACCGCAAATACGTTGACAGATAATCTTACAAACAACTCTGATATAGTACAGACTGTTACCTACACTTTCACACCTCATATAAAACCCGGCGACAGCGGATCAGAGTGCCACAGCGGAATTCCGGTAATAATCACTGTTGACCTTGATCCTCAACCAAAGATAGCTGTAACAACACACGGACTTTTATGTTATGACGGAGATGCCACACTCAGTATCAGCACTGTCAATGCAACGATGCATGCAGGAAGTCTGTGGAGATACGATGTGAGTGCGTCTTATCCTGCAGGAGTAACAGGAAGCTGGGGTGCGGGCTTGACGGACCAGACAGCGGGAACATTGACTGATAATCTTACCAACGGTACTGCCATAGTCCAGACAGTAACCTATACATTCACGCCCCATATAAGCCCTGGTGACGGAGGTACGGAGTGCGGAAACGGAGTCCAGGTAATTGTAACGGTAGATCTTGATCCACAGCCCAGGATAGCTGTTACAACAGATCCTCTGATATGCCATGACGGTGATGCAATCTTTAATATCAGCACAGTAAATGCGACCCTCGGCACCGGAAGCCTGTGGAGATATGATGTAACAGCCGTCTACCCTGCAGGGGTTAACGGCAGCTGGCCCTCAGGTCTTTCTAACCAGATATCAGGCAGCCTTACGGATAATCTGACAAACAATACAAATAATGTACAGACTGTAACCTATACTTTCACACCTCATATCAAGCCCGGAGACGGAGGCACAGAGTGTCAGGCCGGTATACCTGTGATCATTACAGTGGATCTCGATCCGCAACCGAAAATAACTGTCACAGCGGATCAGGTGCTGTGCTATGATGGCGACGCAACATTCAATATAAGTACAGTCAATGCAACATTACATGGAGGCAGCCTGTGGAGATATGATGTGAGCGTTTCATATCCGGCAGGAGTATCAGGAAGCTGGCCGGCAGGACTTACAGACCAGACATTAAATACGTTGACGGATGATCTTGCAAATAGCACAGCTGTAGTTCAAACAGTGACTTATACTTTCACTCCTCATATCAGTCCGGGTGACGGTGGATCTGAGTGCGAAAACGGGGCAGCTGTAATTTTAACAGTATCACTTGATCCTCAGCCCAGGATAGCTGTTACAACCGACCAGCTGCTGTGCCATGACGGCAATGCAACTTTCAATATCAGCACTGTAAACGCATCGCTTGGTACAGGCAGCCAGTGGAGATATGATGTGAGCGTTACTTATCCGGCCGGGGTAACAGGGAGCTGGATCACAGGACTTACAAACCAGACTGCAGGCAGCCTGACTGATGACCTTACGAACAATTCGGATATAGTCCGTACTGTTACATATACTTTTACACCGCATATCAAACCAGGTGACGGAGGAGCAGAGTGCCAGAACGGAGTTCCGGTAACAATAACTCTCGATCTTGACCCGCAACCAAAGATTACAGTCACAACAGATCAGCTGCTCTGTTATGATGGGGATGCCACTTTCAGTATAAGTACAGTCAATGCCGCATTGCATGCAGGCAGTCTGTGGAGATATGATGTGAGCGTTTCTTACCCGGCAGGTGTGACGGGCAGCTGGGCATCAGGACTTACTGATCAGATTGTAAACAGTCTGACTGATACTCTTACAAATAACACTGATATAGTTCAGACGCTTACATATACTTTCACCCCTCATATCAAACCCGGTGACAGCGGTACTGAATGCGGTAATGGTTTACCTGTTATAATCACTGTTGCTCTTGATCCGCGGCCCAGAATAGCTGTTACAACAGATGCGCTGTTATGTTATGATGGGGATGCCACGTTCAATATAAGCACAGTTAATTCAACACTGCATGGAGGAAGCCTCTGGAGATACGATGTCAGTGTTACTTATCCTGCAGGAGTGACTGGTAGCTGGGGAACAGGACTTACTGACCAGACAGCATCCAGCCTGACGGACAATCTTACAAATACAACAAATGTCGTTCAGACTGTTTCATACACATTTACACCACATATCAGTCCGGGTGACGGAGGAACAGAATGCCCGAACGGAATACCTGTAATCATAACTGTGGATCTTGATCCGCAACCAGGGATAGCAGTTTCAACCGATATGCTGCTGTGCCATGACGGCGATGCAACTTTCAGTATTAGCACACTCAATGCCCCATTACATGCAGGCAGCCAATGGAGGTATGATGTGAGTGTCATTTACCCGGCCGGAGTTACCGGCAGCTGGGCAGCAGGGCTAACAGGCCAGACACTGAATTCGCTTACGGATAATCTTACAAATACTACAAATGTTGTTCAGACAGTAAACTATACCTTTACCCCGCATATCAAGCCGGGTGACGGAGGTACTGAGTGCCAGAATGGTATTCCTGCTATCCTGACTGTCTATCTTGATCCCCAGCCCAGGATCACTGTAACGACAGATAATCTGTTATGCTACGATGGCGATGCAACATTTAATATAAGCAATGTCCATACCCTGCTAGGGCCGGGGAGCCTGTGGCGTTATGATGTCAGCGTGTCCTATCCGGCAGGAGTGACAGGTACCTGGGCATCCGGGCTTACAAATCAGACAGTCAATACCCTGACAGATGACCTTACAAATACAACGAGTCTGGTGCAGACTGTAACATACACTTTTACCCCGCATATCAGACCGGGAGACGGCGGAACTGAATGCCAGAACGGTGTGAAAGTAGTCATTAGCGTTGACCTGGATCCGCAGCCAAGAATAGCTGTCACAACTGATCTCCTTCTGTGCCACGATGGTGATGCTAAATTTAATATAAGTACTGTTAATACCAACCTGCATGCCGGCAGTCTGTGGAGATATGATGTGAGCGTTACTTATCCTGCCGGAGTTACCGGCAGCTGGGCTGGTGGTCTTACAAATCAGACCCTGACATTGCTCACCGATAATCTGACAAATATCTCAGATGTAATTCAGACTGTGACCTATACATTCACTCCTCATATCGGGCCTGGAGACAGCGGAACAGAGTGTCAGGACGGGATACCTGTCATCATAAGCGTAGATCTTGATCCCCGGCCGAAGATGACTGTCACCACGGATCCGCTCTTATGCTTTGACGGTGATGCAACATTTAATATCGCAACAGTAAATACGGCATTGCATACAGGAAGCCAGTGGAGATATGATGTGAGTGTTGTATACCCTGCCGGAGTTACAGGAAGCTGGCCTGCAGGACTTACAGACCAGTCATTAACTACCCTGACGGATAATCTTACAAATAGTACGAATCTTGTACAGACTGTAACTTATACTTTCACCCCTCATATAAATCCCGGCGACGGAGGCACAGAATGCAGGAACGGTATCCCGGTTATAATTACTGTTGATCTTGATCCCCAGCCAAAGATAGCTGTCACGACGGATGCACTTTTATGCTATGATGGTGATGCCACATTCAATATCAGCACTGTTAACGCGACATTATATGCAGGCAGCCTTTGGAGATACGATGTGAGCGTTACTTACCCCGGAGGAGTTACAGGCAGCTGGGCAGCAGGCCTGACCGATCAGACAGCTAGTACCCTCACGGATAATCTGACAAACACCTCGGATGTAGTACAGACAGTTATCTATACATTCACACCTCATATCGGGCCGGGAGATGCCGGAACAGAATGCCGGAACGGAATACCGGTAATCATATCCGTGGACCTTGACCCGCAGCCAAAAATTGCTGTTGCAACCGATATGCTTCTCTGCTATGATGGAGATGCAGTATTCAATATAAGTACTGTCAACAGCACATTGCATACAGGCAGTCAGTGGCGGTATGATGTCAGTGTTAATTATCCGGCCGGAGTAACGGGCAGCTGGGCAGCCGGACTTACAAATCAGACTTTAAGCTCATTGACTGATAATCTGACAAATAACACAAACATTGTACAGACGATAAGCTATACATTCAATCCTCACATCAAACCAGGGGATGGTGGAACCGAATGCGGGAATGGAGTGCCATTTAATTTAACTGTCTATCTTGATCCAAGACCAAAGATCACTGTGACTGCTGATCAGCTCCTGTGCTTTGACGGAGATGCGACATTTAATATCAGTAATGTACATACCTTGTTAGGCCCAGGAAGCCAGTGGAGATATGATGTCAGCGTAACGTACCCTGCCGGAGTTACCGGAGACTGGGCTTCAGGACTTACAGATCAGACAGCAAATACACTGACAGATAATCTGACCAGCAATTCAAATGTATTACAAACAGTAACTTATACTTTCACTCCCCATATAAGACCGGGCGACGGAGGATCTGTCTGCCGGAACGGAGTCCCTGTGATAATAACTGTTGATCTTGACCCTCAGCCAAAGATAGCCGTCACGACTGATGCTCTTCTCTGCTATGATGGTGATGCAACATTCAATATAAGCACAGTGAATGCAACATTGCATACCGGCAGTCAGTGGCGGTATGATGTGAGTGTTACCTATCCGGCAGGAGTAACAGGCAGCTGGGCGGCCGGGCTTACTAACCAGACTGCAGGCGCCTTGACAGATAATCTTACAAACAGCTCCAATCTGGTTCAGATTGTAACCTATACCTTCACTCCTCATATCAGACCAGGAGACGGAGGGTCGGAGTGCCAGAACGGGGTTCCGGTGATAATAACCGTAGAACTTGACCCGCAGCCCAGGATAGCTGTCACAACCGATCAGCTCCTCTGCTATGATGGTGATGCCATCTTCAATATAAGCACCGTAAATGCAACATTGCATACAGGCAGCCTCTGGAGGTATGATGTAAGCGTTGCCTACCCGTCAGGCGTGACAGGCAGCTGGGCAGGAGGCCTGACTGATCAGACCGCAAATACACTGACAGATAATCTTACAAATAACACCAGTATAGTTCAGACTGTTACCTACACTTTCACACCTCATATAAAACCCGGCGACGGCGGATCAGAGTGCCACAGCGGAATTCCTGTAATAATCACTGTTGACCTGGACCCCCAACCAAAAATTGCAGTCACAACGGATGCTCTGTTATGCTACGACGGCGATGCCACATTCGATATAAGCACTGTCAATGCAACGATGCATGCAGGAAGTCTGTGGAGATACGATGTGAGTGTGTCTTATCCTGCAGGAGTAACAGGAAGCTGGGGTGCGGGCTTGACGGACCAGACAGCAGGAACATTGACTGATAATCTTACCAACGGCACAGACATAGTTCAGACAGTAACCTATACATTCACGCCCCACATAAGACCGGGTGACGGAGGTACTGAATGCGGGAGCGGGATACCTGTAATTGTCACAGTTCACATTGATCCGCAGCCAAAAATAACGGTGGTCACAGCACCAGTTTTATGTTTTGATGGTGATGCAACTTTCACGATCAGCACTGTAAATATCCCATTGTACACAGGCAGTTTGTGGCGGTATGATGTGAGCGTTTCCTATCCGGCCGGAGTAACAGGCAGCTGGGCAGCAGGATTAATAAACCGGACAGAAAATACAATAACTGATAATCTAACAAATACCGGAGATGTTGTTCAGACAGTTGTCTATACATTTACACCTCATATCAAGCCCGGAGATGGTGGGTCAGAATGCCAGAACGGAGTTCAGGTAATAGTCAATGTCAGGATTGATCCGCAGCCCAGACTTTTCCCGATTCCTCCGAATACGATTCAGTGTGACAGTACCCTGACAAATATTGTTTTACAAAGCCCGAATATATTCAGCAGCGGATTTATAACATTCGATCAGACAGTTTCCGGAGACGGTACAATAAACGGATATTCAACCATTCCGGTTAACGGCTTGCCAAACAGTCATGTAATAGCCGACAGACTTGTGAATCAAACGGATGTTTACCATTCAATAACCTACACTATTGTCCCTGTCAGTCCGACAGGATGTCTCAGCGGAACTGCCGTTGACATAGTTGTTACTGTTAATCCCACGCCCAGGGTGATCCCGTTAAATACAAATCTTAAGCGCGATTCATCAATATGCTACGGCGGAACAACCAGGGTGGCACTTACATCCCCGACAGTTATGACTTCGGGGTCAATAAGATTTGATTATACTGTCAGTCTTACGGGCGGAGGCACTCTGACCGGGAACAGTGCACCGGAAGTGGATCGTATTCCCGGCTATACGATAAGCTATCCATACCAGAATAGTTCTGACACACTTCAATCAGTTTTCTATAATATTACACCTAAAGTGGATAATGCGATCTGCGTTCCCGGAAGAACAGTAAGGAGTGAAATAAAGGTTCACGCCAGACCATTGCAGAGTCTGCTAATTACAAAGCCTCTTACCTGCAATGGAGGATCAGATGCTGAACTCCAGGCAATACCATCAAAAGGGGCAGGACTCTATTATTTTAATTGGGTAAGGCCGGGAACCGATCATATTGCCGGGTATGGAATTGACAGACTTGCAAATATCAAAGGAGGAAGATGGGAGGTAACAGTCACCGATAATCTTGGATGCTCAAATTCAAATTTCGTTATTGTTGCCGGAGCCTATTTTGACTCATATCTGTATGTTGTGGATACTACTGGCTTTGGAACCACATGCAATGGGTCAAATGATGGTGAGATATGGATCAAGGAAAAGAGTTCCTCAACAGGTATTCCGCCGTTCGAATACTGGTTGGTCAGAAATGGTGTCGACACTGTTCGACACAGTACTCTGCCTGCAACAGAAGTTCTCGAGAAATTGTATAATCTTAAACCGGGAACCTACAGGCTGATTATGACTGATGCGAACCATTGTGTCAACCTTAATTATCCTGATGCGGAGATTACCGAACCTGACAAGATTGAAGTTACTTTGTTCAGTCCGAAAACGCCTGCAGGTTACAACATAACATGCAAAGGATACAATGACGGTTCTGCAGCTGTCACCACTGGTCCTACCGGGGGAAATGGAGGATATAAATTCAGGTGGACAACATCTGACGGATTGATTACAGGGGCAGATACACTTAATACGCTGGACGGTCTTATAGCCGGAACTTATTACCTGCAGATAACAGATAGAAAAGGCTGTATCGGTATTGACAGCATAACTCTCACTGAACCTGATGGAATGGTTCTGACAGGATCTGAATTGCATTATGCTGCTGATGGAGTTTATAACATCTCATGCCAGGGAGGAAGCGATGGATCAATTAAGCTGACTATTACTGGAGGATCGGGCAACTATCTCTATTCATGGAGCGGCCCCGGCGGATATTCATCCAATCTCAGGGATATTTCAGGACTGAAAGCCGGGACATATGTTTGTACTGTAACTGATGTAAACGGTTGCATTCTGACACCTTCCCCATTGTTTAACCTTACAGAACCGCCACTTTTGACAATTGCCTCATCACTTTCCGTTTCAACAGACGGCAGTTATAATATTAATTGCTTCGGAGGAACAGGATCCGCAGATATAACAGTTGCAGGCGGAATACCGGGGACTTATCTTTATTACTGGAGTACAGCGGATGGATCAGGTTTAATAGCAGCACAGGAGGATCAGCCTGCACTGACTGCCGGGTCTTATCACCTGAGAGTTACAGATCAGAATAACTGTGAACAGTCAATTGATTTTACCCTTATTCAGCCAGATCCGGTTATCATATCCTTCTCAGTTAATGATATTACCTGTCAGGCTCCGGGTTTTGATAACGGATCCATTGATCTTACTGTCTCGGGCGGCATTTCTCCATTTAATTTCGTCTGGTCTGACGGCAGCACCACCGAGGATATTGCAGGTCTGACGGAAGGTTATTACAAGGTCACGGTTACTGATGCAAACGGTTGTTCAAAAGCTGATTCAGTCAGAGTGAATCTGCCTCCGCCACTGGCATATTCAAAGAGCGTTTCTGATTATAACGGATATCAGATCAGCTGCCATGGTCTGGCAGACGGTTACATAAATATAAACCCAACAACAGGCGAACCTCCCTATAGTTATTTATGGTCAGGTCCGGGCGGTTTCAGCTCAACTTCAAATGAAATTTCAGGGCTTGCATCGGGACAGTATGTTCTCAATATTACTGACAATAATTTCTGCACAGCAACAGAGACCTTTGATCTTGCAGAACCTGGGACTATTGGAATCACTGCAAGCGTATCGTCCAGTATAGCAGGGGGATACAATATTAATTGTGCCGGGTCTTACACCGGATCAATCGAACTGGAGGTCGTGAATGCAGCCGGAACTGTAAATTACATCTGGTCAGACGGCATAACCGGACAGCCAAGATATGAGCTGGCAGCGGGCGAGTACAGAGTCATTATCTCAGATGCGAATAACTGTCATGGAGATACAACTATAATACTTACTCAACCCGATTCTATAAAACTTGAATATGAGATAACACAACCATTCTGTCCGGATAAACCTGACGGGCAGATTATTCTGAATGTTTCAGGAGGAGTTCCCGGTGCCGGATATTCATTTATCTGGTCAGATAATTCCACAGGCAATAACCTTTCAAATATTCCGGCTGGAAGATACACTGTTTCAGTATCAGACCTTAACGGCTGTCTGGCTAACGGTTCAGTTAATGTTGAGGCAATAAACGAGACTTGTCTGATGATACCGGAGGCTATTTCACCGAATGCTGACGGGAAAAATGATGTCTGGAATATAGGACTTATTGAATTATATCCCGATGTTGAGATTACAATATACAACAGATGGGGCGAATCGATATGGAAATCAGCAAGAGGCTATCCGCAGCCATGGAACGGAAGAAGCAACGGACGCGATCTGCCGATGGACTCATATCATTACATAATTGACCTGAACAACGGATCGAAGCCAATTATCGGGAATGTCACTATTGTAAGATGAAATAAAGAACTGAAGAATAAGTGAAAAGAACGGCTTATATATTGTTATTCATCTTCTTTGCCAGTGGGGCAAGGGGCCAGCAGTTGCCTATATACAGCCAGTATCTCTACAACAAGTTCCTGATAAATCCTGCACATGCGGGAAGCGACGGATATACAAGCATTAATCTGACAGCCAGGGAACAATGGGTCGGATATTCCGGGGCTCCGAGAACTTATTCGCTCAGCTGGCAAACCAGATTCCTGAAGAAGCCTTTTGATGTAAGGCAAAAATCATCCAGCAGGACAGTTTACAGACCTAAGACTGATGGCAGGGTGGGCCTGGGAGCTTATATCTTCAGCGACAGGAACGGGCTCATTCAGCGAACGGGCTTCCAGACTACATACGCATATCATATGTGGATTGATCCAAATACACAATTATCAATGGGTCTTGCCTTTACTGGCTATCATTTCATTGTCAATGCCAATGAAGGCAGTTTTGAGAACCCCGACGAACCCTGGCTGACTGACAACCTGCGAAGAGGAGTCTTTGTCCCTGATGCCGATTTTGGGATTTATCTGCTGAACCGCAAATTCGATTTCGGCTTGTCAGCCCAGCAGTTGTTTGGCGCAGCAGCAAAGATTGGCGATTATGCATACAGGAACTTCCAGATGAACAGGCACTTCTATATGTTCGGATCATATTATCTGCCTATTGCAGCTAAACAGGAACTCGAGCCTGCTGTTCTTGTAAAATGTCGGAAGAGCTCAGGCCCCAGGCTGATATCGGGATGACATATATCTATGATCAGAGCCTATGGACAGGGGTTACATACAGAACCGGAGGAGGTATCATTGCAAACATAAGGCTCAAATATGTTCCAAAGCACACCACAAAAACAGCAATGTTTTTCGGATATGCAGTCGATTTCACTCTTAACCAGATACAGAGGGTGACTTACGGGACACATGAACTTACCTTTGCAGTCAAATTCGGAGACAGCTCCAGAAAATACAGGTGGCTCGATCGTTATTGAGCCGTGGGTTTTCTGAGAATATATATAACAGAACTGCTCCCGGTTCTTTTAAAAACATGTGAGAAGAGAAAACCATGCTGCCTTTGTAATTCCCTTGATAAATGCCAGGTGCGAACCTTTGTATTTTTCACTGAGAGCTGAAATATAAAATACATCAAATGGAAGAATTCTAGTCCTGCTGTTTTCAATCCTGATTTCTGTGAGAAGGAATGGAATGTTTCAGGATCAAAATGCCATAAATGTCTTGGAACATCAAACGCTGCCCAGAAGCTTCTGTAGTGTTTTGCGTCGAAGGAGCTGCTGTTGGGCAGGGCAACAAGACATATTCCTCCGGGTTTTAGTAGACGACAGAATATCAGAAATATATTTGTGGGGATCATGAAAATGTTCAAGAACGTGCCAAAGAGTAACACAATCAAAGCTTTCTGCCTCCAGTTCTGAGATCATGTCCGGGGGAATTATATTCAGTTTAAAAGCCGATGTTGCAAAACTACGTGCTTTCTCATTTATCTCAATTCCTGTCACGCTCCACCCTGCATTTTTCATCACCGAGGCAAAGTGCCCCGTTCCGCTGCCAATATCAAGCAGAACCCCGCTTTTCAGTCCTGTAAGCTTTTCTACAAGAGATTTTTTCTTATGCAGCATCAGCTGCCTTATGATATGATAGATCTTGTTTACAATCCCTTCTGAGGTGTCGGAATGGGAAATGTAATCGGCTGATTCGTAATATCCGGAGATCTTATTTTCGTCAGGATGATCCTGGGTAAAGAGAAAACCGCATGACCCGCATCTGACTAAGGGAAAAGTCTCCTTGCTGATAAAATGATCTGTACAGCTGAAATGAAATGTTATCATTTCAGATGAGCAGAGAGGACATCGATCATGATGAACCATACTATTCCTTCTTCAGTTTTGTCCTGATTTGAATGACAATATATCCTGCAGTCATGAGAACGAACAAGAGGGAACTTATAAGGGATATTCTGTTTCCAGTTTTATAAGATGAAGGTTCAAAACTGAATTTTATTTCATGTTCACCGGCAGGGATAATCATTCCACGCAGTACATAATCTGTCCGGAAATAGCTGGTCTCTTTTCCGTCAATATAACTTTTCCAGCCAGCAGGGTAGTAGATCTCCGAAAAGACAGCCAGTTTCTCTCCCTGCGATTTGCTTTTATATATAAGTTCATTCGGCTTATATGATTTGAGCTCAACCTTATCTCCTTCGGAGATGGGATAAGTATTGTTTTTAACCTGATCATTGAAGACCTTGTCAATAACTGCAACTTTTGAAGGATCTATCTTGTTTATACCTGAAAGTTCCTCATTTGCATTTTCAACCAAACGAGGTGTTTCAACAAACCAGGCATTTCCAAGTGCATGCTTATTTATAAGCGGAGGTTGATTCGGATTAAATATAACGTATTTGGTGTTCAGCATATTAAGTGCGGTTGTGCTGCCAAAGACTGTCTGAAAATCGGCAAGGGTTTTTGCAGCGCCTCCAACTGTCTGGATGAGACTAATCTCAATAGCCAGGGAGGTATCGATAAGTTCCTGATAACGCTTCAGCTTTGCTCCGTGATAGCCTCCGATTGACTTATGAAAGTATGATGTTGATGCATCATTAAACGGGGAAACACTGAGATTAAGAACCCTGTAGTATGATGAATCCCTCAGAATATATGCATCAGCAATTGTCGGTGCAAGCAATTTTGGCTTTTGCCTCTTTTCTTACAAACCTGTCTGAATTAAGGTACCGTTTATCGACAAACCACATGTCTGCAACGAACAGTAGAGCAAGCAGAATAATAACATATTCTTTCTTCAGCTTGTTATAATAGAAACCGGTAACAGCCGCTGCAGCAAGAAGGATCAGAAAGAACGATCTCAGGGCATCACCTCTTAAAAGCATTTTTCTGTCGGCTATAAGTGCCGTTGAAATCCATGCCGGAAAATTGGGAGCCTGCTTGTTCAGCGGGTGATAAGAAGGAACCGGCATGCCCGGGGAAAAAAACAAACAAAAGTGTAATTCCACCTGTTATGCCGAATGCAATCTTAATACCTTTCAGTATGTTTTTTCTTTCTGCTGTTCCGTTGAAGATATCACGCAGAGCAAGAATCCCCAGGAGAGGAATACAGAATTCCGCAACGACCAGTGTCATGGTAACAGCTCTGAATTTGTTGTATCCCGGGAAAATAGTCAAGAAATATATTGGTAAGAGGCATGAAATTCTTCCCCCATGCAAGCATAACGGACAGTATTGTGGCAGAAAGAAGCCACCATTTTTCAGGACCTTTAATTATTATCAATCCGAGAATAAACAGGAAAAATACTATAGCTCCCACATAAACCGGACCGTCAACCCATGGTTGTGTACCCCAGTACTTCTGAAACTGCCTTAGATATTGTCCTGCATTGTTTTTGCGCAGTGCGGAGGCAGTTTCCGAATTATTGTCAAATGGCTGGCATGCTCCGCCCCTGAAATTAGGGATGAACAGTGTTAGTGTCTCATCAACTCCATAACTCCATTGAGTGATGTAATCCTTATCCAGTCCGCTGGTACGTTGGGAATCCTTCTTGTCACCAGGTCGGATTTTCCTCTTGTTGAGTATTTTCCATATTCATAAGTGGTGTACAGAGAATTGAAATTCATTCCGATTGAAAGGAGAATTGGAACAAGGAGGATCAGAGAAGTTTTAACAAATTGCCTGATCTCTTTTCTTTTAACGGCAAAAATAAATTCCGTAATAACAAATACAAGGACACAAATAAATGCATAATAAGTGATCTGAGGATGATTGGCGATAATTTCAAGGGTCAGGAAGAAGGTTGTAAATAAAGCACCAAGTATGGCATTTCTCCTGTACGAGAAGTAGATACCGCCAATCATTGGGGCCATGTAAGCAATGGCTATCGCCTTAGTATTGTGTCCTGCTCCAAGTATGAAGAAAAAGTATGTCGAAAGACCATAGGCAATTGCGCCGGCTATGGATAGCCGCCAGTCTACCTTAAAAAAGAGGAGGAGAACATAAAAGCCCAGCATGGAAAGAAATATTGAAGCTACCGGCAACCTTAAAATCGTTAGGAATGCATGTATGTAATTCATGATATTCCCGGTATATTTTGTTGAGATCAGAAAGGCAGGCATCCCGCTGAACATCGAATTTGTCCAGAGAGGTTCTTCTCCGTATTTTGCCCTGAAATCAACAATTTCCTTCGATGAATTCCTGGCAACTGTCGCATCATTTGCATTCATTACTTTACCCTCGAGGACAGGATAAAAATAAACTACTGTTATAACCAAAAAGATAAACACTGCCAGCAGATGAGGTAACGCCTGTTTAAATCCGATTTTAAGTTGCATGAACTCTGTTATTTTAATGGTTTAATTGAGAAAAGCAAAAGTATGTATTTATCAGATAATTTCAGATATAATTCGGAATTCATGCGGAACTTGATGCTCCCTCAATGAAATCACAAATGCAAATATTTCTGAAAAAGTGGTTGAGATTGGTATATTTGCAGGACAAATGATTGGGATTTAAACTTATGAAGGAGAAAAGGTTATCAGTAATTACAGTTAACCGGAATAACGCCGGAGGGCTGGCAAAGACAATCAGCAGCGTTATTACCCAGAGCTATCGTGATTTTGAGTTCATCATAATTGACGGAGCCTCTGATGATGAAAGTCCTGAGATTATCAGGAAGAATGCAAGCCATTTGAGTTACTGGATCAGCGAACCTGATAAGGGAACCTACCACGCCATGAATAAGGGGATCAAAGTGGCAAAAGGGGAATACTGCCTCTTCCTTAATTCGGGTGATTACCTGGTTCATTCAACTGTTCTTGAAAAGGTTTTCAGTCATAATATCGATGCTGACATTATTTCAGGTGATGTACTGAAAATAAGGCCAAATAATAAATTCCGGAGAGTCTCCTCACCTGAAACTATTTCTCTTCATAAATTGTGTATTCATAGTCTTCCGCATCAGGCAACATTGATCAGGACCAGTTTGTTTGAGGAAATTGGTTATTATACATGAGAGTTACAGAATTGCTTCTGACTGGGAGTTTTTTCTGAAGGCATTAGTTATCCATGAAAAGAGTTACATGCATATCGATGAGGATGTAAGCTATTTTAAGATAGGCGGGGTAAGCAGCAGCAAAGAAAATTTCGCGCTGAGCAGGGAGGAATCTCATGACTGTCTGAAAAGGCTTTTCCCCAGGATGGAGGAAGACCTGATGGAATACAGGTATTTCTATAATTCAAATTTCGGACAGATTATCAGCCTGATTAAAAAAGAATAAAAGGCTCTACAAATTCATTGATGATGCATGCGGATTTCTTTTGAGAAGCAAGAAGACCACTAGCAGGCAAATAGATCACTTTTCCCACTTTCTGCGTATATTTCTCAGAGCAAACAGGATATTTGAAATAATGCCCCCTCCAGGAAATTCATTCCTGTGTAATTCGTCAAAATAGGGTTGAAGGGCTTTTTTCCCCGATTTCGGCAATGATACAATGACATCCTCACTTACGAATGTAAAATATTTATCATCCCTGTTCAGAAGGTCAAGTATCTCTTTCAATCCCGGCCAGAGATCTGAGTTCTGCGGCATTGGGGGAGGTTTTAAAAAGAACCGGGCATCATCAATCATCAGAATATGATCCTCTCCTGATTGTTTTATGGTCCGGATCTCATCAAGCAGAGGACAGGGATCATCATTCCCATAAGTCACTCCGCCACACCAGTGTGCATCGAGCCAGAATATTGAAGGTTGTTTTATCTCAGCTATGACCTTTTTAAGCTGCATGGCAGAATTACCATATAACGAGTGAATGTTTTTGTATCTGGACAGAATTTTTGATACAGAATCAAAGAGTTCCTTAGAGTTTTCAATTGTATAAACATCACGAAATTTCCCTGCAGCCCATACAGATGTTCTCCCTTCGAAGGTTCCCGTTTCAACAAACACTTCAAGTGAAAAATGTTCTTTGATCAGAAGAACCAGTTTTTTAGGAATTCCAAATGTAACTGCTCCCATATTATTCTTAAGTAGCGCCAAAGTTAATGATAAGTTTCAGTCACCCGAATTCAGGAAATTGTTTTTGGTGAAAATAATCCGCGGGAATTCAGAAAAGTTTCATTTTTCCCATCTTTTCAGTGTGCCTTCAAATATTGATTAAATTTACCGGGATTTTACAATTTTGATTACGTTTTTATTATGCTCGATAAGGTAAGGAATATCGGAAGGAATACGATCTATTATGGAGTCGGGAATATCCTTAACAAGTCACTCGGATTCATTCTTATCCCGATCTACTCGAGGCTGATCCCGATAGACCAATATGGAGTACTTGCCATACTTGAACTTCTGATATTATTATTCCTGGCTATTTTGAATTTTGGAATTACATCAGGACATGAGAGATACTTTTTTCTTGAAAAAGAGAAGAGGGAGTATAATAAATTTCTATTTAATAATGTTCTCGGACTCTTCCTGTTTTCTTTAATATCCCTCGGTGTTATCTCATTATTCAGGCCGCAATTGTCAATGCTTCTTTGGGGTACCAGGGATTATTCTTACCTGATCCTGTTGGTTGTAATTATTACATTTGTTGAAATCAATAACATCATACCGCTTCAGATACTTCAATACGATGGCAAACCACTGAATTACATCGTTACAAACCTTGTAAGGCTCATTATAAGTGTTCTGGCTACCATATATTTTGTGGTCGCTATGAAACTGGGTATTGAAGGTATATTGTATGGGCGGCTGGTGGGATCAGGGCTCACAATGTTATTTCAGCTTTTCGCTGTTATAGCGCCGAAGATACTGGTCAGAATTGATTTCAGCAAAGTGATTATGACAATGCATTACGGGCTTCCAATGACCATTTCACTGATCGGATATCTCATTTTTGCATCAAGCGACAGGTATATGATCAATTGGCTGCTTGATGAAAGACAAACCGGTATGTATGGATTCGGATATAAAATTTCAAATATAGTTATGCTGCTCGTGCAATCGATCGGTATTGGTTATCTTCCGTCGATGTACCAGCAGGAGAAGAAGTCAGACAACATACGTTTCTACAGAAAAATGCTGTTTTATTACACTTTCGTAATGTCTTACGCAATATTATTCTTTTTGTTCTTCTATAAAATATTATTGTGGCCCATCGTGCATAATAAGGAATACTGGAACGGAGTTCTTATTGTCCCGGTAATGTCAGCCGCCTTTTTAATAATGGGCATGAATTATTTTGTAAATATCGGTCTGACATTAAAGAATAAGACACGCTACTATATTATTCCGACATTTATATCAGCACTTGTAAACATTGGTTTGAATTTCCTGTTTATCAAGCGGTTTGGATTTATCGGAGCAGCTTATTCCGCGCTCATTTCCCAGGCGCTCAATACTATTCTGATAACAATAATTGCCAACAGATTTATGCCGATTGGATTTGAATGGAAAAGAATATTCACAGTTCTGATGCTGGCTTTTATTCTATTTATGGCCGGAACGGAGACCGGAATTGAGCATAAAGTGCTTATCGCAATTACCAGGATCGGTATTGCTGATACTTATTTCCTTTTATCCTTTATAAGCTTAAACTTTTCGAAGCCATAGAAGTACAGAGGGTAAAAGAGGGATTTGCAAAACTGCAGACGAGAATACATACCTTTGTGAAACTGAAATATTAATGCCAATCTTAGAGAATCAATGAGCCTGAAAATTATAATACTGAAAGCCATCGATCAGTTCTTAATCCTATTGGTTATGATATTGTTAAGTACAAGACAACCAATCCTGCGCATATTGTTCTTGATCATCTTATAATAAATAATATACACACAGTTCTGGATGTTGGGGCCAATGCCGGCCAATACAGCCTTGAACTTCGTAAGGCCGGTTATAAAGGTCGTATCATTTCCTTTGAACCTTTGAGCGATGCATTCCAGAAATTAAGGCTGAATGCCTCTCATGACAAAAACTGGCAGACTTTTAATTTTGCCCTTGGGAGGAAATTAACAGGTTACTAATTCATGTTTCCAGACACTCTCCCAGCAGTTCACTTTTACCAATGACCAAGTCTGCATAATGAAGCTGCTCCAGGTTCAGAATATGTCAGGTGAAGAACGAGATTGAAATAAAGACCCTCGACAGTATTTTTCGACACTTCTTGGAACATTGCCGGTGAGAATATATTTCTGAAAGTGGATACCCAGGGTTATGAAAAGAATGTACTCGACGGAGCAACAATGTCATTATCTTCGATCACAGGAATTCAGCTCGAATTATCCGCAACCAGGCTTTATCAGGGCGAAGAACTCTATTATTCGATTTGCCGTTTCGTGGAAGAGAGAAATTTTCATCTGGTCAGGATAATCCCTGGATTCACACATCCTGTTACCCGTGACATGTTACAGTTTGATGCCCTGTTTTTCAGAATTCAGAAGGCATAAAGCACGATGACAAGAATATTTGCCATGAATGAAGCAGGAGATATACAAAACAGGAACCGAGTCTGAAAAAACCGGTTTTGCTCTATGTTTATCTGTCGGGTTCATCATTTGTTAATCAGGATATTAAATCATTTCAGGAGCATTTCACTGTTAAATTATTTTGTTTCCAGCCAAAGTATAAGCTATTGCTCCCACTCTCCTTCCTCAGGCAAAAGCTGTTTCTTATCAGAAACTTTTATTCCGCTTCAATACGTTGTTTGCCAGTTTGCAGGATATCACTCACTGTTACCGGTTTTTGCCGGACGATTATTTAACAAAGCCTTGTGTAATAGTAGTTGGAGGAACAGACTGTACATCTATGCCTTCAATAAATTACGGAAATCTGAGAAAGCCAGCTGATGCGCTGGTTTACTCTTAAAAGCCTGAAATACTGCAAAACACATTGTTTCACCGAGCAGTAGCCTGATTGAATGTGATTACACTTACACTGATAATGATTTTCCAAAACAGGGATTCAGGTCTTTTGACAGTTCAATCAAGACACCATACACAATCATTTTAATGGAATCAATACAACACATTTCAGGCATTTTCAGGAAATACAACGAAAGAAGAATTCATTCCTGACAATTTGTACAAATATCGACAGGCGAAATTTCTATCTGAAAGGAATAGATCTGTTCATTAAGATGGCAGAGCGTTTTCCGGATTTTGAATTTACAGTAATCGGGAAAATCAGTCGGGGTTTTAATTTTAGCAAACCTGCAAATGTTACATCTTATCAGATTATGTACCTAATGAGATTCTCCCTGAGATAATGAGCGGATTTACGTTTTACTGTCAGCTCTCCATGTCGGAGGGTTTTGGTGTGGCCCTTGCTGAAGCGATGGCATGTGGTTGTGTTCCGATTGTCAGCAAAGTGGGGATACTGGATTTTATTACCGGAGATTCAGGCTTTATTCTTGAAAAACATGATCCCGATCTCCTGAGATCACTAATAGACAAAGCTGTGGAGTCGGATGTTGTTGATCTTGGGAAAAAAGCCAGAAACAGGATTGTGGAAAATTTTGAAACTCAAAAACGGCGGATTGGACTTTTAAAACTCATTCAGGAGCTTATCTAGAAATCAGAATTTTACATTATAACGAATGATACAGCTATTTTATAAAATTATCTACAGCAGCAGGATAAATTATATTTTAAGGAATATCAACAAATTGCTGCTTGCCGGTTTTGCCAATGAAAATCAAACTTCCCCCTTCCGGTGTTCTGAAGATAAAGAATAGCCAGGGGCAAAGCATAAAGATTTCGACCAATCAGACCAACTATCTGACTCACCTGATCTTCTGGGAAGGTGGTTATCAGAGCTTTGAATACACTGGTATTTTTATAAAGCTTATAAGAAAGGTCAGAACATTCTATGATATTGGCGCCAATATAGGATACTATTCTCTTATTGGTGCGATGGAAAACAAAGAGCTTAAGGTTGTTGGCTTTGAACCGGCTGCCGGACCGCTTTTCTATTTCAGGGAAAATATCAGGATAAATTCTATTTGATAATATCAGCAGCAGAGGCGATTGCACTTTCACACAAGGAGGGGGAGATTGAATTTTATGAGATCAGGAACAAAAAATACAAATATCTGGAGCACAATCTGGGGGGTGAAAGCAATACCGGGAGCAAGACTACCGGAAGAAACTTTGTTCTGAATAAGGTTGAAGACCTCAACTCTTGACAATTATGTAAAAAGAACGGAGATGAAGATCATATAGATCTTATCAAGATGGATACCGAGGGAACAGAAAATCTGATACTTGAAAAATCAGACTATGTTTTGAGAGAGATGAAACCAATAATAATCTGTGAGACCCTTTTTAATACAATAGAATCGGAACTGGAAAGAATAATGAGGTCATACGGTTATGAGTTTTACGGTCATATTCCTGCAGGGTATTAAAAAAGGTTACAACTATTGTCAGCAAAGAGGATGATGGTATAAGCAATTGCTTTTTCGTCCATCCCTCAAAATTCTATCTCATTGAAGAATTTGTGGCAGAATAGTCTCAGAATTCATTTAGCCTGGATGCAAGGCTTTTTGTTAAGCTGGCTCTGCTGAACTCAGGAGGAACATTCTTAAAAGAGCTGCCGTCTTCTTTATAAAACTGTTCAATAATCGTGTGAATGCCTTCCGTATCGTTATACGCGGCACATTTCCCGTTACCCGCTGTTTCGATTATAGCTGCGGCATCTCCATCCGGAGGACCAATGCACAGTATTGGCCTCGCGGAGGCAAGGTATTCAAATAATTTTCCTGTTATTATGCTTTTATTGCTATGATGATCAGGTATTATAAGCAGCAGGAGGGAGGCTTCCGTCATACAACCTGACAGCTTCTGAATGATTTACGTATGCGATGAATTCAACTGCGGCAGTTCCGGCTTTTGATATTATAAGATCTCTCTGAGCAGAAGATACTGATCCTACGAATCTCAGTTTTAAACTGTATCCTTCTCGAGTAAGCTTTTCAATTGTTTTCATAAACCCGGAAACAGGATAAGTATCCGACAGAGTTCCCGATATATGAAATAGTAAAAACTGCAGGTGGAGCCTGAGCGATATCCGAAAAATCATCATAATCAAAACCATTTGTTATGATTGAAATTTTGGATTCCAGACCCGGATATTTTCTTGCAAAGCTCTCAATCCGACGTGATTATACTGTCTGATTTCTGAAGGACCTCTTTTTCATATTTTGCATCAATCATTTTTGCGACCGGCGTATGAAAAAAGCTGTTGTGATCATCGATATCTGTCCAGGGGTCACGCAGATCGGCAATCCAGAATATCCCGGGATATTTTTTTTTCAGTGCAAGCCCGATGAGCTGGGTTGAATGAGGAGGACTGGTAGTTATAACGTGTTTTATGCCTTCAGTTTCGATGAGCTTTGAGGCCTCTCTCATGGCATATCTGTTCCACCCTTTTCTCAGATGGGTATGAAGAAGTTTCCCCTGACAATACGTT
>CAWFRW010000003.1:0-94539 GCA_963818295.1 uncultured Bacteroidales bacterium
GATGAGCTGGTATCGTTTCAAGAGGGATTACCTCCTCACTGCGTTCGTCGGTGATCCCGTTGGGGGGCTCCTTGCAGACCGAATCACTCCCTGATGAGCTGGTATCGTTTAAAGAGGGATTACCTCCTCACTGCGTTCGTCGGTGATCCCGTTGGGGGGACCTTGCAGACCGAATCACTCCCTGATTCGCTGGCGCTCATCAGGTATTTTTGTTTTCATCCCTTCTCGCTCAGGCAAGCCTGGCTCGAATGGCTGAAAACAAAAATCCCGCAGCAAAGCTGCGGGAGTGATTCGGTCTGCGGAGAAAGAGGGATTCGAACCCCCGGATCCGTGGAAACAGATCAACGGTTTTCAAGACCGCCGCATTCGACCGCTCTGCCATTTCTCCGCCGCAAAGATAATATTTTTTTGATTTTAAGAAATATTTTTGTAAAAAATAGCTAAATAATTGATAATCAGGATATATAGCTTTTTATCAACACTTAATGAACAACAAAAGGGGAGAAGCATGCTGAAAATGTCAATTTATGAGCATTTGCGACATTTCTGACCAAAATATTGATTTCATTGAAAAATCACCCTATTTTGGCCTAAAAGTGGCACTATTTGTGGAAAAACGGAAAAATAAATTTGCACATGAATTAAAAAAAAATAAATTTGTATTCAATTAGTAAGATTGGTCTAACTCAAAAATCTTTCATTATGACAAAAAAAGAATTAGTTAATGCAATTGCTACTGATGCCGGTCTTTCAATCAAAGACGCTGGCAAGGCTTTAAACGCATTCGTTGGAGCATTTGGAAAATCTATGAAAAAAGGTGAGAGGATCCAGCTTCCAGGTCTCGGCACATTCAATGTAACAAAAAGAAGTGCAAGAGTGGTTCGTAACCCACGTACTGGTGCTAAACTGAATGTACCTGCAAAAAAAGTTGTTAAATTTAAAGCAGCTCCGGCACTCAGCAAAGGTCTTTAATCTTAATTGATTGAGATTGCAAAGGGGGAGCTAATTTGCTCCCCCTTTTTGTTAATATTTTTTCATAAACTGTAAAGAGATTATTCAAAAAAATAGCGCTGAACGATCAAAATATTCTTATCTTTATTTTTATTGTAAAAAGTTTTGAATTTATTTTACTATTTTTAGCCGAAATTTCTTGCCAAACCACAATAGCATGAATTGCATAATTGTTGATGACGATAAGCTGAGCTGTAAAATTCTGGAGGGATATGTGAATAAATCAAGTTCACTTAATCTGGTGGGCACCTTCAGCGATTCATTGGAGGCAAGGGATGTAGTAACAAAAAGAAAGGATATTGACCTTATTATTCTGGATGTCCTTATGCCTGAAATGAATGGCTTCGATTTCATCGGCAGCCTTGACTTCCCCCCAAATATAATAATTGTCTCGTCGGCAGAGGAATTTGCCGTTAGGGCATTCGACTTCAATGTAGTCGATTACCTTCTTAAGCCTGTTACTTACGGACGCTTCTGCAAGGCAATAGATAAAACAATCAGATATTTTGTCCGCAAAGAGGTAACAAACAGCGGCGACGAAGAGATATTCATCAAAAAAGGCTCCTCGCTCGTAAAACTGAAACTGCGCGATATAATATATATTGAAGCGCTTGAGAACTACGTTACCCTGACAACAAAGGATGATAAATTTACTATACATTTTACAATGAAAGCAATTGAAAACCAGTTGCCTTCAGGAGTCTTTATCAGGGTTCACAGGTCATTCATAATAAACAAGAGCATGATCCAGGCAATAAAGGAAAATTCTCTTGATCTCAATGTCGGCAGTTCTGTCAAAAGTATCCCTGTCGGAAAATCATTCAGAGACTCACTGCTGAATGACATTAATGTTATGGCCAGATAACCTCTGCTCTTGCAAATGGTCTCAAACAGACAACTTTTCCTTCAGTTTATCGGTCAAACCTCACCCGCACCCTTGCTTCTTGAAATTGAAAGGGCTGACGGAGTTTATCTCTTTGGACCGGATGGTAAAAAATATATCGATCTTATTTCGGGTGTGGCAGTAAGCAATGTAGGCCATAATCATCCGCGTGTAGTTGAAGCCATAAAAAATCAGGTAGATTCATATACTCATCTGATGGTTTATGGTGAAGTCATACAGTCGCCTCAGGTTAAATATGCCGGTCATCTGGCTGAGATCCTTCCTGCACCGCTGAATACCTGTTTCTTTGTTAACTCAGGCAGTGAAGCAGTGGAAGGGGCTTTAAAACTTGCCAAGCGATATACCCGCAGAACCCGTATAATCTCATTCAGAAATGCATACCACGGAAGCACTCATGGCGCACTCAGCATACAGGGAAGCGAGACCTACAGAAATGCTTTCAGACCTTTGCTCCCCGATACTCTGCAGATTGACTTCAACGATGAAAATTCACTCTCTCTTATTGATGAAAAGACAGCTTGCGTAATTGTGGAGCCGATCCAGGGCGAAGCCGGGGTAGTTGTTCCGCTTGATAATTTTCTTCAGAAACTGAGAAACAGATGCAACGAAACTGGCGCACTGCTGATCTTTGACGAGATACAGACCGGTTTTGGACGCACAGGTTTTATGTTTGCAGCCAACAAGTATAATGTGGTTCCCGATGTAATTCTCCTTGCAAAGGCTCTGGGCGGAGGCATGCCGCTTGGTGCATTTATTTCCTCGAATGAGATAATGTCAGCATTGGCATCAGATCCGCCTCTGGGGCATATCACAACATTCGGAGGACATCCGGTCTGTTGTGCTGCAGGTGATGCTGCCCTGAGCGTCATTGTCGAAGAAAAGCTTGCTGAATCATGCAATAAGAAATCTGCAATTTTTAAGGAGAAGCTTAAGCACCCACTCATCACAGAAGTCAGGGGAGAAGGCTTGCTGCTTGCAGTTCAGCTCACCGATCCTCTCTATGTTCCCTATATTATAGCCAATGCCGCTCGATACGGTTTATTTATCGATTTTTTCCTTTTCTGCAACAGTGCACTAAGATTGGCTCCACCGCTTATCATTACCGATGATGAAATAAATATGGCCTGCAAATTGCTGTGTGATCTTCTCGATGATGCATCGGAAAATGCTGTTGTGAGATGAAGAGAGATAATCGTTTGTGCCGTTTTGCTTATTACAGTTGCAACAGGTTTGACTAAAAGTCAGACCCCGGCCGATGAAATGTCGCATGTTCTTGAAAAGCTTTTCGGAAGGCTGAGAACACTTACTGCTGACAGCGACAGACTGAGGATTAACGATTCAATTAAGACACAGGTTGAAAAATATGTAACATCTGACAGGGTTTTTGTCCGCACTTTCCCAAACCTGAGGTATCTCGGACAGATAACATCTTCGGACAGTCTGATCAAAATAATTACCTGGAACCTGTTACTTAAAGACGAGCCAGGCAGATACTTCTGCTATTTTATCAGGAAATCCTCCGATGGTTCCGCAAATAAAGTATATCCCCTGACTGCCTCTTATGATAATAAGCAGATTGAAGCTGACACTGTATACACTCAATCAGACTGGTACGGGGCGCTTTATTACGATATCAGACCATTCATGGCAGAAAACGGGAAATGCTGGGTGGCGCTTGGAATTAATTACCCTGACCGGATGATGACACGAAAGCTGATTGATGTGGTTAGCTTTACTGCTGACGATAAAATAGTATTCGGAAAGAAGTGGTTTGATTCGGCAGGATCGGTCAGTTTCAGGCATATCCTTGAGTATTCTGCCAGCGCCGTTATATCGTTGAGATTCAGGCCCGACAACTCAATCGTTTTTGACCATCTTGTACCCCTGCCGCCTGAAGTTGGTGATGGACGCCTATATAATGGTCCCGATTATTCATATGATGCATTCATATTTGAGGATGGGCTCTGGAAGCTCTCAATAAATGTAGATGCCAGGAACAGGCAGAAATGATTGAGGCAACTCCGGAATATTTTTTTTGCCACAAAGTCCTCATCATTAATTGTCATTTAGCTTCGCTGTCATTAAATTGTCATTACGCTTCGCTGTCATTAATGGTCAATTAGCTCCACTCTCTACGCTCTACGCTTTTACCGAATACCGAATACCGATTACCGAATACCTTTTTCTTCACCCATCAATTCCTCACCCCTCACTCCTCACTCCTCACTTCTCATCCTTCTGCCCTCGATGTGACTATTTGTCAGTTTATGACTTACGGCACATCTTTTGAAAGTGAGGGACAGATAATTTATGTTTAACAAAAAACGACTTATATGCAAACCGGAAAGATTGGAGTAACGACTGAGAACATTTTCCCCATCATTAAAAAATTCCTGTATTCTGACCATGAGATTTTTCTGCGTGAGCTTATATCAAATGCTGTTGATGCCACCCAGAAGCTGAAAGCAATGGCTTCGGCCGGAGATTTCAAGGGTGTTATCGATGAATCACCTATCAGGGTGTCGGTTGACAAAAAGAAGAAAACAATTACTGTCTCCGATAACGGAATCGGAATGACTAAGGACGAGATAGACAAATATCTGAACCAGATAGCTTTTTCAAGCGCCAATGATTTTCTTGATAAATATAAAGACCAGATTAATTCGATAATCGGCCATTTTGGTCTTGGCTTTTATTCATCGTTCATGGTGTCTGATAAGGTTGAGGTCATTTCAAAATCCTATGCAGAAGGTGCAAGCGCTGTCAAATGGACCTGCGATGGCAGTCCTGAATTCTCAATAGAAGAGGTGGAGAAAGAGAAGAGAGGCACTGATGTGATACTGCATATTGATAAGGAGTCAAAGGAATTTCTCGAAGAAAACAGGATTGAACAGCTTCTTAAAAAATACTGTAAGTTCCTGCCGGTTGAAATAGCATTCGGAGAGGAGAAGGAGTGGAAGGATGGTAAGTATGTTGATACCGGAAAGGAAAAAATAATTAATAATACAAAACCAGCCTGGACACTTAAGCCTTCTGATCTGAAAGAGGAGGATTACATAAAATTCTACAGGGAACTATATCCCTCGGGTGATGAGCCATTATTCAACATTCATCTTAATGTGGATTATCCGTTTAAGCTTACAGGTATACTTTATTTCCCCAAAATAAAGAGCAACATCGAGATCCAGAAAAATAAGATCCAGCTCTACTGCAACCAGGTCTTTGTAACTGATTCCGTTGAAGGCATTGTGCCGGAGTTTCTTACACTGCTGCATGGTGTAATCGATTCACCTGATATTCCTCTGAACGTTTCAAGAAGCTACCTGCAGAGCGATTCAAATGTAAAAAAGATCTCAAGCCATATCACAAAAAAAGTTGCTGACAGGCTTGGCGAGATCTTTAAAAATAACCGTGAAGAATTTGAAAAGAAGTGGGATAACCTGAAATTGTTCATCGAATATGGAATGATAACGGAGGAGAAATTCTACGAAAAAGCCATCAAATTTGCACTGCTGAAAACCACCGACGATAAGTACTTTACATTTGAAGAATATGAAAAGATCATAAAGGAGAACCAGACTGACAAGAATAAGAATCTTATATATCTCTATTCAACAAACAGGACCGATCAGTATACCTATATCGATAAGGCTAAAAACAAAGGATACGATGTATTGCTTCTCGATGGCCAGCTTGATGTTCATCTTATCAACCATATGGAATCAAAGCTGAAGGATTCGAGATTTGTAAGGGTTGACTCGGATGTTGTTGACAAGCTTATTCAGAAAGACGAAACAAGGGAATCAAAACTGACTGCTGAACAGCAGGAGGATCTTAAGAGCGTATTCAATGTGAGGGTAAAATCAAAGGAGATATATAATGTTGTTTTTGAAACGCTTGATGAAAAGGAAGCTCCGGTTATAATCACCCAGTCTGAGTTTATGCGCAGGATGAAGGAGATGTCAGCGATGGGAGGAGGAATGAATTTCTATGGTGAGTTGCCGGACAGTTTTAACCTTGTTGTAAATCCAAACCATCCGCTTGTGATTAATATCTCTGAGGATCTTCAGAAAGAAGCAGGGGATAAGCTTACTGAAAATAATAAGGAAAAGTCCAGGATTAAGGAAGAGATAGCTTTCATGGAGCAGGAGCATAAGAAGAAGAAAGCAGATGAAATAAGCCAGCTTGAGAAAGATGATCTTGAAAAGCTGAAGAATGAGCTTTCGGATGTTGAAAATGCAAGAAAGAATATTCTGGAGGCATATGGCATGTCAAATAAAATTGTCAGGCAGCTTATCGATCTGGCCCTTCTGGCAAACAATATGCTTCGCGGGGAAGAGCTTAGCAAGTTTGTAAGAGAAGCGTGGATCTGCTAAAGGTTCAATGCTGTCATGGCTTCCAGAGCCATAGAACCGTACAGGCTCTAGCCTCTGCCCATCTGAAGCCTCTAGATCATCCTCGCCACCTCTGCCTTTAATAAACTCAATAGCCACATGAGTCGGTTCTTTTTCAAGTTCCATGATCTTCTCAAGGAGCTGTTTGCTGAGAGCCATTCCTGGTGAATTGGCTGGCATCTTTTCAGCTTCGCTGTTAATTATTTTTATCATGTTTGAACGTGCGTTCCTCACCACTTCCCAGGCCTGCTGGCTCATATAGATCTGCTGTGACAGGTTATGTTCAAATTCGCTTCTTATTGTTGACAGCAGGGCTGAATGAAGCTGTGAAGCGCTCATATCCGGAGTGCTTACCCTGAGAAGCAGGGATTCAAGCGAGATTCTCTCCAGGAACAGTACGATTCTTTCATATGCCTGAAGCTTTATCGGAGTTACAGTCCTGCTGTTCTGCAGAATAAGTCTCCTGTCTTCTTTTGTCCTGATCATTCCTGATCATATTTCTCAGAAGAAAATATGAAGTGAGAAAAACTATCAGTGCCGGGATAGTGATCATGAGAATATCTGTTAAAGCTTCCATTGTTGTGGTTATTATGTTTAATCAAAAGTACGATATTTCCGATATTTAGCTCAAAGGTTCATAATTTAAACTGACGAATTTCAGAGCATTTAAAACGATGACACAAAGGACTCAGTCTAAAGGATTTTTCGGATTCTAAACTGATTTATATGAGTTTTGTTTCTCAATTTTACTTCCTACATTTGGTTCATTCTTTTTCCTCCGGATTGATAACTAGATTTTAATTATATGGAATATTTATCAGACAGAATTAAATCTTTGTCTGTTTCGCAGACAATTGCCATGTCTCAGAAGAGCAGGGAACTTAAAGGCAAAGGGTATTGACATTATAAGCCTCAGTCTTGGCGAACCCGATTTCAATACTCCCGATTATATAAAAGAGGCTGCAAAGAAGGCTATAGATGATAACTATTCCAAATATCCTCCTGTTCCGGGTTATCAGGATCTGAGGGAGGCAATATCCGCAAAAGTTCAAAAAGGAGAATGGAATTGAATTATTCTCCTGATCAGATAATAGTTTCAGCAGGAGGGAAGCATTCACTTATAAATGTGATATTGTCAATTGTCAATCCGGGTGATGAAGTAATTATACTTGCACCTTACTGGGTAAGTTATTATGATCAGGTCATTCTGGCCGGAGGGAAACCGGTTATCGTTGAGGCAAAGCTTGAGAGTGATTTCAAGGTGAGCCCTGAACAGCTTGAAGCGGCAATAACACCAAAAACAAGGCTTGATAATCTTTAATTCCCCGTCAAATCCCACCGGCATGGTTTATACCAGGAGCGAAATGGAGAAGATTGCAGGGGTTATTGAGAAACATGAAGGAGTATTTGTTATGTCCGATGAGATTTATGAGCATATCATCTTTGAAGGAGAACATGTAAGCATGGCTTCCTTTCGAGTTTAATAGGACAGGGTTATAACTGTTAACGGTGTATCGAAGGGATATGCCATGACAGGGTGGAGGATAGGTTATATCGGAGCACCTCTGTGGATTGCAAAGGCATGCAATAAGCTGCAGGGGCAGTTCACCTCAGGTGTCTGTTCAATAGCTCAGAGGGCTGCCCTTGCTGCCCTGCAGGGAACGGGGAGTCACAAAAGATAATGAGAGAGGCATTTTTACGCCGCCGGGATCTTATTTGCGGTCTGTTGAAAGATGTTGAAGGATTAAAGGTAACTATCCCGCAGGGTGCATTTTATGTTATGCCTGATATCAGCTATTATCTGGGTAAATCAGATGGAGAGACAAAAATTTCAAATTCAGATGATCTTGCACTTTATCTTCTCGACAAAGCACAGGTAGCAACAGTGGGAGGCGATGCATTCGGAGCGCCCGACTGTCTCAGAATATCCTATGCCACATCGGATGATCTTTTGACAGAGGCTGTAAGAAGGATAAAAGAGGCACTGAAGAGATTGAAATAATTGAAATCCATTAACCGCAAAGAACGCTAAGGATTGCGCAAAGGACGCAAAGACAATATCTTGATAATAAGATCTTTGCGATCTTTGCGTAAATTCTCTTTGCGACCTTTGCGGTTAAATAGATTTCTTAAATACAGCTTTATTCTTTAGTACTTATTATACGACACCGTCATCTCCGGAGGTTTTCTCTTCTTTTCACTCTGGCTGCTGACAGAATAACCCAGAGTAATTATCAGTTCAACCCGTTTTGATGCCGGAATCCCCAGATGTTTTTTTACTTTTTTCTCATCAAACCAGCCGATCATACAGGAACCCAATCCTTCTGCTTCTGCCTGCAGACAGATGTTTTCCGAGGCAATGCCAATATCTATCAGAGAGTAATCTCTTTTTTTTGCTACACTGGCAGCTCTTGTTGCGAATGTCGGCTTTTTCCCTTACAACAACAATCTGTGCAGGAGCCTGTGAAACAAAGCTGTTCATCCCCAGATAGCTTATCTGATGCAGCTTCAGCAGATTTTTAAGAGCATGCCGGGATCAGTGACCACAATAAACTTCCATGGCTGGGCATTATAGGCAGAAGGAGACATTCTTCCTGCTTCAATTATCCTTTCCAGCTTTTCTTTCTCAACAGGTTTCGGGTCATATTTCCTGTCGCTCTGCCGGCTGGTGATGAGTTCAAGCATTTGTGGCCCGTCGATCATTATTAAAAATTATTTGGAAGAAGTTCAAAATAAGCTTCAGGATGCAGACAGGCCGGGACAATTCTTGAGAGGTTTTGTTCCGAAATGAATATAGCCGCATTTTCTGCAATACCAGAAGACTTTTTCATCACGTTCGAAATACCTTGTCCTGCATCACATTTTCAAGCAGTTTTCTGTATCTTTCCTCATGAGTTTTTTCAGCAACGCAGATAGCTTTAAATGCAGCTGCAATATTTTTGAATCCTTCTTCTTCGGCAATCTTTGCAAAAGCAGGATAGAGATCACTCCATTCTTCATGTTCACCTTCTGCTGCAGCAAAAAGATTTTCTTTTGTAGTATCAATTTTGCCGGCAGGATATGATGCAGTTATCTCAACCATTCCTCCTTCAAGGAATCTGAAAAATCTTTTGGCATGCTGCTGTTCCTGCAAGTGCTGTTTCAAGAAAGATATCCTGCAATCTGTTCATAACCTTCTTCCTTTGCAACTTTTGCTGCAAATTCATATCTGTTCTTAGCCTGTGATTCTCCGGCAAATGCTTTCAGCAGGTTCTGTTCTGTCTTTGTTCCTTTTAAACTTTTTTCCATATCTTTTTAGGTTTTTTTAATAATTATATATCAGGTTATTATGATTTTAACGATTAATAAATCAGAGTATATCAAGGAGATAAATATAGTAAAAATATCTATCTTTAGTTTTGAATTATATCAGCATCATTGTTTTCCAAACCTTATAAAATTATAGAATAATGAGTATACTACTATTTTTTCTCGCGATTATTTTTATAATCATTTTGTTTGCTGTTTCACTTTACAACAGGCTTGTCAGGCTAAGGAATAACAGGGAACAGGCTTTTGCTGATGTTGATGTCCAGCTGAAACAACGGCATGATCTTATTCCTCAGCTTGTTGATTCAGTTAAAGGTTATATGGGACATGAAAGGGGTGTGCTCACTGATATTACGGAAGCACGTACCAATGCCATGAAGGCATCCACTATCAATGAAAAGATTGAAGCTGAAAATAAATTATCAGCAGCTCTTGATGGTTTTAAAGTGTCTGTGGAAGCATATCCTGATCTGAAGGCAAGTCAGAATTTTATGGATCTTCAGAATGAGATTTCAGATGTTGAAAATAAGATAGCTGCTGCACGAAGGTTCTTTAACTCAGCAACAAAGGAGCTTAATGTGGCAACAGAAGTTTTTCCTTCGAACCTTATTGCAACACTGTTTAATTTTAAACGTGAACCTATGTTTGAACTTGGAGATCAGCGTGCCGCTGCAGAACAGCCTCCAAAAATCCAGTTCTGAACATATGAAGTATTTTGGTCTGCAGAGCCAGATCTGGCGGAATAATACCAATTCGGTACTTATACTGGTGATGTTTCCCATTATCTTCTTCGGACTGACATGGCTCTTCTTCTTTTTCCTGTCATTGAATCATGAATGATCAGTTTACAATGAACAGAGTCAATAACAGTTTTTTCAGAACTGTCCCTTTATATTTCAGCTGGTGTCCTAATCTGGTTTATAGTTGCCTGGTTTTCCCATTCCTCAATGATAAAGGCAGCAACAGATTCAAAACCTCTTGCACGAAAGGAAAACAAAAGAGTCTATAACCTTGTTGAGAATCTGTGCATATCAACCGGGATGACAATGCCTAAAGTCAATATAATTGAGGATGATTCACTTGAATGCTTTTGCCAGCGGAATAAATAAAAGAACATTTTCAGTATCACTCTCAAGAGGCATTATCGATAAGCTTAATGATGAGGAGCTTGAGGCTGTTATTGCCCATGAGCTTACACATATCAGAAACCGTGATGTGAGGCTGCTTATAATCTCAATAGTATTTGTCGGTATTTTTGCATTTATATCAGAGATGATTTTCAGGTCAATGCAGTTCGGCAGGATAGGCAAAGGAAAAAAGGAGGGAGGTGCAATAATTATTGCCCTGATCCTTGCACTTCTTGGTTATCTTATTGCTTCACTGTTCAGGTTTGCATTATCAAGGAAAAGGGAATATCTGGCAGATGCAGGTTCTGCGGAACTTACTCACCGGCCTCTGGCACTGGCTTCAGCTCTCCGGAAAATATCTGAAGATCCCACAATTGAAGCTGTTAAAAGAAGAGATGTTGCTCAGATGTTTATCGAAAATCCGCGGCTGCGAAAGAAAAAAAGTCATCTTTTTCATTATATCATTATTTGCAACCCATCCTCCAATAGAATAAGATTCAGGATGGAACATTCTAAATGTAAGTTCTAGAAACCATAGCCCCAGGGCAGAAGGTCACAAATGTTGGATTATCTTTGGCTCTTTGTGAACTCTCTGTGATCCTTTGTGTAAGCTATCGTGTAATTCAAGCCCCCCTAGGGGGTGGTTACAGGGGATGGTTCAGAGTTTTCTTTTTTGTCTTTTTTCCTGCCAAATTTTATCAGTCTTGATTCTTCTCCTTTCAGCAATCTGGCTATATTTTTCCTGTGAGTGATCAGAAGAGCGATTGCCACAAACACTGAAAATATCCTGAAGATCACTGAAGGTGTATCAAAGAAGAGGAATTGCAGTACAGGGAATGCTATTCCTGCGCTCATTGATGAGACCGATACTATACCTGTTATAAGAAGCACTACAAGAAATACTCCCAGACAGCCTATTGTCAGCAACGGTTGTATTGCAAGCAAGGCTCCAAAAACTGTAGCAACGCCTTTGCCTCCCCTGAATCCTGCAAAAACAGGAAATATATGTCCGACAATGGCGGTGAGCCCGGTAAGTATCTGCAGATTTGTAAGCAGAGCGCTGCCAGGATCTGCAAGATGAAAGAATACCGGCAACATTGCTGCGGTCCATCCCTTTGCAAGATCAATTATAAGAACCGGTATGCCGGTTTTCCAGCCAAGAACCCTTATTACATTTGCTGTACCGGCATTTCCGCTGCCATGCTGTCTTACATCAATATTGTGAAAAATCTTTCCGATCCATACTGCTGCAGGAATTGATCCAAGCAGATAAGCCAGTACAAATACAATAATGGTATCAGGAACATTCATACTAAAACCAGTTTTTTGAGCTTAAATATAATTAAATCAGAGCCATGTTAAAATCAGATTCTGGGCCCGAAATCGGCAAGCCTGGCAGTCTCTTCATTCACTGAGAACTTCCCGAAGTTAAGAATGAATTTCATTGCAAGGTCAGTTGCCGCAATATGCCATTTATACTGGCTGTCCCATGCCTTTCCCGGATCCAGGATATTTTCGTCCACTCCGTCAATTTTCACAGGGACAGAAAGATTGAAGACAGGTATTGTTGTGAATTCGCAGCTATCCATCGCTCCATACAGAATTGCGTTTATGATTCTGCGTGTTGTCTGAAGGTCAATCCTGTTTCCTGAATTGTATGTTCCTCCCATCCATCCGGTATTTACGAGCCATGCCTCGGTTTTATGAATCTTCATCTTTCCTGCTAGTTCATTTGCATACATGATAGGATCAAGCATAAGGAATGTTGCTCCAAAGCAGGTCGAGAAATGAGGAACCGGTTCAACAATTCCTCTTTCAGTCCCGGCAATCTTTGCAGTATAACCGCTCAGGAAATAATATCTTGTCTGATCTTCAGTAAGCCTGCTTACAGGAGGCAGTACCCCGAATGCATCTGCAGAGAGGAAGATGACTTTTTTTGCAGGTCCGGCTTTTGAGACGGGCTTTACAACATTATTAATATGATAGATCGGGTATGAGACCCTTGTGTTTTCGGTTTTTGACTGGTCGTTGAAATCTATTGTGCCATCAGGCAGTATTACAAGGTTTTCAAGCAAGGCATCACGCCTTATTGCATGATAGATGTCAGGTTCATTCTTCTCGCTCAGCCTGATGCATTTTGCATAGCAGCCTCCTTCGAAGTTGAATATCCCTTCATCGTCCCAGCCATGTTCATCATCGCCGATGAGTGCTCTTTCCGGATCGGTAGAAAGAGTTGTCTTCCCGGTACCTGACAGTCCGAAGAAAATGGCTGTATCTCCGCTTTTCCCAACATTTGCTGAGCAATGCATCGATGCAATTCCCCTTAGAGGCAGGTAATAGTTCATGAGAGCGAAAACTCCTTTTTTCATTTCTCCGCCGTACCATGTGCCACCTATTATTGCAAGGCGTTCTGTGAGATTGAAGAAAATAAAATTCTCTGAATTCAGACCTTGTTTCTGCCAGTCAGGATTTGTGGCTTTTGAGGCATTAAGTATTACAAATGACGGTTTGAAATCTTTCAGCTCTTCAGGCGTGGGCCTTATGAACATATTCTTCACAAAGTGAGCCTGCCAGGCTACCTCTACAACAAACCGTGACATTCAGCCTTGAATTTTCGTTTGCTCCGCAGAAACAATCCACTACAAATAATCTTTTGGCTGATAACTGTTTTGCGGCTATATTCCTGCAATGATTCCAGATGTCTCTTGTAATCGGTTTGTTATCTGAGGCTTTGGCGATATCTGATTTCCACCATACTGTGTCTCTTGTAATATCATCGAGAACAACGTATTTATCCTTGGGAGAACGGCCGGTGAAAATGCCTGTATCAATAGCTACAGCGCCGTTTTTTGTGACTATTCCTTTTTCCGAATCGCTGAGTCCTGGCTTTGTCTCTTCCTCAAAGAGCAGATCGTATGAAGGATTATAAATAATCTCTCCCGGATCCTTGATTCCGTATTTTAATAAATCTTCAGGGGTAACCATTAATATAGATTCTTATTGGGAGACAAATATTTGAATGTTTTTTTACATAAACATGAATTCATGATAAATATAGCTTAAAATTTTGTATTAAGAATGAAGTACCTCAGGAGTTTTTACCTCTTCCATGGGTCTATTGGAAAAGTCCTTTGAGTACCTTAGTGCAATCCTTTGCGTCCTTCGTGTTTAATTTAAAAATATTTAAACACAAAGGATCACGAAGTGTACCACAAAGGCACACAAAGGGAAGAGCATTCTTTTTATTACTTTTTCAATAGTCCCAAAACTGTGTTTGTCTTGTTCTGGAACAGGTTGAAAAAAAGAGGTTGTCCTTGTGAGACAACCTCTTATATGTCAGATTATGACAGGATTATTTTCCGAATTTGATCGAAGCCTGTGCAGCAGCAAGTCTTGCGATAGGAACTCTGAAAGGAGAGCAGCTTACATATGTGAGTCCTGCCTTGAAGCAGAATTCAACAGATGCGGGGTCTCCGCCCTGTTCACCGCAAATTCCAACCTTAAGATCGGGTCTTGTTGCACGTCCTTTTTCAACAGCCATTTTAATAAGCTGTCCAACGCCGTCCTGATCAATTGTCTGGAACGGGTCAGAAGCAAGGATCTTCTTGTCGAGATAATCGTGAAGGAAACCGCCTGTATCGTCACGGCTGAACCCGAAGGTCATCTGGGTGAGGTCGTTTGTACCGAATGAAAAGAATTCGGCAGTCTTGGCCATACGGTCGGCGAGGAGACATGCACGAGGGATTTCAATCATTGTTCCATATTTGCATGAGATCTCTTTTACACCGAATTTTGCGCAAACCTCAGCATATACTTTGTCAAACACTTTTCTTGTATAATCAATTTCTGCGACCTCGCAGGTAACAGGAACCATTAATTCAGGATAAGGTTTCTTACCCTCTTTGATGAGTTCAACAGATGATTCGAGCATAGCGCGGATCTGCATCTCTGTTACTTCAGGGAATGTAATACCAAGACGTACGCCGCGGTGTCCCATCATCGGGTTTGATTCATGTAATGCTTCACCACGTTTTGCAACATCTTCTTTTTTGATGCCAAGGGCTTTGGCAAGTTCTTCCTGCTTTTCAGCACCCTGTGGAACAAATTCATGAAGAGGAGGATCAAGGAGCCTGAATGTTACAGGCAGTCCGTCCATTGCAGCCATTGTGGCTTTCATATCTTTTTTGACAAATGAGAACAGTTCATCAAGTGCATTTCTGCGCTCTGTTTCATTTGCGCTGAGGATCATCTTGCGGAGAAGGAAAAGAGGTTGTTCTGATCCCTTGCCGTAGAACATATGCTCGGTACGGAAGAGTCCAATGCCTTCAGCTCCATAATTGCGTGCTATCATTGCATCTTCAGGAGTTTCAGCATTTGTGCGGACACCCATTTTGCGGAACTTATCCACTATTGTCATGAATTCCTTGAAACGTGGATTCTCAGACGCATCCATAAGGGCAAGAGCGCCGAGGTACACGAATCCTTTTGTTCCGTTAAGTGTAAGGAAATCACCCTCCTTAATAACTGTGTCAGTACCTGTGACTTTGCAGATTTTTTTGGCAGCATCAACATGGAGTCCGCCTGCACCTACGATGCAGCATTTTCCCCAGCCTCGTGCAACCAGAGCAGCGTGAGAGGTCATACCGCCACGGGCAGTAAGGATACCTTCAGCAGCGCGCATGCCTTCAACGTCTTCAGGATTTGTTTCTTCGCGGAGGAGAATAACTTTTTCACCCTTGCGGAACCAGGCTACTGCATCTTCAGCATTGAAAACAACTCTTCCTACAGCAGCACCAGGGCCTGCAGGAAGACCTTTAACTGCAGGAGAATGTTTCTTCTCAACAGCAGGGTCGCAAATCGGGTGAAGAAGCTCGTCAAGCTGTGCGGGATCAACACGCATAACAGCTGTTTTTTCTTCGATAAGTTTTTCATGCAGCATGTCCATTGCCATGTTAAGCGCTGCAGTACCTGTTCTTTTACCGGCGCGGCACTGTAACATATAGAGAACACCTTCCTGAATTGTGAATTCTATATCGAGCATATCGTGGAACGACTTCTCAAGTATGTTGCGGATATCCCAAAGCTCTTTATAAGTGCCTGGCATTGCTTCCTGCATACTGTGAAGATGCTTGTTCTGATCATTTTTTGTGTCATCGTTAAGAGGGCTGGGGGTACGGATGCCTGCAACAACATCTTCTCCCTGTGCATTCACAAGCCACTCACCATAAAAGAGGTTTTCACCTGTAGCAGGGTTACGTGTAAATGCAACACCTGTAGCTGATGTGTCACCCATGTTTCCGAATACCATAGCCTGTACGTTAACTGCTGTACCCCAATCATCAGGAATACCTTCTATACGGCGGTATGATACTGCTTTCTTTCCGTTCCAGCTTTTGAATACTGCTTTGATACTGCCTTCAAGCTGTTCTTTTGCATCATCAGGGAAAGGTTTGCCAAGAGCTTTTTTAACTATTACCTTGAAATCTTCAGCAAGAGTTTTCAATTCATCAGCAGAAATTTCTGTATCTGATTTATATCCTTTATGTTTTTTGAATTCATCAAGTTTCTCATCGAGCTGCTTACGGATTCCTTTGCCTTCGCCAAGGTCAATCCCTTCAGCTTTTTCCATAACGACGTCAGCGTACATCATAATCAGACGACGGTAAGAGTCGTATACAAAACGCGGATTACCTGTTTTCTTGAGGAAACCAGGAATTGTAGCTGAACAAAGTCCGATGTTAAGAACTGTATCCATCATACCCGGCATTGAGCTGCGCGCACCTGAACGGCATGATACGAGCAATGCATTCTCGGCATCACCATATTTCATGTTCATGGCCTCTTCAGTTTTTTTCATGGCTGCCCATACTTCAGGCATCAGTTCTTTGGGAAGAGTACAATCGTTGTTATAGTACTCATTACAGGCTTCGGTAGTGATAGTAAAACCAGCTGGTACAGGCAGACCTAACAGACACATTTCTGCAAGATTCGCACCTTTACCTCCAAGAAGGTTTTTCATATCAGCTTTACCCTCTGCAGATTTCTTTCCAAAGGAGTAAACTCTTTTTAATGTTGACATAGTGTATTGATTTGAGATAATTTAAAATATTAAATTTTCAAAATAAGCGGCAAAGTTAATGTTTTTAATTTAAAATCAAGATATGACCCTGACGATAATCCCATGAAAAATTAAAATGTGATTTATAACCCTACCCGGGGCTAATTAGATAAGTCAAAATCCATTAACCGCAGAGATCGCAAAGTAAGGACGCAAAGATCACAAAGATCTTAATATCAATGATTTGACTTTGCGCCCTTTGCGCAAACCTTAGCGTACTCTGCGGTTAAAAAGACGCTATGCCGTAACGGCATAACACAGTAGCTCCTTACGATCTCGGATGGAACATTATCAGCGTATCCCTCAGGAAGCTCCTGTCGATATGCGTATAGATTTCAGTTGTAAGGATCGATTCATGACCGAGCATTTCCTGAACTGCCCTCAGATCAGCCCCTGCTGCTATCATATGAGTGGCAAATGAGTGCCTGAATGTATGGGGACTGATGTTTTTCTTAATACCTGCCTTTGCTGCAAGGTCTTTGATAATTGTAAAGATCATAGCCCTTGTGAGTCTTGAGCCCCTGCGGTTCAGGAATAGAACGTTCTGATCGTGCATGACGGGCAGCAGATTCCTGTAATGCTTGTAATTGTCTATCTCATGCAAAGCCTTATCACTAACAGGTACGAGTCTTTGTTTATTCCCCTTGCCTGTTACTATAACAAAACCTTCACTGTAATGAATATCTGTGAGCCTGAGGTTGACAAGTTCGGAGACTCTCAGCCCGCATCCGTAAAGAGTCTCTATTATCGCCTTGTTCCTGTGCCCCTCCTGTTTGCTCAGGTCAATCTGGTCAATCATTCTGTCGATCTCTGCCACAGAGAGGACCTCGGGCAACCTGAGCCCTATTTTCGGTGATTCTATCAGCGACGCTGGATTCTCATTAATCTCACCTTCAATAAGAAGAAATTTATAGAAAGCCCTGACACCCGAGAGAGTCCTAGACTGTGTCCTCGTATTTTGGTTATCGGCGCCGTACCATGCAAGAAAGCCCTTCAGATCAGGGTAGCTTACAGCTGCTGGTCCGATATCCTTTCCTGTTTCGGTAAAATACCTCTCAAGCTTTTCAACATCATTAAGGTAGGCCACAACACTGTTATCTGACAGTGACTTTTCAAGCCTGAGCCAGGTTTCGAAATTTCTGAAAGACTGCTTCCATCCTAAGCTCATATTCCCTTATAAATTAGCTTTCAAGACTATATGCCAGTCATTAGTGTGTCTGCACAAAGTAACACAAAGAAATTCAACCTTCTTAATTTCATTGCCTTAAATATTTTTTACCTATTTTTACCTGACATAAAATGAAGTAACAGTAAAGCAGCATTTGTGTTGTAATTAATTCATTATTAGATGCATATAGTGGTAATAAATGGTCCGAACCTGAATCTGCTCGGACGGAGGGAACCTGAAAAGTATGGTCATTCATCATTTGAGGATTACCTGTCATTGTTGAAATCGCGATATCCTGAAATAATATTCAGCTATTTCCAGTCTAATGTTGAAGGTGAGATAATAAATGAAATTCATAGAACAGGTTTTGATTCAGACGGAATAATACTGAATGCAGGCGGCTACACTCATACTTCGGTTGCCATTACGGATGCGATTGCTGCAATTACAACTCCGGTTATTGAAGTTCACATCACAAATATCCTTTCCCGGGAAGAGTTCAGGCATATAAGCCTCATAGGGAGAAACTGCAGGGGAAGCATCTCCGGATTTGGTCTCGACAGCTACAGGCTTGCTGTGGAAGCCCTGATTGAAATCAGTAAATAAATTATTTAAATAAGATATGGATAAGAAAAGAACGAAAATTGTAGCCACTCTATCGGACAAGAGGTGCGATCCGGCTTTTATCAGGGAGTTGTATGATGCAGGAATGGATGTGATCCGCATCAATTCGGCTCACTGCAGTGTGGATTTCGTTCCGTTGATAATCAGGAATGCAAGGGAAGTGTCTGATAAGATTGCAATATTGCTCGACACCAAAGGACCTGAAGTCCGCAGTACTATTTGCGATAACCCTATTCAGCTTACAAAGGGCAACAGAATTGATATCATAGGCGATCCTGAAAGGAAAAGCACCAATGAAGCAATCTATGTGACATATCCGGCATTCGCAGCAGATGTCCCGCTCGGTTCCAATATTCTGTTCGATGATGGTGAAATTTCAATAAAAGTTGAAAAAAGAAGAGGAAATGCACTTGAGTGTCTTATAGAGAACGATGGTGTTCTGGGATCAAGGAAAAGCGTTAATATCCCCGGAGTAAAGCTCAATCTGCCCTCTCTCACAGAAAAGGATAGACGATTCCTTGAGATCGCCGCAAAAAACGAAGTCGACTTTATTGCACATTCATTTGTGAGGTCAAAGCAGGACGTTCTTGATGTAAAGGCGGTTTTACAGTCGTTTGGCAGCGACATAAAGATAATCGCAAAAATAGAAAACCAGGAGGGTGTTGATAATCTGGATGACATCCTTGATAATGTATATGGTATAATGGTTGCAAGGGGTGATATGGGAATTGAGATTCCATATGAACAGATTCCCGGTATTCAGAAGATGATCACGAACAAATGCATGATAAGGCGCAAACCGGTAATTGTGGCTACACAGATGCTTCATTCAATGATTACAAATCCAAGGCCGACAAGGGCTGAGGTTACCGATATTGCGAGTGCGATCTATTCCCAGACTGATGCGATAATGCTTAGCGGAGAGACAGCCACCGGAAAATATCCTGTGGAAGCTGTGAAGACAATGACGAAAGTAGCTATCGAGACCGAGAAGAACAAGGAGAAGTTTTTAGACATCCCTTACATGAATATGACAGGTGAGATTTCAGCGTACCTGGCCAAGGTAGCCGTTAAAACAGCATTCAGAATAGGAGCGAGGGGTATCATTGCAGATACAGTAGGAGGAAGAACGATAAGAGACATGGCATCCTACAGGGGAATAAACCTTATTCTTGCCCAATGCTATTCCGAGAGGACAATGAGGGAACTGGCGCTTTCATATGGAGTATATGCAAGTTATCAGGAGAAGAGAATATCTGTTGATGAATTTATACATATAGCACTTGATAAACTGGTCATAACACATAATCTTCATGGAGATGATCTGGTTGTCGTGCTTGCAGGAAATTTCAGGGACGGTGAAGGATTTTCTTTCATTGAAGTAGGCACTGTGGATTATCTTAAGGGCAGGGTTACCGTAAAAGCGGGATGAGAATTGGTCTGATTTTTGAGGATAATAATTGGCGTGAAATCAGGTATTAATGTTAAGAACTCTTGTTATTTCAATATGGTTTTTAATGCATCCGGTGCACGTTACTCTCACAAGTATTGATTTTATTCCTGACCCGGGTAATTTTAATGTATTTGTGAGAATGTACTTTGATGATTTTCTGACAGACAGCAAACTAAACGGGAACATATTGGGAGCTGATGATTTTACTGCCGGAACGTCGGCATCTAAAGAAGCAATTGAGAAGTATCTCAATCAGAAGCTCATCATAAAAGTTAATGAAAAGCCTCTGGCAGGAAGGTTAAATGCAATGATAGTGGCAGATAATGAGATTAGTATGACCCTCGAGTATAATGGAGGAAAAAAACCTGGTACAATTCTTATTCAAAACCTTATTATGACTGACTTATATACTGATATGTCAAATATGGTAATTGTCAGGGTAAATGATTTTGAAGAAGGAGTAAAGCTGACTTCTGATATTACTGAACAGACTTTTAAAATTAAATGAATCAAACCGTGAAGGATCTTATCTGGAAAAAATCAGTTCTTCTCTGTCTTGCATTGCTTGCAGTTGTCAATGTGCACGCAACTCATAACCGGGCAGGGGAAATAACTTATGTTCAGCTTTCGGATCTCAGCTATGAGATAACAATAACCACATTTACGTATACACTGAGTTTTGCAGACAGACCCACACTGAATGTAGAATGGGGAGATAATTCGATCAGTGTTGCTCCAAGGATCAGCATGCTTACCCTTCCGAACTACTACAGGAGGAATATTTACAAAATAACACATACTTTTCCGGGTCCGGGGATTTATAAAATTGTTGTGCAGGATCCAAACAGGAACCAGGGTGTAAAGAATATACCAAATTCAGTAAACGTAGTCTTTTCAATATCAACGATCCTTACAGTGAATCCATCGATGGGACGGGATAATACGCCTGTCCTTCTGAACCCGCCGTATGATAAGGCAGCCTATGGTTATATTTTTATCCATAATCCGGCAGCTTTTGATCCGGATGGTGACAGCCTGTCATATAAACTTACTGTTTGTACACGGGAGGATGCAAAACCTATACCGGGGTATGTACTCCCTCCGGCCACTCATTTCATAAGGGTGGACTCCATCAGCGGCGATCTGATCTGGGACACACCGGCCGATACCGGGATCTTCAATGTTGCCATGGATGTGGAGGAATGGCGGGGCGGAAAGAAAATAGGCGTTGTTGAGCGCGACATGCAGATAGAGGTTTACAATACTAAAAATAAGCCTCCTGTGAACAGTCCTCTTTCGAATTACTGTGCCCAGGTAGGAGATACTGTTGATTTTATTTTCTCTGCAACTGATGAAAATCAGGATTCAGTCTTCCTTAAGGCAACATCAGGAATCTTTACTCTTGAATCCTGTCCTGCAGCTTTTCTGCCAATTGATTCAGGACCTGGCCATGCATCCTCAAGATTCAGATGGATCCCATGTCATGAAGCTGTAAGAAGCCAGCCATATAATGTTATATTTAAATCGGATGACGATAATGATGATGTGCGCCTGTCTGATATTGATAATATGACTATAAAGGTGCTTGGACCGTCACCTAAATTACTCAATGCTGTTCCGGTAGGAAAGCAGATTACCCTTACATGGTCAAATTATGGTACCCCTGTAATTGCCGGTTTTAGTATTTACAGAAGGGAAGGACCCACCAATTTTGTTCCGGATTCATGTACTGCAGGCGTACCGGCATCCACAGGTTTTGTCAAGGTTGGATATGTGGAAGGGAGCGCAACAACTTCATATTCTGATTCAGACAATGGACAGGGCCTTGAGTTCGGTAAGGAATATACTTACAGGATAGTTGCTGTCTATCCGAACGGTACTGAAAGCAAAACATCAAATGAGATTACATCAACTCTTGTATCAGGTGTTCCTGTGATAAAAAATGTGAGTGTCACATCTACAAGCGCAACTAATGGATCTATATATATCGAATGGAAAAAACCGGACAAGCTTGATACCATTCCTGCAAACGGACCGTATGAATATCTGATCTACAGGGCAGCAGGGACAGCCGGAACATCCTATGACCAGATAAGATCTATCATTACAACAGATCTTAATGATACAACTCTGGTTGACAGTCCGATAAATACTCAGTCAACCGGGTATACCTATAAGATCGAATTATGGAACAATGCCCCGGGTAACAGGTTTCTTGTTGGTGAACCTGCCTACGCCTCATCTCTTTACCTTTCCGTTTCTCCCGGCGACCGGAAGGCAAAATTTACAATCACAAGGAATGTACCATGGATTAATAACAGGTATGATTTCTTCCGTCTGAATGAAATTACTTCAGCATATGATTCGGTAGGTTCGACAAATCTGCTGGAATACATTGATTCAGGACTTGAAAACGGAAAGGAATACTGCTATTATATAAAGTCTGTCGGAGGTTATCTTGCGGATGACATGCCTAAAAACCTGATAAATCTTTCAGAACGAATTTGTATAACACCAGTCGATAATGAGCCGCCCTGCACACCGTCAGTGTTTATAACAACACAGTGCGACAGCCTTTATAACAAGGTTAACTGGTCTGTTTCGGAGGATGATTGCAACAGAGATATCTCCGGATTCAGGATCTATTATAAACCTTACTCTGAAGGGGAACTCAGCCTGTTGACCGATATTGAGGACGAAACAGTCCGTTCATATAAACACTATCCCGGTGATGCTATTGCAGGATGTTATGCCGTTTCAGCTTATGATTCAATCGGGAATGAAAGCGAAAAATCAGTTATGATCTGTATTGACTCCTGCAACTTTTATGAGATTCCGAATGTTTTTACTCCAAATGGTGATAATTATAATGAAAAGCTTGTTGCAAAAACCTCGGGGCTTGTAGAAAAGATTGATTTCAGATTATTTAACAGGAATGGCATGGAGCTCTTCAGAACATCGAATCCAAGGATAGAATGGGATGGGACATATAAGGGTAAAATTGTTTCTCCGGGAGTTTACTTTTATCAGTGTGATGTATGGGAGAATCGGATATCCGGGCTTGAACAATTTCATCTCTCAGGCTTTGTGCATGTTATAACCGAGGTGAATTCGAAATTAAAGAACGAGGCGACTAAATGATTTTGTAGAACATACTGAGATGAAGAAGATTTTAGCATTGGGTTGCATCCTGGGTTTAACCGGGGCTCTTACAGGTCAGCAGTCAGTTGATTATATCCTGAAAGCCAGGGCTCTTAATTCCGCCGGCAAGCCGGATCAGGCAGTAAAAGTTCTTTCAGATGCAATAGCTGTATCAAATGAAAGCAGGCTGTTTGTTGAACGGGCTGAGTCAGTATTTGCACTGAAGGACTATTCTGATGCAATAAGAGATCTGAATGAGGCTAATAAGATTTCTCCTTCATCCGGCGAATACGGGTTGTCGAGAGTATATGCTGCCAAGGGAGATGTTGCAACCTCCCTGTACCATCTTGAGCTTAGTATGAAGTCATCGTATCGAAGGCCTGAAAAGGAGATAATGCTCGATCCTGCTTTCAGTCAGATCGATAACAGGCCTGAATGGCGACAGTTCTGGAAGAAGGAGTGGTACACCCTTGCTGAGAAGAACCTTTCGGAGATTGAATATTATGTTGCCTCCGGAAAGGTTGATGAATCCAGGTCAGTTCTCTCCGATCTTAAGAAAAACGCCACAAATGATGATGATATAATATATGCGGAGGCGATGATAAATATTGCATCGGGCAAAACAGGGGATGCTGTCAGGGGAATATCTGGCCTGGTTACGGCAAATCCGGGCAATGAGAAATATCTCAGGCTGCTTGCAAAGGCTCAGACAGCGTCAGGAAATCCTGCTGGTGCCTCTGAAACATACTCGCAGCTTTTCAATTCCGGAGTTGCCGATGCTGAATTGTTTATTCTGCGGGCCGAATGTTACAGGAAAACCGGTGAAAGCGACAGGGCGCTGAAGGATGTTGAGAAATATCTCGACCTCTATCCTGAAAATAAAGCGGCTCTTAGTCTTGCCGGAAAGGTCGAAGCCACCTCCGGAGATAATATAAAAGCTCTTGATTATTTTTCAAGAAATCTTAAGCTGCACCCCAACGATCCTGAATGCTATATTGACAGGGCAAATTCATATTTTGTGTCGAAGTCATGGGATTGGGCCATCAGGGATTACAGCATGTCACTGGATCTGAGCCCTGTCAATTCTGATGCATGGCTTAACAAGGGAATAGCCCTGCTTTACAGCAATAAGGTTGAGGATGCCTGTCACGATTTCAAAAGAGCACTGACTCTTGGCAATAAACGGGCTACGGAGTTCATCAGCAGCAATTGTATTAAATAGAATATGCGTTTCTTAAGGAGAGGGTCAGCCATAAAATGTAGACCAGATACATTTTCCTCTCTTTTTTAAGCTAATCTTTCACCACAATTTATTTCCAGGATAATGTGTAAACGAGTAAAATGATTATGAGTGGTCAGGGAGATTCCTCATTAATCCACTGTATTACACAAAAGATCTGTAAGCGAGTTTCGTGGATTAATTCGGAATGACAATATCTGATTGGTACAATGGGGGAAGAAGTGGCGATTCGCCAATGGAGATTTGGCTTGGGAAATGTGAAATTTATATTGGCGAATCGCCACTTCTTCCCCACCAACTCATAAAAATTGATTGTCATTCCGAATTAATCAACCCCGAACAAATCTATTTTATTGGAAAATTCAGGTTAAAGGTTGATTAATGAGGAATCCCTTGTTCCCGAAACAACTCAACTGAAAAATGTTGCGATTAATATGGTAACTATTCATTTCAAGCAACTTGCCCTGAGCCCTGTGCCCTGCGCCATCCCTTCAGCCTTCAGCCTTCAGCCTTCAGCCTATCCCTTCTCCCTTCACCTATCTCACATGCTTCCTTATCCTCTCGAAAAGATCGTGCGGTTTGAATGGTTTCAGCACGTAATCGTTGATATTCAGGTCTTCAATTTTATCATGACTTTCAGACATTATAGCTGCAGTCAGGGCAACAATAGGGATATTTCTTATTCTTGGGTTATCTGATTTTCTGATGATCTTTGTCGCTTCAATTCCATCCATAACAGGCATATGCAGATCCATAAGAACAAGGTCAAAGTCTTGTTTCTCAAGGATTTCAAGGGCCAGTAACCCATCGCCTGCATGAGTTACAGAGATTCCCCAGCTGACTAGGAATTTATTTGCCACGAAGAAATTGATCTTGTTATCTTCAGCAATAAGAATTTTCTTGCCTTCAAGGCCTGTGAAATTTTCAGGTATTTCGGCAGGTTGTTTCTGTCCTCCCTGGTCGAGCACTCCCAGTGGTATCACAAACCTGAAAACTGATCCTACTCCGGGTTCGCTCTCGAGCGAAATTGTTCCCCCCTGCATCTCAATGAGCTTTTTGCAGATTGACAATCCAAGTCCTGTGCCGCCAAAGTGTCTTGTAGTATCTGGTGAGGCCTGGGTGAAACTGTCAAATATAAGAGTGTGTTTATCTTTTGAGATGCCTATGCCGGTATCGGAGACAGTGAACTCCATGCTGCACTTATTCTCTTTTCTGCTTAGTTCCTTTACACTGACAAGAATACTTCCGTTGGTTGTAAACTTCAATGCGTTTGAGAGCAGATTGGATAGTATCTGGTTGAGCCTGATGGGATCGCCGATAACTGCTTTTGGGAGATCGCTCTCCTTCCGGATGTCAAATTTAAGATTTTTTGCCTTTGACCTGAAAGAATATGATCTCATTATCTCTTCAAGAAATTCGCTGAGGTCGAATTGGGTTTGTTCAAAGATGATTTTCCCGGATTCCATCTTGTTGTAATCGAGTACATCGTTTACAAGTGTCAGGAGATGGTTTCCTGAGAACTTCAGCGTCTTGATATAATCCATCTGATCTTCCCTTGGGTTTCCCTGCAGAAGGAGATTGGTAATACCTATGACCTCATTCAATGGGGTTCTGATCTCATGGCTCATGGTTGACATGAAGAGTTGTTTCGATTGAGCAGCCTCTTCAGCTTTCTGCCTGGCAAGAATGAGGTTATCGAGAATCATCCTTCTCTGTATGGCAATTGCGATCTGATTTGCAATAAAATCAAGAACATAAAGATCTTCCTGTGAAAATTTCTCCTCATCATAATAATCCTGCAGGCACATTACCCCAATAATATTGCCTTCAACTTTCAGTGGAACACCCATCCACACTTTGCACTGCGTACCGACAAGCTCTACGTCCCCCGCCTCCTCGAGCATTTTAAGGTCATTCTCCTTGAGCAGCACTGACTTGTTTTGTTTAATTACCCAGCCTGTAATTGTCTTGCTTGTAGGAATTTCATAGAAATTGTCTTTTTCGTCAGCAAAAAAAGGCAGCGACAATGTATCGGAAGTTTTGTCGTAAAGAGCAATAAAAAAGTTATTTGTATCCCAGATCCTGCTCAACTCAAGTACGATTGTCGGATAAATTTCTTTTATATCAAGCTGTTTCAGTGCTGCAGTTGAGATGTTGTAAAGTATCTCCTGCAGAAGCAGGTTTTTCCTTTCAGGGGTAATATCCCTGTAGATGGCAAGGTGGGCCACAATCTCATTGTCAATGACTATTGTATTGGATGCCAGTGACACGTGCAGGTTTTTCCCTGATTTATTCTTCCGGATTGTTTGCCGGACTTCCTTTTGTCCGTCAGATGTAAGGATATCAATTCTGACAGCTTCGTCTTTAAGTTCCTCCGGGACGATCAGATCATTTATATTGACATTTATTGCTTCTTCCTTTTTAAAGCCAAAGAGGTTTGTAAATTCCCTGTTTACCATTGAAACGATGCCAGCCTGGTTTGTGATAGCCACGGCAACGGGGATTGAATTATAAAGGTCTTCAAGAAAAGCTTTTTCTCTTATTATCTGGTTCTCATACTCTTTCTGCTTGCTTATGTCCGATAAAACACCTCTGTAGCCGACTATTCTTCCATTTATTATTGTGGCAAAAGTATGCGTTACAACCGCGGCTTCAGTTCCATCCTTTTTTCTGACAATATATTCATTGCTTGATATCTGACCCTGTTGTACAAGCGACTTAAGATTCTCCGCCATTTTCTGATAGCTGTCAGGAAAGACTTCAGAAATTTTGATTCCGTATGCAAGGTCCTCCTTTTTGTATCCGAAAAATTCGAGGCCTTGCTTATTGCTGTAAGATATTTTTCCTGATAAATCAATCTCATAAACAATTTCAGGGAACATATCCGCGAATTTTTCAAAAGCCTCGTTCTGAATCATGAAATCTTCAGGCACGACATCCCGGACATTCACATGGCTTCCGTTCTCCTTTGCTCCCTCCCTGAATGAATGATTGTCTGAACGTAAAGAACCGAGTTCCTTCTCCAGCAGTACATGCTTCTCAAGCAACTCAAAATATCTCTCTTTATAATCCATCACCTCCATATTTGCAATTCAATTTTAAAAATAGCAATAAATGAATAATTCCCGGTTTTTGCTTTATGATTTCTTGTTTTTTGTCTTTGATGGTTGATTTTTAATTTTTTCACTGTAAAATTTGCAGAAACCAATGAGTCCGCATTTGTCACAGAGCGGCATTCTTGCCTTGCAGACATACCTCCCATGAAGCAGAAGCCAGTGATGAGCTTTATATATCAGATCGTCCGGAATATTCATTGAAAGCTGATCTTCCACACTTCTGGGTGTTCTGGCATTTTTTACAAGGCCGATCCTGTTTGCAACCCTGAAAACATGAGTATCAACTGCCATAACCGGTTTTTGAAAAGCCACCGAGGCTATAACATTTGCCGTCTTTCTGCCAACACCCGGCAGCTGCTGCAGAAGCTCCGGATCGGATGGAATAATGCCTCCGAATTCCTTTACAAGCATGCGCGACATTCCTGACAAATGTTTTGCCTTATTATTAGGGTAAGAACATGATTTTATATATTCAAAAATTTCTTCCGGTTCAGCATTTGCCATTGTTTCTGCATCGGGAAATCTCTCCAGAAGCGGAGGGGTTATCATGTTGACTCTCTTGTCTGTGCACTGAGCTGAAAGGATGACGGCGACCATCAGATCAAATGGATTCCGGAAGCTCAGCTCAGTTTCGGCATCTTTATTATTGGTCAGAAAATAGCTGATTGTCAGCTCTGTCCGCTTCTTGATTGTCATAAGAAAAAAATAATGTAGTGCTGGTAAGGTAACACTTTTTATCTTTGCAGATATTTAATTTCTATGGTAAGTTATCTTCAGGCAGACAACATTTCAAGGCGGATAGGCGACAGGCTGCTTTTTGAAAATGTCACCCTTAATATAAACAAGGATGATAAGGCGGCCCTTATAGCTGTGAATGGCGCCGGCAAGTCATCCCTTCTTGACATTCTTGCAGGCAGGGAAAATTCAGACGGCGGGATCCTGAGCATAAAAAGGGATCTTAAGATTGCTTATCTCCGCCAGTCTCCTGAGCTTGACGACTCAAACAGAATTATCGATGAACTTTTTTGCACCGACAGTGAACTTGTCAGAGTGATCAGAGAGTATGAAAATAGTCTTCTAACAGGGGGATAGTGAGGCTCTGTCTGTTGCGGTCCAGCACATGGATGATCATAAGGCCTGGGATTACGAAGTATCTGTAAAACAGATATTGTTCAGACTTAAACTAACTGATCTTAACGCAGTTATCGGAACACTTTCAGGTGGTCAGAAGAAAAGAGTGGCGCTTGCCAAGGTGCTTGTCGAGGAGAGCGACCTGCTTTTGCTCGATGAACCAACGAACCACCTCGATCTTGATATGATTGAGTGGCTCGAAGAGTATCTGATGAAAACGAATAAAACCCTTTTCATGGTCACTCACGACCGCTATTTTCTTGACAGGGTCTGTAATGTGATACTTGAACTTTCCGACAATGAAATATACAGATATGAGGGTAATTATGAATATTTTCTGGAGAAGAAGCAAAACAGGGAATATTCTGCGAAGATAAATACCGAGAAAGCAAGAAACCTGCTGAAGACAGAGCTTGACTGGATGAGAAGAATGCCAAAGGCCAGGCGTCATAAAGCCAAATCGAGGATCGAATCTTTCTATGATCTGAAGGAGAAAGCAGCCAAAAGACCTGAAGATAAGAGTATAAGCATAAATGTCAATATCTCAAGGATGGGGAGTAAGATTCTTGAGATCAAAAAAGTAAGCAAATCATTTGGTGACAAGGTCCTTATAAGTGACTTTACATACCTTTTCAACAGGTTTGAGAAGGCTGGTCTCATAGGCCGGAACGGGACAGGGAAAAGCACTCTGCTTAATATTATATCGGGTCTGCTTGAGCCCGATTCGGGAACTATCGAAAAGGGAGAGACGATTGTCTTCGGCTATTACAGGCAGGAGGGTATGGAATTTGACGATAACATGACTGTTATTGAAGCCGTGAGGGATATTGCGGAGAGGGTCATGGTTAGCGACGGTACAATGTTGTCAGTTACCCAGTTTATGAACTACTTTCTGTTTCCGCCCGATAAGCAATATACACTCATAAGGAAATTGTCAGGAGGAGAGAAGAGACGTTTATATCTTCTTACTGTCCTGATGAAAAATCCTAATTTTCTCATTCTCGATGAGCCCACAAATGATCTGGATATACTTACACTCAATGTACTTGAGGAATATCTGGCAGGGTTTAAGGGCTGTGTAATTGTTGTATCGCACGACAGGTATTTTATGGACAAGGTTGTTGATCATATTTTTGAGTATAAGGGTGATGGGATTATCAAGGATTTTCCAGGCAACTATACCCAGCTGCGTGAGAAGCAGGAGGAGAACGAACAGCTTGTTGCAGCATCAAAGGCTGCCAGGGTACAGGAGAGTGCATTAATACAGACAAAACAGGTTCAGAAAGAGAAAAAAGCAGGTCTCTCATTCAAGGAAAAGCGTGAATTTGAAGTATTAACAGCAGAAATATCATTGCTCGAGGGCGAAAAGGCAGCGATAGAAAGTGAAATAAGTGCCGGTAATCTCAGTACTGAAGATCTTTATTTAAAGTCCAAAAGGCATGGTGAAATAATGAATGTGCTGGATGACAAAGAGATGCGTTGGCTTGAGCTGAGTGAGCTGTAATTAACGGCTGAATTTCAGAATGATAATATTGAATTCTACTTCTAATTTTTTACTTTAGCACCAAAGATTACTGAATTGGAGAAAATTGTAATAAATACTCCGGGGTCAAGCTCGCGGATCCTGGTTGGTGCCGGCTGGGAAGCCTTAAAGGATCTTTTGCCGGAATTTGGGGTGATTATTATAACTGACGAGAATGTAAAGAGGATATACGGAAGCAAATTTCCGCATGCTCCGGTATTTTCAGTGATGCCGGGGGAGGAGAGCAAGAAGCTTTCTGTAATAGGGCATCTTGCCGGAAAACTGCTCGAGGAGGGCATCGACCGGAATGGCTTTGTCCTTGCTATCGGAGGCGGAGTTGTTTGTGACCTGGCAGGCTTTCTTGCATCAATTTATCTGCGTGGTATAAGATGCGGTTATGTGTCCAGTAGTTTGCTCTCACAGGTCGACGCAAGCACCGGTGGAAAGAACGGGGTGAACCTTGAAGGGACAAAGAATATTCTGGGTGTAATCAGGCAGCCTGAATTTGTAATCTGCGATCCTGCAATGCTAATTACACTCTCTGATGAGGAGTATTTATCAGGTCTTGCAGAGATGATTAAAACTGCAGTTATAGGGGATGAAGAGTTGTTCTCCCTGATTGAAAATAATTACGATGGAATTATGGCCCGCGATTACAATCTTTTGAGCTCCCTTGTAGCCCGTACGGTTAAATTCAAAGCTGCTGTTGTTACGGAAGATGAGATGGAGAAGGGATTGCGGCGTATTTTGAATTTCGGACATACATTCGGGCATGCTATAGAGATGCAGACAAAAGTAAAACATGGATTTGCGGTGGCTGCCGGTATGGAGCTGGCAACCGATTTTTCATTGAAGAAAGGCTTTATAGATAGTGAGGTTAAGAAACGTATAAGCAATCTGCTTGAGAGGTTTGGACTTCTAAAAAAATATTATATTCCGTCAGAAGATATTGAGAGACTCGTAATGCATGACAAGAAAAAGTCCGGAGGTGGGATACATTTTGTGTTTACAGCCGGAATCGGTAAGGCAGTTGTTGAAAAGATATCAATTGCCGAGGTAATTGCTTTCTATAAAGGATAGATCTATTAAAAGTAAAATGATATGAATTCCTACGGAGTTATATACAGAGTTTCAATATTTGGGGAATCACATGGTCCGGCAATCGGAATCAATATCGACGGGTGTCCTCCTGGCATTAAGGTGCAGCCCGATGATTTTATGGATGATCTGAGGAGAAGGCAGAGTGGGGGCACGGGTACAACAAAACGCAGGGAGCCGGACCTGCCTGAGATTTTAAGCGGAGTTTTCGGTGGAGTGACAACCGGAGCTCCCATTACAATCATGACAAGAAACAGCGATAAAATATCATCCGATTACGATGCATTCAAGGAGATTCCAAGGCCTGGACATGCAGATTTCACGGCAAGGCATAAATACTCGGGTCATTCTGATATGCGCGGAAGCGGACATTTTTCAGGAAGGATAACATGGGGACTTGTTGCCGCGGGTGTTTTGGCAAAAAAAATCGCTTCCTCTTCGCAGATTTCCGCAAAGCTGATCTCTGCCGGCGGCATGACAGACATTGAAAAAGCAGTCAATGAGGCAATTGCCCTGAATGATTCAATAGGAGGAATTATCGAATGCAGGGTTTCAGAACCGCCCATGGCCCTGGGAGAGCCATTCTTCTATTCATTTGAATCAGCAATAAGCCATCTGATCTTTTCAATTCCTGCCATAAAGGGCATAGAGTTCGGAATTGGTTTTGCAGCAGCCAGAATGAAAGGATCTCAGCATAATGATCCGTTTATCGACAGTAACGGAAAGACTTCCACGAATAATGCAGGCGGCATAAACGGAGGCATCACAAACGGGAATGAAATTGTTTTCCGTGTAGTCGTAAAACCCACTTCATCAACGGGTGTTGATCAGACCACATATAACTTTTCGGAGGGAAAGATGACAACACTGCAGGTAAAGGGAAGACACGATACATGCATTGCCCTGAGGATGCCTGTAATTGTTGAGGCTGCCACCGCAATTGCAATTGCTGACCTGATGCTTATCGACAGGGGAATTTACGGATCAAGAAGCCGTTAATCTGGATCCATTCCACCCCCAAACCTCAAGGCCGTCAACCTTAGAGAATTTCAAGAATACAAGTGCTTAATAATTTTGGGGGTGTAGAAAAAGTCTTTTAAACCGCAAAGCACGCTAAGGTTTTCACAAAGTGCGCAAAGTTAATGCATTGATATAAAGATCTTTGCGACCTTTTCATCTTCCACTTTGCGAGCTTTGGCGGTTAATGGATTGCATGTACAGGCAAAAACAATGAATCAACCACCCCGGCCGGGAAACAACTTTTGTAAATATCAGATAAAAAATATAACAAGATTCCTTCTTATAATTCAACTCTTAAGTTGACGGCTATGCCCCAAACCCCCTCGCCCCTACATGGCTGTCTTGATAATCAAGGCATTCCTGGTGGTGTCAGTAATCCTGAACCTGTTGTCAATCCTGTCTCCGAGTATACAAACTATTTGTCCGTCAGATTCAAGGATAAGGGCATTGGACTTGTCAAAAATTGAATATTTATTGTCAATGAAATAGTCGCTCAGTTTTTTTCGGTGGTTAAGTCCCAGTGGATAGAAAAAATCGCCTCTGTTCCATTTTCTGACAATGAGTGGAAAAATAAGCTTATCGGAATCCATGCATAGTTCATGTGGTCCGGTAGGGATAATGAATCCCCTGTCTATACTTACTGATGTTGCAGATTCAACAAAAGGAACGGTTTCCAGGTCTTCCGGCGTATTTATCAGTTTTTTCCCCTTATCATCTTCTTTCTGAACAGAAACAAGAATTTCTTCCCTGTTTTTAATTATTCTGTGCGATCCCGTAAACAATTGTCCGCCTGTTTTTCCTTTGATAATATTTGTCAGGTCACCAGGTGAAATCTCTCCAATGCCATAGGGCCTGAAGAGTTCAAACAAAACGGCCCTGTTATGTATATGGGGAAGCAGCTGTATTATGTTAAAGCTTATATTATCTCCTTTTTTTACTGATACTTTCTGCCTTAACAGACTGATATAGTCATTGATTATCTCACTGCTGCCTGTCAATATTTCTATTGTTTCCTTCAATGTTGATTCAATAGAAGGATTTATCTCCCTTAGCAGAGGTAATACCTGATGCCTTATTTTGTTTCTCAGGTATTTTGTATCGGCGTTTGACTTGTCTTCACGAAATGTTATCTTCCGGTGGGTGCAATATTCCTGGATCTCCATTCGTGTGGCAAAAAGAAGGGGCCGTATGATCTTGTTTGCCACGGGTCGCATTCCTGTTAATCCTGTGATACCTGTTCCTCTTGTAAGATTTATAAGAAGAGTTTCAATATTATCATTAAGGTTATGGGCAACGGCTATTGTTGTATAGCCATTCTGACTCCTGATCTGTTCGAACCAGTCGTACCTAAGTTCCCTGGCAGCCATCTGTACCGATATCCCATTTTCCCTGGAATATGATTTTGTATCAAAACGTATTGAAAAGAATGGAATGCCATGTTCAGAGGCAAATACTGATACAAGTTTCTCATCCATGTCAGATTCCTCTGCACGCAATGCAAAATTGCAGTGTGCGATTCCAATCTCATATCCCGATGTCAGAAAGAGGTGAGTCATAACCATTGAGTCAATACCGCCGCTTACTGCCAGCAATATTCTGTCGCCCTTTTGTATCAGGTTATTCTCGTCAATGAAGTATCTGAACCTGTCGATCATTCTTTCTGATTTGAAATACAAAAATAAAAAAAGGTATCCTTTATCGGGATACCCTTGAAATAATATCTTTAAATCTTATCTGTTTGAGAGATACTCAGCCACGCTTGCCTGGGTTTCCTTCATTGCTTTGTCGCCCTTGTGCCAGTCGGCAGGGCAAACTTCACCGTTCTCTTCATAGAATTCAAGTGCATCCACCATTCTCAGTGTTTCTGACACGCTTCTTCCGAGTGGCATGTCATTTATTGTCTGATGCCTTACAATTCCTTTCTTATCGATAAGAAATAGTCCCCTGTACGATCTGGGGTCACCTTTAAACGAAACATCTCCTTCATCTGAATACTCATAGCTGCCTGCGAGAACGTCATAATTTTCAGAAATTGTTTTTGAAAGGTCGGCTACAAGCGGGTACTTAACGCCCTTGATGCCACCACTTTTCAGGTCAGTCTGCAGCCATTTCCAATGGCTGTGCTTTGAATCAACAGAGCATGCAACAACTTCAACGCTCCGCTCTTCAAATTCATTCAGCCGGTCCTGAAATGCAAGTAGTTCAGTAGGACAGACAAATGTAAAATCTGCAGGATAAAAAAAGAATACAACATATTTCTTACCAAGGTATTGCTCAAGAGAGAATCCTTCAACAATTTCACTACCATTAATTACTGCAGCTGCAGAAAAGTGAGGTGCTTTTTTTCCAACTAAAACGGCCATAAATTTTTTTTTGAGTTAATATTAGTACTTTAGATTATACTACAAAATGCAGGATATATTGTTCATTATCTGAACGGAATTAGTACAGGTTTCCCTGCATCAAAATTATTTGGTTTCAGAAGCTGTTCTCCGGAAATTGTCAGATTATTGATTTCCGAGTAAGAAGGCGGATTCGGAAAGAATGCAAGCCTTATCTGGAGTGTATTAAACAGCAGGTTATCGTTTCTGATACGAAGTCCCAGTCCCAATGACATGAGATTGACCCCTTTCCCTATTATCTGATTGGAGCCGGCGAGCAGGCCAATATCCGAAAATCCGAAAAATGCAAATCTGAATCCGTGGTAATTTGCAGGGCTGAAGAGAACCGATTCAAGACTCAGTGTAAATCTCTGGATCCCATTTATTGAGTCATTTTTAAATCCGGAGAAACCATTATTGTCAATGAACTTAAGATATTCATCAGTATAACGGCCGATTCCTCTTGAGTAGTCGATATTTATAAAGCTTCGGGACTTGAATTTTCCTACTGGCAGGAGGTTTGTAAAGTAATTCATGCGGGCATAGAAGATACCCTGTTCCCTCAAGGTTCCGTTAAAAAAGCTTGCCACTGCAACCGAGCCATAGAAATATCCTGCACCCGGAAATGATTTACCTGCAGAGATATCGGTTCCTATATAAGTCCTGTTTTTGAATTCGTTAAACTCTCTTCCTGCTGTAGTTCGCAAAAGCATGCCATATGGGATATCCTCTGTCCGCCCATATCCATAGATCAGGTTCGTTTTGTAGTATTTCTGCCTTGAGAATGCTAATGATCCCAGATAGATCTGGTACCTCTGAAGGCTGTAATATGTATCTGGCTGGATCTCAGGTTTCCTGAATACGTTGTTGTTCAGATAGCGTGCGCCAAGGATGATCCTGGATACAGATTTCGAATTGATAAGGAAAGACCTGGCTATCCAGTAATCCTGCAGGTTATATTTAAGTGGCACGGGGGCGGGCATAGTATCCAGGTCAGTTGTGGTATACATTTGCCTGACCAGTACCCCGCCTGAATATTTTGTTGTGGCACTCACAAATTTCCGATCCAGGCTTGTCCCATATGTAGTTGTTCCGAGACCATGCAGGTAGTCAACATTAAGATCAATAAACGATTTCCACAGGTTATTGATTGTATAATTTCCGCCGAAGCCCGGAGAATCGGGCTTATGTGAATCAAAAGGTATTTTGATACCAAATTCATGTCCTGTTCCCAGAATATTTTTCTCAAAAACAGAAAGCGTCCCTCTCTTGAATCCTCCGTAATCATACTGCGCGCCAAGAGAATATACATCCTTGGTGAGGACAAGAATATCAACTTCCTCCTCCGACACCGGAACCACAATTATCCTTGAATCGCTTATAAACGGAAGCTCACGCAGGATTCTTTCATTATCGCTTAGAGTAAGCGCAGATACCGTATCCCCGGCCGAGAACAACAAGTTCTTCCTTATTATCCTCTCATTGGTATTCATATGAGTCTTATTGAGAAGCTTATTGGTTTCACTTGAGCTGGCATATGCCGGGTTATCGATGTTTGTGCCAAATACATCCATCCTGATAATCTGGATGCTCTTTATTGTTTTTCCGGCATAGCTTTTATAATTTTCATCGCTGGAGACTGAGATCTTCTTATTCTCGAGTGGTTGTGGCGAGATCACAACAAGATCGTAGATCCGCTTTGTAAAATTTTTTTTCGAAGCTCTCTGTTTGAGAGTATCATAATAGAGCAGATTTTTATCCTTCCTGTTACCTGTTGCAGGGATCACTGTTGAGGGCAATCTTATAAGAGAGTCGTTCATGAAAAATGACAAGCTGTCCCTTATCTGAATATAAGTGCCCGGTTCTACTTTCAATATTGTGTCTCTCTCATCCTGCCCCTTTGAGATCACAGCATTGCAAAAAAGCAGAACTGCCGTAATTAAAACCGGTATAAATGATCTTTTATTTTTTTTTAGAATATGCACATCAGGTTTTTTGCGTTTCGCTGATAAGAACATCATCCGAATTAAACTGAAAACCAAGTCTTTTGCCTGTTATGACCCTTGAATGCTGTATTTTTGCCTCTGCCTGTCCGACGGTTGCAATTTTTACTGTATCATAAGGTGGCACAAGCAAATCAAATTCAAGGGAATATTGAATAGCCGTTGAAATTATAAGCTGTAAGGCTTGTTTTGAAATTTCCTCATTCCCGTAATTCGTAAACAACATTCCCATCTGGCGCTTGCCTTCAACAAAGTATTGTTTTTCATGGTTTATAAAGATCCTTGCAATAAGGTAGCCAAGGTCATCCTGTCTTGAATATTTAAAAGAATCCGCCAGAAAGTTGTAAATATTTATTATTCCGGAGTAGGCGTTATACTTGTTTTTCTGGATGTATGTCGTTTTCCATGCAGGATGTTCCCTGTCAAACTGAAAAATGTTTGAATGCATGCTGAAAAGCAGAATATCTGCTGCCACTTTTATCTGGGCATCAAAATTGCTCCTGTCGGTATACTCAAGCTTGATCCTGGGATCAGTTGGTCCAAGATTGTTGTTAAGGTCTTTGCTTAAGCCTTTCAGAACATCCTTGATATTGCAGAATGATTCAAATGTGTTGTCATATACCTTTTGTTTCAGAAGGGATTTTTCTTTCAGAGTCCCGATTATTTCAAGTTTTTTATCATCCTGATCAGACATGGCAGACATGGTATTGGTATGAAAAATTGTTGACTAAAATACTAATTAATGGGAATAAATAAAAATATCGCTTTGTTTCAATAGTACTCAGGCGGAGTAACATGACAAAGCCATTTGTAATCTGTATTACTCCGGCAGGCGGAACAATTCATTATAATATTCTCTCTAATATGACAGAGCAAACAGTACCCTTCTGTGAGAAGGTTTGCCTGAATAGATGCATTTCCCTTCCTCCTCGGGACTGTCAACAGGGATACACCTGATTGTGGCTTTTGTCTCTTCTTTTATCTTCTCCTCGGTCTCTGCTGTTCCATCCCAGTGAGCCATTATAAAGCCGCCTTTATTGTTTACAATATCCTTGAAATCAGACCAGTTGTCGATGTAAAATGTATTTTCTTTCCGGAAGTTCAGCGCTTTGTTATAAATATTTTGCTGGATATCGTTGAGAAGTTTTGGGATATGGCTGATAATCAGATCAATCGGTACGATCTCTTTTGTCAGGGTATCTCTTCTTGCAACCTCAATAGTCTTGTTTTCGAGGTCACGCGGCCCTATAGCAAGCCTGACAGGGACACCTTTAAGCTCATAATCTGCAAATTTAAACCCCGGTGTATTGTTTTCCCTGTTATCATATTTTACAGAAAGGCCAAGCGCCTCGAGCTCCTCTTTTATCTTTAACAGCTGTTTCAGAGATCAGCGAGAGCTGTTCGGAGTTTTTATAGATGGGGATAATGACTACCTGAATCGGAGCAAGTTTGGGAGGAAGTACAAGCCCATTGTTATCGCCATGTCCCATAATAATTGCCCCCATGAGCCGTGTGGAGACTCCCCATGAGGTTGCCCAGACATAATCAAGTTTTCCTGATTTGTCTGTGAACTGAACATCAAATGCCTTTGCAAAATTCTGACCAAGAAAGTGGCTTGTTCCTGCCTGCAAAGCTTTCCCATCCTGCATTAAGGCTTCTATCGCATAAGTGTCGAGTGCTCCTGCAAAACGTTCATTTTCAGTTTTATGTCCTTTTATTACAGGAAGTGCCATCGAGTTCTCCGCAAAGGAGGCATAAACATTTATCATCTTTTCTGTTTCCTCAATTGCCTCTTCCCTTGTTGCGTGGGCAGTATGCCCTTCCTGCCACAGGAATTCGGCAGTTCTGAGGAAAAGCCGTGTGCGCATTTCCCACCTTACAACATTTGCCCACTGATTTATGAGGATTGGAAGGTCTCTGTATGAATGTATCCAGTTTTTATATGAATTCCAGATAATCGTTTCGGATGTCGGACGAATTATAAGTTCCTCTTCAAGCTTTGCCGATGGATCAACAATAATTCCTTTTCCTGTATTCATCATTTTTAAGCCTGTAATGAGTCACAACCGCACATTCTTTTGCAAATCCCTGCACATGCGCTGCCTCTTTTGTAAAAAAGGATTTTGGAATTAGTAATGGGAAATATGCATTAACATGGCCTGTAGCTTTGAATAACCTGTCGAGTTCAGCCTGTATTTTTTCCCAGATGGCATATCCGTAGGGCTTGATTACCATGCATCCTCTGACTGCAGAGTTTTCAGCCAGATCAGCTTTGATAACCAGATCGTTATACCATTGTGAATAATTCTCTTCCCTGTTTGTTAAAAACTTTGCCATTTGTTTGGTATAGTATTTGTTAATTTTATTTAAGAAATGAAGGCGTAAAAATAAAGAAAAAGTTCAGTTATTGATTAAAAAAGAACGGGAGGTTCATCATGAAAGCAAAAATATACATAGGAATTCTGCAGGCGATGATGTTTACAGGATTGACAGCAAATGCCCAATCGGACCATATGGGAGACTACAGGAATGATGATGCAACTGTAGTTGTAAATAACTATTATGATAATTACGACTATTACTATTCATCGCGCATAAACAGGTTCCACAGGTCTTATTCTGCTTTCAACTATTATGCTCCCGTCTATACCGATTCATACTGGTACAATTATCAGCCATATTCATGGGGCGTCAGCATTTACGGAGGCGGAGGTTTTGGAATTGGCTTCACATCAGCTTATCCGGTTTACAATTATGGTATCGGATATAGTTCAGGTTGGTATGATCCATATTATGCCTCGTCGTATTACTGGGGTTATAGTCCTTTCTATTATAACAGCTGGTATGTCGCACCAGCCATTAACATAGGCTTTGGATGGGGCTGGCCGGATTATTACTACGGATACAATGGACATGATCACCATTATGATCATCATCACTATGATTATGGTCATGGTCATAATTCTTACAACAATTACTACAATAATAATTATTCCAACCATTATTCTTCAAGTGGAAACTCATACAGAAGAACTGCTCCGACCAACGCTTCAGACAATTACAATTCAAGTCATTCAGGAAACAGATCCGGAGGGACCTATAATAGTGGCAATAGTGGCAACAGCAGCAATAATGGACATAATGGAAATAACGGAACCAACAGCAACTCATCAGGCAGGAGAAATCCCGGCGGTGGAAATACAAGTAACGGAAACTACGGAAACAGCGGCAATACGGGGAATAATGGGAATGCCTACAATAATGGCAATGGAGGTACCCGAAGCAACAGTGGCTCAAACGGTTCAGCAGGCTCCCATGGCTCAAAGGTCAATAATGGCAACAATGGCAATAGCGGCAATAATGCAACAAACCGTTCTTACAACAGCGGCAATACAAAGCCTTCCAACTTTAATAATATGAACAGAAGCAGCAGCGTTAACAAAAACAGCAGGATCAATGCTTCCCCCAATGCAGCTCCGAGGAATACCGGAGCAAGGAGTCAGTCCTATGATGTTAATTCGAGAAACAGTAATTCTTCATCAAATCAGAATATGAGGAGCAGATATCCCGTAAATGAACAGGTAAAGCGGGGAAATACCCAGATGAATCAGAATGTAAGGAAGGAATCTGTTTCATCTCCGGCAAGATCTCATGGTAACCCAGGCAACTCAGCAGGAGCTTCGTCTCCGGGCAGATCAGGAAGTTCAGCTACTCAGGCAGGCAGTTCAGCAAAGTATAATGACACGGGTAAATCATCATCCAAATCATCTTCTTCATCTGAAAGTACTCAAAGACGCAGATAATATAAAGTCACTATTGGAAGATCCCGGCGGATATGATTGGTTTATTAATTACGCAATTATCTAAAGTATTTACTTATTTTTGTTTCTTTGGTATAGTATTTGTAATTATTTAAGAAAATATTAACAGATAGTAATCATGAAAGCATATTCATACATAGCAGTTCCGATAATCATGCTCCTTAGCTCTTGTTCATCAACCCTTTATACAGGCGCAGAGTACGATGATCTGTACTATTCGGCTTCCGATAAACCGGAAGTTAAAGCAAAAGTTCCAGTCAATGAGCAGATTGCGAATAATGAATTAAAAGCAGACAACTACTATGATAATGTTTATGCTGCTGATACACTTGTTACTGATAAGTATTCAGTTCCATCCGACTATGATGATCAGGTTGTAGTGAACAACAACAATATGGGAGGCAGCGGGTATGATTATTATGATGACTCATATTCCAACAGGATAAACATGTTTTACGGAAATTCATTTTATCCGTACTGGCAGGATCCATTCTATTTTAATGTTGGTTTCAATTATGGTTATCCGTATTATGGTATGGGCTATGGCATGGGCTTCGGTATTGGCTTTGGCATTGGTTTTGGTTATGGATATCCTTATTATGGTTATCCATATTATGGCTATCCATATTATGGTTACGGATATCCTTATTATGGTTACGGATATGGAGATTGCTGCTATCCTTACTATGGAGGATATTATCCCCATTCCGATGCATATTATACTTCATACGGGAGAAGGGAAAGGCCAAGTTCACTCTCATCAAATTATAATGATAATTTAGGAACAGGAGGTTCGGGCAGAAGAGGCACCGACGGTACTTCAGGCGGTTATTCTGATGGCGGCAGGAGATCTGTTTCAGGCAGCCAGTCAGCTTTATCGGCTGATGACAGAAGGAGTATGTCCGGTACAGGAGCAGGCGTGACCACAAAATCAGCTTCAGCACAGGATGGCACCAGGAGCGGTAACTACCACTTCACGCAGTGCCGCCGGCTACACAGAGGAGCCAGGTAAACACAAAGCCTGAATACAAAAGCTCAAACAGAACATATACACCCAGCTATAATAATCCAAGGATGAGCACAAGGCCATCATATAATAACAGCCGGGTATCAGACGGATCGGGTTCAAATACAAGGCAGGTGATTAATTCAGGCAATTCAGGCCAAAGCAGAAATTTTAACAGTACTGCTCCGGTCAGAAGCTCACCAGAACAAGGTCTTCAATCAGGGTTCATCAAATTCAAAGTCCAGTTCCTTCAGTAATATGCAGAGAAGATACAGTACTCCTTCAAGTAGTTCTTCCAGACAGTATTCGAGTCCATCCAGAAGTAGTTCAGGAAGCAGCCGCAGCAATTATTCATCAGGTTCCGGCGGAGGTTCCTCATACAGCGGAGGATCATCATCAGGGTCAAGGAGTTCTTATTCCTCCGGTTCTTCATCGTCCGGCTCATCAGGTGGTAGATCTTCATCCTCATCTTCCCATTCTTCGGGAGGCAGAAGATAAACAGTTGATATGTGTTTTTTTATGAATTGTTCATTCTTTAATTGGAGTGCAGGGATAGTCTTTCTAAAAATGAATATATTATGAAACGTACAGCTTTGACATTAATAGCAGCATTAACTCTCTCTTCAGTGATTTTTGCCCAGACTGTTGACGATGCATTGAGGTATTCACAGGTGTTTTACGGTGGTACCGCCAGATTCATGTCGATGGGAAGTGCATTTACCGCTTTGGGAGGCGATATCTCCACACTCAGCCAGAACCCGGCAGGCATAGGCGTATTCAGAACGTCTGAAATGTCAGTCACTCCGCGGCTTGACTATATCAACACAACTGCAGGCTTTCACGGAACCACTACAGAATATCTTAACAACTTCAATCTTGGCCAGGCAGGATTTGTAAGCAACATACTATCCAGCAAAAACAAGACAGGCCTTGTAAAGCTGAATTTCGGTTATTCATTCAATAAGACAAATAACCTGAACCAGAGCGCCAGAATAGTGGGCATAAATAATTCGAGCTCAATGGCTGACTACTGGGCAGGCGTTGGTGAAGGAACGAGATACTACGATCTCTCCGGTCCGGAGGGAATAGCTTATGATACATGGGTGATTGATACAATTACAGGATCAGGAGGATTGTCATACGGTACGGTTTTTTCAAATTACGGTGATAATCCGCCTTCGAAGTACGGACAGTCGGTGAGCCGGTTAATATCAAACGACGGTTTTATTGGAGAACATGCAATATCTATTGGCGGTAACTATTCTGAGAAAGTTTATTTCGGGGCAACATTCGGAATCAGCCAGTTAAGGTTTACAAGCCAGTACCAGCACTCTGAAACCACAAACGTTCCCCTGGCCTCCCAGTTCAAGAATTTCAATTATCTCGACTATTACGAAGACAGGGGAACAGGTTACTCCTTCAAACTGGGTGCCATAGTAAAGCCGGTTGAGGCAGTACGGATTGGTGTTGCATTTCATTCACCTGTCTGGTATCATATAGATGAGTATTTTTTTGAGACTATAAGCTCTAACTTCACAGATGGAAGTCGTTACGAATCATCAAATGACCCTCTCAGATTTGAATATGCGCTTGCCACCCCGCTCAGATTCCTTGCCGGAGTAGCAGTACAGGTTCAGAAAATTGCATTGCTTAGCGCTGATTACGAGTATGTTGACTATAGTATGGCAAAGTTTTCCCAGACTGGTGACGGCTACGATTACGGACCAAAGAACGATGCTATAAGGAACACAATGAAATCTGCAAGCAACTTCCGGGTAGGAGGTGAATTGAGGTTCAATAATATATATCTGAGATCAGGTTATGGGTATTACGGTAAGGCATTCCGTGCTGGAGAAGACAATGCGGATATGGATTACAATGCAATCTCAGGCGGGATAGGTTTCAGGGAAAAAGGCTTTTCACTTGATTTTGGATACACTCATCTGGGATCTTCATCAGTATATTACTTATATCCCCTTGACGACAGTTTTGAACCGGCAAAAGCAAATATAACCACCAATCAGAATATTTTTTCACTTACTCTGAGCTTCAAGCTAGGATATTTAAACAATTAAGAGATTGTCGGTTTGTTACCGTGGAGGAGACTCATTCGGCAGCTGCCTGTAAATAATTTGCTGAATCGGGACCCATATTGAAAACAAGATCAATTATGCTGAGTCCTGCTACAAATCCGGAATAAGGATCAAAAACCTGGGTATAAGGTCTTAGATTTATACCCAGGTTTTTTTTTGGTGTTACTGAATATCTGAAATCGAAGCTATCAGCTACTGCCGGAGTGAATGAGGATGTATAGTGTATTGGTATCGCTATCCCGGCAATTTTCAACAATACTTCTAAAAGCTCTGTATTCAGGTCAAGAAGAAATTGATGATTTTTGAGAATAATCTTTTCAAGTTCCTCAAAATAGAACTCAAAGAAAGGGGATGATCTGTAAGCTGCATTGATTGCTCTCAGATGGACCTGTTGCCATCGTTTGGAATAATCTATCCTGATATCTTTTATAGCTGTTTTATGTAAACTGCCAAGATAGACGGGAACAGTAAGTGTCAGTTTGCCACTGGCTGCAAGAATTATGCATCTGTTTCTGTAAGTTTGTTTAGGTAGTTCTCCTCTTTTTCAATTGCCAGCTCATCAGCATTCTGGATCAGGGAGAAAGTATTCTACCGGTGGAAGGTATGCAGTTGAAATCAGTATTTTACCACCCATTGGGAGATTATTCCATTTTATTAATCATACTTGCAGAGAATCCTGCCCCGAATCCATTGTCAATATTTACAACTGTAACACCGGTTGAACAGCTTGTCAGCATAGCAAGCAGAGCTGATATTCCTCCGAAGTTGGCACCGTAGCCAACGCTCGTAGGCACTGCAATTACCGGTTTATCGACAAGTCCTCCCACAACACTGGCAAGTGCACCTTCCATTCCTGCAATAACTATAACAACCCTGCATGTTCTTATTTCAGGCAGCTTGTCAACAAGCCTGTGAATACCTGCAACACCTGCATCATAAATTCTGAGCACTTTATTTCCAAGAAGTTCTGCTGTAATTGCAGCCTCTTCAGCCACTGGCATATCAGAGGTACCTGCCGTTATTACTGCTATACTGCTTTTGGTCTGTTCAGGTTTCTTTTTCTGGAGTGAAATTATCCTGGCAATAGGATAGAAGACAGCATCGGGAGGACTGCTTTTACAGCTTCGTACATATCATTATTTGCCCTTGTCCCGATAACATTGTTCTCTTTCTCGTGCCATTACAGTGAATATTTCTCTGACCTGTTCAATAGTTTTGCCGGCACAGTAAATTATTTCAGGATATCCGGTCCGCATTTCACGGTGATGATCAATTCTTGCAAAACCCAGATCAGTATATGGAAAGTCCTTCAGAATTGTGAGGGCTTCTTCTATACTCGTCTGGCCGGTTTTTACATCTTTAAGCAGTTTTTCTACTTCTTTTATATTCATCTCTATTATTTTTGTCAGGTGTGATGAAATCTGTTGTTCAGCTAATCACTTTTTAATTCTCTTTTATCTCAGGATTTGAACTTCCTGTCCTGTAGCCTTCAAGGTCCAAAGATATATATCTGAATCCTATTTTTTTCAGATGGTTTATAATATATTCTCTTTCAGGATTATGAATTATTTTTTCCATATAACCGGGCAGGCATTCAATTCTTGCAAGGTCACCATGAACTCTGACTCTGACTCCGGGATATCCTTTTTCACACAGCATTAATTCTGCCTGTTCAATCATTCTGAGCATTCCTTCCCTGATTTCCGTGTCGTATGGAATTCTTGTAAGCAGACAGGCCATTGCCGGTTTATCCCAGATTTCAAGCCCTTCATTTCTTGAAAGTTCCCTGTATTTCTTTTTTTGTTAATCCGGCTTCAAGAAGCGGGCTTCTTATTCCCATTTCATTCAGAGCTTTCATCCCTGGTCTGAAATCACCCAGATCATCGGCATTACTGCCATCAATAACATATTTGTAATTATTTTCCCTGGCAAAAGCCACCAGTTCTGTAAACAGCGATTTCTTGCACAGGTAACATCTTTCAACCGGATTATTCCTGATAATTTCAGGAAATGTAAGATCCAGGATTTTATGTTTAATTCCATGCTGTTCTGAAAATCCGGTTGCCTCATTTATTTCATGTGAAGGTATATATGGTGTTCTGATTGTTACTGCCATTATTGCAGATTTTCTTACCCTGTGAGACCTGTGAAGCAGGAAGGAGCTGTCAACTCCTCCCGAAAAGGCAACAACGAATGAGTCAAGTTCCTTCAGAATATTATTGAGTTTTAAGGATTTATCTTGTGTCATTATTATCTGTGTTTATGATCTGTTGCATGGTTGCATGGTGACTGTTGCACTGTTGCATGTCACCTCTTCACACTGCACCCTGTATCTTGAAATTGCTAAGCCTTTCTAATTAATACCTGCAGGTGGATTCACTTTCTGGACAAAATGGCCATGATGCTATTGTAAACCTCTTTCAGAGGAATCCCATTTTCAGATGCTATTCGCCTGCAATCATCATATTCCGGTTTGCAGGAGACCTCATTCTCATTGTAAAATGAACGTTTTACAGTTACCTCACCATAAACAGTATTGATTTTCTCAAATTTTCTGACAAGGGTATCCTTTCTGAACGGGAATGTTCTGATTCCCAGTGAAGTGGATTCCGTGAAGATAATTCCTTTCAGACTTTCAGCTTTTTCTGCTTCACAAATTACATTCAGATACAACACCTGGTCTTCCTTTCTTCATCATAATATTTGAAAGGAAGACATCAGATGCTCCTGCATTAAAAAGTCTGTCGGAGATGTATTCAAAGAACTCAGGATTCATATCATCAATATTGCATTCAAGATGAAGTGCAGTATGTCCTGATTCTGAAGCAGCTGTTTTTTCACCAAGAAAAACTCTCAGAAGATTTGGAACAAGAGGATGTTCCTTGTGTCCAATACCATAAGCTGTTTTTTCAATTTTAATTGTTGATTCCTGTCCGAATTCTGTTCCCAGGGCGGCAATTATTGCTGCTCCTGTGGGTGTTGTTGCTTCAAAATCGACACCTCCCTTTTTAACGGGTATTCCCTGGATTATTTCAGCAGTGGCAGGAGCAGGAACCGGCAGCTTTCCATGATCGCATTTTACAAAACCGCTTCCGAGTTCAACAGGAGAAACATGTACTCCATCAACATTCAGGGCATTATAACAAATTGCTGCACCGACAATATCTATTATTGAATCAATTGCTCCGACTTCATGAAAATGAACTTTTTCAACCGGAATTCTGTGAACAGATGCTTCAGCCAGTGCAACTTTCATGAAAATTTTCATGCTTAATTCCTTTGTCCTGTTGTCAAGTGTTGAATCATTTATTATCTTCTCAATATCAGACAGATGTCTGTGGGCATGTTCATGTCTGTGTCTGACCTGACAGTGACTTTTGTTCCATGAATGCCATGTCTCTGGTCTTTCTCGACAATCAGTTCCCATCCTTTGAGATTCAGCTTGTTCAGCTCTCCGATAAGATACTCCTTGTCAATGCCAAGGTCAATCATTGCGCCAAGATTCATATCTCCGCTGATACCGGAAAAACAATCATAATATAAAATTTTCATATGTGGATTTGTTCAGATTAATTAAAAACAATTATTCTCATGCAAAGTTCAGCTTTTTCCCATAAACATTCCTGGCTTAAACCAGGTTGCTAATATACTATTTCCAATCTTTACTGAATAATAAAAAAAAATTGTATTTTTCGAAGCCTTTATAATATTTGCAGAAAAGTAGTTAACTTAATTAGATTATGAAAAGAAGAGCTTTTCTTAGAACATCGGCAGGCGCAGGTATTGCTGCCGGGGCTGCTCTTACCCTTGGCGGATATGAAAGACTCTGGGCACTCATCATCAGCTCCAGCGGCTGACAAATATGATATGGTTGCCCTGATGGGCGGTACTCCTGATGCAATGTTTGACCTTGGAATACAGGAGCTTGGAGGGATGGGTGCTTTTGTTCAGAAAGGACAGAAGGTTCTTATAAAGCCAAATATGGGATGGGATGTAATTCCTGAACTTGCTGCCAATACAAATCCCTTTCTTATAAAAAGGATTATTGAACATTGTTTCAAAGCCGGTGCAAAGGAAGTATATGTAGTTGATCATACGATGGACAACTGGGTGAACTGTTATAAGAACTCAGGTATTGAGAGAGCTGCAAAATCAGCAGGGGCAAAGGTGGTTCCGGGAAATTCTGAAAGCTATTACCATGAGATTGAGATACCTGGCGGCATCAATCTTAAAAGTGCCAAGGTTCATGAGCTTTTGCTTGAAACAGATGTTTTTATAAATGTTCCGGTTCTGAAAGATCATAATTCGGTGAGGATGACCTGTTGTTTGAAAAACAGATGGGTCTTGTATGGAACAGGGGATACTGGCATTCAAACAATCTGAATCAGTGCATTGCCGATTATGCTCTGTATGAGAAGAAAGCCTGCCCTGAATGTTGTGGATTGTTATAATGTGATGGTTAAACATGGTCCTCAGGGAGTATCAAAGGAAGATGTGGTTGCAATGAAGTCACAGATTCTTACAACTGACTGGGTTGCAGCAGATGCTGCCGGAGCAAAAATGCTTGGCGTACCTGTTGAAAAAATCGAATATGTTCCAATTGCACATAAAATGGGTTTGGGGAATATGAATCTGGATTCTCTGAATATAAAAAGAATTAAAATGTAATTTTTAATGACGTCACATTTGCTTAGAAGAATCCGGATAGTTGTTTCAGCAGTTATTTTTATCTGTTTTTTTATGATCTTTATTGATCTCAGGCATTTAATACCTTCAGATTATATAAATAAATTAATGTTTCTTCAATTCATCCCATCCTTTGTTAAATTCTATTATCTGAAGACAATTGCAGCAACAGGTTTTATTTTTATACTGATACTTACCTTGGTATCGGGCCGTACATACTGTTCTTTTCTTTGCCCGCTGGGTATAGGTCAGGATATATTCAGCAGGATAGGAGGAAGGATCAGAAGAAAATTCAGGCGTTATGGCTTAAAGAAACCATTTACTATACTTCGTTATTCTCTCCTGGTAGTTACTCTTATTGTTACTATGGTCTGGGGGATTTATGCAATTACCCTGCTCGATCCTTACAGTATATTCGGAAGGTTTATGACTTTTTTTGCCAAACCTGCAGTAATATTATTAAATAATTTTCTTGCACACCTGCTGGGTAAATTTGATTTGTACACTGTCAGCAATATTCCTGTAACAGGCTTTAAACTTGCTGTCTATTCGATTCCGGCAGCCTTTTTCATCCTGGTAGGTACTCTCTCACTTAACAAAAGGAAGGCTTTATTGCAATATGATCTGTCCGGTGGGAACACTTCTTGGACTTCTTTCCAAAGATCTCACTCTTCAGAATAAAATTTGATGAGTCAGCCTGCACCAGATGCGGCAGATGCGCGGTTGGCTGCAAATCATCATGCATCGATTTTCTTAGACATGATGTTGATGTTACACGTTGTGTCGATTGTTTTAACTGCATAAATATCTGCCAGGATAAAGCTCTTTCATACAGTCCGATAAATTTAGGAACAAAAGAACATGAGACTGATGAAAGCAAGCGCAAGCTCATTGCCAGTTCTCTTTTTCTTCTATTCGGATTCCCGCTCAGGAGCTTTGGTCAGGATAAAGCAGCTCCAAAGCCAAAAAAGGAATCCACTGTAAGGGAGAACAAAGACATTTCCTGTTTGTCCTCCGGGAGCAGGTTCTATTCAGGATTTGAATAACTGTTGCACTGCCTGTTCTCTCTGCATAAATGCATGTCCGAACGGTGTTTTGACACCGGCAATTTCACAATATGGTTTATCAGGGTTCATGCAGCCTGTAATGAATTATCATAAGAGTTTTTGCACATATAACTGCACTGTCTGCACGGAGATATGCCCAACAAGCGCTTTAAAACCCCTTGTGCTTGAAGCAAAAAAACTGACTCAGCTGGGGAAGGCTATTTTTATAAAGGATAACTGCATAGTCAAAACGGAAAAAACAGCCTGCGGAGCATGTTCGGAGAGCTGTCCTACAAAAGCTGTTTATATGATTCCTTATGAGGGCAATCTGGTCATACCTGAAGTCAACAGCGATATTTGTATAGGTTGCGGACATTGTGAATTTGCCTGTCCTACAATTCCTTACAAGGCAATTTTTGTTGATGGAAATGAAGTACATAAAGCAGCTAAGAAACCTGAAAATAAAGAATCGGAGATAAAAACACCCGTTGAATTTCCGTTCTGATCAATACTTCTTGTGATTAATAAACCCGGTACAAAAAAACATAAAACATGATATTTGTCTGGAAAGTATCCGGTCAAAAGTTTAATTTTGTCATAAAAATTGCAAATAATGAAACCTACACATATTGAACATATTGGAATAGCTGTAAACAACCTTGAGAGCTGCTATGGATTTTTATGAAAAGGTACTGGGACTGAAGTGTTATAAGATTGAGGAGGTTGCTGATCAGAAGGTGAGGACTGCTTTTCTTATGGTAGGGGAGACCAAGATTGAGCTTCTCGAATCTACAGATCCTGAGGGACCGATCGGAAAATTCATTGAAAAAAGAGGTGAAGGGATTCATCATATAGCTTTTGCAGTTGAAAAGATTGAGGAGCATCTGTCTCATGCTGAAGCTCTGGGTGTTAAGCTGATTGATGCAAAGCCAAGGAAAGGTGCAGAGGATCTTGATATCGCATTTCTCCATCCCAAATCTGCTTCAGGAGTATTGATTGAGTTCTGTGAAAATAAAAAGATATGAACAGACCTGTTGCTTTAGCCGGAAATGCCGGACCTAAAGTGAGGTCCGATTGTGAAATTTCACTTGAGCTTACATCGGGTGGAGGAATTGTTATTGATCTGGTATCAAGGGTTAAAGCTCTGTATGGTGAGTCTATTAAAACCCAGATAATATCGATACTCGGCTTTTTTGGAATAGAAAATGCACTTGTAAGGATAAATGACTCCGGAGCTTTGCCATTTGTAATTTCCGCCAGGATGGAGGCAGCAGTTAAGCAGGTTATAGAGACAGATCTTGAATATCTTCCTGAACTGATTCCTGAAAATTGCTATTCGACAGAGCGTGACAGGTTTCGCTTTGCACGTTTGTATCTGCCGGGAAACACTCCCGGGCTGATGATAAATGCCGGGCTGCATTCTGCCGAGGGTATTATCCTTGATCTTGAGGATTCAGTTGCTCCCGAGAAAAAAGATGAGGCAAGAATCCTGGTCAGAAATGCCCTCCGGCAGGTAAATTTCTTCGGCGCTGAACGGATGGTTAGAATCAACCAGGGTGAAAGAGGTCTTGAGGATCTGCGTTTTGTAATTCCTCACAATGTGAATCTTATTTTGATTCCCAAATGTGAAAGCGCAGAATATGTCAGAAATGTTGAGCTTGAGATTGAGGATTTAAAAAAAAGATTTCATCCTGAACAATAATGTCTACCTCATGCCGATAATTGAGAGTGCGGCTGGAGTGGAAAACTCATATGAAATAGCCGGTTCGAGCAAGAATGTTGTAGCGATTGCACTGGGACTTGAAGATTATACTGCGGATCTCGGTGTTCCAAGGACAATTGGGGGAAAGGAATCATTTTATGCCCGGACAAGGCTGGTGGTGGCAGCAAGAGCTGCCGGCATACAGCCAATAGACTCTGTTTATTCTGACATAGGGGATATGGAAGGGTTAATGCAGAATGTAAAAGTGTCAAAATCACTTGGCTTTGAAGGCATGGGATGTATTCATCCAAGACAGATCCAGGTTATAAGGCAGGGATTTTCTCCTGAACAGGATGAAATAGATAAGTCGAGGCAAATTGTAATTGCCTTCGAAACAGCCCGGCAAAAAGGACTGGGAGTAGTAGCTCTCGGAACAAAGATGATCGATCCTCCTGTTGTTGCAAGAGCTCAGAAAACTTTGGATCTTGCTGTCAGGCTGGGACTCTTGAGTTCAGACTGGATGAACGACGCATTCCCCGGCAGTGAAAAATGAACATTAGAAACGATATGGCTGTCAAGACTGTTATAAATGCTGCAGGCAGGGAAGTTCCGCTTGAGATAAACGGGAAGCCGGTGATTCCGTACAGGGGAGTAGGGAAGTACAAGCCTGAAGGCCGGAAATATTCACCGCCGATACCATCCTGTTCCGATTTTCCTGATGACGGCAATAAGGTAGTGAAATCACTTGAGGAGGCGCTGCGACTGTGCGGCCTCCGTGATGGATTGACTATATCCACGCATCACCATCTTCGCGACGGAGATCTGATAAGCAACAGGATTTTTGAAATCGCTTCCGGTATGGGAGTAAAAGATCTTGTATGGTTCCCATCAGCTTCATTCCCGTGTAATGATCCTGTCATCGGATTTCTTGATGACGGAACGATAAACAGGATAGAAGGAAGCATGAACGGACCACTGGGACGCTATGTTTCAGAAGGAAAGATGAAGGGAACTGCAGTCCTGCGATCCCACGGAGGACGTGTGCAGGCAATTCAGGATGGAGATGTAAAGATTGATATCGCAGTTCTTGCAGCTCCATCAGCGGATGCTTATGGAAATGCCCGCGGGACAGGCGGTACTTCCGCCTGCGGTGTACTGGGATATGCAAAAGCAGATTACATGTATGCGGAGAAGGTGATAGTCGTCACGGATAATCTTGTCGATCTTCCATGTTTTCCAATGGAGATTGAAGGCAATTATGTTGATTATGTAGTTGTTGTCGAAAAGATAGGGATCCCTGAGAAAATAGTTTCCGGTACAACACAGATAACCAAGAGCCCCGACAGGCTTCTTATAGCAGAACTGACTGCTTCATTTCTTGAGAAATCAGGTATTCTGAAAGATGGAGTTGCAATTCAGGCCGGGGCAGGAGGCACCTCGCTTGCTATAGCTGTATTTCTTCATAAGATGATGAAGAATAAGGGATGGAAATCGAGATTTGGATTTGGAGGCTCCACAAAATATATGGTCAGGATGCTGGAAGAGGGGCAGATGGGATACATTCTTGATGCTCAGGTTTTTGATCTGGATTCGGTACGGTCAATCGAAACGAATCCGAACCATGTGCCTTATCCGGTTTTCAATGCCTACAACTATCACTCCAAGGGCAACCTTACAAGCATGATGGATATAATGATTCTGGGTGCAACTGAAATAGATATCAGTTTTAACGGGAATGTCGTAACCCATTCTGACGGTTGTCTGCTGCATGGTATTGGCGGCTGGCAGAATTGTCTGCATGCCAGGAATGTAATAATTCCGGTTCCTCTGTTCCGTGACAGGATACCGGTTATTGTCGATAAGGTTACAACCCTCTGCGGACCGGGTGAACTGATCGATGTGATAATTACTGAGAGAGGAATAGCGATAAACCCGTTGCGGCAGGATCTCATTGACAGTGTAAAAGGAAGCGGACTACCGCTCAGAACAATTGAAGAATTGAAAGACGAGGCTGAGAAGATCTGCGGCAAGCCGCAAAAACCTCAGTTTGAAGAAGATGTTGTGGCTGCTATTAAGTGGGTCGACGGAACGGTAATAGATGTTGTTAAAAAATTAAAACAGTAAAATGGATAAATATAAATGTACTATCTGCGGATATATCTATGATCCGGAACAGGGTGATCCATCTGATGGAATAGAACCGGGGATATCTTTCTCCAGATTGCCTGAGGATTATATCTGTCCCGTATGCGGAGCAGGCAAAGAGGATTTTGAAATATATTCCTGAGTGAAGAAGCGGAGGGGTAATATTACTTAATAACAGGCATATTCCTCACCATATCCTTAAGCAGATCCCAGAACATCTGAGTAGTTTTTATCTCTATCATCTCTTCAGGAGTATGGGCGCCTTTTATTGTGGGTCCAAAGGAGATCATGTCGATGCCTTTGAACTTTTCATAAACCAGTCCGCACTCGAGTCCTGCATGTATTGCCCTTACCATAGGCTCTTTTGCAAATAGTTTGATGTAAGATTTGCGGGCAAGGCCAAGTATTTCTGATGTTAGATTTGGTTTCCACCCGGGATAACCGTCTGAGTGCACAACCTCAGCCCCGGCAAGTTTCATGCATGATTCCACCATTGCGGCGGCATCAAATTTTGAGGATTCTATCGAACTGCGCTGAGTTGTAATGATCTTTATTGTATTGTTGTCTGAGAACTTGGCAGATGCAAGGTTTGTGGATGTCTCCACAAGGTCGTCCATCTCTTTTGACCATGCAAGTGCCCCGTGAGGGCAGCAAGCCAGAGCATTAAGGAACCTCTTCTGGCTATCCTTATCCATAGAATGGGAGGGCAGCTCTGTTTCCCTGACTGATATCCTTAGATCTTTCTCCAGATCACCAAATTCATTTGCAACAGTATAATAGAAATTGTCGATCCATGATCTGACCTTTGTATTTTCTGATTTATCAATTATGATTGTTGAGAAAGCCTCGCGGGGAATTGCATTTCTCAAATTTCCGCCATCAAAATTACTGAGAGAGATCTCATAAAAATTTGAAATATTCCACAATAACCTGTTCATAATTTTGACAGAGTTGCCATAACCCTTATGAATCTCGTCCCCTGAGTGGCCTCCATGCAATCCTGTAACAGAAATTTCAAGCGCCAGTGACCCTGGATTTACAGCGACCTCTTCATATCTCATTGTTCCGACAGTGTCCATTCCGCCTGCACATCCAATGAAAAGTATTCCCTCATCTTCAGAATCGAGATTAAGAAGTGTCCTTCCTGTGAAGAAATCTTGTTTAAGATTTATCGCACCAGTCATTCCGGATTCCTCATCAACGGTGAAAAGACATTCTATTTTGCCTGCTATAAGATCCTTATCGGTAAGGATTGCCATCTGGGCGGCAATGCCTATGCCATCATCTGCTCCGAGAGTAGTTCCTGTAGCCATCACCCAATTGCCCTTCACAACAGGCAGGATAGGATCTGTAATCCAGTTATGAGGATAATCTGCATTTTTTTCCCCAACCATGTCCATATGGCATTGCAAAACAACCGTTTTCCTGTTCTCCATGCCGGGGGCTGCCGGTCTTGTTATCAGGATATTGCCTACTTCATCCTCTTTCGAATCAAGATTGTGTACGATGGCAAAGTCAAGCAGATATTTTCTGATCTGTCCCTCATTTTTTGATAAACGGGGGATTTTACAGATTTCTTCGAAATAGATCCATAGTGGAGCCGGATTCAGCTTATTTAGTATACTCATATAGTGGTAAAGTCGTCCCTAAAAAGTTCCAAATGTACAATTAATTTTTTATCTTCATGGTTCAGGTCTCAATTAATAATATGTTTCATGACCTGCTGGAATTTGACTAGTTTTGCAGGCGACATCTGTTTAACCTTAAATTACTTATATAAAAAAATATGGCAAAGCATACTATTGTAACATTACCGGGAGACGGAATCGGGAAAGTGGTACTCGGTCAGACATTAAGAGTTCTTGATGCTGCAGGTTTCGATGCAGATTATATTCATGGCGACATTGGTTGGGAATTCTGGTGTAAAGAGGGAAATCCGTTGCCTCAGAGAACAATTGATCTGATTGCAAAGCATAAAGTTGCTCTCTTTGGTGCGATCACCTCTAAGCCGACAGAGGAGGCCAAAGCCGAGCTAAATCCTGAATTGTGGGGTAAGGGTTGTACATATTCAAGCCCTATAGTAGGCTTGCGCCAGCATTTTAATCTTGATATCTGTGTAAGGCCATGCAGATCGTATCCTGGTAATCCTCTTAACTTTATAAGGAGAGGAAAAGGGAACACATATCGATGAGCCAAAGGTGGATGTTGTAATATTTCGTCAGAATACAGAAGGTTTATACTCAGGTGTGGAATGGACTAATCCTCCTGCAATAGTGCATGAGGCTCTTATGAGTCATCCAAAGTTCAGGGAAAACTTTGGTGAGGTGCCTGTTGAGGAGCTTTCAATCTCTACAAGGATCTTTACAAGAAAGGCAACGATGAGAATATTGATGGCAGCATTTGAACATGCCAGAAAATTCGGATACAAGTCTGTTACGCTTTGTGAGAAGCCGAATGTTATAAGGGAGACTTCAGGCCTGATGTGGAGGCTTGCAAAGGATATTCATAAAAACTCTTACCCTGAAATTACCCTCTGCAATACAAATATTGATGCTCAGATGATGTGGCTCACAAAAAATCCTGAAGAGTACGGTGTTATTGTGGCGGGGAATATGTTTGGAGATATAGTGTCTGATGCTTTTGCCGGACTGATTGGCGGACTCGGTTTTGCATGCAGTGCCCAGTTCTCATCTGACGGAATTGCCGTATTTGAGCCGACTCATGGATCTGCACCCAAATATGCTGATTTTGAAGTTTCAATTGTCAACCCTATTGCCATGGTTGAATCGGCATGTATGATGCTTGATTATATTGAAGAGAAACCAATGGCAGCCAGAATAAGGAAGTCAATCGCAGATGTTGTTGAAGAAGGTCGTATAAGAACATACGATATGATGAAGATGCCCGGAAACCCTGATGTGATCAGGAATGGAGCAGCATCAACAACTGCAATGACTGATGCCATTATAGAAAGGCTTTAATAATAAATACATTTATTTATGACAGAAGAGCTTAAGAATTTATGGCCTGAACTTGAATGGATCAGTGATGAATCGCTCAGGGAGAAGACTGCTGCCACCTGGGAGTTGGCGCTCGAAAAGAGTGTACTTAAAGCTGAGGATCTGAGCAGGATCCCATTTACTCTTCTCTGCGGGCCTGACCTTAAGGTGAGTTTTATGGCACATAAAAGATGTGTGGTACAGGTAGCCCGTGATGCGGGTACAAGGATGAATGAATTCTTTGGAGCAGATCTGCCTGTGAACATGGATGTGCTGATCTCAGGGGCCATACTGGCTGATGTCGGGAAATTACTTGAGTATGAGCTCGATCTGAGATGGGAAGGCAGTGCAGGGCAAATACGGACAATATCTGAGACATCCCTTCTCGGGAGTTTCTCTTGCTGAAGAATGCGGGCTGCCTCCGGAGGTTTGTCATATAATTGCTGCACACGCTCATGAAGGTGATCTTATAAAAAGAACCACTGAGGCATATATTGTGCATCATGCTGACTTTATGACATTTCTGCCATTCAAGAGCAGGCTTGTAATTACATAAAATGAGTTATGTTCCTGTTATTGAAGTAGTATCCGTGTTAAAATTATTATCACCCTAATTTCATCTTTTCAACTTCTTCGATGTTTCTTTCGTTTGTAACAATCTTAGCATCAGGAGTATAGAGATAGTCTATCAGCTCTTCGTATTTTTCCATAATTTTACCCCGTACAATTTTCATTGTAGAGTTCATCAGACCGTTGTCTTCAGTAAAACTCTCTTCAAGGATTGCAATCGCAACAGGTAACCACCTCTGCGGAAACATGCTTCCGAACTTGCCGTTTGACCTGTATTCATTTACTTCACTTTCGATTAGATGTAATAACTGCCCTTTTTCCTTCATCGGAATCGGCAGTCAGATCTCTTCTCCTCAAGATAGAGTTTTAGTGCATGCTGGTTTGGAACAATAAGAGCTACCGTGTATGGTTTCTGATTATTATAAAGCATACACTGATCAATATATTTCGACTGCTCAGAAATTGCTTCCTCGATACCTTCAGGGCTGAATTTTTCTCCGTCATCGGCAATCAGAAGACTTTTAAACCGTCCCATAACATACAGGAATCCATCTTCGCTCATGTAGCCCATGTCGCCGGTATACAACCAGCCGTCCTTAATGGTCTCTTTTGTTGCTGCTTCATTTTTCCAGTAACCATGCATTACATTGCCGCCCCGGATAACTATTTCTCCTTTTTCATTAGGCTTCAGTTCATTTCCGTCATCGTCGCATATTTTAAGATCCATATTGTTTACAAGGGCACCTGAAGATCCAAGTTTATGTCTGCTTGCTGAATTTGATGAAATGACAGGAGAGGCTTCGCTCAGACCATATCCCTGGTACATAGGTATACCCAGGGCATAAAAGAATCTTTGCAGCTCTATTTCAAGAAGTGCTCCGCCGCCTATGAAATAATCAAGTTCTCCTCCATAGCCTTCTCGTATTTTACGGAACAGGATCTTATCATAGAAATCAAGGAGTGGCTTTTTAATACGCTGCAACCCTCTGCCTCTATTCCATCCTTCCTTGTTATAGGAGTATGATATCTTCAGCGCATGGTTGAACATCATTTCAACAACGGTGCCCTTTTCCTTTATCCCTTTTTCAATGTTTTTTCTGAAATTCTTTGCTATTGCCGGTACGCTCATGAGCAAATTTGGCTTGATCTCCTTGAGGCATGCAGGAAGATTCCTCAGGGTTTCCATTGGTGTCTTGCCTGTTTTGACAGAAGCAATGCTTGCACCTTTTCCCATAAATGCAAAGATACCGCAGGTATGACCAAAGGAGTGATCCCATGGCAGGATCAGCAGCGTTTTGTAGAATGACGGAATATCGATGAGGCTGTAGGCCTGGTATACATTTGTGACATAATTGCCATGAGTCAGGATTATCCCTTTTGGATCAGCAGTTGTGCCTGATGTGTAGCATATATTTGCAAAATCGGAAGGGGTGATACTCTTGAACAGTTCCTCGAACCTGGAAGTATTTCCTTCTTCATCAAGCCATTCCCTGCCAATCTTTCTGACCTCATTGAAATGGATTTCATTCGGAGCATATTCCTCCTGAGTGTCGAAATGAATTATTTTTTCGAGTGAATGGCAATCTTTCAAAACCACTTTCAGCTTCTGAGCCTGTATTGATGATACGAGGATCATTCTGGCCCCTGAATGGTTGATCCTGAATTTTATCTCATCCGGATTTAGTTTGACTGAAAGAGGAACATTCAGGGCACCTGTATAAAGTATACCCATTTCTCCGATAACCCAGCTGTTTCGACCTTCTGAAATCAGACTTAACCTGTCTCCTTTTTTTATTCCCAGCTTAATCAGTCCGGCAGCAAATTCATAGATCTGTTTTCTGGTTTCACCATATGTTGTGCCTTCATATTTATCAGCCGGCTTTTCCCACAGATATACATTGTTGCTGTACTTTTCAACACTCTCTTCAAAAAATTGTATCAGGGATTTCATCTAATCGGTTTTTAAGTGATTTAATTTTCAATGCCGAATATACAAAATCTGTCAGATTTTGATCTCAATAGCTGGAAAATTATCTGATTTGGTTTAATAATCAATAATTTGTATCTTTGATTTACAACAAAAGGAATATTGCAATTCTGATTTTTATCTTTAATTTTAAATCTTTTATTATGAGACATTTATCAGCAGTAATTCTTATACTGATTCTTGCAGTTGCACCTTCATGCAATTATTTTAAAAACAAAGGATTATTTGGCAAAAAAGCCAAAACACTTGAAGCTCTTGCGTGCCCAGCAGGACAGTATACAGGGTTGCAGATTCAATCAGAAAAGTACAGGACAAGTTGTTAGCAAATGAGAATGCAAAACTCGATTCGGTAAGAGTTGGCTGAAGAGGCAAGGCAGGCTGCTGCCAGAACAAAGCAGATACAATATTATTGTCGGAAGTTTTATTACTCCTGAATATGCCAAAGGTTATGCTGAAGCTTCAGGCAGCAGGGTTATGATACAGAAATATTAAAGATGAAAGACAGCGATTTTGAACTTGTTTCAGCTGAATCACATGAAAGCTTGAGTAAAGCCAGTTGCAAGACTTAAACAGTTCCAGGATACTGTTGAGATCGATGCGTGGATATATATTAAGGAATAATCCAGATATTCGATCTGCTTTGAACAATTGAACTTCAGGTCTTATGTCCTGTATTTCTGAATATTGTCTCCTCCCGGTCGGGACCTACTGAGACCATTGTTACGGGAACGCCTGTCTGATTTTCTATAAATTCTATAAAAGATCTTAATGCTCCGGGCAATTCGTTGAAATCCCTGATTGCTGAAATATCAGATTTCCAGCCTGGCAGTTCGGTATACACCGGTTCGATAGAGGCATCTGAATTAAAAGGTATTTCAAGCGAGTTCTTTCCATCCACAATATATGAGGTGCAGATTTTTATTGTTCTGAAACCTGACATTACATCGGCTTTTGTCATAAAAAGTTTTGTAACGCCATTTATCATTATTGAATATTTGAGTGACGGAAGGTCAAGCCATCCGCATCGCCTGGCTCTTCCGGTTGTTGATCCGAATTCACGTCCGATATTTCTCAGTGAGTCGCCTGTATTATCATTCAGTTCGGTAGGGAAGGGGCCGCTGCCTACCCTTGTACAATAGGCCTTGAATATGCCAAGAATATCACCGATACGTTTTGGGGAAATCCCAAGTCCGGTGCATGCTCCGGCACTTATTGTATTTGATGATGTAACATAGGGATATGTTCCGAAATCCACATCAAGCATTGTTCCCTGGGCACCTTCGGCAAGAACTTTGCTTCCTTTCGCGGCAAGATTGTTTACAAGGTATTCAGTATCAAGAATCTGAAATTCTTTCAACATTTCAATTCCTTCAAACCATCCCTTTTCATACTCTTCAAGATCGAATCTGAAATCATAGCTTTTTAGTATGACAAGATGGTTCTTAAGATGTCCTGGTATAAAGCTCCCTGAAATTTTTTCGCAGAATATCTCCGACCCTTAAGCCGTTTCTGCTTACCTTATCAGTATATGCAGGACCAATTCCTTTAAGTGTTGATCCGATTTTGGTAATCCCTTTCTGAAATTCATATGCAGCATCAAGTATCCGGTGACTTGGCAGAATAAGATTTGCCCTGCTTGAGATAATAAGACGTTTCGCCAGTTCACTGACCGGCGTGCCAAGCTCCTCAATCTCTTTCTTAAATACAGCAGGATCAATGACAACGCCATTACCAATAATATTCAGCTTTTCAGGATGAAATATTCCTGAAGGTATAAGATGGAGTACATGTTTAACATTATTAAATTCCAGAGAATGTCCTGCATTTGGCCCTCCCTGAAACCTGGCTATTATATCATAACCAGGGCTAAGTACATCAACTATTTTCCCTTTTCCTTCATCGCCCCATTGCAGGCCTAACAGTATGTCAATGTTCATGTTATATTTTTATCAGATAAACAAAAACGGTCTGCAAGATACAAAATATTTTCAGAATTTTTCCGCAGTTGTTTGATTGTTAATAATTAAAAAAAGGTCCATGTAAGGACCTTCCTGATATCATAAATTGAGCACTATTATTTATCTTTTATTGACCCGTATATATAGAGTGAATGATACTGGGGTACAAAATTGTGAAGATCACTTGCAGTATTTATGATTTCATGTATTCGCGGATCGCAGAATTCAATTACTTTTCCTGATTCAATATCAATCAGATGATCGTGCTGTCCGCACTGGTAAGCCCGTTCAAACTGGGCTATGTTTTTACCGAACTGATGTTTGATAACAAGATTACAGTCGAGCAGTAATTCAATTGTATTATATAAAGTAGCCCTGCTTACCCTGTAGTTTTTATTCTTCATGAAGATATAGAGAGACTCAATATCAAAATGACCTGACCTGGAATATATCTCATCGAGTATGGCATACCTTTCAGGTGTTTTGCGATGCCCTTTTTTCTCGAGATATTCAGTGAAGATTTTCTTTACCGTCAATTTCGTATCGTCACTAATCATATCTGGTCTAATTTAAAATAAAAACAAAAATACATATTTTCACCGGATTAGGAAGTTAGAAGAGCTAAAAGTTATTTCGAGAAATCTTCAACCCGTCTTACATTTTCAATACCCTTGATATTTGATATCTTGAGTATCAGGTTGTTAAGGTCCTTTGTATGGTGAACATAGAGATCAATTGTTCCTTCAAATATTCCATTCTGTACTGAAATATTAATATTTGTCATATTGACTTTGAGTTCTGAGGAGATAATATTTGTTATTTCATTTACCAGTCCTATCCTGTCAATGCCTGTCATACTGATTCTTGCAAGGAATGAGACCAGTTTATGAATAGCCCATTTGACAGCAATTATCCGGTTTCCTTCATTCGACATTATACGGATTGCAGCAGGGCATTTGGGTTTATGAATAATTATTGCTCCCTCAGGAGAATGATATCCAGTTACCTCATCACCAGGAATAGGATTGCAGCATTTTGCAATTTCATATGACTGTTCCGAATTCTCAACATTCTCCCTTAGCAGAAAGGGTGCGCTGTTGTCAATTTTCTGCTTCTGCTCTTCATCAATTTTCTTCTGTTTTTTAGATCCTATAAGCTTAAGTTCCCAGTATTTGATGACATTTGGGGCAGGTCCCTTTTTAAGTATCTTTTTAAGATCATCAGGGATTATCCTTCCTGTGCCAATGCCCTTGTATAACTCCTCCTTATTGAGAATTTCGTAATGGCGCAATAAGATTCTTAAGGACTTCCGCATTTGCAGAGAGCCCTATCTCTTTAAGTTTCGCATCAAGGATCTCAATTCCAATCTGAGTTGCATCTTTTGATTCAGATTTCAGCGCATTTTTTATAGCTACTTTGGCTTTTGAGGTTCTTACAAATGAGAGCCATTCCCTTTCAGGCTTTGCAATGTCGGAAGTTATGATCTCAACCTGATCTCCGCTCATCAGGATTGCATTTATAGGATTCAGTTTATAGTTGATTTTTGCCCCTATCGCCTTGTTGCCTACCTCAGTATGAATTTCATATGCAAAATCGAGGGCTGAGGCTCCCTTTGGAAGACTGACAAGAGTACCTTTTGGGGTAAAAACCATTATCTCGCTCGAGAAGAGGTTCATTTTAAACTCATCAAGGAACTCGATCGGATCTTCAAGCGGATTCTCAAGCATCTGCCTGATCTTTTTTATCCATTTATCCAGTTCACTTTCCGGCGATTCATCACCCTTGTATTTCCAGTGTGCAGCATAACCTCGTTCAGCTATCTCGTCCATCCTTTTGCTTCTGATCTGTATTTCAACCCATTTTCCTTCAGGTCCCATTACAGTTACATGCAAGGCTTCATAGCCATTCGGTTTTGGCCTGCTTACCCAGTCGCGCAGCCTGTCGGGCTTTGGAAGGTAGGCATCAGTTATCATTGAATAGATATTCCAGCATTGTGTTTTTTCAGGAATATTCGGCTGTGGTTCAAAGACTATTCTGACAGCAAGAACATCGTATATCTCTTCAAACGGGACATTTTTGGCCTGCATCTTTTTCCAGATTGAAAAGATAGATTTTGGCCGTCCGCTTATATCAAATTTAAGACCGGCTTCAGTCAGTCTTTCAATAATCGGAAGAGAGAATTTATTTATGAGGGAAATGTATTTTCTTTCGCTGTGCTTAAGCTTGGCTGCAATCTCTTCGTAGATCTGAGGCTGTCTGAATTTAAAGCTCAGGTCTTCCAGCTCGCTTTTTATTGCATATAGTCCAAGTCTGTTTGCCAGCGGTGCATAGAGAAAAATAGTCTCGCCGGCAACCTTCATTTTTTTATGTTCAGGCATGGAATCGAGTGTTCGCATATTATGCAAACGATCAGCGATCTTGATGAGAATGACTCTGAGATCATCTGACAGTGTTAAAAGCATCTTCCTGAAGTTTTCAGCCTGCATGGAAGATGAATTTTCCTTGTTGTATGTGCCTGATATTTTTGTCAGCCCATCGATGAGTGAGGCAATCTTGGGATCAAATTCCCGCTCAATATCCTCAAGTGTATAATCGGTATCCTCAACAATATCATGAAGAAGCGCTACGGCAATTGATTTTGCTCCGAGACCGATTTCCTGATTTACAATTTTTGCTACTGATATCGGATGAATAATATATGGTTCACCCGATTTTCTCCTCATATTCCAGTGACCCTCATTGGCAATCCTGAATGCCTTGTCAATAAGTTCCCTGTCTCCAGGTTTTTTGCACCTGACAAGATTATTTACAAGTGTCTCATATTCAGACTGAATACGGATTTTATCTTCATCATCAAAAATATCCTTGTTCCCCATAAAATACTTTAAAACACCTTTTTGTGCAGAGTACAAAGATAACTTTTCCTGCTGAAATTTTTAGTCTCCATCATAAGGCAATCTGATGATTTATTCAAGGATTCCTCAGAATTGTTACGGTACCTGTTTTTGACAGACTCTTACCTGATGGTGTGTTTACTTTTAAAAACCAAAGACAGATGCCTTCCGGCTGCGGATTTCCATTCTGCGTTCCGTTCCATGATTCATTATAGTCTCTTGTCTCGAACAGTACTGTACCATGCTGATCGCTTATAATTAAATGGTAACTTGCTGGAGTAAAGGATAATACAGGTTTGAACAAATCGTTTAGAAGATCATTGTTTGGAGTAAAAATGATTCGGAACTGTAATTACTTCAACGGATCCATACAGACCAATGATGAATTGGTGTGACCCTGTTATGCCATGTGGATTTGAAACTTCAGAAGCGGTGACATACATACAAACGTCATCTGCTGACACTTCAAGCATTATATTTCTGTAGTCAAGGTATACAGAGTATCATCTGCAGCAATTACAGCTTCTTCCTCAAAGCCATTGCCTGTATCAATAAAAAGCCTGTATTCTGAAACAATTCCCGTCCATTCCCTGTACTTATTCCATGTCGAGTTTCAATTCATTCCCATTCCTTGTCATTGTCAGAACAATATTTGATGCAATATTTGACACAGTAACAGGATTACCGCAGCTGTTGATTGCCGATAGCCTGTAGTAATTTATAACATTGTTTCAGCCTGGGCATCGGTATAAAAACAGATCCGTTAGCAGATTCAAGTTGTACAAGCGGAGCTGAATGCATCCGACAGTCCTGATTTTCTTTTCAAGAAGAAAATGTTTTATCTCTGATTCAGGATCAATTGTAAATGAGAGCATAATCCCCGACTCAGGATTAACTGTGGCATAATCTGCATTTATCCATTCAGGAGGCCGTTGCATCCTTGTAAGAATGCAGGCTTTATTTGAAGTAGAGAATGAGTTTCCTTCAAGATTTGCCCTTATATAGAAACAGTAGTTTGCGTCAGTTGTAAAATTATCGATTGTAAAACTTTTGATATCGGGTCCTGCCAGCTGTTTCCTCAGAAAAGTCACTCCCGTTAACCGAGAGCATCACAGAATAGTTTATTACGGCTTTGGGTATTGAAGGATAGCTATTCCAGGATACATTTATCTTTTTATTGCAGGTGTCGAGAACTGCCTCGCAGAAGATTGTTGATAAGTACATTTGACAGAGGACTTGTGCATCCGGGCATTCCCGGGATTAGAGACAGACGGTGTGCAGCCACAACATATGAAACACTTGAATATTTTGGAGCTGTATTTGAAATGACATGGCTTGTGGCTGCCGGATCCCATACTGTATCAATAGCCTGTCCGTCTCCGCCTTTGTATGAATAGATAATGTATGCAGCTATATCAGTCGATTCACTGGGGATCCATTTAAATTCTGTCTTTCCTGTTTCGGGCTGTACGGAAACTGATATCAGAACAGGAGCAAGAGGTACATTGCAGTTAATCTGTGAATTAGCGCTGACAGAGCAAAAGCTTAATAAAACAAGTACAATATCAAGATGCTTTATTTTCATTTAGAGCCAACAGTAACCTGATAAAGTTCATCAATTTTATAATATGTTCGCGCCAGTTCAGTGATTTCCTCAGGTTTAATTTTAAGAATTTTTTCCGAAAGTTTGTGGTAGTAATTGTTGTCAAGACCGAATTCCCAGGCTGACCTGAAGCTTTCGGCTATTGCAAATGGCCCGTCAAACATTCTGACCATTTCGCCTGACATATAATTGCGTATAATTTCCATTTCCTCTTCTGAGGGAGGGACGGTCTGCAATGTGTTTATTTCATTGAGTATTTCATCTACTGTTTTCCTGCAGTTTTTTGGACTTACTTCGGTTGATATAACCTTGTAGCCTGACAGATCAAGCGATGAAAGAGATGAATTTATGCCGTAAGTATATCCCTTTTCCTCACGGATATTTTTCATCAGCCTTGATCCGAAATACCCGCCAAGGATAGTATTGAGGATCTTCAGTCCGGGATAATCCGGATGTCGTTTGTTTATCGTCGGGGAACCTATTCTTATAGCTGTTTGCACAGCTTTCTTTTTCTCTATATGCACCTCTTTCAGTCCGTCACCGTTAATGGCTGGTACCGGATCTGTTTCCCTGTTTTTTTGAAAGCTTGTCTCTCCCAGATACATATTCAGGAGTTCAGGTGTTTCCGGATGCATCTTCCCTGATATTATCAGGGTCATATTTTCAGGTGTATAATATTTTGAATGGAAATCTTTTATGACTGACGGATTCATCAGTTCAAAATCGTGTTCTTTAAGCTGACGGCCGTAAGGATGGGATTTTCCAAAGGCTGATTCAAAAAATGTATCTATAGCCTGGTTACTTACTTTTTCCCTGTTTAAAAGAAACCAGCGCAGTCGTTTTTTCATCAGGGCATTCAGCTCTGCCTCAGGAAATAGGGGCCGGAAAACAATTTCCCTCACCAATTCAAGGATCTTGCCGGTATGCTTGTTCAGAAAAAAGATCACAACACCGGAGAGATCCTTTTCGGGAGAGAGGTTAAGGAATGCGCCAAAATAATCAAGCAATCTGTTAAGTTCCTCCGCAGAGTAATTCTGTGATCCTTCCGCAAGCATCATATTTGTAGTTGAAGCCACCATAGGCAGTTGCTCCCTTACCTGTCCGGCCCTGAAAACAATCTCGAGCCTTACAATATCCTCAGAACCGGCTTCTATACAAAAGACAGGCACACCGTTATTCAGTGTGAAGGATCTTACTTCAGGAATAATAACCTTCTCAACCGGAAAGACCGGAGGCTGAATTCTTTGGAGATTATTTGTCATGACTCTTTTCTGCCGGATTTGTAATAAACTGTACTGCAATTTGATGACCGGAAATATTTTTCTGATGCTTCAGCTACCATATCCCGTGTTACATTCCTGTATGCTTCTATTTCCTTATTGATAAGATCAGGATCTCCAAGAAGTTCATAATGAGCCAGGCTGACAGCTTTATTCATTATGTTGGTATTTGAAAAGACAGTGGAGGATTCGAATTTATTCCTTACCTTCTCCATCTCCTCCTCTATGTCATCAATAACTGATAATCCTCTAATTAATTCATTAACTGCCTCTTCAGCTTTCAGAAGATCAACACCTTTCATTAATTTTCCCTGCAGTATAACAAGGCCCGGATCAATGTCGGATGTTATATATGCATTAATCTCGCTGAATAATTTTTTTTCTCTTACAAGCAATGCATTCAATCTTCCGGATTCACCTCCTGCAAGAAGGTCAGTTATAAGATCCAGAGTATGAAAATCTGGGCTTTTTCTGGGACCAATATGCCATACCTTATATAATGCGTCGGAGGGAACATCACTTTCGATTGTAACTGATCGGCCCTCAGTCTGTACAGGCTCTGCAGGCAGATTACGCTTTTTTATGACTCTTCCCGGGATCGGTCCAAACCATTTGTTTGTAAGCTTTACAACACTTTCAAAAGTTATTTTCCCGGTGACTGTAAGTATTGCATTATTCGGAGCATAATGAGAATAGAAGAACTCTTTGATGTTATCCAGACCGATACCTGCTACATGGCTGATATCCATTCCAATTGCAGGCCATCTGTAAGGATGTATCTTATAGGCCAGGGGTCTGAGCTTCAGTACCGCATCACCAAATGGCTGATTGAGGTATCGCTGATTAAATTCTTCGATCACAACTCTTTTCTGGGTATCCAGGTTTTTCTGTGAAAAATCAAGTCCCAGCATTCTGTCGGATTCAAGCCAGAAGCCTGTTTCTATATTTTCGGAGGGAACAGTCAGGTAATAGTTTGTTATATCGTTGTTTGTAAACGCATTATTCTCACCTCCAACGAGCTGCAATGGTTTATCATAATCAGGGATATTTACCGAACCACCGAACATAAGATGCTCAAACAGGTGTGCGATACCTGTCTGCTCAGGGTCCTCATCCTTCGATCCGACATCATAAAGAATATTCATGGCAACCAGCGGTGTTGAATTATCTTCATGTACCAGGACCTTCAACCCGTTATCGAGTGTAAATTTTTCGAAATTTATCATGCCTGAAATATCAATTTTTTCACCTTTGGCTGTATCTGCGATGCAGATTTTAACAGGTGACAAACTTAAATAAAAAACAGCTAAGGATTGGTAATGTTTTTATATTTGCATAATTATGTTCAGAATTCATTCCTTAAGAAAGATTATTAACAAACGGCTTGTTGAACTTGACCAGGTAAAATTGGTATATCTGCTTAGTCTGGTTGTTGGATTACTCAGCGCCCTTGCAGCTGCCTTTCTGAAGAATGCCATTCATTTTACAAATAAGCTGCTTACAGGGGGAATTTCATCTGAATCGCATGGTTTTCTCTATCTGGTTTATCCCTTACTGGGGATGTTCCTTACAGTTCTGTTTGTCAGGTATATTGTAAGAGATAAGATAGGGCATGGGATCAGCAGGATTCTTCATGCCATTTCAAGAAAAAAAAGTCAGCTGAAAGTCCATAATACCTGGAGTTCACTCCTGGCAAGCACCCTGACAATAGGATTTGGCGGTTCGGTCGGAGCAGAGGCGCCTATCGTGCTCACAGGCTCTTCAATAGGTTCTGCTATCGGAAGATTTTTCAAGCTGAATTATAAAAATATTACCTTGCTCATAGGTTGCGGAGCAGCCGGGGCTGTTTCGGGAATTTTCAAGGCCCCAATCGCCGGTATAGTCTTCACCCTCGAGATACTGATGCTCGACCTGACAATCTCTTCTATAGTTCCGCTTCTGATTTCTTCAGTAACAGCTGCCACTGTTGCTTATTTTCTGATGGGAGATAAGGTTCTCTTCTCTTTCGACATTACCGGCTCATTTAACATCTCAAATATTCCCTGGTACGTGGTCCTTGGGATAATATCAGGGTTGATATCTCTCTATTTTTCAAAGATGACCCTCTTCATCGAAAGCCGATACGAAAAGATCACCAATACATACTTAAGGCTGATCCTTGGAGGTATTGTCCTTGGCGGTTTGATCTACCTTTTTCCCCCTTTTTATGGAGAGGGATATGACACAATTATGGCCCTGCTTCACGGCAATTCAGATATTGTTTTTAATAATAGCATATTTAGTTCAATATCAAATAGTTATCTGATGATGATTCTCTTCATGGCAGGCCTGATTATGCTGAAGGTTGTAGCCAGCAGCTCCACGAATGGGGCCGGAGGAGTTGGAGGAATATTTGCACCTACACTTTTTTTAGGAGGTATAAATGGTTTTTTTGTGGCCAGTCTTCTTAAGAGATTTGTAAATATAGACCTTCCTGATAACAGGTTTGTTCTTGTAGGCATGGCAGGAATGATGGCAGGGGTGATGCACGCTCCGCTTACTGCTATATTCCTTATAGCTGAAATAACTGGAGGCTATGGATTGTTAATTCCGCTCATAATTACTGCAACGACTGCTTATATAACCACAAGGAGTTTTGAAAAGCATTCAATATATCATGTCCAGCTGGCAGAGAGGGGTGAGCTTATTACCCATGACAAGGACAAGGCAGCTCTTGCAAGGATGGACTGGAGAAAGGAGATCGAAAAGGATCTGCTGACCGTTAAAGCATCTGATAATCTCGGAGATCTTGTAAAACTGATTGCACGCTCACACAGGAATCTTTTTCCAGTGGTCGATGAATACAATATTCTGGATGGGGTAGTCTCACTTGATGATGTACGTGAAATTATGTTCCAGACAGAATTGTACGAGACAACAAGCATGAGGGATATAATGACAATCCCTCCCTCATACCTCGACATTCGTGAAAGCATCGATACAGTGATGGAAACATTCAGGAAGACGGGGGCATGGAATCTGCCGGTGCTGAATAACGGATATTATGTGGGTTTTATCTCAAAATCAAGGATATATTCAACATATCGTGATCTTCTTATTGAATTTTCACAGGAATAGAAATATTTAAAACAATAAAACATGAAAAGAGATACATTGATTTTTGACCTAATTGAAAAGGAACGTCTGCGCCAGATAAATGGCATTGAATTAATTGCCTCTGAAAATTTCGTAAGTCCACAGGTGCTTGAAGCAATGGGTTCAGTAATGACAAATAAATATGCTGAAGGCTATCCGGGTTACAGGTATTACGGGGGATGCGAGATTGTTGACCAGTCTGAACAAATCGCCATCGACCGTCTGAAGAAAATTTTTGATGCAGAATATGCTAACGTACAACCTCATTCCGGAGCCCAGGCTAATATGGCAGTGTTTATGACGGTACTTAAGCCAGGTGATACATTTATGGGTTTGAATCTTGCTCATGGAGGTCATCTCTCACATGGATCTCCTGTTAACTCTTCAGGTCTTTTTTATAAGCCGGTTGCATACAGTGTTATTGAAGAAAGCGGACTTGTCGATTATGATATGATGGAGCAGGTTGCTCTTAAAGAGAAGCCAAAGATGATCATAGGCGGGGCATCGGCTTATTCAAGGGAGTGGGATTATGAGAGGATGCGAAGCATAGCCGACAAAATTGGCGCAATTTTCATGGTTGACATGGCTCATCCCGCAGGTCTTATCGCTGCCGGTCTGCTGAAAAATCCGCTGAAGTATGCTCATATTGTAACATCAACCACTCATAAGACACTTAGGGGACCAAGGGGAGGTATTATTCTGATGGGCAAGGACTTTGTTAATCCATGGGGAATTACTACGCCAAAAGGTGAAGAGAGAATGATGTCATCACTCTTGAATTCAGCAGTCTTTCCCGGTATTCAGGGCGGTCCTCTGGAACATGTCATAGCATCCAAGGCAGTATCTTTCGGAGAAGCGCTTGATCCAAAGTTTCTGGACTACCAGACAAGAGTAAAGAAGAATGCAGCTGTAATGGCAAAAACCTTTATGGAGAAGGGCTACAAGGTTATTTCTGATGGAACTGACAATCATCTGATGCTCATAGATCTCAGAACAAAATTTCCTGATCTCTCTGGTAAAAAGGTCGAAAATACACTTGTACTTTCTCATATCACAGTGAATAAAAATATGGTTCCTTTTGACAGCCGTTCGCCATTTCTTACTTCGGGACTCAGAGTGGGTACTCCGGCAGTAACAACAAGGGGACTTCAGGAAGCAGATATGGTTCTTATAGCTGATCTTATCGATGAAGTGATCTCAAATATTGATAATGAAACTGTTATCAAAAGGGTGGGAGATAAGGTTATAGATATGATGAAGGCATATCCGCTGTTCTCAATGTAAGGATATACTTCTCTTTTCAAAAGAGGATTTCTCCAAAGTCCTCTGTGAAACTCTGTGATTTCTCTGTGAACTCTGTGTAAGTTCTTAATTATTTGTTACACAGACATTGTCAGCCTAAGCTTTCATGCGAAGGCTGAGAGCACAGAGAAGGCACAGAGCTACACAGAGAAATTATTATGTGGTTTTAGACTTTTTAGATCCATATTATAAAATAAAAGTTATATTTGACCGGGGAATAACCAAACAAGACCTAATCCTATCCTAACCAGTCTAAGACTGTTTCAATTCCTGTTTTTTTTAATTAATGACCATAAAAGTCACGGATGCTGACGGATTCAGGCCATTTCTGAATTCTTGCCTCCTTCTGTTATCCTGACAATTTTGGGAAAATAATTAAATAAACAGATGAAAATTGTCAAGTATCTCATTTCAAAAACATTCCTGATTATTGTTCTTACAGGGAATATATTTGGTCAGGGAATGATTATCAAGTCAGGAACCGATAGTAAAGCATTGGTAAGGATGACGGCCAGCTTCTCAGATAATCCGGATGCTCCGGACTTTTCAGTTGTCTATTTTGATCCCAATTCAACAAGTGAATTTGATGGTCATCTGGATGCTCTAAAGCTGTTTAACACCGATCTTGCTGTTCCAAATATCTATATTCTGACCCCTTCCGAGGTTAAAATCTCAATAAAGGCTTTGCCTTATGCCGCCGATACACTTTATAGCGTCCCATTGGGATTAAATATAAGCAAGGCCGGCGATGTTATTTTCAGAATTCTGAATATTGAAGGAATTTTTTCAGAAATGAAGATTTCAATTACAGATAATTCTACCGGTACTGTCCAGGACCTTTTAAATGGTCAGGAATTTAAGATTCCTCTCGATGCCGGGGAATATACTGAACGGTTTGTTCTTAATATTTCAAATGTTACAGAAGTTATACCTGAAATTGTTGCCGATATCCCTGATACGCTTCCTGAAATGCCTGAAGTTGTGACAGCCATTTCTGAGAGTGACCAGCCTTCTGATAATTTCTCCGTTTATTATGCAAACGATATTCTGAATGCAGAAATATCTGATCTCGGAGGCAGAGACGGCTCTCTGATGTTGTTTAGTCTTTCAGGACAGATGCTCCTCATGCGGAAGATTTATTCAGAAGGACATCATGAGTTCATAAGCCATGTGAAAAATGGAATCTATCTGGCTTCATTTAATTCTGGAAATCTGACAACAACAAAGAAAATAATGATTATAAACCGGTAGAATCTGATAAGCGATCTGATATTACAGATTTTCGGATCAATAACTAAGAATTTTATTCTTCTATCAATGATACGCCCGGATAACCCAGACCTGCGAGTTCAGGATAATAGGGGTATGTCTCCTCACGGGTATGGAATCCTCTTATCACTACGAAGTACCTGTTCCATTTTTCTACGATTTCAACATTCAGATGTAGTTTAGAAGAAATTTTTCTGACAGCTTTTGATGCATCTGATTTTTTGTCGAAAACAGCTACCTGAATTGAAATTGTCAGAGCAGCGCTTGTTTTGGGTCTTGACAATTTGCCCGGTATCAGATCCATTTTGAGTCTGGGCTTCTCAAAAGCAGGCATCTCGAATACTTTTAAAGCTTTCCCGACACTTATTACAGGTCTCACAGGCTCAACCGGTTTTTCAACCAGCTCTTCAGCAGGTTCTTCAACTCCGGCTTCTTCGGGTATCTCCTCTGCTGCTGTTACAGGAGGAGACATCCAGACATCCTTGAATTTAAGATGTTCAAGATCGGGTCCAAGCCTGTTAAGTTCGTCCAGGACTGTCTTTTTCATACCCGTCATTCCCGATAAACGGAGTTTATAGAAGCCAGCTTCGAATACCATTTTTATTCTGTTGCCATATCTTGCTTTGAGGTGTTTCAGGAGTTCCATAGCATTTGATCTGTTACGGAAAGCTCCCAGCTGGACTGTAATTTTCTGGTCTCCGATTAATTCGGGCATTGTGAGCAGGGATTCATTTATATTTCTTATAGTATCCTGTTTTTCGGTCAGTACGATTTGCTGTTTTTTGGCCTTCAGGCTGATTACCCATACTTCCGTAATTCCAGCTTCGCGCAGGACCTTAAGATAGTTGTCAACTTCCTCACGGGTTTTTATATCCGGGATACGGACCTTGTAATAACCATCTTCCACAACTATATCAACCTTTTTACCAATAACTTTCTCAAGGTTTTTACGGGTTTTCTCTGCATTTGATTTTATCTTGAATGCTCCATGCTGGATTGCATAGCTGTCTTCAGTAATTGTTACAAGTTCCTGTACAACTTCATGAACCACCATATAAGTTGTATCTTTTTTTACTGAAGGCTTAATGACAACCTCTTCTTTTATTGTATCTGAAAGTCTGGGCCGGAGTATGAAGTCAATGACCATCCACAATATCACCTTCAAGACCGGAACCGACATCAAAGCGAATTGAATCAGGATCAGAAGTCATATTAAGTTTTGACAGCTGCGAGCTGTCGACTCTGGCAAAATATTTTCCGGGTGCGAGCCCCATAAAGCTAAAGTAGCCATCATCTTCTGAGATTGTTTTCCCAACTGGTTTCTGTCCGGAACTGAAGAAACTAATTATTACGCGTCCCTGTCCGTGTTTACTTCCATCTTTTTCAAGAAATACATTCCCTGTGGCTTCTCCGACAACCTTAACAGGTATCTCAATATTCTTTACTATGTCGGGATCAACAGCAACATTAAAGGACTTATGATCCAGTTTCCATGAAATGTTTTCAAAGCTATTAGGATCGAGTTCAATAAAGCAGGAGGTATATGATTCAAGTCCAAGAATCCTTATTGTGCTGTCACGATCGCTCTTAACAATACGGCCGCCATTTGCATGTATGTTTAAACCATTCACCCTGGGTTCGCCTGCGTCTTTTCTGCCATTATTATTCAGGTCGAGAAATGCAGTGATTGATATTGCTCCTTTTCCGACATTGGTCCTGTTATCAGTTCCAAGATATTTTGTTTTTGAATCATTAATTATGCTTCCTCTTGCATATTGGTTAAATGAAGTCCTCCTGTCTGATTGTCTTACAGATACTCCTGTTTGTGCAAATGAAAAATCATAGCGGAATCCAAGTTCTGCCAGTTTGAGATTATTTGTGAAAAGTTGCTCATACGATATATTCAGGAAAGCATTTTTAAGGAGATGCTTTTCAAGACTTACTTTTGCGGAGATTAATTCTTTCTGTGTATAACCATATTGAGCCTGTGGTATAAGCAGAAATCCGGCCGGTAGTCTTAAAGAAAGAGCCAGATTGCTGTAATAATTGGGTTTGGTATCTGCGAAAAATAGTGCGTAAGAGGTAATATTTGTATTTACACCGAAAAAAGAGCTTGAAAACAGCCATTCTCCTGTTGTATATTTCGTAGAGGGCAGAATAATCTGATAAACCGAAAACCTCTGATAAGATGAAAACTTGCCTATAGTAAGTGGCATTGTAAAAACTGCCTTGCGTTCCTCCCTGTAATTATAGAATATTGCTTTCTGATCTTTATCATACCATGTATAGTTAAGGTCAAGCTGCATGTTTGAAGGCAACCTGTATGTAAATGTTCCTTTTGCCCTTACACCATATGTATATTCACCCGACAGAAGCATGTTATTCGTAATTCTGATCGAAGTATTGAGGAAAGGCATTCCCGGATTGGTTTCAATGGAGGAGAGATATTCAACTCCGCCACCTATTGTAAAGCTTTTTGTTACGCCGTAGTTAATATTTGCCCTTGAAAATCTGCTCCCTACTGAATCTTCCACAATCCCTGCACTTGCAGTGTACTCCATTGTTTTAACAGGCAGGAAGTTGAAAGGGATATTTATATTCTGTTCACGGATATGCTCTTCACCCCATGGTCCGAAAAACTTAAGTTTTACTGTGGTATTGCCATAAACAAGAGGGACTTCGAATGTGAAAAAGCCGGAGGCATCAGCTTTTACATAATCCACCAACACATTATTTACATAGAGTTCAACCACCCAACCGGGTTCAGTCCTGTCGCTGAGGGTATACGAACCAAACGAACGTCTGTAGGTAGTTGGGGTATTTGTAATCTGAACACCGACAACCGGATTATAAAGGGTGGAGATTGAATTGGTTGCAATTTTCCCTGCCATAACCTGCCTTACTGCATTGAAATCATTATTTACATATCTCCACAAATAGTATTGCTGCTTCTCGGTAAATGGATCCTGACTGTTATAATATAAATTGGCTGTTGTCTCACCTCCGGCAATCATTGCACCAAGAGAAAGGTTAAGCCTTGCATCTGTTTGCCCGTTGATCTCTTCTGTTGCATTCACTGACCAGTCAGCCATGCCGAATTTGAACATGGGATAGGTACGGCCAATTGTAGTATCGGCTATAACAGCTCCTTTGATCTTGTTAAGATTTTTTCTCATCTCCTCCTGTTTCATTTCTCTGATAAGCGGCAGTTCGAGCTTGCTGACTATAGAAACAGAAAGACTCCTGAAATTGAATTTGCATTCAAGCCCGAAAATCTTTCCGAAATAGGAGGATCTTAAATAAAGGTTTGATTCAGTTCTGATAAGATCTCCTGGTTCAAGATTGTATGTTTTGTCCTGATATCTTATTATATTTTCTTTCTTACTAATGAGATACGGAGCATCAGAATTTATAAAAAAACCAGAAATAGTCTCCATGTCCTGTTCAGGTATATTTCTTATCCTGAAAAAATCGAAAAGATCAGTGACAGGTAAAAAAACCTCATTGCCACTAATTACTGAGGTTATTTCTCCTCCTCCGACGTAAGGGACATCAAGAAAAACCGATATCTCATCATATTCAGTCTGAGCAAAAACATTTATGACCTGAAAAGATGAGAAAAAGGAAGGTAATGATTTTTGAAGAGAGTATCAGACAAGAACGCATGCGCCACTTTAAATTTAAACTGGTGTATGCTTTTCTGACCAACATCTTGAATCTTATATTTATTTGGTTATTTATCAGTCAGATATTATTCTTGAATAAATGTTATATAAAAGGTACCGCTGTAGTTTCCGGGAGGGCAGGTTCCAGAGCCTCCAACTGTCAGTGTGCCACCAATATTCATTAAGGTAACTCCCGGAGGATTATCAGTTAATTCAAATGGGGAAGGGGGATCTGATAAACCCAGATGAAGAGTCATTGACCCGCCACTGCTCCCTGTCAGGGTTATATCAGGGCCGTTTAGTATTGCGATTACAGTGCCTTTATTCCCGATAAATCTGTATGTTGCAGATGAAAAGGTATATACAAGATTCAGAAGCATAATATCACCTGTAAAAGAACGTACCCCTGCTGTATTTATAGATATTGTTCCTCCGGAGGGGCCTATGGCAAAAGCTCCGAAGCCAAGATCCCTGATAGATGTCACTTCAACAGGACGAGGAGGTGGCTCCTGCGCCACAGCTTCCTGAGTGAATACGCACAGGAATATCAGGGACACCAGAAAAAGCAGTGCTTCTGAGAGTAATGATCTGTTGATTGAGAGTTTCATCGATTCAGTATAGGTATTTTTTTGGAACTCTTTTTTGTGCCTGTGATATATGTTACAATATAAATTCCATCCTTTAGCCCGGGATTAAATTCAAGATGCCCTGTATAAGAGACTTCATGTATGAATAAAACCTGTCCGGTCAGATTGCTTAAAATAAGTCTGCCATCATTTCCAATGAGTTCTTTTATTTCGGCTTTCAATTCTCCATGAGAGCTGTAAATGCTGAACATATCGGATTCGGACTTTATTTCGTCATTAATATCTGTTGTTCTTGATGACATGTTCAAAAAGAACCTGTTAACATACTCACCTTTGGCCAGAGTAATTCTATACTCCTTATCTCCAAGCAGATCCTGTTCGACTCCTGCAATCGTATCAGAAAGATAAATTTTCATTCCTGAAAATGATGGATCAACATCAACCAGCCTGAATACTACTGTTGCTTCAACTTCCCTGTTAAGTTTGAGTCCCAGTGGTATTGTGCATGAATCATCTTTCATGACAGGTTTAGCCCCGACTGAAAGTTTGGCGCCACTGGAATTTACAGAATATAGATTTGGGACATTAAGATCTGTATTCATAAGTTTAAGTCCATCAAGCTGACTGTCAAATTCATCTGTAGCTTTTTCATCAAAATAAATCACGGCAGCATCAACCGACTCAGGATCATCAGCATAAGAAGCTGAGAATCTTATTAAAGGCAATGAAGAATTCATGCCTTTTTTACCTGCAAAAGGATGGGTTAGATCTGTAATTCTGGCATTATTTGTAAATGTCAGGATACCTGTTACAGGATAAGTGCCAGTGGCAACTTTTACAAAGAATCCCTGCATTGAAGGTATAATATTATTTACAATTCCATCACTTGAGATACCGTTCACATAAGCCCGGTAGGTGCCGCCATACTGATCGGAAGCACTGGCTTTAAAGTAATATACAGCATCGTTGATGAGAGTATTATTCAGTTTTACAATTTCCCAGTCGATGGGTGAGGGGTATGGGTTTCCAACAAGGTTAAAGCCCTGAGTAATTGCGTTATTATGATTTAACAGATTTACGGAGATGTTTCCATTACTGACCACTCCGGTTACATCAACTGTTTTTGGAGCTGGATTCGATCCGAAATTAACTGCGTAACCCTGTGATGGATTGAGAATGTTGATTGGGTTATTATAATTAACCCAGCCTGACGCTGTTCTGCTTTCATCATACCTGTAGAAGGTAAAGGATCCCAGGGTCATATCATCACCAAATTCTCCAACTGTCGCAGACTGGAACGGAGAGCTGAAATATTTGTAGCCGAATCCTGATGGCAGGTATCGTTGCATAGTTACATTACCAGTGACGTTGCCGGTTCCTGAACCTGCAATAAGTGCTGTCTGTGTAGCAGAAGATATAAGGGTCAGATTTCCGTTTGAAGCCAGGTCTCCGTTCTGAGCTGTAACGATCCCGGTAATATTAAGAGGACCCTGAAGAGTTACTCCTGAAATATTATTTATTATCAGGTCTTTGATTGTATTCCCTGCAAAGACATTCGTACCAATTGTTTGTGCCTGCGATCCATTTAATTCTACTGTTCCGTCAGTGGAATTAAAAATTCCATTATTTGTTATCGAGCCTGAGATCTGAAGTCTATTACCAGTAAGTGTCAGTGATGAACCAATATCGATCAGAACGTTATTAGCAGCTCCGGTAGCACCCGCACTCAATATTGGTTTATTTGCAACATTTGGAATTTGTACTGGTGTTGTGTTATCAGGTATAAAACCACATGACCAGTTTCCGGGCAGATTCCAGTCTGTACTTATTGTACCCGTCCATACAAGGGTACCAATGATTGTAACCGTATGTGTGGCAACAGCTGGTCCGTTGCAACCGGCAGCGCTTGCGGTAATTATACTTGTTCCGCTCCATCCTGCAACATATGTTACTTCACCTGTTGCTGCCACAATGCTATTGCCTCCTGTTATTGAGGCAGGATCAAGACTGTAAGTTATGCCGGTGGTATTGGTTGCTGTTGCTGTATAGGTTACTGATCCCGCGCCCAGACACCTTGTTGAGGTTGAGCCGAGAGTGAAGACAGGGGTGCCGACTGATGGTGTTACTGTTATTGAAGCAGATGCACAAGTTGTTATATTGCAAGTTCCGTTATACCTGACATAATAATTAGTATTGACTGCAGGGGAGACAGTAATGCTATTTCCACTGCCTGCCGGTGTTCCGCCGCAGGAAGCACTAAACCATTCAGCTATGGCACCTGTTCCGGCTGTTCCACCGCTCAATGTAAGAGTGGTAGATGCACCTGCACATATGGTTGTCGTTCCGGTGATACCGGTTGGAGCAATTGAAAGTTCATTTACAGTAACAGTGACAGCGCCCGAGGTTACAGCCGGGGTACATGTTCCGCTGACAACCACATCATAACTTCCTGCATTTGCGGCTGTAGGATTTGTTAAAGTCAGTGTTGCAGTGCCCTGTCCGCTTATAACTCCTCCGTTTACAACAGCTACACCCGCCTCTTCTCCATGAATATGTGAGACCCGCACCAGTTGCAGTAACGCTCATCGTCTGCGTTCCGCTGCCGGAACATACAGCAGCAGGAGCTGTAGGCTGAGCTGTAATTGCGGGAGCAGCATTTACAGTAACAGTAACCGCACTTGAAGTTACAGCCGGGGTACATGTTCCGCTTACAACTACATCATAACTTCCTGCATCTGTAGTTATCGGATTTGTTAATGTCAAAGTCGCGGTTCCCTGTCCGCTAATTACTCCTCCGTTTACAACAGCCACCCCGCCTTTTCTCCATGAATATGTAAGACCCGCACCAGTTGCAGTAACGCTCATCGTCTGCGTTCCGCTGCCGGAACATACTGTAGCAGGAGCAGTAGGCTGGGCTGTAATTGCGGGAGCAGCATTTACAGTAACAGTAACCGCACTTGAAGTTACTGCCGGAGCACATGTTCCGCTTACAATTACATCATAACTTCCTGCATTAGCTGCTGTCGGGTTTGTTAATGTCAATGTTGCAGTGCCCTGTCCGCTTATAACGCCTCCGTTTACAACAGCTACACCAGCTCTTCTCCACGAATATGTAAGACCCGCACCGGTAGCAGTAACACTCATCGTCTGCGTTCCGCTGCCGGAGCATACTGCAGCAGGAGCAGTAGGCTGAGCTGTAATTGCGGGAGCAGCATTTACAGTAACAGTAACCGCGCTTGAAGTCACAGCCGGAGCACATGTTCCGCTCACGACCACATCATAACTTCCTGCATTAGCTGCTGTCGGGTTTGTTAATGTCAATGTTGCAGTGCCCTGTCCGCTTATAACTCCGCCATTTACAACAGCGACACCCGCTCTTCTCCATGAATATGTGAGACCTGCACCGGTTGCAGTAACGCTTATAGTCTGCGTTCCGCTGCCCGAACAAACCGCAGCAGGAGCTGTAGGCTGGGCTGTAATTGCGGGAGCAGCATTTACAGTAACAGTAACCGCGCTTGAAGTTACTGCCGGAGCACATGTTCCGCTTACAATTACATCATAACTTCCTGCATTAGCTGCTGTCGGGTTTGTTAATGTCAATGTTGCAGTACCCTGTCCGCTTATAACGCCTCCGTTTACAACAGCTACACCAGCTCTTCTCCACGAATATGTAAGACCCGCACCGGTTGCAGTAACACTCATCGTCTGCGTTCCGCTGCCGGAGCATACTGCAGCAGGAGCAGTAGGCTGAGCTGTAATTGCGGGAGCAGCATTTACAGTAACAGTAACCGCGCTTGAAGTTACTGCCGGAGCACATGTTCCGCTCACAACCACATCATAACTTCCTGCATTAGCTGCTGTCGGGTTAGTTAAAGTCAATGTTGCAGTGCCCTGTCCGCTTATAACTCCGCCATTTACAACAGCTACACCAGCTCTTCTCCACGAATATGAAAGACCTGTACCTGTTGCAGTAACGCTCATCGTCTGTGTTCCGCTGCCGGAACAGACCGCTGCCGGAGCTGTTGGTTGAAGGGTTATTGCAGGAGTGGTATTTACTGTTATTGCAAGACTCTGAGGGGCACTTGTATTACAACTATTTGTAGCGGTTACACTTAATGTGCCACTTGTTGAATTGGAGTTAAAGTCAATAGTCACAGAATTGGAAGAACCATTGATAATAGCGCCTAGGCCGGTATAGCTCCAATTATAAGTCACAGATGGGTCATTTGGCACAGTATATACTACTCCTGTATTGCCCTGGCAAACAACAGCCGTACTTGCAGAAAAGCCTGCTGGCTGAGCTGCAAGCAAGGGGAATGAAACTGTGACATCATCGAATGAGACACATGTCCCATTGCTGATTGTCCACCGTAATACATAGGTTGAACCATTTGTGCCATTAAAGACGCTGTTTGCTATTGTCGGTGTCACAATAGTACCACCTGTCCCGCTTATTATACTCCATAATCCGGTTCCTGAAACAGGTGAATTTCCTGCAAGAGTAGCACTTGTGGCTCCGCATAGAGACTGATCAGAACCGGCTGATGCTGTTGTTGGCACTGCATATACGGTTACGGAAGTCTGATCAACAACGCCAGTTTGTTGTGTGCCGGCAGGGTAATTATATGTAAACCCGGTTAGAATATAAATACCTCCTGCGGCTATAGTAGGTATTGTAGCAGGAAAAGAAGCCGGAGTAATTGATTTTGGGACGCCGTTCTCAGTATAATTAACGACAAATGGCGCGACAATGGGGAGTGAAGCTGTTAAAGTAACCGGTATGCCGCCTGTGCCGCATATTGGTCCGGCCGGAGACATCTTTATTCTGGGTTTTGGAGTATTTACGCAGCCAAGTGTGAAATTTCTGGATCCGGAGATAATTACCGCCCGGTTTGATGTTTCCACGGTTCCGTTATAGTTATCACTTCCGCTGATCACTGAGGATCCCATTTCTATCCAGTCGCTTCCATTGTGTTCCGCGATCCTCATGTCTGACAATCCGTTCTGTGTCATCAAAGGGGTCAAATCGCTGGTGCTGTTCCAGTTTATATCTATATAAGCCTGGCTTGTTCCAGGGACACCGCTCACATTCCAGTATTCTTTGGTATTAACGGATGTTAGCAGTCCGGAAAATGTTGAGTATGAATTAGGGCTATTATATTCTACAGTCCAGAAAAGGGTACCTGCCTGAGTGGATCGCAATGAGAGGTTGTTTCCCAGACCAATGGCTTTTTTGCCAACAGGGAATTTGAACAGAGGATCTCCCTGGTTTAATTTTTTGATTAATGGTCCGTCTATATAGGAAGACTCGCTTCCACCGTCAGGATAAACACATGAGACAGAATAATTGTTGATTGTCAGCTTATTTGTACTTGTTGTGGAAATTAAGCCGTTGGTAAGCAGTAGATTGCCATTTATTTCAATGCTCCCGTTATTATTTATCGACAATCCTGATACATTATTTATTTCAAAATTATTGAATGAATTTGTTCCTGTAAAATCTCCTGAAAGACCACCTATTGTCTGAGCGAAAGAGCCTCCAAACTCAACAACTGCAGTCGAACCGCTGCCACTTTTAAAAGCGCCCTAAGTTATAACGTTCGAATGTTCCGTTAATAATAAGCCTTCGGTTATTTACGCTGTTATCCAGTGTCAGTGCCCCCGCACCTGCATCGTCTATTTTCAATTGTTTACAGATGATTAAGTCTTTATCCGGCAGAATACGTCTTCCTGATCCGGAAATATAGATCCGGGGTATTGAAGAATACAGTGTGGCGTTAATATTATAGGTACCTGAGCCTCCGTATTCAATAGTTCCGTTTCCTGAACAATCGAGGAAGGTGCCATATCTTCCTGCAGGGAAAACCTCACTTTCGACATAGAGTATACCATTCCCGTATACTGTGCCAAAATTATGACCATAATATGGTGCTACAGCTCTGAGTTTATTATTAATTGTTGTTTTATAGGTGAAGCAATAATTAGCATTTGCTGTAACATTATGGTCAATCGTAACAATAAAACCGTTAGGTCCGCCAACCGGGCAAGGATAGGTGGTACCACCTGACGGTGTGCATATAGAATTATCTGTCCAGTTTCCATCTCTGTTACTTGTATACTGAGGAACAGTTGAAGGAATTGCAGCATCATTTCCGGCTGTATACTGGCCGGTCATATTGCTTGAGTTATTGAAATTGAATGTTATTGTATGATTTGTTTCATCGACATTATCTGTTCCGGGGCCAGTGGCTGCTTTGCTCCAGTTGGTACCTGGGTTGAGCAGTACCGCAGCTACATAGCTGCTTTCAGGACCTCCCAGCACATCAGAAGTTTTATAAGAGAGCAATAAATTGCCGGAGAAGCCGGTAATACCTGTGCTTTCAACTTTCCAGTAATATTTCAATACATTAGCCGGATCCACCATTGCCGGATGCCCGCTGTTGATATTGTTAATTCTTATTGAACCTACTGATCCATTCGCAGCAACAGTCAGAAGAGCAGGTGTGTATTTGCCGGGAGTACCGAGGGGATAGGTGAAAGTTGTTGATAATGGAGAGCCAAATACCTTCAGTATACCAACATTGCTCCATACGCCGTCTGAAGTTATCATTTTGGAGGCGCTAAATGCTGTTCCTTTTGGTACAATATTGCTGTTCTGTCCAAGTGTCAGTAAAATTTAGCTGATGTCAAAGACACCAACATTAAGTATCAGGTCTTTTGTGAGCGTAATATTGTTATCTATAACGCCCGCCGGCACTATTATCTAACTCGATCTGTCCAAAGGTTCCTGTTCCTGACAGATGTTGCAGAATGGTTCCATTTAATATCAATCCACTTGTGGAATTCGAGTTTGTATAAGTTCCATTGTTTGCAACATTTCCCTTTACATTTACGAGATAAGTTAATGCACTCCAGTGTTCCGTTTCCAATAGAAAGATTATGCGTTACTGTAATATCCTTGCTTAAAGTCAGTTTTGTAACAGGGCTGACATTCAGGTCATAGAAATCAGTAGGTGTTGCAGGCATTGTGCCCAATAATAACTGGGAACCGCCTGCAAATGTTGTCAGGTTATTGTAATGGTTGTATGAGCCATTATTTGTGAAGTTGCCATTAATTGTTACAGGGATATTGTAAGCCGAATTGACATCAAGGATACTTTGTGCATTTGTCAGAGTAAGGTTCCCGTTCAAGTACCAGATGGATTTACCATCAGCTTAACTGTGGCTGTTGCAGCAGTTGCTGCAGTACGTCCGGTAATTGTAAGGTTATTCAGTGGCGATTGTTGCATCAAGTAAATATTGTTGGTTGCTTCCGCTAATATTGTGTGCGAAAAATATATCTCCTCCTGTTACTGAACCTGATTCAGGCCGCAGGTACAGGTCGCCAAATGTAGTACCGCCACCTTTAACAATTGTAAGTGTTCCTGCAGACATATTGAAATGTACTTCCTGCATTAAGTACTTCCAGTTTTGCATTTAGACGGATTTGCAGACAGCTGCATTTCCATTGATTGTTACATTTCCTCCACTCTGGGTGTATTTCAGGACTCCATTACTTACGGAAGGATTTCTGCGTATCTGACCATTCACATATAAATTACCGCCTGAGATTTCAATTTCTGATGCTCCTGCCGCCTGAATATTCTATATCATTGCCAAAATTTGGGAAAGCTGTCTGGCCTATGTAAACATTACCGTTTCTAACTGTTAGTTTTCCGTTCAGAAATAAATCGCTTGCATCTGATCCGTTATTTGCAATCAGAATATTTCTGTTTCCAGAATTGGAATAATCAATGTACAAACCTGCAGTGGCCTGAAATTGTAAATGCTGTGGTGGTCGAAATGGTAAAATCTGTAAGAGGATTAATCCGCATATACATTAAGGTTCCATTCTGAAGTGTCAGCCAGTTATTTGCTGGGCGTATTGAGTATATTTCCGATATTCAGGGTTAAAGTTGTTGTCTGTGAATTTCCCTTATTTACGGTAACTGATCCAAAATCAGTTCTGGGAGTTCCTGCAGTATTGGATATCAGATGCATTTGTGATCCAAAGAATGTAACCGGAACCTGTGTCAGGTTTACATAACTACGTGTAGTGGTACCACCGGCCAATAGTATTTGTTGAATTATTTATAAGACTTCCTCCAATTGACATGCTCTGGCTGGTATTGCTTCCCCATACATCAATTCCCGCAAGGGAGCAACGATTACATCTCCGTTTACAACTATGTTCTGTGCACCTCCTCCGCCTCCTCCGTTCCATCCAAATGAACCTCCCTGTATATCAAAATCTCCCGATCACAGTTATTGTTTTAGAAACCCTCACAGGGGAGCTGTGGGGTAATTGCCACTCCAGGTAGGACAAAACCATGAGTCTGCATTTTGTCCGCGCATAATCAGATCACCATAACAGTTAGGTTGTTGTTGGGAAAAATGATATTTGAGCCACCCAGAGGTGATATTATCAAATTGCCGTATGAAGCCAATGCCATTGGGCAACCAGTAAGTTGTATTTGAAGCAGGATTCGTTGAATACAACTCCGTTGTGCCCAGATTGACATTAAATTCACTAAAATCTCCGAGTGGAAATGTAAAAGTTGAACCACTGGCCTGAGCGGTGGTCAACCTGAAAGTTCCATTTCCACCGGCAGAGAAAGGACCATACCAAAATTACTGCCCGGATTATACCTTATATCTAGAGTAGCGCCGGATCTTATCTGCAGACTGGCACAATTATTAATCTCTGTATTCGCAGTTGTAAGATAATTGGCAGGTGTCCCGAAACTTACTGTATTATTGTTCTCTATTATGACAATGCTGTTGGGTCCCGGGATAATTGACTCCTGCAACAGCACCGGCAGGAACTGCTGTGCCTCCGGAAGTATATGACCATGTGGTATTTGCCCTCCAGTTACCGGTTGCAATGCTATAAAATTTGGTCGTCGTATTAAAGGCAGCATCACCTGCAGTGTAATCAGCATCAAGGAAATTTGTACTATTAGTTGGTGATGACCAATCACTGATAGTTTTGGAAACAGTATTTATATTTCCTGCCAAACCACTGTTCCATGAATAATCTGACCTGTTATACAGACTGGGTATATAATTACTCACTGTGCCTACAACGTCAGTGACTGAATAAACCAAACTGTGCGTAACTCTGCCAGCGTATCCTGTAAATCCAGTTGATTTAACCTTCCAGTAAAAAGTCAGGCTCTGATTCCCTGCTGTTGTAGTTGCAGGATGCTCATATCCTACTGGTATCACAGTAATTGATCCATATGTTGCAGGACTTGGAACTAAATCCAATAGTTGCAGGTGTATATCCATAAGTTGCTGCCCGCCTTGTCGAAAAACACCCCAAAGGAAAAAGGAATGCAGTATTTGATGTATAACCTCTTGGTTATCCCTCCATCACCTGATTGCCCACTGGTATGTATATAACAGGAGTTACTGAATAGTGTCGCAGAAATTGATCCCGTATGTTGATAAGATCAGATTGTATGTGCCGATATTAAAAATTTTATTTGAGACCATATTCAATATTCCGTTCACTGTCATATTCGCAATTAAAGAGACAGGTGCGGAGCGGCATTGGTATTATTCAGATCAACATTGGAAAATACCATTACCATCAATTGTTTGAACAAGAGCACTTCCATTCAGAACAATTTTTCCTGTCCCGTTTTGCACTCCTGAATTATAACAATCCTTGGCCAGATAGATGGTGTTACCGTTATCATTCAGTGTTGCCAGATACAAGTCTGAAATTATCAGCAACATTTATAGTCTTTTGTGAACCGGCAAAATTCAATAGCTGACACCTGCTGGCTTATCTATTGTAAACTTATTGAGTGACAAGGCTGATGCAAGATTTACTGTAAATGTCTGATTTGATGAGCCATTCAAGATGGTGGTGTTGGTACCGGGAGTATAGTTTGTACCAGTCTGTATAGATAATATCTCCGCCAATGGTAACATCAAGGTTATTTGCATTGAAAACACCTGATGTCAGAGTAAAATTATTGAGCAGTATAAGAGGATAGGTATTTAGCTGAATTATGGTGTTGCTGCTGGCACGATTAATAGTCAGACTTGCTAGACGCAGTATTGGTTGTAGATTAAAAAATTGGGCGAATCATTGGCAGGCACAGGAGCCTGTGGTAGGAATCAGCTCTAAGGGTACCTCCGGTTACATTACAATTAGCCGTTGATGATAAAATATCAAAAGCCTTCTGTTGCGCAGCGGATGATCCGTCACCGCATACATCATAGATACGTATAGTACCATCTGACATAGAAAAGACATTACTTGCATTATTCAGGTTGAAAGAACCAAATGCTCCCGAGGTACCGCTACCGGCTCTGACATTGCTGAGAGTAGCAGCTGATGCATCCACCAGGTTTGCGATTGAAGCGTATGTAAATGTTCGCTGAAAACGGCCTCTAAGAATAAAGGTACCTCCGTTTTGCTGGAAGGAGGCTGCTCCGGTAGATCCAAGGAATTGCTTCGCGTCTACTATCCCATTATTAATAATAAATTGTCCGGGTGACACATTTGATGTAATTATACCGCCCGATTCACGCGTGGAGAGGTACCCGTTGTTTACCTGAAGCTTTCCATAAAGTGACAAAGCGCAACCTGTTCCTCCTGCTGTAATGCCCATAGCAGCATTTGCCGGCTGCAGTAGTATTATATGCGAGATTTACTTCACGGTAATCGTCGGCTGTCGATAAAACCACAACATCAGTTCCGTTGAGAACAAGCGAACCATTGGCAGGTATATAGAAATCAGAATTTGGATTTGCTCCTCCTTCAGATGCTGTTCCTTCGGTGAGGGATGGTATCATTGTAAGTCCTTCAAGTACAAGAGTACCTGTTCGGATCCACAGGGCTTTTTTAAGATTTGGATTAGCTCCACCGCCATCTCCTCCGGCAGTATTTGCGCCAAACAAGCGGAAGTTGGCATAAGAGGATCCGGAGGTGTAAATTGTTAATTTAAAGCTCTGGTCTATCCCTTTATTAAGCACCAGATTATAAAAGTCAGTGGTACCGGAACAAAATAATGTACTATTAGATGCCCCCTGAAAATATACAGTCGCAAACCCTGATGTTGCTCCGGTTGTGGTTGGGGGAAAAGCATTGAATACAGGATATGTCAGGTTTGTAAAACGCACTGTTCCGTTGTTTGTGAAATTCCCATTCAGAACAATGCGGTGAGATTGCAGGTCATAATAGTTTATAAAAGGAGCAGTTCCTCCGGTTATTCCTGTGGGTACTGTTGTTGAATTTGTAACTCCGGTTCCTACTGTCAGGAAAGCTCCTGCATCAACTGATACATCTCCGTTAACAGTAAGTTTTAGTCTTCGGGCTGTATTGTCATTTATCCGGAATGTTCCGCTTTTTACATATAAACTGCCATTTAATGTCAGATCAATAGTCTCTGTTACAGTTAAACCCGGTGAATTGATTGTCAGATTATTATAGGTAGCCTGCGAGGGAAGGTTGATTCCCGTTCTGTATTCGGTTGTTCCTCCGCCAGAATTGACAAAGTTATTAGTTGTTATGGGAGTAGGAAAAATATTGGAAGATATGACTAAAGTACCCTGTCCGTCTTAACTTTGACAAACCCGCCGTAAATTGAAAGGTTGAAAGGTCTAAATAGCCGCCGTCCTCTATTGTGATATCGAGTCCAGTTGTTGCAATATTTGCAGGCAGGGTAACAGTCCGTCCTGACAGAATAATTACCCTGTCATTATTCCCGGGCAGTGAGCCTCCAACCTGTGTTGTTCCGCTTGGGTCGAGAGTCCATGTGCTGGTTGTATTCCAGCTACCTGTCTGATATGAATAATATACGGGAGGTGTCCAGGTAATTGTTATTTGTCCGGTGGCTCCGTTACCTCCTGCATAGTTAGTTCCACCCCCTCTTTCTCCTCCGCCACCTCCACCACCGGGAGAGTTGCCGTTGCCTCCGGCTGCATTTGTGCTTCCAGTGCCTCCAGTACCTCCATTGGCTCCAGCACCGCCATTTCCACCTGAAGCTGCACCTGCACTGCCATTACTGCCGGTTGTATTTGTTGTACCTCCGCTTGCAGTACCTCCTGCGCCTACAGTTCCTCTGTTTGCGCCACCACCGGTTCCACCGTTTGCATTAAGAGTCAAAAATGAGGATGCTGTTCCATTATTTCCGGTACCGCCGACTACGCCTGTTCCACCAACTCCAACAGTGACCGGGATTATCTGACCCGGTGTTACAGATAAATTAGAAGTTGTATAGCCTCCACCACCACCACCTGATCCTCCGTCACCATTTGAATTTGACCCGCCACCCGCTCCTCCTGCACCCCAGCATTCGACAGAGAGAAAATAAATACCGGCAGGAACAGTGAATGAACCGTTTGAAGTGTATGTCTGTGTCTGGCAAATAGAAACTAACGCAATAAAAATGAAACCAATAGAAAATATGATCCTCTTACCCGAGTATGTAATTTTTTTAAAATAAGAAGTAATCATAGGTTCTCGGCTGGTTGACATTTAATATCAGAGTTACACATTTCATGTAAAATCTGCCAATGGAAGAACAGACACCCTATTAGCAAATTATTGACCTTTTTGCAAATCATTAAACCCCTGCTGTGGAATAAGTTTTGTTGCTTTCAGTAAATACTCCATCAGGTCAATGAATAAAATGCAAAAGCTGTATGGGTTTACAATTTATCGAAGTAATAATTCAGCTTCTGCATACTTTCGGGGCTTAATCTCTGTCGATGTTGAATAATTGACCTTTAAAGTACCTGATTTATAGTCTATTCCAGGTATGCGTTGAAGATTAAGCTGAAATCGTCTTACAGTATTAGGGGTATAGACCGCAACTCCGTTTGCAACTCCTACCCGGGTAATTTTTCCCTGAGCAGAAACATGGTCAACACTCAGATCGCCATATACAGACATGCTGCCTGAACGGTTCAGGGTAATGCTTAGCCGGGGTATCGTATCATTAAGAGTATGAACTTCAAGTCCTGAAAGAGTGACATTTGCGGAATTTTCTCCAACGCGTATTATTACCGGTATAGTTATACCAAAGATAGGGGTTAACTTTACAGATATTGTAGTACTATCCACCACAGGTTCTTCTTCGCCAAGGAGTTTTGCTTTGGGAACTGCCCTGAAATAGAAATGCGACCTGTATTCACCGTCTGTAAGTTGATTTGATTTTATAACCTGGACCTTCACGACCTGAGCCTCATTGGGCCCAAGGGTAACCGACCTGGGAAAAAAACGGATATTTGCATCAGCAAAACGCTGACCAGGATCAGGTTCTGTTATTGTTTCAAAACTACCATCATCCTTCATCCTTATCTGGACTATCGATATAGCGTAGGTTGCAGTATCCTGTCCATTATTGGCAAGATTAATATCCATCGATTTTTTTGAACCTTCAAAAACAACCCTTCTGGGCGTAATGAGAAGGTTTCCCTGGGCAAATGCAAATTCAGGGAACAGCACCAACAATCCGGTTAATCCTGCTAATAATAATAAGAAAGACCTTGATCTGCAGGTGTGATAAGATTTTCTGAATTTAAACAATTTAAGTCCTTGCATATGTGTATTTATTATCAAACCTGCTAGTTAAAGTCAAATGTTATAGTATAAGTTCCGGAATAGACACCCACAGGGTTGTCGTATAGGTTACCTACTTTAAGTGAAGCACCGACATAAACCATCTGGTATCCATTCTGCAACCTACCGGCTCCGATGCCCGGAGCCGGTACAGATACCCAGTTTTCAACCTTTAATGTCCTCGCGCTGGATACATGTGTGAGCAATACCGGACCGGATGGCAGTGTAATAGTGTAGGATGCATCCAAATCACCTGAAACATAGAAGCTTGCAGCTGTATGCGCTCCTGGTCCCTGGTATAAACTTCCAAGTACTGAAATTGTACTCTCGGGAGTAAGAATTATCTCACCGCCATCGGGACCAGGTGCAAATCTTCCGAAATTCATCTGTGATTTCTCACCGGCTGAAAAAACTGAAATTATCTCGGCCATAACATGACCAGTAGCAGATGCCGAGGGAGGGGCCTGTGAAAATGCCATACCGCCGGTTAACATTAATAAACATACCAGGCTCTGGATATATTTGTGTAGCCTTTTCATTATGTTTATCATTAGCATTAATTTTTCCTGAATACTCAGTTTTTTTCTAGTTATAATTCACTGTTACTGTGAATGGAGTTGCTGAAGTATAAAGTCCTGCAACCTGGCTGACACCAACATTTAATGTTGCACCAACTGATAAAGTTTCAGTTCCTCCTGCAGGTATAATACTTGTAGCGTCAGGAGTACTGGTGAAGGTATCCACTGTCATTGCAACCCCTGCACCTGCATCATCAATTGTTACTGAAGCGGGAAGGGTAATTGCATAAGTCCATCCGACTGTTCCACCAACTGTGAAGGTAGCTACAGATACAGATCCAGGCTGAGCGGCAAGTACAGCTGCGCCTCCGCCTGCTGTTCTGACGCCGGCAGGATCCAATGTAACTGTTCCAGCGACTGGACTTGTAACAACGTTTCCAAAATCAAGAGGAGTGACATTGACGAGGGTAATCGGTGCAATAATTGTCGCAGATGCAGTAGCATTAGCAGTTGCTGATAGCTGAGCAAATGAACTTGCTGAAAATGCAATCATTACAATTGCGAGAGCAAAAAATTTCCAAATCTGTTTCATTGTAATTTTAAATTTAAGGTTAAAAAATGTGTTAATAATTATTAATAATGTCCATGTAATGTCCACGCAAAAATAAAATTCTGAAAACAATCCAACTACCTGTATAAAGTCAAGTAACTAACAATAGCTATTACTTATCAACAACAATGATTTCATTTTTGACTAACCCACTGTAAACAACATGATTCCATTGTACTGAAAACCGGATCGTATTAAATCTATCTCTTCTGAATTTCATTTTTTCTTATAACTTTGTCTGTCTATTATTATTTCTATCAATGACTGCACAAAGGCTTATTTTTGTTGTCGATGACGATCCGTTCATCAATACCCTGGTTGTTAAGAGGTTTTCTTCGGAAGGCTGTAATGTTGTGGCTTTTGAGAATGGAGAGGATTGTCTGAACGCATTGAAAAAGAAACCTGATCTGGTTATCCTTGACTATTTTTTTGTAAATAACAACAGGGAGATGATGAATGGGATGGAGGTTTTTGATAAGATAAAGCTTACCCATCCTGAGGTTCCGGTCATAATGCTCTCAGGCCAGGATAAAGGTGAGATCGTTCTTGAACTTGCAAGAAAAGGGATTGATGATTATGTTATAAAGGATAATAATCTGATTGACAATCTGAATGTTGCAATAAAGAATTATTTTCAGGAGAAATAGGGAACTGCTTTGCACAAGATCCGAGATTCAGACATTCCGCAATTTCAGAGATTTATTTCAGGATGAAATTATATGTAATTGTGCCCTTCTGAAATAGAGGAGCATCAGGCTTTGGTTCGAATGTGGCTTCCATTGCAGCATCTTTGGCCACTTTAAGAAGATATTCATCAAGAGTCGTTGAGCCCTTGATACCGGGCACTGCCTGTGTGACTTTCCCTGACCGGTCAACAGTAACCTCTACTACAACTCTTCCCTCTTCCTGGTAATCATACTTTGGCTTTGGAAGTTTCTGAAAGCCTCTTCCCTTCAGCTCATATGAAATCCCTTACTGGCTCCGGCCTGTTCCGCCTGTTCCAGGCCCTTCCTGTTCCACGACTTTCGAGTCGACAGAGCCATTTGGATCACCCTGGTTTCCTGTTCCTCCTGCAATACCTTCACTTGTTGAGCTGGTGCCTGAATTCTTGGAATTGGCAAGGGCATTCTTTGTCCGGTTCATAATATCAGACTGACGCTGCTGTTCAGCTTCAATCTTTTTTCTTTCATCCTCTTCCTGTTTCTTTCTGATTCTTTCGGCCTCAAGCTCTGCTCTGATTTTTTTGTCAGCTTCAATTTTTTCTAGTCTTTTCTTTTCAGCTTCAGGGTCTACCTTTTTCACTTCAGGTGCTTCTTCTGAGTTTTGTGTCAGAAGAGGTTCCTCATCAGCATTCTTAACTGGCTTTGAAGCTGGTGGACTTGAGGCTTCCTTCTGAACAGCAGGGGGAGAAGGCTCGATCAAACCAGATCCTGTCTCATCGGTGCCAAAGTTCACCAGGATGCCTTCCTCATGCTGAGGAGGTGGAGGTACAGAGAAACTAACAAGTATAAGCAATACAAACAATACCAGGTGTATTATTGCTGTACCAGCCAGACCTTTTCCTCGTTCGGAAGGGATCTTGCGGAGTCCGCTATTTTTGAGAGGTCGCAATTATCAGTTTATAATTATTTCTCTGTGCAATATCCAGGATCTTGACCACATTTTCAAAAGGCACTGTTTTGTCAGCGTGAAGAGAAATGTAGGTATCAGGATTACTTCCCAGCTTTTGTTTCAGAATGTTCTCTATCTGATCAAAAGCTACAGGTTGTTTTTCAATATAGTAGTTGAGATCACTTGTAATTGAGACCGTTGTCAATGGTTTGGCAGAGGTCTGCGTGCTGCCCTTGGGCAGCAGTAGTTTAATGGCGGAAGGATGAACCATGGTAGATGTAAGCATAAAAAAGATCAGCAGGTTAAAGACGACATCAGTCATCCCTACAGAACTGAAGTTGATGCTTATTTTATTTCTTTGGGAGAGGGCCATCTATACACTATTTTTTTACAGGTTCATTCAGAATATCCATAAATTCTGTCAGGGTGGCCTCAAGATTAAATACCACCTTTTCTACTTTCACAACAAGCGTATTATATGCAAAATAACCAAGAATACCGATAATAAGACCTGCCACAGTTGTAATCAGGGCAGTATAGATTCCGTCTGACATCATTGATACCTCTATGTTATTTCCGGCCTGAGACATTGCATAAAATGACTGCACCATTCCTATAACCGTTCCGAGGAATCCAAGCATTGGTTCAGCTCCTGTTATTGTAGCGAGGGTAGGGAAGCCCTTTTCCAGCTTCGAAATCTCCAGTTTCCCAACGTTTTCAATTGCAGTGCTGATATCCTGCAGAGGTCTTCCCAGCCGTGTTATCCCTTTTTCAACCATCCTTGAGGATGGGCTGTCGTTGGACCTGCATAATGCAAGCGCTGCATCAATCTTGCCATCATATATATAATCCTTAATCCTGTTCATGAAGTTGGCATCTTCCGCAGTGGCCTTCCTGATTACATAATACCTCTCTATGAAAATATAGGCTGCCACAAACGATAAAAGTATGATTGGAATCATTACCCATCCACCCTTGATCGTCAGATCGAGAAGCGTCAGTTTCTCGGCAATTATATTTTCACCCGTGCCGGGGCTTTGCTGCATAAATGAGAGTAATAAGGACATATTTTTCTATATGTTGGTTAAACTTCCGAATCCGCAATTTAAATCTTTTAATAAGAAAGATTGAAGTTGCGAAGTTATTAAAAAACGTAAGGAATGGCATTTGTATTATGTATGGTTAATAACAATGATGAATAATTTATTAACCATTGCAGCAATTTACTTTTTCTTCGCCTTGATTTCCTCCTCTTTTTTCATTTCGGATTTTTGCTTCTTTTTGAACAGGTCAGAGAATCTGTCAAAATCCTGCTTGAAAAATATGCCTATTCCCTGTGTATAATCAACTCCTTTACCTGTGTATGGATTGTTATACCTGTTAAATACCTTGAAATTAAGTTTGTTTGTAAGCTTGACTTCCGCATCGAAATCTCCGGTGATCTGATTTGTATTATTTGTACTGTTGCTGCTTCCGGCGAGAGGCACATCAAAGTTACCGTTTATGACAACCTTGTCATTAAGTATCTGGGTTGAAAGAGCTACCTGAACCTCCTGCGGATTGATATCTTTATTCCCGCTTCCAGGTCTGTATACAACTCCAATATCAAAATCGTTGCTGATCTGAGAGAGCCAGTTGCTAAGCTGATTGGACAGCATTTCAAACGTTGTT
>CAWFRW010000004.1:0-166684 GCA_963818295.1 uncultured Bacteroidales bacterium
AGCCATCCGTCGCTGTCGATCATCTCGGCAGTGAGATCCGGAGCCTTGTAATAACCCATCATTATGTTGACACCCCTGCAAAGGATTTCGCCATCTTCTGCTATCTTAACTTCAACGCCTTCAATTACAGGCCCTACAGTCCCAAACCCTATCTCATCTATCCTGAACGGGTTGACAGCAATTACAGGTGATGTTTCAGTAAGACCATAACCCTGAATGACCGGCAGGCCTGCTGCCCAGAAGATCTTTTCAAGTCTCGACTGAAGGGCTGCTCCTCCCGATACCATTACCTCAAGTTCGCCTCCCAGAGCTTCCTTCCACTTGCTGAAAATAAGCTTTCTTGCAATACCCAGACGAAATTTATAAAAGCTTGAATTTTCCTTAAGCCTGAATTTGAGTCCCAGGTTTACCGCCCAGAAAAAGATCTGTCTCTTGAGCCATGGAAGATTCCGTCCCTTTGCTATTATATTATCGTAAATTTTCTCAAGAAGGCGGGGAACCGTATTGAAAATGTGAGGTTTTATCTCTTTGACTGCCTCTGAGATAGTGCCCATGTTCTCAATATAATATATGCTTATGCCCTTATATTGAAAGTGATAGTTAACCATTCTCTCGTAAACATGGCAGAGAGGAAGAAAGCTTACTGCCCTGTGACCATACCCAAGGTGGTGCGCTTTGGAGGTGGTGATTGCATTTTTCACAAGGTTATTATGAGAAAGCATTACCCCCTTGGAATTTCCTGTAGTACCTGATGTGTAAATTATCGTGACAAGATCTTCAGGCCTGATGCTGTCCCTGATTTTTGACAGTTCATCGCGGAACTTTTCAGCATTCTCCCTGCCTGCATCAATAATACTGCTGAATGACTTTAACACCTTCCACCTGGTCAAAGGAAAAGATCTCTTTCAGATGTTCAATTTTACCTGCAACCGGAATTACTTTAGTTATAGATCGCCTTATTGCCGACTATTATGACTTTAACATCGGAATGCTTTAGTATATATTCATATTCATCAGTACTTATTGTCGGATATATCGGGACGTGTATCATTCCGGCCTGAGCAAGACCCATATCAACAAAATTCCATTCCGGCTTGTTACCGCTTATAGTGGCAATCTTGTCTCCCTGCCTGAAGCCCATGGCAAGCAATCCGTAACTTACCCAGTTCACATAATCCCTTACTTCATCTGTTGAATAGGTTATCCATTCAGTATCTTTTTTCCCGCCATACATGACAGGACGCGGATATTTTTCAAGGTTCCACTGAATGATATCAAAAGTTCGGGTAACTTCCATGGTCATCTTAGGTTAATTGGCTGACAATTCTAATAAATATTTTCGAACAAAAAGCACAGGAGATGAGCCATGAATTGTAATAAATCATGCAATACACATATAATCAATCCATTGCAGGAAAGATATTTTTGATGTGTTTTCGAACAGAAAAATTGCTCAGACAGAAACTAGATATTCCGGTTCAGGCTTTTTCTATCAGCGAGGCAGCTTTTGCAAGAGCTTTCATGATCCCATCAGGATTTTTTCCTCCGGCTGTTGCAAGGAATGGCTGACCTCCGCCACCTCCGTTAATTTCTCCGGAAATTTCCTTTATTATTGTCACTGCATTCAGATTCTTTTCCTTAACGAGTTTATCGCTTACCATTACAAGCAGATTGGCCTTATCCCCATTTTCAGAGCCGATGACAAGTACCGTATTTTCTGAGGAATTTCTGATCTGATAGTGCAATATTTTTCAGTACTTCAGCGGAGTCGGCCTGTATCTTGCCTGAAATAAATCTTATATTATTTATTATAACAGCCTTCTCTTCAAGTTCTTTCAGCATTGTTGCTGCAGATGTGCCTGGTATTTCTCAACTGATTTCTTCAGAAGCGGAATTTTCAGAAATGAGTTTTTCAACACTTTCACTTACTTTTCCGGTACTTTTAAGAAGAGCTGCAATCTCTTCAATCTGGTTTAATTTTTCATTTATATATTCTTCAGCTTTTGAAGCTGTTACAGCTTCAATTCTTCTGACTCCGGCAGCAATGGCACCTTCCGAGATGATTTTTACAATTCCTATTGTTCCGGTTGCATTTACATGTGTTCCACCGCAAAGCTCTACAGAATTTCCAAATTCAACAACACGTACAGTATCACCGTATTTTTCTCCGAACAGAGCCATTGCTCCCATTGCTTTGGCCTTGTCGAGGGATATGCCCTGCGGTGATTTTGCATATGTGGTTTTCCCTCACCATTTTGTTTACCTGTTCCTCTATCAGGCTGATCTCTTCTTTTGTAACCTTACTGAAATGGCTGAAGTCAAACCTGAGCCTGTCAGGTGTAACAAGTGATCCTTTTTGTTCGACATGTTTGCCGAGAACATGTTCTTAATGCATTGTGAATAAGATGTGTGGCAGTATGATTATTTGCTGTCATAACTCTTTTTTCCCTGATCTACCACTGCCTTGAATGAGTTGGGAGGTATCGGCTGGCAGGTTCTTGGCAAGATGAATAATCAGATTGTTTTCTTTGACTGTATCAATTATTGTTATTTTTTCTTTTGCTGAAATTATCTGTCCGTATCGCCTACCTGACCGCCTGACTCTGCATAAAAAGGTGTTTTATTGAATACAAGGTGGAAATTTTCTTTTCCTTTTACCTTCACAGTCCGGTATTTTGTTATGACTACTTCATCTTCATATTTGTCATAACCTGTGAACTCTGTTCCTTCGGTATCCTTTAAAATTGTCCAGTCTGCCGTTGTCACTGAAGCATCCTCACTGCGAGCGCTCCTTCTGGTTTTTCATCTCCTCTTCAAATCCCTTGATAATCAAGGTTCATATCGTTTTCCCTGAGGATAAGCTGGGTAAGGTCAACCGGGAAACCAAAGGTGTCATACATTTCAAATGCAACTTTCCCGGGCAGTGTATTCTTCTTCTCCTTTCTCAGATCAGCTGATCATTGTTTCGATCATTTTCAGTCCTTTTCCAAGTGTCTTGAGAAATGCTGTCTCCTCCTCGAAAATGATTTTCGCTATCTGCTCCCTGCCGGCTCTCAGTTCGGGATAATGATTTCCCATTGTTGCGGCAAGAACCGGAACAAGCTTGTAAATAAAAGGTTCCTCAATGCCAAGGCTGTTATATCCATATCTTACTGCACGGCGAAGGATACTTCTGATTACATAACCTGCTTTATTATTTGAAGGAAGCTGTCCGTCGGCAATTGAAAATGACACTGCCCTGAGATGATCGGCAACGACCCTTAGTGCAATATCCCATTTCTCATTTTTTCCGTAAGGCTTACCTGTTATAGCTGAGATTTCATTAATTATTGACTGAAAGATATCTGTTTCGTAATTTGATTTTTTCCCCTGTATCACCATGCACAGTCTTTCAAATCCCATTCCTGTGTCAACATGTTTTGAGGGCAGTTGTTCCAGGATGCCGTCCGAGCGCCTGTTATACTGGATAAATACAAGATTCCAGATCTCAATTACATGAGGATGTCCTTTATTTACAAGATCTCTGCCGGGTATTTTATTCCTTTCATCATCATCCCTTATATCGACATGAATCTCCGAACAGGGACCGCATGGACCGGTTTCTCCCATCTCCCAGAAGTTATCTTTTTTTGATCCTTCAATGATCCTTCCTTCAGGATTTGAAAAACATTTCTCCCAGTATGCAAAAGCTTCATCATCGCGTGGAACGCCATCCTCCTTGCTTCCTTCAAACACTGTGGCATACAGCCTGTCTTCAGGGATTCCAAGTCTTTTGACAAGAAGTTCCCATCCCCATTCAATTGCCTCTTTTTTAAAATAATCACCGAATGACCAGTTGCCAAGCATTTCAAACATTGTATGATGGTAAGTATCATGACCGACCTCTTCAAGATCATTATGTTTGCCTGATACCCTGAGACATTTCTGGGAGTTTGCGACTCTTTTATTTACAGGCTGCTGATTGCCCAGGAAAATATCCTTGAACTGATTCATCCCTGCATTTGTGAACATCAGGGTAGGATCATTCTTGACAACCATCGGTGCAGACGGCACTATATTATGACCTTTCGATTCGAAAAATTCAAAAAACAACTGCCTCAGTTCCTGTGCCTTCATATTAATAATCATTGCGTTAATTAAATAAACCTTAAAATTGGCTTGTAAAATTAGTTTATTTGGTTTAGATTTGTCGGTTACTAAAATAAAAATTCAATAACTGTCTGCCTTTGCCACGTAACAGAAAATACGTCCTTGACCTTTCTGATCTGCAGTTCAAGCAGGTAAGAATGCCATGGAAAGTGAAGATATTCCGCATTTTATTGTGGGGTGCAGTGTCTGTTGTAATATCCATGTTTTACGGTTTTGTTTTCAGAAGCGTTTTTGGCTCTCCAAAGGAGAAGCTTCTTACACATGCAGCTTGAAAATATTAAGCTTCAGTATTCAATTATTGGAAGGCAGCTTGATAATTCAGTTGCTTCGCTGAACAGTTTCAGACTGTCAGATGACAGAAGATATCGTCCGATACTTGATATGGACAGTGTTCCGGAATCATACAGAAAAGCCGGTACTGGAGGTGTTGACAGATTTCGTGATCTTACAGGATACATGAATTCTGATCTTCTTATTTCATACAGGACAAAGATTGAGGAGATAAAGAATCAGGCCAATATTCAGAATGAATCATTTAAATCAATAGGCGAAATGGCGGTTGAATGGAAGAGGGAAGTAGATCACCAGCCACTGATAAGTCCTGTAGATGTTAAATATCGTCTTGGTGACGGATTCAAATTCCGCGAAATTCATCCTGTGTTTGGAACGCCCAGGATGCATTACGGTCAGGATTTTTCTGTGCCTTACGGAACAGATGTTTATGCAACCGGCGACGGAACTGTTATTGAATCAGGATGGAATTCCGGCGGATTCGGGAATTATATTGTTATTGATCACGGATATGGACTTCAATCTACATACGGACATCTTAGCCAGATCAAGGTTTCAAAGGGAACAAATGTAAAAAGGGGAGATCTGATCGGACTAAGCGGAAATACAGGAACATCCTCCGGACCTCATCTGCATTACCAGATCGACCAGTTCGGAGAACATAAAAACCCGGTGAACTTCTTCAATAATGATATTTCTGTAGAGGAGTATAATGATATGATCCAGGCACTCGGATCAAAGTCAAAATTCAGATAGATTGAACTTAGTCGTTACTTCATTCCCTGATTTTCCCATCAACCGGCCCTGCGATTTTCATAATTTTCAGAATTGATTTATCTTTGCCGAATTATGCCACCAACAAAATATAAATTTAATCCGGAATCACTCAGCTTTGACAGGATAAGACTTGGCATCGGGGAATTGCTGTTGAGGTTTCTGGCTTATTTTATCGGTTCAGTGCTTATAGCCGTACTCTACTGGATAGTTTTTGCAGCCTTTTTCGATTCTCCCAAGGAAAAAGCTCTTGAACGCGAAGTACAACAACTGACAATTCAATATGATCTGATCAACAGGGAGATGGGGAATATTGAAAATGTTCTTGATGATCTTCAGAAAACCGATGATAATCTTTACAGGACAATTTTTGAGGCAGAACCTATTCCTGTCACACTCAGGGAGGGTGGTGTAGGCGGTGTGAACAGGTATAAATCGCTTGAGGGATACAGAAATTCAAACCTTGTAATTGAAACTATCAACAGGCTCGATAAGATCAGGAAGAAGGTTTATATACAGTCCAAATCATTTGATGATCTGATTGAGTCTTGCCAAAGAACAAGGAGGAGATGCTCAGATCGGTACCTGCTATAATTCCAATTTCCGGTAAGGATCTGACCCGTATTGCTTCAGGTTTTGGACTGAGGATTCATCCTATTTATAAAATTATCAAATTCCATTATGGAATGGATTTCACCGCTCCGTCAGGAACAGATGTATATGCAACCGGAAATGGTGTTGTTGCAGCAGTTCAGTCATCACAGAGAGGCCTGGGGAAAAATATTGTTATTGATCATGGTTTTGGATACTCAAGTATTTATGCTCACCTGAGCAATTTTAATGTCAGGGTCGGACAGAAAGTACAGAGGGGAGATGTGATCGGATTTGTTGGCAATACAGGAACTTCAATAGCCAATCACCTGCATTATGAGATTAAGCTTAATGGTGTGAATGTTGATCCGGTCAACTATTATTTTGAAGATCTTTCTCCTGCCGAATATGAAAGAATGATTGAGATTGCATCCAAAACCGGACAGTCTTTTGATTAAGCTTTTTTAATATATATTATGACCAGATACCTCAGGCTGATTCTGATATCATTAATTTTTCTGAATAGTTTTAATAACTGCATTTTCTGCAACATCGGCATATTTCTGATACATATTCAGCCCCTGACAGCATCTCTCCAGCCAGGAAAATAGTTATCACCGGTGTCGGCGACATTATGCTCGGATCTGCATTTCCTGATCCGAAGCGTCTGCCTCCACATGATAATCCCTATTTATTGCTCGAGAATGTGGCAGATACTCTCTCAGCCTCGGATATTACTTTCGGAAATCTTGAAGGATCATTTCTGGACAGGGGAGACCCATGGAAAAAATGCAGGGATACAACAGTATGCTATCTTTTCAGGATGCCTGAACGTTATGTTTCTGCCCTTACCTCTTCCGGATTTGATATTCTTAGCGTGGCAAATAATCATTTCGGCGATTTTGGCGTACGCCGGCAGAACAAGAACCAAACATATTCTCGATTCAGTGGGTATAAACTATGCCGGTCTTGTGGAACACCCCTGGTCAATTTTCAGAAAAGATTCAATTCTTTATGGTTTCTGCGCCTTTGCACCAAACTGCAGGAACAGTAAATCTGAATGATACTTGAAAATGCTGCTTCAATTGTGAAGATGCTTTCGGATACCTGTGATATTGTCATCGTATCTTTTCATGGAGGAGCTGAAGGTGCTGATTTTCAGCATGTGCCTAAAACAACAGAAATTTTTCACGGTGAGAACAGCGGCGATGTCTATAATTTTGCACATACAATGATCGACAACGGAGCTGATATAATCTTTGGTCACGGACCACATGTAACCCGCAGCTATCGAGGTCTATAAAGATCGTTTTATAAGTTACAGCATGGGAAATTTCTGCACATATGGTCATATAAATCTGGCAGGGCCAAACGGACTTGCTCCGATAGTAAAGATCAGTGTGGATTATTCGGGCAGATTCCTGTCAGGCAGAATTATTCCGGTTTATCAGCCCTGGCCGGGTGGAGTTAAATATGATTATGACCGGGAGAGTGATCAATAAAATCCGTGATCTGATGGCTGCTGATTTTCCGGATGCATCAATAAATCTCTCGGAGAATGGTGAAATATCTTATAAATAGTTGTCTATGCCATACAAGGAAAAAAAAGTCGAAAAGCTCTATTATTCTATAGGCGAAGTATCTGAAATGCTTGATGTTCCCATCTCAACAGTTCGTTTCTGGGAAAATGAGTTCGAGATACTGAAGCCAATGAAGAACAAAAAGGGAAACAGGCTTTTCACTCCGGAAGATATTAAAAACCTGAGGATAATCCATCATCTTGTAAAGGAGGAAGGGATGACACTTGCAGGGACAAAGAAGAAGCTTTCGGAAAAGTGGGATGAGACTGATCATAAGTTTGAGATAGCCGAATCGCTTCAGAAGATCAAAGCAATGCTTCTGGATATAAAAGATAATATGTAATAAAACCTCTGTGCAACTCTGTGCTTATCTCTGTGGTTCTCTGTGTAATCAAAAAAGAACTTACACAGAGGATCACATAGGAGGCACAGAGTGTCACAGAGAAGTGAAGATATGAGACTCTCAGAACTTTGTAAATATCTCGATACTGTAATCCCGCTCTCCTTCCAGGAAGGTTACGATAATTCAGGATTACAGGTAGGATTACCTGAAACAGAGATCTCCTCTGCCCTGTTGACAATTGATGTGACTGAGGAGGTGATTAGGGAAGCTGCAGCCAAAGGCTGCAATCTTGTCATTTCCCATCACCCCTTAATCTTCGGCGGCATAAAAAAAATTACCGGCGGCACTTACACCGAAAGAATACTTGCACGGTCAATAAAGGAAGATATTGCAATCTATTCAGCACATACGAATCTTGATACTGCCGGATTTGGTGTCAGCAGAAAGATGGCTTCAAAGCTGAATCTCAGAAATGTAAGGGTTCTTGTGCCTTTAAAGAACAGGTTGCTTAAACTTGTTACATTTATCCCTGAACCGCATCTTGAAAAAGTACGCAGTGCTATATTTGAGGCAGGTGCAGGGGTTATCGGTAACTATGATCAATGTGGATACACTCTTGTCAGGAAAAGGCAGTTTCAGGGCAGGAGAAAATGCAAATCCATTTGTGGGAGACATTGGAAAGATCCATTTCGAAAATGAGATCAGGTTCGAGACTGTACTTTTTTCTCATCTCAAAACAGGGGTCATCAAAGCGCTTCTTGATGCTCATCCATATGAAGAAGTTGCATATGATCTTTACCCTCTCGAAAATGATAATATTGAAGCCGGTCTGGGCTGTCTGGGGGAATTTGATCAGGCGATCAGTGAAGTTGATTTCCTGAAGCTTGTCTCCGCTCAGTTTGATGCAGAAGGAATAAGATATTCTGATCCGACAGGACGTCCGGTAAAAAAAGTTGCACTCTGCGGAGGCTCGGGAGCATCGTTATTAAGTAATGCAATAGGTGCCGGAGCTGATGCTTTTGTGACAGCCGATGTAAAATATCATAACTTTTTTGATGCTTTAAACACAATACTTCTTGTCGATGCAGGACATTTTGAAAGCGAAAAATTCACTACAGAGATTTTATACGATCTAATTATCAAAAAATTCCCTAAATTTGCAGTCCGGTTTTCAGAAACAAATACAAATCCGATTAATTATTTGTAACAATGGAAAAAGTAAAATCACATGAGTCTGAAATTTCTGTAGAAGAGCGACTAAGAGCATTATATAGCCTGCAGCTGGTTGATTCAGAGATTGATAAAATAAAAACACTAAGAGGTGAATTGCCTCTTGAGGTTCAGGATCTGGAGGATGAAATTGCAGGACTTGAAACCAGGCTGGGCAATCTGAAGGATGAGGTCGTAAACCTTGAAAAATCAGTTTCAAAGAAGCATAATGAGATTACTGATGCTGAAACTCTTATAAAGAAATACGAAGAACAGCAGAAAAATGTAAGAAATAACAGGGAATTTGATTCTCTTTCAAAGGAAATTGAATACCAGAATCTCGAGATTGAACTTTTCAATAAGAAGATCAAGGAGTTCAATTTTCAGATTGATGAAAAAAAGGTTGTGATCAATGAATCTGAACTTACTCTTTCAGAACGTAAAGCAGATCTTGACAATAAGAAATCAGAGCTTGATGAAATTATCTCAGATACTCAGAAAGAGGAGGAGGGGTTGTATAAGAAACTTGAAACAATTGAAGAGATAATTGAAGACCGCCTGCTCACAGCGTATAAAAGAATCCGTGCCAATGCACGTAATGGTCTCGCAGTTGTTCCAGTGCAGAGAGATGCATGCGGAGGTTGTTTCAACCAGATCCCGCCTCAGAGACAGCTTGATATCAAATCAAGAAAGAAAATTATTGTTTGTGAATATTGCGGCAGGATACTTGTCGATGATGAAATTATAAAGGAAGGTCATATTTAACATGAGCCTTCTCAAAACAAGAAAGCTGACTCAGACAGGGTCAGCTTTCTTGTTTTTTCTAACTTTACATCCATAATTCAGCAATGATTATGAAAATATCCGAATTCAGAAGACTTGTATGCGAGGGAATCCCTGACAAACTACCCGATTCAAAACCCTATGACACCAGTCTGAATCATCCCCCGAAACGGAAGAATATGCTCAGTCTTTCCGAAAAAAAACTTGCGATAAAAAATGCACTGAGATATTTTCCGGAAAAATTTCATTCTCTTCTTTCAGTTGAATTTGCGCAGGAACTTTCAGATTACGGAAGGATTTATATGTACAGGTTCAGACCTGATTACGAGATCAGGGCCCGGAGTATCGATGATTATCCACATCGCAGCAGAAGCGCAGCCGCTGTGATGCTTATGATCTCAAACAATCTTGATAATGCAGTGGCCCAGCATCCGCATGAGCTTAATCACCTATGGAGGCAACGGGGCAGTCTTTCAGAACTGGGCACAATACAGGCTTACAATGAAGTATCTTTCTGAAATGACAGATGAACAGACACTTGTAATGTATTCAGGACATCCTCTCGGACTTTTTCCGTCTCACAGCGATGCCCCGAGAGTGGTTGTGACAAATGGCATGGTAATACCAAATTATTCCTCACAGGATCACTGGGAGAAATTCAATGCCCTTGGAGTGTCACAGTATGGTCAGATGACAGCCGGTTCATATATGTATATCGGACCACAGGGTATAGTTCATGGAACAACTATTACTATACTCAATGCCCGGAGGATGTTCAGTAAATCAGGCAATAAGACAGGACCCGGCCTTTTTGTTTCATCCGGTCTTGGAGGTATGTCCGGGGCACAACCAAAGGCTGCCAGCATTGCAGGTGTAATTTCAGTTGTGGCGGAGGTTAATCCAAAGGCTATCCGTACCAGATACGACCAGGGATGGGTAGATGAGGTCTACAGCGACATTACAACACTGGTCAGACGTGTGAAGGAGGCAATGGCTTCAGATAAGATAGTTTCAATAGCTTATGAAGGCAATATAGTGGATGTATGGGAGAAATTTGCTGATGCGAAGATTAAAATTGATATGGGTTCTGATCAGACTTCGCTGCATAATCCCTGGGCAGGAGGCTATTATCCTGCAGGATACAGTTTTGAGGAATCGAATTCTATGATGGCTGAAGATCCGGAAAGATTCAGAGAAGGCAGTCTGTCAGTCACTCAGAAGACAGGTTGATGCTATAAACAGGCACACCAGTCAGGGTACCTATTTCTTTGATTATGGAAATGCCTTTCTGCTGGAGGCTTCCAGGGCTGGTGCCGACGTTCTGAGACCTGACGGGGAGTTCAGGTATCCATCATATGTGCAGGATATTATGGGACCTGTCTGTTTTGACTACGGATTCGGACCTTTCAGATGGATCTGTTGTTCAAACAACCCTGCCGATCTGGCAGTAACTGACAGGATTGCTGTTGAACAGCTTGTAGCGCTGGCTGCCATAGCTCCGCCTGAAATAAAGATGCAGCTGGAGGATAATATTCACTGGATAAGGGAGGCATCCCGGCAACAGGCTTGTCGTTGGGTCGCAGGCCAGGATCCTTTATGCTGATTCGGAAGGCAGGATAGCCATTGCAGCTGCATTCAATCATGCAATCGCAAAGGGGGAAATTTCCGGACCGGTGGTTATCGGACGCGATCATCACGATGTTTCGGGAACCGATTCCCCATTCAGGGAGACTTCAAATATTTATGATGGCTCAAAATTCACAAGCGATATGGCGGTGCATAATGTGATCGGTGACTCTTTCAGGGGGGCAACATGGGTATCGATTCATAACGGGGGAGGAGTCGGATGGGGTGAAGTAATTAACGGAGGCTTCGGAATGATGCTTGACGGATCAGCCGAAACCGACAGGAAAGCTCAGGATGATGCTTCACTGGGATGTAAATAATGGTATTGCAAGAAGGAGCTGGGCCAGAAACAAGGAGGCCATGTTTACACTGAAACGGGAAATGGAAAGAACACCCGGTCTGGTTGTGACAGTTCCCTTTATTGCTGATGACAAAGTTATCGATGAGGCTCTGGGGGGTGATTAATCGGTTCAAGGTTCAGGTTCAAGGTTCAAGGTGCTCCGTTAGCGCGGATTTGCAATCCGTGCTTGTATAATCTTGATTATTAACTTTTTAAATATGAAATAATATTGGCACGGATTACAAATCCGTGCCGGCAAAAGGAGTAGGAATCATTTTTAGAATATCCCTTTATTCAGCATAACAAGCATACAGTCATTAACTACTTCTATCCCTTTTTTTCTTGCCATATCTGCAAGTTCCGGATTGATCGTTCCAGGGTTGAAAATGATTCTTTTCGGGTTGAGAGCGAAAATTGAACTGTAGAATTCTTTCTGATTTGCTGCCGACATATAAAGTGTTACAGTATGTATGCCGGTAGCTCACTCGGGGAATTTTTTTGATATTTTTATGTCTCCAAGGTCTGCATCTCTTCTTCCTATAGCAATAACAGGAATATTATTTCTCTGAAGGCTTCTGACTGCATCGTATGAGAATCTTTCAGGTTTTGCACTCGCTCCAAGAACCAGGGTTGTTTTTTCCATGCCTGAATAATTATCGGTTATTGATTCATTTTCCGGAAAGAAGAACTACTGCAATAGCCATTATTCCCTCTTCTCTTCCTGTGAATCCCAGTTTTTCGGTAGTGGTGGCTTTTATTGCGATATCATCCGGATCTGTTCCTGCAATTTCAGAAATCGCGTTCTTCATCTGAGGTATAAAAGATGAGATTTTTGGTTTCTCGAGGCAAACGGTACTGTCTATGTTTATAATCTACATAACCTCTTTCCCTGATCAGACCAATGGTTCGTCCGAGAAGTATTTTACTGTCGATGTTCTTGAATTCGGCACTGCTGTCGGGGAAATAATATCCGATATCCCTTAGTCCTGCTGCCCCAAGCAGCCCATCACAAATTGCATGTAGCAGTACATCTCCGTCGGAGTGAGCAACACAACCCTTTTTCAGATGGGATATGTACTCCTCCGAGCCATAGGTTCAGATCTTTTTCAAGGCGGTGGAAATCTATTCCCTGGCCTATCCTGATTTTCATCCTTTTGGTTTGGACTCGCTCTTTCGGACTGCTGAAATCAAATGCAAGAGAGAAGCGCAATGTTCTGGCAAGAGGATTATTCTGAGCGGTCGGGATCAGATATGAGAAGTCGAGGGCAAAGATATTAAGCTTAAAACCGGCTCCTACTGTAAAGTATTTTCTGTTTCCCTTGGTTTCATTTTCATGGAAGTATCCGGTTCTTACAGCAAACTGCTCATTATACCAGTATTCAGCGCCCAATGGCATACTGAATTTCATGCATCTCCTCCTTGAAACCACCCGGTGCATCATAAAATGAATGTATCATGGCAACCGGAACCGAAACGTTCGGATCCATTCCATCTGTAATATTCCCGTCTGTGTCATATACCGGAGGTGTCGGAACAAGCAGTTTATTGAGGTCGAGAGTGAGAGTCAGCTTATTGTGCGGATCAAGATATAATGAACCCGCAGGTTCCTACACGCAGATTCATCGGGATAAAGTCAGCTACCTTCTGGTCCGAATAGGTCATTTTTGTTCCGATATTCGAGAAATTAAAACCAAGTCCCCATAACCCGTCTTTATTGAAGAGATTCATGTCGTTCTGGTAAAGACCTGAAATATCTGCAGCAAATGATGTTCCCGGTTTTGTGGCTGCACCTCCTGAGTATGATCCTCCTGTAAGGTTTGAATATATGAATCTGAATGCAACACCTCCGGAGAAGTGTTCGGTGAAGAGCCTTGAGTAGGCAGCATCCATAGCAAATTCGTTTGGTTTGAATACTCTTTCAAGATTACCAAAATCATCTGTAAACGGGACATCTCCAAGTGAAGAGTAAATAAGACTTGCGCTAACGACCTGTTTGCTGTCGATTCTCCAATAACCTGACAGATAGGCCAGATTTATATCCGGTACAAGGTTTCTGAGCCAGGGTGTATATGATAAACCAACTCCACCGTTCCCTTTTATGAATGCGAATTTAGCAGGATTCCAGTGCATGCTGTAGACATCAGGAGATGTGGCTACGCCGGCATCACCCATACCTCCTGCCCGGGAATCGGGAGCTATTGTAAGAAATGGTACGACTGTCTGGATCGGATTAAGATCATCTTGTGAGTACAACCTGGTATTTCCGGAAGCTAAAACCAGAAATATCAATATTGCAAGGGCAGCTTTCTTCATTGTTTTTCTATTTAGGATTATACAAAATTACACCAATTTACCATATATTTATCAATTACTGGCTCAATTAAAGGTGTGATTTTGATTATATTCAACATATCAGTGATGAACGTATAGTTTTCTTTTATTAACTAATAATTAACTGTTATATTGTATAATTATTATAAAATGATCATCCTTCCAAAGGCAATTGCTGTTTCTCCGCTTCCTGTTATAACAGTTACAGAGTAAGGGTAAACACCCCTTCCCGCCCTTCTTCCTCCTTCAAGGGCGCCATCCCATATAACTGGCGAAAGTACATAACCTGATGATATTTCACTCAGTTTTTAGTATTCTGATTATTCTGCCATCAAGACTGAAAATATTGATTGTGATATCAAGCTTTTCATCAGGCCGGTTATGACCTGCACTTATTCTGGTTTCACCTGAAAAAGGATTGGGATAATTAATGAGGTTTCGGAGGATGAATTTTTCCTCCGCTTCAACATAAAAAGAAAGTGATGCCTCCGATGAATTATTTGAATTATCCCATACCCTGACTGTTACTGTATGTTTTCCTTCACTCAGGTAACCAAGGTCATATGTAGACCCTGCCCTTTGTATAGTTATCGAAATCGTTTTCAAAAAATCCGTTCAGGATAAATGATCCGTCCCGGTCGTCATCAAGAAACCCTGTCAGATCATGTCCAATTGCAGCTCCGGTTGTATTTATTCCTGACTTTATCTTCAATAAGCGCAAGCAGTGTAGGATTATTACCTGTTATTCCTCCATTCCTGAAAAGAGTGTCATTCATGAAGAGCTTTATTTCAGGACCCTCATTGTCTGATAATTGTTTCATCGGAGAAACCTCCGACAACCAGGCCGGAGAAATATCCGGACATATCTTCACTGTCGTCACTTGCATAATAGCTTATTTTACCATTTCCGAATGTATAGTCAATATCTCTCGGGTACAATGAATGTAAACCTGAACCTTCCGTCTGATGCCATCGTTTTTCCACTGAAGATGATGTTGTTGCGGAGGTCGAATTCCATTATCTCGCCACCATCATTTGCAAGTGTTTTTATCTTGTTTGCCTTGTCGAATACTACCGGGGAAACCACACCGTTGAAAGTGTTCATCATTGCTCCTTTCTGATCTTCAAGATGACCGGCTATTGTGATCATTGAAAGCGCCTTAAGAGTATCAGTCCCTTCGGAAACGGAAACACTGTTCACTGAGTCTGTAACAATATTCCCGTGCCATGGAAACGCAAGCTTCAATGCAGGATCTCCAAGAAGGGTAAAGTTTCTTTTATTCGGTCCGTCGCCTGTTCTGTTTTTTGCAATTCTGATAATATCTCCAAGACTTAAAGGGTTGCCTTCTTCGTCAATATCGAAGGCGCAATCGAAAATATTCCTGTTCAGTGTATAATTCGGAGCAGAATAGACAAGTCTTGTGGTTGACATCAATGCTATTCCTCCTCCGTTCTTTATTCAGGAGGACCATTTCTCCGGCTGAGGTCCTTGCCGGTCATCTGTCCGGATATTATGTTGATCTCCATATCATCGAACCGGCTGAATTCACAGGTTGCTGTGATGAAAAGCGGCAGTCTGCCTCCATTGTTCCATGAGTTTATGTCTTCCGTTTTTACAACTCTCTCATGAGCCAGCCCATTTTCATTTCCGTGTCCGACATAATTGAAAATGAGACAGCCTGAATTTATCTGTGCATTTATTGCTTTATTTACATCCGGATATGATCTGTCCGTTGGCAGATGTGATCTCCTTGTAGGCATCCAGATAGATCTTCTCCACATTGATGAAAGGAACACTATCCCGAAGGATGGCCGCGAGTCCTTCAGCATCTGACATATGTGCGTTTCCATCTTCATCATCTGCACTCAGGCATACAATATTCTTCCAGTCTCCCATGAAAGAAGGGTCGAGATATTTTTTGATTTTTGTGATCATCACACCCGGCCTCTGCCGTATCTGAAACAGGCAGTCGTCCGATGCCAATATCCTCAGTGCCTTCAGATTCCCCTTCACCATCTTCAAGCAATCCGTAGAAATCATCAGAGGTGAATGAAGCGGTGCTAAATATTTGAGTTTTGTGACTGATAGGTCGGGATATAACTTGGGTTTGACGGAGGAGGTGTTCTGTTCTCATATGAGCCGTCGCCGAAAAGCAGAAGGTATTTCAGGGGATGAAGAGTGCCTTTCTGCCGGAGGTATTTCATTCTTATAAAATTTCTTAATGCACATATATCCGGAATGCCTCCTGAAAATTCGTTATATACCTGTTCAGGAGTTACAACAAGTGAAATCAGATCTGAATTTTCTGAATGAATGACAGATAGCTTCTCAGCATATTCAATGAAGAGCGGGTGAGTAATTATTATCATGTCAGCAGGGCCGGAAGCATGAAGATCCTGGTTAGCTATGGCTCACAGGTTTAATTACAGGTGTAAGCGCTTTATCAGGAGTAAAAACAGCAAAGGTTTTTAAGGAGTCGCCGCCGAATCTGAATTTATTGTCTTCACCTGACCTGTTGTATTGAATATTTGTTACATTGAACTGATCGGTAACATCCCAGATAACAGGATTATTTATTTTACTTCGGATAGTGAATTCAGTCAGCCTTGCCTGCTGATTTCGAATCGGAGAAAAGGGTTGTTTTTCCGCTGAAGATATTTGATCTTCTTGCTTTGATCTGCAGATAATCGAGCCATCCGTAAGCTCCCTGTTCGCCATTGTTGTCAAATTTTACCCTGAATACAGGTGATGAAGAGCTCACATCAGTTTTCCCGGCTGATGCCGAGATTTCAGCATAGGTTCCTGTTGTATTGTACAGATTGACCGGCGGTACCTGTACGCTTTTTCGCAGGGACAGATCCTTCAGAGAGTGTGAAAAGTGTCGGAGAGGCCGATCTTGCAGCCACCCTCAGATTGTATTCAATACCTTCAGAGACAACAATATCAGTAAATCCCGGATCAATCGTTATTTCTGATATACGCTGAAACCATTCACGTCCTGATTTGATAAGGTTAACCTGATCTTTTTCATGAATGTAAAGTGCATCGGATTCAGACGATGAATAGCCTGCTGGTTCTGAGGGAGGTGTAAAGGAAGCAATTATCTTCCCCGGGGCATTGCCGGAAGTGATGAAATAGAATGCAGTATCAGAATAATTATGTCTGAGATAATTGTATTCCCCTGTTTCATAATTGAAGATCCATCTGCCGGTGCCTCTTGCGAAGAAAAGCAGGTATTCCCCTTCGTCCAGTTCATTATCGTCTCCTGAGAGGTAAATTGCTGACTCTTTCAGATCATCAGGTTTCGGATCATCATTATAATAGGATAGCTGTCCCTGATTGTTACTGTAGATCTAGCGGATAGGAAGGATTTTCAAGTCCAAGCTGTTTCAGCCGGGAATAGTCGATCCTGTAAATTCCATCTTCAGTAACTGCAATTTTGAACCATTTGCCTTTCGACAGTACGGAACTTTCTGCAGGTATCTGACCCGAAAGATTAAATTGCAGGCAGCAACAGGAAAATAGTCAGTATTTTATATAATTTTATCATTAATCCTGACAAAGATATAAATGTGCTTTCTGTTTGCTAACTAAATTTGTTTTTTTGTATCCTGTTACAATATATAATAATAACGACAGCCACACGTTGATATTGCAGCCCTTCTGATATGTTAAAGAAACCTGTTATACTCCTGATAATCATTATTTCGACTGCATATGCAGCAGGTGGTCAGGGTTTAAGATCGGGCCCCGCTTACCAGATGCTGCTGATGAACAATCCCGGCTTGTCGGGAAGCGAAGGTGATGGAGTGCTGAGATTGTCATATCTGAATTACTATCCGGGGAACAGTTATGACCTGAATTCGGTCTATCTTTCATATGATTCATATTTTCCCGGTCTGCATGGAGGAGCAGCATTTTACATGTCTGAGGATTATCTTGGAGGGATAATAAATGATTTAAGGGGAGGCTTTTCATATGCATATTTTCTGCAGGCAGGCAATGACCTGTTTATCAATGCCGGACTTACGGCTTCTGTGTTTCACAGGGGGTATAACTTCGGGAATGCAGTTCTGCCTGACCAGATCGATCCGGTTGGAGGAGTCACTTTCCCTACTTCAGAGGTTGCTGGATAGACAGGGGAAAAACAGTCTTTGATGTTGGGGCAGGATTCCTTGTTATCTCAGGAAAACTGGCCGGCGGATTTGCAGTCAATCATCTTTCCGAACCGGAATTGTCATCCTCTGCAATTTCAACTGAAAGGATAAGAAGAAAATATTCACTGAATCTTTCAGCAGATCTGAATCTGTCAGCCTCCGGAAGCATGAAAATTGAGCCGCTTATACTTGCAGTACAGCAGGGAGATTATTTTTTCACAGGTGCCGGAGCAGCTCTTGAAGGCAGGCATCTTGCAATAAATGCCAGTGCTTTATGGAGATAACGGGAAGAATATAAATATCCAGTCCGGTTTTTCATTTAATTTCAGTCTTGTAACAGTTTATTACAACTACCTTTTTAATGCAATAACCGGCAACAGTCTGCTGCCAATGTCGCTTCTGCATCAGGTGGGACTTGCTTTCAGTTTAAATAATGTTGAAAAAAGAAAAGCATTCAAAACAATAAATTTTCCTAAATTGTAGTTATATTTGATGTTTGAAAAAGTGTTTTGGTTAAAATTATTATATTTGAATATTCTTAAAAGCCATAAAACTAAAGGAGTTATGTATAAATTCAGAGCCTTTTCGATTATTTTAGTTGCTTTCCTGTTTCTTGTATCATGTTCTTCAAAAAAGAAGGGTGATTCAAATGTTTCTTCAACAACAGGCTGGGATTATAACAATCCTGATAATGGCGGATTTGAGGTAGCTCTTGGAGCTGAACAGAAGACAGGTCCCGGTCTGGTTCTTATTGAAGGAGGTCGTTTTACAATGGGACAGGTTCAGCAGGATGTTATGTATGACTGGAATAATAAACCAAGAACTGTTACTGTATCATCATTTTATATGGATGAAACAGAGGTTACAAATGTTGATTACCGTGAATATCTGTTCTGGCTGCGCAGGGTTTATAAAGATTATCCGGAAGTATTCAGAAGAGCTCTTCCCGATACACTTGTCTGGAGAAGCCCTATGGGATTTAATGATCCCTATGTTCAGTATTATTTCAGACACCCTTCATATAATAATTATCCTGTTGTTGGAGTCAGCTGGCTTAAGGCCAACGACTACTGCCTCTGGAGAACCGACAGGGTAAATGAACAGCTTCTTATTGATGAGGGCGAACTTAATCCTGATCCGAATCAGCTGAATGAGAAAAACTTCAATACTGAAGCTTATCTTGCCGGACAATATGAAGGTGTTGTAAACCAGCTTCGTGAAAGTCTTAATCCGAATCAGACTGAACGACGTACAAACTTTGAAGACGGAATCCTTCTTGCCAGCCTACAGGCTGCCAACAGAAGCAGAATGGGAATTTGCAGCTTATGCTCTCAGGGGAAATACCTTTGAAGAAAGAGTTTATGAAAGAAGAATATATCCATGGGATGGACATAACGTCAGAAATGCCTCTTCAAAAAACAGGGGTGAGATGATGGCTAACTTTGTCCGTGGAAGAGGCGATATGATGGGAGTTGCAGGAAGCCTGAACGATAATGGAAGCATAACAACCGATGTTAAATCATACTGGCCAAATGATTATGGCTTGTATTGCATGGCAGGTAATGTTAATGAATGGGTTCAGGATGTTTACCGTCCTCTTACAAATGAAGATGTTGATGGTTTCAATCCGTTCAGAGGTAACGTTTATACCGATCTTAAAAGAGATGCCAATGGCGCGGTAGTTGCAAAAGACAGGCTCGGCCGGCTTATTGTCGATACTGTTAAGGATACTGATGTTGCCAACAGGTACAATTATCAGAAAGGTGATTACAGGAATTACAGGGATGGAGACCTGATGTCAGCAATAACTGATGGTCCGGACTGGGTAACAGAAGATAATAAAAAAGGTTCTCAGAGAATGTATGCCCAGGATGATTCAAAACAAAATAGTGATTTCGTAACTCTTATAAATGATAATGCCCGCGTATATAAAGGCGGATCATGGAAAGACAGGGCATACTGGCTGAATCCTTCAACAAGACGATTCCTTGATCAGGAAAGTTCACGTGATGATATCGGATTCAGGTGCGCAATGATCAGGGTTGGTAGTCCCTCGGGTCTTTAATCAGAATATTCAAATTAAAAATAAGCCTCATTATGAAACCATAATGAGGCATTTTTTTAAAACATGAAAACAGAACTGCTTATACCAGCTTTTTAAAGAATCAAAAGGAGTAGCCACTGATTCCAGGACTGTGAAGAATGGCGAGATCTTCTTTGCCCTCTGGGGTGAGAGTTACAACGGGAATAAATATGCTGCTGAAGCTCTTGAAAAAGGTGCCTCATATGCAGTTATCGATGATCCGCTTTTTGAGACTGAAAAGACAATCCTGGTGGATGACTGTCTCTTTGAACTTCAGGCACTTGCCTCACATTACAGAAAAGAACTGAATGTCCCTGTGCTTGCAATTACAGGAACAAACGGCAAAACAACAACAAAGGAACTGCTTGCAGCTATTATTGTCGAAAAAACTAAAGGTGCACTATACCCAGGGCAACCTGAATAATCATATCGGAGTTCCGCTTACAATATTATCTGCACCAGCCGATACTGAGATGATGATTATCGAAATGGGTGCAAATCATATTGGAGAGATCAGAACATTATGCCTTATCGCCAGACCCGATTATGGGATTATTACAAATATAGGCACTGCCCATATTGAAGGTTTCGGTTCGTTTGAAGGTGTTGTAAGAGCAAAAACAGAACTGTATGAACACCTGCGGAAAGTGAATGGGATAGCTCTTTATAATGACAAAAACCCTTTGCTTGCCGAAAAAATATTCAGAATAATAAACAGGGCTGTCCCGTTTTCAGATCCTACAGGTATTGAATTGATAGTCAATCCTGATTGCTTCTGATCTCAACCTTAAGGTTTCAGTATCATATCAGCATCAGACCTATAATATTAATACAAACCTGTTCGGTAAGTATAACCTTGAAAATGTGAAGGCGGCAATTGCTGCCGGACTGTTTTTCGGTGTTGAAATGAAGGATATTGCAGAAGCAGTCGAAAACTATCAGCCTGCAAACAACAGATCACAGGTTAAAACAACAGACCGCAATACTCTTATCTGTGATTCATATAATGCCAATCCTTCAAGTATGAAGCTGGCTATTGAATCATTTGCCTCTGTAAATGCCGGATCAAAGGCAGTCATTATTGGTGATATGCTTGAATTGGGGGAGAAGAGCGAGGAAGAGCATGCAAAAATACTTGAGCTGCTTAAATCACTGAATCCGGACAAAGCTACTTCTTGTGGGAAATACTTTCATAAACGTTTCGGCAAAATCAGGTTTTGAACTATTCCCTGATGTGAATGCTCTTTCAGAATATCTTAAAAAAGAACCGCTTAACGGTGAAAACAATTCTGATAAAAGGATCAAGAGGAATTGGACTGGAACGGGTATATGATCTGCTTTAAAAGCTCAATTAACCTGATCTGCCCCTGTAAAGTTTATATTTATAAGCAAGAACTTCCGATCTGCTTCCCGACCTTACTCTGGGACCCCACAGACCATATCCTGAGGAGACTATGAAGTGGGTGTTTCCCTTTTTCAGATAGCCGTAACTTAATTCATATATCCTTGCTGTAATATAATTCAGCGGCCACATCTGACCATTGTGTGTATGCCCTGAGAGCTGCAGATCAACACCGCTTTTTGCAATCTCACTGAGATGGAAAGGCTGATGATCAAGTAGTATTACCGGCTTGACTAGTATCGACATTTGCCATAAGCGCATCAAGTGACAATCTCTCCTTTCGGTAAAACCGGTATGAATCCCTGTCTATCCTTCCAACAAGCTGAATGCCGCCATCAAGAGTGACAATCTCATCCTTCAGCACCCTGATCCCTTTACTCTCAATATATGGAATTGTGCGGTTGCCACCACCAATGAATTCGTGGTTGCCTGTTATTGCATACAGACCATCAGTGCACTTCGGGCATTGTAAAGTACTGAAGAAGGTCTCCCCTGAGCACCGGTCCCAGCTCACCATCCACAATATCACCAAGAAGCAGAACAAGATCAGGATGCAAATCATTCAGAATACCTGAAAGTTTTTTAAGACTTCTTTTTCTTATTATGCTTCCAAGATGAATGTCTGATACTGCTGCAATCCGGAGATTCCTGACTTCCTCCGGCAGATTTGTTTATGTCAATATTATAACTTGTGACTACCGGTATTACAGCATTTATAAAACCACCGGCAATAAGCAGCACCGATGCTGAAACTGTAATAATGAATGTCCATTTTCGGAAAATAAGGATATTCTCATCCTCCAATAATTCCAAAAATCCGTAATCCTGATAAAACAATATCTGATACTAAGGAAAAAGAGAAAACCATAAAGCATGAAGGCAAGCCAGAAACCCCCTATAATATTTAGAATATCTGTGATAACGGATGAATGTCTCGATTCAAGAAATTTGGCTGCTATGAACAGCGCAGCAAGCACAAAAAAAGTAAAGGCATAAATGAGCCTGTGTTCCTGGAGGGAATGGTAATGACCGGTATCCCTTGTAATAGATATAAATATTTACAAGGGAATAGATTGTAAGAACTATTGAAAAGAATACAATCATCTGGTATCGCTTCATGTTAAAATTGGGTTTTGTTTAAAGGCTGCTGTAATATTTAATGCCTTTAATATAGAACTCATAAATTATGCTCTTGTTCAAAATTAGTCCTGCTCTTTTATCGTCTCCCAGTTTTTTCACATTTTCCCTCTTTCTTTTGAGTTCAGGGAGGCTTTTATAATAATTTACATGCGCTTTCACTACAGCATTGAAATAGCTGAATCTTCCTGTCAGAAGAAAGATCAGTGCAGCCAGTCCGTCGAGGAGCCTTCTTGATGAAAAGGACCGAGACCAACTTCTCATCCGGAAGATTTTTATAAAGCATAAAAAGGCTGTTCCTGAAATTGAGATATATTTTATAAGGCGAGTCATAGGCAAGTGATCCTCCTCCGACATGATAAACGATGGAACCAGGGATAAACCCTGTCCGATATCCTGCCTTATTGAATCTCCAGCAGAGATCGATCTCCTCCATATGTGCAAAAAAATCGGCATCAAAACCTCCGCATCTCTTCCATGCTTCAGTGCGCACCATCATGCAGGCCCCGCTGCTCCAGAATATATCAACCTGATTGTTGTACTGTCCTTCATCCTTCTCCGCGATATTTAAGATCCTTCCCCGGCAGAACGGATAGCCATACTTATCAATAAAGCCTCCTGCAGCTCCGGCATGTTCAAAATAATCCTTCCGGTTGAAGGAAAGAATTTTTGGCTGACAGGCAGCAGCATCGCTGTTTTCTTCCATATAGTCTAGCAGTGGCTTAAGCCAACCTTCTGTTACTTCAATGTCAGAATTGATCAGGACAATATATTCAGCGTCGACCTGACTGATTGCCAGATTATAACCACCTGCAAATCCATAATTTTTGTCAAGCATTATGAGCTTCACCTCACTGAAATTTTCTGAGACCCAGGCTGCTGATCCGTCTGTTGAACCATTGTCGGCAACATAAACCTCATTTTCAGGTCCTGCAGAATATCTGACAACTGTTCCCAGAAACATCTTCAGGAAATCCGATTCCATTCCAGTTCAGTATTACTATAGCTGTTTTCATGCTCCGGCAGGCTTCTTATGCTTCCATCTGCGGTGACTCCAGATCCAGTATTCAGGTTTTTCCCGTATTATCTCTTCAAGCCTTCTTACATGCTTTTCAGTGATCTCATGCTCCGGTAAGCCCTGTGTATGCTCAAAGAGCAGCTCAGGACAATAATTGTAATACCCTCTTTTGATCTTTGTAACATTGAAAAATACAACCGCCATATCATATTTGGAGGCTATTTTTTCAACTCCAAGATAAACAGGTGTATCCTGATTCATGAACGTTGTCCAGTATTTTATGTCTGCCCTTGGTGGTGTCTGATCTGTAAGAAATGAATATATTGATCTTCTGTTACTTTTTCTGGCTTCAATGATTTCTCTTATTATAAGCGACATAGGTGTGAGGATCATGCCCTCCTCGTTCTCTCAGGCCGAGAAGAAACCTGTCGAATCTTTTATTCTGCAGAGGCTTATATATCGAGACTGTCTGCAATCTTGTGTGAAAGATCAGGCTTTTGAGCCATTCCCAGTTATTGTAATGTCCAATGACCGCAATAACGTCTCTTCCTTCGTCATACAACCGCTCAAGCAGTTCACGATTTGTGATTGTCATGCGGTTTGAGTGATTGTTCCCTGCTCATGTGAGTGAGCTTCAGAATTTCAATCATCAGGTCAGCCAGATGGCGGTAGAATTTCTTCTCAATAGCCTTAAGCTCTTTATCACTCTTTTCAGGAAATGAATTCCGGAGGTTTTCAGCCACAACTTTCCTTCTGTATGAAATTACATAATAAAGAATAAGATAGAGGAAATCGGAAAAAACGTAAAGGACACGCAAGGGAAGCAGGGTAAAAACCCAGTTGATTCCGTAAAAAATATAATACCCTATTGCTCCCATAAATATTATTTATGTATGAATCTTCCTACACATTCAAGAAATTCAGAAAAGACCTGTCCTGAGGCTGCAACAATCTCTTCACCTCCAAGATTCTTTTCATTACCCGAAAAATCGCTCACCTGTCCTCCGGCTTCCCTTACAAGGAGCATTCCTGCTGCAATGTCCCATGGATGCAGGCCATATTCGTAAAAGCCTTCAAATCTTCCGCAGGCAACATATGCCAGATCGGTAGCAGCTGATCCCAGTCGGCGGATTCCCTGGGCATGCCTGCAGAGGTAAGCAAGGCTTTCCATGTAAGGGTCAAGACGATTGAAATCACTGTACGGCAGTCCTGTGGCAATGAGACTGTCGGCCAGTGTAGTGACATCTGAAACCTTTACCGGGTTTCCGTTCAGCCAGGTCCCTCCGCCTTTCCATGCAGTAAAGGTTTCATTTTTTCCTATTTCGTAAACCACCCCTGCAATAACCTCATCATGATCCATCAGACCAATGCTTACAGCATGGGGATAGAAGCCATGCAGGAAATTTGTTGTACCGTCGAGCGGATCAATTACCCAGCAATATCTTACACCTACCTTTGGTTGAGGTACCCTCTTCGGTTACAAATCCGGCTTCCGGCAGCACATAGCGATCAATCTCTCGACAAGAAGCTTTTCAGCTCCCTTGTCAACATAGCTGACAAAGTCATTCAATCCTTTTCTCTCCTTTCGGTTAATATCAAATACTTCAGCTTCCCGCCTTATAAAAGCGCCGGCTTCAAGCAGCAGCATTTTTCAATTCCTTTGCAGATATCTTTAAGATTCATTATTTATCGATTAGTTCAATACTCATCCTTCCGGATGGAGGATATGCCGTTTAATTTAACTTTTTTAACCTGACCTGCAAGTCCTGCCTGCCAGGGATATTCAACCCTGATATAATTTGAGGAAAAACCGGTGATTAGTCCGTCAATCCTTGTTTTTTCGAACAAGTACATCTGTTATCTGTCCGATATTCAATGCTGTTAAATTCCGAGTGTTTTTTTTTCTGAAAGATCAATGAGGATTTTGCTTCTTTTGACTTTTTCTGATAGACTGCACCTTACCGGGAAGTGTTTCCGCAATAGTATCGGGTCTTTCAGAAAAGGTAAAGACATGCAGATAGGAGAGAGGCAGATCTTTTACAAATGATAATGTATCTTCAAAATCAGCATCTGACTCACCCGGAAACCCCACAATAATGTCTGCCCCTATGCCGGCAAAAGGGAGAACCTTCCTTATCATTCTGACCCTGCTCCTCAAAAACCTCCCGTTTATATCTTCTTCTCATTAGTGCCAGGATTTTATCAGATCCGCTCTGAAGGGGTATGTGGAAATGAGGAAGGATCTTTCCGTTCAAAGCTGCCATCCTGATTATCTCATCGGTAAGCAGGTTTGGCTCAATTGATGATATCCTGAATCTTTCTATTCCATCTATTTTTATAAGTTCAGACAGAAGAGAGGCAAATGATTCACCTGTCGACCTGCCAAAATCGCCGATATTTACTCCTGTCAGGACCACTTCCTTGACACCGCTTTCCGCTATTTTTTCGGCCTCCCTGACCAGCCCTGCAATATCAGGGTTCCTGCTTCGGCCCCGTGCCTTTGGAATTGTGCAATATGAACATCCATAGTCGCATCCATCCTGAACCTTAAGGAATGAACGTGTTCTGTCTCCCATTGAATATGAGATGTTGAAACTGTCGGTTGAGGAGAGATCACATGAATGCACTTCGGCAACTGCTTTCTTTCCGGAGTTTTCAAGGTATCCGGCAATATCAAATTTTTCATTTGTTCCCAGTACAAGATCCACACCCGGTATTGATGAAATTTCCTGCGGTTTCAGCTGGGCATAGCAGCCTACCACTGCAATAAAGGCTCCGGAGAGAGTGTTGTAAATTTCTTTATTGCCTGCCTGCATTTCCTGTCAGCAGCATCAGTCACTGAACAGGTATTTATTACATAGATGTCAGCTTTTGAACTTGCAGGCACTTTTTCAAATCTGTCTTCAGGAAATGACCGGGATATAGTGGAGGTCTCGGCAAAATTTAGTTTGCAGCCAAGAGTATGAAATGCCACTTTTTTCCTGTCGGGGATCATATTATTTTTTAAGCGGTGTCAGAAATATATTCCTGAATTCTATATCCTTACCTTCGCTCTGAAGGCATATGCTTCCCTTATTCACATTCACACTTGTTCCTTTGTTCTGAAGAACACCGTTTACATAAACCTCAATTGTATTCCCGCTGCAGACAACTTCCATAGTATTCCATTCTCCTGCAGGTTTTTCTGAGGAGGCTGCCATTTTTCTTACAATTGGTGTTGATTTGTCAGACCTTTCAGTCATATCAGCGCCATTCATGCAAACAAAATCTCCTGCATTTCCTGCCATCAGCTGGCATTCAACACATTTTAACCAGATTGTATCAGGTGTCTGACCATGGACAAATACCCCGGAGTTTGTGGCTTCAGAAGGCCAGTGCCATTCGACATGCAGCCTGTAATCAGAATATGTCTCTTTTGTACGCATATAGCCGAATGGATTTCCTGAAATATGAATTACCCCATCCTGCACAGTAAAAACTGAGGCCGGATCAACTGTTTATCCTTTAAGATAGAATACCCAGTTCCCCAGATCTTTCCCATTGAAAAGCGTGATGATTTCAGCCTTATCAGTTTTTTTCCCCTTGCTCTTTTTTTCTTTTGTCTGAGCGACTGTGACATTTGTAATAACCAGGAGAAGAATAATTGTAAATGCAGTTAAGCGGATTGTTTTTGTTTTCATAATTTTTCAGCTTATTTCTTTTTGCTCTTATCTTGTATTGTAATTATTTCATTCCTCATCCCTCATCCCTCATCCCTGCGCTTATAATAGTTTACTTGCAAGTTCTGCCAGGAAGCTTCTTTCTCCCTTAACAAGGTTCACATGTGCAAAAATGTCCTGATCCTTCATTTTGTCTGACAAGATAGCTTAATCCGTTTGAAGCTATATCAAGATATGGTGAATCTATCTGTTCAATATCTCCGGTAAATACCATCTTGGTTCCTTCCCCGGCTCTTGTAATAATTGTTTTTATTTCGTGCGGAGTCAGATTCTGTGCTTCGTCAACTATGAAAAAGATGCTTGAAAGACTCCTGCCCCTTATATATGCCAGAGGAGTGATCACAAGCTTCTCCTCCTTCATCATGTCATTGATTCTGAGGAATTCAGGACTCTGATGGCTGAATTTATGTTTGATAACAGTCAGATTATCATAGAGTGGTTGCATATAAGGATCCATTTTTTCCTTTACATCTCCCGGGCAGAAATCCAAGATCCCTGTTTGCAAGCGGAACTATCGGCCTGGCAAGGAAGATCTGTTTGTATCTTTTGTGCTGGGACAGCGCTGCAGCAAGTGCAAGAAGTGTTTTTCCGGTTCCTGCTTTTCCTGTCAGTGAAACAAGCTGTACATCAGGGTTTGACAGAGCTTCAATTGCAAAGGTCTGTTCTGCATTGCGCGGATCAATGCCGTAGGTGGTCTGTTTGATAACCCTGTTCAGTAATTTGTTTGACAGGATTATAATGTGCAAGTGCGCTCGATCCGTTATTTTTCATAATGAAAAACTGGTGACCTGACAGATTTGATTCGATATTGAATTCTGAAAGACTCACACCTTCAGGGACTTCATAAAGCTTGCTTATAGCTTCCTGATTAACACCCTCAAGCACCCTGATTCCTTTATACAGATCATCGATATTGGCAACCTTGTCGTTTTCGTAGTCCTGTGCAATGATGCCAAGCGATTTTGCCTTCATCCTGAGGTTGATATCCTTGGTGATAAGTACAACAGTCTTATCCTTATTTGTACTGCAGACCCACTCTGCGATTGCAAGGATACGGTGATCTGCTGTTCTTTCCGGAAATGACTGGCTTACCTTCTCGGAAAAGTCCTTGCCTGTCTCAATATGCATATTCCCCAGATTTTCTCCAAGCGGAATATTCGCAGTAAGAAGCATGTCGCCCGAGAGCTTGTCAAGTTCCCTTGTAAACTCACGTGCATGAAAGTTAATCAGATCGTTACCTCTTTTGAATTTGTCGAGTTCTTCAAGTACAACAATCGGAATTATTATATCATTTTCCTCAAAATTATATATGCATTTATAATCATGAAGCAGAACATTTGTATCAATTATAAAAAGTTTCTTATTGCGTTTCCTTTTCATTTCAATAAATTAAAAATCAATACTATACATTTCAGGAACCGTTTGCATTCTGATTTGCAAAAGTAACTAAATTAAGGTATATATTATTATCTGACAATTAAGTTTGTTAATATTGTCATGGGAAAATAGAGCTGACATTAAACCATGACATACAGACAAACACTTGAATTCCTCTTCAGTCAGCTGCCTGCCTATCACCGGATCGGAAAAGCAGCCTATAAGGGAAATCTGGATAATACGATTGCTCTTGACAATTACTTCGGAAATCCCCACAGGAAATATCCGTACAATTCATATTGCAGGAACCAATGGCAAAGGCTCTGTTTCTCATATGACTGCATCAGTTCTGCAGGAAGCCGGATATAAGACAGGGTTGTATACATCTCCGCATCTCAGGGATTTCCGGGAAAGGATAAGGGTTAATGGTGAAATGATCCCTGAAGAATCAGTTGTTGAATTTGTAAGAAGCCATAAAGGTATTCTTGGAAAACATTAAGCCATCATTCTTTGAGATGACTGTTGCCATGGCATTTGATTATTTTGCAGAGAGTGCTGTAGACGTGGCAGTTGTTGAGGTCGGCCTTGGAGGAAGGCTTGATTCAACAAATATTATAACTCCGGTCTTATCGGTAATAACAAATATAGGACACGATCATATGGATCTGCTGGGCGATACTCTCCAAAAGGTTGCAAAAGAAAAGGCAGGCATTATCAAAAAAGGAGTTCCGGTTGTAATAAGTGAAACTCAGCCTTCTGTGACAGAGGTTTTTATTTCAGCAGCAGCGGAATGCCGGTTCGGCGATATCATTTGCAGATGAAAGGTTTTCATGCATTCTGAATGAAGATACAGATATGACAGGTGAGAGAAGCTATGAGGTAGAAGATCGCCTGACAAATACAGAAATATGAAGGAATAACAGTTCTTGGCGGAGATTATCAGTCAAAAAATCTGAAAGCCGTTTATTGTGCCCTCTTAAATCTTCAGGATATTTTCAGGATTTCAGACAACAAATATTTCTGACGGTATAAGAAATGTCATACTGAATACCGGACTGGCAGGACGATGGCAGATACTGAACACAGAGCCGTTGATTATATGCGATACTGCACATAATAAAGAGGGTTTGGAACTTGTAATAGGACAGATAAGAAAAGATCCGCAGGTCTGCTTTGCACATTGTAATCGGATTTGTGAATGACAAAGATCTGGAGTCGGTATTGCCTCTGTTCCCGGCAGATGCAAAATACTATTTTACAAGGGCATCGGTTCCAAGAGCTCTTGATGAAGAATATACTTAAAATCAAAGCCGGATCAGTTCGGACTTTCAGGTGATAGCTTTCCGGATGTGAAGAGTGCTCTTGCCAGGGCAAAGAAGATGGCAGAAAAAGCATGATATGATTTTCATCGGCGGAAGTACTTTTGTGGTTGCAGAAGTTATTTGATATGTGATTGATAACTTATTCAGGACTTACCAGATTCATTCCTGAATTGTAAATTTAAAGCTTATATTTACTCAATTTTGTGACCCATGAAAAAAACAGTAACAATTCTTCTGTTTCTGATGCTTGTATTGCATTCACAGGGACAAACAGGGAAGAGGATCATAATATTGCATACAAATGATCTGCATTCGAGGCTTACCGGCTATGCTCCTGAATCAGAATATACCCCTCTTAGCCTGAATGATGACAATACAGTAGGTGGATTTGCAAGGATCGCAGGAATAATAAGGAGCTGAAAAGGCAGAATAATAAAGGTGCAACACTTGTGCTTGATGCAGGTGATTTCACTATGGGGACTCTCTTTCCCAGCCTCGAAGCGAAAACCGGTTTCCAGTTAAGGCTGATGAAAAAGATGGGATATGATGCTGTCGGTCTTGGAAACCATGAGTTTGATTTTGGTCCCGGATGGCTTGCAGGTGTAATAAACAGATCAGCGCTCACAGGGAGAAATTCCCTTCATATTGTCAAGCAACACTGTTTTCAGTGAAAAAGACACTGCGGACAACTCATTTGAGGAACTTTATTCAAAAAATCTTATATCAGGGAAGCTTGTAATTGAAAGGGATGGCATTAAAATCGGACTTTTTTCATTACTGGGGAAAGAAGCTGATAATCTGGCGCCAAAGGCAGTTCCTCTTACATTTGCAAAACAGTCCTCTGTCGCAAAAAAGATGGTTAAGGAACTTGAGGATGAGAAATGCAGCCTGATTATCTGTATATCTCATTCAGGGCTTGTAAAAGATGAAAAATGGAGAATGGGGTGGAGAGGATGTGGAGCTTGCCAGGAAGGTAAAAGGCATCAGTCTGATAGTCGGAGGCCATTCGCATACAAGGCTTGATCAGCCGCTGATAGTAAACGGGATCACCAATAGTGCAGACCGGAGAATTCGGAAAGTTCGTGGGTCGTCTTTCATTTCTGTTTTCAGATGGAAAACCCGGATCTGGAAGATTATAAACTGATACCGGTTGATGATAAGATTAGTGGCTGATGCAGGTATAAATAAGCTTATTGAGGAACAGATAGATAAGGTTTCTTCTGAAGTTATCAACCCTTTGGGGTTAAGCTATCAAAAACCTGTTGCAGAGTCTTCATTCATAATCGAAGGAAACGATACAGGTGATTTTATTGAAAGCAACCTTGGACCTCTTGTTGCTGATGCAATTCATTATTATGTAAATAGCAATAGCAGCAGGGGAACTGATATCAGCCTGATTGCTGCCGGAATGCTTTTTGACAGAATACTTCCCGGAATGGAGACTGTCCCTGATATTTTCAGGGTCACGCCTCTCGGATCGGGCAAATGACAATATTCCCGGTTATCCTCTTTCAAGACTTTATTTTACAGGAAAAGAGGTGAAAAGCATCCTGGAGATCCTGCAGATTGCCTATAAATCGAGCTCTGAAAATTACTGCTATTATTCAGGGATCCGTGTGGATTATAATCCCGGAAAAAGGAATGCTGAATAAAATCAAAAAGATAGATATCGTTCATCGCTGACGGAACCCTGACAAATGTTGATTTTAACAGAAAGAACAAGACATTGTACTCAATCACCGCCAATTCATACATGCTTGAATTTATAGGTATAATCAAGAAAATGAGCTTTGGAATTATAAATGTTGTGCCAAAGGATTCTGAAGGAAACAGGGTAACAGATATGAAAGAAGCTGTTATAGACATGGATGATAAAAGGGATGGCGTTCAGGAAGGGAAAGAGTGGCTGGCGCTTATAGAGTTTTTCAGCATCAATGAAAGATACAAATGGCAATGGCATACCTGATATAGACAAAAAGTATTCGGTAGCTTTAAAGTGCTTTTACCCTGTGAACGCAAGGTGAGCTGAATTGTTTCATTAAGCCTGCATGTAGTTTAGGTTTCGGCAGTAACGAGAATTTTTATAAGTTTGCAATCTTATATGGCTGACAATGGGAATAAGCATTTACTTCTGGATAGGATTTCATATTTTTATTTTCTTGATGCTGGCTCTTGACCTTGGGGTTTTTCATAAGAAGACTCATAAAGTACCTGTCAAAGAGGCTATTATATGGAGCGCTGTATGGATATCTCTTGCAATATTATTTAGCTTTATGCATCCATTTCTTTATTTATCCTGACCCGGTTCTCGGAAAAACAAAAGCGCTTGAATTCCTGACAGGTTATGTAATCGAATACTCCCTCAGTGTCGATAATATTTTTGTCTTCATTCTCATTTTTTCATATTTCAAGGTTGATAGCAGGTATCAGCATAAGGTATTATTCTGGGGTATTCTTGGAGCACTTGATAATGAGGGCATCTTTTATTTTTGCAGGGGTTGCACTTATTAACCGGTTTCACTGGATTGTGATTATTTTCGGAGGTTTTCTTGTTTTTACCGGAATAAGGATGCTGTTTCAGAAAGAAGCACCGCCAGATCCGGAGGCAAACCCAATGATACGATTTTTCCGGAAATTTCTTCCTGTTACCAATACTTTCCATGGTGACAGGTTATTTATAAAGCAGAACAGGCGGCTCCATGCAACACCTCTCTTTCTGGTACTTGTTATTATTGAAACTTCTGATCTGATCTTTGCTGTTGACAGTATTCCCGCCATTCTTGCAATAAGTAAGGATACATTTATTGTATATACATCAAACATCTTTGCAATTCTTGGTTTGAGATCACTCTATTTTGCCGTTGCCGGAATAATGGGATATTTCCGTTATCTGAAAATAGGGCTTGCTTTTGTTCTGACTTTTGTCGGATTAAAAATGCTTCTTGCATTCTTTAACTTTGAGATTCCGATAGTGTTATCGCTGATTATAATAATTTCAATTCTGCTGATATCAATTTTGTCTTCTGTATTGATCAGGCCGGAGAGAAAAAGAGAGTTGATCTTATCATCTTGTTTTCTCATCCTTCATTTTGCCTGAGGATTTATTTGAAGAGAGTCACAGTTGATTAATTATATCCGGGAAAAAGAATGAATCCGCAATTACAAAAACCACCAACGTCATGGCCGCTGATTTTTCTTTTTCTCATTATTATGGTGAGTGCAGGCATTACAGGTATTATTTACTACAATTATCAGAAGGATAATTTATTAACAGAAAAACTTCAGGAACTTTCATCAATATCTGATCTTAAGATCAGACATATTACTCAGTGGAGGTTTGAAAGATTGGCTGATGGCAGGTTTCTTGGTGACAATATAATGCTGGTCGAGAAGAGTTTCAGATTTCCTCAGCACAAAAAGACCAGTTGCATTCAGGTGATATGATTCAGCAGGATTCTGAAATCGCTTACGGAGAATTTTGATTACAGACAGGCTATCCTTACAGATAATCAAGGGAGAGATAAGGTTCACATATCCCGGCAGGGATACTATTGATAGGTGATAACTTGGATCAGGTCCTGCCTGAAATAACAAGGGATCGCAAGGTTGTAATGACCGATATTAAAGCAGACAAATCGTGAAACTTTCCGCATCTCGATCTCATTGTTCCTCTTGATCGACAGAGATATTAATGATACGCTTGTACAGGGTTTCCTGATTCTCAGAATTGATCCCGCCAAAGTTCTCTATCCGCTGCTGCAGACCTGGCCTACACCAAGCAGAAGTGCTGAATCGCTTATTGTTCGAAAGGAAGGCGATGAAATAGTATATCTGAATGAGCTCAGGCATCTGAAGAATTCAGAATTGACGCTCAGAAAACCTGCTTCTGAGGAGAAACTTCCTGCTGCTATGGCATTCAGGGGCATTAAAGGGACCATTGACGGTGTCGATTACAGAAATGTCCCTGTTGTGGCTTCAATGAAAAAAATCCCCGGGACTCAATGGTATATGATCGCCAAGATAGACCGTGAGGAGGTCTTTTCTGTTCTGAACAGCCAGATGAGGCTTGTTATTATGGTGCTGATCCTGTTTATCGCAACAATCGGATTGTTTCTTGGATTTATTCTATGGAATCAGAGAGTCCTTTTCTATCGTGAAAGATATGAGGATGAACTTAACAGGCTTGCTCTTTTCAAACATTTCGATTATATATCTGAAGTTTGCAAACGATATCATCTTTCTGCTCGACAAGGATCTGAAAATAGTGGAGGCAAATGATCGTGCACTTGGAGTCTTATATGTTCAGCCGTGATGAAATGATCGGGATGAACCTTAAGCTGATACAGGCACCCGGAGACATTATCTGGATCTGGCAGAACAAATAGGAATTGTGAATGAAAACGGATCAGCCACATTTGAAACAATTCATAAACGCAAGGATGGTACTATATTCCCTGTCGAGATCAGTTCAAGGCTCGTAAATATTGAAGGATCAGTATATTACCAGACAATAGGAAGAGATATAACCGAAAGAAAGCAGGCAGAGGAGACTCTCAGGGAAAGCGAACTGAGGTTCAGAAAGATTTTTGAGGAGAGCCCTTTTCCGATGGTGATTACAGGTAAGGATTTCGGAATAATAAGGGCAAATGAATCTTTCTGTTCAATGACAGGTTACAGTGAGGATGAACTTAAGCTTCGTACACTCGATGATCTTACACATCCTGAAGATACAGGTGATGATCCTGTAAACCTGATGCGTCTGATCGCAGGTGATATACCTGTCTATCAGAGCGAAAAACGTTATCTGCGTCAGAACGGTTCAGTTATCATAGGATCTTCAACAATCAGTATTGTACGCAATAACAGGGATGAAGCCCAATTCTTCATTGGTATGGTCGAGGATATTACCCTGCGCAAAAAAGCTGAGACAGAACTTGAAAAATCATTTTCGCTCATAAAGGCTACTCTTGAATCGACTGAAGATGGGATCCTGGTTGTTGATCTTGATGGGAAAATTGTTCAGTTCAATAATAAATTTGCCGGGATGTGGATGATTCCGAAGGAAATACTTGACAGCGAAAATGATAATGTGGCCCTCAGTATGTAATGGAACAACTGGCGGATGGCGAGACATTTCTTGAAAATGTGCAGACAGCTCTATTCAAACCCGGAAGCAATCTCTTCCGATCTTCTTGAATTCAAAGACGGAAGGTTCTTTGAAAGATATTCACAGGCTCAGAAAATTAACGGCAGGAGTGTAGGAAGAGTCTGGAGCTTTCGCGATATAACCCAGAAGAAGAAAGCTGAACAGGAACTGATCTCAGCAAAACTTAAAGCTGAAGAGAGTGACAGACTGAAGACAGCATTTCTACATAATGTCTCACACGAAATCAGAACACCGATGAATGCAATAATCGGTTTTTCTTCACTTCTAAATGAACCCGACCTTCTTGAATCAGACCGTCAGCAATACACTGAAATAATTTTCCAGAGCAGCAATCAGCTGCTTTCAATAATAAATGATATTGTTGATGTTGCAAATATTGAGAGCGGACAGGTAAAAGTCAATATGACAAGGACCGATCTTAATTTCTCCCTGCGAAACCTGTATGAACAATTCAGCTACAGCGGGAAACAGTATAAGATTCCAATCACACTTTCAGCTGGTCTGCCTGATGAAAAAGCTGTGATTATGACTGATTCCACCAAACTGATTCAGATACTTTCCAATCTTATAAATAACTCCGTAAAATTTACCACGAGAGGGTAAGATTGAATTCGGATACAGATCTGAAAGATAATTTCCTTGAGTTTTTTGTAAAAGATACCGGAATCGGTATTCCTCAGGAAAGCCTGGTAAAGATCTTCGACAGATTCTACCAGGTAGACAGAACAGTATCAAGACAATTCGGAGGAACAGGACTCGGACTTTCAATATGTAAAGCATATGTACAACTGCTTGGCGGGGATATCTCTGTAACATCAGCCACCGGAGAAGGGACTAGTATTTGTTTTTACAATTCCTTACCTGCCTGTTGAGTAGTTTGTAGATTGTTACAGATCTAGCAAGATTATTCAAAAAAGTGCAGTTTATTCAATAAGTTCCTTCTTTTTCTACGAACATTTTTTCTATTTGCTATGTTTAATTAGTCTAAATTAATAATAATTTAAACTATCGGGCAAATGAAAAAGAACTTATTGGTATTGATTTTTGCGTTTGCATTAACGCAACTCTTTGCACAGGAAGCATCAAAGTCTAAAGAAGACAGGAATTACAGGATCCCGCTGATAGGAGAGAAAGCTCCATCATTCACGGCTGAAACAACTACAGGAACACTTAACTTTCCTACAGACTATGGAAAAAAATGGAAAATACTATTCAGCCACCCCCAGGATTTTACGCCTGTCTGCTCAACTGAGATACTTGAGCTTGCTCATCTTCAGGGAGAACTTGACAAAATGGGAGTTAAAATTGCAATTATTTCGACTGACCCTGTTGAGACACACCTTCAATGGAAAAAATCCCTTGAAGAACTTAATATCAATAACCAGGGGACCGTAAAGATCAATTTTCCGCTAATTGGAGACGATGATGTTAAAATTGCAAAACTTTACGGAATGATCCATCCTGAAACAAATTCTACAAAGAGTGTCAGGGGCGTTTTCATTATTGACCCGAACAATATTGTTCAGGCAATCTATTTTTACCCGATGAATGTCGGGAGAAATACGGATGAGATATTGAGAACAGTTACTGCTCTTCAGATATCTGCTCAGCAATCTACCACTGATTCACATGTTTTAACTCCTGTCAACTGGAATCCGGGAAAAGACCTTCTTGTTTCAATTCCGCCAAAAGCCCAGATCAGCAAAACATCAGCTGACGTACCTGAGGGTTATTATAGTCCCGTATGGTACATGTGGTACAAGAAAGCAAGTCAGTAAAGATCTGGTTTTACCAGGTGGGATAGAAGACGGAAGTCGGAAATCCGAAGCATAAAACCGGTTATTTGTAGTCAAAGTGTACAGCCATCCATCCTTGTGTTAAAAACAGGGGTGGATGGTTTTTTTGTATCCCTGCCTTCATTGACATTTGATTTAAATAATCTGTAATTTTAGTACAGAATTTTCATATCAGATTATTTTAAAAAATTAACCATTATGAAAAAAATTTACTTTATTTCAGGATTGTTTTTAACCTGTGCAACTGTTATGCTGACCAGGCTGTAAAAGCAATGTACAGCCGACCCCTCCGGAAATTGTTAAACCTACTGCAGAACAGATTGTGCAGAGAGGTGAATACCTTGTAACAATTATGGGTTGTAATGACTGCCATTCTCCCAAGAAAATGGGTCCACAGGGGCCAATGATCATTGCCGAAATTGATGCTTTCAGGTTATCCGGCCGATCGCCCGCTGCCAAAGGTAGAGGTTCAGGCAATTAAGAAAGGCTGGGTTCTTTTAGTTGAGGACCTTACTGCTGCAGCAGGGCCATGGGGAGTTTCATTTGCCGGAAACCTGACCCCTGATCAGACAGGTATCAGGCAATTGGACTGAAGCCAATTTTAAGCGAGCTTTGAAAGAAGGTAAATTCAAAGGTCTTGAAGGAAGCCGTACACTGCTGCCTCCAATGCCATGGACTAATTTTAGGAGTCTCAGTGACGACGATGCTTCAGCTATATTCGCCTACCTGAAGAGCCTGAAACCAGTAAAGAATGTCGTCCCGATGGCAATTCCGCCCGAACGAGATCAAATAATCCAGGAATTTTTGAATTATTGTTATATTTGCAACTATTGATGCTGATTTTGCATCATTATATTTATGAAGGCCATGAGGATCAGATATCAATTTTTATTTCTACTGATGTTTTTTGCATTAACTGCATGCGAAAATAGCGGATATCCGGTTATCGATGATTCTGAATCGCTGAATGGTTACTGGATCAATCCTGTTTATACTGATACTCTCTGTCAGTATGAGAGGTCAGTTTCGCATTCCGGGAGGATGCGAGCGGGGATTTGTTTTAAATCAGGGAATGAGTTTGTTGAGAGGAAAAATGCAGGCTGGTGCGGAACACCTCCGGTATCATATGCAAACTATGACGGTACATGGACACAGGAGTGATTCAATCCTGAATATCACTGTCGGTTACTGGGGAGGCACTGTCGATTATGAGTGGAAGATTATCTCTCTCAGCAATAACAGACTGACCCTGTACAGGGTGAAGGACACATATCATTATACAGAATAATAATCCTTTGTTTTTCATACAGGGATATTAAATTCAGCTTTTTTCAAAAAATTACTATCCGGGTCTTCAAATCAACCCGTCGCAAGAGGTATTCGAATTACTCACTGAAATTTTACCTTATAGAGTAACCTGTAGACATAGGGATATATTTCGCATGCAACACATATACCGAATGCTGCCTCCAGAAAGGAGAACAGTCCCAGCACACCGCCAAGTGCAAGCGCAGGCGTATAAGCGTGTAAGGCAAAAAGAATTATAACCAGACTGCTTAGGATAAAGCCCAGGCGTGCTGCAAATATCTTCGGTCCGGCATTTATTATTCAGTTTCCATTCAATCCAAATAGGACACGATGCCTCTTGACGAAATTCCTATAAGGCTGTATTTTGAATAATCAGAGGCCCTTAGGAAAAAGTCGGCAGCCAGGAAAATTACAGGAAATATACTTTGTGTTAAACCTGATACTATCAGTAACAATACTGTGAAAGCTCCATTTAACCGTGCGACTCTCTCATTGATTTTTTTATCTGAAACAGGGCATAATGCATATGATCTCATATTCATAATTTAAGGTTTGTTATTTTTTTTTTATAAAGCCGGCCTTTTCTGTCCCGGCATTGCAAAAATACCCGATGCATTTCTGGCAGGAAATAGCTCAAACAGGGTATTTTTAATACCGTGTTTATGGTAGGAGCAGCATGTATAAATATATATGATCTCGTCAATTCCATAATCACATATCACCCCTACGGGCTTCAACAAAAATTTAGCGACATTCATGGCTGTTAATGAACCGTGTATTTCAAAGCATAGTTTTAGTTCGATAAGGATTGAATTATTTCATGTTGTAATATGAATTATCTTGAAACTGTTTATTATTTTTAACAGAGTCAAAATACGATTCTCAATAATTCATTTAGTTAGTGGAATCTTGTTGAAAACACGATTTAAAATATGCTTTGTGAAATTTCATAAATTTATGCCCATCTTATCAGTTAATTTACTACACAAATTCCAGAGAGAAAAATTACCATATTCGTTGTCTGAGAGATGAAATCAGGCAAGAGAAGTAATCATTTTAAATATCAAAATATATACACAATGAAAGTTAGAAAGCTGAAAATGAGTAAAGTCACGTCGTGTACTTGTTATTTATTTATTTTAATGTTAGTGCTTGCAGTTATTCCGGCATGCAAAAAGAATACTAACAATCCGCCTGACATACCGGTACTAATCTCGCCTGACAATGGATTACTCGGTACTTACTCAGATACTCTTAAATGGTCGTGCAGCGATCCGGATGGTGATGAATTGGTTTATGATATCTATTTCAGTAAAAGTAATCCCCCTACATTTGCAAAGCCCAATTATAAAAGTAAAAGTATAGTCTTTAATGACCTGGATCTGGATGCCACCTATTATTTTTATGTTGTCGCTAAAGACCCTTCAGGAGGTTCTTCCAAGAGTTCAATCAGCAGTTTAAAAGTAGTTTATGATCTCCCCGCAATAACCACGGCTGATTCATACGGTACTTCAGTCAGTTCAGCAATAAGTGGCGGCAAGGTAACATCCCAGGGAAACATTGTTATAACTTCAAAAGGAGTTTGCTGGAGCACAGAGCATAATCCTGTGATTGAAGATAATAAAACAAATGATGGGACGGGTATGGATCCTTTTGTGAGTACGATTACGGAATTAAGCCCTTCTACAGTATATTATGCAAGAGCTTATGCAACGAATGCAATCGGGACAAGCTATGGCGCTGAAGTTGTTTTCAGAACATTCAGCGGCACTATGTCAGATATTGACGGTAATATATATAATACAATTATAATTGGAAACCAGGAATGGATGGTCGGTAACCTTAATGTATCAAGATACAGGAATGGCGATCCTTTGCCCGAAATATCCGATAACAATACCTGGCAAAACACCTCTGCCGGAGCTTACTGTTTTTTTGACAACAACAACGGGAACTCAACAATATACGGCAGAATTTATAACTGGTATGCAGTTATCGACAACCGCAATATAGCCCCGGCAGGCTGGCATGTTCCTGGCATTGAAGAATGGACTGAACTGGTGAATTCAGCAGGAGGTGAAATTGTCGCCGGAGGAAGACTTAAACATGCTGGTACAGCTGCATGGAATAGTCCGAATGACGGAGCAACAAATGAAACAGGATTTACTGCACTTCCGGGAGGATTCAGGGATGATACCGGTATATTTAGTGGTGGGCCTGGATTTCATGGGGCTTGGTGGACCTCATCAGAACAGGATTTGCAATTTGCGTTTGGTCAGTTTATGTATAATTCATCAACCCAGGTGCATGGAGAGCCCGACCCAAAAAACAGGGGTTTTTCGATACGCTGTGTTAAGGATTAACAGACTTTTAAATAGCTTATAATGAATTCCATCAGCTTTCAGTGCCACAGTAGAAAAACTGCCTCCATCAAAAATAAAAACCGGCCACTTTGCGTGACCGGTTTTTGGATTGTGGGGGATGACGGGTTCGAACCGCCGACCCTCTGCTTGTAAGGCAGATGCTCTGAACCAGCTGAGCTAATCCCCCGAAAAGCGAGTGCAAATATAGACTACATTTTCTTTTCTGCAAATAATATCTCTATTTATTTGCATCAATCTTTATCAATCATTGCATGTAACTAAACAATCGTACCTTACGGCTTAAATATTTCTAAATTTTGCCTGTAGATAAGTGCAACCTGTGGCTGTCGTAATAAGTCTTGTTAATATGTTGATAATAAGTGAAAATTGACAGATAAAAACTATTTAAAATATTATTACATTCGCTATTGCAAGCAGAAGGGTCAGGAAATTAATCCTACGACCCTATGAATGTTTGTGTTATGGCCATTATTTAATTAACTGACATATTGAATATTGCGTCTTTTAAGGAACATTTGAACCCGATCAGTATGGAGAATAGAAATTCAGTGAAAAAGGCAATAACAGATTTTTTAACAGATCGTATACCCTTTGTTGAAAAATCGGTTGATTGCGGCAATCGAAGGGTTGCGGGCAGTTTTTCTGTTCCCGTAAAGCTCCTGACGGTCCTCCTCTTTCTGCCTTTCGCAATTTCAGCATACTCCCAGTCCTATAGAATCAGCACATTTAATGGTCAGACGGTAACTACCTGTTCCGGGACATTTTATGACAGCGGAGGAGCCTTTTCAGATTATGATAATAATGAAAATTATACTGTCACATTCTGCTCCGGCAATGGCACTAATGTAAAATTTGATTTCACAAGTCTTGTCATTAGGACACTGGATACATTATATGTATACGACGGACCAGATGCTTCTTCCCCGTTAATGGCCAAGTATTCAAATGTATTAACCACGGCATCTCTTATCTCATCGGGTACATGCATGACCTTCGTCTTTGTTTCAAACGGAGTTTTTACACGTCCGGGCTGGATTGCCGATATCTCCTGCTGCCCGCCGCCAGTTACATCACCTGTTCTCCCTTCAGACCCATATCAGTGTGCAGGCTCAACATTAAATTATTCAGTTGATCTGCATGCCGGATCAACATATAACTGGACAGTCATTAATGGTACACCGGCAAGTGTCATCGGAGGAACCAATAACCTCGATATTACCTGGGATCCTGCTGGGGATGTGACCGGATATGTCAGAGTTGTGGAAGTGAATACCTGCGGTTCCAAAGATTCAAGCCAGCTCTTTGTTGATATTTACAGTCTGCCTGTAGTCGATTTTTCGGGATTGAATCCATCTTACTGCAGCTATTCCCCTCCGGTTACATTAACAGGTTCTCCTTCAGGAGGGATATTCAGCGGACCCGGGATTAGTGGCAGTACTTTTACTCCGTCGCTTGCAGGCACGGGCATTCACAATATAACATATACATATACGGATCCTTCAACAGGCTGCACGAATCTGAAAGTTCTTCAGACCACAGTTACCCTGCCTCAGGTCTTTATTGTCGGGGCCTCTGCAAATTCATATTGTGCCGGTTTCGGTGTTACTATCACTCTTAGCGGCTCAGAGGCGAATGTGAGATATCAGTTGCTGAAAAACGGTGTAAACGACGGCGCTCCGCTTCCGGGCACTGGTTCTGCTTTAAGCTGGACCAATAAGCAAAATGGGGTCTATACAGTCGTTGCCACAGATATTGCAACACTGTGTGCAAATAATATGTCCGGTTCTCAGACTATTACACAAAATCCGCTGCCAACTCCCACATTTACCGCACAGCCGGGAGCAGCAAGCTGCAGTTCGGTAAATGTTACCTATACGACACAACCCGGGAGAGTCCAATTATATCTGGGGATTCACAGGTGTTGCAGGTACAGGCTATAACATAATCTCAGGGGGAGGTGCTACAGATAACAGTGTTACTCTTGTCTGGCTTACAGCAGGCAGTAAAACTGTGACAGTCAATTATTCTGATGTAAATGGTTGCACAGCAGTGACCCCTGACTATCATCAAACCCGACAATAGTTACAATAACACCTTCTGCTCCCACGGGTGCAGCTGTTCAGAATTTCTGTTCCGAAACATCACCAACAGTTGCCAGTCTGAGTGCTGCAGGGAGCGGAATCCTGTGGTATGCTGCCGCCAGCGGCGGAGCGCCTTTGCCAACTTCAACAGCTTTAACAGGAAATACACATTATTATGCAAGTCAGACTGTTACAGGATGCGAGAGCCTTACAAGGCTTGATGTGACAGCTATGATTTTTTCAATACCGCTTCCTCCGGCCGCGGGTGCAGGAACAGGGTGCAACCTGTTCTCAGATCACAGCAAACTGGACAGCTTCAGCAGGTGCATCATCATACAGGCTGGATGTTTCGACAGTGAACACTTTTGCCAGCTTTGTTGCAGGTTATCAGGATCGTAATGTCGGGAATGTAACCGCCTTTAATGTGACAGGACTGACAGCAGGTGTAACTTATTATTACAGGGTGCGGGCAGTTGACTTCTGCGGTACCTCACCCAATTCTGCAACAATCACATATATGCCACTCTGCCTGCTGCACCGGTAACTCCGGGAGCCATAACAGGCACCACACCACAGTGTCCGGCTGCTGCCCGGACAGGTTTACAGTATAGCAGCGGTTCCAAATGCTACTACATATACATGGACCGTTCCTGCAGGATGGACAATAACAGGTGGGCAGGGAACACGAATAGCAACTGTCACCACAGGCTCTGCCGGCCAGAATGGAAATATAACTGTTACAGCAGGAAATACATGCGGAACAAGTGCACCAGCAACACTGGCTGTAACTGTAATTCCGAATGCCAGTATAACATCAGTTACAGGAAGCAGTCCCGCTCTGCATAAATGGCAATACATTTTATACTGCAAACGGGGTTGTGCTCAGCGGAGGAACCGGAGCATGGAGCAGCAGCAACCCGGCAGTTGCGACAGTAAATCCGGCCGGACTGGTAAGAGGAATCTCAGCAGGAACATGCAATATTATTTACACAATTACAGGCGGCTGTGGAGGAACAGTATCAGCACTGCAGGCTGTTACAATTTCTCCCGATGCAAGTATTACATCAGTAACCGGATCAACACCTCTATGTATCGGAGCCACATGCTATCTATACTGCAAATGGAGTTGTACTTAGCGGAGGCACAGGAGCATGGAGCAGCAGCAATAACCTGGTTGCAACAGTCAGTGCAGCAGGTGTTGTTACCGGAGTATCAGCAGGTACATGCAATATTATTTATACAATCACAGGCGGTTGCGGAGGAACAGTATCGGCACAGCAATCAGTAACAATAAACCCCAATGCGGCAATTACATCAGTAACCGGAACAACTCCTCTATGCACAGGAGCTACAGCAGCTTTTACAGCTAATGGAGTTGTTCTGAGCGGAGGCACAGGAGCATGGAGCAGCAGCAATCCTGCGGTGGCTACGGTAAGTGCAGCAGGATTAGTTACAGGCGTCTCAGCAGGGACCTGCAATATTATCTACACAATCACAGGTGGTTGCGGCGGAACAGTATCAGCGCTCCGGAGCTGTTACAGTAAATCCAAATGCAAGTATTACCTCAGTAACAGGAACGTCGCCTCTATGCATCGGAGGTACAGCAACCTATACAGCAAACGGAGTTGTTCTCAGCGGAGGAACAGGAGCATGGAGCAGCAGCAATCCAGCAGTGGCGACAGTTAGTCCGGCCGGTCTGGTGACAGGAGTATCAGCAGGCACATGCAATATTATTTATACTATCACAGGCGGATGCGGAGGAACAGTATCGGCACAGCAGATCAGTTACAATAAATCCCAATGCAGCCATAACCTCGGTTACCGGTACTAAGCACCATTATGTATCGGAGGAACAGCAACATACACTGCCAACGGAGTTGTTCTTAGCGGAGGCACAGGAGCATGGAGCAGCAGCAATCCTGCAGTTGCAACAGTCAGCTGCAGCCGGATTAGTTACCGGAGTCTCAGCCGGCACATGCAATATTATTTACACAATTACCGGAGGATGCGGAGGAATTGTATCAGCTCAGCAAGCTGTAACAATAAATCCCAATGCCAGTATTGACATCAGTAACCGGTACCAGTCCGCTTTGTATTGGAGGAACAACAACTTATACTGCCAACGGAGTTGTTCTCAGCGGAGGCACAGGAGCATGGAGCAGCAGCAACCCTGCAGTTGCAACTGTAAGTGCAGCAGGATTAGTAACAGGTATCTCAGCCGGTACATGCAAATATAATTTACACAATTACAGGAGGATGCGGAGGAACAGTTTCGGCACAGAGAGCAGTGACAATAAATCCAAATGCCAGCATAACATCAGTAACAGGTACCAGTCCATTGTGTATCGGAGGAACAGCAACTTATACAGCCAATGGAGTTGTACTCAGCGGAGGTACAGGAGCCTGGAGCAGCAGTAATCCTGCAGTAGCCACAGTGAGTGCTGCCGGGCTCGTGACAGGAGTATCAGCAGGCACATGCAATATAATTTATACAATAACAGGTGGTTGCAATGCGACAGTATCGGCCCAGCAATCAGTGACAGTTAATCCGGGAGCGGCAATTACCTCTGTGACCGGTGCAACACCATTATGTATCGGAGGCACAACAACACTATACTGCAAATGGAGTTGTAAGCGGCGGAGGAACCGGGGCATGGAGCAGCAGCAATCCTGCAATTGCCACAGTAGTCTGCTGCCGGATTGGTAACGGGATTATCTGCAGGTACATGCAATATAATTTATACAATAACAGGAGGTTGCGGAGGTACAGTGTCAGCTCAGCAGTCTGTGACAATAAGTCCTAATGCCGCTATTACCTCTGTTACCGGAACAAGTCCTTTATGTATCGGAGGCACAGCAACATACACTGCAAACGGAGTTGTTCTGAGCGGAGGTACCGGAGCATGGAGCAGCAGCAATCCGGCAGTTGCCACAGTCAGTGCAGCAGGACTGGTTACAGGAATATCGTGCAGGTACCTGTAATATTATTTATACAATCACCGGAGGTTGCGGAGGGACGGTTTCAGCACAGCGTAGTGTGACAATAAATCCAAATGCAGCCATCACTTCTGTAACAGGGACGACTCCACTATGTATATCCGGGACAGCGACATATACTGCAAACGGTGTTGTCCTGGGAGGAGGAACTGGTACCTGGAGCAGCAGCAATGCTGCAGTTGCAACAGTAAGCGCAGCCGGTTTGGTAACAGGTATATCAGCCGGTAACATGCAATATTATTTATACAATCACAGGAGGATGCGGAGGAAATGTGTCAGCTCAGCAGGTTGTGAATATAAATCCAAATGCCGGCTATGACCTCAGTAACCGGTTTAAGCCCACTGTGTATTGGAGGTACAGCAACATATACTGCCAACGGAGTTGTTCTGAGCGGAGGCACAGGAGCATGGAGCAGCAGCAACCCTGCTGTTGCTACTGTCAGTGCAGCCGGATTGGTGACAGCTGTCTCAGCAGGCACATGCAATATAATTTACACAATCACAGGCGGATGCGGAGGTACTGTTTCTGCCCAGAGAGCAGTGACAATAAATCCCAATGCCAGCATAACCTCAGTAACAGGAACAAGTCCATTATGTGTCGGAGGCACAGCAACATATACAGCCAACGGGGTTGTTCTATCAGGCGGCACCGGTGCATGGAGCAGCAGTAACCCTGCTGTTGCAACTGTGAGCGCTGCCGGACTTGTGACCGGAGTATCAGCGGGTACATGCAATATTATTTATACTATCACCGGCGGTTGCGGAGCTACAGTATCGGCACAACAATCAGTGACTGATCAATCCGGGTGCAGCAATAACCTCTGTAACCGGTGCATCACCCTTATGTATCGGAGGCACAGCAACATATACCGCTAACGGAGTAGTCACAGGAGGAGGAACAGGGGCATGGAGCAGCAGCAATACAGCAGTTGCAACTGTAAGCGCAGCCGGATTAGTCACAGGAGTATCTGCCGGAACATGCAATATTATTTATACAATTACAGGAGGTTGCGGTAGTACTGTATCAGCTCAGCAGGCTGTTAACAATAAATCCGAATGCCGCTATGGCATCAGTTACAGGTATAAGCTCCTTATGTATTGGAGGAACAACAACATACACAGCAAACGGAGTTGTTCTGAGCGGAGGAACAGGAGCATGGAGCAGCAGTAATGCAGCAGTTGCTACAGTAAGTGCTGCAGGATTAGTGACAGGAATATCGGCAGGTACCTGCAATATTATTTATACGATCACCGGAGGCTGTGGTGGAACAGTATCGGCACAGCGCAGTGTTACAATAAATCCGAATGCAGCTATCACTCTCGGTGACAGGCACATCACCTCTCTGTATAGCAGGCAACAGCAACATATACTGCAAACGGAGTTGTACTGGGAGGCGGAACAGGTGCATGGAGCAGCAGCAATGCAGCAGTTGCAACAGTCAGCGCAGCCGGATTAGTGACAGGAGTATCAGCCGGAACATGCAATATTATTTATACTATTACAGGTGGTTGTGGCGGAATTGTTTCGGCACAACTGGCAGTGACAATAAATCCGAATGCGGCTGTCACTTCAGTGACAGGCACTACCCCATTATGTATAGGAGGGACTGCATCCATATACTGCAAATGGAGTTGTACTCAGCGGTGGTACAGGAGCATGGAGCAGCAGTAACCCTGCAATAGCAACAGTAAGCGCTGCCGGATCAGTTACAGGAGTATCAGCCGGTACATGCGATATAATTTACACAATTACAGGCGGTTGCGGAGGTACGATCTCTGCACGGCAATCGGTTACAATAAATCCTGATGCAGGCATCACATCAGTTACCGGAACCTCTCCGCTTTGTATAGGAGGATCTGCAACATACACTGCAAATGGAGTGATACCAGGAGGAGGCACCGGGACATGGAGCAGCAGTAATACTGCAGTTGCTACGGTGAGTGTTGCTGGAGTGGTGACAGCTGTTTCGGCAGGAACCTGCAATATTATCTATACAATTACAGGAGGTTGCGGGGGAGTGGTATCAGCATCGGCGCCATTATCGGTTTCAGTTCCGCCTGCAGCTACAATATCCTATTCGGGATCCCCATGGTGCAGCAATGCAGGAGTTCAGAGTGTGACACGCACAGGAACACCCGGAGGAACATATAGCGCTCTGCCGGCAGGATTGAGTATCGATGCCTCCACGGGTGATATAACACCCGGTTCCAGTTCTGCAGGTACATATACTGTTACTTATACAATGGTTTCTGTTGTATGCGGCAATATTACAACGAATACAACAGTTACAGTAAATCAGATTCCTTCAGTTATAATCAATGATCCTGCAGCTGTTTGTTTCCCCTCGACTGTTGATCTTACTCTGCCGGCAATAACTTCAGGAAGTGATCCCGCTCTTATATTTACATACTGGACTGATCCGGCAGGAACTGTATCCTTTGGGACACCTTCAGCTGCGGTGACGGGAACTTATTATATCAAGGGCACTGCAGGAACAGGATGCTATCGATATTAAACCGGTTACAGTTGTTAGTAAATCCTTTACCTTCAGTAACGGGCACTCAGACAAACGTTCTATGTGCGGGTGCACTTGACCGGTGCAATCGATATTACTGTTTCAGGCGGGACTGCTCCCTATACATTTGCATGGACAGGATCAGGCGTTGTACCAGGCTGCTGAAGATCAGACAGGATTGGCGGCTGGTCTCTACACTGTTGTTGTATCGGATGCTTCCGGTTGTTCTCAGCTTCTGCACCATTTACGATTACGGAACCCGCATCAGCTCTGGCAGCCGCGGCTGTTAGTCACCGGTACACCATGTTCAGGCACACCCAACCGGTTCAGTCGATCTGACAGCTTCGGGCGGAACAGCCCCATATACATTCCTCTGGAGCAATGGTGATACCGGGGAAGACTTAAATAACATTCCGGCAGGTATTTACACAGTTGCATTACCGATGCGGCAGGATGTACTGCTAGCCACAGGTGCTACAGTCGCGGAATTAACCGGAACAGCAGCTGCTATTGATATCCGATGCAATGGAACAGCCGACGGGTCGGTTGATATTACAGTTTCGGGCGGATTGGCACCTAGTAAGCCTTCCTGTGGAGCAACTGGTGCCACCACGGAGGACATTTCAGGACTTACAGCCGGAAACTATACTGTAACAATTTCAGATGGCGGTGGCTGCTCTGTTGACGTGACAGCCACAATAGCAGAACCGGCAATTCTCGGAGCAGTTTTGACAGCCGGTAATATTGTCTGCGCCGGAACACCGACCGGATCTGTTGACCTGACTGTTTCCGGCGGCACAACTCCTTACTACTTTCCTCTGGAATAGCGGAGCGACAACCGAAGATCTGAACAATGTTGTTGCAGGAGATTACAGCTGTTACAGTTACTGATGCAAGAGGTTGTACTTACTCCGGAGCCTCATCTGTCACTGAACCGGCAGAGGCTCTTACAGGAAGCATAACATCACAGACTGATATTACGTGTGAAGGTGCTGCCGATGGATCTGTAACAGTAACAGGCCGGGTGGTACTTTACCTTATGAGTATAGTCTGGAAATGGTCCTTTCCAGCTATCCGGTACGTTTAGCGGACTGGATGCTTCAATGTATTACTATCACAGTCAGGGATGCGAATCTTTGTACATTTGAGCTCAATCCGGTTTTAACCGAACCTGCGGCACTCACTATAAATCATACAAAAACAGATGCAACCTGTCCTGATGCTGCTGACGGAAGTATTACAATTTCAATCTCCGGAGGCAGACCTCCATATACAATCATCTGGTATGACGGAGATGATAATACAACCAAAACGGGACTTCTCCCGGCACATACAGAGTGACTGTCACAGATTTTAACGGATGTTCAGCTTTGTCCGATATAGTGATAGATTATTCACTCACCGAGGGTTGTCTTGAGATTCAGACAATAATTACTCCAAACGGTGACGGATATAATGACACCTGGATTATTAAGAATGTTGACCTCTATCCCGAATGCTGAGGTATTTGTTTACAACAGATGGGGTGAGCTGGTATTTCATACTAAAAATCTCCTTGCAAATCCATGGGACGGAACTTCTGATGGGAAACAGCTGCCAACGGATTCTTACCATTATATTCTCAACCTGCATAATGGATCAGGAGCCAAAGTCAGGGGTTATAAGTATTATTAAGTAATAGTGTTGTATCATCAAGATAAGTTATATGAGATATACAAAAAGCATATTATCTGCAATTGTTCTCAGCTTTATTGCCGGAGTTTCCATTGCACAGCAGGTGCCGATGTACAGCCAGTATATAATGAACGGATTTCTTGTAAACCCTTCAATTGCAGGACGCGATGGTTATACTACAATTAACCTGACGGTAAGAGAACAATGGGTTGGCATGGCAGATGCTCCAAGCACTTATGCCGCCAGCTTTCAGACACGTGTATTGCGCAACAGTTACATCTCAAAATCGACTGCAGTCCGCAAGAAACTTGTAAAACCAACAAAAGGAAGCAGGGTAGGTCTTGGCGGTTACCTTTTCAGCGACTACAACGGGATTATGAGACGTACCGGGGGTCAGGCAGTTTATGCGTACCATATACCTCTCGGGCATGACACAGGGAGTACCGAACAGCCTCTCATTCGGACTCGCTTTTACTGCATATCAGTATGCAATAAATACGAATGGTGAAATTTATAATCATGATGATCCCGTTACTGAATACATACGACAGGTCTGTTTTTATTCCTGATTTTAACTTTGGTGCAAGCTTTACAACAATCAAATACTATGTCGGTTTTTCAATGACAAATATGCTCAGAGGGTCGCTCATGCTGGCTGATACAGGCTCAGTGAACCGAAATGAACTTGGCCATTATTTCCTGACGGGAGGAATTAAGATTCCTCTTTCTGACAACTGGATGCTTGAACCATCGGCATTTATAAAATCCTCTGATATGTTTTTTACTGCTATCCAGGCAGATATAACTACAAGGATTTATTATAAGGACGATTACTGGGCCGGCATCTCATACAGGACCAGTGATGCCCTGATAGCAATGATCGGTCTGAAATATGAAAGATTTTACTTTGCTTATGCCTTCGATTTTGCTATGAACGACATCAGAACGGCAACTATGGGCAGCCATGAACTGACACTTGCAGTCAAGTTTGGCCAGAGCGCCAGGAGATACCGCTGGCTAAACGGGTTATAAAACTAATGATCTGAATCAGGCTTCATCTTTGAGTCCGCTCCGAAATGCTAAAAAGATATTCAGAGTATACTCATTTTTTAATTTTTTTTATTTTCTGATGTTATTATTCCCTGAAATGTCCCCGGGGACTTCTATTTTTAATGGATGGAAGAGAAGGTCTCGCATACCTGATTTATTTCTCCGGATAATTGTTCACTGTAATATGTCAAGGGATATGTATTAGCTCTGTCAGCCCGATGTCTGGTACTGCTTACTATGTTGACCGGCGGATCTTCACAGGATGTTGCATATAAGCCTGTGAGGCTGATGTTTTATAATGTGGAGAACCTTTTCGATATCAAGGATGATTCCCTTACGAATGATAATGATTTTCTCCCGGAGGGAGTGATGAGATGGACCTATACAAGGTATAGAAATAAAATCAATTCCCTTTATAAAACCATTGTGGCAGCCGGCTCCTGGGCGCCACCTGAAATAGTTGCATTCTGTGAAGTGGAAAACCGGCAGGTACTCAAGGACCTTGTGTATGGTACTTATCTTTCAAAATTTAACTATAAGATTGTACATCAGGATTCTCCTGATCAGAGAGGTATCGATGTTTGTCTGATTTACAGGGCAGACAGTTTGACCCTTATCGATTTCAGATACTGGATTCCTTCCGGCATCAAAAGAGAGGAATTTGTAACACAGAAGTGTACTCTGCGCCAGATTTGCAATTATACGGGGATACATTGCACCTTATCATGAACCACTGGCCTTCGCGCAGAGGAGGCGTGCTGGCAGGTGAAGATCTGCGAAGGACAATCTCAGTAATGATAAGGGAGAAGGCAGATTCTATCAGCAGAAGGAGTACATCAGGCAGGGAAGATCATTATTGCCGGGGATTTTAACTGCACTCCTGATGATGATGAGATCAGGACTCTTGTCGATAGGCGAGAAGCCGCATGTCAGACCTCGAAGACCTTTCTGAATTCCCTGCTGAAAAGGGACAGGGGACTTACCGTTATATGGGATCGTGGGAAATGATTGACCAGGTAATAGTTTCCGGTTCATTGTTATCTGCCGGTAATAGGCTTATTTACAAGCCAGGCGATGTTAAAAATTTTCAGACCGGATTTTCTTATGAAAAAGGATCAGAAGTATCCGGGCCTGAGTCCCTTTTCAACTTATCGGGGATACCGTTACCAGGGAGGGTTCAGCGACCATCTGCCGGTACTGCTTGATCTTGGCTTCAGATAAGCAGGTTCAACAGGTGTTAGCCCGATCTCTTTTCCTTTTTCAAGCATGAGCTTTCTGGCAGCCTCGTGTTCATTTGGAATAATACCGTCAATAATGGCTTCCCTTATCGCATTCTTTATAATTCCGACCTCTCTTCCGGGATGGATTCCAAAAGCTGCAATGATCTCACTGCCATCAACAGGTGGCTGGAAGTTCCTCATTGCATCTTTTTCTTCAATCTCCTTGAGCTTATTCCTTACAATTTTAAAATTCTCCAGATGCTTTGTCTTTTTTGCCTCATTCTTTGATGTAATATCTGCCTCACAGAGCATCATCAGATCATCTATATCATCACCTGCTTCAAACAGTAGCCTTCTGACTGCCGAATCAGTAACCTCCTCCTGTGTCAGTGCAATGGGCCTGAGATGAAGATCAACAAGCTTCTGAACATATTTCATTTTATCATTCAGAGGCAGCTTTAGTTTCCGGAATATATCAGGAATCATTTTTGAACCAACAAATTCATGGCCGTGAAATGACCAGCCTGTATCCGGAATATATTTCTTTGTCACAGGTTTTGCAATATCATGAAGCAGGGCAGCCCATCTTAGCCACAGATTATCTGTTTTTTTGCAGATGTTGTCAAGAACCTTGACAGAATGAAGGAAATTATCCTTATGTGCCTTCCCGTGTTTTGTATCAACACCCTTGAGATTGTCAAGCTCAGGCAGTATTATTTTCAGAAGACCTGTCTTTTCAAGCTGGATAAAGCCCTTTGACGGATGTTCACACATCAGTATTTTATTCAGCTCAGTCACTATCCTCTCCGGAGAGACAATCCTTATCCGTTCTGCATTCTCTCTTATTGAATCAAATGTTTTCTCCTCTATTGTAAAATTCAGCTGTGATGAAAACCTTATAGCCCTCATCATCCTCAGCGGATCATCTGAAAAGGTTTTATCCGGATCAAGGGGAGTCTTCAGAATTTTATTCTTGATATCATCCAGTCCGCCAAAAGGATCCAGCAATTCTCCGTAAGTTTCCTTGTTAAGACTTATTGCAAGTGAGTTAATTGTGAAATCCCTTCTTTTCAGATCGTCTTCAAGAGTTCCATTCTCAACAACAGGTTTCCTTGATCCTCTGTCGTATGATTCTTTCCTGGCGCCTACAAATTCAATCTCATATTCATTATATCTGAACATTGCTGTTCCGAAATTTTTGAATATGCTGACCTTAATACTGAGGGCTTATCTTCCTGGCAGCTTTTTTTGCTATTTCTATTCCGCTTCCGATAACCACAATATCTATATCCTTTTCAGGATGATCCCGCCGCAGTATGCAGTCTCTTACCCAACCCCCGATAACATAAGCTCTTACATCCTCTGCTGTAAAAACCGCGCTCAGTGTCTCAAAAATTTTGTCATTAAGACATATGTTCATATGTAGATATGACAATTTGTTAATTATTCATGACAAAGTTACAATTAATCCTTAATTTTATGTAAATTATGAAGATTATAGACGACTGGTATGAAGGTTGTATGGATAAACAAACTGACGTTCCGTATGTTTAATAAATAAAAATAAAATGATAGAGCATTTAACAAAAGAGACGTTTTTGAAAAAAGTTTTCAATTACGAGATGAATAAAGAATGGAAATTTGAAGGAGAGAAGCCCTGCATTATTGATTTTTATGCAGACTGGTGCGGACCATGTAAAATGGTAGCTCCGGTTCTTGAGGAACTTGCAGGTGATTTTGATGGTAAGATTGATGTTTATAAAGTCAATACTGAGGAGGAGCAGGAGCTTGCATCTGCATTTGGAATCAGAAGCATACCTTCATTTTTGTTTGTACCGGCCGACGGTCAACCCCAGATGGCAATGGGTGCATTGCCAAAAGATACATTTGTTAAGGCATTCAAGGATGTGCTTGGTGTAGAGAAATAGACATTTCGTCAAAAAAAAAGATGTATTCATTATTTTGTTTGAAAAAAATGTAACTTTTCGCTCTCATGTAAACGTTTAATATTTAAAAGTTAGGAATAGAAAGTTTACAAGAGTTTTTTCATGGATTTAGGTTTAGGGTATTAACCAAGTAGGGACTCAGAACTTCGTGTCCTGATTTATTTTTATGTCAGGTCCTTAAATATACTGTTAATCTCCTCCTCTGTTGTCCTTAGTTTTTTCTGGCATTGTCTGATCAGTTCAGATGCACGTTTTACTTCGAGCGGCCAGTTTATCAACATCAAGCTCCCCGTTTTCGATCTTTTTGAGGATATCTTCGATCTCGGTTACAGCCTCGCTGAAAGAAAATTCTTTTTTTGACATTCCTTTGTGTTTTATAATGTTTTTATTTTATTGTCAGATCCGATGATTCCATCAGTTCCGGGTTGCTTTATCTGCAATCACATTGCTGCTAATAATTCCGTCGGTGAAGAGTGTATCAATAATATCATCCTTTTTTAACCCCTTGCTGCTCTTTAAAATTTTCCCGTTCAGGGAAGTTATTGTGTACCCTCTTTTCAGAACATTTTCAGGATTAAGCATATTCAATGTATTATCAAGACCGGTTAATCTCAGTTCCTGTTATTGTTCACCGAATTCAAGTGAATATGAAATAAGGCTTTGTCTGGAAGCTTTCAATTGACCTTTGTTTTGCTGATGAAAATGTTTTTACTGATGAACAGAGTCTTGATAAGAGATTTGCAGTGACAACTCCTGACCTGAAGGTTTTTGCACGACCCAGGGTTATAAGCTGCATTATCTTTCCCGACAGCTTTTCCCTGCTTTCAGATATCATGATGCGGGCTGAGGGCAATAATTTAATGCTGTAAGCTCTCAATAATATTTTTGTTTTCTTCAATTATGATCCTTGAAGTATCCCTGATACCTGAACAGAGCTCATTCAGCTCATTTTCAGCATTCGCCATCCGGTCAATCAGAAAATCAGCCACTGCAGTGGGAGTCTTGAGCGACTTATTTGCCACAAGATCTGTTACTGACAGATTTTTCTCATGACCTATGCCGGTAACAACAGGAAGAGGGAATTGTGTCACATAATAGGCTATGCCGTAGCTGTCAAACCAACTCAGGTCGGTCTGTGAGCCTCCGCCTCTGATAATTACGACGATGTCAAACAGATCTGCATGTTCTGCAATCCTGTCAAGGGCATTTATTACACCCTGTTCTGTTTCGGTTCCCTGCATTGGAGTCTCAAAAAGAGCAGTATAAAAGACATATCCGATAACTATTTGAAGTAAGGTGATTAAGAAAATCGGTATAGCCGGCTGCATTTTTTGAAGATATCACAGCAATTCTCTGAGGAAGAAGAGGAAAGTCAATTTCCCTGTTCATTGAGAATACCCCTTCTTCCTCAAGCCTTTTGATGATAAGCTGACGCTTAACTGCCATCTCTCCAAGGGTGAAGGCAGGGTCAATATCGCTTATCACCAGGCTTAATCCATACAATTCATGATATTCAACTTTAGCCCTGACAAGTATTTTAAGCCCGCTTTTTAAGTGTTTCTCCTGTAATGTTCTCAAAAAATGACCTGATAAATCCGAACCGGCTGCTCCAGATTATGCCTCTTATCCTTGCCCTGATATTTTTCTCGTCCGGATGTTTTTCAACAAGTTCAAGATAGCAATGACCGGCTGAGTTGACAGTGAGCTCGGAAATTTCAGCAGCTACCCAGAACGACTGAGGCAATGAGAGATACAATGAATCTCTTATTATAAGCTGTAATTCGGTTAAGGATAATTTATCACTCATAATCAGTTCAGGGTCTCAGAATCAGAAAGACTCCTTCGTTTTCCCGGTACATTCAGCCGGGGCGGAATCAGGAATCTCAGGTCAATTTCCCGGCACTGTTAACTTCTACTTTAAAACACCTGCTTTTTCAGGGTCCTGAATTTTATCCTTGTTTTTTTCAAGGGAATCAAGATATTTCGCGGCATCCAGGTCCATCTGCCTGTCTTTTGTAATTCCATTTAGTGTATTCAAGTTTGTATCTCACAGTTCCATCCGCGTTATAGATGAACCATGTTCCATCCCTGGCATCATTTTTATATTGACCTGAGTATTCAATTTTCCCGTCTTCAAACCAGGATTCGAATTTACCATCAAGATCGCCATTTACATAATTTGATTTAAGCAGAATGGAGCCACCGGGATAATACCTTATCCATTCGCCATTCCTTCTTATCATTTACATAATTCATTTTTTCAGCTATTGTGCTGTCAGGGTAGTATTGAATTGATGCACCATTCCTCAGATCGCCGGAGTAAATATCTTCAGAAATCAGATATCCTTTGATTGTTTCAGAAAAAAATTGCCATTTTCCCTCTTTTTTCTGGTCGACATATTTCCCTTTTGAGGCAATATTACCCGTTCGGGTGATAAAGTATGGCAGCTTGCCTCCCTGCCATTTCTGCTGAAATGCAGTTCTGATTTAAGAGTTTTATCTTCATAATATCTTTTGAATTCACCGACAGGATGATCGTCCTTAAAATTCCCTTCGTACAGGATAGTCTGATCAGGGTTTCTTTTTATCCAGTGTCCCTGTTTTCTTCCCTTTGAATCAGTCTGATTTATTGATGTTTCTGACTGGCATAGTAGCAATAGCAGAAACAGCTAAAAGGGATGCGGATATGATGATTTTCAGATTCATACCTGGGAAACGTGAAATAATTGACTTAAAAGTACAAAATTTTCTGCCTGTGATCATCCGGAGGCAATGATTCCTTTATGAAAACAGATTAACCTTTTAGAGGATAAAAAAAGAGGTTGACACATAATTGTATCCCTTCTTTCCAAATCGATATTTTCTTATATTTTATTTTACCTCTTCAAAGTCAACATCAGTTACTTCATCGTTGCCTGATTTCGCATTGCCTCCTTCACCGGGCTGGTCAGGTCCTGGCTGTGATGTTGTCTGTCCTGTATTCTGGGCTGTTTTATACATCTCTTCAGATGCGACCTGCCATACTGAGTTCAATTCGGCAAGGGCTTTGTCAATTGCATCAACATCCTGTGATTTATGAGCTTCCTTGAGTTTAGCCAGTGCATTTTCAATTGCCGGTTTTTTATCAGCCGGGAGTTTATCTCCAAATTCCTTCAGCTGTTTTTCCGTTGTAAAGATCATTGAATCGGCAGTGTTGATCTTGTCGACTTTTTCCTTTGCCTTAGTATCGGCTTCAGCATTGGCTTTTGCTTCTTCCCTCATTCGGCGGATTTCATCATCGCTCAAGTCCTGAAGATGCTTCAATCCTGATTCTCTGTTCTTTTCCGGTTCCCCTGTCTTTAGCTGCAACATGGAGTATCCCATTGGCATCTATATCGAAGGTTACCTCAATCTGTGGAATACCTCTTGGGGCAGGCGGGATGCCATCGAGATGGAATCGTCCGATCGTTTTGTTTCCGGTTGCCATTGGCCTTTCGCCCTGAAGAACATGTATTTCAACTGATGGCTGGCTGTCAGCAGCAGTTGTGAACACCTCTGTTTTCTTGGTCGGTATTGTAGTGTTTGATTCAATGAGTTTTGTCATTACACCTCCCATTGTTTCAATACCAAGCGACAACGGTGTTACATCGAGAAGAAGAACATCCTTAACTTCACCTGTGAGTACACCTCCCTGTATTGCAGCACCTACTGCAACAACTTCATCGGGGTTAACTCCTTTTGAAGGTACGCGGCCGAAGAATTTTTCAACAAGCTGCTGTATGGCAGGAATACGTGTGGAACCTCCAACAAGAAGGACTTCATCAATTTCAGTTACTGCAAGTCCGGAATCTTTCAGCGCAATTTTGCAGGGTTCTATACATGCCTGGATCAGTTTATCACAGATCTTCTCAAAGTTTGCCCTGGTAAGAGTTTTTACAAGATGTTTTGGAATTCCGTCAACCGGCATAATATATGGAAGATTGATTTCAGTTGTCGTTGAACTTGAGAGTTCGATCTTGGCTTTTTCAGCAGCTTCTTTCAGACGCTGCAGCGCCATCGGATCTTTTCTGAGGTCAACACCTTCTTCCTTCAGGAATTCTTCTGCCATCCAGTCAATAATCATATGATCAAAATCGTCTCCGCCAAGGTGGGTGTCTCCATTGGTTGATTTTACTTCAAAAACACCATCTCCCAGTTCAAGGATCGAAATATCGAATGTACCGCCACCAAGGTCGAATACTGCGATTTTCAGATCCTGTGATTTTTTGTCAAGTCCATATGCAAGAGATGCAGCTGTAGGCTCATTGATGATCCTTTTTACATTCAAACCGGCAATTTCACCTGCCTCTTTTGTTGCCTGACGCTGTGAGTCGCTGAAATATGCAGGAACAGTTATTACTGCATCTGTAACTTCCTGTCCAAGATAATCTTCAGCTGTCTTTTTCATCTTCTGAAGAATCATGGCAGATATCTCCTGCGGAGAATAATTACGGTCATCAATTTTTACCCTGGGAGTATTATTATCACCTTTTACAACAGTATATGGCACCCGTTTGATCTCTTTTGTCACCTTATCATATGTTTCACCCATAAACCGTTTGATTGAGAAGACAGTCTTTTTTGAATTGGTGATAGCCTGTCTTTTTGCAGGGTCGCCAACTTTGCGCTCTCCGTTCTCAACAAAAGCAACTATGGATGGGGTGGTTCTCTTACCCTCACTGTTGGGTATTACAACAGGCTCGTTGCCTTCCATTACTGCAACGCATGAATTTGTTGTTCCCAGATCGATACCAATTATTTTTCCCATTTTATATTAATTTAAAAAATTTCAAGTCTGATATTTTGAACCTGACTCATTTGTCATGCTTCAGGTTTTTATTTATCATTCAACAATTATGTCATGAGCTTTATGCAATGATTATGCCATTAAAAAAATCATCCGTTTTTATGTAAATATGGCACTTCATTAAAGTCATCATCAGGTTTGATGTAGTTTTATCAGACACATTATATTTCACCTCAGATCTTACCTCTGAGGACCACTCAGGATATTATTGTATTAACTGACATAATAATAGTAAGTTAATCAGAAATTAAAGCAGTCTTGAAACAGAACACTGCAGACAGGCATGTGAATCAGAAAATATTATCTTGCCCTCTCTGTCTGTAGTGTGACAAAACGACAGAATATACTCTGAAGGCTGACAATTTAAAAAGATATAAGACCGCATATGGATGATCCGGTACAAAACAGTAACTTTGTCAATCATAATTAAATTATTAATTATTATGTCGATACATAAAACCGTAAAAAGGGTTACGACTCATGTCCTCAACGAGATGAAACTCAAGGGTGAGAAAATTGCAATGCTTACTGCTTACGACTATTCAATGGCAAAGATCCTCGATGAAGCAGAAATTGACGTGATTCTTGTTGGTGATTCGGCTTCCAACGTAATGGCAGGTTTTGATACTACACTGCCTATTACTCTCGATAATATGATTTATCATGCTGCATCGGTTGTAAGGGCAGTAAAGAGAGCTCTTGTGGTTGTTGATCTGCCATTTGGCACCTACCAGGGAAATTCAAAGGAAGCCCTTGTTTCATCTATACAGGATTATGAAAGAGACAGGAGCTCATGCAGTTAAGCTTGAAGGAGGGAGACAGGTTGTTGAATCAATTGAAAGGATCTTATCTGCCGGAATTCCTGTTATGGGACATCTCGGACTTACACCACAGGCTATTCATAAGTTTGGGACATATGTTGTGAGGGCAAAAGAGGAGGAGGAGGCCAGAAGGCTGATGGAAGATGCAAAACTGCTTGAACTGACCGGATGTTTTGCAATTGTTCTTGAGAAAATTCCGGCCAGGCTTGCTGAAGATGTTACAAACAGCCTTAAAATTCCACTGATCGGTATCGGTGCAGGCGGCAAAACTGACGGACAGGTACTTGTTCTTCATGATATGCTTGGACTGACACAGGAATTCTCTCCCCGTTTTCTCAGAAGGTACCATAATCTTCATGCTGAAATTAAAGGGAGCTGTGCAGGCATATATAACTGATGTGAGATCAAAGGATTTTCCAAATGAGAAGGAACAGTATTAAGTAAAAAATACAATGGCTGAAATTCTATACGAAGACAATCATATTATCGCTGTATATAAACGATCTTCAGATCTGGTCCAGGGTGACAAAACAGGTGATAAATCACTTGACGGTGAGGTAAAAAAATATATTAGAGGAGAAGTACAAAAAGCCCGGGGAAGCATTTCTTGGCGTTGTTCACAGGCTCGACCGGCCTGTAAGCGGAGTCCTTCTTTTTGCAAGAACATCCAAGGCGCTTGAACGGCTGAATGAAATGTTCCGCTCGCGACAGGTCAGAAAAATTTATTTTGCAATAGTAAAGGAAAGACCTCCGGAAGATGAAGCCACTATCAGTCATTTTCTGAAGAAAAATGAGAAGCAAAATAAAAGTTATGTCTATGATACTGAGGTAAAGGGATCAAAAGAGGGAAGTCTGACATACAAGTTAACAGGCAGATCTGAGAAATATTATCTTCTTGAGGTTGAGCTTCATACAGGAAGGCATCATCAGATCAGGGCTCAGCTGGCCAAAATAGGATGCCCGATAAAAGGTGATCTTAAATATGGGTATCCACGCTCAAATGAGGATGGCAGTATAAGCCTGTTTGCAAGAAAGCTGCAATTCATCCATCCTGTTAAAAAAGAGGAACTTACTATTACAGGCCATTTTCCTGAAGGTGATATCTGGTCATTCTTTATGGATGCCGTACAAAAAAAATGAGTCATGCTGATGACTCATTTTTAATACAAACCCTAACAATGATAACTTAATACCTTTTTTCCAATCCTATCGATAAAAAGACCCAAATACTACTTCACTTCACTTTTTGAGTCAAGTGTCTTTTCAATATCTTTTATAACATCCTTTACTTTGTCATAATCACTTCCTTCTACAGTAATCCGGATTCCATCCCTTGAAATTACATACTTTGTTTTTTCAGAATCAGAATCCTTATTCTCTGATTCAATTGTGTAGGCATATGTGTTATCAGTCCCCCGTGGTCCGCAACCAGTGTGTTCATCCTTTTCTGTCCAATTCAAGACCCCTGCATCAGAATCTGAACTTATTACCGTAATCTCCCTGGTGATCTGTTGTTTTCTTATCACTTCCATCAGGTGAACTGGCTGTGATTATATATTTTTTAGCCTGCGGTGCACCTTGTCACCATCGTCAGTTCCTTCATGAGCAAGGTAAATGGTTTTGCCGTTTTTCAGAACAATTGAATCGCTTAACGGTTTTCCGGTTATCAGAGTATCAAGAATTACATCCGAACCTCCGTCATCAGCGATCAACAATTTTAATTCTCTGTTCGGTTTTCTTTTCCTGTCCAGAAGCAATTGCAAAAGGGATCAGGAACACTAATTAAAGAAGCTGTAATAATACTTTTAATTCTTTTCATGTTAGCTCTTTATGATTATTATACAGTCGTAAAAGTACGATACTATGTTCCATGTTGCGTTAATACCCGGTTAATTAGCGTTAATGAAAAGTTAAATATTGTTTTATTGATTACTTTATAATTTAATTTTGCGGCATGAACAGGAAAAAATTTGCAGGACTGATTATAATGATGTTGCTGTCTATTTTAGGCATCATCTGGGTGCAGATCGTCTGGATCAGAAATGCAATCAACATAAGAAACGAATCATTCAATAATGCAGTCTATATCAGTCTTACAAATGCTGCCAATGCAATTGAATCATCGAGGAAAATGAATTTCTTCAACAATTTTGTGATGGATGATCCCGGTCTCTATAATAACAATGTCAGCGGATCCTCAAATTATCTCAGTATAAACAGTTATGGATCAGGATGCCGGTACCAATCTGAGGGTGAAGATCACCAATCAATCATATTCAGGTAATTCAGACTCGGGAAAGGTAACAATAAATGACAGATCATATTCAATAAACGGGGATACAACAATAGTATCTCATTCGGATACCGTTATATATTCTGCAACACAGTTGCCCGGTAAAATGAGTGTTGCTGAACCCGGACAGGAGCTGAATTCAAACCCGAATGGCGTCTATGTACGCCAGAGTGATTTTATTGAATGGGTGAAAAAGAGATCCAGCGAGTTCCAGAATATGAGCGATAAAATAATTTCAGAAATATATCAGTGGGAAAAGACTCTTGAGCTTGATAATAAGGAGATTGACTATTCGCTCAAACAATCATTCTCATTTACCGGAATACAGACTCCATTTGAATTTGCCGTAGTGAAAGACGGAGTTGTACAGCCGGGTACATTCAAGAGATCGGAAAAGCAGGATTTTCTGAAGAGCAACTATAAGGTGAGGCTTTTCCCGGGTAATATTATCAGGCAGGATCTTATTCTCTCAATAGTTTTTCCTGACCGGACAAATTATGTTCTGGGATCGATCTCCTGGCTGCTCGGAGGATCACTGCTCTTTTCACTATTTATCCTTGCAACCTTCGGACTGAGCCTCTATTTTATAATAAGGCAGAAAAAGATCTCTGAAATAAAATCGGATTTTATCAATAATATGACGCATGAGTTCAAGACTCCTATTGCCACAATTTCTCTTGCAGCCGATACAATTACAAATCCTAAGATAATTAATAATGAGGCCAGCATAAGGCATTTTATCGGCATGATCAAGAAAGAGAACGCTAGGATGAATAAAAAGGTTGAGTCAATACTGCAGATAGCTTCACTTGACAAAAAAGAGATTGAATTCAGATTTGAAAATGTATCGATGCATACTATAATTGAACATGCAGTAGATACAATCGATATCCAGGTCCAGCAGCGCAATGGAAGGATCGATCTTCATCTTGATGCCACCGACCAGATTGTTTATGGTGATAATGAGCACCTTGCCAGCCTTGTGAACAATCTTCTTGACAATGCAATAAAATATTCACCCGGAAAACCTGAGATAACAGTAAGCACAAGAAATGTTGACGGAAATGTGGTTATGTCAGTTGAGGACAAGGGTATCGGAATGAGCAAATCGGTGCAGAGCAAGATATTTGAAAGATTTTACAGGCAGAGTTCAGGCAATGTGCATGATGTTAAAGGATTTGGTCTTGGCCTGAATTATGCCAGGGCAATAATTGAAGCCCATAAGGGCAGTATATCAGTTTTCAGTGAACCGGGAAAAGGAAGCCGGTTCGATGTATATTTACCATTAAATCCGGAGGACAATAAAGATGAGTAATAAAGCTGTTAAGATTTTCCTGGTTGAGGATGACCTGAGTTTCGGATCAGTCCTTAAGTCATATCTTGAAATTAATGACTATTCAGTCGAATGGGTCGACGATGGCAAATATGCACTTGACCATTTCAGGAAAGGTCTTTTTAATATCTGCATTCTCGACATTATGCTTCCTCATGTTGACGGTTTTACAATTGCCAATGAGATAAGGCAGATAAACAATGAGGTCCCGATCATTTTTCTGACAGCCAAGAAGCTTAAGGAAGATGTATTGAAAGGATATGGTGTAGGCGGAGATGATTATATAACAAAGCCATTCGATACCGATATCCTTCTTGCAAAGATCAAGGCGATACTCTCCAGGAGAGATTTTCAGAGCGGAACAAGAGATATTTTCGAGATAGGAAAGTTTATTTTCAATGCAAAGTTAAGAACACTTGCTCTCGGCGATATTGAAAACAAGCTTTCTCCTAAGGAAGCGCAGCTTCTTGAATTGCTTGCAATAAATCCCAATACTTTGATAAGCAGGGAAATGGCTCTTAAAAAAATATGGGGCTCTGATGATTATTTTACAGCCAGGAGTATGGATGTTTATATAACAAAGCTAAGGAAATTCCTTTCGGAAGATCCGTCACTGAATATCAAGAATATTCATGGTGCCGGATTTCAGCTTATTGTAAGAGATGATGAATAAGTCCTGCTTTTTTCTATTTTTGCAAAAACAAATCTGATATGCGCTTCAGGCTTCTGCTAATTCTCCCGGTTACCCTGATCATTTTTCTCTTTTCATGTAAAGCCTCAAAGCATCTTGCATCCTCATCAGCTCAACGGGTCCTCATCGACATCGAAATCTGATTTTAACCAGACGCAACATATCCTACATAGATACTTATAAAGATATCGCTGTCAGTGAGATGAGAAGGACAGGCATTCCGGCCAGCATCACTCTGGCGCAGGGGATGATCGAATCTGACTATGGCCGCAGCACTCTTGCCCTCGATGCCAACAATCATTTTGGGATCAAATGCCATAGCGACTGGGTCGGGCCAAAAGTATATCATAATGATGACAGCAGAAATGAATGCTTCAGGAAATACAGCAAAGCTGAAGATTCATTTTATGATCATTCACAGTTTTTGAAATCGGGTTCACGCTATAGTTTTCTTTTTGGTCTCTCCCGCAACAGATTACAAGGGATGGGCCCATGGATTGAAAAAGGCAGGTTATGCCACAAATCCTGATTATGCAAATATGCTTATCAGAAAGATTGAAGAAGAAAATCTTCAATATTATGATGATGGTTATAATCCGGCTGTTCCTGGCAGGTCCTGCCAAGCTTCCTGTAAAAGAATCTCCTGTCGTCAGAGAGACTCAAAAGACAATTGAGCCAGCCGGTACAAACGACACATGTACCATCTTCTCCCGTGAATGAAAAAGTAAATGGTTGCAGCACGTGTTCCGAGGGTATTGGAAAATAACAAGCTGAGGTATATTGTTGTCAGGGATGGAGATACAAGGGAAAGACTGGAGGAGGAGTTTCAGCTGCTTCACTGGGAACTCCCAAGATACAATGAACTAAACAGTGATTTCAGCATTCAGCAGGTCAGATGCTTTATCTCCAGCCAAAAAGGGAAAAGGCCGAAGCAGGTAATGAGTTCTGCAATGCTCTGGAGGGAGATACAATGTATATCATATCTCAGCGATTTCGGGATAAAATTAAAGAGTCTTTGCAAAATGAACAGGATGCAGGAGGATAGTGTACCCGGAACCGGGAACCAAAATCTGGCTGAGAGAAATAAAACCTGTCAACTGACAGGAATTGTGTAGTCTTTTATTCTGAAACCTCTCAGGAGTTCACCGGTACTCATCCTTTTTTTGCCTTCAAGCTGCATGCTTACGACACCTATAAACCCATCCTTGCAGGCGATCTTTATGAAATGTTTTTCATCGGTGATAATCTCACCGGGATTCATGTTATGCTTTGTTGATTCAGGCTGACTTTCAAAGATTTTAAAAGAGAGTTCGGACAATATCATTTCTCAGAACGATCTGGCGCAGATGGATAAGGTGAAAGGCCCCTGATCAGGTTATGAATAGTATACAGGGTCATTATTCCAGTTTATGATGCAGTCCTTCGGGAAGATCTTTGGCGCTGTTTTCAGAACTTCACCGGGCTTTATGAAGAGAGACTGTGATCTGGGTTTGAGATTGTTGCCTAAAAGCTCCTCAAGTGTTCTGATTACAAGCCTGGCACCGTGTTTCATCAGCCTGTCGTGAATATCTCCTGCATTTTCGAAAGGAAAGATATGTACCTCTTCCCTTAAGAGTATATTTCCGGTGTCGATTTTGTCATCGATCAGAAATGTTGTTACTCCGGTTACTGTTTCTCCGTTTATAATAGCATGATTGATCGGAGCGGCACCACGATATTGGGGAAGGAGTGAGGCATGAAGATTCAATGTCCCTGCAGAAGCCATTTTCCAGATAACCTCGGGCAGCATTCTGAATGCAACCACAACGATTATATCAGGTTGTAGCTCTTTAAGGTTTTCAACAAATCCAGGGTCCTTAAGATTTTCAGGCTGCATTACAGGAAGGTGGCTGAACTCAGCAAATTCCTTTACAGGAGATTTGTTTATTTTCCTTCCTCTCCCGGAAGGTTTGTCAGGAGTTGTAACAACCCCTACAACATTGAAACCATTCATTAGCAGCGATCCGAGTGTAGCCACGGCAAACTCAGGTGTTCCCATAAAAACGATCCTGCTGTCCTTCATAAATGGTTAATTGTCAGACAAACCTAATAAAAAAATCAATCCTTGACAATATTTTTATAGCATGTAAGATCGTGTCCCATTTTGTTGGCCTTTGTCTCGAGATAGAACTTATTATGAGGATTCGATTCGATTATCAGGGGTATTGTATCTACTATCTGGATCCCATATCCTTCCAGACCGGCTCTTTTTACAGGGTTATTTGAAATAAGGCGTACTTTTCCGAGGCCGAGTTCTCTCATTATGCTTGCTCCAACACCATAATCCCTTTCATCTTCTCCAAATCCAAGCTGGATATTAGCCTGAACAGTATCCATCCCTTCATCCTGGAGACGGTAAGCTCTTATCTTATTGAGAAGGCCTATTCCACTGCCTTCCTGACTGAGATAGATAACAACCCCTTTTCCGGCGGCTTCCACCATCTCCATCGCCTTATGAAGCTGAGGACCGCAGTCGCATCTCATCGATCCGAAGATGTCGCCTGTGAAGCATGATGAATGCAGTCTTACCATAACAGGTTCATCCTTTGTCCAGGATCCTTTTACAAGTGCTGCATGTTCAAGTCCGTTGCTTGTCTGGCGGAAAGGGATAAATTCAAAGTCACCTCTCTCTGTGGGCAGCTTAACCCTTTCACCTCTTTCAATAATTGAATCTCTTTCAAGAGTATAGGTAATCAGATCCTTGATTGTAACTATCTTGATCTTGAATTTATCGCTTATTTTCTGAAGATCCCTGAGACGGGCCATTGAGCCGTCATCATTCATTATTTCAACAAGTGCACCGCCGGGTCTTAGTCCGGCGAGTCTTGTAAGATCCACAACAGCCTCTGTATGGCCTGCCCTTCTCAGAACACCCTTGGCTTTTGCCTTAAGCGGGAAAATATGCCCGGGACGCCCGAGGTCCCTTGGCTGGGTAGCCGGATCAACAAGAGCCTTAATTGTCAGAGCCCTGTCTTTTGCCGAAACACCGGTTGTTGTTTCACCATTGATAAGATCGACTGAAACCGTGAACTGTGTTTCATGTATTGATGTATTTATTCCAACCATCAGATCGAGTTCAAGTTCTTCGCATCTCTCTTCGGGAAGTGCTGCACATATAAGCCCGCGGCCATGCTTGGCCATGAAGTTCACAATTTCGGGAGTTATCAGTTCGGCAGAACAGATAAAATCACCCTCATTTTCCCTGTCTTCATCATCGACCACAATCAGAATCTTTCCATTTCTGATATCATCTATCGCCTCTTCAATTGTATTTAATTTAAAATCACTCATCTTGTTAAATTATTTTAGTCAGATACAGGTTTGCTTCCATTACCCATTATTGCTATCCTGTATATATAATCTTTAATCTTTTTAAGGAACACCAGATATGTATCAATGTTCATGATTACGGAATCGGTTGTTGCCTTGTATGTTAGGAATATTCCTATTGGCAATAGTATGTATGAAGCAGCCCACATGCCTGCAAACGTTCCGACAACATCCTCCTCAACCAGTTTTTGACCTGAAATTGAGATAACATAGTAAATAACGAAGAAAAATATTGATATTACAGAAGGAGTGCCGAGGCCGCCCTTCCTTATTATTGCACCAAGAGGTGCCCCGATGAAGAAGAATACAAGACAGGCGAAGGACATAGTCAGTTTCCTGTTCCATTCCACTTCATATTTTTTTATTGCCTTTAACTTCCCAGTGTAATGATTCATTTCGTTCAGAAAGATAACTGGTCCCGTCCTTAAGGTTAGCAATTGCCCTTGACAATACGGCGCTTTTATCAGTTGCCGGCAGCGAGTCAAACACCATTCTTGGGTTCAAACAAACCGGGCTTTTTTATTAAGGAATCAGCCATTAAGTGTCCTGCTTGCCGGTCTTTTATAAGCATTTCGCTGGGAGTATAATCTTTGAGTTGTTGAATTCATTGAACTGATTGTTAATGCGCTCATTATGCCTCATGTTGAGCGAGTCGATATAGAAGGTCAGCTGTGAAATATTCAACATTGCCGAGTTTGACTTGAACAGCCCGTCTTCGCTTCGTTCCAGATCAAATCCGGTGAGAGAGATCACAATAGTCTGTTCTTTGAAATAGTCTTTCCTGGATGGATATTTACGTGAAGCTGGATTTATATTTTTTTCCTCAACCTCATTGAATGAATACCCGTTATACAAGAACCATTATCAGTCCGGTGCCGTCAGGTGTGGTTCTCATATATCCCGAGTCGGCCAGAATGACCGAGGTGTTGCCTCTTTTATCGCGGTGATCGTAAATGATAAGATTATTGAGTCTGTTTGTGACCGGATCCTTTGTGGTTATTTTAATGCTGAAATCAGGAACTCCGTTATAAAATGTTCCGGCCTGAATATTTATATCAGGTTTTTTCCGGCGGATATCATAAAGAAGGGTTCTTGCTTTGGAAGTAGAATAGGGGAGCACATTATTTGAGAAGAAAAATGAGATTACTGCCACAAATCCTATCAGGACAATAAGCGGCCTCATTATTCTCTGAAGGGGAATCCCTGATGATTTCAGGGCGGAGAGCTCACTGAATTCTCCCATGTTACCGAATGTCATTAGTGAGGCAAGGAGGATTGCGAGAGGGAGTGCTGTTGGCACAAAAGTCATTGAGAAGTGATAGAGTAATTCGCTAACCACTTTAAAATCAAGTCCCTTTCCTGCGAGCTCATCAACATACATCCAGAGAAACTGTAAAATAAGGATGATGAGCACGATAAAAAAAGTAAATATCAGGGGACCTATAAATGATTTTAAAACAAACGTATCAACCTTTTTCACCTCATACTTTCATTTGAAGTGCAAAAGTACTTGATTTTTCTTTAAAATCACCATTAAATAGCACGCAGATGACACAGATTCAGCAGATATTCGCAGATTTTAAGTCTTTCTATTCGTCCCTCGCCTCTCGCCCCTCGCTCCCTCGCTCCCTCGCTCCATCGCTCCATCGCTCCCATCGCTCCCTCGCCCCCTCGCTCCAAACCTCCTTAAGTGCCCAGCAGTCGTTTCAGATCGGTTATCTGTGAATCCCAGAGGGAAATTGAATCTGTTCTGTCAGCTTCTTCTTCAATAAAATCGGTGATTATAAGGGCCAGATCGCTTGTAAGTTCTTCGACATTTATTCTGAATTCAAAATAATTCGATTCATCATTTTCCATTCCTGCCCATTCAAATCTTACAAGTTTGTTCTCCTTGATGGCAGCAAGTCTGGCTTTTGATTCGGAATTATTCCAGAAAAAGGTAAACAGATCGTCATCCGCATCCACCTTATCTGCGAACCATTCACCCAGCCCGTCAGGGGTACTCAGCCTTGAAAAGAGAACTTTGGGTGAACAGTTCAGATTATATTCCAAAACAATTTTAATTCTCATTATAAATCTTTCTGAATTAATGTGCTGCCATGTCTGCAATTTAGAAAAAAAACTGAAACTAAAACATCTTATTGTTAATTTGTATCAAACTGCTTATATTTGCACCCGCAAAACCAGGGATTATGTTCCTGAATATACAGGAAATGGTTTTATGGAGCATGAGTACACAATGAATATTCCTCCTACGCTGAAGCTTCGGAGGACAAAGGGCGAGATAGCTCAGTTGGTTAGAGCGCATGATTCATAATCATGAGGTCGGGAGATCATTCCTCCCTCTCGCTACACTGAAAATGAAGCAGTTATGAGATACAAATCATAGCTGCTTTTTTATTTGAAGACGCTGTAAAAGGCGGAGGGCTTGACAATATTTTGCCGGTCTGATTGCCAATTGCATACTAAATTTCAGTTTTTCCTGAAGATTTTAAAGTGTCGCAATAAAATCCCTCTCATAACTCATTGATTTGGAATAATATTTGCTGTTATTTTCTTAACACTGACCTTAATGAATCATCCTAAAACTGACAGATAACATGAGATACATTTTTAAATTATCCATTCTGATCATTCTGACTTCATTGGCAGGTTGTGAAAAAACCAGTAATCCTGGGGTGGAGGAATATATCAATCAACTGACATCTAATCAGTACACCTCTTATGAGTTACCTGATTTTCAACCTTCCGATATCCCTGCATTATTAAATTACCGCAATGATACAAGGGTTATAACAAACTTTCCTCATAATGGGATCTCATCCCTGTGGGCTCCTGAATGTAAACTCGGTATGTTTGTTTTGTGGACAATAGAATCAATCAGAGCTGTAGAGATAAAAAGTGAAAATCTTATCGGTAGATTTCCCTCACAGAATCCGATCCTTGCTCTTAGAAGTGCGTCCCAGCTGGAACTTGTTTATGATGACAGATCTCATAATGAAGCAGCAAAAGCATACTATGACTGGTGGTATTCAGCTTACCTTCTGTCAGATAAAATGAGAATGGATCCTTTGAAAGACACAGATTACAGGTGGCATTAATCCAGCACTCAATCAGGAGATAAAGATAAACACGGTACTAACTGCCTTATTATTCGGAACAAAATAAGATTATCTCATCCATGAAAAGATTATCATTTATAAGCCTGACAATACTGATCATTCTGATCTCTTGTAATAAGAATGACGATAAGTCAGATTTACCCGATGGTTTATTTATTGAGAAATCTCCAGTTCAGGATCGGACTCAACTTGAATTTATCAATGGGAACTTAATGATACAATCTGCGGTTGGGAGTGTTTACAAAGACACATTTAATTTTAAAATCTCAGATGGTAAAATCAGGTTAAGAAATATCGGGTCAAGCGAATACTATTCTGATTTCCATTTTATGATGATTAATAGTTCGGAAATTGAAATAGGAAATTTGTACCCAGGTATTCCTGAAGCTGCCTGAAACTTATATGACATTTGAAAAATAGAGAACAATGGATATCGAATCATGGGACAGGATTAAAACTCAACGCAACAGATAAGCCCTGGTGGTCCTCTGAAACGACCAGACTTGAACCCATCTTGAACGAAATCCTCTACAATGCTTTAACTTATGATTCCTACGCAAAGAAATATTAAAAACAGTTTATACGGAATAAAGCAAACGAGATGAGTACACCAGAAAGGATTGCTGCACATTTGGAATTATTTTCAGTATCACTGATTTGTTTAATCATTCTTGGATCCTGCCAGAAAGTTCCTCAGAAGACATACGATGTTCCAACGTTTGAATCAAACCAATCTGAATTCAGTGATGACGAATTGATTAATGCAACATATTCTGATTACAAGATTCCTGATAATTTCTATCACGAGAAACTTGGAGACACCTCTCTTTATTATGTCAACACTATTAGCATTGACAGCGTCGAAAATAATAAATGGATAGAATTATCGACCAACTCAGCAGACACAGCAAGGGAATGGAGTATAGAATCTTCCCCGATAAACTCTGTATTTGCTCCGGTAAATGAAAACGAAAAATATTTTGAATACTTGCGAATATCTAATCCTGCTGACAACCAAATAATAAAATTCAGAACGCATAAAAGGTCATATTTTGTCAGAAGCAGTGATGACTTTATTAACAACTCAGATACAATAGGGACATTTACCAAACTGAATTTTAGCGGTGCCAGTGCCAAAGAATTAATTGATTATTTATGGTATACTCATAATTATGACAACGCCAGTATGAAAATACTTAGTTCATTTTTTGAAGATAGTTCTTTAGAAACAGTTGTTTATCATTACGGATTATTCATTGTATATGGAGATATAGGAGTATATGACCAGATTAAATTATTAAAAAGTGTTTATTCACTGGACAAAGAAACTGGAATAATAGTGGTTAATGTTACGGAAATTAGAACGATTAAGGGGAATTTATAATAATACACTGACATGAACAGGTCTATTCTCTTCTTGCTTGTGCTTGCAGTTATTTGCAGTTGCGAAAAGGATAAACAATATGTTTATTCTTCAAACATAATTGGTGAATGGGGGTGGGTTAGCACATGCGGTGGGTTTTCAGGTCTCTGTACAACCCCGGAAACAACAAATTTAACTGTTAAACTTGTTTATAGTGCAGATTCAATGTATTACGAATATCATAACAATTCATTAATTAGTTCTTATCGGTTCCATTTAAAATCACAAATTTCAGAAGGCGGAGATACTCTTAAATTTATTCAGACGGCCAATGGGACTCAAGCCTACTCAATAAACGATAACGCTCTCTACATATCGTTTGTGGGAGCAGATTTCTGGAGTACCTACAAAAGAATAAAATAGCCTCTTTTTGTTTGATCCACTTTATGGATTCTTTCTCAAGCTCTTGATCCCGAACGTATTTCAAAATACAAATAAAAATATTACTTTTAAGCCACAAGCGGCTGGAAACTAACCCCGAAAGAGATTAGATCAAACAGTAATACATTGGTACTTGAAGCGGTGAATAAAGGAATGATGAGAAGTTCTTAACCTAATCTATGATATCCGATGAAGGTAAAAAGATACTATTTAAAGGTAAGCATAGTGCTGGCAGTAATATGTTTAAGTCATCTGACAGGGTGCCGCGATAAAAAAGCAGTAAAGGAAGAAAGCCAGGAGCAGAAGTTATTTTCATTATTAACACCGGATCAAACAGGCATATCTTTTGAAAATACGATTACAAGGAGCAATGAATTGAATATTTTTATTTATCAGGACTTCTATTCAGGTGCTGGTGTTGGAATAGGTGATATCAATAATGACGGGCTGCCTGATATTTATTTTTGTGGTAACCAGGTCAGGGACAGGCTCTATCTGAATCTTGGAAATCTTCAATTTAAGGATATTACCGAATCAGCCGGAATTCTTAATAAAGGCGGTTGGTCTACCGGAGTAAATTTCGTTGACATAAACGGGGATGGATATAAAGATATTTTTGTTTGCAAGAGTTTGTACGATGACAGGCCAGACCTGACGGCAAAACGAATTGTACATCAATAATGGTGATCTGACATTTACGGAATCTGCCAGTAAATATCATCTTGCTGATACTTTAAGAACCATGCAGACCAATTTCTTTGATTATGACAAGGATGGTGATTTTGATCTGTTTATAATTAATCAGCCACCAAATCCGGGCTGGTTTTCTCCAATGCAGGGGAAAAGCTATCTCAGCCCTGAAATTACATACAGGTTTTACAAAAATACAGGCTCAGTTTTCGAGGACGAAACATCCTCCGCCGGTTTGGAAAATGTAGGCTATGGATTAAGCTCGGTTATGGGAGATTTCAACAACGACAACTGGCCCGACCTGTATGTGGCAAACGATTATGAAGCCCCCGACTTTTTTTATATTAACAATGGGGATGGCACATTTACGAATAAGGCCAATGATTACCTGAAGCACATGTCATTTTCCAGTATGGGTTCAGATGCAGGGGACATCAATAATGACGGCTTTCTGGATTTGGTCGTGCCGGATATGGTGGCAGAAGACAACTATCGGATCAAGACAAATATGGGAGGGATGCTCCCTCAAAGATTCTGGGAAATTGTAAGGCTGGGGGGAAATTATCAATACCAGTTTAATGTTTTGCAAATGAACAACGGTCCGGATTCCGACGGGAATATTCTTTTTAGCGAGATTGGCCAACTGGCAGGCATTTCAAATACAGATTGGAGCTGGTCGCCGCTTTTTGCAGATTTTGATAATAATGGTTATCAGGATTTATTCATAGCCAACGGCATAGGAATTGACATGAGAAATATTGATGGGTTGAAAAAGGCCGATAATTATATCAAAAGAGTTATTGCTGAAAATAACATAACAAGGTCAGAAACATTGCTGGAAGAGCTTCGGCGTGTTATTTCATTTGATAGTTTATATTCATTTTTCCCGGTTGTAAAAACAGCAAATTATGTATTTAAAAATGAGGGTGGGTTGAAGTTTGAGAATGAAACGAAACAGTGGGGTCTTGATCAGCCTTCTTTTTCCTCCGGTTCAGCCTACGGCGATTTAGACAATGATGGAGACGTGGATTTGGTGGTGAATAATTCAGGAGGAAATGCTTTTGTGTATGAGAATAATTCGAACAAACTTTCCAAAAATAATTATCTGAATATTAAATTTAAAACAGGTAACAGGTATAACAGCTTTTTTGGTACAAGGGTGACAATCTATTATGGAGACAAGCTTCAGGTCAGTGAGTTGACAAGTGCACGCGGTTATTTTTCCTGTAGTGAAGAGTTGATCCATTTTGGACTTGGATCAGTTCAGGAAATCGATAGCATGGTAATTTCCTGGTATGATAAAGGGCAGTCTGTTTTACGTAAAATCAAGACCGGTCAAACATTGATTCTGGATAGGGAAAAACTGAAGATTGAAAAAGTCAACCGGATCAAACCAAAGAAATCGTTGCTTTTTAATGATGTCACGAAGAAAGTTGGAATAACCTTCGAGCATAAACAAAATATATTTAATGATTTTGAAAGGGAAGTTTTACTTCCTCATAAAATGTCTTCACTGGGCCCGGGGCTGGCAGTAGGAGATGTTGATGGAAACGGACTTGGAAGACTTTTTTATAGGCGGATCAGTGGGTCAGCATGGAAGTATCTTCCTGCAAGATAAAGACGGAAAATTCGTACAGGCAGGTAAGCATGTGTATTCTGAAAATCCAACCTATGAAGACATGGGGGCAGTTTTTTTTGATGCGGATATGGACGGTGATTTGGACCTTTATGTTGTAAGTGGCGGTAATGAATATGAAAAAGATAATATCCTTTACCAGGATAGGCTTTATGTTAATGACGGTAAAGGCAACTTTTCACATATGGAATTCGCATTGCCTGATATAAGGGCCAGTGGCTCAAGGGTAATCGCGGCTGATTATGATAAAGATGGTGACACAGACCTGTTTGTATGTGGCAGGCAGGTGCCGGGAAGGTATCCTGAACCGGCAGAAAGTTATTTACTGAAAAACTTCTGGAAAGAGACCGGAAAACTAAGATTTGAAAAGATCAACAACGAAGAGCTCGTGAGTCTTGGAATGGTAACAGATGCCTGCTGGTCAGATTATGATGGAGACGGTGACCTGGACATAGTTATTGTTGGAGAGTGGATGCCAGTGACTATACTGGAAAACCAGGAATGGCAATTTTGTAAAGAAAAAGCTTTCTAAAACTCTGGAACACACCACGGGCTGGTGGTTTAGCATAAAAGCAGCAGATCTGGATGGTGATGGTGATGAAGATTATATCCTGGGAAATCTGGGGCTGAACTATAAATACAAAGCCAGCCCGGCTGAACCATTTACAATTAACTATGCTGATTTCGATCTGAATGGCAAAAATGACATTGTGATGAGTTATTATAATTTTGGTGTACAATATCCTGTAAAGGACCTGGCATATTCTTCGCAGCAAATTCCTGAACTGGCCAGAAAGTTTCCAACCTTTGAGAAATTTGCATCACATAGTCTAAAAGAAATATATGGTTCGGACCTTTGACACCAATCTCTTGAATATAAGGCCGAAATGTTCCAAAGCATATGTCTTGAAAATCTGGGCAATGGAGAATTTAATATCCATGAATTACCGATACAGGCACAGGTGTCGAGCATCAATGGCATCATCATAAAAGATGTGGATAAGGATGGCATAAAGGATTTAATTATAGCTGGAAATATGTATGACTCAGAAATAGAAACACCCCGTAATGATGCCGGAGTGGGCTTATTCCTCAAAGGGAAAGGAGATTGCAGTTTTCAGGCTATTCCCATGTTTCAAAGCGGATTGTGTTTGCCTTATGATGTCAAAGATCTGAAAGAAATAAAGCTGAAAGATGGCACTGGCGTTCTTGCAGGGGTAAATAATGGTCCGGTCACGGATCGTGAAGTTTTGATCCGGTGAAGCCGGAGGGGTATGATGTCCATCTGATCCTACTGTATTATTCAAATCTAGTGCTTAGAAATGCCCAATGGTCATTTGCCGCGAATGTGGAGCAAAGAACTTTATTGTTTGATGATCATGGAACAGTACAAATGCAAGGTATGTAAATTGCGGCATACTTTACCCGGCGGGACTTGCTATAAATATAAGTAATCTGCCATTCATACAATGGTTTATAAGAAATTCATCGATTTACGGATACAGAAATAAACTTTCGTGTATTGTACTGCAATAAAAAAGTATGTTTGTTCAGTTAAATAAGGTTATTTTTAAACGTCCTGATATGGAAGAAATTGGTGTGAATAAAATTCACACAATCAGGAGTGAACAAAAGAAATTTTCAGTGAATAAATTCCTGAACAATTTAGCTAATGATCTGTATAACAGTTATTTTGGAATAAATAAATTATTGGTCAAATATCTTAATATTTTTTTAACATTTTAAGGTGTGGATCTAAGGGATTTTGTAAATTTAATAGCACTATAGACCTAATATTAACCTAAAACACTTTTTATGAAAAAACGATTCGTGATTTCGATCATGCTCATTTTCGTATTGGTTGGTAGTTCATTTGCGCAGGAGCGTATCATTAAAGGTACGGTTACCTCCTGCCGAAGATGGATTATTTTTACCCGGGGTGAACGTGTTGGTAAAAGGAACCAGCATTGGTGTTATTACTGATGCTAAGGGACAGTATTCAATTTCTGTTCCATCTACTGCTCAAACTCTTGTGTTTTCTTTTATTGGAATGCAAACACAGGAAGTTCCCATTGGCAATTCAAGTGTCATTGACGTTCCTTTGCAAGTGTCAGCTGAGGCACTGCAGGAGGTCGTAGTGACCGCTATGGGTATCAAGAAAAATGAAAAAGCTATCGGCTATTCTGTTAGTAAGGTAGCAGGAGCTGAATTTGTCCAGGCTCGTGAAACCAACATAGGGAACGCTCTTGTTGGTAAAATAGCCGGTGTAAGTATTGCCAAGCCGTCTACCGGAGCAGCCGGGTCATCAAGGATTGTGATCCGGGGAAACTCTTCCGTTAGCGGGAACAACCAGCCTGTAATTATAATAGATGGTGTACCAATGGATAACTCAAACCTGGGAAATGCAGGTGAGTGGGGCGGATCAGATGGTGGCGATGGTATCTCCAGTATTAACCCTGATGATATAGAATCAATGACTGTGTTGAAAGGAGGTAGTGCAGCAGCATTATATGGATCGCTCGCCTCAAACGGAGCCATTCTGATAACTACAAAATCGGGTAAGAACGCAAAAGGTATCAGCGTCGAGTTCAATAGCAATTCTACAATAGAAACAGCAGTCTCCTATTTAAACTGGCAAACAGAATATGGCCAGGGAAATAAAGGCCATGCACCTACAACCTTAACTGAAGCCAGACAGGATGGTCCGGGTGGAGGTAATCTCCATATGCAATCTTTTGGCGGAAAACTGGATGGTTCTTCGGTGATTAACTGGGATGGAGTAATGCGGCCTTATTCTTATGTGGGAAATGCACAGGACGCATACTATGAGACAGGTCACACTTTAACAAATACCCTGGCTGTGACAGGTGGAAATGAAAATGCCAATATCCGTCTTTCTGCTTCTAACCTGCAGAATGAAGGTGTCATACCGAATACTCCCATGAGTAAAACTACATTTACAGTAAATAACAACTTCAAAAAGGATAAATTCAGTGGGAATCTTTCAGGAACCTATAGTCTTGAAGATGTAGAAAACATTCCATTTGTAGCTGATGTCCCGCATAATCCAAACACTCAGGCCATGTGGTGGACAACTTCAGTTCCAATTACTACCCTGAAGGGCGATCCAAAGAAACCGGGAGCTGATCCTGCTACCGGAATGGAGCTTTTGCCTACTAATGACGTATGGGGGGGCAACCCGTGGTGGGCAGCATATCAGAGTATAAACAGCAGGAAAAAAGACAGATTGATTGGAAGTGCAATGGTAAGATATGATCCTACAGACTGGTTGTATGTTCAACTCCGGATGGGTCTCGATAAATACAACAGATCCACCACTACTATAACACCAACGGGTCAGGGTTATGCACCAAAGGGAGATTATACACAGCAAGGACAACAATTTACTGAAACCAATAATGAAATTATTGTCGGTTTTAATAAGAAACTGACACATGGGACTTGGAATTAATGGTTTTGTCGGTGGCAATATGATGAAACAGACAAATGAAAGCCAGTACTTATATGGAAGCGAATTTGCCATACCTTTTTTCCATTCCCTGTCAAATACTGTAAATCCAAGCCGAAGCACAGGCTACACAGAGCTGGGTATAAACTCAGCTTATTATTCTGCTGAGTTTTCTTTCAAATCAATTCTACCTGACAACTACAGGCCGTCAGGATTGGTTTTCAGTTCTGGACGGAAAGTCAATATTTTATCCTTCAGTGAGTTTGAGTGGTGTGTTATCCGATTTATTTAAAGTGCCGGGATTTGACTTCCTGAAAGTAAGAACCGCATGGAGCCAGGTAGGTGGTGCAAACGTCAGCCCTTATTCGACTACTTTCAGTTATGGATTGGGCACACCGCATAACGGATTTGCCCAGGGATATATAAACGGCGGCAGTGTGCCAAATAAAGGATTAAAACCTTTGCTTTCTACTGAATATGAAGTTGGAGCTGATATGAGATTTTTTGGTAACAGGTTAGGAATCGATATTACTTATTATGACAAAAAATCGAAGGATGATATCCTTAATGTTGTTTTGCCGGACGTCACCGGATATACCAGCACGCAGGCGAACATAGGCTAGGTATCCAATAAGGGTGTTGAACTTCTTATTACCGGTACTATTATTCAACAAAGTAATTTTGAATGGAAATCATCATTCAATATTGCAAACAACAAAAGCAAAGTAGAAAACCTGTTGGATCCGGAGGTAGATGATGAAAGGCTGCAAGTAGGTGCAAGCAGGACATTTGTCCACTATATCTATCAGTGGGAAGGCCTTCCTTACGGACAGCTTACGGTTTATGATTTTCTGAAGGATGCATCCGGAAATATGATTACGGATGTTAACGGAATGCCACAAAAAGGAGAATTGGTTCCTTTGGGACCAGGCACTGCACCAACGTTTGGTGGATGGTCAAACAATTTCAGGTATAAAAATTTCATAGCGGATTTTTTAATTGATTATCAATTTGGAGGCTGGATTGGTTCCGGAACCGAATTTGGAGGAATTGCCACAGGATTGAGCCCATACACTCTTACGGGAAGAGGTGTGGGAATTGGAACAGTCAGTGCAGAAGATTTAAATACATACTATGAATACATATCCGATAATATTGGTATAGCAAGCGCTTTTAAATCCGATTTCATAAAGTTAAGACAAGTGAGTGTGGGTTATAACTTCCCTGTCGGCATGGCTTAATAAAACTAAAATAATCAAAGGATTGACTTTATCACTTGGTCGGAAGAAATCTCTGGATAATAATGAAGAAAACACCTTGTATGGATCCGGAATCTAACTACCAGAATGGTAATAATCAGGGTTTGGAGTTCGGAGGCTACCCGTCAGTACGCTCTATTGGGTTCAATCTGAATGCTAAATTTTAAATCTGGTTGGATATAAATAATTTAAATCTTAAAAAGATGAATAAATATAAAAAAATAATTATAGGGTTGATGCTGGTCATTCCTCTGATGTTTTCAACATGTACGGAAGATTTAGCTGATATGAATATCAATCCGAACTCATCCCAGATTATGAATTATGATGCGCAATTTTTGTATTGTCAGGGTACTGCACACCAGGTTATGGGTCAGATTGGGATGAGTTTTTATGCTTGTGCAATGCAGCAGCTTGCTGCAATAACACTGTATCAGGCTCCGGGGGATAAGTATGTGAATGCTAATGATGACCTCGGTTCTGTGTATAAAGCTCAATATACAGGTTCAATTAAAAACCTTGTGGATCTTATTATCAGAACAAAAGATGATCCTGAACTTTCAAATTACTACTAATATTGCGAGAATAATGAAGGTTTATACTTTCGGTATTCTTACAGATAGTTGGGGTGATACACCCTATTTTGAAGCCGGAAAGGGTTACATAGATCTTAATTTTAGACCTGTGTATGATACTCAGGAGTCCATCTATATGGATTTCTTTAAAGAGTTAAATGAAGCTATCCCCGCACTGGATGCATCCAAGAAAACTTATAACGGAAGTGATAGTTATTATTCAGGAGATATTCAAAAGTGGAAAAAACTTGGATATTCATTGATGTTGAGGTTGGCTATGAGGATACAAAAAGTGAAACCGGATCTAGCAGAACAGTGGGTTAATACCGCAATAACCGGAGGTGTATTTACAAGCAATGATGATAATCAGGTATTCCATCATTCGTCTTCCGGGATCCCAAATAATATTAATTCAGCAATGAGGAGCAATTTTGCCAGGTTCAGAGCGTCCAGAACCCTTGTTGAGATGTTGAGAAATACCGGAGATCCCCGTTTGAATATATTTGTCGAACCTTACTCAGGTACTGTTCTGGAAGGTCTTCCAAATGGTTTGGATGCAACGACAATCGACGATCCTGTACAGAATCCTTCTGGTCTCTCATTTGACGAAATGGCATATTTCAACCGAACAATTTTGGACGACCTTGCTGCCCCGGATCTTGGGATAACTTATGCAGAGGTGTGCTTCCTGAGGTGTGAAGCGGTATTGAGAGGATGGATCACCGGTGATGCTACAGCCCTGTATAATGCAGGTGTTGCTGCCAGCATGACTCAATGGGGAATTTATACGGGCATTACTGTTCCCACCGATGCTGAAATTCAGGCATATCTGACTGCCAATCCTTTTGATGGCAGTTATAAGATGATCGGAGATCAAATGTATCTGACATTCTGGAGACAGTACGGCGAGGTATTCAGTAACTGGCGCAGGACCGGATTTCCGGTGTTAGTCCCCGTAAATTACCCGAATAATGAAACCGGCGGTGTCATACCAAGAAGAATTCCATATTATGGTTATGGGACCACAAATACCGGAGTGCTGGAGAACTGGGAGAATTATCAGGCTGCAGTGGCTCGTCAGGGTCCAGATAATTATCTTACAAGAGTATGGTGGGATGTAGAATAGAATATTATCTTTTTTGTAAATAATGTTTGAAGAAATATGGAGAGGTTGTCTCACAGTCTTTTTTAACATTGGATTTTGACTTTTTGACAGCCTCTTCTTATTTCATTTAAAGCTCTTATCGTTAAATCATAACAGGATTATCCGAATACAGCCTGTATGTTATTTACGATTTTTTAGTGATTCCATATATTCATTTAACTCTTTTCTGGGCATTGGCAAATCCTTTTTATTGTTTATCCATTCCTGAAAAGCTTTTTCAAAAACATCAGGGTCCACAACAAATGCTTCGTTCACGTATTCAAATTTTCTGGTTTTTTGGCAATAAAAACTAAACTGGTCACGTAATGCAGTATATTCTCCCGATATAACAACCAACTGAACAAGATGTGCCGGGATAAAAGTGACACCGGATTTTTTGGCAAGTACTACATCTCCGGGTAATACAGTTACACGTCCGATACGAATAGGTGCATTTATGGATAGCGCACATCATCTGACCAATGGCAGAAGGATCAGTTCCTCTTATCCAGCCATTGAATCCTTCTATTTTGGAGAGACCCTCCACATCTCTTACTGATCCGTTAAAGACAATGCCTCTTTTACCGGCATTATAGATTGCATTTCCAAGATTATCTCCTATAAGTGTCCCGTTTTCTATTTTTCCATAGCTATCCGCCACATAAACATCCCCGTCAGTTAATTTAATAATTGGTGCATAATTTGTTACCGGCGTTTTCGTACCCTCTTTTTCTGCCTGCGCCTGAACATATTTGTCAAAATCTTTTCTTAATGGCATAAACTGTGCTGTAACAACTCGTCCGGTCATAACCTTTTCAGGATGAATTATTTCCCACCCGTTTTCGTAGATAGATGCAAAATTCTCGAACTGATTGTCATATCCCTCTGAACGCAGAGCGCCCCATACTTCCTCCATTGACAGACTCTTTAATCTTTCAAGGAGGTCATCAGAAACTTTGGGCCTGCCATCAGGCAAACGTTCACCGGTCCATTCCGAAGTTAATAACTTAATGTTCTCGGCTGGCCAGACTACATTTTGTGAATAAACACTAAAACCAATTAAAACCAATGCCAGAATTGCGGATGCTCTTTTTTTCATAATAATTAAGTTTTTGAAAAGATTCTATTTTAACCATTTTATTGATTTAGGAGATGATGAATTGTCCTAAAAGTATATACCTGTAAATCAGGAAAAAAACTCAGAGCTTGCTTCTCCGTTCTTAAAAATATTATTATTTATTTCTATTCCTAAGCCTGGCAAATCGGGTGGCGACACAAAACCATTTTCCGGAACCACTACTGATGATAAATAGTTATTATAAATTCCGTTATAAAAGTTATACCCGCTTTCCATGATGTATAAATTATTCAGGGTCGCTGCCACATGCATTGATGCATACCAAAGGACAGGTCCGCCGTATGTATGAGGAGCTGAGGGAATTAAAAAGCTGTCTGCCAGGTCGGATATTTTTTTGGCAGACGAAATGCCCCCGCACCAGGTTACATCATACATAACTATATCACAGGCCTTAGCCTCAATTAATTGCCGGAACTGATATGGTGTTGCCAGCCTTTCACTAATGCAAATATTCAAAGGTGTTTCAGCAGCCAGCCTTGCATAGGCTTCTACACTATCGGGAAGCATGATGTCCTCCACCCACATAACCTGGTATGGTTCCAGCGCTTTTATAATTCTCTGGCACGAATTCCTTGATTAATAGGGAGAGCTCACGAAGCGAGAGATCTCCAACTCCTGAATCAATGATTCCTTAATTAATTAATTGAGATGTCATGTCTTCCTTCAGGAAGTTTTAGCGATACCATTTTACTGTCTGGATCATAGTGCCAGTCTGCGAAATATGATACCATCAAAAAGAACATTTTCAGGGATATTTTCAAAGGAAAAAGAAAGTTCGGTGGCCTTATCCGCCTCTGCCTCGATATCTGTAGAAGACTTTTGAAAAGCAAGGGCACAGGTAATTGATGTGGTACTATTTACAGTTAATCCTTTCCCTTTAAATGATGTTCCTTCGAAATAAATTGTTTGAATACTCTCATTGCCATTTAAAGAAACTGTAAAATTCTTTGCATCAGTTGTAAATCCTTCTATGCTGCCTGAAGCAGTGGATCCTGTCCGGAAAAATCCAAAATATACATTCCCCTGGTTTTCAATGCGTGCGCCGATCCATCCTTCCGCATCAATTCTTGTGGTTTTCGGTCGGGAATTAGATATCACCGTGCAACCGGTTTTGCTTCCGGTAAAATAACTGCAAAAAAGTTAACATCCTGTAAGATTTGGCTTACTGGAAAGAGAAACATAACTTTCATCGTTCCGGTCACGGATTACAGCCGATGCAATCTCAGGTTCTACCACATCAAGGGTGAGCCGTGCAGCCGGACGGTCGATCATAACGCGCTGATCCGAATAGCTTAATGAACGCTGGCCTCCGTTCCGCAGAGCATGAAAGAGCCAGTCATAAACATGTCCATCGGGAGATTTACTCTTCACACGGTCGAAAAGGAATATCGGCCCGGATTTGGTATATAAAAGTGTCCGGGTGTAGATCTCAAGCTTATTCTTATAGACAGTGGCAAGGTCCTCCTCTGCCGCATCTGCTATCTTACCTGCGAAAGAGTGTACCATCCGTGGCCAGTCACGCAAAGCGGCAATACCATTATCATAGTCCGCAGGTGTCTGGCTTTCGGGATCATGATCCACGAGCATGACATTATGTGCAATGGCCTGTATATTATAGATGAGGAAATCAAGATTGGCATAATAACCTCCTCCATGACCGGGATCTGTCAGGAGAACGTCTCCGTTCGTCATTATCTGGAAACTTCCCTGATCATAGTGAAAATGGTTCGAATTGGGACCAATACGGGTACTGATAATGCTTGACTGATTATCCCATCCCGAACGCATTACCATGCCCTGGGCACTGAAAATTTTTGAAGCAGGAAGAGTTTCCCGGGAAACAGGGTTGATGTCGTCCCTGTACCAGAGATAACCCAGATATCCGCCGTTGCCTGACTCCCAGTATGGTTTAACATATTTGTAGAGAAAAGGATTCCCTGTGCGGTAGACGAACCATTGTGAATGCAACAGACTGCCTAATTGAACTATCACCGCCATTGGAGCCGCCGCTATCGCCATAATCCTGGATACGTCCGCTTGAATCTGTTGCCTGAAGCAGATATTTATAAAAATCCTGCACATTGGTTGTAGTCGAATAATCAATTCCAAAATTCCGTTCAAGCGCGGGGAGGAGTTTAACGATCGACTCGGTCGCCATATTCATATAGCTGCTTTTAGGTTCACCGTAACTTCCATCTTCGTAATAGGTTCTGTCAATGAAGGTCTTCGTCTTGGTGATAATGCCGGAAAGCCAGGGCTCCAGGTAAGGATTATCAGGGTCATCACCATAAATAGCTGTTGCCGCAAGCCCAAAACCCGATACAATAACTGCAATGTGATTGGTCATATTGGAGGGCATCCTGTTCATTTCAACCATATCACGGTAAAAAAGTTTCAAACCTTTGTTTATGATGGCTTCACGGACAAATGACCGATCTTCTTCGCTTAGAAGATCATAAAGCATATCATAACCACAGGCAACCGGAGTAAGTGCATATCCAACAGGATAATAAGTCCAGAATTTACGCTCCAGCATCCAGTTATTGTTCCATTTGGAAAAAGAACAAAGTTTCAGAAGTGCCTCTTTGGCTTTTTTCCCTGCTGTTGACATCATGAATAAAGGCATAACGGAAACTTCCTTCAGTGATTACATTTTCCAGTTGCACCATCGGATTCATCCACATGCCATATGCACCAAAGCCCACTGAAGTCCTGGAATAGGGGCCACCAACCAGATTGTCCCCGGTTCTATCTTCACCCTCTTTAATTGCTTCTATATCAATTTTCATAAAAGCTGTATCTTTCAGCGCTTTATCAAGAATGCCTTTTGCTACAGGTGATTTTTCACCGGCAAGACGTTTTTGAAGTTCCTCTGCAGAAAAGAACAGCCTGGGGTGACCTGTAGATGTGCTTTCCCGGCATAAGGAATTTAAATCCCCATCGCACTTCTGTACCTGCTTCCGTTTGTCCTGTAAGCAAGATCTCCCATTGCCCGGCAACATCCCGTTCTGTAAACCGGTGAATGGATTCATTTGTCCACTCTTCACCCTTCTCTGGAAAATGGAATATTGTCTTTTACTATCCTGCTGCGGCTATCTGTCAGCTTGCCTTTTACCTGCTTCAGCTGTGTTTTTTCTTCACGTTCTGGTGGTTAATGAGAGGACATCTCCATAAAAAAAATGTTTGTTCAGAATTGAAATATCAAACATATTGAAGTCTGTGGAAGCGGGTTTTACACCGACAAAATGCTGTTGCCGCTCGCCGTTTATACTGAAATTATCCATGAGTATCGTGTAGGTATACAGGTAATACACCATAGGATAGCTGGCCTTTATCGTAACGACCTGAATATGTTCTCCTGAGCCGAGTGATTGTCCATTCATTTGAAAATCGCTTATTGGAATATCCAGCTCCATCCATTGATTAGCTACCGGATTTTGAATTGTATTTAAATATCGGCGACCATCAAAGGTTCCCAGGGAAAGTTCCAATGTCTGAGGATTACGATCGCTCTGGAAATACACTGCAGCTTTTACCCGGGTTGTCGCAATAGTATACATATTGAGTCGCTTGGTGAAACCCTGATATAATTCAACGGCATCACTTGCCTTAACAGGGCGGGCAAGAGCATATTTGCTATTGTGATAGGTGGGTGATTGCCTTGCAAAATACAGCGCATCAAAACCAATGTCCTGGGCATAAGGATAAGGTTCCCAGCTGTAGAGTTCCCCTGTTTCAAAATCATCAAAAAGGGTGTAAGGGATTTTGTCAACTGGCTTCTGAGCAATCGCAACACCCAAATGAAGAAGAACAAACAGAGAAAGTATGATTCTTATTTTTCTTCTGTTTTTTATTTTCATATAATTCATACTGCTGCTTTGGAATTTCAAATAATAAACTTCTGTTACTTCTCATCAGACTCAGGGATTATATACAACCTGTATGTCGCTGACAGGTCCAAGAATACCTCTGATATTTCTTGTGCGGACCCTGATGCGATTCAGCCCACTTCGCAGGACCCAACTCCAGCCGGATTCATTCTGTGTAACCCAGTCTCCATCATTGACTCCGACACAGTAAAGTGTCGAACCCACCGGGAGTAAAATTATCTACCTCCACTTTAAGAACTCCGGGTTTATCGGTTTCATTGAGGAAAACCTTTGCCTGGTTCAGAGGCTGGTAGAAATCTGTGGCACGGTTGGTATATCTCTGGTATTCATTGCGTTTGGGAAAAGTATCGTCATACCAGTTTAAAAAGCCGTCCCAACCCCAACAGGTAGCTCCGGTATGCACAGGCACCGGCAGAGGATTTGAGAGAAAATCATTACGGGGTATAATACGGAAGTAACCCATGGTTTCAAGTGCCCAACTGCCACCGTTGTCTCCTTCTGGAATAAATTATTGAAAAAGGATTATTACCCTGACGCATACCAACCTTTATACGGGAGACAACCTCTTTTCCAATATCAGGTGAGAAAGGCCGTTTCCAGGTTTCGACACGTGGCATCTGTTCCGCAAGCAGGTTGTGAGTTTCGAGCAGGTTTAAGGGGACACCGGTTTCAGTATCGAAATAGTAGGTGTCAATGGTGGGGTCCAGATAAATCCACTTGTTGAACTCGTTTGACCATACTTCTGTAACTTCATGCCCACTCATCCCTTCACTGTTTATGTTAATATGACGGGCCTGATATCCCATAGAAAGAAGCGCTCCTATCAAAGCCTGGGTAGGGTAAAGGCACATTGTCTCCATGCGCCGTCCTTTAAAAAAAGGTCCGTTGAGCCGGGGCATGTCAAACGCTGTGATATCACTATTACCTGAGCTTACTTCCTACTATCCAGTTTTTTTTCTTCATGAATAGTTTTTGCAGTCTGAGGGGGAAGCACAATACTCACATCATTCCAGTTCCATGAGTATTCATTTTGACTGAGCGGGACACGGTATGCCCAGTTGAGCAGTCGCATCATGACTTCAAATTCCGATGTGGCACCCAAAACAATCTGATCGAGTTTGTGGTCCTCCCTGTATTTTTTAAGGCCCGGATGATTTAAATTCTCATATGTGAATGGATATGAAAGGGATATTATTTTGCCATTATTGATGACACTGGCATGCAGACCTGCGTTACAATTCGGAGAATGGTCTTCCCATGAGGCTGATATGTGAAGACTTCTGATTCTGGGTGTGACAAGCGGATCATCAGTTACGAGTTCGGCCCGCCACTGCAGGTAGTGTTTATCGGCCAATGAATATTCACGTCCTTTTTCCAAAGGCTGCCATTCGGTCCATGACTGATCTCCTATGAAAGGACTCGCCCCAAAACGCACATAAGCACGAGCGCTGGTTTGTGCAGGTTCTTCAAGTTCAGGCCAGATTGAAATTTTAAGGTTACGGGCATTACGTTTAATCGGGTCATCTCCATTCACAAGGTCCATTAAAGGAGAAATATACTCTCCCGAGGGGAGATAGTGATCGAGGCTTAGCCGTACTGAATACTCGCCATCAATTGAATTCATTGCCCCAAGCCTGGAGTCGCTCCATGTTCTGCCGCCATCGCTGCTTTTCATTGAACGGTTTGGACTGGTACGGGTGAGGGAGCCGCGTTTGAATTCCTTATCAAGAGCTATCAGTATACTCCAGGAGGTTGAATCACTTTCGGTCCAGATGAGTAATTCATTTTCTCCTTTACGGAGTTTTTCGACAGGCAGGTCTATATAGTACCAGCGATCCCAGACGAGGTCATAATACTGATGTGCATGGGGAAAGGCGATCCGCGACGCGGGCCTTACAAACTTTTCACCATTCAAAGACAAATAGAGCGGCTCGGTATTATCCTTCACCTCCATAGCTTTGATAACAACTCTGGCAGAAGCAGCGGATGGATTTTCAACCTCCAGTATTTTCTTTATAACAATCCCTTTTTTGAGATCTTCAACCCACTCAACCGGGCCGCTACCATAACTATTATATCCTTCCGGAATCCCGGTAGCGGGAGCATCATCCTCAATCAGCTCTGTATCATCAAGCCTTATTATTCCTTTATTCCTGTCGAAACGTAAATTTACCAGCTGTGCCATATTTTCAATACCGGTGGCATCAAGATCTATTTCATTGACCCGGTAAACTTGTATCTCTGTTGATTGCTACCGGTATGACTCCTGTAGATTGATTTGCCTCTATCTGGAATCTGACCGGCATAAAGCTGAGGCTAATGGTGAAGCTCATAATCGCCAGAAGAAGAGATAAATATATTTTTCATAATTATAATTTACATGAGTTGTGGAAATACAAATTCAATAACAGAATTAGCTATTTTTAAAATTTATGTCATGCTTCAGATTTAGTCAATGTCCCCGGGGAGTACAGCTACATCCCCTTCACTTCATATTTGAAATATCTTTATAACGGGCGGATTGTTATACTTGATCCCTTCTGTTTCAACATATTTTACAAAGTCATCTTCATTATTGTTCACTTCTCCAAAACTCCATGCATCAACAGCCATATATTCATAGGAAAATTCCCTGGTCTTGGGTATTTGAAAGAGATGATTACCTCCGTAGTTTTTAATCGCCACATATTTGGGATTAAACTGATCCCTGACTACCAGGCCGATACCTTCCCAGGGAACAACAAGAACTGAATCTCCAATATCCTCATCGGGTATACGGGCCGGAATATCCCTGCCCATAGAAATCACCATTCCCCCTTTGTTTATAGATTTATATTCCTGCATAATCCTTCGAATACCGACTCCAAACATGACATCAGAAGAAGGAGGCAGAAATTTATTAAAATTCACTTTTACAATACACCAGCTCTTGTTTGCAATTGTTGTATAATATTGATCCAGCTCATAAAAGCCCTGCCCCGAGTTCCAATTCCTGGTAGTGACTTTTATTATGCTTCTGAGTGGTCCGTTTGCTATTACATCATATGAAAAACGTGTATCTTTTATAGGCCCCATATCCTTTGTAGGTGAATGATAGGCACGGGCAGGGTTTTCAGGATCAGCCGGATTTTCAAAAATACACATTCCACCGGCTCCGAAAGTTTTTGCTACCGTCATGATATCCGTACCCATTTCCCAGGGCATATAATATCCCGACAGGTTTGTGGAGTATTCATAATAGGCTGTCAGCATGGGTGCCCGCTTGCCGTGAAGATCTAAATCATGCGGGTACCAGAGCTTCCAGCCCATATTCTTTGATTCAAACAGAGGTACTGTATGCCTGCCATAATTGGCGATGGCAGCATGGACCTTGTGCGGATACAGACCCCTCTCATAGGCATCAGTATAAATAAAAAAGTCGCGGGTCTCACCAGGTTCCAGGTTTGTAAGAAAAATATCTCATCCCAGATTCCATCCTTGTCAATATCATCCAGCTGAAGTTCAACGGCATGTCCATTTGTTTCTTTGTTTTTGACATAACCTCCCATCTTTTTAAGATCTTCGGCAGTGGGTACAGGATTCTCCGGTAAATCCGGATCCACAACAGCAACCCATCGTTCAGGAATATTCTGAAAAGGCAATTGTGTGCGATCAATAACTACAGGTTGATCTTTAAGCAGAATTTTTAAAGGATTTGTGACTTTAATCCTGATCCGGTGCTGAGGTACAAAATTTCCTTCAGTATACCAGCCATCTTTGGATGATATCTGTCCATTAGCCTGAACAAAAGATAAAACCGCAAGACATAAGATTAGTTTTTTCAAAAAACCATAATACGTTTTTCTGAGACGTCCAGTTTGCATTTTTCTCCTTTTGTGATTTTACAATTCATATTGACAGATCATCCCCACCAGGGTTCATCCTTGGGAAGATGACGTTTAAGAAAAGACTCATCTATAGAGAGGCCAAGACCTGGTTTATCCTGCATGTGGAGGATGCCATTCCTGAGTATCCGGAGGGCCTCCTGCTGACATTTGTTCAAGTATGCGGCCCGGACGACCCAGCCTGCTCTCCGATCTGTAAAAATTTTGTATTGCCATTGACAGATGGGCTGAGGCATATGTCCTGACAAGCGATCCTACATTATGAAGGGAAACAGGAGTACGTGTCAGTGCAGCATAATCGGCTATCTTCATACAACCTGTAAATCCTCCGGCAAAAGAGATATCCGGGTGTACAAAATCCACTGCTCCTGCATCAAGGAACTCTTTGAACTGCCGGACCGTTTCGAGTTTTTCCCCGGTCTGCACGGGTAACCTTGTACCCCGCTTTAATTCCACCCAGCCATCGGAGTAAGGTACATTTAAAGGATCTTCAATAAAAAGAACATTTAAAGGCAGTACGGTATTTGCCATTGCTATAGCGCTTGGAGTGTCGAACTCATTATGACAATGAACGGCAATATCAAGAGTATCTCCGGCTGCCTCCCGGATGTTGGCAAAACCCTGATAAAGTTTCCTGAGTTCTGCCGGTGTAACTGTGGGATGAAAGGGCGCCTGAACCGGGAAACACTGACTGGCATTTATCTTGAAGGTTGTGAATCCCTCCGGTTGTTGCTTTACATATTCAACCCATTTGCGGCAGGAGGCAGGATCGAGCATATTTTCAATTGCATCTCCATGTGAGTACATAGGACATCCGTCACGGAACGGACCACCCAGGAGTCTATATACCGGCTGGTCAAGAATTTTCCCTGCAAGGTCCCAGAGAGCAATATCAATGCCTGAAATAAGACCGACAGGCCCCATTATCGGATGTTGCGGTGATGTCATCTGAAAGAAATGACGTCCTATCTCAAGGGGATCTTCACCAACAAAGAACCCCTTTTCGAGCAAGGTATGCCCTGGCTACTTTAGCTGCTGACACCTGCTTCACCATAACCTACAAGGCCTGCATCTGTTTCTATCTTAATAAGACAACCATCACCCTGAAAATCCAGCTGCATTGCTTTCATAGCTGTGATTCTGACTTGATTCCTGAGCGGTGCAGAGAATGTATAGATAATTGCTCAGCCAAAGGCCGGCAGGGATAGCAATAAGCTTACCCAGAAAATCTCTTCTTGAATAATTGTTCATTTTATCTGATATTTGGTTGTAGACGGAATTGTAAATATTTGATGATACAATTATTCTTTCCTTAGCATTATTAAGGATAGCTCACACGGATAATTCTGCCATCATGGTAGATGGTCCACAGCAGGTTAGTGTCTGACGATGGAAAATAGCTTTCAAAGGTTGTACGGGTAGAACGAATTACAGGAGCAGGCATATTGTCCGGGAAATCTGTCCGTGATTAATCCTAATATCGGATAAACTGGAAGAATAGGTATTATGCATTTGTGAAATACTCTTTTTCTGCATAATGGATTTTTCTTAAAGCCCACTTCAGGTTGAAGTCTTTATCGGGCACAAATGCTTCCGTACCGTCTCCTGCCTGGATGGATGAAAACTGAATGACCTCCCACATCTCAGGCTTATGAATATCATTAGATAACGGAGGCGGACCATACCCACTGATCAGGAAGAAAGGTTTTCGAAGTTTCCGGATCGATCTCCTTTATTATACTTCCCATTCTCAGTTACAGTACGCCATTCAATCCTGTAAAAATCCATCCTCCACTGATCACCGGCTTTTGGTATGCTCGCCCGCCATGCGTATTCTGTCAATGATGCTAACGGAATAATTATCTCAACTGTCCAGCCCTTATCCTTATCGCCCGGTTTATTTATTGTTCCGTCAATATGTGTTCCAACCTTCAATCCGGCAATATCCCAGCCGACTACCGCAGGTCCCCCGTCACGGTAGGGTTTAACCATTAACAAATCCCAGGCAGTGCCGAAAGGATTGACCTCGAGTTCGTAATAATGTATGCGTATCTCCATCGGGATCAATAAATACCTCAAAGTCATTGTCAAAGAAAATAACTGTATCTCTCTGCCTCAGTGTTGCCCAAACATCTGGTTCTTCAAGTTCGGCAGCGATATAAAAGTTTGATATCATCCCAGAGCATTTTTGCATGGGTTTTGAACCTGGCAGCAGGTTTTGACAGAGCCATCGATGTCCAAAAAATAGTCAGTCCATGGCACCGCACCCCATGCCTGTTCATTAAGTATTCCATCGGGAGTAACAGGAGTAGGAGTCCTGTAACAGACATAACCTTTGAGTTGAGGTTCCGGGGGAAAGTTCAATGAAGTCCTCTCATTGGCTTTGGGAGGTCCGGTACATGAATACCAGGCAGAATAACAAACCTAAAAGAGATCAGGATTACCTTACTACCGTTAGTTTCAGTCTTCACACTGCCTGATTTAATCATAGTCAGATGTGCATTTTTTTTATTTTCCATAATGTTTAGGTTTAGAGATCAGTCTTGTGTTTATGAGTATCGGGAATAATATCGCACGAATGCACTTTGCTTTGTCAGAATTTTTCTCAGGTCATAATCAGATCATTGACAGCAAAAAACTCCAGATAATCATCCGAAATCTAAATTACAACTATCTGAACAAAAAGACAATATTATTTCAATCAAAGTCGCTAACCTAAGAAATGAGACAGGAAAAAGTTATGGGGCGTCTCAAAAGTCAAAAATTACTGTAATGTATTCTCTGTGTGACTCTGTGCATTCTCTGTGAATCTCTGTGTAATAATATTTTAAGAACTTACACAGGGGCCGAGTGTAAAATTTGCCCGTTGGGCAAATTTAGCGAAGGAGCCAGCTTGCAGGGCAGTAAGGCGCCACAGGGTTTCACAGAGGACTTTTAAGACAGCCCAAAATTATGTATTTATCTGCTCATCTCTCAGATTTTGACTGTCAATCCTCTTCTCAAGAAAGGGATATTATTAAGGGCAGGATGTAAATCAGAAGGGAATTAAAATTATGAAATACAAATCAATTAGCATAAATTTGGTATGCTGTATTAAAATGTGTAATAATAGTTTAACACCCTTTCGGATTTCTTGATGAACATATTTTTTGTAGACTGTCAGTAAAATATAGAAAAAATGAAAATGAACCGGAAAAGCCTTACTAAACATACTGTATTTCTTTTTGTGGTACTGTTGTTAGTTGCTGTTCAGGGATGTACTAGCAAAAAGTCAGATAAGGTTCAGCCTTAGTTGTAAAGAGGACAATGACCTTTATCTGACATTAAAAGAAAATAAAATAGCCTGTATCCGGTATAATACTCCTGCAGAGGCGATAAACAGTGCCGGTGAAGGGTCAGGGGTATTAATACTGGCAGATGGTTATCCTGAGAAAACTACTGTTATGGATGCTTTCCTTTTTGAAAAGGCACGTAATAAAAAACTGAGATTATATGTCGAATACCCGTCGTATTTGCCCGGAGTGGAGCTTGGCCCCCCGAGAGGAACACATTGGGAACGTGCTGTAATATCCTCAGATGCATTTGCTCCTTCTTTGCAAAAACTTCATATTCTGGCCATCCATGATTGTCGTTTTGTAACTATGAAGGCTGAGAATGCGGATATTGTAATCGCCCGGATAGCAGGCTTTGACAGTGCTGTTTACGGATTACCAAAAGAGACTTTTCCTGTCCTGAGCGAAATCCCTCAATCTGAAGAAAACGGAGGCTTGTTGGTTGCCACTACAAAGTTGAGTCAATTCTTAACTGCCCGTTATGCTCCTGCTGATGCCTGGCGGGCAATATGGGAACACATTTTCGAATGGCTTCAGCCTGACAAAAAATTTCCTGATTTGAAATGGACTTCAGATGTGCGTCCAAGCTACACCGCTGAGGAAACCCTTCCTTCCGATATTGAGCGATTAGCACTAAAACGTGGGATTGACTGGTTCTTTAATTCTCACATGCTTCTTCATCCTGACATGATGTGGCAGTATAATAAACCGGCAAACCTCCCGATTCCTTCTGAAGCAGACCCTGATCTTACACAGGATTGGCCTTATGGACATCGTACAGCGAGGATGCTTAAAAGATGTACCAATTGGGGATGGAACTCTTGGTATAATGGAAGGTTTTGATGCAAAAATATTTTCAGATGGCTCACAGGCAGTGCATTGGTGGAATCGTGGTGATTGTAACGGGGAAGTAGCCGGTGCAATGGGACTCGCCGGACTGGAACTGCAAAATCCAAAATATATGAAGACTGCCGGAAATATAGGTGATTGGCTCTTTTTCAGGTCAATGATGTCTTTGGGTGACCGGGCTGATCCCAAAAATCCGGCTTACGGATTATTCGGATGGAATGACTCGCCGCAGTACGCAGGACCAGGCTCAATGGATGGCTATGCTGTTTACTATGGCGATGATAATGCAAGAACTATGTTAGGGATGATGATTGCAGCTGACAGCCCAGAAAACTGACCGGTATGATGAGAGAATTCTAAGGGGCTTGTTGGGCAATTTACGCGTTAGCGGAGAATTCGGCTTCCAACCCGACCGTATTGATCAGGGTCCTTTGGAGAAAGCCGGATGGAAAAGCTTCTTTACGGATAAAAATACATCTTCTTCCCTCCACTCGGAAAAAAGTTCTTCATATTCACCCCATTTTCAGGCCAACATGTGGGCCTGCTATCTTTGGGCTTACAAGCAAACCGGATTTGATTTGTTTTTAAAGCGGGCAAAAACAGCTATCGGGATGACTATGGCTGCTTATCCCGATAAATGGATATGGACAAATGGGATACAGCAGGAGAGAGCAAAAATGCTGCTTCCTTTAGCCTGGTTGGTAGGGTGGAAGATACACCTGAACACCGTCGCATGGTTGCGACAAAATTGCAAATGATCTGTTAGCCAGTCAGGATAAGTGTGGCGCCATTCGCGAAGAGTTAGGAGAAGCAGGTAAGGGAAGTTTTCCACCTCCCTCTTCAAATGAAGCCTATGGTTTGTATGAAACTCCATTGATACAGGAGAATGGTGATGCCGTGTGCGACCTTCTTTATACGGTAGATTTTGCATTCCTTGGCTTACATGAGGCTGCAGCTGCAACAGGCGAACAACTCTACCTCGATGCGGAGGACAAGCTGGCAAAATTCCTATGCCGTATACAGATCCGCAGTGAAAAACATCCTGAACTGGATGGTGGCTGGTTCCGTGCCTTCGATTTTAATCGTTGGGAGTATTGGGCATCTAATGGCGATAAGGGCTGGGGAGCCTGGTGTATCGAAACTGGCTGGACGCAAAGCTGGATTACTGCAGTTTTGGGTCTTCGACAGATAAAGTCTTCAGTCTGGGACTTTACAAAGGATAGCAGTATTGAGAAATATTTCGATGGTTTACAGAAACAAATGCTGCCTGATGAAGTACTAAAAAGTGTGAAATAAATCAATAAATACCCTTTAAGGAAATGATACATCACAAACTCGGAATTAAAAGTTGCAGGTATTAATAAAGTATTTAAGAATCACAGGTTTCTCAAAAGATTACTTCCGCTTATTTTAGGTCTGGTCGCACTATTCTGGTTCCTGATCCGTGTCATACCCAAGCCCCAGAGGGCAACTTATCCATGTATGAAGGTAGCTTATCCTCTGATGTCAGGTCTTGTGATATGGCTGTTAGGAATAACCGGAATATCAGCATCTGCAAAGATCCTGATAAGGAACATCAGGAGTAAGAAATATCTCATTGCTTTTGGTAGCATTGTTAATGCTTACGGTGGTTTCAATAATCTTTTTCGCATACCATTCCGGCATTCTCTTTGCCAGTGACGATAAGAAGCCTCCCGTTCATATCCCGAATGAGCCCTTTGGTGTCGCACAGGGCATTATGCCAGGTCGTGTTGTCTGGGCATGGGATCCAAACGCCACAAATGAAAACTGCACAAACGATGTGGCTAAGGATGACGGTTATTTTCTGCCAAAAAACAATAACCAGCAGGTTATCGACAAAATGGTTGCAGAAGGGATCAGCAAAGTTGCCAATGAGAAAAACCAGAAGAAAGCATGGGATGACATCTTCAGGTATTTTAACAAGCAGAAGGGGAGAGGTGACAGGGGCTATAAAAACGGTGAAACTATTTTCATTAAAATCAATCAGGGATGTGCAAGCTGGAACACCGGACCCGACCTGGCCAGAAGAAAAGGCTCACTGGGCTACTCGGAAACTTCCCCTGAGATCATTTTAGCTGTAATCAGACAACTGGTAAATGAAGCCGGAGTCCCTCAGGATAAAATTATTGTAGCGGATCCTCTGGCTCATATCTATTCAGAATATTATACAATCCTGCATGACGAGTTTCCGGCTGTGATCTATGGAGACAAGACACAGGCCGGTACCACTTACGGAAGGACATTTCTTAAAGCTGAAACTATACCTGTAATCTTCTATTCGGATAAAGGGACTATACTAAGAGCCAAGACTGAATGTCTTTATACGGCCATGCAGAATGCCGATTATATGATTAACATCGCTGCTCTCAAAGCTCACGGAGCTGCAGGTGTTAACTCTCCTGGCAAAGAACCATTTCGGATCTATTACAACTCCTTCAGCAAGTCATTTGCACCCCGGTCTCGTTGGTGAGAAGAACGATCAGCCATACCGCCTTGACTATGGTATGTACCGTGTTCAGGTCGACCTGATGGGAAGCAAGTACCTGGGCAGAAATACAATGCTCAATATAGTGGATGGTTTATGGGGTGGTGTTGAAGCCATCGAAACTCCTGTAAAGTGGAAAATGGAACCATTCAATAACGATTGGCCCAGTTCAATATTTATGTCGCAGGACCAGGTAGCTCTCGAGTCAGTTTGTTTCGATTTTCTGAGAAATGAAGCAAGTGTAGGAGTTCCTGAATGGAAAAACCGGCCAAACATGGCACAGGGAGTCGATGATTACCTTCACCAGGCTGCCACTTCGAGAATACTGGCCTAAAGGAATAATTTATGATCCGGATAATAGTGGAGTTCCTATTCCAAGCCTTGGGGTACACGAACATTGGGATAATCCTGCGAATAAAAACTATTCCCGGAATCTTGGTAAAAAGGAAGGGATAGAGCTGGTAAAGGTTTTGGCTAAATAGAAACTCCTCCCGGTAGGTGAGATTCTGTGATTCAGGAAAAATTACAAAAGAAACTGCTATGAAAGAGCATTCATAACAGTTTCCTTTTAGAGCAGATATATTGAATGATTACCTGTCTGATTCTGGATAGACTCTAGTCCATAACGCATCTGACTGATAACCCGCAGCAGCAATTCGGATGATCACCTCTCATTATTTTTTCAGATTCTTTCTGAAAACCATAGAAAATGTTTGGAGTTGATGTCCAGAATGCTGTCTCGCAGTTCCACTCATTGTCGCATTTGCAGACAATACCGGCAGGTAATACTGAAAATCCGGTTACATTATTTGCCAGTTCATCCGACCAGGTGTCAGCACTACCATCCTTAAACATCGTTGCCAGACCATTCCCAATGAGATTCAGGGTGGAAAGTTGATTTGAAGGAGCGCCAACATATGCCAGAAGCTCCTTCCATTCGTCATCACCGGGGATATGCCATCCTGTCGGACAAACTCCGTTTAGTGTTTCTGCTTTAGCTTCAGGAGTAACTCCGGAAGCTGCATCAAAGCTGTAATGCTTCCCAAGATTCTGATCTGTCTCAAGATCATAATGACCTGCAATGGGGAGTTGATTTGAATAATTCACTGATCGCAGGTTCTCACGCATCCAAATCTGTTTGCCAATTCTTACAGTCTGATATTGATTGCCATCAATATCCCTGACAGTTCCGTATGAAGTGACAAGAATTTTCATATTCCCGTAGCTGGTGCCTGACACAGAAGTTGCATATGCAGCATAGCAGTACCTGGTGTCAGCCTTCAAATTTGTCAAGGCTACGAAAAATTTGCCATTTCCTTCATTTTCCCCCGCAAACTTTTTCCCTCCCAAACCTGAAATCATTGTTGGATCGATCAACTCGGTACCTGATAATTCAACTAAATAGATCCCGCTTTCACTAATCTTATCTTCCACCGGACTCTTTGCAGTCCCCTTGAGATAAGCGCCGGAAGTTGTAACATTTTCTGGTGCAAGAGTGGTAACTGATTTAGCAGTTGCCGGATCTGTGACAGGATACTCCTCTTCATTACAAGACATCAATCCCATTGTTGTAACGAGAATGATGACACCGGTTTTAAGAAAATTCGTTTCCATTGGCATTGTTTTAAATTTTTATTTATCAGATTATTTAAAAGTTGTTTTCCGGAATATTTCTGAAATCTTTTACACCTTTAAAGGTCCAGCTTCATAGTGTAACTAACACTTAATCAGTGGACCAGGATCGGAACACCTTAGATTAAAGCCTCACTTTTCTTATGTAAAGTTCGGACATTGTGCAGGTGGAAACATAGAAATTTCAGGAGGAAATATTTAAATATTCCGTCTTTTGTTATACTAATTTTGCATTACATTTAAATTTCTGGTAAGGCCGGATAAAACCGGCTACAGAAGGTGGAATAATTAATTTGCTGAAAATCTTTCGCTGGTTGATATCAGAATAACATTAATCCTGATAACTATTAATGGAATAGAGAATCTTAATATATGCCTGGAAACTGTAGGAGGGATGACACTGTTCAAAATTCCCGGTTATCTGCAATCCACTTCTCCAACCTCTCATGTTCTGCCTGAAGTTTATTTTCTGCATTTCTGACAATCATCTGGAATCCGGGTTCATTCCTTATGCTGTTGAATAAAGGATCATTTTTTAAGTATGTTATATCTATTGAAGTAAAACACTTTTTCTGATTAAAGATCTTTAGATTATCATATGCTTTTTCCTTGTCTCCCATGAATGCATAAACTCCCGCGAGACTATAACTATCAGCCGGGAGTGAATATTTAATCATGCTTTTGTTTAACTCGATTGTTTTTTTGAAATAAATATTCGCTTCTTTCGGGTATCCATTCTGCCAGTAAGCATACCCGATATGCTGACAAAGAGATTGCAGGTGTCTTTCATTTTCTTTATTCGCCGATATATATTTTCTGTAGTATTTTAATGCTTCCTGATCCCTGCCCAGAAATAAATAGCAAAGACCTGTATTTCCGGGTGTACTCCTGTCATACATATCTGTAACGTTTTGCTTCTCATATCTCTCTATATAATTTTTAAAATTACCTTCTGCAAAGTCACTGACGGATAATGAACAGCTATACCTGGCTGAATCTCCATCAAGTTTAAATGCTTCAAGAAAATAGAAATTTCCTCTTTCAGGAAATCCTGCCATACAATATAAATTGCCGATCTGATACAACGAATGGCTGACTTCTTTACCACTGCCAAGGCAGGCTGCTTTGTACGCGATTTCGAGAGCTTTGGCTAAACTGATATTTGAATAGAGATCTCCCCTTTGATAATTTACAAACCAATCATTCCGATTGCATTCCAATGCTTTATTGTTTTCTTCCAAAGCCTTGTCTAAATCATTCCTGGAGGCATAATATGCAGCCCTCATGCAATACGCTATGCAAATGTCAGGGTCATAGGAAAGGGCAATATTTGCCATATTCAGCATAGAATCCAGAGAATTCATTAAAATCCTGAAATCTGAAATAGTAAGATCTCTGTCCCATTTTTGCCAGCATCCTGATCCAAGGCCAATATACGCCTGTGCGAAAGAGGAATCGATTTCAAGCGCTTTACGAAAGAAAAAATGCGCTTTTTTTATATGCTCTGGTTTATAATCAGGATACCATGATTGCAAAAGTTCCTCATTGCCTTTCAGATAGTAATAATAGGCTGAGAGATTAGCTGTCGGATATTTTTCAATCTATTGCTTTTCATCAGGTGTTATCGATGCTTTTAATCTGGTTGCAATTGCCCGGGCAATCTCGCTCTGTGTCCCAAAGATATCTTTGGTATCCCTGATCTCCTTTGTATAGGATTCTGACCACAATTGTTCATCATTTTTGCAGTCAAGCAACTGTACCCTCAGCAGAAAGGAGTTATTATATTTTTGTCCGCTTCCTGTGACAAGATATTCCACATTCAGCTTCTTTCCTATCTCATGACTTGATTTGGTACTCCCGCGGAATTGCTCCGCCGATGCATGGGAAATTACTCTGAGGCTGTGAATCCCGCTTAGACGGGTAAGGATATCTTCCGTTAAACCTTCTATAAAATATTGGTTTGCAGCACTATCACTGAGATTTTTAAAAGGCAGGATAGCTATTGATATTTCCCGTGTTTTTTGGTTTTTGGCGTAATCACCGGAGGAAGATTTTTAACCAATAAAGTGCTTCCTATAAGCAGTAACCCTGAAATGAGCATCAATCCACTGAAAACATAGATGCCAATCTTCAAATATGATCTTCCGGCTAATAATCCTGAAATCTTTCTCTTCCGGATTAACTCCTGAGCAGTTGTTTTCTCCTTTTCTCATTTTGCCTGGCGGGTACCCGAAGAAGTCATGAAAACATTTATTGAAATATGTTGCGCTGCCAAATCCAACTTTATACGCAACCTCAGCGGCTGTCATATCTGCCTCAAGAAGCAATTCCAAGGCCTTCCGGAGGCGCGTCTCACAGATAAACCGGGAAACAGATGATTTTTTAATGCTCCTCAGGTTTTGGCTCAATTTACGCTGGCTCAATCCGGCAGCTTCTGCAAGCTCTTTTGCACCAAAGTTCTCATCACCAAGATTAGCATGGATCAGTTCAGTAAGTGATTCTATAAATGTCTGATTATGAAGTTGATGCTCAACCATGTCAAGTTAGGTATTTAGGTGCAAATACGGCAGAATTGGCATGATTTACCAAAGTTCGCAAATTTATTCTGATTTTTGCAAATGTTTTTTAGATCGATCGATTTATATTTAATTGGAAATGAGTCAGGAATGTTGTTATAAATTCTTGATTTGAACAAAAAATACGATTTCACGCCATATTTGCTAAATATTTCAAGCAATTGCTGAAAATTTAAACTTTTTGCCGTAATCAGTAGAATTTGTTTATAATTTGTTATTTGCGATAATGTCTTTTTGCGAACTTTATAACGGAAATCAATAAAAGTTAATTCAAATAATTACGGCAGGGTGGCACTGATATTACTTCACTAAAGACAATTTGTTGTACACTTTTTGGCTCTATAGGATTTTAAGTGCCACCTTTTTTTATACCTGCTGGTATGTTTTGACCAGACTGACAGCAGCGAAAAACAATGACCCTTAAAAAAAAACACCCATCTGATTCATGTATCAGATGGGTGTTTTATTTTTAATAATACAGACTAGTAAGCTGATTATCAATATGACTTACTATTTTTCTGCGGGAAGTTTTTTAAGGAACTTTCCATCTTTGTCATAAACAAGTGTCTCTGTAGTCATATCTTTTGCTATAACTACTTCATATTTAACAACTCCATCCTTAGTAACACTTGTTGCCTCTTTAATTGTATAACCGGCATAATCTTTTGCAATATTGTCTGTTATAGCTTTTTGCAGATCACCTACCATTATTGTAGTACGTGTGGCCGTTTCTTTTGTGGTGGCTTTAGTGTCCTGTGCATTGACTGCTATAACCGCCATAAAACCTTAATACGAGTGCGAATAATAGGTTTTGGAATTCATAATTCTAACTGTATAAAATTTGGTTTAAAAACTAAAAATACCTGACAATTTTACTGTTGTTACTTTCACTGGTTTTGAATTTGTAAATTGCGGCAATGAATATCTGATACACAAGAAAGCTAAAACGGAATTTCAATGTTACGTCGTATCTACATGGAGATCTTAGGAATTAGTTATGGCAAAATTTGCAATGATGAAGGATCACACTGATTGGCAACTGTTCCAGTCAGACTTATGACCAATATTTAGAGATATTTTTATCATATCTTATTAATATATCATACATTTGTTTGCAGCACAGAAATTAAGTATAAAATCCTTTCATTAATTTTAGCACGCAAACAGTTAACTTAGATAAATTTTAAAGCAGGCAGGTAAACAAGACAAAATTTAATATACTATAAATATGAACAGTACTATCTATAGTGTTATTACAGGAACAGGAAAGTACCTCCCGACGAAAAATATCATAAATGAGGACTTTCTTATAAATGAATTTTATGATGCGGACGGGAATAAGCTCGAAAAAGAAAATCTGGAAATAATTAATAAGTTTTTTGAAATCACGACAATTGAAGAAAGGCGATATGTAACAGACAATCTCGTAACCTCTGATATTGGATATTATGCTGCTATTGATGCTATTAAATCTGCAGACATTGATAAGGAAGAATTGGATTATATAATTTTTGCACATAATTTTGGTGATGTAAAGAATGCGGAGAGGCTGATGGATGCAGTACCTTGTTTAGCTGCCAGGGTAAAATTTAAGTTGGGAATAAAAAACCCTGATACTGTAGCTTACGATATACTTTTTGGCTGTCCGGGTTGGTTGCAGGCTGCTATTCAGGCCGATTATTTAATAAAATCAGGAGATGCACGAAAGGTATTGGTTATTGGTGCTGAAATACTTTCAAGGGTTTCCGATCCGCATGACAGAGACAGTATGCTTGTATGCCGATGGTGCCGGAGCTGCTGTTTTTGAAGCCAGAGATAAGTGAATATCCAATAGGCATACTTGCACATAAAACACGATCGGATACCTTACTGTATTCCAGAATGTTATATATGGATAAATCGTATAAGCCAGACAACAAAAATGAGGGCTGACAGTTTTTTAAAAATGAATGGCCGAAAGCTTTATCAGTATGCTATTGAAAAAGTACCTCAAACTATAAAAGAGTGCCTTGAGAAAAGTAATATTCACCTGAGTGAAGTAAAAAAAGCATTGATCCATCAAGCCAATGGAAAAATGGATGATGCAATACTAAAACGACTTTTTAATCTGTATGATATAACTGAAGTGCCGGAAAACATAATGCCAATGACAATTTCGTGGCTGGGCAACTCATCTGTTGCGACTATTCCGACTTTATTGGATCTTATATTAAAAGATCAGCTAAAACCTCACAAAATAAACAAAGGCGACTCCTTATTATGGCATCCGTTGGAGCAGGAATGAATATTAATGTATTAGTATATAAAATGTAATTCAATTTTACATGGTCTCCCATCCCAAAAACCACCTTGACAGGACTTTCCGCAATCACAAAATTGAATATCCCGAATTCTGGCTGAGTCATCTGTTCATCCTGCAGGCTGTTAAGATTCCAAAAGATAAAAACTGGCTTAATATTTGCCATTGATAATAAGAATAATCACAGGTTGACATATTTTATTTGATAATTTGATTTTTCGAAGAGACAATGAAAAATAATCATAAACACCCGACCGGAAAATTCTGACCATAATCAGCAGTTTTTGTGTACAATGATGTGCCAGCAATATGATTGCCCAGCCAGGTTATCCTCCAATGGTACGTATGCAACCTTACCATCCTGTCATTCGTTCGTATCCGCCCGCACAAAGAAACCGGCAAGTCTATTCCCCGTATGTGCAAACAAGAGTCATTCATCCTTTAATAAGCTTCAGCATGCATTTTGATCCACTGATCAGCTGGTTTTCAACTGACAGTTATGATACCCGAAATGACGGTGTGGTACCGGGCTTTAATTTTGGTATTTCGTATAACAGGTATTTTAGTCCGAACTATTCATTTTCATCAGGAATAAATATTATTTATGGGGGTGGCAGGCTAATCAATAGCGAACCGACCAATCTTGAGCTGAAAAATTATGGTCAGGGGATGATTTTAGTGCAGCCCGGAGAACCAGTTACATATAGAATTACATATCTCTCTGTCCCGCTCGGACTAAAGCTCCAGTCAAGCCGGACTGGTTTACGGAAGATTTTTTACTGATTTCGGATTCGATCCGAAAATCGTAATCGGAGGCAGGGCAGATATTCCGTCACTCTATATAAAAGGAGGTAATGCTTTGCCGGAACTGAACACATTCAACCTTTCATTCCATATAATGGCTGGAATGGAATATCCTATTGCAGGAAATAATAACATTGTATTCGGCATTGGATTTGAAAATAACAATGTTTGATATCACAATGGATAACGGAGGACAGCCCTGGGATGTGGTGCATCAGAAGTTGTTATCGTTCCGTATTGGCGTTACATTTTAATCTGTTTAAATTGCAGATGTCCCCGGCCAAACAGAGTTCAGCCAATAGCTGCGACGTTTTATTTAACTGAATCAACAAACTTCCTGAGCTGGATATTAAATTCATCAGGATTTTCAAGATTGCTTAAATGTCCTGCATGATCAATGATTTTAAGCAATGAGCCATTTATCTTTTCATGCATAAGCCTGGCGGCGGAAGGAGGGGTTATTTTATCTTCATTCCCAACCATTATAAGGACCGGAACTTTTATCTCGGAAAGTATGTGGCATGTATCTCTGCGGACTGACAAAGCGAGCAGGGTGTTGCACAGGGATTGTACGGAGGTTTCTATTATCATCTTCCTTACATCTGCAATTTCATTTTTCCTTGTTACGAAGGATTCAGATGCGAAAAGATTTTTTATACTCTCGTCCGCATACTTTTCCACTCCGTTATTCCTGATGTTTTCAATTGCCTTAACCCGTTTTTCCTTTGCTTCAGGAGTATCGGCAATGCATTGAGTATCACATAATATCAGAGCGTCAAATCGTTCATTGTGTTTTTCTATGGCATTTAAGGCGATGTATCCTCCCATAGATAAACCACACAAGATTGCCCTGTCAATCTTCAGGGCATCCATCATGCTGATGAGATCGGTTACAAAAAGATCAATTGAAAATATTTCATTCCCTGCTTCGGAGCTCCCATGACCCCGGATATCATATGTAATCAGCCGGTAATTATCCTTTAACGACACTACCTGCAAATTCCACATCGACTTATTAAATGGAAAGCCGTGGATGAAAATTATAACTTTTGATTCCTCTTTTCCGTCCGCGGAGCAACTAACTAAAAGATTATTTATTCTCATGTAGAAATTATCTGAAGTTTTGTCATTTAGTTCTCATTCAGCTTCCCCCTCCCTAATTAAATCCTTGTCCTCATCAAAAGCGTTATGATCATCTCCACTTATACTTAAATTATTCTCCTCACTCTCATTTCCTGTGTTTTCGCGTTGCTGCCTTACCCTGAAAGCCAATTTCTCGGATGAGCCCTGTAACTGACCATTTTGTTTGGTGTACTAACTAAAGTGGTTTCCATTATTCAGATTTTAATTCAATATTAGGGCTCAAAATTAAGCCCTCTGTTTACAGGCAAGTGTTACAAATAGTTATCAAAGAATTGCATAATTCACATGTCAGTCCTCTGTCTGGTTTGAGTGCTTGCTTTTGAGACTTGCGCCCTGCTGACTTACATAAGAAGATTTTAGGTGATTTTACTGAGATTATCCGGAAAATTTCAAATTTTCTGTGCAATATTTGTGTAGTAATCGATTCCAAAGCATCAGATAGTTTATAAATAACCCATTATCAATACTTTAATATGTATCAGCCTGATTTCAAGAGATATTCCGAAATGGAATATCGCCGTTGCGGGAAAAGCGGACTAAAGCTGCCTGCACTTGTCGCTCGGTTTGTGGCATAACTTCAGCGATGTCGACGTATTTGCCGACTTTCAGAAAATAATCCGGAAAGCTTTTGATTCCGGAATTACCCATTTCGATCTGGCCAACAATTATGGTCCTCCTCCGGGTTCTGCCGAAAAGAACTTTGGTCTGATTCTGAAAAGCGATCTTAAGAGCTACCGCGATGAAATGATAATATCTACAAAGGCTGGCTATGATATGTGGCCGGGTCCATATGGCGAATGGGGCTCGCGAAAGTATCTTCTGTCAAGTCTCGATCAGAGCCTTAAGAGGATGCAGCTCGATTATGTCGATATTTTTTATTCGCATCGTCCCGATCCGGAAACACCTCTGGAAGAGACCATGGGTGCACTTGATCATGCAGTCCGAAGCGGGAAAGCCCTTTATGCAGGTATTTCAAATTATCCGGCGGAATTGACTGCCCGTGCTGCAGCAAATCCTTAAAGAGTATGGGAACGCCTTGCCTGATTCATCAGCCTAAATATTCGATGTTTGAGCGTTGGGTTGAAGGTGGTCTTACTCGATGTACTTGAGAATTCAGGAATAGGTTGTATAGCTTTTTCACCACTCGCACAGGGACTGTTAACCAATAAATACCTTGGTGGAATTCCGGCAGGTTCGAGAGCGGCAAAGAGTCACGGAGCATTAAAGATCTCCCAGATTACTCCTGAGGTTCTGAACCGTATCGCAGCACTCAATCAGATTGCTACCGGTCGCGGACAATCGCTGGCACAGATGGCTATCGCCTGGTTGCTTAAGGATAAGCGTGTTACCTCGGTTCTTGTCGGGGCAAGCAGTGTGTCACAACTCGAAGACAGCCTGAATGCCTTGAAAAATACAGGTTTCAGTTCTGATGAACTCGAACGTATTGAACAGATTTTAAAATAAGAAGTCAGTTATTTATTACTTATAATTTTACTAAATGAGTACAAATTTTAACTCAAAAATTGAGCAATTGTTTGCAAATCAGGAGATTTTGCTTTCTGCAAAAAATGAAAAGGCTGAAGGAGGAAACGGAGTTTTCGACCGTTACAAAAATCCGGTTCTGACCGCGGCGCATACACCGGTAATCTGGCGTTACGATCTGGACGAAAAGACCAATCCTTACCTTATGGAGCGGATCGGAATGAATGCAACGATGAATTCAGGAGCTATGAAGTGGAAAGGACAAATATATTCTGGTTGTCCGTGTGGAAGGTGTCGATCGTAAATCGTTTTTTGCAATTGCCGAAAGCCCTAACGGAGTTGATAATTTCCGCTTCCGGGATTTTCCGGTAACGATTCCTGAAACAGAAATTCCCGACACGAATGTATATGATATGCGTCTTGACTGCCCATGAGGATGGCTGGATTTATGGCATTTTCTGTTCTGAACGCAAAGACCCCGATGCCGCCCCCGGCGATCTGTCGTCGGCTGTAGCAGCAGCCGGTATTGTCCGCACTAAAGACCTTCTTTTGTGGGAGCGGCTTCCCGATCTCAAAACAAAAAGTCAGCAGAGAAATGTAGTGTTGCATAACGAATTCGTTGAGGGAAAGTATGCATTGTATACCCGTCCGCAGGATGGATTTATTGATGCTGGTAGCGGCGGAGGAATAGGTTGGGCCCTGATAGATGATATGACATGTGCAGAAGTAAAAGATGAAAAAATAATCAATTTCAGGTATTATCATACAATAAAGGAAGTTAAGAACGGAGAAGGTCCCCATCCGATAAAAACAGCTAAAGGCTGGCTGCATCTGGCACATGGAGTGCGTGGCTGCGCAGCAGGACTGCGTTATGTGATCTATTTATATATGACTGACTTACAGGATCCGTCAAGTACTGATCGCTGAACCTGCCGGTCATCTGATGGGACCAATAGGAGAGGAGCGGATCGGCGATGTATCAAATGTACTGTTTACAAATGGCTGGATTGCCGATGAAGACGGAACTGTATATATTTACTATGCTTCGTCGGATACAAGGATGCACGTTGCCACTTCAACAATCGAAAAGCTTGTAGATTATTGCCTGAATTCGCCGGCGGATGGTTATCGTTCTGCAGCATCAGTCGAAACTCTTGAAAAAACAAATTGAGAAAAATCTGGCTATATTGGGGAAGAAATAGCTGCATAATACACTGAATTCTGGACCTTAAACTCCTGAACAGTGAAATTAATTAAAACTAACTAAGACTATGACTATCGAAAAACTAAGCCTGAAAGAGAAAATCGGATACGGTTTCGGCGATGCCGCTTCATCGATGTTCTGGAAACTGTTCTCAATGTATCTGATGTTTTTTTATACTGATATATTCGGGATTTCAGCTGTTGTAGTAGGCACAATGTTCCTTGTAACCAGGATCTGGGATGCAGCTTTCGATCCCTTTGTGGGAATACTGGCCGACCGCACCGAAACGAAATGGGGTAAATTCAGACCTTATCTGTTGTGGATGATGGTGCCTTTTGGCATAATAGGGGTGATAACCTTTTCAACTCCTGATTTTGGTCCGATCCGGAAAGATTATTTATGCCTATATCACCTATTCACTGATGATGATGATCTACTCGATGATAAACGTTCCTTATGCATCCTTGATGGGCGTTATGTCGGCCGACGGGAAGGAACGTACCACCCTGGCTACTTTCAGGTTTATCTTTGCATTTGGCGGAAGCCTTCTTGTGCTGGCTGCAGCAGAACCATTGGTTGATATCTTCAGCAAAATGGGCGGCGGAATTCCCAATCTTCAGACAGGCTGGCAGCTGGCAGCAGTGGTTTTTGCAATTGTCGCTATCCTGTTCTTCTGGTTTACCTTCTCATGGACAAGGGAACGTATAAAGCCTGTAACCGAAAAAACTTCATTAAAACACGATCTGAAAGATCTGTGGGTAAACCGCCCCTGGTTTATTCTGCTTGGCGCCGGTATTGCTTCCATTTTCTTTAATTCGATCCGCGACGGTGCAGCAATCTATTATTTCAAATATTATGTACAAACACAGGGCGCTTTTCAGATAAATTCCCTCAATCTGACAATCACCCTGAGCAGCTTATATTTTGTTTTGGGGCAGGCTGCAAATATCGTTGGAGTTGTTCTCGCCAAACCGGTTTCGGATCGCATGGGCAAAAAAGGCACTTTCCTTTCAGCAATGCTTCTGGCAACAGTTTTCAGCATATATTTTTATTTTATCGACAGAAGCAATACCACCCTGATATTTGTTATGCAATTCCTTATCAGCATCTGTGCCGGCATTACTTTCCCTCTAATCTGGTCGATGTATGCAGATGCGGCAGATTATTCGGAATGGAAAACAAAGCGCCGTGCAACAGGACTGATCTTTTCAGCATCTTCAATGTCGCAGAAATTCGGATGGACAATCGGCGGAGCGCTGGCAGGCTGGTTACTGGGATATTACGGTTTTAAGGCAAATGTTGAGCAAACGGTAACCGCTCAGAACGGCATCAGGATGATGTTAAGCTTTTATCCTGCAATCGGCACTTTGATGGGTGTTGGCTTTATGCTGATCTATCCGTTGAATGAAAAAATGATGAAAAAGATAAGCAGCGAACTGGCTGCCTGGAGAGGGAAAAAAGATTAACTAAATCATGACATTGCAAAAAATACAATCCGAAGTCAGGAATGAACTTCTTGAGAATATTCTGCCTTTCTGGTCAACCAGGATGGTTGATCAGGAGTATGGTGGTTTTTACGGACAGATCAACCGGAGACGGCCGGATAATTCCCGATGCTGTTAAAGGCGGAATACTGAATGCAAGGATCCTCTGGACTTTTTCAGCTGCCTATCATCAGGAAAAGAATCCTCTTTACCTTGAAATGGCTAAGCGCGCAAAAGACTTTATCCTGTCTCATTTTTTTGATCCTGAATTTGGAGGAACTTACTGGACAATATCGTTCGATGGCAAACCGGTTGATACAAAAAAACAAATTTATTCACAGGCATTTTTTATCTATGCCTTCACAGAATATTACAGGGCTTCAGGTGACGAATCAAGCCCTTCAGACGGCTATTGAGACTGTTCAGGATGATTGAAGAACACAGCTTCGATGTTGAACTGAATGGATATCTCGAAGCCTACAGCCGCGACTGGAAATTACTGGAAGACCTGCGTCTGAGCGATAAGGACGCAAATGAGAAAAAAACTATGAATACTCATCTCCATATCCTTGAGGCATATACCAATTTGTACCGTGTCTGGAAAGATGAGAAGCTTGCCCGGCAGCTGCGGAATATGATCCTGATTATTTATCCAAAAGATTGTGAACCATTCAACCAGCCATCTTGATATGTTTTTCGATGAAAACTGGAATCCTAAAGGTACTATTGTTTCGTATGGTCACGATATTGAGGCTTCATGGCTGATTGATGAGGCGGCACGTGTTCTTGGCGATAAGAAACTTACTAGCAGAAGTACAGAAGATCTGCATAAGTATTGCCAATGCAGCCTGCGAAGGATTGCAGCCGGACGGGAGTTTAGTTTATGAAAAAGATATCTCAACCGGACATGTCGATAAAGACCGTCACTGGTGGGTACAGGCTGAAGCAGTAGTCGGATTCATGAATACATATGAATTGACAGGAGAGGAGAAGTGGAAGGAAAGAGCTCTGAAATGCTGGAATTATATCTCACAAAACCAGATCGACAGAACTGGAAAAGAGTGGTTCTGGAGTATTTCGGATGATGGCATACCAAACCGCAAAGATGATAAAGCCGGGTTTTGGAAATGCCCTTATCACAATAGCCGTATGTGTCTGGAAGTGTTAATGAGATAATAAAGCAGAAATAAATATAGCTTAATGAATTCAAAAAAGACATTTTCCCTCTTATCCTCCGTGCTGATTGTAACAGGATTAGGAATAGTATTAATGGAAGCATGCCAGTCAAACAATATGCCTGACGGATACAAGGGGAGACCTTTCAGCGATGCACAATACAGTGGAGGAGCCCAGATCCTTCCGGGTAAGCTTCAATGCGAATATTATGATTTCGGAGGTGAAGGAGTTGCCTTTCATGATGCAGACACGATCAATTCCGGAAGCGGAGGTCTGAACCCTGCTGATGGCACATATTTGAATGAATTCAGGAAAAATGAGGCTGTCGATATTTCATATACGAAATTCAGAGATCCTGCTATCGATAATACTCCTTACAATTTTGTCGAAACTGAAAAAGATCAGCTTTATGTTGGCTGGACAAAACCCGGCGAATGGATCAAATATACACTGTAAATGTTAAAACGGCAGGAACCTACCAGCTTGGGATTATGTTCACTTCAAATAAAAACGGGAAGATTTCAATTTCGGTAAATGACATGGACGTGACAGGTCCGCTATTAATTCCTTCAACATTTGTCGCAGCCGATACGGTGCCATGGAGACAATGGCATCACTGGAACTATATTGATAATATTGCGAAGATTGAGCTGAAAAAAGGAGAGCAAACTATCACAATTCACACTGTTGAAACGGGTGATATGAATTACGATTATATTAACTTTAAATCTGTAAAGTAATAAACTAAAAACATAGAAGATGATAACTGAAGAAAGAATTCAAAAACTACCCGGATGGATTAGAAGAGTGATATGCTTTTCTGAGGAAAATGAGAGTCCCGGGTAAAATCGTTTATATCACTTATATCAGTACTTGGCAACAATATGGTTCCTTATCCGGGTAATTCCGAAACCATCAAGAGCCACATATCCCTGCATGCAGATAGCCGCTCCGATGATGTCGGGATTTGTACTCTGGATAATAGCAGTTACAGGTGCGGCATTTGCATTCAAAAAAGCCAGGACATAAACTATTCCAGGCCAAATATATTGCTGCTTCACTTTTCCTTGTTCATGGCAATTGCCTCGGCTTCAATATATACACTTCAGTCAGAGGCAAAGACCACTTCCGGCAAACTTGAGATCTGGTACAAACCAAACATCCCTCTTGGTGTGGCAAAAGGAATATTTCCCGGCAGGGTAGCATGGGGGCATAATCCCAAAATTGCATCATGGGACGGCAAAACAGGCTTTTGGTGGGATGATACTCACAACAACCAGCAAGAAACTGACAAACTCTTAAAAGAGACCCTTTTTACCCTGACAAATAAACAAACTGAAAAAGCAGCCTGGGAAGGATCTGTTCACTTTTTATAATAAAACCAGCCGAAATAAGAATCAGGGATATCAGGCAGGTGAAAAAATTGCAATCAAAATAAACATGAACAATACGGATGCTCATGAAAGCAACAACAGAATCAATGCTAATCCGCAAGTAATTCTTTCATTGCTGAGCAGCTTAATTAATGAAGGCGGCGTTCCCCAGGAACAGATTACTGTAGCAGACCCGAGCCGGTTTATTACAAACAATATCTTCGACAAATGTCATGCAGCCTTTCCAAAAGTGAGATTTGTGGATCATAACGGTGGCGACGGACGTGAGAAAGCAACTTTTACAGAAAACGGATTTGTCTATTCATATGATTTTGACAGGCAGACAAGGGGGCTTGCAACCTGTTTTGCGGAAGCAAGCTATGTAATCAATGTGGCGCTGATGAAAGGACATGTAAGCCAGGGGGTAACTCTGTCGTCCAAGAACTTCTTTGGCTGTATTGATATTGAAACCGATTGGCGGAAAAATGCACATTGCAGCGGCTTCAGCCAAAACAGGGAAGGCAAAAGACAGTATTCGGTTTATCCTGATTTTATGGGACATAAAGACCTGGGTGCCAAAACTATTCTATTCCTGATTGATGGAATTTATGGAAATAAATTTGTTGATGGCGTTCCGGAATACAAATGGGCATTGGCTCCTTTCAATAATCAGTGGCCAAACAGTCTGTTTGCTTCTCAGGATGGTGTTGCCATCGAATCGGTTGTTCTCGATTTTGCACTTACAGAATGGCCCGATGCACCTGATATGATGTACAGCGATCATGCTATGGAAGAAATGGCTTTGGCCAATAATCCACCTTCGGGAGTTGTTTATGATCCGGAACGTGACGGAACAAGACTTAAAAGCCTGGGCGTAACGGAACACTGGAATAATCCGGCAGATAAAAAATACAGCCGCAACCTTAAAACAGGTGATGGAATTGAACTTGTTTATTCCCTTGTTAAAAAGTAGCTCCTGCTTCAATTTTGCCCACTCAATGATGCTCTCTTTCCGAAATGAATAATGATCAAAATTAAGCTGCATGAATTTTTCCTATTTTCTTAAACTGAGCATTATTCCAGTATTCACTTTCGTGTCTGTCTCTTCATCCTGTCAGACCTATCCTGAGCTCATTAAGGGACAAAGAACTGAAAGACCTGCTTTCGCCTGCACTGATTATACTCAGGGACTTGTCTGTATAATATCAGGAGAAGGAAAACTTATATGGCAATATCCGGCTGAGAATTGCAACGATTTGTGGGTATTGCCCAATGGAAATCTTTTATTCAATACTGGCAAAGGAGTAAAGGAAGTAACCCGTGACAAAAAGGTTATTTTTAATTACCAGTCGCAGGGTGAAATTTATGCTTGTCAGCGTTTGGATAACGGAAATACATTTATTGGTGAATGTAATACGGGTTTGCTGATTGAGGTAGCACCCGGCGGTCAAATCGTTAAAAAGTTAAAACTTCTGCCCGAAGGAGTTGACGGCGGGCATAGCTATATGCGCAACGCCCGGAAACTCAAAAATGGCAATTACCTGGTGGCACATTATGGTTTAGATAAAGTTACGGAATACGATCCTGAGGGAAAAATTGTGCGTGAAATTCCGGTAAAAGGCGGGCCACATTCGGTAATAAGGCTTCCCGGTGGCAACACCATGATAGCCTGTTCCGACCATAACGGAGATCCGCGGATTGTCGAGGTTGATCCTTTTGATTCTGTAGTATGGCAACTCACAAAAAACGAATTGCCCGGCATCGAACTTAAGTTTATGACAGGAATGCAAGTCCTTCCTGATGGAAATATGGTTTTCACGAACTGGGTAGGGCATAATCCTCAGGGGAAAGTAACTCATGCTTTCGAAATTACTCGCGACAAGAAACTCCTGTGGATCTACGATGATCAGTCTATATTAAAAACAATGTCGAGTATTCAGCTCCTGGATTCAGCAGGTCATTCACTGAAAGGAAGTATTTTGCACTAAAACGAAAGATCATCAATCGCCTGCAGTTCCCTGATGAGGTAAAAATTGAAACTGTCAGGTATAACACTTAAAACGCGATAACTGTGAATAAACTATCTGTTAGAGAAAAAATCGGGTATGCACTTGGTGATGGTGCTGCAAATATTGCATGGCGTGGTGTGGCAACTTTCTTATTTATTTTTTATACTGATGTTTTTGGAATAAATCCTGCAACTGTAGGATCTGCTTATGCTTATTGCCCGGTTCAGTGATGGAATTATCGATATTATAATGGGTGTTATCTGTGACAGGACAAATTCGAAATACGGCAAATTTCGTCCCTGGATATTATGGACAGCCATACCCCTGGGAATTACATTATCCTTGCTTTTTACATCCCCAAACTTAGGTCCCGACAGGTAAAATAGTTTATGCCTATGCTACCTATTTTTTGTTTTTCATTATTTATACTGCGAATAATATTCCTTACGGCGCATTAATGGCTGTAATGACCGGCGACGATAAGGAACGTACAAGTCTGGGTTCGTATCGTATGGTTGGTGCATTTACCGGTGGAATGGTTGTTCAGGGTGCTTTATTGTTTCTGGTGGCTCAGTTTGGAAATATCAATCCGACAATTGAAGTGTCAAAGCTGGAACCAAAAAAATACGAAGTAACAGTATCAACCACCGAGGATGTTAAAAATGTAAATATCAAAACCAAAGATGGAATTGCCATGTTTACCTGGGCTGATGCGTACGTCGGGCGATAGTATCAATGAACCTACCCAGGGCAAAAGCTTTTCAATGGAAGCGCAAAAAAAGTACTCTTTTATTGTTGCCGGTGAAGAAAATCTTAAAGCCAGAAACATAACTATCATCGATCAGAAAAGAGGTTATAGCAATGCCATTTATCTTTTGTCAGTTTTCCTGTCTCTGTTCCTGATTTTAACTTTTGCTACCACGAAAGAACGTGTTCAGCCTCCCAAAGACCAGGAAACAAATCTTGGAAAAGACCTGAAGGACCTTATCCGGAACAAGCCATGGATTATACTTCTTGTAATCGGAATGCTTTTTAATGTTTACAACTCAATGAAACAGGGAATTGTAGTCATCTACTTTACCCATTATCTTCACAACCAGTTGCTGGCTGCTTCTTATATGGTTGCATTAATGCTGGCTTCTATAGCAGGTGCCATGATAACATCTCCTCTGGGCAAACGATATGGCAAGCGAAATCTGTTTATTGCATGCACTGATTTTCTCGGGCCTTGTAAATTCATTGTTTGTTTTTTGCGGCCCGGAAATATCAATAGCTATTTTCACAATCGGTATCATTTCCGAGTTTGGAGCTGCCATATTCCCGACCCTGTTCTTTGCCATGCTTGGCGATGCTGCCGATTATTCAGAATTTAAAAACGGACGCAGGGCCACTGGACTTGTATATTCGGCTGGTTCATTTGCAACCAAAGTTTGGAGGTGGTATTGCCGGTGCAATTATCGGATTGGTGCTTGTCTGCATTCCATTACAACGGACAGGATGAGGTTTCTATTCAGGGTGCAGTTCCGGGAATTATTATGCTGATGAGCTGGATACCTACCATTATTGCCCTGATCGCTGCCGGCTATTATGACACTTTATCCTTTAACTCAGAAGAAAATGGATGATATCACTATTGAATTGAACAACAGAAGAGCAAGGCCAACCGGTATAATTTGAGGAATTATTAAGCTAATTAAAAGGAATTATAATTAAATATTAAGAATTATGAAATTCGGACATTTCGACGATCAGAACAGGGAGTATGTGATTACCAATCCACAAACTCCATGGCCATGGATCAATTACCTGGGCAACTGAAGATTTCTTTTCACTAATATCAAATACAGCCGGAGGATACTCCTTTTATAAGGATGCAAAATTCCGCAGGCTAACCCGTTACCGTTACAACAATGTACCTATGGACAGCGGTGGACGATATTTCTATATTAAAGATGAAGAAACAATCTGGTCGCCGGGATGGAAACCATGCAAAACTCCGCTCGACAGTTACGAATGCCGCCATGGAATGAATTACACTTCTATTCAGGGTGGAAAGAATGGAGTTACTGCCAAAGTACTTATTCTTTGTTCCGCTTGAAAACATGGGCTGAAGTTCAAAAGCTTACACTAACAAACAACTCCGCAGCAGTCAAGAAACTGAAAATATTTTCATTTACAGAATGGTGTTTGTGGAATGCAGCTGCCGATATGGAAAATTTTCAGCGTAATTTTTCAACCGGCGAAGTGGAAATTGAAGGTTCAGTAATTTACCACAAAACAGAATACAAAGAACGCCGCGACCATTATGCCTATTATTCTGTAAATACTCCTATTACAGGTTTCGATACCGATCGCGAAACATTCTTTGGCCTTTACAACGGTTTCGACGAACCACAGGTTGTTGCTGAAGGAAATCCGACAAATACTGTTGCCCATGGCTGGTCGCCCATTGCATCGCATTGTATTGAAGTCGAACTTCAACCCGGAGAATCGAAGGATTTTGTTTTTGTTTTGGGATATGTTGAAAATGCCCGAAGAAGAAAAATGGGAATCGAAAAATATAATCAATAAAACAAAAGCAAAAGCAACCATTGCAAAATTCGATACCGCTGCAAAAGTTGATGCTGCTTTTGCTGAATTGACGCGCTTATTGGGATAATTTGCTGAGCATTTACAATGTAAACTCGGGTGACGATAAACTCGACCGTATGGTGAATATCTGGAATCAGTACCAGTGTATGATCACCTTCTGCTTTTCACGTTCGGCTTCATTCTTCGAAAGCGGAATTGGCCGTGGAATGGGTTTCCGCGATTCGAACCAGGATTTGATCGGCTTTGTGCATCAGATACCGGAACGTGCCCGCGAACGAATTATCGACATTGCTTCAACACAATTTCCCGACGGCGGTTGCTATCACCAGTATCAGCCACTGACCAAACGAGGAAACAACGATATTGGCGGAGGATTCAACGATGATCCGATGTGGTTGATTCTCGGAACAATAAGCTATATTAAAGAATCAGGCGATTTCAGAATTCTTGATGAAATGGTGCCCTTCGACAATGACATGAGTGTGCAAAATCACTTATTCGATCACCTCACTGTTTCGTTCGATCATGTAGTAAACAACCTCGGACCTCACGGATTGCCATTGATCGGCCGTGCCGACTGGAACGACTGTCTGAACCTGAACTGTTTCTCAAACGATCCGAATGAATCGTTCCAAACCACCGAAAACAAAACGGAAGGTTCCAAAGCCGAATCGTTGATGATTGCAGGTTTGTTTGTAGTTTATGGCCGCGATTATATTGATCTTTGCAAAAAGCTTGGAAAAACAGAAGAGGCAGCCCGTGCACAAAAGGATGTCGACAACATGGTTAATGCTGTAAAAAAACATGGCTGGGATGGTGAATGGTTTATCCGTGCTTATGACTATTATGGACAGAAAATCGGGAGCAATGAGAATGAAGAAGGCAAAATCTTCATCGAATCAAATGGATGGTGCACCATGGCCGGAATTGGCAGGGAAGAAGGATTGTGCGAAAAAGCTCTCGACTCGGTAAAAGAACGCATGGATACTGAATATGGTATTGTACTCAATAATCCTGCATTTACAAAATACTATATCGAGTATGGCGAAATATCGAGCTATCCGGCAGGATATAAGGAAAATGCAGGTGTTTTCTGCCACAATAATCCATGGATCATGATTGGTGAAACGGTAATAGGCCGGGGCGATCATGCATGGGATTATTATAAAAAGATCTGTCCTTCGTACCTCGAAGATATCAGCGAATTGCACAAGACAGAACCTTATGTATATGCACAGATGATTGCCGGAAAAGATTCTTTCAAACCGGGTGAAGCTAAAAATTCGTGGTTAACCGGAACTGCATCCTGGAATTTTTATGCCATCAGCCAGTTTATTCTGGGAATTCAACCCGATTACGATGGACTGAGAATTAATCCTTGTATTCCTAAAGAGTGGAAAGGCTTTAAGGTTACACGTAAATTCAGGGGAGCAATCTATAAGATTGAGGTGATAAATAAAAACCATGTAAATAAAGGAGTTGTCAGGGTTTCAGTCGACGGCAATATTTACAATTCGAATCTGCTGCCAGTTTTTGAAGCTGGCACAACCCATTCTGTTATTGTTGAAATGGGATAATAATGCCACCGGTAAATCAATCTGATCCGGGGCTATAATTTGTAGTATCTGAATTTCAGATTCAGTTCAGATTCATTTTCGGAATTGTAAAGATGAATTCTGATCCCTTACCGGGTTCAGATTCAACCCATATTGCTCCCCCGTGGCGCTCGACAATTCTCTTGCATATAGCCAGGCCAATTCCTGTTCCCTCATATTCAGCTCCCGGATGCAACCTCTGGAAGATCTGGAAGATTCGACCGAAATACTGTGGTTCAATTCCAATTCCGTTGTCCCTGATAGAGATCTTATAATGAGTGCTTTCCTCTGTAGCCACCACATTTATCTCGGGTCTGTTTATATTGAATTTTAATCCATTCACAACAAAGTTCTGAAACAACTGGATCATCTGGCTCTCATCACCTGCAATCACGGGGAGATTTCCTGTGTTTATGACTCCATCTCTCTCCTCTATTGTGAGGCTGAGGTTTTTTATTACATTTTCCATCACACGATTCAGGTTAACGCGCGTAAAGACCTTTCCCCTTGTGTGTATCCTTGAATATGAGAGTAACCCGTTAATCAGATCATACATTCTCCTGGCTCCGTCAACAGCAAACATTATGTACTCCTTGGCTTTTGAGTCAAGTTTATCCCCATACTGCCGGGCAAGAAGCTGTGTGAAGCTTGAAACCATTCTTAAAGGCTCCTGGAGATCATGCGATGCAACATATGCAAAATTCTCAAGCTCTTTGTTGGAGCGCAGCAGTTCCTCATTGAGTTTTAAGATCAGCTTCTCAGTTCCTTCCCTCATCTCCGTTACATCGAAGCTGACTCCGGTTAAGCTTAAAGGTTTATTATTTTCATCGCGGTTAAGGAGAGCCTTTGAACTAATATACCTCGCTTTCCCATCAGTGCTCCTTACTCTGAATATCGTCTCAAAAGGCATATTATTCTCAAGAGTAGCAGTGAATGCCTTATTCACATGATATATATCCTCTTCATTAACAAGAGCTTCAAATGATTTATATGTTCCTCCGAATGAGCCAGGCAAAATCCCGTACATTCGTTCCATCCTTTCATCCCAGACCACCCTGTCTGTAACAAGATCCCATTCCCAGATGCCGATCCTGCCATTCTCAAGGGCGATGTTTAGTTTCATCTGGGCTTCCTTAAGCTCCGAGAGGAGTTGCTCCCTTTCCTTTTCAGCTTTTTTTTGTTCCGTGATATCCTCCACAAGCGACATTATTGAACTCATCCGGTTGTTATCATCCAGGAGGACTGAGTTATACCATGTGCATTCAATGACCTCCCCGGTTTTTCTGTAGTTTCTGTTGGTTGAGATAACTGTCTGTTCCCTGCCGCTTGTAAGCTTATCCATAGTACGGTTCACGATAGGCAGATCCTCCTCAAAAATAATATTAAGGGTGTCTATCCTTTTACCAAGAACATCGGATTTTTTCCAGCCGAAAATACGCTCAGCCTCAATGGACCACTGTGTCACAATAAAATCATAGTCCCATTCAACCACTGCAAGAGGGGAGTTTTCAAAATGAAATTTAAGCCGCTGTTCGCTTGCCCTGAGAGCCTCTTCACTTCTCTTTCGCTCTGTTATATCCCTGTTTACAGCAACATAGCCTGTAATATTGAAATTCTCATCCCTTATAACAGTGAGCCTTGCCTCAACATTTACAATTGAGCCATCCTTCCTGTGTTGATTAGTTTCATTCAGAGATACACCTGTCTCATTCAGGTCAGCAAGCAATTTCCTCAAATCGCTGCCCTGCAGTTCGCTGCGCAAAATATCTCTTGAATTTTTGCCAATTACCTCCTCAGCCCGCCATCCATAAAGCAGCTCCGCAGCCTTATTCCAGGCAGTTATAAAAAACCTTTCATCCGTGACTATCACAGAATCATACATTGATTCCAATACGTGGGCATTCAACTCTTTTTGCTTCCTGGTCTGCTGTCTGGCTTTTCCCAGCTCATCTTCAATTGATAACTCCCATACATGGGTCTCTTTTACTGAAGCAAAAGCAGCAAATATCATATAAACGCCTGCAAGGTATTGTGCTGATCGTCCGAACCAGCTCTGAATGTCTCCGGCCTTGTTTTCAAGCATCACACCAAAAAGTCCGATAGCTATCAGCAAGAGAGCTCTTGAATACCAGAAACTGAAATCCGGAAGAAAACCTTTCCCGGGCATCCTGAGGATTAGTGAAGTGGCGATAAACATCAGGATTGAAGAAGATAATACAAAAAATCTCAGTGCGGATCCACCGACTGCCTGTATAAAGAAGAGGGGGATTCTGCTGTTCAGCGCAAACACAATGATTAGAATGATTATTGTAAGTGTCGCAGAATATAATACCGTGAGCCACATACCAGGGTATCTGACACCCCTGTTTTGCTTATGGAATATAATTGCCCCTGAAAAATAAAAAAGTGAGGATATGAGAACGCAAAGATTGTGAATTGTAATTGACCTGTTCACATCATCACCCCCGAACAGATTGGCAGAAAAACCGGCTAATCCCCACGAAAGGACCCCACAGCTTATAAATATCAGACCTGATCTTCCGCTAACCAGGAAACTGCGACTTATAAGGTATACTATTAAAAGGGAGGCCGTTGTCGAAAATATGAGATTAAGGATCATTACAAGGAATCCATTATCATACGCCTGGTGCTCCCCTGCAATCTCCAGACTGGCTATTGAAATAAAAATAACCGGTATCGGCATCCAGGAGTATTTGGCTATCAATCCAGTATCAATTTTAGCCATAAATCAGGTTTTAAAAATCTGTTTCAGTCAGAAGCACCGGTAAAACTATTGATACGGGAGAGGCTGCAAGAGACAAGTCCCATAACCGGATACAGACATGATGGTTTTAAAAAAAAAGCAAAATGTTTCATCCCGTTTAACTGAAATTAATTGAAATTCCCATTTAAAGATAGAAAAAAATGAACCTTTTATCAAGAGCACGAGCCGACTTTTTGAATTAGAAACAGAATCCGCTATATGATACCCATATTCATTAAATCCGCCCGGTGTGAAAAATCAACCTGATTCTGAAGAAAAAATGGAGGCCACGGCGCAATGATAATCGAAGCAGTTCTTCCGTTTTACTGGTTATTCTGATTTAAATTCTCCGGGTTGAGCCATGTCCCCTGAAATGACTGACCGGTGGTTCCCTTTTCATAATGCATATATAAAAGGTTGAATAAAGTTAAAATTCAATGTGGCGCTTCAGTCCTTCAATACTAATTGATTTCTACCTCTATGCTCTTTTTTACGGGCGAAGCCTGCACAAGATCGGACGGGGATATATCAGCCCTGATGGTTTCGTATGTAAATTCGAGTTTATACCTGCCCCTGGGCAGACCTTCGGGAGGAAGAACAATTTCTATCCGTCGGAGTACATCAAAATATGCCACAACCGACTGTTGCTGAACTGCAACCTCTTTACCGTTATTGTCAAAAAGCCTGGCTGTTACCATGCCGTTAAAAGGAGAGTTTCCGGTTGGCTTCAGACTGGCAATCGCAATAAGTTTATTATCAGCTACAGATGTAGTGATCTCTCCGGGGATAATTCCTGTATATGTCCTGCCTTTCAGATAGAATGCCGGAATGTTCTGCTTGAACACATAATTTATTTTTGTCCCAATAGATTCGGTGACAGGCAGGGAGTCGACATCCTTTGATGCAGCATTGGAACTTACAATTACCCGGGTCCAGTAAGTACCGTCTGGTTTGCCCTGAAGGGGGCGCACCTGGATACGAACAGTTTGCTGACCACCGGGTTTCAAAACGAACTTACGCGGAAATACTCTAAGGTTATCTGCAAGTCCATACTTTGCCTCACTCAATGTGTCATCAGTTATATTCAACATATTTCCCTTATCATCTGAACCGGGATAGGAAAATTCGCAGGTTATGCTGATCTCCTGAGTCTCCTGAGAATTATTGATAATATACAGCGACGCTACATTGCTCTTATCATGAATGAAAAGTGAAGTCGGAGCCAGGCTGACCTGTGCAATGCACGAATGTCGGGACGACAAACCGGCAATTAGCATGTAGTAAAGTAAGAAATAGGATTTGTTCATGATTACCGTTATTATAGTTGAAAAAGAGGCTGTCTTAAAAGTCTGAAATTACTCTCATGTTTTCTCTGTGTTGCTCTGTGCCTTCTCTGTGATCCTCAGCCTTCGCATGAAAGCTAAGGCTGACAATGTCTGTGTAACAAATATTTAAAAACTTATACAGAGAGCACAGTCCCGATAGCTGTCGGGATCACAGAGTTTCACAGAGGACTTTTGCGACAGCCTCTTTTCAGATTTATTAGTTATAGATAGCTGTGATATTGAAAGTTCCGGAGTAGTTGCAGCTTTAAGTGTCTCTCCTGTCAATAATAAAAAAGATACACAAAGACTGAATCCAATCATAACTCTGAGGCTTTTTATGCAAACAGCCTTTTGTTGTGACTTGAAGCGGTCATTTCGTGAATCTTTGGTTCGTATTATTATTTCTGACATTTTGAGCTATTTTTCTGTTGTAAAAGTACTTCAGGGGAAAATTCCGGTTCATAGGTGAAACTTTGAAAACAGAGGTTTGAAAGTCCTATTTTTTGTTTCATAAAAACTGACAGGTGATCTGTTTCAGGTAAGTGGTCAGGATTGCTGATTTAAGAATAAAGGGTATATTTGTGTAAATAATAGTTCAGGAACCCCTTTATGCCTATCAGGATAATTGTTGCAGATGATAACCGCCTTCTCAGGGAGCTTCTTGTTAATAACCTTGTTGACTCCAAGGATATTGAGGTGGTTGCTGAAGTCAATGATGGAAAGGAAGCAGTTGCCCGATCAAAAGATTTGAGACCCGATATTGTTATTATGGATATCGATATGCCTGTCCTTGACGGAGTTGAGGCAACGGTTAAAATCCTGAAGGATTTTCCTGAGGTAAGGGTGATCGCCCTTTCCGGACATTCCAATAAAAAATATGTAAAGAAGATGCTTGAGGCAGGAGCTGCAGGTTATCTTAATAAAAACTGCGAATATGATGAGCTGATCAAGGCCATACATACTGTGCATTCAGGCAATAAATATCTCAGCGAGGAAATCACCGATATAGTAATAAAGGATTACCTTGGAAAAGAGGAGCCTCTCACGGCGATTGAAACTGAACTGACTGAAAGAGAGATCGAAATTCTGAAGCTTATAGTCGATGGTGTTCCGGTAAGCTCAATAGCAGAGCGGCTATTCGTCAGTGTAAAAACTATAAATACTCACAGGCAGAATATTCTTGAGAAACTAAACCTTAAGTCAACAGCCGATCTTGTAAAATACGCTCTCAGAAGGGGAATTATCTCGCTGGATCAGAATGAAAAAAAATAAATTCCTTGCTAAAAGCCGGTTATTCAGTACTTTGAGCGTGCGAGGGCTTCAAGGGTAGTTCTGCTCAATATCCCGTATGTGGTGTCTCTGACTTCTTTAAAGACTTTTCTGATCTCACAATTAACTTCATCCTTGCAAAATTCACAGGGCTGGTATGCCTTTTCCGATACGCAATACATCAATGCAATTGTGCCTTCAAAATGCCTTATAATTTCAGCAAGATTTACTTCATCAGGCTTCTTAAGTAAAAAATAGCCTCCTGATTTTCCAAGTTTGCTTCCAAGTATTCCCAGTTTCCTGAGTTCAAGAAGAATGTTCTCAAGAAAATTCTGAGGAATCTTTTCATCCTCTGCAATTTCCCGTATCTGTAAAGGCCCTTTGCCATAATCCCTTGCGAGGCGTGTCAGGGCAACTATTGCGTAGCGTGTCTTCTTTGAAAGTATCATCAGTCGATTAATTGGACACCATAAAGTTAAGTGTTTATACCTAATAATTTGTGGTTTTTATGCTGTCTGTATATGACATATATTGTCATTTATATTTGTTCACTAAATCAGTAGACATTATTAACTATAAATTTAATCTGATTGAATATGAAATATTTGGTGACCATTTTTCTTATCTTTCAGTGTGTTATTATTTTCGGCCAGAGTTCGAATGATATTCTTAATCTTCTGATCTCAAACAATCAATCAGCCAGGAGCAGGCAGATTCTGTAAGGGCAGAAGCTGCAATAAAACAACAGGAGACAGATGCGAATAAAAAATCATTTCCTGTTAATGCTTCACGATTTATTCAGCTTTCCGGATATACACAGCTAAGATACCTGCAGATGGAAGAAAATGGAAAAAGGAGCGGTTTTGATATCAGACGGGCAAGACTTGATGTTAAAGGGTCAGTAACTCCCTTATTTCGCTTACCGCTTCAGACAGAATTTGCAGACAAGCCGAAGCTCCTTGATGCTTACGGAGAGATAAAGATTGCCGACTATTTTACAATAACAGCGGGTCAGTTCAAGATCCCGTTCTCGATGGAAAACCTTGCTTCATCAAACAAGCTTGAAATGATTGACCGTTCTCAGGTTGTTGAGGCTCTTGTCGCAAGAGGAAAAGATGTAATTGGTAACCAGAATGGACGCGATATAGGTATTCAGATCGGTGGTGGAATACTTAAGACAGAATGGCATACCTCTTGATTGAGTACCGTCTCGGATTTTTTAATGGTTCGGGAATCAATCTGGCAGATACAGCCAATGATGCAAAAGATATTGTAGGAAGGGTAGTTCTTAATCCTGTCAAGGGACTTTCGTTCGGAGGAGGGTACTATGGCGGGTACGGAAAAGCCGTTCATGCAAGCGTTGACGGTGTAAGCCAGACCCGTAACAGGCTGGGATTTGAAGCCAGTTATGTTCTTTCACGATTTTCAGTAAAGGGTGAATACATTTTCGGCAGTGATAAAGGAACCGACCGAGCAGGCTGGTACCTGCAAAGCCGGTTATTTCCTGATTCCTCAGAAATTGCAGGTCCTTGCAAAATATGACCTTTTTGATCTTAATACAAAAACCGCAAACACTACAAGCATAAGTTATGTTTTTGGCGGTAATTATAATTTCAATAACTGGTCACGTCTGCAGATCTTTTATACAATCCGGGCTGAACAGGTAAATTCAGTTATTAATAATTATCTGGCTGCACAGTTCCAGATTGGCTTTTAATCAATAAACTTCAAAAAATGAAAAAAATAACAATGAGAATTTTTACTTATAGTCATTCTGTCAGTGATATGTATGCCAAAATCATTCAGCCAGAATAAATTGTCAGGTCAGATAAGCATCTCCGGTGCATTTGCACTTTACCCTATGACTGTCAAATGGGCTGAAGAATTCAGAAAGATTAATCCTGATGTGAGAATCGATATTTCTGCCGGAGGTGCAGGCAAAGGAATTGCTGATGCATTGAGCGGAATGGTTGAGATTGGAATGGTCTCACGTGAAATCTATCCTGAAGAGTTAAAGAAAGGTGCATTTCCGATTGCTGTTACAAAAGATGCAGTTGTTGCAGTGATCAGTGAATCCAATCCTGCAGCTTAATGATATTCTGAGCAAAGGACTCAAAAAGGATGCCGGAAATAATATCTGGATAACAGGAAAGTACACTACATGGGCACAGGCGTTCAATGTGAAAAGTTCTTCTCCTATCCATATTTATACAAGGTCTGATGCTTGCGGTGCAGCCGAAATGTGGGCAAAGTATTTCGGGAAAAAACAGGAAGACCTGCTTGGTGTTGGAGTCTTTGGCGATCCTGGTCTGGCCCAGGCTGTAAAAAGAGATCCTCTCGGAATAGGTTTCAATAATATAGGTTACGCTTATGATGCTACAAACCAAACAACAGGTAAAGGGATTAAGGGTTGTTCCGATTGATCTGAACAATAACGGAAAGATTGATGATGATGAAAATTTTTATAATTCAATGAACGATCTTATTGCTGCAATTGCCTCAGGAAAATATCCTTCACCTCCGGCCAGAGAATTATACTTTGTTTGCAAGGGAAATCCTAAAAACAACAAAGTACTGACTGAATTCATAAAATGGGTTTTGTCCGACGGACAGAAATTTGTTCATGAGGCAGGATATATTGCATTGCCAAAAGAGAAAATCTTATCAGAAATAAAGAAGCTGGAATAATCTATGAAGTATATAAGAGCTTTAAAGGATAAATCTGCCCGGCATATAATGCTGGGCATTGCCTTTTTTTCACTTCTGCTTCTGCTTGTAATAGGAGTAAGCCTGTTTTTTAAAGCTTTACCTATAATGAAGGAGAAATCACTTTGGGTACTTGCTGTCATCAGGAAACTGGAAACCATTTAAAGGAGAATTTGGTTTTCTTCCATATATACTCAGTACTCTATATGTTTCTCTGATTGCTATTGTTATTGCTCTTCCGCTTGTCCCTTCTTTCAGCATCTATCTGTGCACATATGCATCAAAAAGCATAAGCAGGATCTTTGAACCGGTAATTGATCTTCTTTCCGGTATTCCTCCGGTGATCTATGGTGTATGGGGTACTCTTACAATAGTTCCGCTGATTGCAGATAAAATAGCACCACATTATGTTGAATTTTCTTCAGGATATACTGTTCTGGCAGGAGGACTTGTTCTTGCGATAATGATTCTTCCTCTGTTGATAAGTATTCTTGCTTGAAGTTTTCAGATCACTTCCAAAGGAGATCACTGATGCATCTCTTTCTCTTGGTGCAACAAAATGGCAGACTGTAAAAAAGGTGATGCTCAGAAAATCTTTCTCCGGAATTATTGCTGCTACAGTTTTATCAGTTTCAAGGGCTTTCGGTGAAACGATTGCAGTACTCATGGTGTGCGGAAATATTCCGATTATTCCGCATTCACTTTTTGATGCCTGTTATCCTCTTCCGGCTCTTATTGCAAATAACTATGGAGAGATGCTTTCAATGCCAAGCTATGAGTCTGCCCTGATGCTTGGTGCATTTTTGCTTTTTATTATAGTTGTGATTATTCAATGGTATTTCAAGGCTTACTCTCAATCAGATAGAAAAAAGATACAGTTTATAACCCGAAAGGAATTAAGATGATAAATATAAAAAAACAGGAAGAGATATTTTTTAAGATTCTGATGATAATTTCAGTTATTGATTATTATGGGTATCCTTCTTATTAATATTGGGAACAATAATTTACAAAGGTCTTCCGGCCCTCAACTGGGATATGGTCACAAAACTTCCGGGCGGAGGATTTTACCTTGGGAAAGAAGGAGGTGTGCTTAATGCAATTGTCGGTTCAGCTCTATCTGATTGCCGGATCGCTTGCAATAAGTCTTTTTATGAGCGTTCCTCTTGTTCTGTATATTAATTTTTACCTTTCCAAAAAGTCAATTTTTGCATCAATATATCCGCTTTTCATTTGACATACTTTTTGGTGTACCATCAATTGTATATGGTGCTTTCGGATTTGCACTGATGATCTTTCTGGGAATAAGGGCATCACTGCTTGGAGGAATAATTGCTGTTGCATTGCTTATAATGCCTATAATGGTACGCTCTTTTGATGAAGTGGCAAGACTGTTGCCACGGGATCTGCCCGATGCACTCCTGTCGCTTGGTGCAACTAAATATGAAATGGTAAAAGTAATTCTGAGACAGCTGATGCCAGGTCTTGTAACTGCAACCCTGCTTGCTGTAGGGAGGGGAATCGGAGATGCGGCAACTGTCCTTTTCACAGCCGGTTATACCGACAATATCCCAACTGCCCTTAATCAGCCTGCAGCAACATTGCCTCTTTCAATCTTCTTCCAGCTTGGCAGCCCGGTTGAAGAGGTACAGAACAGGGCATATGCTTCTGCAGTGATACTTACAGTTATAATCCTGCTGCTGAGTTTTTCAGCGCGTTACTTCAGTGCCAAATATTCAAAAAACAAAATCTGATATGAAAATGACCAATCTTGCATTCAAACAGGAAGGATCAGACGATAATATCCCTGAAAATCACCTTAAGAAATTACATCCTTCACGTTCCATTCAAATTGAAAATCTGGATGTTTTTATTGAGAAGCAACATATCCTGAAAGATATAAATCTTTCAATACCTGAAAATAGCATTACCTGCATTATTGGTCCATCAGGATGCGGTAAATCGACACTTCTCAAGACTCTTAACAGGATGCATGACGAGACACCCGAAGTGAAGATCACTGGAAAGGTATTTGTTGATGATGAAAATATATACTCAGATGGAGTCAATGTAATCGATATAAGAAAAAAGATGGGACTGCTGGCCCAGAGGCCATGTCCGTTGCCAATGTCAGTATTTGATAATGTGGCATTCGGACCAAGGATACATGGTTTGAGAAAAAGGAAAGCAATCAACCAGACAGTAATCCAGTATCTTCAGTATGTCGGACTATGGGATGAAATAAAAGGACGTGTAAGATCATCTGCTTCAAGGTTATCAATTGGTCAGCAGCAAAGGTTATGCCTGGCCAGGGGGCTTGCCATTGAACCTGAATATATTCTTGGAGATGAGGCTACATCTGCACTTGATCCAATTTCAACAAGAAGAATAGAGGAGCTGTTTGTTAAGCTGAAAGAAAAATATACTGTCATTCTTGTGACTCACACCCTCAGGCAGGCACGGACGAATAGCAGATCATATAGTATTCATGTACCTTGGTGAAATAATTGAAAGCGGCCCAACCGATGAGTTCTTCGATAATCCGAAGCATCAGCTTACAAAAGATTATCTGTCGGGAAGTTTCAGCTAGAATGGTGTCTTCACTGTTCTGCTTATTGAATTCACAAAATATTCCTTTCTGTGTTTTCAGCCGTGAGGCGTGTATTGGCAGTTAAACCTCTGTTGAATGTACCCCGTAGATACTGAATTCGTGCTCAATTCATCCGGCCGATTTTGTTAAATAATACAAAGTCAACGCTTATGGACATTTTCAGTCAGTTGGTCAAATAAAAAATAAATTCAGATTCAAAACCCTTAATTTAGCATCCTGAAATTATTTTAATGGATATCATTTTTCAATTGTCGGGCAAGGTGACTTACGGTGGTTAAGGTATAAAATGGGAAGGGATTCGAAAATAAAATCCTTGACTGGATTTCATGATTTCAGGATCGGTTATTTTAAAAATAATACTTAAATTGTAGGTTCGAAATAATGTATATTTTAACTGCTGAAAAACAAGGACTTTTATGTTATGATTTTTCCCGGGTTACACGGCAAAAAGTAGCCTGTGGCTGGCGTGTTTGATAACATTATCAGTTTTTTTTTGTTAAATAACCGGGTGATATAGAATAATTAAAATTAGCGACATCAGCAAGTCAGACAGTTTTTTGGAAAATTTGATACTTTACCGAACCTGAAATAACAGCTGAAATACAATAAGCATGATGAGAAATATTTTTTTATTGTTACTGACTTTTACATTGTTTACAGGTAGGCTTGCCGCTCAGTGTGATGTTGTGATTAATAATCCGGCTGCAGTTTGTGCCCCTTCCACTGTCAACCTTACTGATGCTGCCATTACTGCAGGAAGCGCTGCAGGGCTGACTTTTACTTACTGGACTGATGCAGGAGCAACAATCGGTTATGCAACACCCACTGCTGCCACGGCGGGCACATATTATATTAAGGGAGATAACGGAGCAGGCTGTTTTCAGATCAAGCCGGTTGTTGTAACAGTTACAACTCCTCCTACTGCAACTATAAGTTATGCCGGAAATCCGTTCTGCAAATCAATCAATACACCACAGCCTGTTACACTGACAGGTACAGGATCATTCACAGGTGGTAACTTACAGCTCATCGGCAGGATCTGACATTAAACACAGGTACGGGTGCTATAACCCCATCCTCAAGTACTGCAGCACAACTATACTGTTACTTATACAATACCGGCATCTGGTGCATGCCCGGCAACTCCGGTTACAACTTCTGTGACAATCGTTGGAATTCCAACAGCACCGGTTGTTGGTACTATTACTCAGCCAACCTGTACTGTTTCAACGGGTAGTGTTGCATTAAGCGGTTTGCCTTCATTCGGCGACTGGACCATTACTGCAACGCCCGGCGGAGCTACTGCAAGCGGAAATGGTGTATCAACGACATTCTCAGGATTAGCTGCGGGAGTCAGCTATACATTCAGGGTAACCAATTATGCAGGGTGTGTATCGGTTGCATCATCTCAGCGCTGCTATTCCAGGCTCAGCCACCGACACCTCTGGCTCCTGTGGTCGGTGCAATAACACCTCCAACCTGTGCTCTTGCTACAGGAAGCGTGGTTCTCAGCGGTCTTCCTGCAAGTGGAACATGGACATTAAGACGATACCCGGGGGGAGCAACAATCTCATCCACAGGAACAAGCTATACAGTTACAGGACTGCTAACAGGAACATATAATTTTTCGGTCACGAGTGCAGGCGGGTTGCGTTTCAGCATCATTGTCTGATGATGTTGTCATACCTGCACAGCCTTTAGGCCCGACTGCTCCGACCATCGGAACAATCACACAGCCTACATGTGCTCTTGCAACCGGAAGTGTTGCACTCAGCGGTTTGCCTGCGGGAACATGGACTGTTACAATTAGTCCGGGTGGCACAACTTCCACTGGTACAGGATCAACGACAATTTTCTCCGGTATAACTGAAGGCTCATATACTTTCACGGTAGCAGGTTCAAATGGCTGCCCATCACCTGCATCATCACCGGCTGTAATAACTGCTCGCCTTGTAACACCGGCACGCCCCGCTGTAGGGACAATAACTTCAGCCAACATGCGCTCTTTCAACCGGAAGTGTGGTATTGAACTCATCTTCCGGCGGGTTCATGGGTACTGACACGTAATCCGGGCGGTGTTACAACAGCCTCAAGCGGAACAAGCACCACAGTTTCGGGTCTTGATCCCGGGACTTATACTTTTACAGTTACAAATGCTTCAGGTTGTACCTCAGCATCCATCTGCCAATGTTGTTATTGGCGCACAGGCCGCCTGCACCGGGTACTCCTGAATTCGCTCCTTTCGACTGCTCTCTGGGCTTTGGTCATGCCGTGATCACCATTACTACACCACTTGGTGCAGGACTGGAATATAATATGGATGGAGGCCCTTACCAGACAAGTAATGTATTTTGCTTCTGTCGCTAACGGCAACCACTTTGTGGGAGTGAGGAATGCAGCAGGATGTGTTACCACAACCGGTATTTTTGCTGTTTCATGCGGTTGCGTCAATCCGCCAGTTGTTACACTGAGTTCCACTGCTGGCAGTACATGCGGTACAACGCCAGTAACTGTCACCGGAAATACATTTGAAGGAAGTGCTACAAGTGTAACAATAACTGAAAACGGGGGAGGAACTGTCACTCCATCCTCAGCCACGGCATCACCATTCAGCTTCACATATACGCCAGTCAGTTCCGACAGGGGAAGAACAGTATTAATAACTGTAACTTCAAATAATCCGCTTGGTTCACCATGCTCCGCTGCAGTTGTTACCTATACTCTGACAGTCAATGCCATTCCATCTGCTCCGGTTATAGGAACAATAACCCATCTTACCTGTACTGTCGAGTACAGGAAGTGTTGTGCTTAATGGCTTACCTGCCACAGGCACATGGACAGTGACAAGGCATCCGGATGAAGTGGCAACACCCGGAGAAGGCACCACAACTACTGAATCAGGGATTCCTGCAGGCACCTTTACTTTTTCGGTAACCAGTGAAGAGGGTTGTACCTCGGCTGTATCAGCCAATGTGGTTATAAATCCACAGCCAGGCTCTCCTACAGCCCCTGTTGTCGGTCAGATTACTCAGCCTACCTGTTCAGGTTTCGACAGGAAGTGTTGTCCTGAGCGGTTTACCTGCAACGGGTACATATACCTTAACACGGCTGCCCAGCGGAGTAACCCGTACCGGTAGCGGAGCAACATTACACTGTTCCAAATATACCAAGCGGAACATACACATATACTGTGACGAATTCCACCGGATGTACCTCTCCTCCATCTGCAAATGTTGTAATAATTGATCAGCCCGGAACTCCGGCTGCTCCATCTGTGGGACTGATTACTTCTCCAACATGTACCCTTGCAACAGGAAGCGTTGAGTTACTTGGATTGCCATCAGGATACCTGGAAACTTAACACGGTACTCAGGAGGTATAGTAACCGAGGGAGAAGGTACCAGTGCAACGGTCTCGGATATACCGACAGGTCCTTCAGGGGCTACATATAATTTTACAGTAACAAACTGCAGCAGGATGTGTATCGGGAGCATCAGCAAATGTTGTTATGCCTGCTCAGCCAAGAACACCAACAGCCCCTGTGATCGGAACAGTTACCCAGCCAACTCTTGCAGTACCAACAGGCAGTGTTGCCCTGAGCGGATTACCTACACCCGGCTCATGGTTGATAACACGTCTGCCCGATGCTGTCACAACTGCTCAGTCAGGAGCAAGTTTTACTCTGACAGGTCTTCCCGGTGGTTTATATACTTTCACTGTCACAAATGCAGCAGGATGTACATCACCTGAATCGGATGATGTGACTATTGCACCTCCTGGCAAACCGGATCTTATAATTACCGATCCGCCTGCCGCATGTTCACCAGGCAAAGTAGACCTGACTGCAGCCATCAGTCACTGAAGGATCAACTGGAGGACTTGAATTTACTTACTGGACTTGACAGTGAGGCTACCGAGGAATACGATTCCCCTGAAGCTGCCGATGCAGGATTATACTATATCAAAGGGACCAGCGATATCAGGATTTTTTGACATTAAGCCTGTAACTGCATCCACTGTTGAGAAACCCGTTGCAAATGCAGGACCTGATCAGGCACTCCCTAATCAGTTCAGTACTACTATGGCTGCCATACTTGGAGTAGATGAAACGGGTACATGGTCAGTCGAATCAGGGAAAGGAGTCTTTGCTGACGTTAATGATCCCATGAGCGTCTGTCAGCAGTCTCGAATCAGGAACCAATGTAATGTTATGGGCTGTTTCCAATGGAGTCCTGTCCTGCCGATACCGACAAGGTTTCTATCGTTGTCGGCAACATAATAGTACCAACACTTATAACTCCGAATGGTGATTCAAAAAATGAATACTTTGTAATTCTGGGAATTGAATCGCTCGGAAAAACTGAACTTATAATATTCGACAGGAGAGGAGCTGAGGTTTTCAAAAACAGTGAATATGACAACAAATGGAACGGAGTGGACTATAATGAAAATCCGCTTCCGAATGATACCTATTTCTACCTTTTAAAATTCAATGAAGGAAGATCTCAAAGCGGTTATATTGTTATAAGAAGATAGTTTGATATAAAAATCTGTAAATATTTAGATGCTGTTGCATGTAGTTAAGAATAAAAGGTCCGGAAACCTTAAAACAACGAATCCATTTAGCATGATGAACGAGGTAAGGAAAACGGACAATCAAATACAAAATTTTTACCAATGAAAAGGATTATTAAAACTGTTTTCTTCATACTGATTCCTTTAAGCCTCTCAGGACAATTGGCTCCTGTTACAAATCAGTATGTTCTGAATCCCCTCACAATTAATCCGGCTGTTGCAGGAAACAGAGGGGTTCTCAATATTGCCGCTTTTTACAGGAAGCAATGGGCCGGCATTCAGGGAGCTCCTGAAACAATGACTTTTGCTGCCGATGCACCTGTCCTTGATAATAAGGTCGGACTTGGTCTCACAATAATCAGCGATAAGGTTGGAGTGACCAAGGAAACTTATTTTATTTCAAACTACTCCTATAACCTGACTCTTGGCGAGGGTTCGCTTGCTTTTGGTCTTGGTGCAGGAATTATAACTACAAATACTGCATGGTCTGATCTTGTTGTTCTTGATCCGGGAGATGAATTATACCTTGTTGATTCACGACGTTTTATTGTTCCAAGTTTCAGCTTCGGAACATATTATTCGAATCATAACTATTTCCTTGGTTTTTCAATTCCGAAATTCATAGGCTACAAGTTTAACTATGATAAGAACAAATACAGCCTTACAGTCGATCCCGGACAGTATAATTTTCTTTTAAACACCGGTTATGCATTTAACATCTCACCAACTATTGATTTCATTCCTTCAACACTGTTGAGTTTTACACCCGGGCAAAAGTTTCTCTACGACCTGAATGGCCATTTCAATTTCAATAACCGTTTATGGTTAGGGGCATCATACAGGAGTGCAAGGTCATTGGGAGCCCTGATCCAGATCCAGGTAAATAATCAGTTCAAGGTGGCCTATACATATGATTATGATACCGGAAAACTTGGCGGTTACAGCAATGGTTCACATGAAATAATGCTCAGATATGAGTTCCGTTACAAGGTCAATGTCGTTGATCCGCTGGTCTTTTAGCCTGATTATAATGAATATACCGAAAAAATAGCATTTATGACTTTTGAAAAGGGTTGAGAATTTAGTACATTAGACAAATAAAGCAATTTTCTCTTTGATACTTTTTGATGATTAATATATAACTATGAATTTTAAACTGGCCATTGCCGTTCTCTTAGCTGCTTTCATTCACCAATTGTTATCAGGGCAAACAGAAACATACTCGGTGAAGAAAGCATCCTTCAGCACTGATAAATATGATGAGTTCTCTCCTGTCTGTTATAAAAACGGCATTGTCTTTTGTACAAATCGAACAACTACAAAAGTTTTGAGCTACACGAATGAAGAAAATAAGGGTTTTGTAAAGATGGACTTTATTGATACTACTCGACAGTTATCTTCAGGGTCCCGGCCTTTTTTCAAAGAAACTTACCACAAAACTTAATGACGGGCCTGTAACCTTTAATTCCCGTGGAGATACAATGTATTTTTCGCGGAATATATTGATAGATGGAAAGAAATCAGAGCTGTCAAGTGTGAGAAATAAGCTTGGGATTTTTTATGCTGTTTATGATGGCACTGACTGGTCAAAAGTAAGGGAACTCAGAATTAACAACGAATGGTACAACGTCACTACACCCTGGCTTTCTCCTGATGGCAAAAAATTATTCTTTGCCTCGGATAAGCCTGGCGGATTTGGAGGCTCAGATCTTTATTACTGCCAGTGGAGAAACGATTACTGGGAGGATCCTGTGAATCTGGGTTCAGTTATAAATACAAAGGGAAATGAATCGTATCCATTTATAAACTCAGCAGGTGAATTCTTTTTCTCCTCAGACGGACATCCCGGAATTGGCGGGAAAGATATTTTCTTTTCACGCTTTGCCGACAGCACATGGAGTACTCCGGTTTGTCTTGATGCTCCTGTTAACTCGCAATACGATGATTTCGGGATCTTTACCGACACTCTTATGCAAAAGGGATACTTCTCATCAAACAGGGATAAGTCGGTAGATATTTTTCAGTTCCGGACAAATTTTCCACAGATCTTTTACAGGGCACAACAAAAGGAAAACAACTATTGTTTTATTTTCAATGACAGCGGATCGGTACTGATAGATACACTGAATCTGCGATATAAATGGTCATTCGGTGATGGAAAGTCTACAACAGGGACGGTAGTCAGTCATTGTTTTCCGGGCCCCGGAAACTACAATATAAGGCTTGATATAGTAGAACGAGTAAATGGCAGGGTATTTTTCACCAAGCTTTTAAACGATGTTGAAATCAGGGATTATGAACAGGCTTATATTAATGCTCCTGATTACTCTGTAAAAGGGGATCAGGTCTCATTCGATGCACTCAAGTCATACATCCCCGGGTTTAAAATTTTAAATTGTTCGTGGGATTTTGGTGACAAGCAGAGAGCCAGAGGGGAAAAAGTTAGCCACGTCTATGCAGACAAAGGTGAGTATGAGGTGAATCTCGAAGTAGCATTAAGGTCTGACTCGACCGGTCTTATAAAAAAGACAGGAATAACCAGGAAGATTATAATTTTTGCAGATGCACAGGATGGAACCGCTTACCTTGGCAAAAGGGGTTAATGTCAAAAAAGCAGTACCGGACGTAAGAAAAAGCCCAAATGCAAGTATTTTTACAAGATACTCTGCAGAATCTGAATTTAAACGGGATGCTGTTTTCAGAATCGAATTAGTCTCATCAAAAACAAAACTTGACATTAATGGCAGCCAGTTCAGGAATGTGCCACAAATATTTACAATAAAGGAGAGATTTGATCCCGCCGAAGGAATCTATAGCTATACAATTGATCAGCAGCTGAGCCTTATGGCTACATATCCGTCTTATATGAAAATGGCCTCGCTCGGGTATAAAGAGGTTAAGGTCAAAATGGAAGTTCTGACAGATCCGGCTGAAAAGGAACTGCATAATCTTATAAGGATAAACGGAGCGTTTGCCGATACATATTTTGATAATTCAGACAGGCTCACTTCAAATGCCTTTATCATGCTTGACCAGATTGTGAAGCTGATGAATAAATACCCGGTATTAAAGCTTGAAGTAGCTGTACACACTGATAATTCAGGCCCTGCAGAAAACAACCTGGCTGTGTCACAAAAAAGAGCACAGTTACTGGTCGACTATCTTACAACAAGAGGTATCAGTATAAGAAGGCTTGTTGCCACAGGATTCGGAGGATCAAAACCTATAGCTCCTAACTATCTGGAGAAAGACAGGAAATTAAACAGGAGGATTGATTTTATTATTATCGGTAAATAAGCGGCTGTTTGCTGCCCGTCAATAAGGAATTAGAATAATATGATAATATAGAAGAGCGGCTGTTTCTCTTAATGTTTTTAAGGCCAGCCTGAAGGTCGAGTACTGTATAGGATTGCCGGGAACATGAAATTATGCCAACCGGGATATACTGCTTTGAGCACTTTATTATATGTGATCCATGTTCTCCTGGCGTGAGGCCCCATGCTTATAATGTTTATTCCCCTGATTTGAATACTGTTTGTCTTAAGCCAGTCATTGAAGGCCAGTGCACTTGCAAGCGTTCTGTTAAGTGATGTGCTTTGCGCCGGCACTGCTGTGATTAATGAGGAGTCTATTCCAGCCATCATCAACCTGACCCTTGCACTTTCAGCACCTGATTTTATGTTGTTGAACGATCTTATATGCCCTTCAGTTTGAAGCATATCATAGACCGAGTTATTCAGATAGGGTATAACTATTCTGTTATCAGCACGGATGCTTTTTATGTAAAGATTCCTGTCTTCTGATGCACTCATACTGTCGTTATCGAATTGAACCATTATTGAATCCGCCATACTCAGTTTACCTTCCCAGCTTACTTCTGTACCGTGCACTTTTTGTCTCTGCAAAAAAGTTACCCGTCTTTGATTTGTTTATGTAAATATTAAAGTGGGCACGCCCGGTCCCCCCGAGCTCACTGTATGCCTCAACCTCAAATATATGATTACCAACACTATCGGAACCGGAGAACCAGTTTTTTGTATAAAAAATCAGGTACCCGTTGCTGTGGACATTGAAATAAGGCTCGGCTGAGTTCATCCCTGTTGTAATTATCCTGTCATATCCATGCTTCCTGAATTCTTCATAGGATTTCATAATTGCATAATCCGGCAGCCAGCCTTCAACAAGAAGAATATTTGCTTCGACCGGGTCTGAATAAGAAAGATAATCTGAGAGCAAATTCAATAGTCTTGTCAGACAGGTAGATACCAGCACAGAGAACTGAGAGTAGCCACTGCCAGCTGAATAATCAATCTTTGCTTCCTCATTGTAAATTACGTCGTTTAACTGCTTAGAAAATTGTCTTGAAATATCGCCTTGAAATTAATCATTTTATAATCAGATGAACCCGATAATCTGCCTATGTGAAGGAATCATTTACCGATTTGCCGGAACTTTGCACATTCAGTGGCTATATGTCTCCATTCAATTGGAACAATATAATCATAGCATTATTGTCAGTGAATATTTTTTTGACCAATGTAATAGTTTGAATGATTGACCAAATTAATTTAACCATATCTTTGACGTTATTTTAATGGAGGGACTTAGTATATATAATTTACACTTAAAAAAAGGTTTTTTCAGAATCCGGATTGAACGCATTCATTGCTAGTCAGGTATCCTCAAAAAATCTCATGTTTCATATGTTTAAAAAAATCCTAAGCAATTATAAAAGCAATGAACGTGTACGACAGGTATTTGCTTTGTTTTCAGTGAATCTGCTTGGTTATTCCGATCTCTTTCATTTCAAACATTATTATAACCAGGTTTCTTGGGCCCTGTCTCCTTTGGTGATTTTAAATTTATTATAAATGTTTTTAATTTCAGTTGTGTTATTTTCAATTTTGGTTTCTTTCATGCATGCAACAGAGCGCTTGTTTTAAATACTGATCCGAATAAGTCAAGAGAGTATTATGGTTCAATGCTGGTTGTGTCAGCCTTCCTGTATATGCTGATGTCGCTGGTCCTGGTTGTATATGCTTTCGTTGATGACAATATTCAGGCAAAATCGCTGCAGGCATCGCTTCTATGGGTTATTCCTTTCTCATGGACCTTCCTGTTAAATTCCTATTTCGAAATTTTATTTCAGGCTGATAACAAAATTGATTTACTCGCAAAAAGCAGAATATATCCCAGGATTGCATTCTTCATTTCTATTGTTTTTCTGTTTCTCTTTTTAAATAATTATAATGGAAACAGGCTGACAATTATCTGGGTCTTCTTTCTTTCAACCCAGATTCTGGCGTATGTCTATATTCTTGTAAAAGTGAATCCTTCCTTCAAAAATATGTGGGCAAGAATGAAAGAGCTTTGGCATTTTAACAAAGACCTACGGGTTTAATGTCTATTCAGGATCTTTGTTTGATACAGGTTTTAATCACCTGTCAGGACTTTTAATCGGTTATTTCGGTGCAGACAATTCGGGTGTTGGTTTTTTTGCGCTGGCACTTACGATATCAGAGCCATTGGGATTTATTCCAAATGTAATTGCAACTACTCATTACAGGGATTTTTCGCAGAGAAACAAAATCTCAAACAGACTTATTCTTATTACTGTCGGAATTACATTGACTGCCCTTATCGCAAATTGGATTCTTGTAGGCCCCTTTATTAAATATTTTTACAGCGCGAAGTTTTATCCTGTAATCTCCCTGACCTATATAGCAAGTATTGGTGTTCTTCTGAATGGATTTGGTGACTTTTTTAACCGCTTCCTTGGGTCTCATGGCCAGGGAAAAGCTTTGAGAAACAGCGCAATTATTGTAGGATTTCTTATACTTGTAATGAATGTAACCCTTATCCCGACGTTTATGGAAAAGGGAGCTGCCTACACAAAAATATGCGCAGGATTTGCATATTTTGGGATAATGTTCTGGTTTTACCGCAGTCTGGTTGTAAGGCTCAGAACAGAGCCTGTGTAGATGCTGAACCTTAAATTGCATTAGTTTCTTGAAAATCTTAAATTTGGCCTTTGAATTTTGAACCGATCTATATAATTACTCAAGAATGTCAGATATAAACGATAAGGAATCTGCAACCGGGGAGCTTCAGAAGATTTCTTTTTTTGAGTATTTCCTGGTATTTGTTTTTATCATCTATGCCGGAAAGGCAAATTCATTTATTGAACCATTGTCGTTTACCCAAAATCCTGTGGGCGCATTTATTCCTGTATTATTGTGCGGCATTCTTGCCCTCAGGCGTAAGGTCGTATTCGAAGGCCGCTTTTTCCTTCTTCTTTTTGGATTTACAATTTACTTTCTTGCAATTACAATCAAGTACAGGGAGATTCACCTTACATTCCTGATTACTTATGTCTATCTCTTTTTTCTGGCTTATGTCCTAATCAAGGCATTTGGATTAAAGATCTTTATGATATTTGAGCATATCCACTACTATCTGGCCATAATAGCGCTTGTATTCTGGGCTGGTCAGATTGCATTAAGAGGTGATACTCTCTATTCCATTTTAGGCAGAATACCGGGAATGGAGACATTTTCACATGTAACAGGGGAGGGCTATAATATATTTCTCTATTCAGTTCAACCTGTATTTTCTTCTATTCTGTATAGTTTTGCAATTCCGAGAAATTGCGGATATGCCTGGGAACCAGGTGCATTTGCCGTGTATCTATGCCTTGCTATCTTCATAAATTTATTTTTTACCGGACCTGATACAAATCGCAGGACAAGGCTGTGGGTATTGATAATCGCTCTGTTGTCGACACAGTCAACAACAGGTTATCTGATTTTTATGGTACTGATCGCCTCTTACCTGTTAAAGAAACAGCTCAATATAATAATTCTGGTGTTGCCGGTTACAATTGTCGCACTTGTCTGGGTCTCCTCACTTCCATTCATGAGCCGGAAGGTTATTAATCTGATAGATGATACAAAGAGGATCGATCAGCTTGTGGAGGACTATTACGGAAGTGAAACTGCAGCAAACCCGCAACGCTTCACATCACTGATGATAGCACTTGTTGATTTCCGGGATAATCCTGTCCTGGGAATAGGAATTCATGCAGAGGATTCCTGGACCTATAAGATTGGTTCAAATATCTCGGCTATTTCAGGTATTGGAAACCTTCTGGCCCAGTTTGGGCTTGTTGGCTTTCTGTTTTTCATAATACTGGCATTGAGGTCCTCCATCTATTTTTCAAGACATTTTCAGTATAACAGTATCTTCCTGATGCTGTTCATAGTGCTGTTTATTTCAATTAGCTACAGTATAATACTGATACCTGTGATAATGATGTTCTGGATGTTTCATTTTTTCGCCCCGGCGAGTTTGAAACAAAATGAAAAAAAACCGGTGAGAGCCCGATTGTAAGTGATTCGATACCTGAAGGTATTAAGACGGTACTCTATAGAGAAGCAGTAAATTTATGTACAAGATAAATTCAATAAGTAGGAATTAAATATATTTTTGTCTTTTTCCATTCAGGAATTCAAAATATCCGATCAGCGGGAGCATTATAGCAACAAACAGTCAGGAAATATTAAAAGGAACAGATATGAGCATTGTGATTTTTGGTGATATGTTTTCTTTTCCTGAAGGGGATGCAGCAACAAATCGCGTTTTGACTTTTGCAAAGGGATTTAATGAAAACGGGCTGAAAGTTCATGTAATTTGTTTTGGGAATGTATATATCGAAGAGGGTACCGGTATCTTTAACGGGATCCATTATTATCATCCTTATGGTCAAAAAACAAGGAACAAACACTTCATTGTAAGAAGATTTCAAAAACTGATGAAGTATTTTAAAACAATTGCACTTGTCAAAAAGCTGAATGACGATGAAAAGATTATTGCCATAAATATTCTTACAAACCTGTTCCTTACACATTCCTATACATGGTTCCTGGCAAAAATTTTCAGAACCAGGTTTATTGTTGAATGCTCTGAACACCCTTTGCGCCACTTTCAGTATGGAACAATCTAACAAAGCTTTCTGGAAGGGTCAAATTCTTACTTTGAAGCGCGATTATGTGATGGAATTTATTGTATTTCAAGATATCTTATTGATTATCACAAGGATCATGGTATAAGGGAGAGCAAACTTCTTCTTGTTCCAAGCACTGTTGATCCGGCAAGGTTTGAAGAGAAAGGCAGCAGCCCATTCCCATTTCCATATGTAGGTTATTTCGGTGCACTGACATTCTGGAGGGATAATGTGGATCTTTTGATTAAAGCCTATGCCACTATTTGTAATGATCATCCTGAAATGCATCTCGTTCTTGGCGGATTCTGTACCGATAATGACAGGAAACAGAAATACTGGATTTGATCGCATGAGGTTAAATATCGGGGAGAAAGTTGAATTCCTTGAATATATGCAGAGAGATGAAATCCTGAACTATATAACCCATGCACATGTTCTTGTGATGGTCAGAAGCAATAATCTTGAGGCAATGGCATCATACCCTTCTAAGCTTACCGAATATGTGGCAACCTCGAAACCAGTTATAACTGTAAATGTTGGTGAAATAAGCGACTATTATTCAGATGGTGTAAACGCCTGGGTAGTTGAACCGGAAAATGTTGAGGCTTTGGCTGAGTAAGCTTAATTTCGTCCTTAATAATTATGAAACTGCCAGGCAGGTCAGTGCAAGAGGGAAGGAGCTTATCATGACAACTTTTAATTATAATTTCCAGGCTAAAAGAATGATTGAATTTATCTCTTCAATGAAGTAAAAACGCTTATTAGAGGTTTTTCACTCACCTCGAGGCATGAATCTGTTGTGTCTGATCCTGAAAAGCTTGCAAAACTCATATATGAATCGGCTTGCATTCACTACCGAAAATCCGTGTATTATGTCAAATATCGGATATTTTTGACAAGTATCAGTTTATTTTAGCTCGAATGATACAGATTCTGTTGACGAACACTCGTAAACAGTACATTAATGTAATTTTAGGACCCCTGTTTATGACATTATCTGACGCTTATGATTTGATTTTATACCTCTTTAGCAGTAATTTTCAGACAGCAATTTATCTAAACTCTGCTCTGAAAATGAAACAATTCTTTACCCGAAATATACTTGCGATTTTTCTTTCTTTCTGTCAGGTTATTTTACACTCTCGGCACAGGGCACACTGATAGATTTCAATACCATACCTAAAAGCGGAACGGCTCTTGTTCTGACCCATATGGACGATGATGTGATCTGGATGCTGCCCTGGTGGAAAATCACTGAAAAATTCATCTGCGGAGCAATGCCTCCAACTCCCAGTTTACCAGACAATTGTTAATCAGCAGCAGGATTATCTGGATGCCAATGGCTATAATATCGATTACAAATCAAACTGGCTGACCCCATGGGGTATGATTACCCATGGTGAGTATTCGGATTATTACTGGGACGATCTGCCTGAAGCACAGTATCTGGCAGCGGATCATCTGATTGCTTATTGGGACAATAGTGATCTGCAGCTTGTGAGGACCGAAGTCAACAGGATTAAGGCCAAACTTGAACAATATATTGCCAGCCCTGACCGTATCGAGGGTGATAACCCATAATAACTGGGGAGAGTACGGGCATCAGCAGCATAGAGCTATCAATAAGGCTGTAAGGGAGCTGGCAGTAAAGTACCGTAAGGATGTATGGATGCTGGGCTGCGATAACGGAGATTTCGAGGATGTAGATGTCCCAAATGGCATAACATATACAATGGGCAGTTTTGATGATCCTGACATTATTTACAAGTATAAGACAAATATACAAGGATAACTGGTGCTGGACCTGGCCCGATATGGTTCCTTCGGGAGATCACAAATTCATCAAAATAGTTGAGGCAGGAGCAGATAAATCAAACATTCTGAGAGGGGAGACCGTTGATATTCCAGGCCCGGCACAGGGAGAACCAGGTGCATATATTTTTGACGGTGTTGATGATTTTATGACTCTGCCAGGCAACAGTACCTCTTCATTCACAATTGCAATGAGGGTAAGGCCTGCGGTCATCGCAAGCATGGATATTTCAAAAATGACAGAATATCCCTACAATGCAACAAGCGACCGTAATTTTTATCTGAACAGACAATGGTACAGTATCTGCCAGAATTTATGACGGCAGTTCAAAGGTAGCCACTTCAACAACTTCACTCACAGCAGGTAACTGGTCTCATATTGTCATGACAGGAAATGGAAGCAGTCTCAGTATCTATGTAAACGGTGTTCTTGAAAATACAATTCCGGCAGGCAGTGCAATAACCAGTTATACAACGCCGGAATTTGTCATGGGGCAGACAGGAGTTACCTCTGCATTTTTCAATGGACAGATCAATGATGTAAAATTGTATGACCGGGCACTTACAGCCAGCTGAGATAGCTGCTCTTAGCGGTGTTGTATATACAATAAATGCAACAGCCGGAACAGGCGGTGTAATTAGTCCGGCCGGTGTTGTAACAGTTACTGTAGGCTCAAATTCCACATTCAATATTACTCCGGGCAGCAGTTATCTGATTTCCGATTTAAAAGTTGATAATATCTCAGTGGGAGCCCTGTCGACTTATACTTTTAACAATGTGCAATGCAAATCATACGATTGCAGCAACATTTGTCGCAAAAGCCACTCACATTATCACTGCCGCGGCGAGCAGCTTACGGAACAATTTCACCTTCAGGAGCGGTAGCCGTTGCAGAAGGAACGAATCAGACATTTACAATTACTCCCAATACCGGTTACCAGGTCTCCGATGTTCTTGTGGATGATATCTCAGTGGGGCTACTGTCTTCCTATACCTTTAATAACGTACTTACTGACCATACGATAAGCGCTGCATATACAACAGTGCCGACTTATTCAATAACTGCAGTCAGCGGAACAGGAGGTTCAATAACGCCGTTCAGGCAACCGTTGTGGTTAATCAGGGTTCAAATCAGACCTTCACAATTACTCCACAATTCGGGTTACAGGATCTCCAATGTCCTGGTTGACAATAATCCAGTAGGCGCTGTTTCAACTTATACTCTGAATAATATTGTGGCCAATCATACGATTTCTGCATCTTTTACCCCTGTACCGACCTATACTATTGCTGCAAGCGCAGGTGCAGGTGGTGCAATAAGCCCGGCAGGCAATATTTCAGTGACAGAGGGAGCAAACAGAACCTTTACAATTACACCAAATACAGGATATTATATCACAAATGTCCTGGTGGATAATGCATCAGTCGGTACCGGCTCTGCATATACATTCAGCAATGTAACTTCCAACCACACTATTTCCGCCACATTTGCACAGCTTGACCTACAATATCACAAGCAGTTACGGCACCGGGGGTATAATAAGTCCATGGGGAACAGTGACTGTCAATTACGGGACCAGTCGTACTTTTAATATTATTCCGAATACCGGGTATTTATTTCAGGTGTGAGGGTTGATAACGTTTCAATAGGAGCAGTTACATCGTACACCTTCTCCAATGTAACAACAAGCCATACTATTTCAGCGACATTCACACCCGATAACATACACTATTACAGCCAGTGCAGGTTCAGGAGGTTCAATCACTCCTGCAGGAGCGGTGTCAGCTGCTCATGGAACAAACAGTACATTTTCAATTACTCCCAACAGCGGTTATTATATCTCTGATGTCAGGGTAGATAATGCTTCCGTGGGTGTTGTTTCATCGTACACATTCAATAATGTTACTGCGAATCATACAATTTCAGCCACTTTTACACTTTATACATATACAATTACTGCAAGTGCGGGAGCAGGAGGTTCGATCTCGCCTGCCGGAACAGTAACACTGAATTACGGAGCCAGTCAGACTTATACAATTACACCAAATACAGGTTATCATATCTCCGATTTGAGAGTGGATAATGTTTCGGTGGGAGCACTTTCTTCATATACACTGAGCAATGTTGCGTCGAATCATACTATCTCGGCAACATTTTCACAGATTACATACACAATAACAGGAAGCTCTTCAACAGGAGGCTCAATAAATCCTCCCGGAATTATGACTGTTACCCATGGAAGCAATCAGGCTTATTCTTTAACAGCCGATTATGGTTATGAGATTTCCGCGGTAAGGGTTGATAATGTCCCGATAGGCCCTGTATCATCATATACATTCAGTAATATAACCTCAAATCATACAATATCAGCCGTCTTCACGCTCGTTAATTATACAATTACAGGCAAGTGCAGGTGCAGGCGGATCGATCACACCTTCAGGGACAATAACACGTTCGCACGGAAGCAACCAGACCTATTCAATTTCTCCCGATACAGGTTTTGAGATCAGTGATGTAAAGGTGGATGGCACTTCAGTCGGATCACTAGCCTGAATATACGTTCTCCGGTATAACCGGAAACCATACAATATCCGCTTCATTTTCACTTGTAAGATATACGATCACTCCCAGCGCCGGCAGCAGGTGGAAGGATCAGCCCGCAGAATGTGGTGAATGCAGATTATGGATCAAACAGTTCCTTCACAATTATACCTGATGAAGGATATAATATTGCTGATGTGACTGTCGATAATTTTTCAATGGGTGCCGTGGATAATTATACTTTCACTGGAATCACTGAAGGATCATACCATTTCAGCATCATTCGTACTTAAAACTTATACTATTACAGGAAGTTCTGATTCAAATGGTTCAATCATCCCGGCAGGAGTAACTGCAGTGTAAGTTATGGTAGCGGAAAGGTTTATTCAATAACTCCTGCCGATGGATATCAAGATTTCTGATGTTAAGGTAGACAATGTTTCAGTCGGTGCAGTTTCAAGTTATGCATTTGAGAATGTTGTGGCAAACCATACAATTTCCGCTTCGTTTGATTTTATAAATCTTTACGAAATAACTGCTTCGGCAGGTCCGGAGGTTCAATCACTCCAAAGGGAATGATCACGATCCCTGAGGAAAGCAGTCAGACATATCAGATATCACCCGACAATGGATATCGTATCCTTAAAGTACTTGTTGACAATGTTGATCTGGGTACACTGTCGGAATATACCTTTAACTCGGTCAATTCGGATCACTCCATTTCCGCAGAATTTACTTCAGATACAGAGGTATCTGTCTATCCTAATCCTTTTACCGATGAGTTTAAGGTTAAAATAGAAACACCATTGGATGGAAAGTTTGATCTGTATGTTTTTGATGTTGCTTCAAGGATAGTCTTCAGGAAGATGGATGTGGACGGAAATTCAGAGATCAATGTCAACCTTCAGCATTCATCTAAAGGTGTCTATATCGTGAGGCTATATCAGGATAATAAAGTTGTAAGCACAACAAAGGTTGTTAAGCAATGAGACAAGAAATATAATGAACAACGCATGATATTCAGAAGAACTGTCGTAATGCTTACTTATTCAGAATGCCGGTCAAAGTATTCCGGCTCTTTCGTCTGTGTCAATTAACTCTAAATTCAGACCGTACTTGGCAAACAGAAAAGCAATATTATTATTATTAAAGGCTTCACCAGGCTGAGGTGGAACCAGCATTATAAGGCCCTTGTCCTTTAATTCTTCAATCTTATTATTAATATCTGAACATTTGAAACATATATGATGAAATCCTCCGCCACGGTTGACAAATTTTATAAGAGATTCATTGGTCTCAAGCGGTTCAATCAATTTGATATCAATACTGTTTTCTTTATGTAAAAATGTGACCCTGACTTTTTGAAGCGAATTTGTAATAATCTGCGGTCATCTGATCATAACCAAAAACGTTTTTCCAGTATGAGATTCCATCATTAAGATCCTTAACAGCAAAACAAATATGATCGATTATCATTTGAGGTATGATTTTAATTACAAGTATCAAATTTAAATATAAAAATAAGAAAAATTCAGAAGGTTGATTTGGACTGGGTGAATGTTGATTAATAGATGAAATTGTTGAGAATTATACTTGTTTAATTATTTATGAATAAATGAATTAGGATTAACTTTCAAACGGTAAACAGAGCGTGTCATTCTGAGAATTTATCTGTATTGTTTTTTTATAAAAGTTTAAAAGACTGTTATCTACAGGTTATTGATGAGAAGATTTCTGATTTTACTACTTGTTTTTACAAATATTCTGGCATCAGCACAGACTAAAAATGTATTGTTCATCGGGAACAGTTATACCTACACTTATGACATGCCTCAGATTGTTGTCGATCTGGCGTCTTCGGCAGGAGATAACATGACTTATTCAATGTCAGCCCCGGCTGGCTATACCCTTTACTGGCATACAGGAAATTCAACAACTATGGATTTAATCCATAACGGTGGATGGGATTTTGTTGTTCTCCAGGAGTATAGTCTCTATCCGTCAGAACTTCTGCCATATGTAGAAGCAAATGTATATCCTCCTGCCCAATCACTTGACAACTCAATAAATACATCGAGTCCGGGCGCTGAAACAGTGTTCTATATGACATGGGGCAGAAAAGATGGAGATGCCACTCGCTGTCCTGATAATCCGGATGTCTGTACCTACATCGGAATGGACAATTTGACACAGGCAGCGATATATGTATATGGCCCAGGCCAATCATGCTATTGTCTCACCTGTTGGTGCTGTATGGCGCTATATCCGTGATAACTATCCGTCAATTGAGCTATATCAGGAGGATGGACAGCCATCCGTCAGCGGCAGGTTCATATGCTGCAGCCTGCACGTTTTATACAACATTTTTCAGAAAGGATCCTTCAGCGCTGACTTATAATTTTACACTTAGTGCCAGTGATGCAAGCAGCATACGGAATGCAGCAAAAATGGTCGTTTATGACAGTCTGCTGACATGGCATATCGGAGAATATGATCCTGACACGCAGGCTCCCTCAGTTCCTGCAGGACTCTCTTCATGCAATATTACAACTACAGGCTTTACATTATCGTGGAACGCTTCCACTGACAATATCGGTGTTACAGAATATCAGGTTTTCAGAAATGGGAGCACTCGCGGCCACTGTAACAGGTACCTCAGCAAATATTACCGGGCTTGCAGCATCGACTACCTACCAGATGACTGTCAAAGCAAGAGATGCTGCAGGAAATCTTTCAGCTGCAAGCTCAGCTCTGAATGTTACAACATCGGCAAACAGTATTGTTCTCACATATATCCGGTGTAACTGCAAATAATAAAGTTTATAACGGTTCAACTGCTGCATCGCTGAATACAGGTGCTGCAACACTTACAGGTGTTATTCCGGGTGATGCTGTTACACTTGTATCATCCGGTGCAACAGGAGTATTTTCAAACAAGAATGCAGGAACCGGAAAACTGGTTACTACTTCAGGATTTACAATAACAGGGGCCGATGCTGACAAGTATACTCTCACGCAACCAACAACAACTGCAAATATTACTGCACTGGGGCTGACAATATCGGGAGTTGTTGTCAATTCCAAAAGTTTATAACGGTACAACTGCTGCTACCTTAAATACCAGGCAGCGCTGCACTTCAGGGTGTGATATCAGGTGATGCCGTGGCTCTTGTTTCAACACTGGCAACCGGCACATTTGCAAATAATAATGCCGGAACGGGCAAACCAGTTACAACATCAGGATTTACGCTCAGCGGGGCAGATGCAGGAAATTACACAGCTGACCCAGCCTGGCTTAACCGGCAATATAACACCTGCCGCACTGACTGTTACCGGTGTAACTGCAAACAACAAGGTATATGACGGTACTACAGCAGCGACTCTCAATATCGGAAGTGCTGCCCTGTCAGGCGTTATCTCCGGTGATGCAGTTACACTTAAGCTCCTCAGGCGTGTCGGGTGTATTTGAAAACTCAAACACAGGCATCGGGAAGACAGTAATTATCTCCGGTTTTACAATCAGCGGGACTGATATCAGCAATTATCTTCTGACCCAGCCGACAGCCACAGCAAATATCACAGGGCAAAATGTGACAATAACAGGAGTGACTGCGAACAATAAAGTCTATAACGGAAACACCAGTGCCACTCTTAATACTGGTGGCGCATCGCTTTCCGGCGTGATATCAGGCGATGTGGTTACACTTGTTACTTCAGGTGCAACAGGTGCCTTTTCAAATAAGAATATCGGAACAGATAAGACAGTTACTACATCAGGTTTCACACTGTCCGGAGCAGATGCAGCAAAATATCTGCTGACACAACCTACGCACTACAGCCAGTATAACTTCCGCCAACCTTACAATATCAGGTGTCATTGTGAATACAAAGGTTTACAACGGAACTACTGCTGCAACACTTAATAACTCTTCTGCGACACTCTCAGGTATTTTTGGTACAGACAATGTTACACTTGTCTCGGCCGGGGCATCAGGAACCTTTTCTGGCAAAACGGTGGGAACAGGCAAACCCGTAACTGTATCAGGCTATACTATAAGTGGAACCGATGCAGGAAATTATACTCTGACACAGCCCTCCGCTAACCGGCACAATTACAGCTGCCGGATTGAGCGTATCAGGAGTGACTGCCAGTAATAAGATCTATGACGGAACGACAGCAGCCACCCTTAATATCGCAAGTGCAGCACTTGTCGGAGTTATTTCGGGTGATGTTGTGACCCTTGGCACTTCCGGAGTGACAGGAGTTTTTGAAAATTCAAATGTTGGCATTTCAAAGACTGTTTATGTATCAGGCTTTACAATCAGTGGCGGTGATGCCGGGAATTATTCACTGGTACAGCCCACAACTACTGCGAATATTGCGGGTTATACAATAACCGTAACCGGAGTTACAGCCAGCAATAAAGTTTACAACGGTACCACTGCAGCCACTCTTAACACCGGCAGTGCATCACTGGCAGGTGTTCTTTCAGGCGATGTGGTTACATCTTGTCAGAGCAGGAGCTTCCGGAACTTTTTCTAACAGGAATGTTGGTTCAGGCAAAACAGTAACTACCTCAGGTTTTACACTTTCCGGAGAAGACGCCGGCAAATATATACTTACCCAGCCAACCACTACAGCCTCCATTACGGCTGCACCATTGACAATTACCGGAGTTACAGTCATTACAAGGGTTTATGACAGAACAACAACATGCTACCCTAAATATTGAAAATGCAACATTATCCGGTGTTATTGGAAGTGATAATGTAACAATCATTGCAACAGGCGCTTCGGGAAGCTTTTCTGATAAAAATGCAGGTACCGGAAAGCCGGTTACTACCATCGGGCTTTACACTCGGCGGAACAGATGCCGGCAATTATACACTAACACAGCCTTCAGCCACTGGCACCATAACAGATGCAGGCGTTATAATATCCGGAGTAACTGCAAGCGATAAAGTTTATAACGGTACAACATCTGCTACAATAAATACAACAGCCGCAGTAATAATAGGTATTTTGCCGGGTGATGCAGTTACTCTGAATTCAGCCGGCGCAACCGGAGTGTTTTATAATAAGAATAGCCGGAACCGGCAAAACAGTAACTACCACCGGTTTTGCATTTTCAGGAGCCGATGCTGCAAATTATGAATTAATGGAGCCTCCTGCAGCAATAGCTGATATAACACCAGCTGTTCTGACACTTACAGGAGTTACAGCCAACACCAGAGCATATAATGGCACTACAACTGCTACTCTGAATTCCGGAAGTGCAGTACTTAGTCGGTATTATTGGCACAGATAATGTAACATTGGTATCGGCTGGCGCTTCAGGTAATTTTTCAAATAAAAATGCAGGTACTGCTAAACCGGTAACAACATCAGGCTTTACGACCTGGCGGAACGAGATGGAGACAATTATACACTGACCCAGCCTTCCACAACCGGAACCATTACCCCGGCAGCTCTTACAGTAACAGGTGTGACTGCCGCCAATAAAGTGTATGATGGGACAACTGATGCAATGCTCAACACAGTCAATGCCGCTCTTTCAGGAATCTTTGGAACAGATAATGTAACTCTTGTATCAACAGGGGCTTCCGGCCATTTTGCCAATAAGAATACAGGAGTCTCAAAGCAGGTAGCAACCGCCGGTTTCACAATTACCGGAACAGATCAGGTAACTATATCCTTACACAACCTACAGTGTATGCCAGTATCACACCAAAAAATTTAATTATAACTGCAAATGATCTTTCCAAAGATTACAGAATGGTACTTTCCTTTGCAGGAAATGAATTCACTGCTGACGGACTTATTACAGGCGATGCATTGCCTTCTGTTTCATTAAGCAAGTCCGGGAGCAATTGAAGCTGCCACTGCAGGTAAATATCCAATTACAATCACAGGAGGAACGGTGCCGAACTACAATGTTCAATATGTTAACGGGACGCTCACTGTACTGAAGGATCGTATTACAGCTGTGGCAGATGACAAATCAAAAATTTACGGCACTGCCAATCCAAAACTGACTGTTACCTATTCAGGCTTTGTGAAAGGAGAGGATATTTCAGTGATAGATATTCCTCCTGTTCCGTCAACCTCTGCGTTACAGGAAGTGATGCTGGGAACATACCCGATAACATTATCAGCCGGATCGGATGACAATTATGATATTATTCTGGTTAACGGGAATCTTGAAATTCAAAAAGCCGAACTGACAGTTACCGCTGAAAATAGTACCAGAGTATATGGAACTGAAAACCCGTCAGTTCTCAATGACTCATATTCAGGATTTGTGTCAGGTCAGAATCAAAGCGTCATTGATATTCTTCCGGTTGCACAGACTGATGCAGAGCCGATTCAGATGTCGGAGACTATGATATTGAAATTTCAGGAGGAGATGATAATAATTACAGTTTTAATTATATCTCAGGTACTCTTACAATTACAAAAGCTGATCAGGAAATTACTTTTGACGAAATTCCATCAAACCTCAGAGTTACACAGCAATATCAGCTGAAAGCTGTTTCCTCAAGCCAGTTGCCTGTAAGCTTTGAAATATCCGATCAGGAAATTGCCAGTCTTGAAGGTGACATGCTTTTGATACACAATGAAGGCAACCTTACAGTGACTGCCAGGCAGGAGGGTGACATGAACTGGAATCAGGCAGCTGATGTGGTCCAGACTATCGAGACTTTGCCGACTTTTGACAATATCAGTTCACTCTTCACTCCAAACTCTGATGGGATGAATGATTACTGGTATATTCCGAAAATTGATGAGTACGGTAAGGTTCAGGTAACAGTGTATAACAGATATGGACAGGTAGTATATAAATCAGATAGTTATAAGAATGACTGGGATGGAACCTGGAATGGGAATCCATTGCCGTCGTCAGCCTACTATTATATTATTAAATCATCGGAAAAAGGTTATATAAAAGGTGTTGTGAATATTGTGAGGTAGAAAAATGGAGTGTAATATGAAAAAAACTATTCTAATATTATTTTTGTTAATTCCGGGTTACCTGTTTGGACAGCAGTTTCCGTATATGGATAGCTATAGTGTTAATCCTTTCAATTTTTCGCCGGCATATGCAGGGATTACGAACAAAAAGACCCTGTTTATGGATTATCGTTCCGACTGGTCGGGAATTGAAGGAGGACCAAAAACATACCAGCTTAGTTACAGTGACAAATTCAAAAACAGGGTAGGCCTGGGGATCAGATTTATTTATGACAAAGCTGATATCTTCAAACAGACTCTTCTCCTCGGAACTTATACCTATGAGGCAAAAATAAATAATGAACATACCCTCAACTTTGGTTTGTCAGCAGGATTATACAGAAATCTTATCGACCTGTCAAAATACTTTAATGACCCGGGCTATGTCCAGGATCTTGCACTTTTATACGGACAACAGAAGTCGTTAATAAAATTTGCCACGGATATAAGTGTTTTATACAGGTATAAGGATGGCTGAGGCAGGCATTCTCTTTTCAAATATAATGTTTGGGACTGTGCGATACCACAATTCAGACATGACATATAAGCCATTCAGGAACTATATGTTGCATGCTGCATACCTCTTTTCACTTGATGATAAATGGTCCACAAAACCGGTTGTGATCATCAGGGGAGGGCAGAATATACCGCTTCAGTTTGAAATAGCACAGACTCTTACATGGAATGACCGCTTATGGCTTACAACACTCTTCAGAACAAATGGAATATTGGGACTGGGTCTTGGAGCTGAGGTATACGACGGGACTATTTCTTAATTATTCATATGATCTTAACTACAATATGACGGCGAATGTCTCTTTCAATACCTATGGCAGTCAGCAGTTAACCCTTGGAATAAGGCTTTTCAAGCCTCAGCAGGGGCGATAAAAAATCTGATTATTGAGGATAATGTCAAATCCAGGTCAATTGCATTGGTATGCTTAATTATCAGGGAAAATCAAAGAGTTTACTACAGTTTGTATTTACGATATAGTTTGTATGCTCAGACTATACTTCTCAATTAGTTGTTAATTTTTAATTTAGGATTTATAATATAGGGCAGCAGTTACAGGAATTTATTAACTATTATGTGAAAAGTGGTATTGTTTTTAACACAGGGTAGATTATAAATAGTTTTTAAATTTAACTTTGTAAACTAAGCTTTTAAAAAGGGAATGGAATTCATAATATCAATAGATACCGAAGGCGATAATCAGTGGGAGTTCGGAAGTGACCTGACAGTAGCAAATATTAAGTTTGTGCCCAGGTTTCAGAATTTATGTGAAAAGTATCATATTAAACCTACCTATCTTGTTACATCTGAAGTTTGCAATGATGATTATGCAAAGGAGATCTTTTCAGAATACTGGAAGAAGGAGACAGCAGAAATAGGATCTCATTTACATATCTGGACAACCCCGCCCTTCAGGGACAAGGATGGCTACAGATATAATGATGCAAATCATGGTTTTGCTCATGAGCTGGCAGACTGATTTGCTTTCAGATAAACTTAAAAATCTGACTGAACATATTGAATCTGCCTTTGGTAAACGTCCGTTATCATTTCGTTCCGGCCGGTACGGATTCAATGAAAATGTAGCACGTGTTCTTGTTGAAAACGGCTATCTTATCGATTCATCCGTCACACCCCTTCTAAGCTGGGACGTTTATAAAGGGATTCCGGGTGGAAATGGCGGGCCCGATTTTGTTGACAGTGATCCATTCCCTTCAAGATTTAATTTCCCCGGCGGGTTCGCTTCTTGAAATACCTGTTACTATCCTTGCCGACAAAATTTCCTCTTAACAGACATGATGGTCTGTCAAAATTCTTTTTCAGAAATGTGGATCATAATTTTGTGCTTAAAGTATTCAGAAAACTATTCTTTAAGGATCAGCCCCTCTGGTTCAGGCCAAATCCATGGATGACTATGAACCACTTTGAAGAATTGATAAACGAATCAATCAGAATTAAATTGCCATATATTGTTATGATGTTTCACTCAAGTGAATTGATGCCGGGTTGTTCAATCTACAGGCCCGACACATAATTCTATCGATAAACTATATGATCTTTTGGAAAATTTTTTCATTTTACTGCATAACAAAAATATAGCATCTGTTACTGTTGACGGAGGCTGCAAAAAACTCTAAAGTATGAAGATATGCACATGGGGTGATGTTGCCAGCGCATTGGAAGGAAAAACAAGCGGTGGAGGAGAATTACAAATTGCATTGCTCGCCAAAGTATTGGCAAAATCAGGTCACGAAGTTGTGATTATAGACCTGATGACAGACAAGGATTATGTTACAAAGGACGGTGTTAAAGTCGTCAAGATCCAGGGATATCAGGAAGGAATAAGGCTCTTTAGATTCTTTACTCACAGGATTCCAAAACTCTATGAAAATTTAAAAGCACAGAAAGGCAGATATTTATTACAGCCAGATTCGCGACTGGAGACATATTCTTACCTTGTGGGCAGCCCGTAAAATCAAAAGGTATTTTTGTAATCCAGCTCGCATCGGATCTGGATGCTCTTGGATTAAGACAGAGGCTGAAACATGATTATCTTACACATTTCAACGGGTTGTACTGGTTTTTGAATGCACTGCTTGTGGAATTGATTTTTCCGCGTGTTGTAAGAAAAGCAGATATGGTTCTTGTTCAGCACGAGGGACAGAAACAGGCTCTTGCAAAAAAAGGTATTAAATCAATTATTTTCAATAATCTTATTGAACTGAATGCAATACCTGTCGACCCTGCTCCTGTGAGAACTGACTTCAGCTATGTCGGAGCGCTTGATAAACGAAAAGGATTTGCAGAATTCCATGAGCTTGCAAAAAGGACTCCATCAACTACCTATAAGGTTGTTGGTTCTCCAAGGGACAGCACAGGTTATAAATATTTCGAAAAGTTAAAATCATTTAAAAATGTTACACTCTTCGGAAGCCTGTCACATCCCGAAACAATGAAACAGATCTATAACTCCAAAGCCCTGATCTCAACCTCGCCAATGGAAGGCTTTCCAAATATATTTATCGAAGCATGGGCATGCGGACTGCCTGTTCTGTCATTATCCTTTGACCCTGGTGATGTAATTAAGAAAGAAAAACTCGGATTCGTCGCCGATGGTGACTTTGATAAAATGATCAGCGCAATGGCTTCAGTTGAAGATACGGATGAGTTTGCAAAAATGGCAAAAGCCTATGTGGAACATAACCATATTGTAAACGATGATAAAATCAAGGAGATAAATGATCTCTTTGACGAACTTTTTAAATTAAAAAAATCATATGAATAGTTAAGTAATGGATTATTTCCATGATTGATACTTTAGATAAATTAGGCGACAGGATGATAAATCTACATCTTCCAAATATTTTGATAAACTGTTTTTTAAACAATGGATTGTCGGAATATGCAATGGTGATATCAGGGAAATTATCAGGAGCAAGTCCTTCGATCCTGATATTAAATGGTTATATCTTAATTCTTTTGATAAATTCGTTGCTGATCCTTTCTTTGTCAAATCCCGGGATGAAAATTTAAAAATAATCTTTGAGGACTATCCTTTCAGTGATGATTATGGGAAAATATCATTGATGACAATAGACAAGGATTTCAGACAAATACACGAGAAATTGCTTCTTGATACCGGGAGTCATCTTTCATATCCGTTTGTATTATTATGAGAATAATAAAATCTTCATCTTTCCCGAAGCTGCCAAAAGCGGCAAACTTTCATGTTATGAATATGATCCGGTTGATGAATCGCTTAAATTTATCAAAGACATAATTGATTTGCCTTTGCGTGATGCCACTTTTTTAAAGTATGGCAATAAATACTGGATCTTCGGCATAATCTCTGATGACGACTGACTATAAAATGCATCTCTTTTTCTCTGACAGCTTACTCGGACCCTACAAAGCCCATAAGAACAATCCTGTTAAATGCGGATTGAATGGAACCCGTTCTGCCGGCAATTTTACAGAGGTTGATGGTGTTATTTACAGACCTGCACAAAACTGTCAATAATGGCTATGGTGAATCTATTATTATATAATAAATTGACTGAACTGAATGAGAATAATGTTTCTGAAGTACCATATCTCACAATCTCATTAAATAAAAAAAACAAGAACAACAAAGCCATCCATTCGCTGCATACAATAAACCAGATTGATAATATTCTGGTTATTGACGGAGAACAATGGACTTTTGCACCATGGACCCAGCTGAAAAAATTTATCGGGGATATCCGTATGTTTAAAAAATCTTCAAAAACAAAATAAGGTAATTCTGAATAATAAGCTGATCCCTCTGAGCTCTTAAAAATCAAAATGAAAAATAGGTGACATGAGAATTCTCTTTTTTACAGATACATTGGATGTCGGAGGAAAGGAAAGAAGGCTGACTGAATTGATAAAAGCCCTCATTTTACATAAAGAGATTGATTTCGAGCTCGTTGTGATGAGCAAGGATATTCACTACAAAGAAATCTTAGATCTGGGAATAAAAATTCATTACATTACAAGAAAGACAAGACATGATGTTTCAGTCTTTTACAGATTTTATAAACTCTGCAGGTCATACAAACCCGATTTTGTTCATTGCTGGGACAGCATGACGGCTATCTACCTGGTACCTGCATGCAAATTGCTGCATATTAAACTTATAAACGGGATGGTTGTAGATTCACCTGTTAAACAGAATATTTCAAACAAGTATTATTTAAGAGCCAAACTGACATTTCCATTTTCAGATGTAATTATAGGCAATTCAAAAGCCGGCTTACTTGCATACAAGGCTCCTGAAAATAAAAGTATTGTTATCCATAATGGATTTGCATTCAGCCGGACAAAGAATCTGATAAGCAAGGAAGATATCAGGAAAGAGACTGAATATTAGATTCAGGATATATTGTGGGCATGGTGGCCTCATTCTCTGAAAACAAGGATTACCCGACATTTTTTAAGGCGGCACAGATTCTGCTCAAAAAGAGAAATGATATTACTTTTCTTGCTATCGGCAACCGCACTGATTCGGAAGACTCCAGAAGCCTTATCGCTGATCAGTTTTTCGGACAATTTCAGACTGCTGGGCAGAAAGTCAAATCCTGAGTCATTTATAAATGCTATGGATATTTGTCTTTTGTCGACATTTACAGAAGGAATTTCAAATTCAATTATGGAGTATATGGCTCTTGGAAAACCCGTGATAGCTACAGATGGAGGAGGTACAAAGGAAATTGTGGATGATGGGGTGACAGGATTTTTAATTGGTCAGTCGGATCCTGTACAGCTTGCATCTAAAATTGAAATGCTCCTGAATGATCAGGGATTGAGGACGGAGATGGGAGAAAAAGGTAAGTGCAAGGGTTTCCGAATTGTTCTCCATTGAACAGATGACCGGGAAATATGTTGATCTTTATTTAAATAGGTAAGTAATTCTTCTTAACACCGGTTTGTTCACGACTACAGGTATTATTGATTTTTGACTGAATTAAATTAATTGCAACGATACATATGCACAACTTAGCAATTCTGGCCCTTGATGATTTTGAAAACTGGAGCAGCAAGGAATCTCTCAGCATGGGAGGTGCAACCGGAGTTATAAAGAGTATTCTGCCATACCTGAAGGCTGATACAGTTTATCTGCTGGGAATTACTTCGGTGAAGACCCATTTGTACAAAGAGATACCTTTTCACGATAATATAATAATCATTCCTGTAATATATGTTCCGAAGTCGTCGGTGATCCCGGTTCGTATAAGGGCAATCTACTACAGCAGAAAAATAAATTCAGTTTTAAAGAAGCATAATATCAATTCTGTATATTCTCATGCAGAAGAGATGTCGTTCTGGATAAGGCCAGGGGTGACTATTCTTTATCATATGCACGGAGGTGCAAATGCAATTGTAAAAGCCAAGAATAAATGGCTCAGGCTTGCAGTTTATTCAATATTTGTGGGAATATGTCAGAGAGCAGGAATATTAAGAAGGCCACCAAAATTATTGCTATTGATGCCTTCTGCCTTGACCTTGCAAAAAAACAAAACGCTGAATCCAAAACGCTTCTGATCCCGAATTTTGTGGATACCGGGATTTTTTATAAGGATGAAACTCCCAGTAAATTGCTTGAGCATATGAAAGGCGAAATTCTGCTTTTCGTTGGCAGACTGGAAGAGGTAAAGGGACTTGAATTATTTGCCGACACACTGATCGAGCTGAATAAAAGCAGAACCGGGCAGATGGACAGGTGTTTTTGTTGGCAGGGGGACATATCAGCCTGTTATTGAAAAATATATTGCTGATAAATCAGCAACTGATCTCTTCTTTTTTGCCGGAGCAGTATTTAAGCAGGATGAACTCAGAATGATTTACAGCAGAGCTTCAATTTTGATGATCTCTTCTCATTTTGAGGGAATTCCAATGGTTATTCTTGAATGTCTTGCCTGCGGAACACCTGTTATTGCAACCAATGTGGGAGGGATTAAAGGAACTTATTGCTGATAATATTACCTGTTTTGTCAATAACCGGAGAGACCCTGTCAGAATTTGCCGGTTTAGCCCTGGCCATACAGAATTGCAGTAATAATAATATTCAGGAGACAAGATTTTCTTCTGTAAAGGCATCCATTGATTATAAATGAGATTCTGTCAAAACAGGAGAGTGAAATCAGAAGTATAAAAATATGACGGATAAAGGATTGCCCGAACTTTTGTTTATTGTTCAGTTGCCACCTCCTCTCCATGGTGCAAGTATGATGAACAGATATATCGTGAACAGTAAACTTATCGCAGACAATTTCAGTTCCGAAACCGTGAACCTTCACTTTACCGAAACCGTTCAGGAGTTGGGAAGATTCACATTCGCGTAAAGTTTACAAAACATTCGTATATGCTTTCGAGATAATAAAAAAAGTCATTAAGCATAAACCTGATCTGGTCTATTTTAATCTTACCCCAAAGGATTTGCTTTTTACAGGGATGCATTTTATGTTTTCATCCTGAAAACAATGGGGCAGAAAGATTGTCTTTCATCTTCAGAGCAAGGGTATTAAAGAGAATACAAGCGCAAGTGCTGTTAAAAAGACTGCTTTATAAAATTGTGTTTAAGAATACAAGTGTTATTTGCCTCTCTCCCAGACTAACTGACGATTTCAGTGATATTTATACAGTCCAGGCCTTTTTTTGTGCCCAACGGCATTGAGGTTCAGATGCCTGTCAATGATACACAGCCTGAATCTGATGATTCGGTTCCTAGTGATTCTTTATTTGTCACATTATCTGAGAACTAAGGGCATTCTTGTGCTTATTGAGGCTCTTGAGCATTTTGAAGGAAAGAGGATACCGGTTTTCTGCAAGATTGACAGGACCTCCGGCTGATCTTACAATAAAGGATCTTGAATCCGAATTAGCGGACAGAAAGTTAAGCGGTATGGTTGAGGTGACCGGACCAAAGTATGGGGACGATAAATTCCGGGAATTTCAGAATGCTGATATTTTTGTCTTTCCGACTTATTATGAAGTTTTTGGATTGGTTATACTTGAAGCTATGCAATTCAGCCTGCCTGTTGTCTCTACACTTGAAGGCGGCATCCCTGATATTGTTGTTGAGAATGAGACAGGTTTTCTGGTTGAACCACAGAATCCATATATGCTGGCTGATAAACTGGCAGTTTTACTGAACGATAAGGAGCTGAGGCATCCGAATGGGGCAGGAGGGATACAAAAGATTCCTGGCCAATTATACAATTGATAAATTTGAAAAAAATATTTTTGAAACAATTCAGACTATTCTTAATGCATCCTGAATCTATCCTGATTACATAGACAAATTGATATAAGATTATAACCTGCATGGTCACAGGTGTTTTTATAAATTTAACGGGATTATCTGCATGAGTACTTATTTACTTTCAGAATTTGATCTGTTTGACAAGGAATTAAACAATATCCCTGAGGGAAGATTGCTTGATTACTACACTTAATGCTCATAGTTATAATATTACAAGGCAGGATGAATTTTATGCTGAATCACTTGCAAAGTCAGATATTTTACTGCCCGACGGTATAAGTGTAGTATTGGGCAGTCAGGTTGCTGACCGGGAAGAAACTTCATAAAATTGCAGGTGCCGATTTATTCTTTTTCGAAATGAACAGGTTGAATGAGAAAGGAGGCTCCTGTTTCTTCCTTGGAAGCAGCGAAAATACCCTGAAACGGATAATCGATCGTTCATCATCTGAATTCCCGAATGTGAGGATCGGAAAATACTCACCTCCCTACAAGCCTGTGTTTTACTTCAGAAGACAATACAATCATGATTGAATCAGTAAATGCTTTTAATCCTGATGTTCTTTTTGTAGGTATGACTGCTCCAAAACAGGAAAAATGGGCTTATGAACATTTCGGATCTCTGAATACCGGGCATATTTGCTGTATTGGTGCGGTGTTTGATTTCTATGCAGGGACAGTTATCACGGGCCCCGGTATGGATGATTAATATGGGACTTGAATGGTTCTACCGTCTTGTAAAGGAGCCTTCGAGGATGTGGAGACGTTATCTTATTGGAAATTCAAAATTTATCTGGTATGTGATTAAGGAAATGTTCATATCAGAAAAGAAGTGATTAAAGATTGGATTGACAGAATAAGTGATAACTGATGGTTTAATATTAGAATAATTAGAATGAATGAGTATTTGAGGGTTAAAATAAAAGTATTGTCATTTTTCCTGGTTGTCCTGGTAGTGATTGTACATGCCTATAACACAAATCAGGTGACAGAACCTGAAGGATTATACAGGATCTATGGATTGAATGGATTTATACAGGAATATTTCTGTCAGGGAATGAACAGAATTGCTTCTCCGTTATTCTTTATAATTTCAGGATATCTTTTCTTTGTTAATCTCACGGGTCAGAGACAGGATTTTGTCAGAAAAGTAAAAAAGCGTTTTTTTACTCTGATAGTTCCGTATCTGTTATGGTCATTGTGGGGAATTCTGTTTTATCTGCTTCTTCAGTCTGTTCTCCCTTCAAGCATAAGTTTTTCAAGAGGACTGATTATGAGATTATGACCTTGGAAAACTGCTGAATACTTTTTTCCTTGATCCGATTCCATACCAGCTCTGGTATGTCAGGGATCTGGCTGTTTTTGCAATTCTATCACCACTCTTATACCTGCTGCTGAGGTATCTTAAGGTTTTTCTGCTGATTGCTTTTTTTGTTTATCTGGTTCTACGATTTTGACTTTATAGTGTTCAGGAATCAGTCACTTGTTTTTCTTTATTTTGGGAGCTTACATAAGTACACAGGAACGGGGACCGGATAAATAATAAATCGCCATGGGCTGCAGCTGTTTTATACAAGCCTGTGGGTCTTGATTGTGCTCTTTAAAACGACTCTTGTTTATTATGGTTATCAGAATCTGGTTTTGATTACAATCATTCATAAAATATCAATAGTTGCAGGCATCCTGGCAATAAATAACCTGTATAATATAATTATTGTAAATTATACCGAAATTGTCAAAACCAATCTGTTCAGTATTGTAACTTTTTCATTCTTCCTCTTTGCCTCTCATGAACCTGTGGAGACAGTCTTAAAAAAGGGACTCTTACTTGTATTTGGAAATGGGGATGCAATGTCATTGATTATTTTCCTCATTACTCCGATGCTGACAATTCCTTTGTGCGTATTTACAGGTTATCATTTAAAGCGTTTGGCTCCAAAAATCTATGGAACAATAACCGGATGGAGATAAGCGAAATTAAAACTGAGAGTCTCTTAACTGTATTCAGATATAGATCTATTGAGTTTATTTCTACTCTATCCCAAAGTGTTTCTTTATGATTTTGTTCTTCGTTGTATCAGGCAGATTCGAAGTTTTCATCAGACCCGGATTCTGAAGATAGAGAAATTTCTGGACATTCATGTTAAGGACTATCTTGGCCGGATTCCCGAAAATAACTGAATTATCAGGAAATTTTCCCCTTACAACACTTCCTGCACCAACAACAGAGTTATTTCCAATAACAGTATTTGGAAGAATTGTACAGTTATTTCCTATGAAGACGTTATTCCCGATCTTTATTCTTCCAAATACGTCGGCATTTTGCAGCTCTTCCCTGAAACACCATATTGCGCCATCATGGGTAATAATTTCTGTGCCGTTTGCGATAGCGACATGGTTTCCTATCTCAATGAGGTATGGTTCAGTTGAAAAGGCAACGGTATTTATCAGGCAATTCTCTCCAATCTTCATCCCCTGCCTTCGTAAAAACTTAATTTTAACGTTATTGCTGGCCTTTTTCAGGAATAGTAACATTAACCGTTTGAAGAAACCTTTTAGATTCATTTGCTATCAAGGGATAATTTTGAATAATAAATCTCAGGAACCGGATTCAATTACATCAATAATAAATTTACTGAACAGAGGAGCAACTCTTGCTGCAAATTCTTTGTTCGGATGAGAGTCGTCCGGACTGGATGCATTTTTATCAATCAGATACAAGCCGCCTTCAGTTTCATATTTATAAAGATCCCATATAAAAATATTGTCTCCCTCTTCATCCCACTCTCCGGTCATCCATTTATAAAACTCAGCAGTCCGTTTTGCTTCGTCTTCAGTCATCTGATTCTTTGTATTAACAGCAGGAGTGAAGACAATAAATTTATTATTTGGAAATTCATGCATCTTCTGCTTTCAATGCGTTATACTGCAATTTGTAATTTTCAAGCCTCTTTTCGTCAGAGTCAATATTCGGATTGCCTGTATCTTCAAGAATTCTGCTGCCCGGGAAACAATGTTTGAATATAATAATATCATATTCCCTTGTGAGTATTTCAAGAGTCGGTTCGTCCATATACCTGTCTGGTCCTGAATGTTTTACCCAGATATTATAATAGTCATAGGGATAATTATTCCATCCGTATGGCTCCAGTTTCGGGAAATATTGCTCAGAAATAGAATAGTTGGTTTTATTCTTTCTGTTATAGTTTTTGAAATACTTTTTAACGTCGCCTTCCTTTGTTAATTTGTAGATGTAGCGGTTTGTACCTCCTACCCAAATATTATAACCTGTACTATGATGTAAAAAGATAATTTTTTTCATTTCTTTCTTATCTGATTCGCAACTGGTAGTAATTAGGAGCGCAACTGCAAAAATAGTAAGCAAGAGTTTCATAAGCATTTTATTCAAAGATAATAAACTTACAAATATTTTCTGTTTTAAACTTCAGCAGCATAGTATTTTATTATTGAAATATAGTATATAGATGTCAATAAACTCTTGCGCCGGTCTGCCAGATGCCCTTCTGGCGTGAAATTGCAGGAGATGAACCTGGTATCCATTTGGCTGATACTGACAGGCCATCCTGCCACAACTCACCCAGATCAGTTCCATGGTACAGCGGTTCAGCCGGAACAAAATCGATTAAGTCTCTGAATTTTGGGTTGATGATTTTTGAATGGGTATCATAACCAAGTGCCTGCCATTGAGCAAAGGTGAGGTACTTGCCCAGATAACTGAAGACAGGAGAACCTGCTTCGCAGTAGAAAATGTTATAATCTGACTCAAAACCTGGCAGATGAGGCAGAATCGTAAATAGCTATATTATAGATCCTGTTAACAGTATAAAAAATATTGTTTTTAATTTTGGTGCCGGATGAATTGCTTACTGATGTACTTTGTCCCTCATCGGTATTTGCATAGATATCTATCAATCCTCTCCATACGCCAACAGAATCATTTTTATAAAATACCTTGTCGCTGAAAAATACATTGTTATAGATTTTAACATTCTTCATTCCCTTGACCGGAATTGCTGCCTGCCCGGGATTATTAATAATATTATAGGCCACTCCGCCGGAAGTATTGGTCATCCCGTCTGATTTCATCTGAATTCCTGACGGAACCTTCTCAAGGTAGTTATATTTTATTGTTGCATTAATGTTATAACCGGTAAACAGGGCATGAGTATTACTTTTAGGGCTCTTTCCATTCCATACGAACTTATTGCCGGTTATTATTTGTCCGTCGAGGTTGTTGTTTTCAGTACCTGACTGCTCGTCACCGGCATGAAGCATGTAGCCTGATGCATTTGAAGAGATGATTGAGTTATTCCTGAATACGAACCTTGTTGGGGCGCTTCTGGCAATATTTATTCCCTCCCAGTCGCCTGGAATTGTATTGACTGTTGATGTACCTTCAATGAGCAAGTTTTATCTGGGCCGATATCAGAAGAATAATTGATGAAGCGGATATTATCGCTATAATTCTTTTCATCCCTGTAAATTATGAAATGTAAAAAAAGGAAGCTACCATTTTGCGGTAGCTTCCTGTATCCAATGTTTGTTTAAAATTTTAGTCTTTAACGCATCTGATGTATTTGCCTGCCTGTTTTTCGGTGGCACCTTTATCGACAGTGCTGGCAGCTCCATCAAGTCTCCTGTACCATCCTCTTGTGGCATCAAGCTCATCGGTTGCCCAGAAGTATGTAAGAACACCAACATTATTGAATGTACCATCAATATTATACCTGTAACCTCCGGGCAGTGCTGAAAATCCGCTTGTGTTTGTTCCATTCTGGCCAGTAGCCCATCCGGTTGTATTTTTCAGCTGAGCACCCTGATTGGTTCCTCTTGGACCCCAGTTGGGTATTGCAGCAGGATCCATTCCAAGGGTGAGCTCAAGGGTACTGAACTCAGATTCGGCAGGAACATGCCATCCGATAGGACATAAATTGGCGTTATTTGCAGCATACCAGTTGTAAAGTGCACCATATAAAGGCTTATATGTAGCTTCAGTGTTATCGTACCAGCTATAAGCAGGTGTTGTGGCGGCAATCCATGCGGCATTGAGCAGTAACCAAAGGAATAGCTGTACTGGTGTTGTAAAGGGTTGTCTTCAGGTTTTCTGCCATCCATACCTGTGTGCCAATTGTAACAGTTCTGTATGTGTTGCCATCAACGTCAGCAATATTGGTATTGAGAGTAACCTGATTTCCATAGGCAGTACCTGCGCTGTTTGTAGCATAGGCACGAATAAAGTACTGAGTACCTGGCGTTAGTCCTGTGATAGCGCTTGTGAAAGCTCCCAACTCCGGCACCGGTAGTTATAACCGTATTGCTTAAAGTTGGATTTTGAGTTGTTGCATAAACAATACCTCTTGCTGTTACTGCTCCTCCACCTTCATGAGGTAACATTACCTCCGGATGTAGCTGTTGTAAGAGCAATTGCTGTAGGATCAGCTGTTGTAACAGTAGGAACCAGAACACCATTGGTTGTAAATGTAACGTCAGTTCCATAAGCAGTACCTGCGCTGTTTGTTGCATATGCACGGACATGATAGAGGGTTCCCGGTGTAAGTGATGACAAGGCGCTTGTGAAAACACCAGTTCCAGTTCCGTCAGTAGTTATTGAATTACTTGTAGTCGGGTCGGCAGTTAAAGCATAGCATACACCTCTTGCAGTCACTGCGGCGCCACCATCAGATGTGATATCTCCACCCGTTGCAGCAGTAGTTTGAGTTATATCTGATGCGGTAGTTGTTGTAATAGTCGGTTCAACAATCGCATCTGTAGTAAACGTAATTTCAGTTCCGTAACCTGTTCCGGCGCTGTTTGTTGCATAAGCACGAACATGATAAAGTGTCCCGGGTGTCAATCCTGTGATACCGCTAACGAAAG
>CAWFRW010000005.1:0-12677 GCA_963818295.1 uncultured Bacteroidales bacterium
AATGACGGTGCATGCAAAAGAGAAAATTTCGTATATTTGATCGGATCGAGATTCAGAAATACTCTTATTCTTAATATGGAGAACTCAAATTCCGCAGAACTCAATATTCCCGAAGGAACTATAATAGCTGAAACACTCCTGCATATATTCAATTATAATAAGCTTAGTGAATTATATTCCTTTCTGCATGATAAAGACCCCGTATTCGTAATAGATTCACTCTTCAGGGTACTCGATCTTAAATACAATATACCCGGGGAGGATCTTAAAAATATCCCCGCAGACGGAGCTTTCATAACTTTCTCAAATCATCCCTTCAGAGGCATTGATTCAATGATACTTTATAAAATCATCTCTGAACACAGAAACGATTTCAAAATACTCGCAAGCTATCTCCTTCACCAGATAGAACCACTTAGAGAAATTGTAATCCCTGTAAATACACATGAAACAACATTTGACAAGTCTTCATACACAGGTATAAAACAGGCCATAAATCATCTGGAAAGCGGAAACTCAATCGGAATATTCCCTACCGGGGAAGCTTATACACCAATAGAATCATCAAGAGTCATGCTTGATAATATCTGGCAGCCGGCTGCTGTTAAATTCCTTAAAAATTCGCATGTGCCACTGGTGCCTGTCTATTTTCATGGCACTAACTCAAGGCTGATTCATATTATGGGGAAAATACATCCTTTACTGCGCCAGACAAAATTACCCTCAGAACTTCGCCACCGCAGCCACAAGAGTATCAGTGTAAGGATAGGATCCCCAATAACTGTAAAGGATCAGGCAGAATTTGAAGATCTGTCACATTTCGGAAGATACCTCAGGGCCAGGGTCTATTCCCTCGGCTCAGCCCTCGAAGTAAGACACTTCTCCCTCAAACGGCAGGGTAGCAGAATACTGAAAGCTGTTCCTGTTGCAGAACAGGCGCCGGCAAATATTATTAAAGAGGAATTTGAGAGGATAAGACCTGATTATGAACTCTTTTCTTCAAAGAATTATTCAGTTATATGCGCCCCCGCTGAAAAGATCCCTGCAATTTTTATCGAAATAGGACGGCTGAGAGAGATTACATTCAGGAAAGTTGGCGAAGGAACAAACAAGAGCACCGATATCGATGAATATGATTTTTATTTTAACCACCTCTTCATCTGGGATAATGATGCCGGCAAAATTGTTGGAGCCTACAGGATAGGAAAAGGGAAGGAGATAATTTCAGTTTATGGGATCAGGGGATTCTATATAAATTCATTATTCAGATTGAAAAACAGCTTCCAGCCTCTGCTAATGCAATCACTCGAACTGGGACGTTCATTTATAGCAGAAGAATACCAGAAGAAAACAATTCCGCTTTTCCTTCTGTGGAAAGGGATAATGGTCTTTCTTCTGAGAAATCCTGACTACAGGTATCTTATTGGCCCGGTGAGCATAAGCAATGACTTCTCGAAGTTCTCAAAAAGCCTGATAGTGGAATTCGTCCGTAAGTATTTCAACGATGAGAAATATTCAGGATATGTTGTTCCCCGGAAGGATTTTATAGTAAAACCCGATAAAGCAATTGACAGGAATATCTTTATTGATACATCCGAGAGTGACATTAATAAGATTGAGCGGATCATAATTGATATTGAACCGGGTTACAGGCTGCCGGTGCTGCTTAAGAAATATCTTGAGATTAACGGAAGAATAATAGGATTCAATATTGACCCTAAATTCAACTACTGCCTCGATGGTCTTCTTATCCTTGATCTTTACAATATTCCACGGGAGTTCATCCAGGGATTATCAAGACAGCTCAATGATGAATCAATAATGGAGAGGTTTTCAGATTCTAATCGTAAGGCTTAAAAAAGCAATTGCGGATTTCGGATTTGCGATTTCGGACTTGTAAATCCGCGATCTCTACAGCCGCAAATCCGAAATTTCGACTTAGCAGCTGCTATATGATTAGTAGAATTTATATCTCTTGTCAACAATATTTGCAGCCTTCCTGAGAGCTTCGTAGGCTTCATAGTTCCCTCTCATCTGGAAGGTTGTAGTGAGCCTTGCCTGCAATGTTTTTGCATCTTCTGCCTGTGTTGCTGCCACATTGTTAGCCACCAGAAGGAACACTCCATTTGATCCTTTTACAGGGCCTGTTAATTCACCCTGTTTGGCAACAGTTGCTGCAGCAATAAGTGTAGGCTCAGAACCCGCGCCCGGTACTGTATACGATCTGAAATTGATCTGCGTGGCTTCCTGAACGGTTAAGCCCATCGATCTTGCAACGTCATCAATTGTTTTGCCGGCTCCTTCATTCTTTATAAATTCAGCAGAGATAGCATCAGCTTTTTTGTCCTTTATAAGAGCAAACCTGATATCATTCTCAACATCCTTTACAGGGGCAATACCATCTTCCACCTTCCTTGTGCAGTATCCAACAACATACTTGTCGCCGACTTCAAATACTGCCTGTTGGTTATTATCAAGGATTATCTTGCCCTGTTCTGCCTGGAATAATGAGATGACAAGCGACCTTGGATTACTTAGCCCGGGAAGTGTTTTCTGCTGGGGAGCAATATCATTTGCAACTCTTTTATTCAATCCCTTTTCAGCAACTGTCTTTGCGAATTTCTCATAGGTATTATTTGTCCCGGCAAACTGGCTTGCTTCGCTATATGCCTTCTGGATTGTCTGAGAACCTGCAAGGATTTTCCTGTCAATTATTCCGATATTATATTTGCGTGAGTCTTTTGATTGGGCCAGAATTTCAATTATATGGATTCCAAAAGTTGTTTCTGCAATTTTTACATCACCTTTTTTCCCCGAGAAACAGGCATCATTGAACGGAAGAACCATTCTTCCTTCTGTAAACCATCCGAGATCTCCTCCAATCTGCGCTGATCCCTGATCGTCTGAATTTGCTTGTGCAAGCGCTTCAAAGGAGGTACCAGCTTTTATTAATTTTACCAGGCTGTCAGCTTCATGACGGGAAGCCTCGAGAGATCTTTTACTGATTGGGTGAGAGAAGAATATGTCTTACATGTACTGAATCAGGTCTGTCAGCTACTGCAAGAAGCTTTGCGATTTTATATGATCCATCTTCAATATATGGTCCAAGAATTGTGTTACGATCCTCGCTTTTTACAAATGCTTTTAGGTTTTCAGGCACACTATTCAGAGTAAGAAATAAACCGACGTGACGTGAGTCTGCCGATAGATTTATAAACTGAACCGGATCAGGTGCTGTTGAAAAATCCTCTTTTGTTTTATTCATCCACAGTTCTGCCTGTTTTTTATCGTCATCAGAAGGTATTACATCAAAAGTCACATATTCAAGGTCCCTTGAAGCAGTTCTTTTATATTTCTCCTTATGTTTTGCATAATATGCATCTATTTCACTTTTTGAAACGGTTACCGATGAATCGGATAAGGATGCATAATTTTTAAGGGTATAACTGAAATCAACTGTAGAACTGTTTAAATTCTTTTCAAATTCTGACTGTTTTGATGTTACATACAGCCCTTTGGATACCAGGTTATTGTATTTGGTATTGGTTCTGTCGTTAACAATTTCATTTTCAAAGAATAACCAGTATTTTTTTGCCGTTTCATCAACTTCAGTCTGCTTCAGAAAGTTTACGAGAAAAGATTTGTTGAATTTTCCTGTCTGCTGATCCATGAAAAGCTGCTGGACTATCTGGTGAGGATTATTGCCAAGAACCAGTTCATCGACCTCTTCAGTGCTGACGCCTATTCCGAGATTTTTATATTGAGGATCCAGGATCTTTTCCCTGATCATCTGCTGCCATATCTGCTCGCGGATTGATTCGGTAGTCGACTCATCAATTTTTGTTCTTCCCGATAATTTGTAGATTTCAAGCAGATTCTGCTGCCTCTGTTCAAAATCCTGGTATGAAACATATTCTCCGCTAATCTGGCCGATCTCGTAGTATTTTTTCTGTTTCAAACGCTGACCTCTGCCTCTTCCAAAGAAATCACTTACTACAAAAAGGAAAAGAGAAAGACCAATAACTCCTGCCACTAAAACTCCGGCCCTTTCACGTAAAAATTGAAGTGTTGACATGCAATATGTTCTTTAATAATTAATAGATTAATACCTTTTTAAATACAGGCGACAAATATAACAAATTTTCATTAAAACACCGGTCTTGTATTAAATTGTTGGCCTTAATGCAATTATTAGAATATGAGCCGGTCTTTTTCTGATAAGGATCGCCTGATGCATGGGCCATAATTTTTATAGTTAATGAGATAGCCTCATATGGCATAAATTGACCGGCAGCCGCAATCCTTTAGATTCATACAGTAAAAATATGCAAAAACATGCATGTTGACATAAAAAGACATAAAAAATAAGAAATAGGCTAAAAAAACAGGGGGGTGTTGAAAAAAATATGTAAAATAATTTAAAATAAATATCAAAAAATAGAGTCAGTTTCAAAAAAAGCTTATTTTTGCAGAAAAAAATTTAAAAAATGGCAGAGTTAAGATTTAGTGCATTAAGAGAAGTATTCAACCGGGAACCTGTTGAATTTTCCAGACCTTCAAAGGTGATCTCCGAATATTTATGGAGAAAATGTTTTTGATCTCCCCAAAATGGAACATTACCTCTCAAAAGAGGCTTATAAGGTGGTAAAGAAAGCGATCCATGAGGGAAAATCCCTGACCCGTCAGGAAGCGGATCAGGTTGCGACCGGACTTAAGGCATGGGCTATTGGTAAGGGTGCCACACATTACACGCACTGGTTCCATCCTCTGACTGACGGAACTGCAGAGAAGCATGATGGTTTCATTGAAGTAGACTGAAAACGGGCATGTTGTGGAAAAATTTTCCGGTGAAGTGCTTGTACAGTCCGAACCTGATGCATCAAGCTTTCCAAGCGGAGGTATAAGAAATACATTTGAGGCAAGGGGTTATACTGCCTGGGATGTATCCTCACCGGTTTTTATTGTTGGCTCAACCCTTTGTATCCCTACAATTTTTGTCTCCTACACAGGTGAAGCTCTCGATTATAAGGCTCCACTTCTGAAAGCTCTGTCAGAACTTGACAGGGCAGCAGTGGACGTTTGCCAGTATTTTGACAAGGATGTGACAAAGGTAATAGCAACACTTGGCTGTGAGCAGGAGTATTTTCTGATTGATGATGCACTATATTATGCCCGACCGGATATTGTTCTTGCTGAAAGAACATTGATGGGACATCAGTCATCAAAGGATCAGCAGCTTTCGGACCATTATTTCGGATCAATTCCTGAAAGAGTGATGGCCTTTATGGAAGATTTTGAATGTGAGGCTTATAAACTTGGCATACCCGTTAAAACACGTCATAATGAGGTTGCTCCCAATCAGTTCGAATGTGCTCCGATCTTCGAGGAGGTCAACCTTGCCGTTGATCATAACCAGCTCCTCATGGATATAATGAGACGTGTTGCAAGGAAGCATAAATTCAGAGTATTGTTCCATGAAAAACCGTTTGCAGGAATAAACGGTTCGGGAAAACATAATAACTGGTCAATGGCAACCAATACCGGTGTGAACCTGTCTATCTCCCGGAAAGAATCCAAAGACAAATCTTCAGTTCCTTACATTCCTTGTCAATGTTATTAAAGCTGTTAACGACAGCAATGATGTAATGAGGGCTTCTGTAATGAATGAATCAAATTCATACAGGCTTGGCGGACATGAAGCTCCTCCTGCAATTATTTCTGTCTTTCTCGGAACATATCTTACATCAATATGCTTGAGAATATTGCACGTAAGGTGACAGATAAAAAAATGACTCCTGCACAGAAAACAGAACTTAAGCTTGGAATTGGAAAGATACCTGAGATATTGCTTGACAATACCGACAGAAACCGTACATCACCTTTTGCATTTACCGGTAACAGGTTTGAATTCAGGGCAGTAGGCTCATCAGCAAACTGCAGTGCTTCAATGATTGTTCTGAATGCTGCTGTAGCATATCAGCTTACAAAATTCAAAAAGGAAGTTGATGCAATTATAAAAAAAGGAAGAAATAAGGATGAAGCAATCTTCCAGGTTCTTAAGAAATATATTCTTGAATCAGAACGGGTTTTGTTTGAAGGTGATAGTTACAGTAAGGAATGGCATGCCGAAGCAGTAAAAAGGAGGTCTTTGCAATATTTCAAGTGTTCCTGAATCAATCAGAATGTATCTTACAAAACAGTCAAGGGAGGTTCTTATCGGATCAGGTGTTTTTACAGACGAAGGAACTTGAAAGCCGGGTTGAAGTTGAATATGAGAAATTTACTAAAGAAAGTTCAGATTGAAGCAAGGGTACTTGGCGATCTGGCAATTAATCATATCGTTCCGACAGCAATCAGATACATGACTTCACTTGTTGAAAATGTAAAAGGTTTGAGAGATATTTTCAGTGATACTGAATTTGAAAAGCTTGCTGGTGCACGTAAAGAGATGATAGTTAATATTTCAGATCATATTTCAAGTATCAAAAAACTTGTAAATGAGATGGTTGAAGAACGCAAGAAAGCCAATATCATTGAGGATTCATATAAGAAGGCAATTGCATACGAGAATAAGGTAAAACCTTATCTTGACGAAATAAGATACACATATCGACAAGCTTGAACTTATAGTTGATAATGAGATGTGGCCGCTTCCAAAATACAGGGAATTGCTGTTCACAAGATAGTAGTGTTTAGGTTGGTTTATTTCACGTTTGAATAGAGAGGCTGTCTTTATGCGGACAGCCTCTCTTTTATAATAATATTAATCTCTGCCGATCGTTATTTATTGTTATCAGAATTACTTAAATTGATTACTTTTATGGTCAAATTGAAGGCATAGTTATGAAACGTTTAATCCTGCTCATTATATTATTGATCATTGTCACTCTGCCTGAGGTAGCTGCTCAAAAGAGAAAATCCGAAAGGGCATATGCTGCATTCAATGCCGGTGAATATTATGATGCAATTGATCAGTTCAAGGATGCTTATTCAAAAACCAAAAAATCAGATAAAACCACCCGGACTGAACTTGTTTTTATGATTGCCGAATGTTACAGGCTGACAAATGATCCTAAAAATGCAGAAACCTGGTATAAGCTTGCTGTAAAATCTTCATATTCAAAACCTGAAGCCGCAGTATCTGGCTGGCTGAATCATTAAAGAAAAATGGAAAATATCAGCAGGCAATTGATGAATTTAAGAAATATAAACAGATAGCTCCCGTCGATGCACAGAGCTGATCAGGAGATACGTGTCATGTGAACTTGCTCTTGAATGGCAGAGAAATCCTGAAGCCTATAAGGTTGATGAACTAAAAGACCTGAATTCAAAAGAATCTGATTTCAGTCCGGCATATGGACGTGATGATTTTGGAGTTATTTATTTTACATCTTCACGCGATGATGCAGCCGGAAATAAAACACATGGAGCAACAGGTCAGAGTTTTACTGATATATTTGAAAGCAGGATCGACAAAAAATCAAAATGGAGTACTCCGGTTCCTGTTGATGTGATAAACAGTGAATTTGAGGATGGAACACCTTCATTTTCATCCGATTACAAGGAACTCTATTTTACAAGGTGTGAAGCAGGCAAACGTGAGAAGAAAGGATGTGTAGATAATGTATTCAAAAAGAACCGGCGATACCTGGAGCGACCCGAAAAATATAGGAATTCTTCCTGATTCACTTGTTGCTGCACATCCGGCACTCTCACCCGATGGCTTAACACTTTATTTTGTTTCGGATATTGCAGGAGGATTTGGGAAAAAGGATATCTGGAAGTCGACACGGTCACGAGCAGGCGATGCCTGGTCAAAACCTGTAAACCTGGGTCCTGATATCAATACTCCGGCGATGAGCTGTTTCCTTATATGCAGGGAAGATGGCACACTCTATTTTTCATCCGACGGACTTATTGGAATGGGCGGACTCGATATTTTCAAGGCCCAGCTTCAGCCCGATGGAAGCTGGATTGTTACAGAATATGAAACCTCCGATAAACAGCTTTGCCGATGATTTCGGAATTGCATTTGAAGACTGGAAATGAAAGAGGAATCTTCAGCTCAACCAGAAAAGGAAAGGGCAATGATGATCTTTATTCATTTGAACTGCCTCCTTTGAAATTCAATGTTACCGGTCTTGTAAAAGATGAAAAAACAGGAGCTGCAATTACAGGATCACTTGTTCAGCTTATTGCAAGCGATGGCTCAAACCTTCAGGCAGAAACAGGAAGCTGGCAGGTGATTTTAAGTTTGCACTGAAACCAGATGTGGATTATATATTCCTTGCATCAAAACGAGGTTATCTGAATGGAAAAGAAAAAGAAACAACAAAAGGACAGGAGAAGAGCCGCGATTTCATGGTCACCATTCTTCTGACAGCAATTGATAAGCCAATTGAACTGCCGAATATTTTGTACGACTTTGGTAAATGGGATCTTAGTCCTGAATCAATGGTTTCGCTTGATAAACTTGTTGAAACTCTTCTTGATAACCCGAATGTTACAATTGAACTTATGTCGCATACCGACTCACGTGATACTGAAGAATATAACCAGCATCTCTCACAGAAAAGGGCACAGGCTGTTGTTCAGTACCTGATTGAGAAAGGAATTGATCCTGATCGTCTTGAGGCAAAAGGTTATGGAGAATCAACACCCAAAGTTGTCGACACGGATATAGCCAAAATTAATCCATTCCTCAAAGCCGGAACAGCCTTATCTGAACAGTATATAAACAGCCTTGCAAATGATGAACAGAGGGAGATTGCTCACCAGATTAACAGGAGAACCGAATTCAGGGTGTTAAGGACCGATTATGAGCCTCCGAAAAAATAGGTATTTGTTATAAATAATTTCAATTGATGAAAATCAAATTACTCTTTGGTCTGCTTTTGATTATATTCTCCTCCTTACTGAAAGCTTCAGATCCTCCCCGGGAACAAATACGGATTCTTGTAATTACCGGAGGCCATGATTATCAGAAGGAACCTTTCAACAAGATGCTGGCCAGCCTTGGTGACAACATTACTTATCAGATTGCAGAGCTCCCTGGTGCATACGATATGTTTCTTCCTCAGAACAGAGACAAATATGATGTGCTTGTATTTTATCATATGTGGCAGGAGATCACTGATGAACAGGCAAAAGCCTTCTCCGGGTGCATTGGAAACGGGAAGCCTCTTGTTGCTCTGCATCACAGCATATGTGCCTATGATAACTGGCCCGAATACTTTAACATAATAGGCGGAAAATATTTTCATAAGCCAACAGTAGTGAATGGTAAGGAATATGCTGCATGTACTTATATCCACGATGTGCACTTCAAAGTAAAAATTGCCGATAAGAAGACACCCGGTAACAGCCGGTCTGAGTGACTTCGAACTATTTGATGAGACATACAAGGGCTTTTATGTTGAGCCTGGCGTGACACCCTTGCTCTTAACTGATGATCCGACAAGCAATCCGGTTATTGGCTGGACCAAACAGTATGGCAAAGCAAGAGTTGTAACCCTTCAGAGCGGGCATGATGTCCCTACATTTGAGAATAGTGATTTCAGAAGGCTTTTAAAGCAGTCAATAGAATGGGCATATAATTCCGGAAAAAAGAAGTGATGTCTGAACAGACAGAGTGATTTTTGCAAAATCATCAATTGTTTTATTTAAGTATGACGATCGAATCAAAATACAGTAAGAGAGGTGTATCATCCGGTAAGGAAGATGTACATGCAGCCATTAAAAATATCGATAAGGGCATTTTCCCCAGGGCTTTCTGCAAGATAGTTCCTGATCTGCTTGGAGGCGATGCGGCATATTGCAATATTATGCATGCCGATGGAGCAGGTACCAAGTCATCTCTGGCCTATGTCTACTGGAAAGAGACAGGAGATATGTCAGTCTGGAAGGGAATAGCGCAGGATGCCATTGTAATGAATCTTGATGACCTGTTATGTGTGGGTGCATACGATAATATACTTTTATCTTCAACCATTGGCAGGAATAAATATCATATCCCGGGGGAAGTTATCTCAGCAATAATCAATGGAACTGAGGAAGTCCTGGAAGGACTGCGGAATCTGGGAATCGGAATATGGTCGACAGGCGGGGAAACCGCAGACCTTGGCGACCTGGTGAGGACAATAGCTGTTGATTCCACTGTTATTACAAGGATGAAAAGAGCCGACGTAATTTCAAACCATACTATAAGCAGCAAAGATGTTATAGTTGGGCTGGCTTCTTCCGGAATGACAACATATGAAACTGAGTACAACAGTGGTATGGGAAGCAATGGTCTTACATCCGCAAGGCATGATGTATTTGCCCCTTATCTCGCCACCAGGTATCCCGAAAGTCTGGATCCTACACTCACATATGATCTTATCTATTCAGGAAGGCTCAAGCTTACTGATCCTGTAGAAGGATTGAATACCGATACAGGAAAGCTTGTGCTCTCCCCAACCCGTACCTATGCACCTGTTATTAAGAAAATACTTGAAAGAATGAGGCCGGAGATCCACGGAATGGTTCATTGTTCCGGCGGCGGCCAGACAAAAATCATGCATTTCATTGACAATTTACATGTTATAAAGGATAACCTCTTCCCCTTGCCCCCCTTGTACAATATAATCCATGAACAGTCCGGGACAGCGTGGAAGGAGATGTATAAGGTTTTCAACATGGGACACAGGTTTGAGATCTACACAAATGAGGAAAGCGCTGCGGAAATCATAAAGATTGCGGGGGAGTTCAACCTCGGGGCACAAATTATTGGTCATTGCGAATCTGCTGACAATAAAAAACTTACAATAAATTCCGTGTTCGGAACTTTCGAATATTAATACACTCGTGAGTTTTAACCCCTCCCTTGGGGGTGTTGAAAAAGTCAATCAAATGCTGGTTTGTACTTTGTGTTCCTTTGTGAGGCACTTTGTGATCCTTTGTGTTTAAGTATTTTACAATTAAACACGAAGTACACAAAGGATAGCACTAAGGTACACAAAGGACTTTTTCTACAGCTCCTCAGCCTTAACAAATTAATACATTTAAGTCGCCCTCCGCCCTTGGCCCTGCGCCCTGCTCCCTCCGCCCTGAGCTCTGCGCCCTGCGCCCTGAGCTATTTAATAATCCATCTTTTCTTATTATCTTTGCACCCTGAAATTTCAAATGCTATGGCAAACAATATGATACTTGAGAGACTTGAGGGTGTAAAGACTCGATTTATCGAGGTCAGTGAACTGCTGACTCAGCCTGATATTCTCTCGGATATGAAGAAGTATGTCAAACTTAACAAGGAATATAAAGATCTTCTTCCTATAGTTGAATCGTATGAAAGATATAAGCTGGCGATGAGTAATATTACGAGTGCCAGGGAGTTGTTGAATACAGAGAAGGATGACGAAATGCGCGAGATGGCCAAATCTGAACTTGACGAGCTGACCGCGGGTCTTCCTATGATGGAGGAAGAGATAAAGCTTCTCATAATCCCTACTGATCCGGAGGATGACAAGAATGCCGTTATGGAGATAAGGGCAGGAACAGGAGGGGATGAGGCCAGCATCTTTGCCGGGGATCTTTTCAGGATGTATACAAAATTCTTCGAATCACGCGGATGGAAGTGTGAAGTTACAAACGTCTCCGAAGGCACTGCCGGCGGATATAAGGAGATTGTAATGAGCGTTACGGGGGAGGGTGTTTATGGCATAATGAAATATGAATCAGGAGTACACCGTGTACAGAGGGTTCCTCAGACAGAAACACAGGGGCGTATTCATACTTCGGCGGCTTCGGTGGTTGTATTGCCTGAGGCTGATGAATTTGATGTCGATCTGAGAACCGAGGATATACGCAAGGATACATATTGTTCGTCAGGCCCCGGAGGGCAGTCAGTAAACACAACCTATTCGGCAATAAGACTGACTCACATCCCGTCAAACATAGTTGTCACCTGTCAGGATGAAAAATCGCAGATAAAGAACTATGAAAAAGCTCTGAAGGAACTGAGGACTCGTCTTTATAATCTTGAGTACCAGAAATATCTGGATGAGGTCTCTCACAGACGCAAAACAATGGTTTCAACCGGAGACAGGTCTGCAAAAATCCGCACCTATAATTATCCGCAGGGACGAATGACTGATCACAGAATAAACCTTACAATTTATAACCTGCCCTCAATACTCGACGGGAATATCCAGGAGGTTCTGGATAAGCTGCAGATGGCCGAAAATGCCGAACGTCTGAAGGAGAGCAATATTTAAATCGTTAAAATGAACAGCACTGTTTTGTTTGACAACATCCGACGGAAAAGATCATTTCTCTGTGTTGGTCTCGACACGGAAGTCACAAAAATTCCCTCTTTTCTTCTACAGGAAAAAGATCCGGTTTTTGAGTTCAACAGGCGGATTATTGACGCAACACATTCCTTTACAGTGGCATACAAGCCGAATGTTGCTTTCTATGAGTGTTATGGTGCAAAGGGATGGACCTCGCTTGAGGCTACTGTTACATATATTAAGGATAAGTATCCTGAGATCTTTGTGATTGCCGATGCCAAACGCGGAGACATAGGCAACACTTCAAAAATGTATGCAAAGGCATTTCTTGAAAACATGCCATTCGATGCAATTACTGTTGCCCCATATATGGGTGAGGATTCAATTACCCCGTTCCTTTCATACAGC
>CAWFRW010000006.1:0-301346 GCA_963818295.1 uncultured Bacteroidales bacterium
CATAATTTCAAAGAACCTTTGCCCTCCGTAGCCTTGGCGCAGGAGGGTCTTTAATTTTATTCTCTAATTTCTTTAAGAACTTTATTTGCTTTTGGGACGACAAAGATAATGCTTCCAATATTTCTTCCAAATAAAAAATGAGATATTTTTTTTTATTTTTATTCATGTATTCTCATTCCTTACTCCAACCCTCCGTCCTGTCTCTTTCAGCCTTCAAATAACCCTGCTCCTCAAAGCGGCTGCGAAGATATAAATTGATTCCATTTATACAAAAGAATATTTGAAAAATAATCACCTCACCTGAAAGTAATCAGATAATTCATGGAGAAGTTCCATATCGTAACCACTCCTACGGCAAAGAGCTTGGAGAGATAGAAATTTATCCTAACCTTTTCTGTAAGAACATATATAACAATGTTATTGATCCCCAATCCGACAACCGAAATAAGTACAAAGGATAAATATTCAGTGGCTACCCTGCCGTTACTGCTGTGAAATGTCCAGAACCGGTTTAAAAGATAATTCGATGTTGCAGCCAGTATAAATCCAGTTGAATTCGCCAGATATTTGTTGATCCTTGCCTTCTCCTTCAACAGCCATGTAGTTCCGAAATCAATTATCATCCCGGAAAATCCTACAAGACAAAACTTAAGAAACTTCCACAGCAATAATTCATCAATCATCTGGTCAGCAACTTAATCTTGTAAAACGAGTCATTTATTGCAGGTCCTAAAGGAGTCTCCAAACAAACTCCAAAATTATACCTGCCTTCTGAAAGATCAGGCACTACCACTGTGAGGGTTCGTGAAATATTCTCGCCACTTCGCAGGATACTGACAGGATCACTGAGTACAACAGGAACTAACCTTACATCAAGACCATTTACCAATGCAAGGCAGACTTTGACTGGGAAATGCCTGTGATTGAAATCAATATCAAATGTATAGGGATTTCTTAAAATCAACGAGAGCTTTAATGTGTCTCCGCAACTATACCGTCTTTGGCCGTGGACTGAATTCAACCTCGATACGGTTTACTGTCTGAAGACTGTCGGTGATAAAACCATAAATCCGTATACCATCCTTTTCATACATACGCGACTTCCCTTCAGTAACACCATATATAAATGCCGGTTTGTTATTGTACTTTTTCTCAGGCTGCCAAATATCAAATTCTGTCTTTCTGTTATATAGCGAATTGATACAAAATCCCTCCCTGCCCGTGAAAAACAAATAAAGGGATGGTTTCTGAAATGACCCCTGAAAGAGAACAGGCAGATCCTTTGCAATTGACTCAATGAATTCATATTTCGCCTTCTTCCCCGTAAAAGCAAAGTGCGTCCCCAATGGTATTTCTGCAATCAAGAAGAATACGACATACAAATAAAACCACAAGGAGAGGGATCAATGTTCGTATTAAAAACCGATACATCCCCGGATTCCTGGTACTATAGTTATATATAAGAATAATCATGGCAAGGGATGAGGTTATGGTCCATTGTGGTTCAACATGATCATGCCAGGTCATTATCCCGAAGAAGACAAGGAAACCTGCAATCTGATAGTATAAAGCCCTCGTGAAAAGATTTTCCGGCCTTGAATTTCACCATTATGTAAATTGCCGCACCCAATACAAAGGGATTAAAAACTGCCAGTTCATTCGGGATATATTCAATTATATTGATCCATTTGAATCCCTCTGCCCTGTCAATCAAATGGAATTTTATACTTGGATAATTATTCGCAACCTGCCACCATACATGTGGAATAAATAGAATTAAAGAGCATATTCCCGCTATCCAGAACTTATATGATTTCAGTAATTTAAAATTTGAAATTATTACAAACCCTATTATAAGGACTGAATGATATTTACTGTAAAGCAGCCCTGCCATCGACAGCGAAATGAATACTACATTTTCCCATGATTGAGTTTCAAGAAATTTTTTATAGGAATATAGAAACAAGGCAGTGAAAAATAAAAGCGCAACATCGGGCAGTGTGTAAAATCCAAGTATCGCAAACAAACAGATTGAAGAGCTTATAATGTAAAACAGAAATACTTTGTTTGCATCAGGATTTTTCTCATCAATGATTCTCCAGATACACAAAAGTGTCAGCGGCTGCAACAATACAGTCATAAACCTGATCCCGAGATTCCCTTTGAAAATCATTGAACTGACTCTGGTTAATAACGCAATCATCGGGGGATGATCGAAATAACCCCAGGCTAAATTCTTTCCATAGAGCGCATAATATGCTTCATCGCTTAAAATCTCAGTATAAGCTGCCTGGATCAGATTTACAAGAAACCATGCCAGAAGCATTATATAAAACAATATCCTGTAATTCCTCACCATTATGGTCTAAATAAGAGACACAACAATATGGCCTGCAATCAGCTGTTTAAGCCGGGAAGAACACCGAGTAAACAAAGATATAAATAAATATCACTTGAAGCGCCAGTTCATGAATATGGCTAAATCAATAAAAAACAAATGACCCTTCAGAAACTCCTGATTTTTATTTGAATCAAATTATCATCGTAATATTCTTACTATCTGATGAATTTATTTATTTTAGCGGATATTTTAAGACTTTATGTCGAACATTGTAATAATACCAACCTATAAGGAAAAAGAGAACATTGAAGCAATTGTCACTGCAATTTCGTCACTGCCAGTCAAGTTCGACATTCTGATAATCGATGATAATTCTCCCGATGGTACTGCCGACCTTGTAAAAAACATGCAACCTTCACACCCGAATCTGCACCTGATTGTAAGAGAAGGGAAGCTTGGACTGGGCACTGCTTATATTGCAGGATTTCAAATGGGCACTCGAAAGGGATTATACCTATATATATGAAATGGACGCAGATTTCTCACATGATCCGCGCGACCTTATAAGACTTTACAGGGCCTGCAGTGAGGATGGAGCAGACCTGGCTATTGGCTCCAGATATATAAGCGGGGTAAACGTGGTTAACTGGCCGTTGTCACGGGTGCTGATGTCCTACTTTGCCTCAATCTATGTCAGCTTCATAACCGGAATGAAAATAATGGATACTACCGCGGGTTTTAAGTGTTATAAAAGACAAGTCCTCGAGAGTATCCAGCCTGACAAAATCAGATCAGTTGGTTACGGCTTCCAGATAGAGATGAAGTTTACTGCATGGAAACTCGGATATAAAATTGTTGAAGTGCCTATTATCTTTACTGACCGGAAAGTGGGAGCCTCCAAAATGACAGGAGGTATATTTAACGAGGCATTATGGGGTGTTCTCAGGATGAAACTCAGAAGCACGTTTACAAAATACCCGAGAAGGTAGACAGATATAAATATAATTCATTTTGAATAGTACTCTCTGTGGAACTCAGTGCCTTCTCTGTGGCTCTCTGTGAAACAAAAAAAGAACTTACACAGAGGTGCACAGAGGATACACAGAGGATCACAGAGGAATTGCAAATCAGTTACAGAAATCAAATAATTATTTACTGAAGATTATCATGAGCTCTATATTAATAAAGAATGCCACAATTGTAAATGAGGGGAAGATATTCAGAAATGATCTTCTGATAAAGGATGAACTGATTTCAGCAATCGGCAGGTCAGAGACCTGGAACATACCAGGAGGCACTATTAATTATAGAGGCAGAAGGACTGCTCCTGCTGCCAGGTATAATTGACGATCAGGTTCACTTCAGGGAGCCGGGCCTCACGCACAAGGGAGATATCTTAAGCGAGTCGAGAGCAGCTGCTGCAGGAGGAATAACATCCTTCATGGATATGCCAAACACAAATCCCCAGACTGTAACTATTGATGCTCTGAATGACAAATACAGAATCGGAGCTGAAAAATCCCTGATAAACTATTCATTCCTCATAGGTGCGACAAATGACAATCTCGGCGAAATACTGAAGGCAGACCCCTCAGCAGTCTGCGGTATCAAGATATTCATGGGCTCATCGACTGGCAATATGCTTGTTGATAATGAGAAAGCCCTCCGTGAATTATTCAGGCATGCCCACATGCCTGTTTCTGCACATTGTGAGGATGAACCGACGATAAGAAGGAACACTGAAATCCAGAGAAAGATCCATGGCGAAAACATACCTGTAAGCCTGCATCCCGTTATCAGAAGCCGCGAGGCCTGTTTCATCTCCTCATCCCATGCCATAAACCTTGCAAAGGAGTATGATACAAGACTGCATATCTTTCATCTTTCAACAGCTGACGAGATGAAACTTTTCAGCAACGAGATGCCTCTAAGCCAAAAAAGAATTACTGCTGAGGTATGTGTGCATCATTTATGGTTTGATGATTCTGACTATGAGGCTCTTGGAACCAGGATCAAGTGGAATCCGGCCATCAAGACAAAATTCGACAGACAGGCATTGATCGAGGCTGTTAACAATGACAGGATTGATGTGATTGCAACTGATCATGCCCCTCATACGATAGGGGAAAAATCAAACAGCTACTTCATGGCACCATCCGGAGGACCCCTCGTGCAACATTCCCTTATTGTGATGCTCGAACTCTGGCACAAAAAAATCATAAGACTTGAAAAAATTGTTGAGAAGATGTGCCATAATCCGGCTATACTGTTCAATATAAGGGAAAGAGGATTTATAAGGGAAGGATATAAGGCCGATCTATGCCTGGCAGATCCTGATAATGAATGGAAGGTATCGAAGGAAAATATTCTTTATAAATGCGGATGGTCACCCTTCGAAGGGACAACCTTCAGGTCAAAGGTTGTGAAGACAATTGTAAATGGCACAATTGTCTATGATAACGGGATACTCAACGAGGATTACAGGGGCCAGAGATTACTGTTTGACCGATAGTGTCACCGTCATTGCGAGCGCAGCGAAGCATTCCTGTTATTGCAGCGCTGAAGCTTTGTCATTGCAGCGTAGCAATCTCCCTGCCTCACCACATACCTCACAGTACTCCTCGTACGTTGCTCAAGCAATATTTCCCTGCCTTCTGTTATTCTCTCCAGCGCCTCAGGAGTATAATGCCTGTACTGAGAGCATTTCAACCTTTTCATTATAGACAGCCGAAAAATCTGATTTGAGGTCGTTGATAAGAGCATCTACCTTTTGCCTCTCATCATCGAGACAAACATCAATACTTATTGCACTGGCCTCAACAAGGTTAACCTTAATGCCATAAACCATAAAAATATGAAAGATCCGGCTCAGGTTATCCCCCATCACAAAAGAGAAATCCTTTGGAAGTATTGATATGAGTATCTGGTCCTCCTTTCTGATAAAGATTGGCATTATCTCTCTTATAGCTGCATCGGCTTTTATAATTGTCCCCTTCTCGCCCGGATTCACGAATGAACGGACATTTAGCGGTATATTCTTGTTATGAAGTGGTTTAATTGTTTTCGGGTGAATGACTTTAGCTCCGGAGAATGTCATTTCCACAGCCTCCTTGTACGAGATCTCATCAAGCTTTTTTGCATCGGGCAGCCATTTAGGATCAGCATTTAGTATTCCCGGCACATCCTTCCATACTACAACACATTCAGCATCAAGCATATTCGCGATTATGGCAGCAGTATAGTCAGATCCTTCCCGCCCAAGGGTTGTCGTTTGTCCGGAGACGGTTCCGCCAATGAAACCCTGAGTAACATAAATTCTTTTCTTACTGAAATCAAAAGCTTTCTGGAGGCGGCTGGTGCTTTCTCCCCATAATATATTTGCATCGCGGAACCTGTCGTCGGTAAGCAGATTGCTTCTTATATCGACCCATTCAGTTTCAGGTATAATAGTTTCCAGAAAACCTGCTACAATAATCGTTGACCAGATTTCTCCATATGATACTATCTGATCATATTCAAAATCGTAATTACCGCTCTTTCCGGCCGACAGATATTCGCTGAGGGTTGCAAATGAATTATCAAACTTTACTGACACAGCGCTCTTATCAGCAAACAGTTCATCAATTACCGACTGATGGTAAAAATATACTTCATCAAGCAGATTATGCCAGTTTTCATCCTTTTTTATCCAGGCTTTAAGGACATTTTCAAGAGCATTTGTAGTCTTACCAAAAGCGGAAACCACAATTATCAGATTCTCTGAAACTTCGGAAACGATCCCTGCCATATTCCTGATGCCCGAACCATTTCTTACTGATGCTCCGCCGAACTTGTAGACCTTCATAATCAATATTTTTCATAAAAATATAATTTGAAACTGATAATCCCATAATCGGCGATAAAATGTATTCAGATCTCAAAGCTTCCACTGGATTCAAAAGGGCCGATCTAGGGTTTGAAAGCCGATACGGTGAACTCAATTCTGTAAATTTGATTTGCATTTCAATTCAGGAACCTGCAGCCGGACTTCAAATATGAGTTCTCAATGGTTGAAGGAATTCCGGATATTTGATATTAAATTTGCCGGCACATACCAGCAGATGAAAGAAAATGAATTAACCGGCGCATTTTAACAATCATCCGGTCCTGCCTTCACTGATTGCAGCTATCAATGAGAACACGACCCATAATATACTTCTTGGAGGTTTGTCAGGATCATCGAAGGCAATTATTACTGTCACGTGTTTTCCTGCACATCTCAAACCACTCACCTTGTAATAATTCCGGAGAAGGAGGATGCTGCCTATTTCTACAATGACCTGTCTCTTCCGTGGGTGATGAATCCGTCTTTTTTTTCCCATCGACATATAAGCGTTCCGTACAGTATGAACAGACTGAACCGGCAAATATAGTATTGCGCACGGAGGTGCTCAATCATCTTGCCTCAGGAAAGAGAAAAGGGATAATAGTCACTTACCCTGAATCTGTTATGGAGAAAGTGGTAAGCAGACGAAACCTTAAAAAGAATACTTTCAATATCAGCAAAGGCGACAGGATCTCACTTGAGTTCCTCGAAGAGATGCTTCATGAGTACAACTTCGAAAGAACCGATTTTGTTTATGAGCCGGGGCAGTACTCTATCCGCGGAAGTATAGTTGATGTCTTTTCATATTCAGCCGACCTTCCCTACCGTATTGATTTTTTCGGTGAGGAGGTTGAGACTATAAGATCATTCAATACTGATGATCAGCTTTCAACAGACAGTCATAAACAAATTTCTGTAATCCCGAATATCCAGGATATCTCAATTGAGGAGATCAATGATTCATTTACCGACTTTTTGCCACCTTCGGCAGTAGTATGGATTGAAGATGCCGAATATATAAAGGAGAAGATAAATAATATTTTCTTTCAGACTCAGGAAAGGGAAGATACCGGTCAGATCTCCGGGAAAAAAGATCTTGTGATGACCGGCAATAACTTTATTGATCAGTGTTCGAAGTACAGAATGGTTGAATTCGGAAAGAGAGGCATCTTCGGGCCGGATCAGAAATTTGAATTCAGAACAGAATCCCAGCCGGCATTCAACAAAAATTTTGAGCTTCTCACCGGTAAGCTTCTCTCGAATAATACCGAAGGTTACAATACATATATAATATCCGAAAGCACCTCACAGATCGACAGGCTCAGGGATATCTTTGCAGAGATCAACCCTGATGTTCATTTTATCCCTCTGCTTCTTAATCTTCATGCCGGGTTTACCGACCATGATCTGAAAATCTCAGTATTTACAGATCATCAGATCTTCGACAGGTATCATAAATTTAAGATCAGGGGGTATTTTACCAGGAAGGAGAGCATATCGGTTAAAGAACTGACCGGACTGAATCCGGGTGATTATGTTGTACACATCGATCATGGTATCGGGAAGTTCGGAGGTCTTGAAAAGATAGAGGTAAATGGGAAGATCCAGGAGGCTATAAAACTGGTTTACAGGGATAATGACATTCTTTATGTAGGCATTCATTCGCTTCACCGCATCTCAAAGTATAAAGGGAAGGACAATGCTGAACCAAAGATTTACAAGCTGGGTTCGGGCGCCTGGCAGAAACTTAAGCAGAGTACTAAAGCCAGGGTAAAGGATATTGCAAAGGATCTTATTCTTCTCTATGCCAAAAGGCTGGGCTCTCCGGGTTTTCCGTTTTCTCCGGATTCATATCTCCAGAGGGAACTGGAGGCTTCATTTATATATGAGGATACTCCCGACCAGCTCACAACCTCGGTGGCCGTAAAGGAGGATATGGAAGCAGAACATCCGATGGACCGGCTTGTATGCGGTGATGTTGGCTTCGGGAAAACTGAAATAGCAATACGGGCGGCATTTAAAGCTGCATCCGACAGCAAGCAGACTGCAGTGCTCGTTCCTACAACTATCCTGGCGCTTCAGCACTATAAAACATTCTCCTCGCAGACTTAAAGGATTTCCCTGCAATATCGAATATATAAGCCGGCATAAAAAAGCTGCCGAACAGAAAGGATATTCTGCACAGGCTTGAAGAAGGTAAGATTGATATAATAATCGGAACACATAAGCTTGCAGGCCAGGATATCAAATTCAGGGATCTTGGGCTGCTGATAATCGATGAAGAACAACGTTTCGGTGTTTCAGTGAAAGAAAAGCTTAAAAAGATCAGGGCAAATGTCGATACTTTAACACTGACAGCCACTCCGATACCACGGACACTTCAGTTTTCACTCATGGGTGCACGCGACCTCTCAATAATAAATACCCCGCCACCTAACAGGATGCCGATAGCTACTGAGATATACGGATACAATGAGGAGATAATAAAGGAGGGTATTGAATACGAGATCTCGAGAAACGGACAGGTATTCTTTATACACAACAGGGTCGAAAATATCAAACAGATCCAGGCGCAGATCAACAGGATTTGTCCAAATGTAAAGACCGCCATTGTGCATGGACAGATGGACGGGACACATGTTGAAAATGTAATGTATGACTTTATCCAGGGAGATTATGATGTGCTTCTCGGTACTACAATAATTGAATCAGGCCTTGATATTCCGAATGCAAATACAATTTTTATCAATGATGCACATCACTTCGGACTCTCAGAACTGCATCAGCTTAGAGGAAGAGTGGGCCGTTCAAACAAAAAAGCCTTCTGCTATCTTCTTGCGCCTCCGCTCAGTACTCTCACCCATGAAGCCAGGCGCCGGCTTAAAGCTATTGAGGAATTCTCGGAACTTGGAAGCGGATTCAACATTGCAATGCAGGATCTCGATATCAGGGGTTCAGGTAACCTTCTGGGCGGTGAGCAAAGCGGTTTTATTGCTGATGTCGGCTTTGAAACCTATCAGCGGATTCTTAACGAGGCACTCATTGAACTGAGAGATTCAGACTTCACGGAGAAGACAGGAAGGTGAAGCCAAGACGCTCTTCACAGAAAAAGCAAGACAGGCAAAAGACATATGTCCAGGATTTCCAGATTGATACTGACCTGGAGATAATGTTCCCGGATGAGTACATCTCAAATATTTCTGAACGGATAAGGTTGTATAAAGAATTGAATGAGATCGCTTCGGATGAGGAACTTGCTGAATTTCAAACAGAAACTGACCGACAGGTTTGGTAAAATTCCGCCTCCTGCAGAAGCGCTGGTTGACATTGTCAGAATAAAATGGATGGCTGTAAAGCTCGGAATTGAAAAAATAGTGCTTAAAAACGATCTGCTGCTCGCATATTTTGTCTCTGATCATAACTCACAGTTCTACAGGAGTGCACTTTTCGTCTCCATAATGAACTATGTGAACAGGAAACCGAAACAGATGAATATGAAACAAAAAGCCACCAAATTAAGCCTGACAGTTTCTGATATCAGGTCTGTTAAGTCGGCGATTCGTGTTCTGGATGAGATTCTGGCGGATTACAACAGAAATATAAACTAACACAGATTTGAACCAATTGGCTCGGCGAAGTCTCCTGACTTCGCCGCATACTAAAACCAAAACGCTGATTGCAGATTGGATAAAGCGAAGTCAGGAGACTTCGCTTAGCAAAAAACATAAACAGTAATTTTTTATTATTTTTGCATTATGAATCTGATTATTGACATTGGAAATACAAGCACAAAAGTGGCAATCTTTGATGGCACTGGAGAAAATCTTAATGTTATCAGGACAAAAGACTTTACCTGCGAAGAGTTTGAGAATAAAATTTCCTCTTACACGATTGACAGGGCTATCGTATCCTCAGTCAAAAAGATGCCTCCGCTTATAATCGATATGTTCGCTGTGAACATCCCGTTTGTTCATTTTCTCTCTCATAAATCAAAACTCCCGTTTAAGATTGAATATGAAACTCCGGAGACGCTCGGAACTGATCGTATTGCAGGAGTAGCCGGAGCATTCAACAACTTTCCCGGATCGGATACTCCTGGTTATTGATGCCGGTACCGCCATAACTTTTGACTTTCTGTCGGAAGGGATTTACAAAGGCGGAAATATCTCTCCCGGATTGAATATGCGATTCAAGGCCTTAAATAAATTTACAAGGAAATTACCACTGATTGCACCGGCTCCGGAATTATACAAATCCGGGAAGAAACACCACAGATGCAATTCTTGCAGGAGTGATTGAAGGGGTTACATATGAAATAAATGAGTATATTCGCACGTTTGAAAAAAAGAGTACTGAATTTAAAATTGTACTTACAGGCGGTGATGGTGGATTCCTTAAAGATAAAATCAATTCTCAATTCATATATATGCCTGATATAGTGATTGATGGATTAAATTATATTTTAGAATACAATGCAGCATAAATCAATATCAGCCATATTTATACTCTTATTTCTAATTGTATCAGCTGCCTCTGGCCAGAAACAAGTCAACTCTCCGTATGCAAGATTCAATATTGGCACACTGGAGTCATCAGCTTCTTTCAAAAGTCTGGGTATGGGTGGCATCGGAATCGGAATGAAAAGCGGAAGTTCTATATTTTTTGCAAATCCTGCCTCTTACAGCAGCATTGATACCAACTCATTCGTTTTCGATATCGGACTTGATTACGGAATTGTAAGATTATCCGACAAGGAGAGATCATTTCAGTTCTGATGATATGAACTTTGATCATCTGCTGATGGGATTTCCGATAAAAAAAGGCTTTGGTATGGCAATTGGAATTGTTCCCGTAAGCAGCGGCTATTATAGTCTTCTCGAGACAGTTCTTAAAAATGATCCCAGACTATGATCCTATTAGTAGGTGGCATATCAGATCTACTCATACCGGAGATGGCGGATTAAACAACTTTTTCCTTGGAACCGGATTAAAAATTACCAAGAATTTGTCTCTCGGAATTAATTTAGAACTTCTGTTTGGAGAGCTGAAACGATCTTATATGGTTAATTTTGATGATTTTAGCAATGTTTATCATACGAATGCCACCGAGAGACTGGAGATGCATGGCATAAACTTCAATTATGGTCTGCATTATACTGCAGCACTTAAAAATAACTATTTTTTTAATGCAGGGGTTTCAGTAACTAGCCGGGAAAAATTATAATACCGATTATAAGCAACTGTCATACAGATACACTGCATATAATACAAGGGATACCATTTCCTATATTGCCGACGATTCAACAAAAACGTATATCCCAGGCACACTGGGACTGGGATTCACAATCGGAAAAACGAATAAATTCACCGCCGGCTTTGATTTCGTGTATACAAAATGGTCGATCCGCAAATATTCCGGGGAGCGGAAATTATACCGCTGATTCTAAATCATATCGTATCGGGATTGAATATATTCCTGATAAATATTCAAATTACAGTCTTCTCAAAAGGATTGAGTATCGTGCTGGCGGCCATTTAGGCGATTCTTACCTTGTTATCCATGGGGAACAGATAAAAGAATACGGAGCAAGTTTTGGTGTCGGCATTCCACTCAGAAAAACATATTCCAGAACCAACTTCTTTTTTGATTTCACAAGGAGAAGCGGTTCAGGTACAGGGACTATCCATATTGAAGACTACTATACAATGGGAATCAGCCTCAATCTGTACGATTTCTGGTTCATTAAACGTAAATACGACTAAATATCTGATGCTCAGTAATCTTGTTTCAGGAGCCGGGGTATAAATCTACCAATAATGAAACACTCTTTTCTTACAATCAGAACACTCTCCCGTCACTGATTATTATATTTTTGTCGTTGATGGTTTTGTCGTGCGAAAATAAAGTTGATTTAATTCCAAAATCCGATCTGCTGACACTTCCTTCTCTGACAGTTAAGGAATTTGAAACCGTTTACACCGATTCCGGTCGTCTTGAATTGATAATGTCTGCTCCCCTGATGGAACAATACACCAATAATGAAGCTCCTTATTATGAATTCACAGAAGGAATCAAGGTGGTTTTTTATGATGGAAAACAGGATCCTGCCGGATCTGTGATAGCAAAATATGCGAAATACACAAAATCGAACAGCCTCTGGGAACTAAGGGATAGTGTGGTAGTAGTCAATGAGGGAAATGATAAGCTTGAAACTGAAGTGCTGTACTGGGATGAAACAAAAAATCTTATTTATTCCGACCGGTTTGTCAAGATCACAAATGAGGACCAGATTGTATTGGGAACAGGATTTGAATCTGATCCACAGATTAAACCATAGAAAGATAAAGAAGGTTAGTGCAACAATCTATCTGAAAGATGAAGAGTAGTTCTTTGCTTGTAATGGAGATCATCTGGGTTGCAACTGCTGTTTTCTGTATTGCCGGAGCTATAAGATCAGCCTTTAACGGAGGCGGGAACAAAATCAGTTCTCTTCGCCCTGATGGCTCTCGTCTCATTAACATTTGCATGGCTAAGGCACAAACAAAGAAAAAAGAGTTAATTTAGACATATGAACGGAATTCTGATCATAGTTCTTGGCAATAATTCTCTCTGCATTCTTTTCAGGTATGGAGATAGCCTTTGTAACATCAAACAAGCTCCGTATTGAACTTGACAGAAAACAGGGTGCCTTCGGTTCTGAAATACTTAAAGCTTTTTACAAATAATCCCGGGCAGTACATTGCCACAATGCTGATCGGGAATAATATTGCACTTGTAATTTATGGTCTTGTATTTTCAAAATTACTTGGGCCTCCGCTTACCTCCGCTATTTGATTCTGACCTGTTGGTTCTGATAGTCAATACACTGATTTCCACAGCTTTAATATTGTTTGTGGCTGAATTCCTTCCAAAAACAATATTTATTATTTCACCCAATTTTTTTCTGAAATTCTTAAGTATTCCCACTCTTTTCTTCTTTTCCCTTTTTTACCCTATAAGCAAATTTACTCTTGCTGCTTCAAACCTTGTCATCAAGAGTATTTTTCAAAATTAAAGACAAGCGAAAAAAATCAGGAGAATATTGTTTTCAGTAAGGTTGATCTCGACCATTTTGTAAATCTGAGCAAACAGAGCCAGGAGGAATCGGAACCTTATCATCATAATATCAGGATTTTCCAGAATGCTCTTGATTTTTCAAATGTCAAGCTGCGGGAATGTATGATCCCGAGGACTGAAATTGAGGCTGTTGACAGTTCGGGCAGTGTTGAGCAGCTCAGGGAAAAATTCATTGAAACCCGTCTTTCAAGAATTCTTGTTTATGAGAATTCAATTGACAATATAATCGGCTATTTTGAACTGAAGGATATATTTAAAAATCCGGCCGATATACGGTCATCAATAAGAAAGCTTGCAATTGTACCGGAAACAATGCCGGCAAATAAGCTTCTGAAAATGTTTGTGGATGAAAAGAGGAATATAGCACTTGTTGTTGACGAATTTGGAGGCACATCAGGGATGGTAACAATGGAGGATGTACTTGAAGAGATTGTTGGGGATATAGAGGATGAGCATGATGTAAATGAACTTATTGAAAAGGTTACCGGAACAAATGAATATATTTTTTCAGGCCGTCTCGAGATTGACTATCTGAATGAAAAATATCAGCTTAATCTTCCTGAGAAAGATGATTATGAAACTCTTGCCGGAATGATCCTCTATTCTTATGGCAGCATTCCCGGGAATAATGATGTTATCAGAATAGGCAATATTGTAATCAAAGTACTCAGGGCCACCAATACAAGGCTTGAGCTTGTCAACCTGAGGATTGAATAAAAAAAGAGGCTGAACTATTTAAGTCAGCCTCTTTTTTATAATTAATTAATATTCTTTCCTCAAATATTCTGATCAGAATTTATCCCAGAAAAGTTTTGTAGTAGCCTCATCTCCGCCAATTGCAGCAGATGCAGCATCATAGTTTGCCTTATTCATTTTATTTTCATTATATGGATATGGCATACGTGACAGGGATATCAGCATATGTCATTCTAGCCGGAGGATTCAATATCGGAAAATCAAGTCTTCTCCATTCTGCCCAGCCTTCAACACCTCTGTCGAACAATCCAAGCCATTTCTGATTACCGATCTTTTGCTTTATAGGTTCCTGTAGCTGTTGTATATGCAACTTCAGGCTGTGCGAGATAATTGGCAGCAGCAGTGTCTGCCACGCCCCAGTATGTCATACTTGCAAGAATTGCATTGTTATAATGTGTTTCAGCATCTGTAACACCGCCTAAATTTCTTTCAGCAGCCTCAGCAAGGAGAAATTCAACTTCAACATAGTCACTTATTATAACAGGATACACAGGGTCAATTCTGATCATATCGCTGAAATGTGAAAATTTGCTATAGCTGCTTGCTCCTGTTTTACCATAGGGAAGACCTACATAAGCGTCATTGTATTTGGTAAACCAGATAGCACGACGCGGATCACTAAGGCTATTCATCATATCTACAAGAGTCTGTGTCGGGCAAAAATCTTTTCTTGCATTTAACACAAATTCAGTATAATATGAGTTTACATTGGGAGTTAATTTCAGATAACTGAGAATAGCGCTTTCAGTCTGATCAGTGAAAACACCTGTAGCCAAAGCTTCAGAAACAGTTGTTTCAGCATCAAAATCAGGCACATCAACAAGTCTCATCCCTATCCTGAGCTTAATCGTAGCTGCAAACTTTTTCCATAAAGCGATATCGCTTCCATAAAGAATGTCAGCTGTTCCAAAACCGTCATAATTCTCATCAAGATCGGCAATTGCCTTATTAATGCGAACCAGCAGATCTTTGTAAATTGTATATGCATCATCATACTTCGGACGGCTGTTTTCAGAACCCATCAGAGCTTCTGAATAGGGTACATCACCAAAAGCGTCAACCAGAACCTGGAATGTATATACATTTATCACTTCCATCATTGCAAGCTGATTCTTTTTTTGATTAATAGCAGCTTCTGTTGGAACATTTGATGCATCAAGCAATGTTTTTGCATCTTTCAATGGTAAAAGCACGTCCCTGTATAGTCTGCCTGAATATGTATCAGGTATCTGTCTGTCCTGAAAATTATAGCGGCTTTCAGTAACATAAGTCACTTCTGACTGGTATTGAGCCAGGAGCCTTGTAGTGTTAACATTCACGTTGATGCTTCCAAGTAAATTTACAAGAGCAATCTCAGAATTGGTAAATTCAGCATCAGCCGAGACTTCTTTAGCATTTTTTGGATCCTTATTGTCCGGGAGTTCACAGGAAGTTACGAGGACAACCAGGACAAGAACCAAATATTGAATTTTCTTTTTCATATCCTAAATAATTATATATTATTAAAAGCCCACCATTAAGTTGAATCCAAATGTCTTGGTTGAAGGATAAGCTCCGTCAGCAATACCCTGAACGTTTCCGGCGCCGAGGCTGGATTCAGGATCATAGTAAGGCATATTTGTGTGAATCAGTAACAGATTTCTTCCAACAAGTGAAATGGAAACTTTTGAAATTGGAGTTTTTGCGAATAATTTGGAAGGAAGATTGTAGGTGAATGCCAATTCACGCAGTTTAACGTAAGATGCGTCATAAACATAGGCTGCAGTAGGCAGATAGTCGTAGTTCCATGCTCCGTCCCAATCACCGGCCCATACATAGGTATATTGGGAGATCCATCTTCTTTGACTCCGTCTATAGAGAATTCCACCGCCGTCTTCAACTGGATCACGCTTTGGATTCCCAAGGGCATTCAGCCCTGCTGTCTCAGCAAAAATACCTGTTGCAAGACCATATTTCATATCAACTGAATATAAGTTGCCTCCTTTTGAAAAATCCACAAGACCTGAAAGGGAGAAGCCTTTATAGTTAAAGATTGTTGTAAGACCTGCATTCCAGTCTGGCATAAGTAGAACCAAGAATTGCAGTTGGATCATCTCCTATAAGATACATTCCGTCATCACCAACTGTCTTTTTCCCGTTTGTATATACAAAATCGGTACCGCGCAACTGTCCGTAAGACTTACCGACAACGATGTTGGTACTGACATCCCATGCTGAACTGAGAAGAATATTTTCAACTCCTTCATAGAGACTCTTTACCGTATTCTCGTTTTTATACCAGTTTGCTATAATGTCCCATGTGAAATCGCCCGATCTGACAACCGTGGCAGAAAGTGAAAGCTCAATACCTTTGTTTTCAATTTCACCTGAGTTAACGTATCTCTGGTCATAACCTGAAGCCTTGGTTATATAAACCGGCATGATCTGGTCAATCGTGTTTGTTTTATACAATGAAAGATCAAACCCAAACCTGTTATTCAGAAACTTGGTTTCCAATCCTCCTTCAAGACTCTTTGTTCTTTCCGGTTTCAGGTCAGGATTCTGAAGTATTACATTTGGATGAAAACGTCCGTTTGTTTCCCAGTTTGCTTCCTGGGTATATGTTGTACCCAGACTGTAAACAGGTGCATCATTACCAACCTCAGCATAGTTGAGTCTGAGTTTCATAAATGAAAATACCTCTGATCCTTTGATCCCGGGTAATTCAGAAATAATAAAACTTGTTGAAACAGATGGATAAAAATAGCTGTTGTTTGATTCAGGCAAGTGTGGAGGAAACATCATTTCTTCCTGAAACATCAACATAAACCATATTCCTGTAGCCCAGTGATACGCTTCCGAAAACGCTGTTTACACCGGAAATTCTTTCTGATTCAGTACTCTTGAATTGGGGCCCTGGAGTTAAAAAGATTGTAGAGCTCCGGAATCAAAAGTCCTCCGACTGTTGTAACATCTGTTGACTTCACAGTTGTTCTTCTTCTGTTACCTCCCAATAAACCTGTCAGTGAGATATCTCCAAATGATTTGTTGAATTTGGCCATCAGGTCCATGTTTGTCTCAGAGAAATTCCTCAGAACTTTCTCGTACTGAGAAACCTGGTTGCTGTAAATTGCAACTCTTTCTTCCTGGAATTCCGAATATGTATCAGTTGCTGCACGTCCTTCAATAGTAACCCATGGAGCAAGTTTGTATCTGATTGTTGAATAGCCGAATACCCTGTCCCTGCCATCATTTTCGTAGTTCATTTTCCGTGTCCAGTAAATATTATTATGATATATAGGTGACAGATCATCATAATATGCATAGTTCCATGTCCTCTGTCTTCCATCAGGAGTGATCATGTAATTTTTCAAGATCCTTGATATCGACATTTGACTGAAACCACTGGCCTAAAGACTGCATCGGGTTTCCCGGGTCATAACCTGTACCATAACGACCGGTAGTCTTGTCATTAACATACGATACATTTGCTTCAACAGTTAATTTATCTGTGAAATTATACGAGCCGTTCAGGTTAAAAATATTCTTTTTGATCTGGCTGTTCGGAAGAACTCCTTTTTCATCGAGATTTGTATATGAGAATCTGAAAGTGCCTTTATCATTGCCTCCGTCGAAAGCAACATTATAATTCTGTTTGACCCCTGTTTCAAAGAAGTCCCTTATATCGTGCTTTGCAGCAACCCAGGGCACAGGTTTAAGATAATGAGCAGCATCGGTTGGTTCCAGTCCTACCCAGTCAATTACCATAAGATTCGGATCAAATTTTGCTCCCCATGATGCATCTTCAGATGTAGGAACTATCAATTCATTTGTACCATCACCATTAAGGTCCGCTTCAAAGAAATAGCCTGATGCATCTTCATAATATGCACCATAACCGCCGCCATACTCTTTCTGGATTTTTGGCAGAGTCTTCTGGTCGATTTTACTGAAAGTTGTACCTGCTGAAAGTGTAACGCCAATTCCTTTTCTTGCTGTACCTTTTTTCGTTGTTATCATAATAACGCCGTTTGCTGCTCTTGAACCATACAATGCTGTTGCTGCAGAACCCTTCAGAACAGACATTGATTCAATGTCATCAGGGTTGATGTCAGAGGCAGCATTACCGTAGTCATATCCTCCGCCACCATCGATCTGAGCATGTTGTATTGGTTATACTGTTATCGAGAGGAACACCATCAATAACAAATAAAGCCTGGTTGTTGCTCATTAACGATTTGGTACCCCTGATAAGGATGTTTGCCGAACCACCCATTGTATTTGACTGCTTGACCTGCACACCAGATACTTTACCGGCAAGAGAGTTAACAAAGTTTGATTCTTTGGTTTTACTTAGGTTGTCTCCTTTTACTTCCTCAACAGCATATCCGAGAGATTTTTTCTCGCGGGTAATACCAAGAGCAGTTACAACAACTTCATTCAAACCGATAACGTCGGATTCCAGAATCCCGTCAATAACTGAACGTCCTGCAATTTCAACTTCCTTTGATTTCATCCCGATATAGGAGAAAATCAAAGTTGTTGCACTTGAAGGCACAGTAATGGTATACTTTCCATCAGCATCTGTTAAAGCACCAATAGTGGTGCCTTTAACCATAACAGTAACCCCCGGAATCGGACCTTCCCCATTTACGGAGGAGGTGACCGTACCTGTAATCACTTTTGTCTGTGCCATAAGTGTTAAGCCACTTGCAAACACAAACAAAACAATCAGCAGAAATAGTTTCTTCATACGAATTAGTTTTAGGTTTTAAATTAACAAGGCTAATATAGTACTAATGTTTCAAAAATCAAGGAAATGTCGCTTATTTGCTCTGAAACTATAAGAATTTAACCCCGGGAAATTAATAACTGGAAGATACCAGATCAATCTCATATATTTATTCTGAGTAAAAAAGGCAGGGGGCCGGCACTGTTTGGGGGATGTTGCATAGCAGTTATTCTTTCCGGGCAAAAGATCTTTCAGGAATCAATTTTGAAAACAGAAACCTTAATTCATTGAAAAAAAAGAGGCTGTCTTATGCAGACAGCCTCCTTATTATATTTTGGAAGAACTCTAGTTTTCTGTGCCTCCTGCCCACCATACCTTGTCTGCAAAGACATCGATATCGGGGATGTTGGCTGAGTTAGAAGCATCTTCGCTTGAAGGATACGGGAACCTCCATACAAATCCTGCTGAAGCAGTTAAGTTGTATGGGTTATTCAAAGTAAGGAATGTAGGCTCTCTTCTGTAGTCATTATAAGCTTCGATAGCTTCAAATTCATAGAAAGCAATGTATTTCTGGGTGAGAATTTCTTTAAGTTCATTTCCTGCTGTAAGCAATGGGAGAACCTGATCTGTGAAATAGGTAGTTCCCTCTGCCACGGTAAGTCCCTGGAACAAAAAGTTAGCCTCAACAGCCTCCTGAAGAGAAGCCTGCCATGTAGCATCCGAAGTGCGGAATTTAGCTTCAGCCTCGATGAACTTAAGTTCATGATAGGTCATCAGAGGAGTAGCTGCAGTCTGTCCATTGGCTGTAAGAGCCGATGTTGAGTACAAGCCTCCCTGTGATTCTGTAGCTGTTCCATTAGGAGCAGGTGCATATGCACCATCAACCTGAAGAAAATATACAGGGATCCTTGGATCACTTCTGGCATTCATCAGATCGTAGATCGTCTGGCTTGCCGACAGGTGAGTCCTGTCATTCAGGAACTGATACCATGGGTTTTCACCGGTTGCAGTTGCTTCATATTTTGCAAATGAGAAGTTATCAGCGTTGCTTGTGAAACCACCGGCGGCAATAGCAGCCAATGCCTTTCGTTGAAGCAGCAGGATCAACAGCCGACAGTCTCAGGCTGTAACGAGCCTTGAGAGAGTTTGCAGCCTTCACCCATTTAGCTTTTGCAGTACTTGCAGCTTGCAACCATAAATAAAGTCACCGCTTGTTGAAAAAGTTGCAACGCTGTTCATTGTTGCAATTCCATCATCAAGCAACTGTATGATCTGAGGATAGATCTCAGACTGTTTGTCATATTTAGGCTGAAGAGCTTCGGCACCTTTATTTGCCTCCGACCATGGAACCTCACCCCACATATCGGTAAGAATAGCCAGATTGTAAGCAGTAAGGATCTGTGCTATACCACGGGCATAAAGATTATCTTCAGTACCTGTTGCCGGGTCTGTTTTCGCCATGATATCATCAAGAATCGTAAGTGTCTCATAAAGAAAGACCCAGTTGTTATTAAAGAGGGTAGCACTTGTCTGGCCAACACGTTTGTCAGCATCAGATGACTGAGCCCAGGTACCGGTACTGTGCTCAATATATACTGTTGCATACCACGCAATATCTGTTCCGGTGTTATCAAAGGCAGTCTTCAGAATAGCATCAGGAAGTTCACTCTGCGCACTCATGTTAAGTGCATTGTTTACATCCTTATTGACCTTATCCATAACATCCTCGCTGCAGGAATTTATCAGCAACGCGGCTATTGTAATGAGAAGTATTTTGAATGTTTTCATATTCTATAGCATTTATTAGTTCTGATATTAAAAAGTCAGGTTGAGTGTAGCTCCGAAAGATCTCGTCTGTGGAAGAGACATGTATTCGAAACCGCCAACACCGTTACCCATACCTTGTGAAGTCTCAGGATCAACATTCTGGAAGAGTTGACCAGAGCAGGAAATTACGTCCGATAAGACTTATGGATGCACCCTTTAATTTTAATGGAGCAATTATACTCTTCGGCAACTGAAAGTTCAATGAAACTTCCCTGAGTTTAATATATGATGTCTCATATACGTTCATCTCATCAATGGTTCCCATGATATCACTGTAGAAATCTGTATAAGCCCAGGTGTCATTTGGTCCGCCACGGGTTATATTGTTTACGGTTCGCCTGTTGAAGCAAGAACACCAACACCCTTTGAATTTTCAGTATCCTTATACTGGAAAGGTGTTAGTACGATCTTCTGTGAATGCTGCAGAACCATAGAGGCCCATAAGACGGTTTGAACCTGAATAAATGTCTCCACCCTGCTTCCAGTCAAGCTGAGCTGTGAGAGTGATCCATTTGTAGGTAAGGATATTTGTAAGACCCATTATAAAGTCAGGTGATACATCACCGATTTTGCCGGCACCGCCTGAAATAGGCATCCCATAATAATAACTTGTAGGATCATCATCAATCAGAATGTTGCCTTTGTCATCCCTTGCAAGAGTTTCTCCGTAGATTGTAGGATAAGTATTACCTGCATATGCTCTTACGTTAGGTGTTTCAAAACCTGCAAGCTGAACGCTTTCAATTCCTTCGGCAAGTTTTACAACCTCATTCTTGATCTTTGTGAAGTTAACATTGATAGCCCACTCGAAATTGCTGGTTCTGACAGGACTTACATGGAAAACAAGTTCATGAGCTTTTGATGTCATTTCACCTGCATTGGTCACAAAATAGTCATATCCTGTGGATCCTGCCATTGGAACAGAGAAGATCTGGTCGGTAGCTGTCTGATCTGAATATGTATAGTCAAATCCAATACGGTTATCAAAGAATTTCATTTCAAGACCAGCTTCCCAGTTCTTGGTGTTCTGTGGCTTAAGATCGGGGTCATATAATGTACGGTCAGGTTCGAAACCTGAAACACCTCCGAGAGGATATACTATACCGTCATTAAGAAAACCGCTGGCTCCGCCACCGAGAACATATACCTTCTGATTATAGGTACCTGCCTGTCCAACCTGTGCAAATGAGGTTCTGATCTTACCATAGTTAAGAATCTTGTTGCCTTTCAGCATAGGTAATTCGGTAAAGACATAACCAAGAGAAAGTGAAGGATAGAAGAATGAACGGGCGCCACGAGGCATGGTTGATACGACATCATATCTGCCTGTAGCATTCAGGTAAAGACTGTTCCTGAATGCGAGAGCAAGGTTACCATATGTACCAACTGTTCTTTCCCAGTATTTTGCTTCATCTGCATTCTGAGTAGTAGTATTTGACATATTCTGCCATCCCGGTACAACAAATCCCGATCCGCTCATTGTCCATGTACGGGTCTTTGAATCATTGAACTCATTACCGACGACAAGTATCATATTCAGATCATCAGTAATATTATGTGTGAAGGTAATGTTTAACAGAGAGTTTATGGTTGACTTGTTAACACCATAATTATCTATTGAACCACCTGTTGGTGCCCTGTAACCATAAACAGGATTATCGGGTGTAGGATACTTACCTGAGGTTGGCAGAGCCTGACCATTTCTTGCACTACCCATCTCATAAACGTTTTCATTATCCGTTGAATATGTATCAACACCAACCTGGTATCTTACATTCATCCATTTAACCGGATTATATTCAAGGAAGGTATTACCAAAGAAACGTCTTGTTCTTTCAAGGAATTTGTTATTCTCGAGTAGCCCATCTCGGGTTTTCACCAACTGCGCCTCGTCTGTAACTTATCTGACGATACTGACCCAGAGCGCCTTCCATGATGATAAGGTGTACCCATAAGGTCAAATGATGCAGGAGCACCCATTACTGTGAATAACCAGCTGTCATTACCTGAAGGGATCTTGTTAATAGCGACATCAGAATAGTTGCCTGTAAAGCCACCTTTCCACTTGTCTCCAAAATTAGTATGTTGCTGAGAGGTTTGCAGTATACCTGTCCATGCCTGAACTCTTAACAATTGCATTCTGGTTTGTTGAGCTTACACCAAAAAGGTAACTTCCTGCATTTGAAGTGTTACTTATATTAATACCATTATAAAATGTTGATCCGTCTTGCAAAGAAGTTTTTAGGATTATTATAAGCAACAGGATTAACCCATGCACCTTTATAAGGATCAAACCACTGGCCTGAATGACCACGGCTGTTACCACCATAGGTTGGTTCATCAGGAAGTGTGGAAATCTTAGGTCCCCATGAATAGGAGAAAGCAGGGATAAATGCCCTGTCTGATTCATCATTGACATCACCGTTATAATAACCCTGTGCATAAGTCTGCTGAACATCAGGAAGAACAGCTGCTTTATCAGCGGTAAATGATGAAGTAATGTTCACAACCGGAACACCTTTTGCACCACCTTTACCACTCTTGGTTGTAATTACAATTACACCGTTTGATGCGCGCAGACCATAAAGTGCTGCTGCAGCCTGACCTTTAAGAACGTTGATTGATTCGATATTGTTTGGGTCAATGTCAATAGACCTTGCCGAAGCATACGAACCTGTTACGTTCTGATCATAGTCGGCACCACTTTCAATTGGCATACCATCAACCACATAGAGTGGCTGGTTGTTGCCTCCGAATGAACGTGCACCCCTGATAAGAATTGTAGAAGGAGATCCTGGCATACCTGATGCCTGTCTGACCTCAACCCCTGCAAATTTACCAGAGATATTAGATGCAAGGTTTGTATTTCCTGCCCGTGAAATCTCTTTTGTGGAAATATCCTGGATAGCATATCCAAGAGATTTTTTCTCACGAGAGATACCCATGGCGGTTACAACAACCTCATTCAATCCAACCATATCAGCCTCAAGTGTCGCATTGACAACTGAACCCTGACCGATTGCAACTTCCTGAGTCTTCATCCCTATATAAGAGAAAACAAGGGTTGTTGCATTTGCGGGCGCTGTGATTGAAAAATTTCCATCAGCATCTGTTAAGGCTCCGATTGTTGTTCCTTTAACAACAATAGTTACCCCTGGAATTGGTCCCTCTCCCTGAACCGAGGAGGAAACCTTACCTGTAATGACTCTTGTCTGTGCCATCAGTGTTAAACCACTTACAAACACAAACAAAACAATCAGTAGAAATAGTTTCTTCATACGAATTAGTTTTAGGTTTTAAGTTAACCTGCCAAATATATGGGAACTTTATTTAATTCCAAAACAAAATTTCTTAATAATAATCAGACAGATGCAAAATATATGGATGCATTTATAATTATTGCCAATACTACAGTTCTGAATTCATGGACTATTAACCGGATTAATATATGTCAGGCCATGATGCCATATTTTTATGTTTCAAGCCCAAACAGGAAAAAGCTTAATAATAATTAATATCTCTTGATCAATTCTCAGGGAATCAAAAACCAAATATATGTTTTAATAATATAAATTTGATTCTTTCAGATCGGAATAATATAATTATTGTTTAAGTATATGTTAAACATTAAAATATTAATGGCTGCAGGAAAGCTGCAAGAAAAGTTTTGTTAAATGACTCCTAGAAAATGTAACAAAACATCTTTTCCCGGGAAATGAAATTATCATTCCTTAATGAAATAATTCAGCTGATCTGGCCGCTTTTTCTTAATTCAACGGCTGCGATACACAATTCACCATAAAGTTCTTCTCCCAGGGCTCTTATAAGAGGTTCCCTGCAGGAATTCATAAACATAGATTCCTTCACTCTTCCCTGTCGTTAAGCGCAGGAGAACAGATAGCGATTTCCTGGTAATTGACCGCCCTGAAATTTGAATAGTATTTAATCCTTGCAGGAAAAAGATGACAGGAGAGCGGTTTTCTGAAGGAGATTCTTGCATCAAACCATGCCATTTCGATTCCACACATATATATTCCATCCTTCAAAACTGTATAAGCACATTCAGCATCGCCTATGAGAGGAGTTACCCAATCATTTTCAAAATCCTTAATGCTTTTTCCTCTGGCTTCAATTGATCTCAATACCCTCGGTCGCAGATAGGGTTTAACCTCAGGCCATATATCATCGAGGATCTTAACTTCCGCATCATCCAGCGGCGCTCCTGAATCACCATACCTGCAACAGTTGCCATTGCAGGCGGCAAGGTCGCATCTGAATTTCTTTTCAAGAATATCAAAACTGAATATGGTATCGTCAATTCTGAGCATTTTGTGAAATAATATTTACCCTGATATGCCTCTGTGAATCTCTGTGAAAACTCTGTGAAACTCTGTGAAACCTTTTAAGAACTTACACAGAGGAACACAGAGAAGGCACAGAGAGACACAGAGAAAATTATACAAGTACTTTACCTGTCATATCCGGCGGAATTGGCACTCCCATATATTGTCAGCAGAGTGGGTGCCACATCGGCAAGAATTCCTTCATTAATCTTTTTATAATCATCGGTTACAAGAATCAGCGGAACAGGATTAAGCGAATGAGCCGTATTCGGAGATCCATCTTCATTCACTGCCTTATCTGCATTACCATGATCGGCAATTATCATTACATTGTAACCTGCATTATAGGCAGCCTTTATTACTGCTCCGGCACATATGTCAACTGTTGTAACAGCTTTCTCAATTGCTTCATATACACCTGTATGACCAACCATATCGCCGTTTGCAAAATTCAGACAGATAAAATCAAATTTCCCTGTTTCTATTTCCCTTATAACAGCATCCTTAACTCCATATGCACTCATTTCGGGCTGAAGATCATAAGTTGCCACCTTGGGTGACGGGATCATTATCCTCTCCTCATTTTTAAATTTTTCTTCTCTTCCTCCTGAAAAGAAGAATGTTACATGAGCATATTTCTCTGTCTCAGCAATTCTCAGCTGATGTTTTCCTGCATTTGCAAGTACCTCACCTATAGTATTGTCTGCATTTTCCTTCGGATAAATTATATGCAGTCCCTTGAAGGTTGAATCATAAGGTGTCATTGTGCAATAATATAAAGGAATTGTTTTCATACCAAATTCCGGCATATCTTTCTGTGTGAGGGCAATTGTGAGTTCCTTTGCCCTGTCGTTCCTGAAATTGAAAAAGACTATCACATCTCCCTCTTTTATCTTTCCGATAGCTTTTCCGTCATTGATCTGTAACAACAATGGGTTTCATGAACTCATCAGTAACACCTTCATCATATGAATCCTGCATTGCATCGATGATATTCACTGTTGGAGTGCCGGTTCCATTAACAAGAAGATCATATGCTTCTTTAACCCTCTCCCATCTCTTGTCGCGATCCATTGCATAATATCTTCCGATAAAAGAAGCAACCTTTCCGTTTGATTTGTCAAGATGCTCAACAAGACTTTTCATGTAACCCACTCCGCTTCGTGGGGTCAGTATCCCTGCCGTCGCCGAAGCCATGAATGAAGACATTCTTCAATCCGTAATCCATCGTCATATCGCAGAGATAATACAGGTGCTTGTCGAGAGAATGAACACCACCATCGGACATCAATCCCATGAAATGAACCTGTTTGTTTTTCTCCCTGGCATATGAGAAGGCATCTGTCAGAGTCTTGTTTTTCTTTATCTCACCTGTCTTGCATTCCTTATTGATCTTTACAAGATCCTGGTAAATGACTCTTCCTGCACCAATATTAAGATGCCCCACCTCTGAATTTCCCATCTGTCCGTCAGGCAGTCCAACATCTTCACCTGAAGCATGAAGCCTGTTTGTGGGAAAATTATTTTTATAATAAGTAAGATTAGGAGTAGGTACCTGGCTAATCACATCCGCCTTTGAACCATCACCGATACCCCATCCGTCAAGTATCATCAGTAAAGCTTTTTTGTTCTTCATCTTACAATTATAATAAGGTATATATAACCGTCAATTATCCGAATCATCCTTAGAAACTGTCCGGTTACCAATAAATAGTATATAAACATAAAACAAGGTACCCTTGTTCAGGGTACCAGATCTGCGGCAAATTTAGTTAAAATATTCAATTATTCTCATTCAGTGAATTCGGTGTGGGCAGGGGATATTGCTATTGAAAAAGTCGAAATCCATTAACCGCAGAGTTCGCTAAGCAAAGACGCAAAGATCGCAAAGCACTTAATATCAATGTTTTGTCTTTGTGTTCTTTGCGCAAGCCTTCGCGTCCTTTGCGGTTAAAAAGCCAAGCTATTTTATCGGTTCGATTTTTATATTGAAGCTCTTGCCCTGGCATGTTCTTTCATAGGCAATATCCTTACCGACATAAGTATTCCATTCATCCTGGTTCATGTTCCTTGTTACATAATTACAGATCTCAGGAACAATATAGTCAATATGAGTGGGACGGCTTACAAGATTATCTCCTCCTTCGGTAGAGCCTGAAATAATGGCTTTGCTGTCGGAGCTGTATTCAATTACAAGAATTATCCCGGTATTATCGGTCAGCGATACCGGCGGATCTGAAAGATCACGCGGATCCCTGATATTGAACAGCTTAATGGCTTTGTCGTCACCGGCAGTTGCCATCTGATTCAGCTTTGTGTTAAACCTTATATCATTTACCTGTGCATTATGCGCTTTCACTGACGATACCTTTCTTCGAAGAGTTGACATCCCAAAGCTCAACATTCCCCTGATCATCGCCAAGTGCAAGCAGGTTGTTATCAGGATTGAACTTTACAACCCTGAAATTTTTCCCTGCTGTTTCAATAGTGAATTTATCAGAGCTGGCGGCCGGATTCCAGACAACTGCCTTTCCGTCAGTACTTACCCCTGCCAGATAATTGTCCATTAAAGGATATATCTATTGAAGCAATCTGGGTCTGACCTGTAGAAACATCTGTATAGGTTCGTGCATTTATCGCCCATTTAAGAACTTTGCCATCAACAGCTGCAGAATATAGGTTCCTGCTGTCGTAGGAGAATACGAGCGATTTGATCTTTCCTGTATGCCCGTTCATTTCAAAACTCTTTTCTGTACCCTTCAGAGGTATCATCCGTATAGAGGAATTTTCACTTCCGCAGGCAAGCCATCCGGCATCGGGGCTCACAGCAAGGACATTTACAATGTCACTTCCCGAATAAACTACCTGGTATGTCTTATCCGGTCCGTTTAGAGTCCATTTAAGTATCCTTGCCATCAGTGCCTGAAGTAAAAAATTCGTTTTTCCCCGGGACGAATGCGATACTTCTTACATCACCGTTATGTCCAACGAAAGATTTGTACTGGCTGCTGCCGTTCTGCCGTGGCAGCATTATAAAGACCGTTGTATATATCTGCATCATTGTCCGGTCCGTTGTTTTTCCTGTTAAATAGGTAAGCCTGAAATGCAAGCAAGCGCCTGAAGCTCTTTCTGTCCCTGCAACAGTACACGATTTTACAGACACTGCCTTTCCGACTGAAAGCATCCTGAGACGAAGCGCCTCATTTTTCTGTTCAGTGGCTATCCTCGCATCCTCATAAGCAAGCAGGCTGATACGTTTTACTGAATCCGATTGTCTGAGAGCCATGTTCTGCCGCTCAATGCCTCAGCAGCTTCCTGCTCGGCCTTTTGACTCCTGTCTTCATATATTCTGACTTTAACATTGGCATCCTGAGCTTTCAGACTTTCCATCCTGGCAGCTGAATCTGCAAGATCTTTCTGCTCCAAGTGCCACAAGTGATGAGGAATCGGACTCTTTGTTTAGCCTTGACAGCCTGAACAAGCAGCGTCTCGGCATCCTTTGTCGAGCCTGTCGGCTTCTGCCCGACGTTCAATACTCTGCAACATGTAACCGATTGCAATTAGTGCAATCAGACCAAGCCCGGAAGCAATAATACGGATTTTCCGTACCCTGCTCTTCTGAATCCTGAGCTTATTTGCCTCTTCTTCAACATATCTTCTTTCGCTTGTCCTGAGATAAACCATAGCTCTCTCAAAAGCCGGATTATACCGTTCAGCCCAGGCAAGAGTCGGCTTATGCTGCTCCCTCCAGTTTATAGCCAGCTGCAGATCGGGCATTTTCCAAAGTCCTGTCTTTCCCTGCTGATACATTGCTGATGCTTCTGACAACCTCAGATACATCCTTGCTGATGCTGCCTCTTCTTCAACCCAGTCCTTTAAGCCGGGGCCAAAGCTTTATGAGTATTTCCTGCGACAGATCAATAATTGAATCATCAGCAAGTGCAATATCGGAAAGCGGAGTAATGAAACATGCTGATGGATCCCTGAATTTTTCAATTACCTCAAACAGCTCCTCACTGGTACAACATGCAATATATTTTATTGTGTTGACGCTGACCGGGTTTCGTGCCGCCCCGGTTATCTGTACTCTTCTCGGTTATGGCCTTGAACATCACCTCACAGATTTCTTTTCCTCTCTTGCTCAGATCTGCAAAAACAGCCTCGGCATGTTCCGACATTGCAGAGCTGAGTCTGCCCACTGATTCATAATCCGGAGTGCTTACCGGTCTGCCGGGCTCATCAATTTTCCTCCACTGTGCCCAGGTCCTTGACATCACATGCTGCAGGGCCGGAAGTTGTTCGGGACGTCCTCCCAGATCATTCAGAACATTTAATACAAGATTCTGATCGATCTTTGCACCTGCATTTATTACAGGCCCTTCGATAACTCTTCTGTAATTCTCACTGTTGAGCTCCGGCAACAGGTAATTGCTGTTATTAATAAGCTGAGTAAGACCATGATAACGTGAACTCTCACCGATAAAATCTGATCGGAGGGAGATAATTGAGAAATATATTTTCGTCAGGCTGATTTATTACCTCAACCATTAATCCGACAAATTTTGCGACAGAGGCCGATACTATTTCCTTTTTCCCACGGGCGGCAAGTCTGAAAAGCTCTTCAAACTGATCTATAACAAGCAGAACCTTTTGCTGCGGATTTGAAATAAATCTTCTCAGCGCTGATCCTATTCCATCGGGATTATCGTAGAGTTCCGACTGAATTGTTTTCCAGTCAGTCTGAAAATGACCTGAAACAGACAACTCCTCAGAGATTGCAATTGCCAGATTACCAATCGGATCATTACCGGGTCTGAAATAAATAATCTGCCATTCAGATTCACCATCTATATGGTGATGTCTTACAAGAGGTATCAGTCCGCAATTTATAAGTGAAGTTTTACCGCACCCTGATGAGCCAATCAGTGTAATAAACCTGTTGCTCAGCAGCTTCGTGTAAATTTCCTCCATTTCAACATCCCTCCCAAAAAACCAGTCGCTTTCCGATGTGGAAAAGGGTCTGAGCCCGGGGAACGGGTTGAAATTTTTATTGTCAGTAAATGGTCCCATAATGATTTATGAGTTACAATATTTTAAACCTGTAATCAGGTAATTTCCTTTGCTTTAATTTAATCCGTAAAACAGTTGTTCTTTTTCTGTTAAAATGTTCTTCAGTCACTCCTGGCTTCCCTGTAATGATTTTCAATCATGTTAATTGTCATGGTTTTCAAAATATGTCAGTATAATCTCACTGTTATCAGGGAACTGATAAAGAAATTCATTCAGTGCGCTGAATGAGAGAATATATATTGACAGATGTCCGCTACCGCTTATCTTATCTAACCACCTCTTCCATTTCGGAGGTGTAGAAAAAAGATCCGTCAGCAGCATCAGTTCCTGTTGTCAGATCCCAGAGAATATATCCATCAGGAAGGGAAGAGGAGAAATGTTTTTACATCGTTGAAATAACTCATCCTTTTTGCCAGCATCAGCAGATCTTCCTCAATTATTCCTTCAAAACGGGCTGAAAGAAATTGTATCTTTTCGTATAGAAATTCTTTTTTATCAGTCTCTTTGTCAATTATTTTATCAAGGTTTTTTCGTATCGCCACCGGTATTCTGCCATAGACTGATTTGTAGAGTTTAATGTCTGAACGTGCAATCAGGCTGACTGCTTCTTCCTGGAGAAGGTTTTCCGGACTGAAAAGAAGTGCAACTACAGATTCTGCCATTTCATTATCACTGATCGACGGGAGATTTCTTAATACGGATGCCTTTGTCCAAATACTCAGCATGTTATAGTCACGGTTCAGAATATCTTCGAGCAGCTTGACATAGTTTGGGATTTCGACTGGAAAGAACCTGTTCAGATTCCTGAGCTTTTCATCATCAGGAATCGCATCGAGCAGATAGATTATCTTTGGCCTTTATTGATTCATCAACGATAATATCAATAATTGCATGTGCATAATGAACACTTTCAATAGTCTCGAACTCAAGATTCTTCCGTTATGCGTGTAACAGCGGCAGCATCATAGGTGATTGAGAGAATATTTATAAGGAAACTGCTCCACCTGTTAAGTTCCTTATTGATCTCTCTGAGCAGAACCGTATCATTGTTTTTCTCGAGGCATCTTTTTGCTGAAAGATTCCAGGTGATTATACCAACTACCTCTGATATCAGAAGGTTAAGACGTTCCTTGTCGTCATGCGGAGGGCTTGAAATGGCAATCTATCAGGCACTTGAGAGCGACCTCCTTCAGCTGTCTTGAATTGGACCACAGACGTGAAAAAAGGAACCCGCTGCCCTCGGTTAACGCAAGCTCTTGACAAGAAGCCTTAGAATCGTCTTGCTTGCAGTTTATGTTGCCTGATGAAATCAGATAGAATCTGATAAGCTGCTCTTCAGCACTGCTTCCGAATGCACTGAGTACTGCAGCAGCATCGGTTTCCAGTCCGGGGATATTAAGACACTCACATACCTCCGGGAGCATGTCGGCCAGTCTGAATTTCCCTATCATATAGATTGCGAGCCTCTTCGATTCGAGTGATTTATCCCTGAGCAACCTCAGTATTTCAGTTGTCTGCGGCATTCTTGTTTCCGATAAGACTTTTTTTGCAGAATTGATTCTTTCATCTTCCTTCTTCAATCCTGACGAAAGCTGCATCAATGTTTTTCAGAATCTCCGCACTTCTGCTTCTTATCTGTTTCATCAGAGTTCTTTCCGGCCATCTTCCTGATAAGGGGAAGTAGATTAATATCCTTCTTTGAAATTGTATGATCAATTATCTTTTTAAAATAGAACCGGTTATCTGTTTTTTCAAATATTGAAAGATCACCTGAGATAAGGTTAAAATAATCGAGAAGAAAAGCTCTTTCCCCATAAGAACCTGCTCCTGAAGATCACGCGGCTCCCTGTATTCATCAGGAGCTGATGTTTTCAGATTTTAACAATTCCAAACCTCTCCTGATAGATTTCCTGTACTCATGATAGACCCTGAATGCAACAAACACCCAGGCTGCAAGGATAATCAGGAGGATCAACTGAGAAATGAATCAAGCCTGATAAAACTCAGAACGCCAATGCCGGCAAGTATCAGATCCTGCCAGGAAAGCTGCTGCTTCTTTTACAGCACTGTCCATGAATGACTGTACTCCAAATCTCAGTTTCTCGTCAATTGTCTGATAAAGCACCCTGAATGTTGGAGATTCAATTGAGTCATCCATCGATTTTGACAGAAACCTGATCAATGCGCAGAAGGATAAAGAATATCATAAATCCGCTGGCTGTTTCAATTGTATATCCCATCCCCAGTCCAAATGCAACTGCTGCAACTGTAAAAACAGCGAGCAGGACAGGTGAAATTGTAAGGCAGATTTTAAGTCCGTAATTTTTAACAGATAAGAGAATAGAAGCAATTTGCCCAAAAGGGTCAGGATCATAATACTTCCGGTAAAGACCCCAAGGAAGCTGGCCATATCTTCACCTGCAGGAAATCTTACCCTTGTGACAGCCAGAAATGAATACTGAATGAAAAAAGCTGAGACTACCGAGAGAATAATAAAGATCCCCAAAATTCTTGCATAACTCTCTTCACGAAAAAGGTTAAGAACAGAGATCAGTACTTTTAAATCCATTCGGCTGATTGTCAATGATCCCTCCTGGCAACTAGCAGCCTGCCACCGGCAATGCCCTGAATAAACAGCCGACATAAATATTGATATTGCACTTAATAACAGAATATTCTGCAATTGAAATTAAGGGCTAACAGAAGAGGAATTGCAAAGCAGATTAAAATAATTCCAACTATGAGGGCAGTATCAATTACGGCAAATAACCTTTTTCCCCTTAATATGAGCAAATACTGATCCGACAGTAGTCCGGAAACCCATAACTGAAATGATATTCAGCGGCCCGAGCATTATGAATACAATGAAAACAATCCATTTTGAGTGATTGCTGACAAGTGCAGATCCAGAGCAGGAGTGTAATAACTGCCACTCCGATGAGATTTAGGAAACCAAAGTTCCGTAATCTCATCCTGGCCTGGAGAAAGAAGTAACCGGATAAGAGAATAATTCCTGCCAGTCCTGATGCTATGTATGCTTTGGCAAGCATCTTTTCATCAAAAATTGCAAGAAACAGCGAATGTGCACTGATATCAAATGCACCGATAAAAATCCCCAGAAACAGAGCTTGCGCCAAAAGCATTGATACCTTGTATTTCTCTCCCGATCCGATCCCATGGAGAGAAAACAGACTGTTTCTCATATAAATATACCTCTTACAAATTATATCCCACTAAATTAGCAATATAATTGCGGCCGGATTTTATTAGTTACGAACAATGGCGCTGAGTTTAGAACTGTTTTTATGCACAAACCTTCGGCTTTATGAGAGAGGTCTATAATGACACAGGATTGATCATTATATTGTTAAAATACAGATCAATACATATATGTACAGAGAATGCCGGCAGATGGGGCCGGGAGCCTGCCGGATATGTTGAAAAGTGTTAGTAAAATTCAGGCGCCAAAACGTGCCCTGACTTGCGAATAGAATCAACTTGAGATCAGTATCAAAACCATTAAATAGTAAGTTCTGCCCTGCTGTACCATTTTTCACGAAATGCAAGCTTCTCTTCAATGAAACTGAGCAACCCTTCTTCCCCAAGATCCTTTATCAAAGGCCTTTCTCCGTTAGTGCCTGACAAGTCTGCTCTTTAGCTGACCAGGCGTGAGTTTCAGATAGAATGTCAATCCGGTCTCAAGCATGTAAGTCCATATTGTCTCCGTAACAGGGTGCACCGCCTCCTGTTGAAACCACCATGTTTGTATCTGAAGACAGGTTTCTGAGCATTTCGGATTCGACTTTGCGAAACCATGTTTCACCATGTGTGGCAAATATCTCGGGAATTGTAATACCTGTATGCTCCTCTATACTCGTGTCAAGATCAGTAAATGTCCATCCCAGCAGACCGGCAAGCTTCATTCCCAGTGGTGGTCTTGCCACTTCCCATAAAACCGATTATATATACTTTATTACCGCTGAGCATCACAACTCAAGCTTCATCTGTGCAGGATCCTCATGAATGACAGGAGGAGGAGGAGGCAGTTCCTCCGGACTTTCGTCCGGAACAACAGCCGATTCCTTTTTGACAACAGGTTCAATCTCCTGGATATTTTCAACCATATAGTTGGTCATTCTCTTTCCCTTGGCTTTATAACTTTTAACACCAATGAATTCGGCCACCTCAATAATTTCATTCTCCCTGTCCTTATGCTTGCCACCGAAGAAAATTTCAAAACGGGGATACTCAACTTCGGTTATGCTTACAAGCTTTGATTCAGGATCTTCATTTATAAAGCACTGAGGTTTTTCGGATTCCTCAATTGTAAACCTCTTCAGGTAGTAAAATTTCTGCTCTGCATCCCAGTAAATAACTGAATAAACTTTCCCTGGTCTGTATTTTTCTATTATTAGTATGTTGTCTTCAAAATGGATTGACAGGTCAAAGCCTGCAATTCTGAAAAATCCGTTTTTTGTAACCACAAGAATCTTGTCGTCGCCGACGAACTCTCCGAGATAGAGCCCTCTGCCATCAACATTAAGCCTGAAAACCGAATCATCAAACCAGATCTTTCTGCCGCCAAGGGTTGAAAGCCCCTTCTCCTTGAGAGTAGATCTTGTGAATTGCATTTTTTGTAAGAATATTACCCATTGAGCTTTTGCCCTTGATAGTCATCTGTCCGAAATCAAATTCAAAAACAAGCTTTTTAAGCCTGGCCTTTGGCTTATGATGCACTTTGATCACTTCAGCCTCCCCGTTGGGGTTTGCACTCAGATAAACAATCTTTGAGCCCGCAGTGCCCCTTGTAAGATTATACTCCTTATCGCGGGTCAGACCAGCTATTGAGCACCTCTTGGCAAGGATGGGACCGTCTTTACCATCCTGGTATACAATATTATATATCGTACGTTCATCATTTTTCAGAAATATCTGAGCATACAGGATATCATTTCCGACAAATACTTTTTCAGCTACTTTTGTAATCAGGTAGACTCCGTCCTTTCTGATAACTATAACATCGTCAATATCGGAACAGTCACAGATAAATTCATCTTTTTTCAGTCCTGTGCCAATGAAACCTTCTTTGTAGTTTATATAAAGCTTTGCATTATTGGCGACGACCTTGGTGGCTTCAATCGTGTCAAAACTTCTGATCTCGGTCTTTCTGTCCTTTCCTTTGCCGTACTTTTTCTTTATCTGCCTGAAGTAGTTTATAGCAAAAGGAATAATATTCCTGAGATGGTTTTTAACCTCTTCAAGCTCAGTTTCAATTCCCCTGATATGTTCGTCGGCTTTTTTGGCGTCAAACTTTGAGATTCTCTTGATCTTTATCTCTGTAAGGGCAATTATATCTTCCCTTGTAACTTCCCTTACAAGCAGTTTCTTGAATGGGTCGAGGCCTTTGTCGATTGCAGCGATAACGCCTTCCCATGTTTCGCATTCTTCAATATCACGATATATTTTCTCCTCGATGAAAATCTTCTCCAGTGACGACATATGCCACTCTTCCAGAAGCTCGGCCTGCCTGTATTTCAAGCTCACTCTTAAGAAGCTCCACAGTTCTGTCAGCTGAATGTTTCAGTATTGAGCTTACCCCCATGAATGAGGGTTTATCATCAACTATAACACAGGTATTCGGAGATATTGAATATTCGCAGTCAGTAAATGCATATAAGGCATCAATTGTTTTATCAGGTGAGACTCCGGGAACAAGATGAACAACAATTTCGACATTGGCCGAAGTGTTATCATCGATCTTTCTGATCTTTATCTTCCCTTTTTCATTTGCCTTTATAATTGATTCAATAAGGGTTGTAGTTGTCTTTCCGAACGGGATCTCTGTAATAATAAGCTCCTTCTTGTCAACTTTTTCTATTCTTGCCCTTACCTTAATGGCGCCTCCGCGCTGACCGTCATTATATTTTGACACATCGACCATGCCTCCGGTCGGGAAATCAGGGTATAGCACAAACTCCTTTCCCTCGAGGTAGTCTATTGAAGCGTCTATCAGTTCGTTAAAATTATGCGGCAGTATTTTTGATGCGAGGCCGACGGCAATTCCTTCACCACCCATTGCAAGCAGAAGCGGAAACTTAACAGGAAGGGTAACTGGTTCTTTGTTACGTCCGTCGTATGAGAGTTTCCATTCAGTTGTTTTGTGGTTGAAAACTACCTCAAGTGCAAATTTTGATAGTCTGGCCTCAATATAACGCGGAGCGGCAGCACCGTCACCTGTGAGAAGGTTTCCCCAGTTACCCTGGGCATCCACAAGAAGATCTTTCTGTCCGATCTGTACAAGTGCATCGCCGATTGACGCATCGCCGTGAGGATGAAACTGCATTGTATGGCCGATAATGTTTGCCACTTTGTTATACCGTCCCGTCATCCATTCTTTTCATCGAATGAAGTATACGGCGCTGTACAGGCTTCAGACCATCATGCAGATGAGGAACTGCCCTTTCAAGAATTACATATGAGGCATAATCAAGAAACCAGTCCTTGTACATACCGGATAGTGCTGTAACCGAATGAAGGGCTATAGGTCCGGAAGCAGAGTCCTCCCTGTTCTCTGTATTTGATATATCGAAATTTTGATCTTCCATAGACATCCCTGCACTTTCTTAAAGAATCGGCGCTAATTCCTCCTCAACAATATCTTCCTCAATTCTCAGGTTTTCAATTATAAAATCCTGCCTGTCAGGTGTATTTTTTCCCATATAAAATTCGAGATAACCATTTATTGAGTCGTTTTTCTTCATCCTCACAGGTTCCAGCCTCATATCCTTCCCAATGAAATTTGCAAATTCATCGGGTGATATCTCACCCAGTCCCTTGAATCTTGTTATCTCAGCATTTGATCCCAGGGCAGAAATAGCCCTGGCTTTCTCATCCGGTGAATAGCAGTACCTGGTCTCTTTTTTATTTCTGACCCTGAAAAGAGGCGTCTGAAGGATATATACATGTCCTTTTCTTACAAGGTCGGGAAAGAACTGAAGGAAGAATGTAAGCAGCAGAAGCCTGATATGCATCCCGTCAACATCTGCATCAGTAGCAATCACAACATTATTGTACCTCAGGTTTTCAATTCCGTCCTCAATATTCAGTGCAGCCTGAAGAAGATTGAATTCCTCGTTCTCATAAACAATCTTTTTTGTCAGTCCAAAGCAGTTGAGAGGTTTTCCCCTGAGACTGAAGACTGCCTGTGTTTCAACACTTCTTGATTTGGTTATCGATCCGCTTGCCGAATCACCCTCTGTGATGAAGAGAGTTGAATCAAGCTTGTTTGCATCATTTGAATTGTAATGAACCCTGCAATCCCTGAGCTTCTTGTTGTGAAGACTCACCTTCTTGGCCCTGTCGCGTGCCAGCTTCTGTATCGATGAAATTGCCTTTCGCTCTTTCTCGGAATCCTGTATTTTCTTGAGTATTATCCTGGCAGTCTCCGGATTTTTATGCAGATAATCGTCGAGCTGCTTCTTAATGAACTCACTTATAAAATTCCTGACCGATGGCCCTTCAGGCCCCATATCTTTTGATCCCAGTTTGGTTTTGGTCTGAGATTCGAAAATGGGTTCCTCAACTTTAATGCTTATTGCTGCTATTATGGATGACCTTATATCGGAGGGATCAAAGTCCTTTTTGTAAAAATCCCTTATAGTCTTGACTAATGCTTCCCTGAAAGCAAGAAGATGTGATCCTCCCTGCGTTGTATTCTGACCATTTACAAAACTGTAATAGTCCTCACCATATTGCAATCCATGTGTAAATGCAAGTTCAATATCTTCACCTTTCAGATGAATTATCGGATAGAGCCCCTCCCTGTTCATATTCTCATTCAGCAGATCGGCAAGTCCGTTACGCGAGAGAAATTTGTTCCCGTTAAAATTTATTATGAGTCCTGCATTCAGGTACACATAATTCTTTAACATGGAATCAACATACTCCGACATATAAAAGTAGTTCCCGAACATCTCCTCGTCAGGCTGAAAGATAACCTCCACTCCGTTTTCTTCAGTTGTCGGTTCAACCGGATAATCCTTTATTGTCATTCCGTGAGCGAACTCAATGACCTTTATCTGTCCGTCACGGATTGATTTAATAATAAAGCTTGAAGATAAAGCATTTACAGCCTTTACTCCCACACCGTTAAGACCCACTGATTTTTTGAATGCCTTTGAATCGTATTTGGCACCGGTGTTCATTTTTGAAACTGCGTCGAGCAGTTTTCCAAGAGGAATTCCCCTTCCAAAGTCACGAATTCTGACCTCATGGCCGGTAATTGAAACATCAATTTTTTTCCCGTTGCCCATCATGAACTCATCGATGGCATTGTCCATAACCTCTTTGAGCAGAACATAAACGCCATCGTCCTGAGATGATCCGTCACCCAGCTTGCCAATATACATGCCAGGCCGAAGCCTGATATGTTCTCTCCACTCAAGGGTTTTAATATGTTCTTCCGAATATGCGACTGACATTTTGCAGAATTTTGGGCAAAGATAACTATTTACCCGAGGCATTATTTGTCAATTTTTCAACAACCCTGCTGAAAGTGTTACCGCCGGATGGCCGCAAAAAGTGAATAAACAAAAGATTAAGCCCGGTTAATGAGTATCTGAATATTGTTGAAAATTGTTGAAAAAACGATCAGGTTTTATTCCAGAATACCCATCTGCTTCATTAGAATTGCAGCATTCATTTTGCGGGTTATGCCATTCTGAAGCTTATAGTCAAACTTTATTGTTTCACCCTCAATCTCTACCTCAAAGCACTTGTTGAACACTATTCCGGGATATTCATCCTCAAGCTCACCGAGACTTGTATCATGTGTCGCGATCAGTCCTGTTCCACCAAGTTCAACGATCCGCTTCATAAATAATCTCGATCCAAGGCTCTTGTCCGCCGAATTTGTGCCCTTGAGTATCTCATCGAGAATAAATAACAACGGTTCTCCCCGCTCTATCTCCGACTTCAGCACTTTAAGACGCTTCAGCTCAGCATAAAAATATGATTCATTCTCCGAGAGCGAATCTGTTGTACGCATGCTTGTAAAAAGCTTTAAAGGTGTGAATATCATCTCTTCCGCACAAACAGGGGCCCCTGCCATCGCAAGGATATAATTCACTGCAACAGTTCTGAGAAATGTGCTCTTGCCCGACATATTCGCACCCGAAATAATGCAGACACTTCCGGCATGCTCAAGGATGAAATCATTGCAAATCCTCTTGTCGTCACTTATAAGCGGATGACCAGCCGAGACGGCAGAAAACAGAAGCCCGCTTCCGGATATCGAAGGATAAACAAATCCCTGATTATTCCCGGCAAAATTGCCCAGGCTCACATATGCATCAACCGTTCCCAAGCATCTCAATCCATCCCGGAAAAATCTTCCTGTTTTCGGTTTTCCATTTTTCAAGCCTGAATATGCAATTGTAATCCCATAAAAATAAACCATTAAGGACAAACCCTGCAATTATATTCAACCTGCTGTCAAATGCCTGAATCAGGCGCGTCAGCTTGTTGACGGAGGCAGCAGCGGATACCGTGCTGCCGGCAATGTTCCTGCTGATTTCATCCAGAATTACAGATTCAAAAGATACCTTGTCAAATATTTTAAGCAATTGATATACAGATGACAGATAGTTATGCATTCCTGTCAGGATCCTGTGCGTATTGTTTGTGCTTTTTATTCCGGCGGAGACAATAAAAAGGTTAAGAAGAAATATAAAAGTAAAAACAGAATAATGAAAAACACCGGCAGCAACTAATACAAGAGAAAGAATTGACACTGAAGGAAGAATATAGATCAGAATAGTTTTCAGAAAAGGGGATCTGATTGAAGGATCCTCATTAAGCCATCTCGTCAGCCTGGCAATATGTTCTCTCTCAAGAGGCTTCTTCATTCCCGAAGCCATAAACTGATGGCGCCACTTCTCCTTCGCAGCCAGTTCCCTTATCGCCTCCTGACGCCTGATAAGATCGTCAGACAGTGGATAAGGGTTCAGTGAGCCAGCCGGCAAGTATATCGCGGCCATATCCGGTAACACTTCTGTTCAGATGGTGGAACAGCGAATCCTGGCCAAACAGATCCAGATCATTTGAAAACCGGTGATGAGGGTCAGAATATAAACCGCCGGCTTCAAAAGATGAGAGATCACCTGTTACCGCGGCAGCTTCATTCCTGTTTATAGTTACCAGATTGCCCAGAAAAGCTTTTTTTTCAGAACGCTCCGAATAGAGCTTCAGCAGATACAGGAAAAGAATTACAAGTTACCGGCAATAAAAGAGAACCGGCTAATTATGCTCAGGGTAAATACAAACCACACAAGGATGAAGCCCCCGATAAAGATCACAAGCCTCAGCAGCGACAAGACCAGAAGAGCTTTCTCCTCCTTTTCCTCAAGAATCCTGAAACTTTCCGCCTCCCTGAGATATCTTTCTTTAAGTAAATTATTCTGCATTATTTCACAAAGCTACCTAAACGGCTCATATTTCACTGCTACCTTGTTAATATTTTCATATTTTTCAGATCAAGGATTTTTCATTCTGAATCGTCACCTCTCCTGATAGATTTTAACTCCGAACTTCATCAATAAATTAAGCCTGCCTGCCAGAATATCAGGATTGTCAGTGCCAAATTCTGAAGGCGCGACCGGATCAAGTACTTTAATCCTGATATGATAGCCGCTGCCCAATTTAAAACCATGTTTTGGAAGAATCCCTGCTGTCCCGTCAATCACAACCGGAAGGATAGGAACCTCTGCCATTATTGCAAGCTGGAAGGCGCCTCTTTTATAAAATCCGATCTCCCCGTCTGAAGAACGGGTGCCTTCCGGGAAAATCATGATTGAAATTCCCTGTTTCAGACAATTTATATGATTTATCAAGCATCTCCGTCTTGCTTTCTTCATTACCCCTGTTAACTGTAATATATCCTGCCATTTTCAGATACCAGCCGAGAACCGGGACAGTTACATTCTCAATCTTGGAGATCCACCTGAACCTGTATCTCAGATTGTTTATCAGGAGAATATCGAGTATTGACTGATGATTGGCGATTATTACATATGTTGTACCTTTCAAAGCTTTCTTCCTCCCTTCGGTATGAATTTTCCAGACGGGAATTATGCCTGAGAGAGGATTACCGACTGGTATACAAGCACCCAGTGTGTCACAAACCGCTGTCTGTCGAAGGGAAGAACAATTAACCAGATAATAAATGTGAGAGGGAATAGAATGACCATATAGCACAGTCCGGTGATCCATACAATTATCGATTTGAAGTGATCCATACGCCGGGACTGTTTTTCAAATATGACGGTATGCTGAACAGAGAACTGCAAATTAAAAGAAATTAAAAATCTCTTCTTCCGAAATAGCTATATTTTCTTTTTCAAACACTCTTAAAAAATCAGGAACCATATGTCTGCATCCGTGTAAGCTTTCCGGCAACAGACATCAATTTGCCGCTGCCTTCAATTGTACACTTCATAACAACTCCATTTTTTATATTCAGGATACAGATATGAGTTTCATCTTCAAACAGGAAGGCATTTTTAAAAAGATATTCGGGGCCATAGGCAAAATTCCACTCCCAGCTCCTGTACTTTGTTTCTGCAAGAGATATTGCCTCCTGATTCTCAGACATTGACAGGTTATACTCTCTCAGGTCTGAAATTGTTTCTGAGAAATAATGCATCATCTCTTTGCTGAACTCCCTGATATCCCTGAATTCCTTAAGCTTTTCATTAAGGTTCATTACTGAGGCGGGATTGGAATCAACACCCCTTGTGACATAGCAGGATTTATCTGTTCGGATTGAGTTTTTCAGCATGTTCAGTGAGGAGCTGAAAAGCAAAGTGCCATGATGAAGAACTCTGTTCCTGTGAACATGCTCAGCATTGCCTGAGATTTTCAAACCATCGACCTTTATGTCGTTTTTCCCTTCAAATCTCGCATCTATTCCCAGTGAAACGAGAAACTCAATTACCGGGCGTGGTATACATCCTGAAATCAACCTGTTTTCCCTCTTCGCTATTTTTTATAAAAGTGAAATTCAGGTTTCCCGGATCATGAAAAACTGTCCCTCCTCCTGATATTCTTCTGATCACAGGGATCTGGTTCTCAGTTATAAATTTTGTATTAACCTCCCTGTGTGCCGCCTGATGTTTACCGATAATAACTGACGGATCATTTATTCCGAGGATCAGGTATTCTTCTTTGCTGTTCTTAAGAAGCACCTCCTCAAGGGCGAGATTAAAGAAGGGATCGTGGGATTCGAGATTTATGAGGAACATGCAAAAAATCAGTTAATTTGAATAAACTCACCTCTGATCTTTTTCACCCCCCAACCCCCCCAAGGGGGGGCTAAAAACAGCTATTACTGAAAAAAATTTCCCTTTACGGGGGGCAGGGGCAAAATCAGGTTGAAGAAAAGTACTTTCTATGCTGAAGAATCTTTTTATCAGTAAGCTTATAAAGCTCATAAATTCCCCAGCCGATCAATGCACCCAGAATTGAACCGCAGATCACATCACCGGGATAATGAACACCCAGGTAGATTCTGCTGTAACCAACTGTCAGAGCCCAGATTATAATCGAGATTGTGAACCATCTTTTCCTTATAAAAAGCAGGCTCAGGAGAGCTACATTGAATGAATTTGTTGCATGGGATGATACAAAGCCATATAATCCACCGCATTTTCCGTTCACAAGATGAACAAGTCCATCGAGCGACGGTTCATGACATGGACGCAGACGGTGAAAAATATTCTTGAACAGATGAACTGATATCTGATCGGCCAGAGTAGCAGCGAGAATTAAAAAAAGAACAATTATTATGAATTTTCTCCTGTATTTAAATCCAAGGAAAATAAGAATTGCAAGGTAGAGCGGGACCCATATCAGTATGCTGCTTATTGCAGCCATAACCTGATCCCAGAAAGGGGAATTTAAGGAATTCAGGAACAGGAAAAGCTGCTGATCAAGTCTTTCCAGCATAACCGGTTGCTATTCGTTATTGAGTACTTTCCATATCATATCCTTGAGAGTAGTAATGCCCTGGCCTGTCAGTGAAGAGATGAAAACTCTTGAAATGTCAGGCAGATCCTTTCTGATCTCACTAATGAGCTCTTCATCGAGCATATCGGATTTTGATATTGCCAGAACTCTTTTTTTATCAAGAAGCTCCGGGTTATACATCTTCAGTTCATTAACAAGTATTTCGTATTCTCCTTTTATATTTTTGCTGTCGGCAGGAATTATAAACAGGAGCATTGAATTTCTTTCAATATGTCTGAGAAACCTTATCCCAAGACCCTTGCCTTCATGAGCACCCTCAATTATACCGGGAATATCAGCCATAACAAATGATTTGTCGTCCCTGTAGCTGACAATACCAAGGTTGGGCACCAGGGTAGTGAAGGCATAATCGGCAATTTTAGGTTTGGCGGCAGATACTACCGATAAAAGGGTCGATTTACCTGCATTCGGAAAACCAACAAGACCCACATCAGCCAGGATCTTAAGTTCAAGGATAAATTCTTCTTCAACACCCGGCTTCTCCTGGCTGGGCATAACGCGGAGCCTGGTGAGTCGCCGTTTTGAAATGGGTATTTCCCTGTCCGCCCCGGCCTCCTTTTGCGAGGATTTTTTCATCGCCATTACTGGTGATCTCAAAAAGCACCTCTCCTGTAGTATTGCTTCTGGCAATTGTTCCAAGCGGGACCTGGACCGTAACATCCTTTCCGTCGGCACCTGTAGATTGCTGTTTGCTGCCTGAACCGCCATTCCCTGCAAAAATATGACGCTGGTATTTCAGGTGGAGCAGAGTCCACATCTGATCGTTGCCTTTCAGAATAATATGCCCTCCCCTTCCGCCGTCGCCGCCATCAGGTCCGCCTTTTGGTTCAAATTTCTCTCTGCGGAAATGAGCAGAACCTGCGCCTCCGCTGCCGGAGCGGCAATAAATTTTTACATAATCAACAAAGTTCGATCCGCTCATAAATTTTTTATTTCTCTGTGGCCCTCTGTGAAAACTCTGTGGCTCTCTGTGTAATAAAAAAAGAACTTACACAGAGGAACACAGAGGAGGCACAGAGTTACACAGAGAGTTTAAATTAGATTGTTCATATAACCGCAAAGCCTTCCGAAGATATCTTCAATTGTTCCCATACCGTTAACCGGCTGGTAGATACCTCTTTCCCTGCAGTATTCAATGATTGGTTCAGTTTTTTCCTTATATACATCAATCCTGTTTTCAATCACAGCAGGATCTTTGTCATCAGGTCTGCCTGACAATTCAGCCCTGGCAATAAGCCTTTTCACAAGTTCATCATGATCAACATCAAGTACAAGCATGCTGTCGATCTTCATTCCTCTTTCGTTCAGCATTTTCTCAAGCGCTGCAGTCTGTGATACTGTACGCGGAAATCCGTCAAAAAGGAAACCCGCTGCATCCCTGCTGTTATCGATCTTAAATGCAATCATCTCAATCACAACCTCATCAGGAACAAGTTCTCCCTTTGACATTATATGGCTCATCTTTTTCCCAAGCTCAGTGCCTGCGGCAATTTCAGCCCGAAGCATATCGCCTGTTGAAAGATGAATCAGATTGAATTTCTCAGCAAGTCTTACAGACTGCGTTCCCTTACCCGAACCCGGAGGGCCAAAAATCAGAAAATTAACCATAGAATAGAATAAATTTTATTGGGGTGTGTAAAATAATTATACAAATTGTCTGCCTTTTACATTCAGTATTACACACCCTTAACATACTAATGTGTAAACAGATGGCAGATTACGGCCATATCCTTCGTAGTCAAGACCATAACCTATAACAAAATTATTTGGTATCTCAAATCCGACATAATCAAGGTCGATATTCTTCAGATAAGCAGAGGGTTTGAAAAACAGCGCAGCAATTCTGACCTCAGCTGCCTTTCTGATCAGAAGCTCGCCAACAATACGTTCAATAGTATTTCCTGTGTCGACTATATCCTCAATTATAACTATTGTTTTGTTCTGTATATCTTCATTCCATCCGATGAGTTCCTTAATTTCACCGGAAGAATCTGTCCCTTTATATGATGCAAACTTTACGAAAGAGATCTTTGCAGGGAATTCAATCCGTCTGAAAAGATCTGCCGCAAAGAGAAATGCTCCGTTCAGTATCCCAAGAAAAATCACCTCTTTTCCTGCCAGATCGTTGTTTATCTGCCGGGCAAGCTCCTCAATCCTGGCTTTGATCTCCGTCTCAGGAATATATTCCCTGAAGTTTTTATCAAGTATACGGATTTCATTCATCACTGTTATTTTTGAGCTGTTAAGGCGGTGCAAAAATATGAAAATAATAGCTTATTTTTGTCCTTATCAGTAAGTTAAATTAATTTAATTTAAAATGAATCCAATTGTAAGCATCATAATGGGCAGCACTTCTGACCTGCCTGTAATGGAAAAAACAGCTGAAATTCTCAACAGTTTCAGGATACCTTTTGAGATGAATGCCCTCTCGGCTCACAGAACACCTGAAGAGGTTGAAAAATTTGCAAAAAATGCCGCTTCCCGCGGAATAAAAGTTATTATTGCTGCAGCAGGTATGGCAGCACATCTTCCGGGTGTTATTGCAGCAATGACTCCACTTCCTGTAATCGGAGTGCCTATAAAAGCTTCCCTTGAAGGTCTCGATTCAATCTTTTCAATACTGCAGATGCCTCCGGGAATACCTGTTGCAACAGTTGGAATCAATGCAGCCCAGAATGCCGGTATCTTAGCTGCCCAGATTATTGCAACAGGGAATGAAGAAATTCTGAATGAGGTTAGTGAAATACAAGGAATCACTTAAGAAGAAGATCGTAGAGGCCAATGAAGAACTTCAGAATGTAAAGTACGACTATAAGACAAATTAATTTTCCCTCTGTGAAACTCTGTTAACCGAAGCACCGGGACTCTGTGTGCTCTCTGTGTAAGTTCTTTAAAAGGTTACACAGAGGGCCACAGAGAAGGTACGACAGAGATCCACATAGAAGTAATAAAAAAAGTTAAATCCTCTTGACTGGATTTATCTTTTTTTGTACCTTAGGGGTACATTTTGAAACAGTTGAGCTCGCTGCTGAAAATATCTGTTTCTATATTTATTTTATTCCTCCAATTGACCGCCTCCGGCGGAATTCCGTATGGCATTCAGGCCGGAGCCGGTGAAGCCGGAATGGGCTATGCCTGTGTCATGAAGGAGGGATTCTGGTCTTCATTCCATAACCAGGCATTGCTCGCATATAATAATTCCTTATAATTCGGGGTCAACTACGATAACCGGTTCGGGATCAAAGAACTTGGAACAAGGAGTGCTGCGGTGCTAATTCCAGCCGGTAAAGCTTCTGTGGGTGCACTATATTCCAATTTCGGTTACACCGATTTTAAAAGAGATATGGCAGGGGTTTCTTGCGGACTGAGACTCTCTGAAAAAATTGCAGCCGGAGTACAGATTGATTATTTTTCAGAAAGAACTTCCGGAGAATATGATAATTACCGGTGTATTACTTTCGAAACAGGGCTTATTGCAGAGGCTTCAGACAATATCAGGATTGGAATCCATCTTTTCAATCCTGTACCTAATTCATTACGAAAAAATAATCAGCCTGTGTCACTCACTGTCGGGGCTGGCATCAACCTGAGCAAAATTCTCTTTGCAGGGGCTGAAACTGAAATGAGTTCTACCGGCAAACCGATTCTCAGAACCGGATTTGAATATGAGGCTGTAAAAAATCTCTGGCTGAGAGCCGGATTCAGTAACGAACAATAATTCGTTCTGCTTCGGGACGGGATATCAATCCGGAATTGTGAAGATTGACCTTGGATTCTCAACCCACGAAATGCTCGGGATAACCTCCTCTGTTTCCTTAATCTTTAAAATTCATTAATCAAAATTAAAAAAATCCATTAACCGCAAAGGGCGCAAAGATCTTACGCAAAGATCGCAAAGAAGACTATTTGACAAATGAATTTTCCATTATGAATGAAAATGAATTATCAAACAAAATTATTGGAATTGCTATTCATATTCATAAATCCTTGGGTCCGGGTTTACTTGAAAGTGCATATAAGGAATGTCTTTATTACAGACTTAAAAAGGAAGGTTATTTTGTTGAAAAGGAAAAACCTATGCCTTGGTTTTTGAGGAGGTCAAACTTGAATGCGGATATAGAATTGATATTCTGGTCGAAAAAAAAGTTGTTATTGAAATTAAAAGTGTTGACGCATTGAATGAGGTTCATTTTGCTCAAACCCTAACATACATGAAACTTGGAAAATATAAATGGGATTGCTGATAAATTTCAATGTTTCGCATTTTAAAAGACGGCATCAGAAGGATTGTAAATAGTTATAAATCTCTTGCAATGAGATACAATAACTGTATAACTATTTCTTTGCGTGCTTTGCGCAAACCTTTGCGATCTTTGCGGTTAAAAAAAACCTTCTTAATACATATCTTTTTCTCAATAGTTATTATCTAAACCGATACTTTTATCAGCCAGGAATCTAAAATATCTGAAGTAATAATCAGCATCGCTGAAGATCTTGCCGCCTCGGAAACTGATCAGGAGGCCGCCACCGCATATATAGACCGGCTATATGAACTCGCTGAAAATCCTGTAAACCTCAACTCCTCCAGCAAGGATGAGATAGCCCGACTTTTCTTTCTTTCTGATTTCCAGGTAAAAGCCCTGACTGATTATACCCATTCAACCGGAAAGATTATCTCATTCAATGAACTTGCTTACATCCCCGGATTTGACAAAACAACCGCAGAGATGATAATCCCTTTTGCAACCTTTCATCATCAGAAACAATCATATCCGATTCTGTCAGACTCAGAAACTCATTGATGACAAATCTTTCACTCAAAACAGGAAAGCATGATACCTCATACCTCGGATCAGCATTGAAAATACTTACAAAATACAAGTTCACAGCAGGAAGCTTTTCCGGCGGTATTACATTTGAAAAAGATCAGGGAGAAAAGTTTTTCAGTCCGGGGACAATCACTCCCGATTTTTTTTCAGCAAACATAGCATATAACGGTACAGGAGTTGTCCGAAGAGTAATTCTCGGTGACTATTCTGCACGGTTCGGACAGGGAACAAACATCAATACAGGAATAAGCACGGGACTATCTCTTACCTCGCAGGGTTATATGTCTGCTACAAATGAAATCAAGCCATATACTTCAACGGATGAAAATAATTTTTTACGCGGAATTGCAACTGTGATTTCAATAAACAAAATGGAGATCTCACTTCTTTATTCAGACAAAAGCATAGATGCCACACTTGGTTCCAGGTTCAGGCTATTCCAAAGACTATATAGAATCTCTTTATAAATCGGGCACTCATAATACAACAACCCTTCTTCTTAAAAAAGATGCTGCTTCCGAATCTCTGCTCGGGATAAATCTCTCATACAATCTCAGGAATTTAAGGATTGGCATGTCATTGTCAGAAAACAGATTCTCTCTGCCGGTTAAACCTGATTACTCTGATCCTGAAAAGATTTTCAGTTTCAGCGGCAGAACAAGCAATGTCTGCTCCGTTCTATTATAACGGCATGATCAAAAAAATCCTGCTGTACGGAGAACTATCTGCAAATGAGATTAAAAAATATGCCTTCGTCCAGGGGCTCTCATTCAGACCGGCTAGACCGGCTGACAATTAATTTTCTGTTCTGGAAATATTCACCCGGCTATACCGGTTTTCATGGCAGAGGTCCCGGTGGCAGTTCGGGAAGTTATCCGGAGCAATCACTTCTTGGAAATTTCACCTTTGAAGCGGCAAAACATCTCTTTCTGAACGGAGGATTCTATATTCAGCACTATCCATGGCTGAAATACCGGTGCAGCTCACCGTCGAGTGGTATGAAGACGGGAAATAGGGATAAAATATATGCCTGCTGAAAAATCTGGAAATCAGCGGCCTTTACAGTTACAGGTATTCAATGGTCAACAATTCTTCCACCTCCGGCATTCCTTCATTGAAAGAGGTAATTACAAGAAGTTCAAAAATCGTGGTGAAGTACTCCATTCAGGATAATCTGACTCTTGGAACCAGGATCGATTTCAGAAAGGTTGATCCTTCCGGAAGCAAGGGTGTTCTCCTGTTTGAAGATATTAACTACAGGCTCAGGCATATACCGCTTTCATTCTGGCTGCGATACTGCATTTTCTCAACAGATGATTATGATTCAAGGATCTATACATGGGAGAATGATATGCTTTATTCTTTCAGCATACCTGCAATGTATGGAAAAGGAAGCCGTTTTTACCTGATGGCAGGCTGGAAATTGTCAGACAGGGCTGAATTAAGGTTTAAATACGGGATATCATCAGACAGCGATTCACCCGGTGCAATGAGTGATGTCAGTGAATTCAGGATCCAGCTGAAGATTGTTATATAGAATTCAGAGTTTTTATGTCGCGGATATTCAAGCTGAAGATTCTTGTTGCCTCTGAACTCATTCATTTCCAGTGAATAGCAAATATCGAAAGGATTCCCTCCCCTGATATATTCGAAATGGTTTGCCTGGCTGAATGCAATTGCAGGAAAACTCTTCTGTCCGGTTGACTCCTGGCAAAGGTCAAGTTTGAGATGTTCGCCGCTTGATCCTACCATCCGGCCTGATCCGGTATCAAACACATTTCTGGAAACAAATACTGGTGACATATTATCCGGTCCGAATGGCTGAAAAAGACTCATTGTCTTGAAAAAATCTTCATTTATTTCAGAGAATGAAAGTTCTGTATCAATAAAGATCCGGGGTATAAGCTGTTCATCAGTTATTGTTTTGTAAACATGGCTTTCGAATCTTTCCATGAAAGGCTTAATATTTTCCTTTTTGAGAGTCAATCCTGCTGCAAACATATGTCCGCCAAAACTCTCAAGAAGGTCGCTGCATGCTTCAATAGCCTGATAGAGATCATATCCCTGGACCGACCGGGCAGAACCTGTTGCAAAGCCATTTGATTCGGTCAGGATTACTGTCGGACGGTAATAGGTCTCAATAAGCCGTGATGCCACAATGCCTATTACTCCTTTTTTCCAGGTGGGATTATAAAGTACTGTTGTCCTTGAATTGACATTCCGCTGATCTTCCGAGATCATCCTCATGGCTTCGGTTGTGATTATCCGGTCAACACTTCTCCGTTCAATATTGAAATTACTTATCTCTTTGCTTATGCCTGTGGCAAGCCTTGTATCGCTTGAGACAAGGAGTTCAACTGCCTTGCTGCCTGTCTCCATACGACCGGCCGCATTTATCCTCGGACCAATTTTGAAAACCACATCCTCTACTGTCAGTGCCCTTGTAACTTCCGATTCACGAATGATCTCTTTCAGTCCTGTTCGTGGTGATTCATTGAGCTGTTTCAATCCGAAATAGGCCATTACCCTGTTTTCTCCTGTTATCGGAACAATATCGGAGGCTATGCTTACAGCAACAAGGTCAAGATAATGATAAATGGCACTGAAAGGAATTCCATGAACCCTTGAATATGCATGAATAAGTTTGAAATCCAACGCCGCAGCCTGAAAGTTCCTTGTATGGATAGTTGCATGATGGCTGTTTCGGATCCAGAACTGCCAGTGCCTTTGGTATCTCATCGCCCGGGTAATGATGGTCACAAACAATTACATCCAGCCCTTTTGTCCTGGCATACTTGACTTTTTCAACGGCCTTTATGCCGCAATCAAGAGTAATTACAACCTTACAGTTGGTCTGATAGGCATAGTCGAGCCCCTGGAATGAAACGCCATATCCCTCTTTATACCTGTCGGGAATGTAGTAGTCAACATTTGAATACTGATCCTTAAGGAAAGAATACATCAGTGCAACAGCTGTTGTGCCGTCAACATCATAATCGCCGTAGACAAGGATTCTCTCATTTTTCTTTATTGCTGTAGACAACCTGTCAACGGCAATATTCATATCCTTCATCAGGAACGGATCATGAAGGTAATCGAGACTGGGATTAAAAAATGCCTTTGCCTCATCAGCCGAGGTGATATTTCGCTGAACCATCAGATTTGCCAGAGAATCAGACACTCCGAGGATGCCTGCAAGTTGTTTCACAACAGCAGTATCGCCCTTTTCCTTCACTACCCACCTTTTATCCATCCTTTTATATGTTTGTCCATTCAAGATCAAAAACTTCCTGCAAATGTTTCTTTACCAGACCCTTGACCATATTAATATCCTGTCTGATCCCCCAGCTCATTACTCAGCGAAGTAACTCCTTTGTCTGTAAAACCGCAGGGATTAATATTATTGAAATAAGTCAGATCTGTATTAACATTGAACGCAAATCCATGCATTGTTACATACCTGCTGGCCTTTAACACCGATGGCACAGATCTTTCTTGCCTTCCCTTTAATTTCAGGTTCAAGCCATACACCTGTTCCTCCGTCCAGTCTTGATGATGCTGATCCCAAATTCCCCAACTGTCCTGATTATTGCCTCTTCAAGTTTAAAAATATACTCCTTCAGTCCGGTTTTGAGAACTTCGAGATCAAAAATCGGATAGCCAACTATTTGTCCGGGTCCATGGTAGGTAATATCACCTCCCCTGTCTATTCTGTAGAATGATGCTCCTTTTGCCTGAAGCTGTATATAGTCAAGTAAAAGATTGTTTTCCTGTCCGCTTTTCCCAAGTGTATAAACATGAGGATGTTCAACAAATATCAGAGTCCCGGGAAGAGCTTTCACCGGAGGATGCTCTTCGCCTGTCCTGCTTTTTTTGCTGACCACAAGTTTTGTAAAGATATCTACCTGGTAATCCCAGGTTTCCTTATAATCTTTAAGACCAATATCCTTATATACAACACTATAGCTCAATTACCGATTTTATGTTTAGTTATGCCAATATAGTTAAATTTATCGAGCCTTCACATGTTTTTCTGCATGAAAAGATGATCGGACCAAGGGGGCTGCATTCCACAAATGAGAATCCTGTTTCAAGTGCAAGGAGTCTGTATTCCTCAAACTTTTCAGGTGTTACATATTCAACCACCTCCATATGATCACTTGTCGGCTGCAGGTACTGGCCGATAGTCAGAATTCTGCATCCGGCTGCAAAAAGATCCTTAATAGTTTCTGACTACCTCATCCTCTGTTCTCCCCGAGTCCAAGCATAAAACCCGATTTAGCTGCAATTCCGCTGCCGGATATATAACGCACGACTTCAAGACTCCTGTCGTATTTTGCTTTTGTCCGGATAACAGGTGTCAGCCGTCTGACAGTCTCAATATTATGTGAAATCACATCGGGGCCTGCCAGAATTACCTTTTTATATTCTCATGGTTCCCATCAAAATCAGGGATTAAGGTCTCAATTGTTGTTCGCGGATTTTCCCTTTTTATGCATTCTATTGTCTCGGCCCAGACTGATGCACCTCCATCATCAAGGTCATCACGGTCGACAGAGGTTATTACACAATGACGCAGATGCATCGATCTTACAGCTGCAGCCAGCCTCATGGGTTCTTCCGTGGTCCGGAGGAAGAGGTCTGCCTGTTCAGGTAGCACAGAATTTACAGGCTCTTGTGCATATTTCGCCGAGTATCATGAATGTGGCAGTGCCTGCATTCCAGCATTCGCCTATATTGGGACAGTTTCCGCTTGTGCATATTGTATGAAGATTATTCGATGCAACCACATTTTTCACCATCGAATAATTCTCCCCACTGGCCCTCTGCATCTTAAGCCAGCCGGGTAAACGTCTGCCTTTCTGCATATCAAATTTATGATTGACTATTCAGGGTCAAAGTTACAAAAAATGAATAAGTAATATTGAAAATTCACTCTCATGAAAAACTTACACAGCCAGCTATTGTCAGCCGTAAGCTGTTCAGGCGAAGGCTGAGGGACACAGAGGAGCACAGAGAGCCACAGAGATTTTCCCTTATCTAATTTCAGGACAATAAATGAGGAATAAGTTTATTGAAAAAACTTATATTTGTTGATCAAATCATAATTCTATTCATAACTAAAATATTACACAGATGGCTAATAATGAGTTGAAAATTAAACAGTAACTATCAGACAGTTATTGGTGATTTTCCCAAAGTAGGGATTCGTCCGGTTATTGATGGCAGGATGAATGGTGTCAGGGAATCGCTTGAGGACCAGACAATGAATATGGCAAAAAATGCCGCAAAACTTATATCATCAACTCTGAAGTATCCAAATGGAAAGCCTGTTGAGTGTGTGATTTCGGACACATGTATCGGAGGGGTTGCAGAAGCAGCAATGTGTGCAGAGAAATTCAGCAAGAACGGTGTTGGGGTAAGTCTTACTGTTACTCCCTGCTGGTGTTATGGCAGTGAAACAATTGATATGAACCCTGAGATCCCAAAAGCAATCTGGGGATTTAATGGTACCGAACGTCCGGGAGCTGTTTATCTTGCTGCAGCACTTGCAGGACATACAATGAAAGGACTGCCCGCATTCGGAATATACGGCCATGATGTTCAGGACTCCGGCGACCAGAATATACCTGATGATGTAAGCGAAAAGATCCTGAGATTTGTTAAGGCAGGGCTTGCTGTTTCATATATGAAGGGCAAATCATATCTCTCAATGGGAGCAGTATCCATGGGTATTGCCGGATCAATTGTAAGAGAAGATTTTTTCCAGGAATACCTCGGGATGCGAAATGAATACATCGATATGAGCGAATTCAACCGCCGTCTGAACGAGGAAATATATGATAAGGAAGAATTTGTCAAGGCACTTGAATGGACAAAGAAAAACTGCAAGGAGGGAAAAGATCTGAATAAATCGCCTCACTCAAGAAAAAAGAAGGATGAAGAATGGGAGATCGTTGTCAAAATGACACTCATTGCAAGGGATCTGATGGTAGGCAATCCAAAACTTAAAAACCTTGGATTCGGTGAAGAAGCTATGGGACATAATGCTATTCTTTCAGGTTTCCAGGGACAGCGCCAGTGGACCGATCATATGCCAAACGGAGATTTTCTTGAAGCAATTCTCTGTTCATCATTCGACTGGAACGGCATCAGGCCTCCATATCTTGTTGCAACTGAAAATGATGCAATGAATGGGGTTCCTATGCTGTTCGGATATCTTCTGACAAATACAGCACAGATGTTTTCCGATATACGTACCTACTGGAGCCCTGAGGCAATAAAAAGGGTTACAAAAATGAAACCGGAAGGACTTGCTGCAAATGGCGTTATTCACCTGATCAATTCAGGCGCTTCGGCTCTCGATTTTTCCGGAAGGCAGATGAATAACGGGGAAAATTGCATCAAACCTTTCTGGGAAATCTCAGGTAAAGATGCAGCAGCATGCCTCGAAGCAACCGTATGGGAACCCGCAAGCCTTGGATATTTCAGGGGTGGAGGCTTTTCATCACATTTCGAGACAAAGGGAACAATGCCTATTACAATCTCAAGGGTTAACCTTGTAAAAGGACTCGGACCTGTTCTGCAGATTGCAGAGGGATGGACAGTCGAACTTCCTGAAAAGATGAATAAAATACTGACTGACAGAACTGATCCAACATGGCCTACAACATGGTTTGCACCAAGGCTTACAGGGAAAGGTCCATTCACTGATGTATATTCTGTTATGGCAAACTGGGGAGCTAATCACAGCTCATCAAGCTATCGGACATATCGGCGCCGATCTTATTACCCTTGCATCGATACTTGAGAATACCTGTCTGTATGCATAATGTGGTCGATGAAAAGATCTTCCGTCCGAGTTCCTGGAGTGCATTCGGAATGGATAAGGAGGGCTCAGATTACAGAGCCTGCGAGACTTACGGATCGCTTTACAGATAATAAAAATCCTCAATCTATGCCGTGGGTTGTTGAAAAAGCCCTTTGAGTGCCTTTGTGCAAACCTTTGCGTCCTTCGGTGTTTAATAGTAAGAAATTGAAACACAAAGTATCACAAAGGAGCCCACAAAGGTACACAAAGGAGCGAGTAACATTCAGATAGGCTTATTCAACAACCCCGTCAGAGAGTATAAGCTTAAGAGGAGATAAACTGGAATAAAAATTGATATCACCGGATTTACAGGAGACTTTTATTTAAATATTTAACGTTGTAAACAAATGGATTCAAATCCGGAACAAAGGAAGATTGAGATCGGAGAAGAAACACTGAAACACCTTAATAAACTAAGAAAGTGGACAATGTTTCTTGCTGTTTCAGGCTTCATATTCCTCGGAATAATCATTGCCCTCGGACTTATTACGGGAACATTCCTCACAGCTTTCAACCACAGCGATAAAACTCCCGGGCTTTCCGATGCCCTTGTACTGGCAGGCTTCATTGGACTCGCCCTCCTGACCTTCTTCCCTGTCTTTTTTCTTTTCCGCTTTTCCAAACACACTCTCAAATGCTCTTACTACCCTCGACAGGAAGAACATGCACAAAGCAATCAAATCGCTAAAGAGGTTTTTTATCTATATCGGCATCCTGCTCATTACCGGTGTGGCAATTTATATATTCAGTCTGATACTGGCAGGCAGATCAGCAGCCTCTCTCCTGGGACTTTAACAATCATGAATTTCACAATAGTTATGCTTTGTTTTCTGTAATTTTAAAATTACGGGTATATTTGATTTATCGGATCTTTACAAACTAAACCATGCCAAACGCTGATGTTATTATAGTATTCGATTGCGGAGCAACAAATGTGAGGGCTGTTGCAATCAATCGCAAGGGTGAGATTCTTGCATCTGAATCATATCAGAATAATACGAAACCTGATCCGCTCTATCCTGCATACAGGATCTGGGATGTAAGTGAGATATGGGAGAAAATGTGCCGTGCTTCCACGAAAATAATAAAACAGATAAACAAGGAGAGAATTGCAGGAGTAACTGTGACAACATTCGGTGTTGACGGAACACTGTTTGACAAATCAGGCAGGATGCTGTATCCTGTTATCTCATGGCAATGCGAAAGGACCAATTCAGTTATGGCAAACATCGGAAATATATCTCCTGCTTGAAGATCTATATAGCGAATGCGGTGTTCTTCCTTTCACTTTCAATACAATAAACAAACTGATCTGGTTCTCAGAAAACAGACCTGACCTGATTGAAAAAAGCTACAGATTCCTTTTCATGCCTTCCATATTCTCGCTTTTTCTTACAGGAGAAATGGCAAATGACACTACAATGTGCAGGCACATCAATGCTCACCTCTCTCGACAAAAGAGTTTTTTCAGAGAATATTCTGAACAGGATCGGATTCCCTGCTGATAAATTCGGAACAGTTGTAGAAGCAGGCACAATTACAGGAAGAATAAATAACAGGGCATCAGCCGAAACATCAATCCCTGAAGGAATTCCGGTTGTTGCCACAGGCCACGATACACAATTTGCAATTTTCGGATCAGGAGCGGAGATAAACCAGCCGGTACTCAGCTCCGGAACATGGGAAATACTCATGGTGAGGTCCGAAAATTACAGGTCAGGCAAAAAACAGCTTGAAATGGGCATCACTACAGAACTTGACACAAGACCCGGACTTTTTAACATCGGCAACCAATGGATAGCCTCAGGTGTCCTTGAGTGGGCCCGCAGGAATCTGTACAATGACTTAAAGCAAAATGCTTATGAGAAAATGATCGCAGGAGCAGAAAAAGTGCCGCCCGGATGTAACGGAGTAAGGATTGTTCCAAAATTCTATGAAGAATTGAAAGGTATGCCGGGGGGGCAGATCCTGGGACTTACTCTTGAATCGACACGTGATGAAATATACCGGGCAATGCTGGAAGCTATGTCGGAAAGACTTGCTGAAGGCAAAAAAGCACTTGAAGAGGCCGGCGGATTCAAAACAGAAAGTATCCTGTGCGTCGGGGGAGGCTCAAAAAACAGGCTGTGGAACAGACTCAGGGCCAATTATACCGGAGTACCTCTTAAGATAATCGATCAGAAGGAGACAACTGTTCTCGGCGCCTCACTTTTTGTGCAGGCTGCCTGCGGCAATGCCGGCTCTCCCGAAGAAGCCAGATCAGAAATCGATTATAATACAGAAATAATTGAACCCGAATAATAGTGAAGCTGTATTAAAAGTTCTCTGTGGACCTCTGTGACAACTCTGAGATCTCTGTGTCAGTTCTTAATTATTTGTTACACAGAGAGACACAGAGAAGTCACAGAGTCGCACAGAGAAAACATTACAGTGATTTGCGGTTGACTTTGAGACAGCCTCACCATAATTCAATTAATTACATCATAACCAATGAATATTGCATATTTAAACGGGAATTTTATTCCAAAAGAGGATATCCGTATCAGTCCTGATGACCGCGGATTTCTGTTTGGCGACGGTATTTATGAGGTGATGAAATGGTATGGCGGCTTCTTTTTTGATCCGGAGAGCCATCTCGCCAGACTGAAAAGGAGCCTGGGGGAGGTTCGGATCAAATGGCCGCAGGCTGATACATTTCAAACATTTGCCGGAGAACTCATAAAGATCAACGGGCTGGATGAAAAACAGGCATTGATCTACCTGCAGGTTACAAGAGGAGCTGCACCACGCAACCATGCGTTTCCTGATCCGGAGGTTGAGCCAACAGCCTATGCCTTTGCCAGGGAAAACGGTAAAGCCAGATGCTGAACCGGAGAATGGAGTGAGTGTATTGCTCAGGAAAGATATACGATGGAGCAGATGCGATATTAAATCCGTGTCACTGCTTGCAAATACATTAAGCTTCCAGGAAGCTCACGAAAAGGGAATGAAGGAATGCATTTTTGTAAGAGATGGCTTTATCACCGAGGGCTCGCGTTCAAATATCTTCTTCGTTGTAAATGGCGCTTTATATACACATCCTGAATCAGGATATATCCTTTCGGGAGTAACCAGGAAAAATATAATCAGGATGGCAAAGGAATCAGGAATCGAAGTCAGGGAAGAACCGTTGCCGAAAAAGATCTTGGAAAAATTGAGGAAGCCTTCATCTCCAATACTTCGGCAGAGGTGACTCCTGTTGCATTTTTCGACACACTCAGGGTTGGAAATGGAAAACCCGGACCTGTGACTTTGCGGATATTCAAAAGATTCCAGGACGAAATTGTGGCTCTGAAAGGCTGAATGGGTGAAAAGATAACCTGTTAAATAAGTTACAAATCCATCCCCTAACCCCGTCCCTTAAGAACTAAGGGAAGGGGCAAAAGACGTTACTATCAGATTGTTAGCTCTTACCTTCCCCTTATTTTTAAGGGGAGGGCAGGGAGCGGTTAAAAAACTTAACGGAGGGCAGGGAGGGGTTAAAATTCAAATAACGAAGAGCTAGCGGGGTTAAAACTCACATGACGAAAGATTGAGGTGTTTAAAGATCAGGCTCCTCAACCAAGAAGTGTAATGGAATGATTTTTTCTATATTTGCACAAATTTTCAAAACAGATGAGCAACATGAATTTAAGCGAACAGGAGCAGATCAGAAGAGATTCACTTGATGAACTGAGAAAACTTGGAATAAACCCCTACCCTGCTGCAGAGTATACAACAACAGCCTTTGCCAAGGATATTCTCGACAATTATACACCTGAGAAAAATAATTACCAGGAGGTCTGCGTTGCAGGCAGGATTATGGGCAGACGCATAATGGGCAATGCTTCTTTTGCAGAATTAATGGACTCTTCAGGCAGAATTCAGATCTATTTCCGTCGCGATGATATCTGTCCTGGTGAAGATAAAACAATGTACAACACTGTATTTAAACGGCTTCTTGATATTGGCGATATAATTGGTGTAAAAGGGCATGTTTTTACAACACAGATGGGTGAGATAACTGTTCATGCCGATGAGTTTACAATACTGAGCAAATCGATCCGTCCACTTCCTGTTGTTAAAGAGAAAGACGGTATTTTTTATGATGCGGTTACCGATCCTGAAATGCGCTACCGCCAGCGATATGTTGATCTTATCGTGAATCCGCATGTACGCGATGTGTTCAGAAAAAGGACACAGATAATACAGTCGATGCGCGAGCTTTTTAATTCCAAGGGGTTATCTTGAAGTTGAAACACCAATTCTCCAGCCAATACCCGGAGGCGCTGCTGCACGTCCGTTTATCACTCATCATAATACGCTGGACATGCCTCTTTATCTGAGAGTTGCAAATGAACTATATCTGAAACGACTCATTGTCGGCGGCTTTGAAGGCGTATACGAATTTGCAAAGGACTTCCGCAATGAAGGAATGGACCGCACCCATAATCCGGAATTCACTGTGATGGAGATCTATATAGCCTATAAAGACTATATCTGGATGATGAACTTCACCGAGGAGATGGTTAAAAAAGCTGCCCTCGATCTGCACGGCACTACTGAAATAACTTTCGGAGACAAAATTATAAATCTCGAACCTCCCTTTAAAAGGATCAGTATGACTGATGCAATCAAGGAGAATACCGGTATCGATATTTCAGGGATGGATGAGACTGCACTAAGGAAAGTTTGTGACAGCCTTGATGTTCCTCATGCACCTGAAATGGGAAAAGGGAAGCTTATCGATCAGATCTTCGGTGAAAAATGCGAACATAATTATATTCAGCCTACTTTTATTATTGACTACCCTACAGAAACATCACCTCTGACTAAAATGCACAGGAGCAAACCCGGTGTAACTGAAAGGTTTGAGCTGATGATAAATGGCAAGGAGATTGCCAATGCCTATTCGGAGCTGAACGATCCGATCGATCAGATGGAAAGGTTCCAGGACCAGTTGCGTCTTTCTGAAAAAGGCGATGACGAGGCTATGTTCATAGATCTTGATTTCGTAAGGGCTCTTGAATACGGAATGCCACCTACATCAGGAATGGGAATAGGAATCGACCGTCTTACAATGCTGCTCACAAATCAACCATCAATACAGGACGTTCTTCTTTTTCCGCAGATGAAACCTGAGAAGAAATCAGCCTCTGCTGATCCGGAAGAAAAATATATCGAAATCGGAATCCCTGCAGAATGGATAGATCCTCTTAAAAAACTGGGATACACCACAATAGCAAAACTAAAGGAGGTTGAAAAGCATATGAAACTCCATCAGGACCTCTGTGGTTATAACAAGAAAAACAAACTTGGTCTGCAGAATCCAACTCCCGGATGCTGTCAAGGCATGGACAGGAACTGTATAAAAGGTACTTGGATCCTTCAGAACGATCTTTCATTATTTTTCCTGAGGCATAACACGCATATTGCCGAAGAATGTTATTGCCTTTTGCAGAAGATTGAAATACAAGGCTATATAGAATATTATAATAGCAATCCATAAAACGATAATGTTGAACCAGAATGTATCAATAGCTATATTCCCGATTTGTTTATAAGGAGCATAGAAGTGAGTTCTCCCATAGTTTGAAACCGGTCTCATATATACTGGTGCATACTTCTGAATTATACTTTTCAGAGGTTTCAATAATCTGGTTTTTCCCCATCTCAACATGTTTTAAGCATATAACTCATTCAGCTTCCTGTTTTCATAATTTTCCCGAAGCTGCATCAGCTTTTCTCTGCCAATCCTTTTTTCAACGCTGTCCCTTGAAATCATTCCCGCTTTTCGCAGTTTTCTGAAATGATTTTCAAGGCTGTCAAGGTATTGTTCGGTCTGAGGCAGCTGTTGCCGGATCAAATTTCTCGATGTTCAGTGAAGTCTTCCACTCTCCTGTTATCGGTCCGAAACCGGCAATCTCATTTAGTCTGTCGATGTACTTGTTAAGCTTAATAGAAATTATCATTTACAACATCATGGATAACGAGTACTATCCTTATATTTTGTACACTGCCACAAGTCAACTTTCAGAGTTATCTATCAGAAAATTGGCATACCAGTCATTCTGGTTAATCTCCAGATTGTACCTGAAAAAATTCCTTTCAAACCTGTTGTTTTTAAACTGTTCAACGGCAAGGGCTTCAAATGACCAGCGGGCAGTCATCATGTCTCCGATAACAGGAACATATCCATGTGTATCCTGGCCATGGCTGCGCAGCTTGTCGAATTCTACAAGGACACCGCTGAACAGCAACTGGGGTATCAGGATGAACGGGATAAGAATATAAATAGCGATTACTGAATTGAAGGCGGAAGAGATATTCAATCCCAGTATATTTGCAAAACATGAGGTGGTAAATAAAACAATCCAGTATGTGGTTGTCATACCCTTAATTTCAAGAATATAATTACCTATCAGGATAAATGATATTGTCTGGATAGCAGAAATCAGGAACATGATCATAACCTTTGAATTGAGATAGCTGAACCAGCTAAGATTAAGGAATGACTCCCGTCTGAGTATCTTCCTGTCTTTTACAATTTCTTCAGCACTGATTATCAGGCCAAGGAACAGCGATGTTATAACACACATAAACAGATATGAAGGAATGTTTTCATTGTCGCTGTAGTGATACTCCCCTGCTATTGAATATTTGGTAAAATAGGCAAGCAAAAGTGCCAGAAGAGGAGCTCCGAGGAGACTTATCATCACATATTGCCTGTTGGCGAGTTTTGACAACATATCCCTGATAAAAAATATCCCCGACTGCTTTAATCAAACCAGGTACTGAGAAATAATTCTCAGGAATAATCATATCCCGCTGAAATGTTTTTTGGCTGATTTTATCAATATAACCCTGGAACTTTTCAGCCCATTCAGCGGGTGAAACTTTTCTGATATGAGTAGGCTTTCCATGCTCATTGATAACTTTCGCCTCAACGATCTGCAGCATCTGATCAGCATTTACATTACCGCATGTAACACACTGATCCTCTTTTGCATTGGAGAATCCTGCCATCGATTTGAAATATACTATTGCCTCAGTTGGATTGCCATAAAAGATCTGATACCCTCCCTTGTCGATAAACATTACCTTATCGAACATCTTGTATATTTCCGAACCGGGCTGATGAATATTTATTATTACAAGCTTACCCCTGTAAGTCTGCTCCTTCAGTAAATTCATCACAATTTCAGAATCTACTGATGAAAGTCCTGAAGTCGGTTCATCTGCAAAGAGGATTGTCGGTTCCCTTATGAGTTCAAGAGCTATATTAAGCCTTTTACGCTGTCCGCCGCTGATTACTTTATTCAGTGCATTACCCACCCTGAGGTCTCTGATATCATAAAGATCCATTTCAGTCAGGACATTGTCCACAGCTTCAGCTATCTCGGCGTTCAGACAGATTGTTAAGACACATTCTGGCATTGTAATACAGATTCTGGAAAACAGTGAGTTCTTCTATCAGCAGATCGTCCTGCGGCACAAAGCCTATCACTCCCTGCAGATGCATTCTCCCTGTCTCAGAATAAAGATTGTAACCGTTTATAAGGACATCTCCCGTATCCGGTGCAGCCATTCCGCTGAGTACATTCAGCAGGGTGGTTTTACCAACTCCGCTACCTCCAAGAATTCCAACCAGTGTACCCGATTCTTCGTGAAAATGTATATTCTGTACTCCGTTATCACTTCTCCTGAACCTCAGTGATACTCCTGTGGCATCTATTGAAATCTTAATCTTAAATGCTTCTTCAGTGAATACACTGTTTACATCATTATAATAGATGGTGCTTATGACAGGGTTTCTTATCGTTGAGCCATGATCAAAAATATAAGTCTGTCCGGAGAAGATATTCTGCCCGTTCAAAAAGAGATCCTCGTTTCCGGTATACCTCAGAATATATGTATTTGTGCTTGCAATGTAAAGGAATACGATACTCCCCTTCAGATTTTCCTTTGTCAGATGCTTTACCCCTTCCATTTCACATTCATCCAGATTGTCAACAATCATTACCCTGTTTTTCCCGGGGATCTCATCTGCTGAGTTCAGAATAAAACTCCTGATATTCAGGTATTCCACATACGGGATATTGAAGGCTGAGGAGACAGTCTCAAGAAAATCAAGTTCATTCTCGGTTATTTCGGCGCTGAACAATATAAAGTCGAGAAGCTGGATTATCACATAGAGCTTCTGTTTTTGCTGCAACTCCTCATTTATAGTCTCACAGATCGCCAATATTCTCACAGAGGTAAGCGAGGTCCTCTTCCTGTCCTTTATGCTGCCTCTGTGCAATATTATCAGAATGGTAAATCAGCACATACTCATCAAACATCTCCATGTATTTTACTACCAGCTCATTATTAAGATGATGCGCGAGAAACAGCCGTACTATATCCTTACCCCTGCTGGAGATACCTGAACTGCTGTGAACATCACTTATTAATGCGAAAAGCTTAATCAGGGCTTTTAAGATTGGTTCATTCATGAGCAAATTATCGAAATATCTTTACCTGAAAATAACTGAAAGTCCTGTCTGAATGACTCTTTCAATGATCATAAACATTTTCAACCAATTAAACCATATCTTTGTTTAAAACTTATTCAAGTTAATAATATATAATGAATTCAGAAAAATATTTCAGTATTATCTGACTTTTGTTCTATGTGGTTCAGACAATATCTGAAATTTCTTTAAACACGTAATTATAAAGACTATATGACCTCAAATGGCATATTTCTGGAGTATCATGGTCCCTTTGACTTCGCTGTGGTCGATAAATTGTTAATTGAGCTGAAAACTAAAAAGGAGTACAATGATCTTCGCGTACTCAATAAAGAAACGAACCTATTCGCTTTTTGTTGAATGTATTGAAAATATCTGTAAGCATTCTCTCTGAAGATTACAGACGACGATAATTTAAAACCTGGGGTATCAATAAGGAGGGATGATAATAAACTTGTAATTCTTGCAGGAAACCCGATACCGGAGGAATCAAGGGAAAGACTTACACGGGTCGTTGAAAAGGTGAATAACATGACCAGTAATGATCTGAAAAAAATGCATGAGATCAGGATCAGCAGAGATCCTGTGAAGGGTTCTAACGGAGCAGGTCTTGGCTTTATTTATATGGTTCTTAAATCAGAAAATAAACTGGGCTACAGTTTTCATCCTTTAATTTCCGGTTATCTCTATTTTGAAATACAAATATCTTTAAATATCTGACTCATGAGAAAGCTGATTATTGATCAAACGTCAAATTCCCCTAAAGTAGTTCTTGATCCTGAAAAGAAAATTTATGAAATATCAGGAGAATCAAGGCCTCCTGATGTCAGGGAATTCTACGATCAGATTCTCACCTGGATGGATGATTTCAGCCTGGAACTTGTAAAAGCCGACAAAAAGGATGAACCTGTCGTATTCATATTCAATTTCGGATATTTCAATTCGTCATCAGGAAAACTTATTCTTGATATATGCAAGGTGCTGGCCAGACTGCAGGCAAGAGGGATGAATGTTACAGTGAACTGGCTTTACGAACAGGATGATATGGATATGCTGGAAGTTGGACAGGAAATCTCGAGGATTGTAAAATTCCCGTTCGAATACAGAGTTACTGAACCAAGGTAAAACCTAAATCTGAAGGGACAAATGAGTGCCAGGTAAGGATGCCAGAAACAGACTATAAAGACGAAAACCTGCATGTGGCCTGAAATTATTTATAACGGTGATGACTATCTGACTGAGGAGTCAGAACATGAACCTGAAAAATACAGGGAACTCTTTACACTTCCCATTGCCGAAGGACTCTTCAATGACATGAAGCGGCTGAACAACATTGTTAAATTTTCAGATGTTGCAGCCTGAAGAGTTCAAAAACCTCGCTGAGTCTGAAAAATCATTCTGGTATGATATTGCTGCCAGGATTCCTGAAAAGCTTAAAAAACTTAATCTCTTTATTCGTCCGTTCGAGGATTTTTGCCGGACCTGTATTATAACTGATAAAGAGATTGCCTCTCTTGTTCAGGCTGATCTTGAAAGATATTGCAGGGAACTGGCTTTGTCGGGACCTTCGATCGGAAAACAGAAACAGAGAAGAGGAAAAGCTCAGTCACAGGACGCAGATCAATTGAAGCCCTGATAAAAAACTGGAACCAGCTTCTCTCTTGAAATAAATTATTTAATCCCGGCTCAGCTTAAAAAAACAGGTTATGAGATAATCCGCAGGGAAGAGGCTGTCGAGATAAATATCCCGATGATAAGGAAGCTTGCAAGGGCAATTCATTCAAAATATCTTCATGAGATAAGGAACCAGCATACCAGGTCAGACGCTGATCCATATAATTACTTTTTTTACTCTCAGAAAGATTTCCGGAATCAATATATCTCCGATTTCGATGAATTGCCTGATGAAATTAAATATTCCAATATTGACAATGCTGCGCATATCCCAACAAAACTGTTGTCGGTCGGATATAAGATAAGACCAGGTCAAAAAGGGCTTTAAACCGGTCCCGCTGCATCTTAGTGAAAATGAAATCGAGACAATGTCTATGGTTGAACATATAAGATGGAGCTGGGATAAAAGACTAAACGGATGGACTTACGATTCTATTAAAGATGAGATCTAACAAGACCCATCCGGGTCTGGTTCCATACGATGATCTTCCTGAGTCTGAAAAGGAAAAAGACCGTGAACTTGTCAGATTAATACCCGCCCTGCTGAAGGACATTGATTATGAAGCTTACCCTGTCGACACCAGAAGGATCAGACATCTGTCGTATGCTTTAAAGCCTCAGAGCAGTATTCATAAGATCCTGAATGAAACAAGGGAATTAAATGATCAGATCAGAAAGCTTGTTACTCTTTCACCCCAGATAGAAGAGATGGTAATGGCCAGGAACAAAAAGATTGAAGAGGCCATCAGGGAAGTGGAAGGAAGCTATACTTATGCACAGCATATACAGGAGACATTTCTGCCTGATGACTTATTTGTAAGGGAATGTTTTCCCGACAGCTTTATTCTTTTTAAACCTAAGGATATTGTAAGCGGCGATTTTTATTTTTTCAGCAGACTTGAGCATCTGATAATATTTGCTGCTGCAGACTGTACCGGACATGGCATCCCCGGGGCGCTTTTAAGCACAATCGGATATGGTATTCTTGACCAGGCTGTTAATGAAATAAAACTGACCGATCCATCCTATATCCTGTATCATCTGTATTCCAAAATACACCGGTTTTTACATAGTGACAGCAGAGAGTCCGGATTATCGGATGATATGGATATCAATCTTTGTATTCTTGATGTAAGGACAAATACTCTTACATATTCCGGGGTTAAGAACTCCACTATACCACCTTTCGGAGGGGAATATTAATGAATACCGGGCCCAAAACTCTACCGGAGCAATGCACCCAGGAGAGTGACTGCCACTTTACATCAGACACAATCCAGTTAAAAACCGGAGATACAATCTATTTGTTTTCTGATGGTTACATTGATCAGTTCGGAGGAAAAAATCATAAAAGATATCTTGGATCAAGGTTCAAGACACTGCTTTCCGGCATAAGTGAATACCCGATGGCCGAGCAGGGTGATTTCCTGTATGAGGAGCTTGAACAGTGGCGGGATGAAAATCACGAAGATCAGACTGATGATATCCTTGTGATCGGAATAAGAATCTGACTCCATCACTCCGGATTGCACAACCTTGAGGTCATGCCATGGCATGACCCTGCATTCTGACATGATGCTAGGTGTAGGGCCACGCCATGGCGTGGCCTATGAAAAGAAATATATTGACATATATATATTTATCAATTTCCTGAACCAATGCAATCTCAGTTTTGTTTAAGATATACAAAACGGGATTTTAATCTTCTATGTCAAGCATAATTCAGGGTTACGAATACGATATCTTCATCAGCTACCGTCAGAAAGACAATAAATACGACGGCTGGGTGACAGATTTTGTTGAAAATCTCAAAAGAGAGCTTGAAGCAACTTTCAAGGATGAGGTCAGTGTATATTTTGATATTAACCCGAGTGATGGAATACTGGAGTCTTATGATGTGGATGCCTCACTTGAACAGAAATTAAAATGTCTTGTTTTTATCCCGGTTATATCCCGGACTTATTGTGATCCAAAATCATTTGCCTGGAACTTTGAATTTAAAAGCTTCATCAAGTCTGCTTCCAGTGACCGTTTCGGACTGAAAGTTATTTTGCCTAACGGGAATATAGCAAACAGGGTGCTGCCGGTCCGCATTCATGATCTTGACAGTAACGATATAAAATTATATGAATCTGAACTGGGGGGTGTGCTTCGGGGCATTGATTTCATTTTCAGATCTCAGGGAGTCAACCGGCCCCTCAGATCAAAGGAGGATAATCCGCATGACAATCTGAACCATTCAATCTACAGGGACCAGATCAATAAAACAGCTCTTGCTGTAAGGGAAATTGTTGAAGGTATGAGTAATCCTGGCAAGCCCGATCTGACAAAAATTGAAGAAATCCGGATAGGTGAAAACTCAGGTAAAAAAGATTCCACGTCTGTACAACCCGTACCAAAGAGTAAAGATCTTAAGAAACAGAAGATTAAAACTTCCGGATTCAGGCCTGAATCCGTAAAGGGGTCAGCTTTCAGTAACAGGAAATCATCTTTGGATTGCTGGTGCAGCCTTAATTATAATGTTAATTGCAATTTCATCATTTGTCATTAACTATCGGTCTAAAAGCAGGTGGGCAAAAGAAATTGCATTGCCAAAGATTGAACAACTGGTAAATGAGACTGAATTTTTCTGAAGCTTTTCAGTTGGTACAAAAATCCAAAAAATACATCCAATCAGATCCGAAATTCAATGAACTGGCAACTTTGGTAACAATAAAGCTTACAATTCTAACTGATCCTCCGGGGGCGGACGTATTTATCAGGGAGTATTCGGATTTAAACGGGGCATGGAAAAAGATAGGAAGAACTCCGATCCAAAACATGGCACTGCCGGGCTTCTCGTTTTTATCAGGTGAAATTTACAAAACCGGAATTTACAGATGTCCTTGCAATAGCTGCTACAGACATTGGTATAAAAAAGTCAAGTGATACATTATCAAGAAAATTATTCAGAAAGGGCACAATTCCTCCTGATATGGTATATGTGGAAGGTTATTGGGAGAAAGTGTCAATGAACTTTTTTAAAAGGTAATTACGGGTTTTTTATGGACAAGTTTGAAGTAACAAATAAGCACTTCAAGGAATTTATCGATCAGGGAGGATATACAACCAGGCAGTTCTGGAAAGAAGAGTTTATTAAAAACGGGAAAAAGCTCTCCTGGGAACAGGCAATGGCTGAATTTACAGATCAGACCGGCAGGCCAGGCCCTGCCACTTGGGAAGCAGGTTCTTATCCGGATGGACAGGGAGACTACCCGGTTACAGGAGTCAGCTGGTATGAAGCGGCAGCATATTCTGAATTTGCAGGAAAAAGTCTTCCGACAGGCGACCACTGGGATAACGGAGCAGGATTTTTCAATAATAACATCCTGAATAACTTCAGCCAGAAACTACTCCCAATAAGCAATTTTAATGGAAATAGTCCCGAACCCGTCGGAAAGAATTTAGGTGTAAGTTCCTTTGGCACTTTTGATATGGCTGGCAATGTAAGGGAATGGTGCTGGAACAAAACTCAGGAAGGAAGAGTGGTGCGGGGAGGTGGTTGGGATGATCCAGACTATTTATACCTGCAATGGAGCCAGCTCCCTCCTTTTGACCGTTCCGCAAAAAATGGCTTTCGCTGTGTTCAGTATGCAGATAAAGATAATCTGCCTCTGAACTCAACCCAGCCTGTTGCATTCAGCGAAGGAAGAGATTTTTACAAGGAGAAGCCTGTCCCCGATGATGTATTCACAATGTTCAAAAACCTGTTTAAATACGACAGTATTCCTCTGGACCAGGTCGTGGAGCAGAAAGATTCAGTCTCAGATGATTGGATTGCAGAGAGGATATCGTTTAATGCTGCCTATAATAATGAACGGGAAATTGCTTATCTTTTTTTACCAAGAAATGGAACACCTCCCTTTCAGACGATTATTCTGTTTCCGGGAGCCGGTGCAATTCTGAATAAAAGTCAATTGAATGTCAAGTGATGCAAAATGGTTCATAGACTATCTTGTAAAAAACGGAAGAGCAGTAATGTATCCGATTTACAAAGGGACCTTTGAAAGAAATGACGGAATGACATTTGCGACAAGACGCTCCAGTAAAAATCATCAATATTCAGAATGGTTAAAAAAATGGGTTCAAGATTTCAGCAGAGCAATCGATTATCTCGAAACACGTCAGGATATTAACACTGACAAACTGGGGTATTACGGCTACAGCTGGGGAGCAGCAGTGGGTGGAATAATTCCGGCAGTAGAAGACCGCCTGAAAGTAAGTGTATTGGTTATCGGTGGTTTCCATCCATGGAATTACGCTTTCCCTGAATCTGATGTCAGGAATTATGTGCCAAGGGTAAAAATCCCTGTTCTTATGCTGAATGGAAAATATGACATGATTTTCCCATATGAAAAAGCGGTCAAACCATTTTTTGATCTTCTGGGAACTGATGAGAAAGATAAAAGGCTATGTCTGTATGATACAGATCATTTTGTGCCAAAAAGTGAAATGATGAAAGAAACTTTAAACTGGCTTGATAAATATTTAGGCCCCGTAAAATGAGTGGGAATTGTTTTTTATAAAATCAGTATTTCAGAATGGCAAGTATTGCAGATGGATTCGAATACGACATCTTCATCAGCTACCGTCAGAAAGACAACAAATACGACGGCTGGGTTACCGAATTTGTAACCAACCTCAGAAAAGAACTCGAAGCCACATTCAAGGAAGAGATCTCAATCTATTTCGATGAAAACCCTCACGACAGGCTTCTTGAAACCCATATTGTGGACAAAAGCCTCGAAAGAAAGCTGAAATGTTTGATATTCATACCGATAATCTCACAAACTTACTGCGATCCAAATAGCTTTGCCTGGCAAAATGAGTTTTGTGCTTTCAATAAACTGGCGAAGGAAGATGATTTAGGCAGGGACATTAGTCCTTGTCAACGGGAATGTTGCAAGCAGGATTCTTCCTGTAAAAATTCATGAGATCTCCGACGAGGACCAGTCTCTAATAGAAAAGGAAACCGATGCAGTACTCAGGTCTATTGATTTTATTTACATGGAGCCAGGTGTCAACAGGCCTCTTAAACCCTCAGATAACAAAAGTGACAATCAAAGCAGAACAGACTACAGGAACCAGATAAACAAAGTAGCCAATGCGGTCAAAGAGCTTATCGAAGGCATTACAAAAGCTGAGAAAAGGCCTCCAGAAAAAGGAAACAGTTTTGTCTCTCCAAGTAATCCGGTTAAAATCTCCAATTTATAAAAAATCAATTCTTATAGCGGCAATAACAGGTGTACTGGCTGGTTGTCTTCTTTTTACTTTTATCAAACGGAGGAACCGTAAAAGTAAAAACAGAAGCCGGGTAAAAAGTCTATCGCTGTTCTGTATTTCAACAATATGAGCGGCGACCAGCAGCAGGAATATTTATCTGACGGGATAACCGAAGAAATTATTACAAAGCTTTCAATGATAAACGGATTAAAGGTGACAAGCCGTACTTCAGTTTATCAATATAAAAGTGAGAAGAAGAATACAAGGGAAATCGCGAAAGAGCTTGGAGTGACGACAATATCTTGAAGGAAGCATGAGAAAGTCAGATGATAAGATCCTTGTTACAGCTCATTTAATCGATGCTGTTACAGATGACTATATCTGGAGCGAAACATATGACAGGGATCTCAGGGATATCTTCGAAGTTCAGTCCGACATTGCACAGCACATTGCTTCAAAATTCCAGCTGAAGGCTCTCGGAACAGGAGAAAAAAAATATCCTCACCCCTCCTACCCTGAATACCCAGGCATATGACAAATATTTAATGGCAGTCAGCATAGCCTACATGGACTGGGGACTGGGAGCTAAACCAGTCAATCTAATGAAAGCAAATAACCTGTTAAGGGATGCAATTCAGCTGGACAAGAATTTTTCAGATGCTTATTTAATGCTTAGCTGGAACTATTCATACTACAGCTGCCTATGTGGAAAATCCTGACAAACTGGCTTGATTCTGCAAAATTCTGGCAAGAAAAGCGATCCGTTCAGGCCCTTAAAAGCTGACGGGTATGATGCCCTTGCAAATGCATTCCTGGATGGAAGGGAACCCGGAGGAAGCACTCCGATGGCAGCTTAAAAGCCATGAACTGGAACCCTATAAAAGTGCTGATAAAATCGCCAGGTTTTATTGTTCAATGAATGAATACGGAAAAGCAATGGAATGGCTTCTCGAAGCAATACAGCAAGACCCTGCTGAATACAAATATTATATTGCAAAAGGCGAAATATTTTATGAACTCGATCTGCTCGATTCAATGAAGCTGTACACTCGATAAGGCCAGAAGAATAAAACCAGAATATGTTCAGCGGGGAGGGATGGGCTATCAACTACTATCTGCTCACAGGCAACTATGAAGAGTTCGAACATCTTACCCGGTCAAGGTATGCTAATTTTGAAAAGGAATTTACCTATCAGCTGGCCATGTTTTATTTCCTGCAAAGAAACTGGTAAAAGGCTGACTCACTTTATTCAATCTCTACCCACCCCGATGATATTGATGCCGGACTTGTAAAAATTCATCTTGGACAAAAAATCTTGGAACAAAATTTCTCAGGGAGGGCATTGAACGAAGAATCCACTTCAGGGATTTTAACGGCCCGTGGAATATGTATGATATCAGCAGGGCCTATGCTGCTACTTGGCGACAACCGATATATCGAATACCTGAATATTGCAACCGGTAAAGAAAGGATGGCATGTCTATTCATGGTTCAAGCGTGATCCGTTCTTTGATTTTGTGAGGGAGACCCCTGAGTTCAAAGAATTAAGCCGGCAAATTGATGAAAAAAACGAACATTACAAGGCTGACCTGCTGGCAGCCATGAGCAGGTTTTATAATCCCTGAAACAAATGTCAGGACCGTGATAGTTCACACGTACTGAGACAATGGTCATTTTTCCTATTGACTTTGACATGATTAAAGGTGTAAATTTAGGTATCTGTTTAATTGACTATTAATTGTGCATTAATATTCCAAAGCATGAATATATACCCTGAGGTATTCAGGTCAAAACAGAGGGACTAAAAATCCTTGCAATTCAGCTTTTTATACTTTCCTGCATGTCAGTATTTGAAATTTCAGCCCAGATGGATACTATGAGTGCTGAAAGAAGGGAAAAAGGATAATAAAATGCAGACTTTCTCGCTTTTCAGCAGTGACGAGATCCTCAATGTTTCACTCTACCTTGATCTGGCAAGTTTCTCAGAAAAAGCCGTCAAAAACTGATTCTTTCGATGGCAAAATGACTAATTCTATCTGGATAAGAACTGATTCTATAAACAGAGATATTACTATCAAATACCGTGGAATTTCACGCTATGAGCTCTGCAGCTTCCCTCCGATGCAGATCAACTTTAATAAACCACTCTATTCCGATTCCTCAAAAATTAAGAAACTCAAACTGGTTACTCATTGTCAGCCAAGCTATATTAACGACGAATATGTTGTAAGAGAGTACCTTGTGTATAAACTTTTCAATGCTCTGACTGATACCAGTTTCAGGGTAAGGTTACTCAAAGTCAGCTATATCGATTCAAAAATGAAAAAAAAGACAATAAATAAATATGGAATTTTTATTGAACCGGTAGAAATACTTGCAAAAAGAACAAATTCAGTTGTTATGAAAGGAGGAGCTCTGATCAGAGACATATTATGCCTGCAGTAATGGATCGTCTTGCAATATTCAACTACATGGTTACCAACTGGGACTGGTCAATACCCGGTCAGCATAATGTTGAAGTCATTAAGCCACTGAGTTATAATCCAGATGGATTGGGAGTTGCTGTCCCTTATGACTTTGACCTTACAGGGGTTGTAAATGCAGATTATGCAATTCCTCCGCCTGATCTGGGAATTGAAAATGTCCGTCAGCCGATTTTTAACGGAGTCTTGCCGTACCCGTGAGGTATATATGGAAGATCTTAAAAGATTTCTGGATGCCAAAGAAAAGCTTTATGCTGTTGTAAACGAGTCTCCTGTGCTTAAAAGAATGCAAAGAAGGATATTACATTATTCCTTGACCGCTTTTTCAACAAACTTCAGAAACAAAAAAGCACTGACAACATGCTGGATGCTTTCCTGAAAACCTGCAAAAAATAATTAATGAGTTAATCATAGCCTCTGCTGTTGCTGTATCTGGAAGCTTAGCGGAAAAAAATTTGCACTCGCCTTAATACTTTCGTAACTTTATAACAATGAATAAGTAACATGGCAAGTCTAATCCCCGGCTACCAGTATGACATTTTTATCAGTTACCGGCAGAAAGACAATAAATACGACGGATGGGTAACTGAATTTGTTGAAAACCTTAAAAAGGAACTGGAGGCGACTTTTAAGGAGGAGATAAGCGTGTATTTCGATATAAATCCTCATGACGGTCTTCTGGAGACTAATGATGTAGATGCTTCCCTGAGAGAAAAACTAAAATGTCTTGTATTTATCCCTGTCATATCACGGACCTATTGCGATCCCAAATCATTTGCATGGGAATATGAATTTAAAAAATTTATCGAACTGGCGTCAGAGGACCGGTTCGGCCTTAAGATCAGTCTGCCGAACGGAAACGTCTCGAGCAGGGTTCTTCCTGTTCGCATACACGAGCTTGAGGATAATGATATTAAACTCTGTGAATCACTTCTGGGAGGAGTTCTCCGGGGAGTTGATTTTGTCTATAAATCAGCAGGTGTAAACAGACCCCTCAGGGCCAATGAAGATTATCTGCAAAATAATCTGAATAAAATCTATTACCGCGATCAGATAAACAAGGTCGCAAATGCAATTGACGGAATAGTTCACAGCCTTACAAACAGAGAATCAATAAATGGATCATCTGTAATATTGATTGATGAAATGCAAGGGCGCTGATACTACTAAAAGCAAAAAATCATCAGGCATCGCAAAATTAGTTACCAGACGGAAAAACAATGGAAGCGATTTGCACTGATCCTCATAGCTCTCCTGACAATTATCGGAATAATTTCAATCTATATTCTCTATAAAAAAACTGATGTCAGACAATCACTTGCAATTCTTCCCTTTAGCTGTCAGTCGAATGATTCTGCTCTGATCGCGAAAAATGACATACTGATTGAAATTGCGATGACAAAACTGCACAGTGTTAAAAGCCTGACAATCAGGCCAAGAATTTCTACCGCACAATACAGAAACACCGAAAAATCAATAAATACAATCAGAAAGGAACTGGATGCCAATTACCTGGCTGAAGGCAGCATAAGGCAAGACGGAGAAAAAATCTACGTCTGGATCGGATTAAATGATGCCAAAAACAATAAACAGGTGTGGTCCGAGGAGTTTCTCTGGGACAACAATAAGATCTCATCGATAGTAAGCGAAATTGTGAAAAATATTGCCTCAGCCTGCAATGCCAGAGTGTCTGCGGATGAACTGAAACATATTAATAATGACCCCACGAATAACAGTACTGCATACCTGAATTACATCTCCGCCAATATCCTTTCCAATAATGCATGGAATTTTTTCAATACTGAAGATATAGTAACAGATTCTTCCGGTTTCAGGAAGGCAATTAACGAGTATGATAAAGCTATTCGAGGTCGATTCAGCTGTTTGCCGAAGCATATGCACGCCGGGCAATAGCCGAATCCTGGGGTTTCTATACCGGACTGTTCGATACAACCTATATGGCCAGAGTGCAGGACAGATATAGCAAAAGCACTTGAGATCGATAAGGATCTGCCTGATGCCCAGGTGGCTCTGGGATTTTACTATTTGTATTGTGAAATTGATTACCAGAAATCACTTGTCCATTTTAACCGTGCTTCGCTGCTTGATCCTGAAAATTATCAGCCCGTTGTTCTATATGGCACTGGTATACAGAAGAATGGGAGATTGGGGAAAATCTCAAAGCCTGATATCCAGAGTAATACGGCAAAATCCGCAGGTACCGCTTTTTCTGACAAACATAGGCTTATCATACGCATATCTTCACAAATTTGATTCTGCACTGATTTACCATCAGAATGCCATCGATGTTCTTCCCTCATGGGCTGCTCCGTATGAAAACAAGATTGAGACTATTCTGCTGAAAGACGGGAATACGTCAAAAGCCAGAAAAGCTGCTGGACCTGGCCACAAAGAATACCGGCAAAAGACTCAGCTATTTAAGGATCAGGCTGGATATTTATGACGGGGAGCTGAGAAAGGCTCTGCATGAGGCCGACCAGTCAAATCCGGAAGAATACAGGATTAAGGCCGAAAGATTTCTGCTTTATGCCAGGATTTACACAATTCAAAAAAACAGAAAAGCCGCTGAAATCTATTACGATTCAGCCCTTGTGAGCCTGTATTCAATCAAAAGAATATAAAACAAATGCAATGCTTCACGGTCTGACCGCAATTGCCAATGCTGGAAAGGGGAACAGGGAGAAAGCCATTGAGGAAGCCAAAGCGTCTGTTGACCTTGCAGTAAAAAACAGGATGGATGAAAGCGATATGAAATTAAACCAGGCTGAGGTGTATACGATGATTGGCGATTATGATAATGCAATAATCAATATTGAATATCTGCTTGAAAATCCTTCATGCTTTTCGGTGTTCACTCTGAGGCTTGATCCGGTATGGATGCCAATACTGAACCTTGAGGAGGTAAAAACGCTGATTGAAAAACACTGAGATTATAACTGTTAACAGACAGGCCCTGTAAGAGATGTAAAATTTAAAAAACAGATTATGAAAGACACGAAGAGTACAAACGCGAATCCAAAAGTAATCCCAATGGTGCCAAGTTATTACTCGTTCCTGCTGGATGAAATTGTTGATAAGAAACACAGAAAATGTATCAGAATTGCTTTCAACAAGTATAATAAAACTTGTATAAAAGCATTCAGGCAATTTGTCAAAGACATTGAGAAATGCCGGAAAAGTAAAAAATCATAGCCTATATTTCCTGTTGAGCAGAATCTCAACAGACCTGCTGAAACTTAATTTAAAATGGTCATTTATCGGGTTATATCAGGGCCTGTCTGTTTAAATAACAAAATAATGAAAAAAAGCAGGATTGTTTTCATTGCCAACCAGGAGTATGATAATCTTGGAATTGGATATATGCGAGCTGTTTTACATGAAGCGGCATTTGAGACTGAAACTATCGATATAAATGAAAAAAAGAAAAAAATAATCAGGAAACTTGACCGGTTAAATCCTCTTATTATTGGATTTTCAGTCATTCACCAGAACTACATTGACAGGTTCAGGAAATCTGATAGACTTTCTAAGGGACAAGGGTTACAAATGTCATTTTACAGCCGGGGGCCATTATGCAAGCCTCAGATATGAGGAGCTTTTCAAACTGGAACAGGGGCTCGATTCAATTGTGAGATTTGAAGGTGAATATACAATTCTTGAACTTGCAGAAGCCCTTCATTCGGGCAAAGAATGGAGAACGATAAGAAATTTAGCGTATGTCACTGACAGCGGAGTTGTTGCAAATCCGCTGAGACCGCTTGAAAAGGACCTGGATAAACTTCCATTCCCTGCCAGGACTCAACCTCAGACTATATGCCTTCGATAAGCTGTTTGTGCCAATTCTGGCAGGGAGAGGGTGCCTGTATAACTGTTCATTCTGCAATCTGAGAGAGTTTTATCTGCCATTCGGGGCAAAGATGAAACGTACCCGAAAACCCGGAATGATCGTAAAAGAGATGGATCATCTTTACAGGAAAAAAGGATGTTCAATTTTTCTTTTTCAGGATGATGATTTCCCTGTAAAAAAAGATAACCGGAATGAGTGGATTGAAGAATTCTGTAACGGGATTAAAGGAGACAAGGATTGACAGGAAAGATAATGTGGAAGATAAACTGCCGTCCTGATGAGATAGAGGAAAAGTCATTTCAGGATGATGAAAAACAATGGATTATTCCATGTTTTCATTGGCATAGAAGATGGAACCGACTCAGGCTTAAAGGCTTTAAATAAAAAAATGTCAGTTGAAAAGAGCCTGGCCGGGTTAAAAATTCTCAGGAAGCTGAATATTGGTTTCGATTTCGGATTTATGCTTTTCCAGCCATCAACAACCTTCAGATCACTAAATGAAAACCTGGGGTTTCCTTGAAAGAATTTGTGGCGACGGGTATTCTCCTGTGACAATAATGAAACTGATCCCTTTCTATAAAACAACCGTGGAAAAGGAATTAATAGCACAGGGCAGATTAAAGGGAGGTGATGAAAATCCTGATTACAATTTCCTGGAAGATCAGATGAACCCGTATTTTGAATTTATAAACAGCAGTTTTAACAGATGGACAAGATTCCCCGATGGAGTGTATAATATTTCAAAGTGGGCAAGGAACTATATCTCTGTGTTCGCTCATTATTACGGAATGACTGAAGAGATAAATCTGATCTCAGAGAATGTACAGAAGGTTATTTCTGAAAGCAATCTTTTCTTATTGAATACATTAAGAGAAGTTGCATCACTCTTTGAAACGGGCGATATTAATAATAGTTATCCTGCTGCGCTGAAAGCGTGGAGAAAAAGAATTAAAAACAAGGAGAAAAAATTCAGGAACAGGATAAATAATTCAATGTATGCACTGCTGACCGATTTTGAGAGGCAGAAATACCTGCTGCCATTATTGAGCCTGTAAACCGGATTCACCGGCTTGTAAATCAATTAAACAATCCTGGGTAATCCTGACTGCCTGGATATTTCTTATTCCTTATAATCGATATCGAGCAATGCATTTTCTGCCCTGTAATCAATACGTCTGACTTTAAATCTTAATAATCTCCTTACCTGTCAGTTCGGAAAGATCCTTTAAGAATCTCTCTGTTTTTTATTCGACCTCAGCAATTCAAGATTTCTGTATACTATGGAGTAGGTTTCCGATGAGTGCCTTACCAGGAATTCTTCAAGGAGATAGGCAGAAAAAATAATTATTGCGTTTATTATTATAACTCCCAGCAGCGGAAAACCCATAAGTTTCAGGGAATTTATCACCGATATGCCTATGACAGTAAACATATATGCCATATCCTTTACACTGACATTTGTCGTTCTTAACCTGAGGATAGTGAAAATGGCAAATAAGCCGACAGCCATACCTATTTCAAGGAATACTGCATTAAGGACGGAGCCGATGAAGAAGATCATTATTCCCATCAGAAAGAATGCAAAGACAAACATCTCTTTCCTGCAGTATCTGAAATAGACAACTCTTATAAGCAAGAATAAAACTGCCAGATTTATGACAAATCTGACCATTATTCCTAAAAAGACAGGATTATTCAAATTAAATAAATTGTCAAACATCTTGTGAGGTTTTTGATGATTTGTTCACTTACGACAAAATATTGTTCTCAGTCAGAGTAAATTTAAATAAAATTATGATACAGCATCAAAAAGTGATTATAGTTTTATGCCTGCCACCTGAATATCCTCCGGACTGTCTTTGCCGGATAAGGGCAGGCTTCAAAACAATTTCCCCTGAAAAAATGTTCTGCATATATTCCTATTTAAAAAAAAATTAAATTCACCCTTTATTTTTAATATGCATCAGGAGCCGGTTATTGAGGTAAAGAATGTCTGGAAATCATTCAAGACAGTGCAGGCAGTAAAGGGTATTAATCTGAAAATACCCAAAGGACAGTTTGTTGCTTTACTTGGTCCAAACGGAGCAGGTAAAACCACTCTTGTGGAAATGATCGAGGGAATTCAGAAGCCCGATAAGGGAGAGATAACAATTATAGGTAAAAAATGGAAGGGCAATGAAGATGAACTTCACCAGATAATTGGTCTGTCGCTTCAGGAAACAAGATTCATTGATAAACTGAGAGTTTCCGAGACTCTGCTTCTGTTTGCCGGATTTTTTAACCTGGGGAAGGAACGTGTCAATGAAATAATTGATATTGTCGGACTTGAAGAAAAAAGAAAATCTTACGTTGTTAATCTTTCCGGAGGACAGAGACAGAGGCTTGCAATAGGAATCGCCCTTGTCAACAAACCGGCCATTCTTCTGCTTGATGAACCTACTACCGGACTGGATCCAAATGCCCGCCGGGAGATATGGGAGATTCTGAGGAACCTGAAGGAAAAATCCGAGACCTCAATGATCCTGACAACGCATTATATGGAAGAGGCAGAAAATCTGTGCGATTACATTATAATAATGGACAACGGAGTAATCCTCAAAGAAGGAACATTAAATCAGCTGCTTGAGGAAGATACCATATGAAAAGGTTGTGGAATTCACTACTGGAAAACGGACAATTCAGTGATTTAATCAATTCCGGCCGGTTACCATTTGTTATTCATCCCGGAGAGACAAAAGAAAAAGGATTTGTCACTCTAAGGGATTTTGAAACCGAACTGCCTGCATTCATGGCCTTCATGAAATCGGAAAATATTTCTCTTAAACATATGGAATGCAGACGTAAGACTCTTGATGATCTTTTTGTTTCACTAACCGGAAGAAAGATCAATGACTAGATTTTTGAGGCTTAACCAGCTCTGGCAGTTGATTGTAGCACTTTTCCGTGAGATCATCCGCGAACCAGGAGTACTGTTCTGGGGAATTCTCTTTCCGATTCTGATGTCTCTCGGCCTCGGACTGGCTTTTACGAAAAAATCTGATGTAACAAGAAAAGTAGCAGTCATCAACAATCCTGAGATTAAATCCACAGACGGAGCAGACCAGAATTGTTGCTGAATTTCTTCAGAAGAGTTGCGAACGAAACAGTTCGCAGGAAAGGAATGCCTGGCAGTGGAAATATATTATTAAAGACGAAAAACTTGGAAATTCAATATTTCTTTTTTACAGTATGCCATGGAAGGAAGCCATGCAGCTTCTTAAGAGAGGAACTATAAATGTTATTCTACTTGACCATGAAGGCTCTGTTGAATATCATTTCGATCCGATGAATCCTGATGCCCAGCTCACCTATCTTAAACTCGGCAATATGTTCGGTAAGGGACAGATTGCAGGAGGAAAGGAATGACTCGGAAATCAAACCGCTTACAGTCAGCGGGACGCGATATATTGACTTTCTTGTGCCGGGGCTGATGACTATGGGTGTAATGATGTCATGCATGTGGGGGATCAGCTATGGGATTATTGAAAAGAGGTCGAAAAAGCTTTTGCGCAGGCTGGTAGCCACTCCAATGCAGAAATCACACTTCCTTATTGCACTTATTACTGTCAGGATTGCAATGAATTTTATAGAATCAGGCGTCCTGTTTCTGTTTTCACTGATAGCTTTTAAAATAACAATACAGGGCGATATATCTGCACTTATAATAATGTTCCTTGCAGGTAACTATAGCCTTTGCCGGCATAGCTGTCTTTGTCTCATCCCATACATCAAACACCGAGGTAGGAAACGGGCTCATCAATTTTGTTGTATTCCCGATGATGATACTCTCCGGCATATTCTTCAGCTATCAGAATTTCCCTGACTGGAGCCTGCCGGTAATCAGAAACCTGCCACTTACAATGATGACCGATGGGATAAGAAGCATTTTCAATGAAGGAGCAGGTTACCAGTGAAACAGCTATCCCGATAATCATCCTCCTAACAATAGGGGCAGTATTTCTTCACTGCAGGACTCAAAATATTCAAGTGGCATTAAGGTAATTCAAATTGTGGCTGTAAACAGTAGGACATGACCTCTACATTACTCTGTATGACTCTGTGTAATAATATTTAAGAACTTGCACAGCGCCACAGAGCGTGGCACAAGCTCCTCAGAGGGCTTCTTCTACAGCCCCCTGTGGCATAATTATGCCAACATAAAGCGCCAGAGATTAAAAATAATTGATAAGATGAAGCAAATTTTATCCCAGCCTTCATGCAACATATCAATTTTCACTTCTGTCTTTATTCAGAAAATTAGTAAACCCAAATAAAGTAGAAATATGAAAAGTCTGAGATTTTTATTTATTGCAATCACTGTTGTATGTATTTCCTGTTCTGCCAATGGTCAGTGGGGGAAAACGGTTCACGGTAACCACAATGTCACAAAGTCAGAAAGAAAACTGGGATCCTTTGACGGAGTCAAGGCAAGCTCCGGTGTCGATGTTTATCTTAAACAGGGTGATAATGAATCTGTTACAGTGGAGGCAGATGAAAATCTTCATGAATATATTCTTACTGAGGTAAAAGGCGGAGTACTTCATGTTTACACTGAAGTAAGTATCAGGGATGCTGAGAAGGAAAGGGTTTATGTTACTATGAAGAATATAAATTCAGTTGAGACAAGCAGTGCAGGTGATATCGTTGGAGAATCGCCTGTAAAGAGCCGATGAGCTCAGATTATCTGCAAGCAGTGCCGGCGATATTCACCTCGAAGTATATACAAGGGAGCTTGATATCAATATAAGCAGTTCAGGAGATATGACACTCACAGGGGAGACTGATGAGATGGATGCATGATCTCAGCAGCGCCGGTGATCTTAATGCATATGATCTTAAGGCAAAAGAGGCAGATATAAATGTTTCAAGTGCAGGCGATGCAGATATTTATGTGACTGATAAAATTACAGCAAAAGCTTCAAGCGCAGGAGATATAAATTACAAGGGAGATCCAAAATATGTTGATGTACACACCTCAAGTGCAGGTGGAATACATAAAAGATAGTTACTGATCATATATATATCCAATCATTATTTTAAGCCGCCGGTTTTCTGCCGACGGCTTTTTTTGTAACTTTGTGATTAAGACTTATGAAATCCAGAGAATATTTTAACTGAATTATATCAACTTACTTTTATGAAGGAAAATCTAAGTATCAATCTGAAAAACACCTCCGGCTTTATCTCTCATGAAGAGATAGTTGCGCTGGCTCAGCAATCGGTAAGACATCTCGATTCCCTGAATGCCGGAACCGGTCCGGGCAATGACTTTCTCGGATGGCTTTCACTTCCCGATGATATCATTCCTCAGCTTGATAAAATAGAAAAAACTGCCCGTCATCTCAGGTCGGTATCCGACACCACAGTGGTAATCGGAATCGGAGGATCATATCTTGGAGCAAGGGCAGTTATTGAGGCTCTTTCGCACAGTTTCACCCCTCTGCTGAAAACAAAACATCATGATATTATTTTTGCCGGACAGAATATCTGCGAGGATTATTTGTCTGATCTCCTTGAAATCCTTGATGGAAGAAATTATTCGATTATCGCAATATCAAAATCAGGAACCACAACTGAACCTGCAATAGCCTTCAGAATTCTGAAGGACCATCTTGAAAAAAAGGTTGGAAAACCTGTGGCTGCCGACAGGATAATTGCAATAACCGATGCAAAAAAGGGAGCATTGAGGTCAATGGCTGAAACAAACGGATATGAAACATTTGTAATTCCGGATAATGTGGGAGGCCGTTATTCAGTATTAACACCTGTAGGATTACTTCCAATAGCAATCAGCGGACTTGATATCAGGATGATTGTTAAAGGGGCAAAGGATATGGAAGAACGGACAAGACATAATAAGGATGCCGCTTCCAATCCCTGCACTTCTGTATGCTGCAGTAAGAAATCTGCTGCTTCAGGGTGGCAGACCGGTTGAGATAATGGTAGGATTCACTCCCAAACTTCACTTTATGTCTGAATGGTGGAAACAGCTGTACGGTGAGAGTGAGGGAAAAGACGGCAAAGGGATCTTCCCTGCTTCAGTTGATATGACCACTGATCTGCATTCACTGGGCCAGTATATACAGGATGGGCAGAGGATTCTTTTTGAAACAATGATCTCGGTAAAGAATCCGGTTAAGAAGCTTACAATCCCTCTTGAGAAGGATGACTCCGACCAGCTCAATTATATTGCCGGCAAAAGATTGTCAGAGGTCAATCACAATGCAGAACTTGGTACAACCCTGGCTCATAATGACGGCAATGTTCCAATAATAAGCATAACAATACCCCGGCTTGATGAATACAATACCGGAGAAATGATCTATTTCTTCGAGATAGCCTGTGCGGTAAGCGGCTATATCCTGGATGTCAATCCATTCGATCAGCCGGGTGTTGAAGCATATAAAAAGAATATGTTTGCCCTGCTCAATAAACCCGGGCTTTGAAGAAGCTGCAAAAAAGATAAAGGAGAGGCTGAAATAAAGACCAGATACTGATAATCGTTGGCGCGGATTTGCAATCCGTGCCACGTAATTATCTATGCTATATGACCGTCTGGCGCGGATTTGCAATCCGTGCCATGTAATTATCTAGTGTATACGATCTATAGCACCGATTACAAATCGGCGCCAACCATGTTCCGCTGGCGCGGATTTGAAATCCGTGCCTTGTAATCAGCGTCGTATAGATCTTTGGCACCGATTACAAATCGGCGCTAACGCTGAGCTTCTATGCCAGCTTATGAGCCTTTATAAAATCATCTATGACCTCTGAAAGATCAGGTTTGCCGATCTCCTGGAGATCATAATAGACCCTTGTATTTGGCTTTGTAATCTTTATGATCCTGTTCAGGTCGATCGGAGTAGCTATGATCACACTGTCGCAATCAGTGTTGTTTATTGTTGTTTCCAGATCCTTTAGCTGCTGATCTCCGTAACCCATTGCAGGAAGAAGTGTCCCGATTCCCGGATAGAGCCTGAAGGTTTCACTGAGCCTTCCTACTGTAAACGGACGCGGATCGACAAGTTCTGCTGCCCCGAATTTTCTTGCAGCCACAATACCTGCTCCTATCTTCATCTCCCCATGTGTGAGTGTCGGACCATCCTCAACTACAAGTACTCTCTTTCCTCTTATTAATGATGCATCATCGACTGATATCGGAGAAGCTCCATCAATAACTATTGCCTTTGGATTGACTTTCTCAATACTCTCCCTCACTATCTGAATTGCTTCCGGTGCAGCACTGTCAATTTTGTTTATCACAACCACATCAGCAATCCGGAGAGTTACTTCACCCGGGTAATATCTGAGCTCATGACCGGCACGATGCGGATCAGCAACAGTGATCATAAGATCAGGCTTGTAAAATGGAAAATCATTGTTTCCTCCATCCCAGAGAATAACATCACAGCCTGAAGGATCATTTTCAGCTGCCCTTACTATCGCCTCATAGTCAACGCCGGCATATATTACATTTCCCCTTACAACATGCGGTTCATATTCTTCCATCTCTTCAACAGTGCATTTATGCAGTTCAAGGTCTTTTACCTCTGCAAAACGCTGAACTTTCTGTGCATTCAGATCACCATACGGCATAGGATGGCGGATAGCAACTACCTTTAAACCTCTCTCCATGAGAAGCTCAATTACCCTCCGTGAGGTCTGGCTCTTTCCGCAGCCGGTCCTTACCGCTCCGACAGCTATAAGCGGTTTGGTGCTTTTTACCATCGTGGCAGCAGGTCCCAGCAGAACAAAGTTTGCACCGGCAGAATTGACAATGCTCCTACTGACATAACTTTCTGGTATGGAACATCACTATATGAAAATATGCAATCAGAAACATTATATTTCTTGATAAGGTCGGGCAGATTTTCTTCATTAAAAATTGGAATCCCGTCAGGGTACAATTTACCTGCCAGTTCACCCGGGTATTTTCTACCGTCTATATCGGGAATCTGAGCTGCAGTAAAAGCCACAACATTGAAATTTTCATTATCCCTGTAACAAGTGTTGAAATTATGAAAATCACGCCCTGCAGCACCAATTATAATGACATTAATTCTGGTCATAAATCCTCCTTATGTGTTAATATTTATTTGGTTATAAAAGATAATTCATTTTAAAATGAAGCAACAAATTTATAATTTGCATACTGAAATTCCGAGCATTTTATGGTATTTTTTAAAATGCCGATTCTATGCTTTAATTTCCTTATTTACAATCGGTTATGAGTCATTTTATCTATGTTATGAAAACATGTTAAAGAAAATGTTTTTGGTCAGGTAAACTATATGGCAAATTCTTTGTACTATTATGTCATATTATGAATGTGTTGGCTCACATATATCTGTCTGGTGATTCCGACAAAATAATCATTGGCAATTACATTGGTGATTATGTTAAGGGACGCGATTACCTTAACTATCCTGAACCGATAAGAAAGGGTATTATCCTGCATCGTCATATCGACGGATTTACCGACCGTCATCCTGTCGTTCACCGCAGCAAAATATTTTTTACAAGGAAATATCATAAATATGCAGGGGTTATCACTGATATTATTTATGATCATTTTCTTACAAAGGAATGGGATTTTTTTTCAAGAAGACCACTGGAAAGCGTCACGTATAACTTCTACAGGGCACTGGTAAATAATTATGAAATAATGCCACCCAATGTAAGGGAGATGATGCCATTCTTCATAATTAACAACTGGATTGAATCGTACCAGACATTAAACGGGATACGTCACGTTTTAAACACATTAAGTAAAAGGTCATCCCTGCCCAAGGAGACAAGTTTTGCCATGCATGCCCTCAAAAAAAACTACTACTCCCTCCAGGATGACTTTATGGAATTTTTTCCGCAGCTGATCGATTATGTGGAGAAGGATTTTGACATTGAAATCTCGCACAGGATAACAATGCCATTCTGATCATACAAGATATTCAGCCCTGCTTGCATCGAGCCTCAGAAAAATAAACAGGAGAATTGTAAAGCTCCACAGTGAACTTCCTCCATAGCTGAAAAAAGGCAATGGAATTCCAATAACCGGTACCAGTCCGATTGCCATGCCGATATTTATAAAGAAATGTGTAAATAAAATTGAGACCACTCCATAGCCATAAATCCTGGAAAAGACAGATCGCTGACGCTCCGCAAGGAATATAAGCCTTAAAAGCAGGGTAAGATACATACCTATCACAACGAATGATCCCAGGAATCCCCACTCTTCACCCACTGTACAGAAAATAAAATCGGAACTCTGCTTGGGAACAAACTTGAACTTTGTCTGGGTCCCCTGCAGAAATCCCTTACCAAGAAATCCACCTGATCCAATTGAGATTATCGACTGGTTAACATTATAACCCGTCCCATGCGGATCGGATTTCAGTCCAAGAAGAATATTTACCCTGTCCTTCTGATGAGGCGGAAGAACATTATTGAATACATAATCAACTGAATTGACATATAGAATGCTGCCTGCCAGAAACAGGTAGATTACCATTACAGCAATAGCCTTCTTCTGTATAAATATAAAATGCATAAACCGCACCAGACAGTATCAAGGGAGATTAATAGTACCAGCTCGGTGCCAAGTGATTTTATCAAATAATAATCAAGAACATATATTATTCCTGCTATAATAAAAAAAGTCAATGCCCCGGCTGTTACGAGTTTCCATTTTCTGGTGGCAAACCACAACAAGAAAGAATCCTGTCAATATCAGTGCAATTGTGAGGTAAAGGTTATTTATCAGCAATGTAAGGAAGAAAAGTATCAGCATCAGCAAACCCGAAACAAAGATATAAGGGCTCATCCCTTCTCTGAAAAGAACAAGGAATAATGCAAAATAGACAACAGTTGAACCCATATCCGGCTGAAGTGCCGTCAGAAATGCCGGAAGCAGATATTATTCCAACTGCAGGGATAAAAATGTTCAGCTTTGTAAGATCGTGCCTTTTTGAACTACAGATAAACAGCCAGTGCAAGCGCTGTTCCGAATTTTGCAAACTCTGAAGGCTGAAGGCTGAAATTTCCGAATTCAAACCATGATCTTGCCCCGTTTATTTCAGTGCCAAACAGAAGGACAAGGAGGAGCATAAGCATCAGGATTCCGTAAATGAACCATGAAAAGAAGAAATAAAACCTGCTGTCAATAATTACGACGAAGACAGCAACTACAATTGCTGCAATTATCCATATGAACTGTTTGCCATACCGCTGGGAGAAATCAAGCATTGCCTGACCGTTCTTCATTGAATACAGCAGCATAGATATTGAACCAGCCAATTATAACCATCAGCAGAAACAAGATGATTGTAACCTTGTCTATCCGGTTCCATATATTTATATTCCTTTTCACTGCGGTAACATTAGATTAAGATTTAGCATAGTCTTTTCCCGTTCCTTATTTGTTATTTCGCCCCTGAGGTATTTTTCTATCATCAGGCTTGCAATAGGAGCGGCATAGGTTGCACCAAAACCGGCATTCTCAACAAAAACCATTATGGCGATTTTGGGATTATCCTTCGGTGCAAAGGCAACAAATACAGAGTGTTCTTTTCCATGCGGGTTCTGGGCCGTTCCTGTTTTACCGCAAACAATGATGTCTTTCAGGGCTGCCACTCCTGCTGTTCTTCCTGCTCCCCCGTTTACAGCAGCTTCCATTCCAAGAATGATCTCCTCAAAGTTTAGCTGAATCAATGCTTATATGTATGCTTCTTTGTAAAACGAGGATCTGTCTTCCCGTCATGACCCATTGATCTGACAATATGAGGCGAATAATAATAACCCCTGTTGGCTATTGCCGCAGTCATATTAGCCATCTGTAATGGTGTTGTTCCGATCTCACCCTGACCTATCGCCATTGAAATTACAGTGAGCGCCTTCCACCTGTTTTTTCCGTAGTATCTGTCGAAATAGCTTGTTGGAGGAATAAATCCCGGAAGCTCATTTACAAAGTCAGTTCCCAGTTTGCTCCCGAATCCAAACTCATTCAGATAGCCCTTCCATTTATCATAAGCTTCGGAGACAGTGCTGAATTTTGGATTTTCAAGAATCCTCCTGTATGCCTGGCAGAAATAGCCATTGCACGAGTTCATTATTGCTCCTTCAAGGTTCAGAGGGAGAGGCATGTGAATGACATCCGACAAAGAGATAACCATGGTTGCATCCAAAAATTGTGTCTAGGTGTGATAACCTGTTCCTGAAGAGCTATCAGCCCGTTTATCGGCTTAAATGTTGATCCGGGCGGATATGATGCCATCAGGGCCCTGTTAAATAATGGCTTCAATGTGTCAGCCGACAGCTTTGAAAAATTATCAGATCTGATCCTTCCCACAAGCAATCCCGGATCATAGTCAGGAGCCGAGACAAGAGTAAGCACCTCTCCTGTTTTTGGTTCGATTGCAACTATGCTGCCTCTTTTGTTTTTCATCAGAAGTCTCACCATACTCCTGCAGATTCAGGTCAATTCCTGAAATAATATCTTTACCCTGAACTGCAACTGTATCAAAATTGCCTCCGGCATATGAACCCTTTATACGGCTATAGACATCAACAAGATAGATCTTCACTCCGCGTTTTCCGCGAAGCTCCTTCTCATATGATTCTTCAATGCCGCTCTTTCCTATATAGTCGCCCTGTTTATAGTATGGATCCTTTTTAACAATCCCGTCATCAACCTCACTTACATATCCAAGCAGATGGGAGGCAACAGGCTTTGAATACTTCCTGAGTGTTCTGTGGCTGAACATAAAAACCCGGAAAAAGGAACATTTTTTCCTGTAACCTTGCATAGGTCTCATCTGATATCTGCTTTAGGAATACAGATGGAGCACGTCTTGAATAGTTGACTGCTGCAGCCATCCTTTCCCTGAAAACCGATTCGGTTATCCCAACCAGACTGCAAAATCCTGCTGTGTCGATCCTGGAGGTCTGCGCCGGTATAACCATCAGATCGTACGCAGCCTGGTTGAATACTATCAGCTGACCATTCCTGTCATATATGAGTCCCCTGGCCGGATACTGAGTCACATACCTCAGCACGTTATTATCGGCCGAGAGCCTGTATGAATCATTAACAACCTGTATAATGAACAGCCTTATAAGCAAGCCAAGAGATGCCAGCACCATAAGCGCCATTATTAAATACTTCCTGTTAATAAATGGATCTTTCATGGCCGTATCAATTACTTTCCTCTCCTGTAAAATTCAATAAGCGAAATAAAGGTTACGGTGAAGACAGTACTGAGCAATACCCTGAGCAAGGTTCTGAAGAAATCTGCAAACCGGAATACTTCAAGGTAAAAAAGCGCTGTATGATGAACAAGGACAACCAAAACCGTATAGGCAACAAACCATCTGACCCCATAATTAAACATCGATGGTTCCGATCTCGACTCATAACCATCCCTGGGAGAAACGATCCTGAGGATATAGGGACGCAGGAATCCTGCAAGAACTGTTGCTGAAGAATGCATTCCCGGAGATCCGGAAAAAATATCCATTGTCAGACCAGTACCAAAAGACATATTAACAGCAGCAGCCATGAAGGTATCTCTACAGGCAGAAGCAGGATGAACATTATATAGACATATGGATTGACATATCCGCTGAACTGGATATTGTTAAATAATACCAGCTGCAGCAACATCAGAATAATAAAGATCAGACCAAACCTTAAAATTGAATTGATCATTTAAATTGCTTTTCAAGTTCAACCTTTTCAGCTTTCTCCAGATTCACCTATCACATCCACAAAATGAAGCTTCTTGAAATCAGTCAGAATTGAAACTCTGATCCTGTAGAAATCTCCGCCTCTCTTCTCAAATTCACTAATTGTACCAACGGCAAGACCTTCAGGGAAGATTGCTGAATAACCTGTAGTTTCAATTGTATCACCGACACTTATTGAAATATGCTGAGGTATTTCACCTAATACTGCATTCCTGTAATCTCTCCCGTCCCAGGTCAGGGATCCAAAATAACCATTTGATTTTATCCTTGCACTAAGCCTGAAATCAAGATTCAGAAGCGACATTGCAACTGAATAATTCTCCGAACATCCAACGATAACTCCTGCCACTCCATCAGAGGAAATCACTGCCATATCCTTTGATAATTCCCTGTCTTGTACCCTTGTTTATTGTAAAGAAATTCTTCTGCCTGTTTACTGAATTCTCAATTACTTCGGCTGATGTATGATTGTAGAGCTGTCTGTAAATAGTGTCAGTAACAGAAAAAAAAAGTGAATTTTCCTTCTTCGTCAGAGTACTCCAACCTGTTCCTGAGAGAGATATTTTCTGCGGCAAGACTTTCGTTGATCTCACGCAGACTGAGATAACTCCTGGTTTTATTGATTTTCGTCTCAATTCCCTGTGATAATCCCCTGATACCATTCGCAATGCGGGTATTATGATAATTATTCCCTGTTGCAAGCAAATAGAATGTTATCCCTTCAAGAATAAGAAAGATAATCAGGTTATTGAATCGTATCAGAAAATTCAGAAGATTCCTCATTCATCCGGTAAGATTATCTCATTAGGAATTGAAATCTTTCGACGTTTTTCAATGCAACCCCGGTACCTCGTGCAACAGCATGCAAAGGATCTTCGACAACATTAAAGTTTATATTGATTTTGTCTGACAACCTCCTGTCAAGTCCTCTCAGCAGAGCACCGCCACCTGCCAGATATATGCCTTTATTTACAATGTCGGCATAGAGTTCAGGCGGAGTCTGTTCAAGCACGCTCAGAAGCGCTGCCTCAACTTTTGATAAGGATTTATCGAGGCAATAGGCAATCTCCTGATAAGATATCGGAATTTCAATAGGAAGAGCAGTCATAATATTAGGACCTCTTACTACAAAGTCAGGCGGAGGATTATCAATATCGGGAAGAGCGGCTCCAACTGCGATCTTTATATCCTCAGCTGTCCTCTCACCTATCTTAATATTATGCTGATGACGCATATATGCCTGTATATCAGAAGTAAACCCATCTCCGGCAATCCTGATTGATTTATTGCATACAATTCCTCCAAGTGCAATAACTGCAATTTCTGTTGTTCCTCCACCTATGTCAACTACCATGCAGCCTTCGGGCGCTTCAACATCGAGACCGATTCCAATGGCAGCAGCCATCGGTTCATAGATCATATAAACATCACGACCGCCGGCATGTTCTGAAGAGTCGCGTACAGCACGGATCTCAACTTCGGTGCTTCCTGAAGGGAATGCAGACAACCATCTTTAATGACGGGGAAAAGAGACGGGGTCCCTTGTTTATCATCTTGATCATTCCCCTTATCATGAGCTCGGCTGCATTGAAATCGGCAATAACACCATCTCTCAAAGGCCTGATAGTCTTTATGTTTTCATGTGTCTTGCCATGCATCTGACGTGCAGCTTCCCCTATTGCTATCAGCTTGCCTGAATTTTTATCAATAGCCACTATTGATGGTTCATCAACAACAACCTTGTCATTGTGAATAATAATCGTGTTGGCCGTTCCCAGATCGATTGCAATCTCCTGTGTTAAAAATGAAAATAGTCCCATTATATGAGATGATTAATTATTGATTTAATGTTTAAAATGTCTGATTCCCGTAAATACCATTGCAATATCATTTGAAGAACAATAATCTATTGAATCCTGATCCCTGACAGATCCTCCGGGCTGAACAACTGCAGTAATGCCTGCTTTATGTGCTATCTCCACGCTGTCGGCAAAAGGGAAGAAAGCATCAGATGCCATCACCGCACCCTTCAGATCGAATCCGAATGCTCCTGCCTTCTCAATGGCCTGTTTCATGGCATCCACCCTTGATGTCTGTCCTATTCCGCTTGCACATAGCTGTCTGTTCCTGGCAATTACTATTGCATTTGATTTACTGTGCTTGACAATAATATTTGCAAAAACCAGGTCATCAAATTCCTTCTGAGTCCGGTATTCTGCTGGTGACCGGTTTCATCTGCGCCGCACTCTCAGTGCTGTTGTCCCTCTGCTGCCAGAGAACTCCCTTTAGCATCGATCTGAAAGTATAATCGTCCCTCTTTGATTCCTTTCTGAGAAGGATTATCCTGTTTTTCTTCTGTTTCAGAATTTCAAGAGCTTCAGTCGAATAACCCGGAGCAATAATAATTTCAAAAAATATTTTATCTATCTCTGCAGCTGTATCCTTGTCAATGAGGACATTTGTAACGATTACTCCGCCATAAGCAGATACCGGATCACATGCCAGAGCATCTTTCCATGCTGTTGCTGCATCACTTCCGTGATGCCACACCGCATGCATTGTTATGCTTGATTACTACAAAAGTTGTGGTCGCAAATTCATCGATAAGATTGAGTGCTGCATCCAGATCGAGAAGGTTATTATATGATATCTCCTTACCATGAAGCTTATCGAAAATCAGTCCGGGATCTCCATAAAAAACTCCCTTCTGATGAGGATTTTCTCCGTAGCGCAAAGGATATGAATTGTTTATACTTTCCCTGAAAGCCTGAATCCCTGCTTCCCTGTTAAAATAGTTGAAAATTTTTGTATCGTAATGTGAGGAGGTCTGAAATGCCCTGGCTGCAAAAAGCCTTCTCTCCTCTATTGAAGTAAAACCTTTTTCTCCTTGAGCAGTGAAAGCAGTCCGGGATATTGCTCTCTTCCTGAAATTATGAGCACATCATTATAGTTTTTGGCTGCAGCCCTGATGAGGGATATGCCTCCGATATCTATCTTTTCAATTATTGCCTCATTGTCAGTGACAGTTTTCAGAGTCTCCTCAAAAGGATACAAATCAACAATCACAAGATCAATCTCCGGGATCTTGTATTTTTCAAGCTGAACCAGATCTTCAGCAATTTCACGCCTTGCCAGTATGCCCCCAAAAACAGAGGGATGAAGTGTCTTTACCCTGCCCCCCAGAATTGAGGGATAGGTTGTAAGATCCTCAACTTTTTCAGCCGGTATCCCAAGCTCATCAATAAATGTGAATGTTCCGCCTGTTGAGTAAATTTTTATGCCAAGCGAATGAAGCATTTTGACAATATCGTCCAATCCATCTTTATAAAAGACTGAAATAAGTGCACTCCTTATTCTTTTTTCACTCATAATCTGACATTTATGCTTAGGTTAGGACATTTATTTAAAGTGTTTAAAAATAGATATTTTTTTAATACCCTCAATACTTTAAAATAATTGATTATCACCGGAACAGGAATAAAAATCTTTCAGGTGGCAGTATTATGCCTGAATGCATGTCGGGCTGAACAGGCTTATTGAATAAAATAACCTTTCAACCTGATTGTCATTACAAATGTTGAGACCGTTTGACATCAGGCTGTCAAAAGATTATTTTATTCTGGCCTCTCTCTTCAATGTAATCCGTTTTTGTATCTTTGATATTTCAAAATATTTTCATAACTCAGTGTCAGATGTTTATCAGACTTTTTAAAGAGGGTTTTATATTCGCAGTTAACTCTATTATTGTTAATAAGTTAAGAACCTTTCTTTCGCTTTTCGGAATTACAATCGGAATTTTTTCAATAATATCTGTCTTTACTGTTCTCGACTGGATGGCAAAATCGATTCATGAGAGCATCTCGACTCTTGGTGATAATGTAATCTATGTCGAGAAATGGCCATGGTCCTTTAATCCTAACTTAGCCTGGTGGGATATTATAAATGGCCATCAATATCAAAAGATGATTACGAAGCTGTGCTTAACAGGTCCATCAAAAGCATCTACAGCATGCTATTCAGTAATGCAGCCAAAGCAGATAAAATATAATAAAAATCTTGCCAATGATATAACAATCTGGGCAACAACCCCGGAATTTCAGGAAATAAGGTCATCAGAAATAGCCAATGGCCGTTTCTTTTCACCCGAAGAATCGGCTTCAGGGAAAAATGTGGCAATCATAGGCGCAGTTCATTGCAGAAAGGCTGTTTGAAAAGTTGATCCTGTCGGAAAACAAATAACAATCGATGGAAATAAAACTCTTGTGATCGGAGTATTTAAAAAAGAAGGAAAGGGAGGAATAAGCGATTCCGGAATGGATGAAATGACGCTTGTCCCAATAAATTTTGGCAAGATCTTTATAAATATGAGGAATAAGTTCATCGATGCTGTCGTTATGATAAAGGCAAGGGAAGGCGTTCAGGTAGAGGAACTGAGCGATGAGGCAACAATGATACTCAGGGCTGCAAGAAGACTGCAGCCAGACGAGGAGACAAATTTTTCTGTCAACAGGGCCAGCCTTTTGTCACAGGGATTTGATGCTGTCTTTGCCGGAATAAAGATCGGGGGATGGGTAATTGGTGGCTTTGCAATACTTGTCGGCGGTTTCGGAATTGCAAATATAATGTTCGTCTCGGTCAGGGAAAGAACAAATATAATCGGGATACAGAAAGCCCTTGGTGCAAAAAGATTTTTTATCCTTCAGCAATTCCTTGTTGAATCGGTGCTTCTCTCAGTTATTGGCGGACTGCTTGGTGTACTTATGATCTTCCTCGGCACACTTGTCATAAATTACCTCTGGGAGCTGAATATCTATCTCACTCTCGCAAATACAATTCTTGCAATATTCATTTCGGGTATAATCGGAGTTGTGGCAGGCTATGCACCTGCATATGCAGCTGCCAAAATGAATCCTGTAGAAGCTATCGGCTTCTCATTCTGATATTTTCCTGTTCTCCGCTATCCAGTCTTGTCAGTCTGACAAATTGTTCAACAGATAGTTGTTCGGGTCTCAAACCAAATTCCGGATAGTCCTCCCTGGTCAGTTCAAATGCAGCCCTGTACGGAGTTCCTTAATGTCTTTCTGCGCTGGTTAAAAGAGGCTTTTACAACTCTTAAAAAAAGTGTCTCATCACAGTCAAGATGGCTCACATCATTCCTTGTCAGCCGTATTACCCCCGATTTGACCTTTGGAGGCGGAGAAAATACATGTTCATGTACTGTAAACAGATATTCTGCTTTATAATAGGCCTGAAGCAATACGCTTAGTATCCCATAGGCTTTTGAACCCGGACCTGAACAGATCCTTTCGGCAACCTCCTTCTGAAGCATGCCCGCTATTTCAACGACCTTATCCTTGTGTTTGAGAGCCTTGAAAAGAATCTGTGTCGAAATATTATAGGGGAAATTCCCGATTATGGCAAACTTATCCGGAAAATTTTCATCAACATCGAGTGTGAGGAAGTCGCCTCTTATAATTTTATCCAAGCCCGGGAAAATTAGCCTTCAGATAATGAACTGATTCATTGTCAATCTCTATGACTCTGAAATCGGAAAACCTCTTCCGAGTAAGATAGCCTGTCAGGATTCCCATTCCGGGACCTACCTCAAGGACTGAACCATATCCATTACCTGTAAGTGAAGCAGCAATTCTTGCGGCAACTGCCTGATCTTTCAGAAAATGCTGCCCAAGATTTTTTTTTGCCTGTACTCTGCTCATGTGATTTCCCTTTACAATTCCTGTTCTTTTTCCGGCTTGTCATTATTATTCCCGTTCTATCTACAGCGAATCCCTGCCATACTTCCTGAGTATCGGCAATTTGAGTGATTCGAGAAATGCAATAAACCGTTTCAGTACATTATAATATAATGTAACAAACAGCGACGATTGTCATGATCCAGATAACAATCACATTGAACAGTCAGTGTCCCGATCTTCAGGTTTCCGATCTGTTTAAACGGGGCAAAAAATTGTGCACGTCCCGTTTTTGACCCCGGATGCATAAAGACCGGATCAGCTTTCTGGATAAATCTGTCACCGGCATCATAGATCTTGCTTTTTGCAGTCCTGTTGGTTACAATATCAGCAAGATTTTCATTATAATTCGTCTCCCTCAGCTTAACGAACGCTTCCTCTCCCATTTTTGATGAAATCTGCTGATATAATGCATTCTGTCAGTGTGGTTACATTCCGGCTTTTTGTCCTGAATACCGAACTAAGGCTATCAAGAAATGATTTTGCCTCATCAGCAGTGAATTCATTGAAATCATCATATGTCAGATTTTTAACCCATTGGCCCGGGATTGATCCCGGTTACTGCAGAAAGGTCATTAATATGATAATTGATTTTCCTGAGATTATGTGCAGCATAGTTCCTGAGACCAGGGTTTTTCCCGGCTACCAGAACCTCGTTTATCTTGGCCTTGAGCGTTGGCAGCAGGAAGGAGGCATACCAGTCATCCTGGCTTTTTTCCATTTCATAATTGAAAAAAGGCTTCTCAAATTTATTGCTCCTGAACTGTTCAACACTCATTGCTTCATATGCCCATCTTGTGACCATAATATCTCCCACAACCGGCACATAGATTTTACTGCTCATCGATCTGTGGAGATCGTCAAATTTGATCATGGCTCCGCCTAGCAGCAGCTGAGGTACCAGTATAAGCGGTATGAGGATATAAATGCTTACAGCAGACCTCATGCCTGCCGAAATATTCAATCCCAGCAGGTTCCCGAAACAGGCAGTGGAGAATAGTATTATCCATTGCTGAAAAAGCATACCCTTTACCTCCAGAATAAGGCTGGCCACAAGAATAAATGACAATGACTGAATTGCAGAGAGGGCAAAAAGAAAATTAATCTTCGATATAAGGTAGCTGAGCCTGCTCAGATTCAGGAATTTTTCCCTTTCAAGGATTTTCCTGTCCCTGAAAATCTCCTCCGCACTCACTGTCAATCCGATAAAGAGCGCAACTATAACTGCCATGAACAGAAATACAGGATAATTTTTGTTATCTGCAAAAGTGTAATTCCCATCCTCGCTGAATTTCGAAATATATCCCAGAATGAAAGCCAGCAATGGCGCTTCAAGAAGATTGATTGTCATATACTGACGATCAGCCAGCTTTCTTGTAATGTTCCGGCTGATGAAAGTGCGTATCTGGTCAGATTTTTTTGGAACCCTGAAGTTACTTGGCGGAATTACAGATTTTTCTGGCTTATCCCCCAGGACAGGCATCATCTTCTTCTTATATTTTTCATTCCATTCCTGCGGACTGATCTGTCTCTCAAGCCCCGGATAACCTGAATTATCAATGACTTTTGTCTCTATAATGTGAAGTATATTGTCAGTTTCAACATTCCCGCAGTTCGGACATTCGCTCTCAGCAGCATTTGCCTGTGATGTTTCTGTTTTGAAATATACAAGAGCCTCAACCGGATCTCCGTCATAGATCATGTAACCACCTTTGTCGAGGATCCAGAGCCTGTCGAACATCTTTATGATATCAGAGGATGGCTGATGGATTATTGCAAAGACAAGCTTTCCCCTGCAAGAGCCTGATTTCGCAGAAGGTTCATTACTTTTTCGGAATCAAAGGAGGATAATCCTGATGTGGGTTCATCAACAAACAATACTATTGGTTCGCGCATCAGTTCAAGCCCGATATTAAGCCTCTTGCGCTGTCCCCCGCTGACCTTTTTATTCATTATATCTCCAACCTGGAGATCCTTTATTTCATACAGCTCAAGAGCATGGAGTACTTTTTCGACAGTCTGCTTTAGCTGTTCCTCGTTATAATCGCCAAAACAGAGCCTGGCATTGAAATATAAGTTCTGATAAACTGTCAGCTCCTCAATAAGCATATCATCCTGGGGAACAAATCCTATCAGACCCTTCAGCTCCTTCTGAATCGGAATTAATATCGTATCCATTTATATAAATGTTCCCGTTAACCGGTTTGATCTTTCCATGAAGCAGATTGAGCAGAGTTGTTTTACCAACACCGCTGCCTCCCATTATGCCTATAAGATTACCTGATTCAACCCTGAAATTCATTTTCTGAAGCCCGTTGTCTGAATTCTTAAAGAGGAATTCAATACCATGTCCTTCAAAAAATATCTTTTCGGGGAAGTTCCTTGAAACAAATTTCTTATAGATCTTTGAATAGTAGATAGGTTCAATACCCTGCCCCTTTATGTTCACTCCACGTTCCAGAAGATATGGCCGGCAGGCAATAATATCCCTTCCCTTAAAGTACAGTATCTGAGGACCATCGTAGGTAAAAACCAGAGTTCCTGTACTTTCAATATGCAAAACAACCAGGTGTCCCCTGAATCCCTTGATCCTTATATGTCTCCATTCATCATAATTCTTATATATGCGCTGCACCTGAATGATCAGGATTATCGCTTTCAATAATAAGTATGCAGTCGGAGTGATACATTATCATAGACCCTGCCTATCATAAAGGCAGTTGCATTGTCATATTCCTTCTTCGAAATATTAAAAGTTCTGGATACAATGTCAATTATAGTCTTCTCCTGTGCAGAGATCATTCCATCCTCAAAAGCAAATTCTATGAGTTGCAGGAATACGATCATCCTCTCTTCAAGGAACAACCCCTTCTTAATCTGCCTGCAAATGTTTGTGATCTGGAATGAAATCAGCGAATCTTCATCAGATAGTTCTTCCTTATCGACGCTTTTAAGTTCATTTGAATAGAACTCAAGGTTATTTTCAAAGAGGGTATAATACTCCTCTTCAAGTTCCCTGTTGAGATATCTTCTGAGATAACTTCGAAGTATCTTTTTACCTCTTGATGAAATTCCGCCAGGATTAACAGTTGAAACGATCGCGAAAATGTGAATTAAAGCAAGAAGTACGGATTCCCTCATTTTGACTTCAAGTAAAAAAAAGACCGCAAAGACTTACTCTTTGCGGCCATGATATTCATTAAACGACTATTGGACGATCTTGGTCCTGACGTCAGTAATTGCTATTGTAATATCCTTTATATTCTGCTCTGTAAGACTTGTTCCAAATCCTTCATATACCTTTTTGATAGGATCAAGCTTCTTAACAAAATCACTTACAGAGGCATCATTTGCATAAGGCTTTGTAATTTCGAGAAAAGTGTCAAAAGATTTTTTCTGCTCGAGAAGCACCCGTGAAATACCGGCAACCTGATAAGCTGCTTCTGAAACGTGTGTTGTAAGATACATTCCTTCAACCCATGCACCACCGACAACCAAGTAGAGCCAAAGGCTGCTGATCGTTATCTGACAGATAATACATAAGTATCATTGAATGAAGCTGTGAGTAATCTTACAAGCTCATTCTTGTTATCATAATTCTTTTTTATGCTGTCATAGAGCGCAGCATTGTAAACCTTTGACATATTCAGTTCATTTGCAAGCGAACTGATTGCAGCCAGATAATCAATAACCTGCTGCTGCATATTGTAAAGAGTGGCATAGCTCAGATCAGCTCCGTACACTCCCATGTTAATTGCCCTTGTAGTGCTGCTGAAATATTTCTTTGTGTTTGCAACAGGATTTGAAATTCCAATAATATAACCCACTTCAAGGTCGGTAAGCATCTTGATCACATCTGCTGATGTTGGCAGCGGATAGACATTCTCTTCTATCTGTTTTTCAATTGTGTCGATCTGTTGCATCTCAGCCTTTTCCCGTTGCTTCTCAGCTGTCCTCTGTTTACACGAAGTCAGAAAAATGAAGGTTATCATCAGGATTGGAAGAATAATACCTGCAAAAATCTTTTTCATACTAAGTCTTTTTTAATTAAGATTATCATTTAAAACCGGAGATAAAAGTAATAAATAATATTGAAAATAATAAGTGCCTGAAGTTAAGAGTGGCTAAAATGGCTAAAATTCTTACTCACGTTAGTGAAATTATACTCCGAAGCATAATTTTATCATACTTATTTGGCATTCCCGGCACCCGACTAGTTAATCTGCTTCTGACACCTTCTGACAATCAGTCCCGTTGAATTATAGCTCACTTAAGTCACTTCCATCTGGCCTGAAGACAAAATCTTTATCTTCTCCATTTTTTATATATCTTTAAGCCCCTGAATTTATATCATTTTTGATGATGTGGAATTTCGATGAGCCAATACAAAGAGAGGGTACAAACTGTATCAAATATGACCTCAGGGAGGAGATCTTCGGCAGGAAGGATATCATACCGATGTGGGTTGCCGATATGGATTTTAAAACACCCGGATTTTGTAACCTCCGCGCTTCAGGAAAAGGCTTGATCATGAAATTTACGGCTACTCCTACCGTCCCCCTGAATATTATTCATCCATAATCAACTGGTTTGAAAAACGTCATAACTGGAAAATTGAAAAGGAATGGATGGTTTTTACTCCGGGAATAGTTCCTGCTCTTAACTTTTGCACACTTGCTTTTACACAGCCCGGAGATAAAATTATTGTTCAGCCACCTGTCTATTTTCCCTTCTTTTCGGCTGTCGAATCACACGGCAGGACTCTTGTTTATAATCAGCTAAAACAGGAAAAAGATGGATGGGTAATGGATTTTGAATCACTTGCTGCTTCAATTGATCCAAAAACCAGAATGATAATTATTTCAAATCCGCATAATCCTGTAGGACGTGTCTGGACACGCGAAGAACTGAATAAGCTTGCTGATATATGTCTTAAAAACAATATACTGATCCTTTCCGACGAGATTCATTGTGATCTTGTTTTACCAGGCTTCAGACATACACCCTTTGGCGGCTCTTTCAGAGAAGATTGCAGAAAACACAATCACATGTATCGCTCCAAGCAAAACATTTAACCTGGCAGGGCTGGCAACATCAAATGTCATTATTTCAAATCCTGTTCTGAGAAAATCATTTATCAAGGTTTCTTGAAAACCTGCATATAGGAAGCGGAAATATTTTCGGAACTGCCGCCTCTGTGGCAGCATATACTCATGGACATGAATGGCTTGATGCCCTGCTTGAGTATATTGATCATAACGTTGAGTTTGTGGAAGATTATTGTCTGAAAATGATTCCGGAAATAATTCCGGTCAAGGCCTGAAGCTACCTATATGATCTGGCTTGATTGCAGAAAACTAGGAATGAAGGGAAAGGAACTTCATAATTTTTTTGTACACAGAGCGGGAATAGGGATGAATGAAGGATCAACATTCGGCCCGGGAGGTGAAGGGTTTCATGAGAATGAACCTTGGAACAACACACCAGACAGTCATTAAAGCGATGGAACAGATTGAGAAAGCTGTTTCATCCCTGAGATAAAACGATTTAATTTGAAAAGAATGAAAAACAGTGTACAGGTAAAATTAACTCTTGAAGATGGAACCATCTATTACGGCCGTTCATTCGGATCAGAGGTCGCCACTGCAGGAGAAGTAGTATTCAATACTGCAATGACAGGTTATCCGGAGAGTCTGACTGATCCGTCATACAGGGGACAGATTCTTTGTCTCACTTATCCGCTGGTCGGAAATTACGGGGCTCCGGCGAAAAGCGAAGAGAATGACCTTTATCGTTTTTATGAATCTTCATCAATCCATATTTCAGGACTTATAGTTTCTGACTATTCATTTGAGTACAGCCACTGGAATGCTTCAGAGAGCCTCGATGAATGGCTTAAAAGGAATAATGTGCCCGGAATTTACGGGATTGATACCCGTGCTCTCACAAAAAGGATACGTGAAAAAGGAGCCATGCTCGGTAAAGTTGAACCTGCCGGAACAGAAACTGAATTCTACGATCCGAATAAAGTAAACCTTGTAGCTGAAGTAAGCACACACGAGAAAAAGATCTATGGCTCAGGCAAATATAAAATCCTTCTGGTTGACTGCGGAGTAAAGTATAATATTATAAGACACTTCCTGAAAAGGGATACAACAATAATCAGAGTGCCATGGAATTATGATTTTCATAAGGAAGAATTTGACGGCTTGTTTCATCTCAAATGGTCCGGGTGATCCTAAAATGTGCGATGTTACAATTGAAAACATAAAGAAATCATTTACCGGGAACAAACCTGTATTCGGAATCTGCCTCGGAAACCAGCTTATGGCTCTCGCTTCCGGAGCTGACACCTATAAGCTCAAATACGGACACAGGAGCCATAATCAGCCGGTTATCCAGGTCGGGACAGATAAGGCATATATAACATCTCAGAATCATGGATTTGCAGTTGATAACAAAACACTGGGAGGATGACTGGGAGCCGCTTTTCATTAATATTAACGACCAGACTAATGAGGGGATGAGACATAAAACCCTTCCATTCTTCTCGACACAGTTCCATCCGGAAGCCTCAGGCGGACCGACTGATACTGATTACCTGTTCGATATTTTCATTGACAACATCGCTAAATCCTGAAGATGGCTGAAAATAACTCTAAAATAATCACTCTGTTGAAACTCTATGTTAACCGCAGAGGTCGCAAAGGATATACTCAATGGTCGTAAAGAGCATAATAACAATTTTTACCTTTGCGTGCTTTGCGCATACTTAGCGTACTTAGCGGTTAATGGATTTAGCTGGTTAAGACACTTTGATTGACAGCTCTCAGCATGTGTCACATATTTCATCAGCTTTTCAACCAGCTCGGGAGCAGGTGTACTGTTGAAGCTTTTGAACCTTGATTCGAAAATCTCAGCAATCTCCTTGTTGCACAGGTTTCCGATACTTCCTTCATGAACATAATCGGATAAATGGGTCCTCGAAAATGTTGAATTTTTAACCATTTGAGATACAGCCTTGTATGCATCCCTGAAAGGAATACCCTGCTTAACAAGTCTGTTTACCTCTTCAGTACTGAAAATGCTGTTGTAAATCGGATTCTCAGTAATATTCTTCCTGACCTTTATATTATTTAACATCAAGCAACATAATTTCAATACATTCCCTGACCTCTTCGAATCCTCCGAACATAAGCTGTTTGAGTAACTGAAGGTCCCTGTTATATCCTGACTGCAGATTGCTGTTAAGTATGGCTATCTGATTTGGAAGCGCCTGAATAATATTCGATCTGCCTCTTATAAGTTCAAACACATCAGGATTTCTCTTCTGCGGCATAATGCTTGAACCTGTAACATATTCATCAGGAAAATCAATGAACCTGTATTCTGAGCTCATATACAGGCAAATATCCATCGAAAAACGCGAGAGAGTCTGCGCAACCGATGCCAGTGCAGAAGCTATTGCCATCTCTATTTTTCCCCTGCTCAGACTGGCATATGCTGAATTGTATAGAAGATTGTCAAATTCAAGGAGATCTGATGTCAGAGTCCTGTTAACCGGAAGCGTGGTTCCATAACCTGCCGCTGTACCAAGCGGATTCTGGTTATTCAGGGCCCTGGCTCCTGCAAGCAGCAGTATATCATCTGCAAGACATTCGGCATATGCTCCGAACCATAATCCGAATGATGATACCATTGCCGGCTGCATATGAGTATACCCCGGCAGCAATACCTCTTTATGCTTTTCACTTAGCGACTGCAGCCTTTCAAAAAGCTGCCTGATAAGAACTGATATCCTGTCAATCTCCTCCCTTGTATAGAGACGGATATCAACCAAGCACCTGGTCATTCCTTGACCGGCCGGTATGAATTTTCTTACCGGTCGGACCAAGAATTGATGACATCTCCTTTTCAATCTGGGAATGGATATCCTCCATATCCTTTTCTATTCCCAGATGCCCCTCATTGTCAAGTACAAACAAAGAGTGAAGGGCTTTCAGCAGATCATTTTTCTCCTCATCAGATATTAATCCGACATCCTGAAGCATTATCACATGGGCCATCGAACCAATAATATCCCACTTTGTAAGGGCAACATCGGTTTTTCGGTCCTTCCCGGCTGTGAATTCAATTATTGCAGGTTCCGGATTAATCCCTTTTTCCCAGAGTTTCATACAATCATCATAAGTTTATAATACTTCTTCCTACTTCTTCTGACTGGCTTCAACAATTGCCCTGTGAGCCATCAGCCTTATTGCATTGATCCTTATGAAGCCCTTGCTGTCTGTCTGATCAAAGCCGCCTTCAATATCCATGCTTGAAAGCTTCTTGTCGTATAATGAAGATGGTGATTCACGTCCTTCAATAATTACATTCCCTTTATACAGACACAGATGCACGCTTCCGTCAATAAGCTCCTGGCTTTTTTCAATTGCAGCCATCAGAAAATCCATCTCCGGACTGAACCAGAAACCATTATAAATGATCTCTGCAAATTTTGGAGTGAGCATACTGACAAGCCTCATCACCTCCCTGTCCATTGCTATCCCCTCTATATCCTTATGGGCTATATGAAGGACTGTCGCAGCCGGAGTCTCATAAACGCCTCTTGACTTGATCCCCACGAACCTGTTCTCAACCATATCCAGAAGACCAATACCATTTTTACCGGCAATATCATTCAGGTATACATACATATCATAGGAGTCCTCCTTAACGGTACCATCTTCCTTGTTAACAAGCTTGACCGGTTTACCGTTCTTGAAATGTATGACTATCCTTGTCTCCTTATCGGGAGCATCCTGCGGCATCACCATTTTTTCAAGCATGCTTTTGTGCAGGGTGTACATCGGATCTTCAAGAATACCTGCTTCATGACTTATATGCATAAGGTTATCATCCTCACTGTATGGCTTTGCTATGCTGGCCTTTACAGGGATCTTCTTCTCAGAAGCATACTTCAGAAGGTCTGTCCTTCCTTTGAACTGGGAAAGAAACTCCTTATCCTTCCAGGGGGAAATTACTTTGACCCCCGGCATAAGAGCATAATAACAGAGTTCAAAACGAACCTGGTCATTCCCTTTTCCCGTGGCTCCGTGTGCAACTGCAGTTGCTCCCTCTTCCTTTGCAACCTCAATCTGCTTTTTTGCGATCAATGGCCTGGCAAGGGCAGTTCCAAGAAGGTATCTGTCTTCATAAATGGCATTTGCCATTATAGCCTTCAGAACATATTCATCAATGAATTCTCTTTTAAGATCAGCTATTATAACCTTCGATGCACCAAGAAGCAAAGCTTTTTTCTTGCACTCTTCAAAATCTTCATCCTGCCCGACATCTGCAACAAATGCTATCACTTCATAATTTTTTTCAATTAACCATTTCAGTATTACCGAGGTATCCAATCCGCCACTATAAGCGAGAACAACTTTTTCTTTCATTATTCTTATTATTTGAGTTAAATTATTTCTTTTTTATCTGTTCATGTATCCCGGGAAGTATAATTTCCAGACAGGTATGCACCTGTTGCAGGGTTATGCCGTCCCTGGGGATCACAAGTATAGTATCATCTCCTGCAATGGTGCCTGCTATCTCATATCTTCGTGCACCATCGATAACAAAAGCCGTGTTGCTTGCATTTCCAGGTATCGTCCTTATAACCATAAGTCCTTTTGCTTCAACTATATCCTGAATAACAGGTACTATATTCAATTTCAAGGGAGAAACAGTTGAATTTCTGATACTCTCCGACAGGGCATATTTGTAATTGCCTGAGCCATCAGGAATCCTGCTTACCCCCAGCTGCCTTAAATTGCGGGACAGCGTAGCCTGCGTACAGCTTATCCCTTTCCCTTTCAGACGTTTCAGCAACTCCTCCTGCGTTGAGATATTAACCTCAGTAATTATTGTCTCTATCGCAAGAAGTCTTTTTGCTTTTTGCATATTTATTCATTTATTTTGCAAATATATTCATTTTTTTACAAATTCAAATTCTAATTAAAAAATTGTGTTATTTTTGCCGTCAAACAATTACGATGAAAGATGTTGTAAAAAAGGTGGTAATCCTTGGATCAGGAGCACTTAAAATCGGGGAAGCGGGAGAATTTGATTACTCCGGGTCACAGGCCCTGAAAGCACTGAAAGAAGAAAATGTTGAAACAGTTCTGATCAATCCCAATATCGCGACTGTACAGACATCTGAGGAGCTTGCAGATAAAATATATTTTCTTCCTGTCACCCCCTATTTTGTTGAAAAGGTAATCGCAAGGGAAAAACCTGATGGCATCCTTTTATCGTTTGGCGGCCAGACAGCACTGAACTGCGGCACTGAACTTTTCAAGGCCGGCATCTTTGAAAAATATAATGTAAGGGTTCTCGGTACACCTGTCTCTGCGATAATTGAGACTGAAGATCGTGAACTGTTCGTAAAAAAGCTTGATCAGATTGATGTAAGAACACCCCGAAGCATAGCAGTGCATGGTGTTGAAGAAGCAATTGAAGCAGCCGGCAAACTTGGATTTCCGATTATTATAAGGGCTGCATTTACACTTGGAGGACAGGGAAGCGGTTTTGCATCAAATATTGAAGAGCTCAGAACACTCGCATCAAAAGCATTCTCATATTCGGATCAGATACTTGTAGAGGAATCACTCAAGGGATGGAAAGAGGTCGAATATGAAGTTGTAAGGGACAAATTTGACAATTGCATTACGGTGTGCAATATGGAAAACTTTGACCCTCTGGGAATTCATACCGGAGAAAGCATAGTTGTTGCTCCTTCACAGACTCTCACAAACAGCGAATATCATAAGCTAAGGGAGCTTTCAATAAAGATAATAAGGCATGTTGGCATAGTTGGCGAATGTAATGTCCAGTATGCACTTGCTCCTGATTCGGAGGATTACAGGGTTATAGAAGTTAATGCACGTCTATCCCGGTCAAGTGCCCTTGCCTCAAAGGCAACAGGCTATCCGCTTGCATTCATTGCTGCAAAGCTTGGAATGGGATACGGACTTCATGAACTGAAAAATTCAGTTACAAAAAATACAACTGCATGCTTCGAGCCTGCGCTCGATTATATTGTCTGCAAAATACCCCGCTGGGACCTGAATAAATTCGAAGGAGTCTCTCATCTCATCGGCAGCAGCATGAAGAGCGTCGGAGAGGTTATGGCAATCGGAAGGACCTTCGAGGAGGCTATCCAGAAAGGATTGAGAATGATCGGTCAGGGAATGCATGGCTTTACCGGAAACCGAAACCTTGGATTTGAGGATATTGAAAGAGAACTCTCCGAACCTACCGACATGAGGATATTCTCAATTGCTGAAGCACTTGAGGCAGGTATGTCGGTCGACCGGATCTATGAGCTTACCAAAATTGATAAATGGTTCCTTTACAAACTGAATCATATAATAAATATTAAAGATGAACTGTGCGAGTACAACACACTTGAATCCATTCCAACAGATCTTCTCTCCCATTCAAAGATATATGGATTCAGCGATTTTCAGATTGCCCGGCATGTTCTGAAGTCAGGCGCTTCAAATATCCATGACGATCTGATGAAAGTAAGGAGCTACCGTAAATCTCTTGGAATAGTTCCTTATATAAAACAGATCGACACCCTTGCTGCCGAATACCCTGCCGTTACAAATTACCTTTATCTTACCTACAGCGGTACGGAACATGACATAATTTGTGAAAATGACAAAAAATCGATAATTGTGCTCGGATCAGGAGCCTACAGGATAGGCTCGAGCGTTGAATTTGACTGGTGCTCGGTAAATGCAATAGATACTATTAAAAAGGAGAAATTCAGATCAGTAATGATCAATTATAATCCCGAAACCGTGAGTACCGATTACGACATCTGCGACAGACTCTACTTCGATGAGCTTACATTTGAAAGGGTGATGGATATAATTGATCTTGAGAATCCGGGCGGGGTCATAGTCTCTGTAGGCGGACAGATCCCCAATAACCTGGCAATGAGGCTTTACAATGAGAATGTGCCTGTTATGGGTACATCACCCGTTTCAATCGACAGGGCAGAGAACAGGCATAAGTTCTCGGCAATGCTCGACAACCTGTCAGTAGACCAGCCCAGATGGAAAGAGCTCTCTTCAATAGATGATATTTATGAATTTGTCGACCGGATAGGATTCCCTGTTCTGATAAGACCCTCATATGTACTGTCAGGAGCTGCCATGAATGTGGTCTCAAACAGAAATGAGCTTACACATTACCTCGAACTTGCCTCACAGGTATCAAAACAGTACCCTGTTGTTGTCTCGGAATTTATCGAAAATGCCAAGGAGATAGAGCTTGATGCCGTTGCCCGAAACGGGGAGATGATAGCATATGCAATAAGTGAACATGTTGAATTTGCCGGGGTCCATTCCGGGGATGCAACAATGGTCTTCCCCGCTCAGAAAATATATTTTGAAACAGCCAGGCGAATAAAAAGGATCTCGAAGCAGATAGCCAAAGAACTTGATATTTCAGGCCCTTTCAATATCCAGTTTTTGGCAAAGGACAACGATATAAAAGTTATTGAGTGCAACCTTCGTGCAAGCCGGAGCATGCCATTTGTTTCAAAAGTGCTCAAAACAAATCTCATTGAGCTTGCAACAAAGGTGATGCTTGGGTTGCCGGCTGGAAAAACCCTCAAAAACAGTCTTTGAACTCGATTATGTCGGAGTAAAGGCCCCACAGTTCAGCTTTTCAAGACTTGCAAAGGCTGATCCGGTTCTCGGGGTCGACATGTCATCCACCGGTGAGGTCGGCTGTATCGGTGAAGGATTCTATGAAGCAATCCTTAAAGCAATGGTCTCGGTAGGTTACAGGGTGCCAAAAAAGAGCATACTGCTTTCAACAGGACCTGCCCGCTCAAAGGTAGAACTGCTTAACAGCGCCAGGGCTCTTCGTGAAAGAGGACATAAGCTTTATGCCACAAGGGGAACACAGCAATTCCTCGAAAATGCCGGAGTAGAAGCCCATGTCGCATACTGGCCCGATGAGAATAAATCACCAAACACAATAGATCTTATAAAATCACGCGAAGTAGATCTTGTGGTAAATATCCCAAAGGATCTGAGCGCAACCGAACTTAACAATGACTATACAATAAGAAGAAGCGCGGTCGACTTCAATGTGCCCCTGATTACAAATGCACGACTGGCAAGCGCATATATCCTTGCCTTCTGCAAAATGGATGTCGACAGCCTTGAGATAAAGAGCTGGGATGAATATAAATAGAGGTTAGAACAATTGCAAGGAAGAACTGTCACAGAGAACCACAGAGAAGCACAGAGAAACGACAGAGAATAAAAGCTGAATAGTCCTCTGTGAAGCTCTGTGATCCTCTATGACCTCTGATGCAAGTTATTTACAATAATTTCAAATAAACAATACCAAACAAGACTAAATATGATATCAATCCGAAAAGCAACACCCGAAGATTCAGAAGTGATTATAGATTTCCAGCAGAAGATGGCATGGGAGACAGAGGAGATGACTCTTGCAACGGAGATTGTCACCAAAGGAGTGAATGCTGTTTTCTCAAACCCTGTCCTTGGTCAGTACTGGGTTGCCGAAGAAGAGAATCAGGTTATTGCATCACTCTTGATAACATATGAATGGAGCGACTGGAGAAATGCAAATGTATGGTGGTTTCAGTCAGTATATGTCCTGCCTTCCCACAGGAGAAAAGGAATCTTCAGATCAATGTATATGCAAATCCGGAATGAAGCTGAAAAGATGGGGTTGCCGGTCTTCGCCTGTATGTTGAAACAAATAATACACGGGCGCAAAAAACCTATGAAGCGCTTGGGATGAAGCGTGAACACTATTCAATGTATGAGTGGATGAAGCATTAGGCAATGTATTGGCTTCCTGCAATACTGATCCTTCCCTATTTTTTTCTGCTTTTGAAGATCTACAGGAACCTCCTGAAAATTAGACCATTTCATGCCTCAACAACCCCGTCAGTTTTTGTCTCGGTAATAATTGCCTGCAGGAACGAGCAGGAGAATCTGTCCATCGCTTCTCTGCATCGGTTTCCGGCCAGGATTATCCAAAAGAGCTGTGTGAAGTAATTATTAGTCGATGATAATTCGACATGACAGGACCTTTGAAAATGCTTCAGAACAAAGCGTCGCGGCAAAGCTCACTGTTTTGAAAAACAACGGGAAAGGAAAGAAGGAGGCTATAAGAACCGGCGATAAATGCTTCCACAGGCAGGCTCATCATAACAACCGATGCTGATTGCACAATGGGTAAAAACTGGATAAGGACGATTGCATCATTTTTTGAAAAAAATAATCCCGATATGATCATCTGCCCTGTTCAGCTCGAAGGCAGCCAAGGATTTTCAGGATGGTTTCAGGAGCTTGAGTTTCTGAGCCTTCAGGGCGTAACAGCAGGAAGTGTCATGGCAGGCAATGGAATAATGTGCAACGGAGCCAACCTTGCATTTACGAGGAATGCTTATCTGAAACACATGGAAAACCTTCATTTCGATCTCAATACCGGAGATGATGTTTTCCTGCTGCACAGCCTGAAGAAGCAGCCCGGTTCAATAATCATGTGGCTTGAATCTCCGGATGCAATTGTCACCACCTCTTCATCACCAACACTGACGGACCTTTCTGTCACAGAGGAAACGGTGGATCTCCAAATGGAGATTACTACAGCGACAGATTTACGATTATAACCGGTATTCTGACTTTTGCTGCTATCCTTCTGCAGATATCTGGCTTCAATAGTTCTTTTTTTCAATATCTCATTTTTATGGCTTTTCATCACAATCTTATTGTGAAGTCAATTCCTGACTTTCTGATACTTTACAATACCTCAGCCAGGTATTGTAAAACCCGCCTTGATGCGCTGGTTTCTGCCTGCACAGCTGATTTATCCTTTTTATGTAATGAGTGTTTTGATCTATTCTCCGGCAGATAGCTCCGGAGAGGGTTGATTAATTCCCCATTTCGGAGAGGAATTTTATCCTCATGAGACGGATCTCCTCCTCTTCAAAATCGTTGCCAAGCTCTTTAATAGCGTCTGCAAGTGAGTCAGATTCAGCCTCTTCACGGTAATAGGAGTAAATATCGTGCTGACGCTCTTCATCAATTATTGAATTTATATAATAATCGAGGTTTATCCTTGTTCCGGAATTGACAATCGCCTCAATCTCCGAAAGCAGTTCACCCATATCCATTCCTTTGGCTTCGGCAATATCCTCAAGCGATCTCTTCATATCTATACTCTGGATTATATAGACCTTGATACCTGATTTATTCACAACCGATTTGACAACCATATCGAGAGGTCTGATTATCTCCTTCTCTTCAACATATCTTTTAATGATTTCCACAAATTCCTCTCCGTACCTCTGAGCTTTTCCTGCGCCTACTCCTGATATATTCTGAAGTTCATCGATTGTAATCGGGTACTGAATAGCCATATCTTCGAGTGATGGATCCTGAAAAATTACAAACGGCGGTACCTCCTTCAGCTTTGAAAGCTTTTTGCGAAGGTCTTTCAGGATACTGAAAAGTTCCTCATCAACGGCAGCAGTTCTGGCTCCAAAGGCATTTTCCTCATCCACAGTATCAGCATAGTCATGATCCTCTGCAAGCATGAAGGAGGTAGGATTTTCGAGAAATTCAAGCCCTTATAGGTGTTAACTTCAAAAGACCATAATTCTCTATATCCTTTGTGAGCATCTTGGCAATAAGGGCCTGTCTGATAACCATATTCCAGAATTTCTCATCCTTATCTTCACCTATGCCGAAAAATTCAAGTTTATGATGCTTATACGATTTGATTGCGGAAGTAACCTTGCCCGAAAGGATATTTGAAATATGATCGGCTTTGAATTTTTCTTTGACCGCCAGGATGGTCTCAAGAACGCTTACTACAGCTTCATTGCCTTCAAACTGCGCTTTCGGATGCAGGCAGTTATCACATGCTTCACAGTTCTCTTCCTTGTATTCTTCCCCGAAATAATGAAGCAGTAGTTTTCTTCTGCATACAGAAGATTCAGCATATGATACAGTCTCCAGAAGTAGCTGTTTCCCTATTTCCTGCTCGGCGATGGGTTTGCCCTGCATGAATTTTTCGAGCTTCACAATATCGTTGTAACTGTAATATGCGATGCAATTTCCCTCGCCCCCGTCACGGCCTGCACGTCCTGTCTCCTGGTAGTATCCTTCGAGGCTTTTGGGAATATCGTAGTGGATCACAAACCTGACATCAGGTTTGTCAATTCCCATTCCGAAAGCAATTGTTGCAACAATAATGTCAGCTTCCTCCATCAGGAATTTATCCTGGTTTGCAGTGCGGGTTGCAGAGTCCATCCCTGCGTGGTAAGGAAGAGCTTTAATGCCATTTACCTTCAGCACTTCGGCAATCTCCTCAACTTTTTTCCGGCTGAGGCAATAAATTATTCCCGATTTACCTGTATTGTTCTTAATATATTTTATAATCTCTTTTGTTACATCCTGCTTTGATTTTACCTCATAGTATAGATTTGGCCTGTTAAAGGATGATTTGAAAACATCAGCTTCAAGAATACCCAGGTTCTTCTGGATATCGTGCTGCACCTTTGGAGTTGCAGTCGCCGTGAGCGCTATAATCGGAGATCGTCCGATGGTGTCAATAATAGGCCGTATGCGCCTGTATTCAGGTCTGAAATCATGTCCCCACTCAGAAATACAGTGGGCTTCATCAATTGCGTAAAAAGAGATCTTAATATTCTTGAGGAATTCGATATTCTCTTCTTTTGTGAGTGATTCAGGAGCAACATAAAGCAGTTTGGCGCTACCCGAAAGAACATCCTTCTTAACTCTGTTTATTTCTGTTTTTGTAAGCGAGGAGTTCAGGAAGTGAGCAACATCGTCATCAGTGCTGAAGTTACGCATTGCATCCACCTGGTTCTTCATGAGTGCAATAAGAGGAGAAATTACAATAGCAGTTCCAATCTTCATGACCGCCGGAAGCTGGTAGCAAAGCGATTTGCCTCCTCCCGTGGGCATGAGGACAAAGGTATCCCTTCCTTCAAGAACATTCTTTATTATAGGTTCCTGATTGCCCTTAAAAGTATCAAAACCAAAATACTTTTTAAGGTAATCATGTATTGTATCGTCATTCAACATAAGCATTCAAAAGATAAAAACGAGAAACTGCAGAAAAAATGATTTCTACAGGTAATATAAAGTTAACAAATTTCCTTATCAAACAACTGTTTTTTATTTTTATTAATATAAATGGCAATTATAAATTTGAAAATAGTTTTTCCATTATCAAAGAATTTGATGTTGTTTTGCAGAATAAGATTTATCATCTTTACAGGCTGATTATAAAACAATTTATTTAAGTAAGCATGGCTTCGTTTTTGAACAAAGGGAAGAAGGGTGAAAAGGAGATGTCATTCCTGGAACATCTTGAAGAGTTAAGGTGGCACATAATAAGATCGATTTTAGCAATTTTATTTTTCATGATCCTTGCATTTATCTTTAAGAATGTCATTTTCAATACAATAATTCTTGGTCCCAAAAATCCTGCCTTCATAACAAACAGATTGCTCTGTCAACTAGGTGAATATCTGAATACCACCGCATTATGTATCAATACAAAACCATTGAATCTAATCAATATTAAGATGTCAGGGCAGCTTACAACTCATATTACGGTGTCTATGGTTGCTGGCCTGATACTTGCCTTTCCTGTTATTCTCTGGGAGTTCTGGCAATTCTTCAAACCAGCTCTCCGCCCTAACGAAGCCAGGTATGCACAGGGTGCAGTATTTGCTGCCTCGATGCTTTTTTTCACAGGAGTCCTTTTCGGTTTTTTTATGCTCGCACCTCTCTCAATTCACTTTCTGAGTTCATACGAAATAAGTGAAGATGTTGTAAATCAAATAAATGTCAGATCTTATATAGGCACTCTCACATCAATCTGTCTTGCAACCGGACTTGTATTTGAGCTGCCGATAATTGCATTCTTCCTCACAAAGATAGGCCTTATCACTCCGAAATTCATGAGAACGTACAGGAAGCATGCGATAGTGGTGATATTTATCATATCCGCAATAATTACCCCTCCCGATGTGTTTTCTCAAACACTTGTAGCTATTCCTCTTTTGATCCTGTATGAGGTCAGTATTATGATCTCTGCAAGGGTTATGAAACAGAAAGAAAAAGATCGTGCTGAATTTTTCAACGATGATGAACCCAAAGCGGAAACAGTAACTTCATAGCAGATTCATGAAACTTTACACTGAAAATCTTGTAAAGAAATACCGCAGCAGAACCGTTGTTGACCATGTTTCAGTTGAGGTTGAAGAGGGGGAGATTGTTGGTTTGCTGGGGCCAAATGGTGCGGGTAAGACAACGACTTTCTATATGATCGTCGGACTTATAAGGCCCAGAGAGGGTAAAATATTTCTTGATGATGAGGAAATCACAACCCTTCCTGTTTATAAACGCGCCAGGAAAGGTATCGGATACCTGGCCCAGGAGGCTTCGGTCTTCAGAAATATGTCTGTTGAAGACAATATAAAGGCAGTTCTTGAAATGTCTGGATTACCTGTTGATGAACAGAGAGAAAGGCTTGAGAACCTGCTGAATGAATTCGGACTGGGGAAGATAAGAAAGAGCAAGGGGATACAGCTCTCCGGAGGTGAAAGAAGACGTACCGAAATTGCACAGGGCACTTGCACTCAAGCCAAAGTTCATACTGCTTGACGAGCCTTTTGCAGGAGTCGACCCTATTGCTGTTGAAGATATACAGGAAATTGTATCAAAACTAAGAGATAAAAAAATCGGAATTCTCATAACCGATCATAACGTCCATGAGACCCTTTCAATTACCGACCGGGCCTACCTTCTTTTCGAAGGACGTATCCTTAAATCAGGTACTGCAAATCAACTGGCAGATGATGAGCATGTAAGAAAAGTCTACCTTGGAAAGAATTTTGAACTGCGCAAGTAAGACATCCAGTTTGTTTTGATCATAATTTATTATACTTTTGCGGAAATTTTTACGCGGATGTGTCGTAATTGGTAGCCGAGCAAGACTTAGGATCTTGTGTCTTCGTGACGTGGGGGTTCGAGTCCCTTCATCCGCACAAATGTTTCAAACCGCCTGAAACAAGTTACAATAATGCGTTTGGGCGGTTTTCACTCTGCAATAAACAAATATTACAATGAATATCACAAGAGAAAACATCGACGATCTGAATACGATTTTGAAAGTTGAGATCGGAAAACCCGATTATGAAGAAAAAGTTGAGAATGTACTGAAAGATTACAGGAAAAAGGCAAATATAAAAGGATTTCGCCCTGGCATGGTTCCAATCGGCCTTGTGAAAAAAATGTACGGAAGAGCTGTCCAGATAGACGAGATCAACAAAATAGTCACAGAAAATATTCAGAAATATATTACAGACGAAAAACTTGAAATTCTTGGAGATCCGCTTCCAAAAACAGACGAACAGGAAAAGATCGACTTCGACACACAGGAAGAATTCACATTTTCATTCGAACTCGGACTGGCGCCTGCAATTGAACTGAAACTGACTAAAAAAACAAAGGTAAACCAGTATGAGATCATCGTTGATGAGAAGATGAAGAATGATTACCTCGAGAACTATACAAGACGTTTCGGAGAGTTAAGAAGTGCCGAAACTACTGAAGAAAAAGATGTGATCAAAGGCAAACTGGAAGCCATTGACAATAATGGCGACCTGATTCCTGATGGTCTCATGGCAGAATCAACTTCACTCAGCATCGATATCATTCAGGAGAAAAAAATCAAGAAACAGTTTATAGGGAAAAGTCTGAATGACAGCATTGATTTTGACCTGAAAAAAGCATTCCCGAATGATACTGAAATAGCCGGTCTGCTGCATATTAAAAAGGAAGAAGCAGAAGCTGTTGATGGGAATTTCAGGTTTACAATAAATGAAATCAGCCGCTTCCATCCTGCAGAATTGAACACTGAGCTTTTTAACAGGATCTATGGAGAGGGAGTTGTAAATTCAGAAGAGGAATTCATGAAGAAACTTGAAGAGGAGATCGCTGCAAACCTTAAGAGGGAAAGCGATTACAGGCTGATGATCGATATCAAAGCTCTCGCTCTTGAGAAAACAGAATTCCAGTCTTCCGGAAGCAGTTCCTTAAAAAATGGCTGCTGAGAGTCAATGAAAATACTACAGAGGAGCAGATCGAAAAAGAATTCGAAAGCTTCAGAAAGGATCTCAGCTGGCAGCTGATCAGAAATAAGATTGCCCGCGACAATGAGGTGAAGATAACCGAGGAGGAGCTGCTCACAGAAGCCGCAAACATTACAAGATACCAGTTCCAGCAGTACGGCCTGTATTATGCTACCGACGAACAGATCGCCAATTATGCAAAAGAGACTCTTAAACGTGAGGAAGATGCTAAAAGAATAGCTGATAAAATTCTTGAAGAGAAGGTAATCCTGATCCTGAAAGATATTGTAAAACTAGAAAGCAAAAGCGTTACAATTGACGAGTTCAATAAGCTTTTCGAATAGGTATCAGCGCTTTGAGCTGAGTTATTTTATTTTATTATCTTTGTAAGTTTAATCTTTAATCCTGAAAATATGAACATCCTTGACGATTTTGGGAAATTTGCAAGAGGCAAACACGGAGTCAGCAGTCTGGGCCTGCATAAATACTCATCAGTATACGGAAGTTACATATCACCTACTATAATTGAAGAGAGACAATTAAATGTTGCTTCAATGGACGTTTTTTCACGCCTCATGATGGACAGGATAATTTTTCTCGGCTTGCCGATAGACGACTATGTGGCAAATATTATACAGGCGCAGCTTGCTTTATCTCGATTCATCAGATCCCGGAAAAGATATTCAGATATATTTCAATACCCCGGGCGGATCAGTGAATGCGGGTCTGGGTATTTATGACACAATGCAGTATATCTCTGCCGACATTGCCACGATATGCACAGGAATGGCAGCCTCGATGGGCGCAGTTCTGCTCACTGCAGGCAAAAAAGGCAAAAGATCAGCCCTGAAGCACTCCAGAATAATGATTCACCAGCCTATGGGCGGCGCTGAAGGACCAGGCTTCTGATATTGAGATAACTGTTCGTGAAATAGTTAAACTCAAAAAGGAGTTGTACGAGATCATAGCACTTCATTCAGGCAATCCTCATTGAAAAAGTTGAAAAAGATTCTGACAGGGATTACTGGATGACTTCCCAGGAAGCAAAAGACTATGGCATGATCGACGAAATCCTCCAGAAAACACAAAAGTAGTGTGCTGATGGATAAATGTTCATTTTGCGGCAGAACGAAGAAAGAGGCCAATATGCTTATTGCCGGTCTCGAAGGATTTATCTGCGATCACTGTATCGAACAGGCTCACAGCATAATGAACGAAGAACTCGGGAATAAGAAGAATGTAAAATTTGATACAATCAATCTTCTTAAACCACAGGAGATAAAGACTTTTCTCGATCAGTATGTTATAGGGCAGGATATGGCTAAGAAGATTATCTCCGTAGCCGTCTATAACCATTATAAAAGGCTGATGCAAAAGCCTGATGCGGAAGATATTGAAATTGAGAAATCAAACATTATACTCGTTGGTGAAACCGGAACAGGCAAGACTCTTCTGGCAAGAACAGTTGCCAAAATGCTGCATGTCCCTTTCACAATAGTCGATGCCACCGTTCTTACAGAAGCAGGGTATGTGGGCGAAGATATAGAAAGCCTGCTGACAAGGCTGCTGCAGAATGCAGATTATGACGTCAAGGCTGCCGAAAAGGGTATCGTATTTATCGACGAGATTGACAAGATAGCAAGGAAAGGGGATAACCCTTCCATAACCCGTGATGTATCAGGAGAGGGTGTTCAGCAGGGGCTGCTTAAACTGCTCGAAGGATCAATTGTCAATGTGCCGCCCCAGGGTGGACGAAAGCATCCTGAACAAAAGATGATACCCGTCGATACAAAAAATATCCTCTTTATTTGCGGAGGAGCATTCGAAGGGATCGATAAGAAGATTGCACAAAGACTCAATACTCAGATTGTCGGGTTCGGAGCATCAAAAATAAGAGAAAAGGTTGACAAGGATAACCTGCTTCAATATATCGCACCACAGGACCTCAGGTCGTACGGACTTATTCCTGAGATTATCGGCAGGCTGCCTGTACTGACTCATCTCAATCCCCTCGACAGGGACGCACTAAGAGCCATCCTGACTGTTCCAAAAAATGCCCTTGTGAAACAGTATATAAAACTGTTCAGAATGGATAATATTGAGCTTACATTCACTGAAGAGGTTCTTGAATATATCGTCGACAGAGCAATTGAATTCAAGCTCGGCGCCCGCGGATTAAGATCAATCTGTGAGGCAATCATGCTCGATGCTATGTTCGAAATGCCATCCATCGATTCAAATGAGCTCGAAATCACCGTTGACTACGCAAGCCATAAACTGGAACGGATAAACCTTAAGGTCCTTAAGGCATCCTGAAAAATATGGAGCTATTGAAAAAGTCATTTTAACCGCAAAGCACACGAAGATTTACGCAAAGGGCGCAAAGACAAATCATTGATTCTCTTTGCGCCCTTTGCGTATTTACTTTGCGAGCTCTGCGGTTAATGGATTTTGATTTTTTCAATACCTCCGCGGTCAAAATCTATCTTACCATTGTCCGGATCTTATGCCGCAGGAGGATCTCTTTTGATTCCCCTCCTCTTGTCACTACCGCCTTTGCATCACAATCACCGGTACCATAATCAATTTCAACCGGCTCTTTCCCTTCCCTTTCAATCTTCACAATACCGCTGACAATAAAGAAACAAGCCCGCTTCCAGTGCAACGCCGTTGTAATTGTATTTGAATATGAAACACCCTCCAGGGTCGTTCCGCTCGCAACGCCCGTGACCAGACATTCATCATCCCAGATATTGTTTGTAAGCAAACCTGCGATCCATTCTCGCTGGTGATCAGTAGTCCTTTCAATAAACCTTCCATCAGGCAGGGTAAGTTTGCCGCCGGTAAGCTTAACGGAACAAACAAGATTCTGATTTTCATTATACCCCGTATTCTCAATAACTTTGGTGCCCTCGACCTTTATGCCATTGAAATAATAGTTTTCAAAGGTTATTGTTTTTTTGGCTCCAACCTCAAGCCGGGGCCCGGTTATCTCAATAACAATCTTCCCTGCACGGGAATTATCATAAAGCCCGGTGCATCCTTCCCCGAAGTCTACCGTTACTGTCTTCGGCCAGATCCCGCTCTCAGGATTGGTGATTGTTACCGCAGGGCACGAATCAGCCAGTACAATCATAGACCTGGCCTCTACACCCTTTCCAGGCTGATCCAGAATAATACCGGCATTATCGGCTGTGCTGAATACATCCTCAAATACAGCCTCGCTTACAGCATCATCATCTGCAATATTTATGCCCGCCTGTTCGGTGGCTGATGTATCCTTCTGACATGAAATAAATGAAAGAATCGCAATGGATGCTATCATCAAATAAATTCTTGTTTTCATAAGCTTTGTTTAAATTAATAGTTGTCTGACAAAACCTTAGATAGGAAGTCTTGTATTTGGTTTAATGACGAAACAAAAAATATATTGAATAGGCTGTACTTAAATTCCTCTGTGCAACTCTGTGGACACTCTGTCGCCGCGCCTGCATGCTGGCTCCTTCCTTCGGCCGCCGAAGGCTAGCCCGAAGGCGCGGCGCTAAATTTGCCCACCGGGCAAATTTTACGCTCGGCCCCTGTGTAAGTTCTTAAATATCTATTACACAGAGGATCACAGAGAAGACACAGAGCTGCACAGAGAAAATATTAATGTTTAGTCTGTTGAGACAGCCTCTGAATAAACTCGCTAATTATCCCTTCCTTTTATAGACTGTATAGGTATATGGAATAGGCTGCTCTGAGCTTGCGGGGAATTCCTCCTTTTCAATAACCTCCCAGATCTTCTGATCAATCTCCGGGAAATATATGTCAGCCGGTGCCTTTTTGTGAACATGAGTTATATACAGCCTGTCGGCAAAATCCATAAACTGTCTGTAGATGCTCCCTCCTCCTATCACAAATGCTTCCTCATCAGTTGAACACCTTGAGAGCGCCTCTTCAATTGAATAAACAGTCTCAGAACCGTCTATGACTTCACCCGGGATATCTGTCAATACTATATTCCTCCTCCCGGGCAAGGGTCTTTTCGGAAGCGAATACCAGGTCTTTTTGCCCATAATGACACTCCTGCCTGTTGTAAGCCGCTTAAACCTCTTCAGGTCTTCTGATATATGCCACAACAGTTCATTGTCTTTTCCAATACCCCAGTCATCCGAAACAGCTACAATAATCGATATCATAATATATTCTTTGTTTATTTATTAACCCGGCCCTTGTTCCCGGAGGAAAATCCCGTATCCCTGAATGACCTTTGTCTCGCCTTGTGCCTTCTGTGCCCTGTGCCCTAAGCCTTTCGCCTTCAGCCTTTATACTGAAATATCTCCCTTAATATGCGGATGAGCAACATAATCTGTCAGAGTAAAATCTTCAAAACTGAATTTCAGGATATCATTTACTTCAGGATTGATCTTCAACTGAGGGAGCTTGTATGGCTCACGCGCAGCTGAAGCTTAACCTGATCAATATGATTCAGATAGATATGTGCATCTCCGAGGGTGTGAATGAAATCGCCCGGCCTCAGACCCGTCACCTGAGCGACCATATGTGTCAGGATAGCATATGATGCAATATTGAATGGCACTCCGATAAATATATCTGCGCTGCGCTGGTAAAGCTGACATGAGAGCCTTCCATCCGCCACATAGAACTGAAACATTATATGGCATGGAGGCAGGGCCATTTTATCAAGCTCTCCCGACATTCCATGCGCTTACAATATGCCTGCGCGAGTCGGGGGATTTCTTTATCGAGTCAATTACATTTATCAGCTGGTCGATCTTCCTTCCTCCGTCTGCAGGCCATGATCGCCACTGGTGTCCGTAAACGGGACCAAGATTCCCATCGCTGTCTGCCCATTCATTCCAGATCTTCACTCCATTGTCAGTGAGGTACTTAATATTTGTATCTCCCGAAATAAACCAGAGCAATTCATGAAGAATGGACTTAAGGTGAAGTTTCTTGGTTGTGAGAAGCGGAAACCCGTCATTAAGGTTAAACCTCATCTGATAACCGAATACACTGATTGTACCTGTACCGGTTCTGTCTGATTTTTCAGTCCCGTTCTTCAATACATGATCAAGTAGATCAAGATATTGCTTCATAAAAGAGAGCTCTGATTTTCTACATTGGTACTATTCTGGCAGCCCATCCGCCACCCGGCGCAAGATGGATCTTCATCTTCTCACCCGATTTTACATTTACTTTATAATGTTTGTAGTCAACAGCAAACCTGTCAGCATTTATACCATCCTGAAAAATTTCCATACTATACTCACCTGCAGGAAGAAATGACAGGTCAAGATTCATATCCCTGGCAGTCCAGTCGGTCAATGCCCCGGCGAACCATTCCTTCCCTGAACGCCTCGCAAGAAGAATGTAATCCCCTACTTTTGCTTCAAGGACTTTAATGTCATCCCAAACCACAGGAATATTCACTATAAAATCGGTCGTTTCCTGCTCTTTCATGTAGTTTGACGGGGAATCGGAAAGCATCTGAAGCGGGCTTTCATAGATTACATACAATGCAACCTGGTGAGCACGGGTTCCCTGGCTCTCGGGACGGGTAAACTTTGGAGTAAAATTAACGCTGTCCATGTTCACAAGAGCTCCGGGGGTGTAATCCATCGGACCGGCGACCATCCTTGTAAATGGCAGTGTAACATCATGGTCGGGAGTTATATCCCTGCTCCACTTGTTATTCTCCATGCCTTTGACTCCTTCCCGCGTAATGGCGTTAGGCCATGAGCGTCCAATGCCGTCGGGTTTATAGGCACCATGAAAATCGATGAGCAGATGATGTTCAGCAGTTTTTCTTATGGCTTCCATGTAAAAGTTGACAATCTTCTGATCATCTCTCTGCATGAAATCAACCTTCACTCCCTTAACTCCCCACTTTTCATATTGGGCAACAGCTGCATCAATTTCATCCCAGAATGATTTCCATACCACCCACAATATTACTCCCACGTGTTTGCTTTCGGCATATTTGCAGAGTTCCTCAACGTTTATACCGGGCACCTCTTCCAGGACATGGCCCAGATTGTACCACCCCTCATCCAGAATAATATATTCAATCCCATTCTTTGAGGCAAAATCAATATAATACTTGTAGGTGTCATTATTAATTCCAGCCCTGAAATCAACGCCATACACATTATTTGCATTCCACCAGTCCCATGCCACCTGCCCGGGCTTGATCCATTTGGTGTCTGTAATCTGACTCGGAGGCGCAAGCCTGTACACAAGATCGCTCTCAACAAGTCCGGCATCGTTTTTCGAAATTATAAAGACTCTCCATGGAAAAACTCTTGTCCCCCTGGTTTTGGCAATATAATTTTCAGTAGCAGTTACATAGAGATTCCTGTCGCCTTCAAGCTTTTCACTCAGGGGATACATTGACCAGTCACCTGTTATCTTTCCCGATCCGCCTCCTCTTATCCACATCCCCGGGTAATCTTCAATATCTGATTCTGTCAACAGCACATTGACCCCGTTTGACTGGAAAAGAGCAGGAAGGCTTGCAAGATGATCTTCACCAATTGTATCGAGCGAAGAATAGATAAATGTTCTCTCGTTGTGTGACATAAAACTTGTTTCGAGAGGGTACCATGAATGAGTTCCTGCCGGGAATCCAAATTCAGACACTTCATTTATGACTGTTATGTTATTCTTGAAAAATGTTTCGAACCTGTATGCAACACCATCATTGTATGCCCTGAATTCAACTGAAAAGCCCGAATTGAAATACACTGTCAGGATATTGCAGTTGTCTTCTATTTCAGACCGCTTGTATGGAACAACCGGATGTATTATCTCATGCAGCTGGTTAACAGATGCTTTCCCGACTTTTTCTGTTGCTCCAAGGACTTTTCCCATCTGCCAGTACCATTTCGATCTTCGAGGAGCTGAAAACATCCTTCCCGTCGTAGGAAACAGTCCATTTTATTCCATCTTCTGCCTCTACCGAAACCCTTATCCTGCCATCAGGTGAGTTAATCCTGTAATCCTTCGAGAAAGGAGTAAACTGTTGTAAATACAAATAGAACAACCAGAAAAAATCTTCTTGTCATATTAATACATTTATAAATTATTGATTCCAATTTTATGGAGGAGGCATTAACCTTTCTTCTTCTTTCTTTTCTCAATCTCATCTCTTATGGCGGCAGCTCTTTCGTAGTCTTCTGTCTTTACCGCTTCATCAATCATCTTATAAAGCTCCTCGTCCGAATAAGATTCGTATTTTGTGGTATCGGTCTCAAAAATAGTGTCTGAATCAGCGGATGAAGTGACATCACCGTCTGAAGGATTAATTGTGATTCCCGCCTTATCGAGGATCTCCTCTGTAATATAGATCGGACAGCCGAATCTCAGCGCAATTGCAACAGCATCTGATGTTCTGCTGTCGATAGAATATGACTTTTCATTATTGCTGCAGACAAGCTTCGAAAAGAAAACCCCTTCTTCAAGCTTATAAATCATTACTTCCGTAATTGAAATATCGAACTCATCAGCAAACTTCTTGAAAAGATCATGCGTTAAAGGACGAGGCGGATCAAGATTCTCAAGCTTAATTACAATAGCCTGCGCTTCAAATCCTCCTATAATTATTGGAATCCTTCTTTCTCCATTCTCCTCAATCAGTATCAAAGCGTAAGCGCCAGACTGAGTCTGACTGTAGGATATTCCCATTACCTTAAGCTTAACTCTCTTCATATCAATAGTTTATGCATCCGACTGATTCTCAGCTTTTAAATGCATCTGACAAATATAAAGATAATCAAAGTAACAGTTGGATTACTCTATTCTTTTTTTTTAACATCATTAAAACAAAAGCTGAACAGATGGCACACCATCAGTCCTGCATTGCGGATCCGGATACATCGTCTGCATCGAATGATTTACATTGCATGGTTAAAAAAATCATGCTATTGATTTGTAAATAATCTAATTTGTATATCTTTGCAGTCCGAATTTAGATAAATCCGAAGGGGCAACTGAAGATACGTGATCGAAGGATCGTGTACGCCTCACGGAAAAACGTAAAAAAATAAGAAGATGTACGCAATCGTAGAAATTGCAGGTCAGCAGTTTAAGGTAGAAGCAGGGAAAAAGATCTTTGTTCACAGACTCGAGGCCGAAGAAGGAAAAAAGGTAGAATTTGATCAGGTTCTTTTAATTGAGGAAGATGGCAAAATCACAGTCGGGGAACCAACAATCGAAGGTGCTGTAATAGAAGGAAACGTTCTTGACCACATGAGAGGTGACAAGGTTATCGTTTTCAAAAAGAAGAGGAAAAAGGGTTACAGGATCAAAAACGGACACCGTCAGAACTTCACCCAGGTTGAAATCGTAAGCATAAACGGCAAAGGATCGCCGGTTAAAGAAGTCTCAAAAAAGGAAACTGTAAAAGTTTCTGAGACAACCGATACCAAAGAACCTGCAAAAGCAAAGAAAGCAGCTGCAAAAAAGCCAGCCGAACCGAAAGAAAAAGCTAAAGCAAAAAAAGCAGATGAAAAAAAGCCGGCTGAAAAGAAACCAGCAGCAAAAAAAGCTCCAAAAGCAAAAGAATAATCATACTGAAGTCTAAGCAATTAAAAAGAAAATATTATGGCACATAAGAAAGGGGCAGGCAGTTCACGCAACGGACGCGATTCTCAGAGCAAGAGACTGGGAGTGAAACTGTACGGAGGCCAGATAGCCAAAGCAGGCAACATTATTGTTCGCCAGAGAGGAACAAAACATAATCCGGGCCTCAATGTAGGCCTTGGAAAAGATCATACTCTTTTTGCACTTATCGATGGCGAGATTGAGTTCAAAAGAAAACGTGACAATAAGACCTATGTTTCAGTTAAGGAAGTGAAAACAGAAGAGGTCAAAATCACAAGTTAACTTTCTAATCAGGTTACATCATAGCCTTTCCGGTCATTGAATAGCCCTGAATAATAAAAAATCATGCTCCCGAAATTCTTTTCTTTAACTGGAAAGAATTGTCGGGAGTTTTTAATATTTTTATGGCTGGCTTAAAACAGCCATTTTTTATTAATACACGACTGAATATGTTAACGATTAATCTTATCCGGGAAAAAAAGGATTTTGTTATTGAAAGGCTTAAAGTAAAAAACTTCAAAGCTGAAGAGATAATCAACAAAATAATTGCACTTGATACATCACGCCGGGAAATTCAATCAAAAAGCGATTTCATGCAGAGTGAAATGAACCGTATTTCGAAAGAGATCGGAGCATTGATGCAAAGCGGAAAAAAGGCTGAAGCAGAATCGGCAAAGGCAAAGACATATTCCCTGAAGGAAGAGATCAAATCACTTACAGATAAACTTATACCTATTGATGCCGAACTGAAAAACGAGATTGTCACCCTTCCCAATCTGCCACACGAATCTGTTGCCCCGGGTCATGGTGCTGACGACAATGTAGTTGTAAGGGAAGGCGGGGTATTGCCTGCACTCGCCGATACGGCTTTGCCCCATTGGGATCTTATTAAAAAATATGACATAATTGATTTCGATCTTGGAATAAAACTTACCGGCGCAGGGTTCCCGGTCTACCTCGGAAAGGGCGCAAAACTTGAAAGATCGCTGATCAATTTTTTTCTCGATGAAGGCTCAAAAGCAGGATACAGAGAGGTGATGCCACCGATAATGGTCAATGAGGATTCCGGTTTTGGAACCGGGCAGCTGCCTGACAAGGAGGGACAGATGTATCATGCCACACTCGACAATTTTTACATGATCCCCACGGCAGAAGTGCCTGTAACAAATATTTACAGGGATGTAATCCTGAATGCAGATAGTCTGCCTGTTAAAAATGTAGCCTATACTCCCTGCTTCAGGAGAGAAGCCGGCTCATGGGGAGCACATGTCAGAGGTCTAAACCGCCTGCATCAGTTTGACAAGGTCGAAATAGTTCAGATTGCCCACCCCGATCATTCATATAAATCGCTCGACGCGATGGTCAGCCATGTGGAAGGTCTCATCAAAAAGCTTGAATTGCCCTATCGGATCCTCAGGCTTTGCGGAGGCGATATGTCATTTACCTCGGCACTTACATACGATTTTGAGGTATGGTCTGCCGCTCAGAAACGATGGCTGGAGGTGAGCTCTGTATCGAACTTTGAATCATTCCAGGCTAACCGTCTTAAGTGCAGATTTAAGGACAAAGGAGATAAACAGACGACTCTTGCCCACACACTCAACGGAAGCGCCCTTGCCCTGCCAAGGATAGTAGCCGCAATTCTTGAGAATAACCAGACTGAATCGGGTATCAGAATTCCAAAAGTACTGGTTCCATATACAGGATTTGAGATGATCGACTAGGGATAACTATTTCATCCCGGAAGAAAATTCAGGGCTGTTGAACTCCACTTGAGCAGCGGTAGTGCCGGGATAAAAGTATTAAATGAACAAAACCCGCAATCATACATCTATGCCGGCCTGGCAATCTTATTCTGGTCGACAATCCCCACAGCATTCAAGATCTGCCTTGGTGAACTGGATATTCTCCCAATGCTCACTATTGCTGCAATCACATCAACACTTGTGCTGCTTGTAATTATCTTATCTGCCAACAAATCGGAGCTCCTCAGGAAGAGCAGTTCAGGAAAGATCTTCTCAATTCAGCCATACTGGGTCTTATAAATCCGTTTCTCTATTATCTGATACTGCTTAAAGCATACAAGATCCTGCCTGCCCAGGTTGCACAGCCGCTGAATATGATTTGGCCGATAATACTTGTTTTTCTTTCAGTCCCCCTTCTGAAGCAGAAAATCGAACGAAAAAGCTTTTTTGCACTATTTATAAGCTTTGCAGGTGTCTATCTTATCTCCTCACAGGGTCATCCTTTCAGAGTCGGCAGATCTGATCCAGCAGGTGTGCTTCTTGCAACAGGCAGTTCAGTTTTCTGGGCACTATACTTTATACTGAATGTCAGGGATAAAAGAGATGACGCTGTAAAACTGTTTTTGAACTTTCTTTTTGGCTCGCTCTACCTTCTTGGCTGCAATGGTTTTTACAGGAAGCTGGCAGACCGCAATAAGCTTAAAGGGGGTACTGGGTTCGGTTTATGTCGGAATGTTTGAAATGGGAATTACATTTTTCTTCTGGCTGAAAGCCCTGAGTATGGCCACCACAACCGATAAGGTTAGTAATCTCGTATATTTTGCACCATTTATTTCTCTTCTCTTTGTACACTTTATCCTCAACGAACCCGTTTATTATACTACCCCTGCAGGATTAGTTCTGATAATCGGAGGAATTTTAATCCAGAACAGGAAATAGGGAAGGATTTAAATAATTAACTTTGTCGCAAATTTTTAACATCTAGTCTGAAATGAAGATCAGTAAACTTTTATTCATTGTTATTTTATCACTGTCAGCTATTTGCATCATGCAAGAAAGATAATGTCTGCACCACATGCTGACACTAACGCCGGCGCTTGCGAGGGATACACTATATGCGATAATGAATGAGTGGTATTACTGGAATGAAGTTATGCCAACAGTAAATAAGGATGACTATCCCGATCCATATTTACTTATGGATGCAATGAGGTACAAGGAACTCGACAGGTGGAGCTTTGTTGCCGACTACGATGAATTTATGGCCGAGATGCAGGGATCATTTGTCGGCCATGGATTCAGGATCGGTCTTGATGAAGACGAATAATGCACGAATTGTATTGATTTACAAAGGATCACCCTTGTTCGGACAGGGTGTACGAAGAGGATGGATCGTAAAAAAGATAAACGATACCGATGTTGCACCTATTCTTATGTCACAGGACGGAGAAGCCTATTCAAATCTTATTGGCCCCTCCGAAGCAGGTGTAACAAATAAATTTCTCTTTCAAAACACCTGATGGCAATGATTCCACTATAATGTCAACAAAGACTTCATTCACACTGAATTCAGTTATTCTGTATGATACTCTGCATCTTTCAACCGGAGTAACCGGACATATGGTATTTGAGTCATTCATAGCTCCATCCGAGGATGAACTGGCAACTGCCTTTGAATATTTCAAGGCTAATGGAGTTACAGGATCTTATTCTCGATCTGAGATACAATTCAGGCGGGTATCTCTATATTGCCCAGCAACTCGCAAGCTATATTGCCGGAAATACATACAACGGAACTGATTTTATCAAAATGATTTATAATGCGAACCACCAGGAGAGCAACTGCAACATTTCCATTTATATCTACCCCTTCCCCGCTTGCCCTTACAAAGCTGGTTGTTATAACAACACGTGAAACAGCTTCAGCAAGCGAATGTGTTATGAATGGGCTTAAACCTTTCACAACAATCGTCAGCATAGGCGATACAACAAACGGAAAGCCTGTAGGGATGAATGGCGGAGAAATCGGAGAATAAATATTTTATTGCCCCGGTTACATTTAAAAGTGTCAACAGGAATAACGAAGGTGATTATTTTGAAGGATTTGTCCCTGATGCTTTAGTCACGGATGATATAACCCATGATTTCGATGACAGACATGAGCTTTGTCTGAAATCAGCTATCAATTTTCTTGAGACCGGATCACTGGCAACAACAAAGAGTGCTTCAGTATTCAGTCGTCACAAACAGTTCTCAGAAAAACCATCATATCTTGATAATACTTTTGTTATCAAAAAATAACGTTACTCATAATAAACAAGTCTTTTGAAGGTAAAACCGACTGAAAGGATAATCCTGGGGATCGACCCGGGAACAAATATTACCGGATATGGCGTCATCAGAACTGTTGGGACAGTGCCCGAACTTATAGCAATCGGGGCAATTGATCTTTCTAAATTTGATGATCATTACCTGATTATCAAACATATCTTCGAGCGGACTATTGGCATTATCGATGAGTATCATCCTGATGAGCTTGCAATAGAAGCTCCATTCTTCGGAAAAAATGTTCAGTCAATGCTAAAACTGGGAAGAGCCCAGGGGGCAGCCATTTCAGCTGCCCTTACACGTTCGCTGCCAATTTTTGAATATGCGCCAAGGAAAATCAAAATGTCAATAACCGGTCAGGGAGCAGCTTCAAAGGAACAGGTGGCTGCAATGCTGATGAATATTCTTAAATTCCAGATGACAGATATAAAACTCGATGCCACCGACGGACTGGCTGCTGCACTCTGCCATTTTTATCAGACAAATAATCCTGTTCAGGAGAAAGCGTTTAACAGCTGGAAGGATTTTATGAATAAAAATCCAAAAAGAGTGAAACAGAAATGATCTTCCTCATACAACAGCATACCCCAATGCTATCACACTGACCCTGACATCCTCAACCTTCAGCAGCTCATTAACACATGATTCAATCGTAGACCCTGTTGTAATAACATCATCAACAAGCAGAATATGTTTATTTTTTATGGCGTCAGCGTCAGCTATCCTGAATATGCCTTCAACATTTGTCCACCTGTCGTACCGCGATCTTTTTGTCTGCGTGGCAGAAGTTACTGGCTCTGATCAGTGTCTTAGTATTTACAGGCAAACCTGTAACATCAGATATTCCTGAAGAGATATATTCACTCTGGTTGAAGCCGCGGCTTCTTTTTTTCGCCGGATGAAGAGGCACAGGAATTATTGTATCAATATCATCGGTGAATCCTGATGATTTGAGAGACAATGCATAGATCCGTGCCAAGCTCATATCCAATCTCACTTATCTCCTGAATATTTCATCTTATGGATCATATTCCTTATCCGGCTTCCCTTTGTATAGAATGAGAATGCAGCAGCCTTTTCAATCCGGCATCTTCCCCAGAATAGTTTTTCCACAGGATTATCAGGCTCTAAATGATAGTTTGTTCTGGGAATTGAGACATAGCAGCCCGTACATATCAGGTTTTCATTCCTTATAAGATAGTTTCCGCAGGCATAGCACAGCCTGGGAAATAAAAGACTTATAAAATCGTCCCAAAGGTCATAGAGGTAATTCATGCAGCGGGCAGAATTATACCTGCAAAGATATGAAATAGGAATGAGGTGGTGTCTAAAGAATTAACTTAGCTGCTGATCTTTGCAGCAATCTCTTTGAATTCCTCAGGAGAAAATTTGAGTTTCGGATTCCTGAAGTTAACGTCATCCATTGAATCCATTGGGACAAGATGGATATGAGCATGAGGTACCTCGAGCCCAAGAACGGCAACACCGATCCGGTTGCAGGGGATGGCTTCTTTAATTGCTGCAGCCACCTTTTTTGAAAAAACAATCATCCCTGCAAGCTGATCATCTTCAAGATCAAACATATAATCCGTCTCCTGTTTGGGTACAACAAGAGTATGTCCGGCTTTTAGGGGATTTATGTCGAGAAAGGCAAAGTAATTGTCATTCTCAGCAATTTTATAGCACGGAATTTCCCCTCTGATGATTTTAGTGAAAATTGTTGCCATTTTTACTGAAGATGTTGCTGTTAGATTGAAATGGATATTATCTCGAACGGAATCGTTCCTGATGGTACTTTTATCTGTACAATATCACCAACCTTTTTACCTATTAAACCCTGGGCAATAGGAGAACTGACAGCAATTTTACCAAGCTTGAAGTTAGCCTCACTTTCGGGAACAAGCTGATACTCCATAACAGTATTGTTGGATTGATTCCTGATCTTCACCTTATGGAGAATCCTGACAGATGAAATATCAAGCTTAGTCTCGTCAAGTATCCTTGAACGGGCAACTAAATCCTGCAGTTTGGATATCTTCATCTCAAGCATACCCTGGGCCTCCTTGGCTGCTGCATACTCAGCATTTTCGGAAAGATCTCCCTTATCCCTCGCTTCTGCTATCTGTCTTGAGATTGAAGGTCTCTCAATATTCCTTAGCTGATCGAGTTCTTCCTTTAATCGCTGAAGTCCATCCTCTGTCACATAAATGATTTCTGACATCTTCTTGCTCTCTTAATATTAAAAAAAAGGAAGAATTCCGGGTTTCCGGAACTCTTCACCAACAAATATAAATAAATTTTTAATAATCAACAAAAAAAAGCTGTTAATAAGTGCTTTACAGGTAATTCAATACTGATGAATAATATCATGATATATTTCTTTGCAGCTTTCTTTGAATTTGTCTTGACTTTTTTCTTTTTTTCTTTATTCCTGAGTTCGGTATCCTTCTGGTTTTGCTTCATACGTGCCTGTACTTCAGGCGATTGAATTTCATATGTTCGCTTTCTGGATCTTTCAACCGATTTCGCATACTCCTTTTTCAGCCGTTTCTCATTCTTTTCCTGTTTGCGTTTTGCCTTTTGAACTGATCTGGGCTCCTTTACCTTTACCTTTTTCGAGCTGCCAACTGTCTTGCCAAATAATCCTTTTTCCGGATTTTTTGAACCTGAATTTTTTGAAAACTGGGCGTTGCATGCTCCCAGGATAAATGTTGCCAGACATAAGGACAAAAGAAATCTTCGCAGATGTAAGTAATTCATATTCAGCTGTTACAATAAATATTCAATGATAACTTTAAAATCCGGATGGTATTACTAATTTTGCAACTTAAATCAAACCCGGTGAAATCATTTTCAAAAATAGGATTTTTTTTATTCAGTTTGGCATTTGCAATCTCAATGAGTTCATGCAGTAAGGCCAGGAATGATGTTATACCTGATGTTTATGTAAACTTTACTCTTGACATCACTGACCCGGAATTTGTTAACCTGACGGCTATAGGTTGCGATACTGTCAATGCTCAGACAAATAACTGGGGAACAGGTGCTGCAGGGTTCAACGGAAATGGCATTATAGTCTATAACGGGGGAGATGATTTTTATGCTTATGACCGTACATGTCCGCACGATTATGAGGTAAATGGAATCAGTGTCAAGGTCAAAGCAGATTTTACAATAGCCACCTGTCCGCAGTGCGGAACAATATACTCTCTGTCGGCATCAGGAACTCCTGCTTCAGGTGTCGGACAATACCCATTGAAAAATTACAGGACCAGTTTTGACGGAAGATTTTTAAGGGTCTGGAATAATTAATCTACTCCCCCTCAAACAGATCCGGATTGTCTAAAGGCGAGCAGAATATTGGATTTCCTTTGTGCACCTTTGTGATATCCTTTGAGATACTTTGTGTTTAAATGATATATAATTAAACACGAAGGAATCCAAGGGTTTCACAAAGGAACACAAAGGTAGCTTACGGCTGCTTCCTAAATTAATATTAATACCTGTAATGATCCGGCTTATACGGACCTGATGCCGACACTCCAATATATTCCGCCTGATCTTTTGTGAGTTTTGTGAGTTTTGCACCGAGCTGATCGAGATGCAAACGGGCAACCTCCTCATCAAGATCTTTCGGAAGCCTGTATACGCCTATCTTGTAATTGTTCTTCCACAGATCAATCTGTGCAAGAGTCTGATTGCTGAATGAGTTGCTCATCACAAATGAAGGATGACCTGTTGCACAACCAAGATTTACCAGCCTTCCTTCTGCAAGAATAAAGATTGCATGACCATCGGGAAACAGATATTTGTCAACCTGTGGCTTTATATTGATTTTTCTGACCTTCTCAAGGCTGTTCAGGTCATCAACCTGGATCTCATTGTCAAAGTGCCCTATATTGCACACAATAGCCTGATCCTTCATCTTCATCATATGCTCTGCCGTGATGATGTCCTTGTTTCCGGTTGCTGTAACAAAAATATTGCCTTCCTCGAGCGAGTCTTCAACCGTTTTCACTTCGAAACCTTCCATCAGAGCCTGAAGGGCACAGATAGGATCAATCTCAGTTACAATAACCCTGGCACCGTAAGATTTCATTGAACGTGCGCAGCCTTTTCCAACATCACCATATCCGCATACAACAACAACCTTACCGGCCAGCATTACATCGGTTGCCCTTTTTATGCCATCGGCAAGCGATTCGCGGCAGCCGTAGAGGTTATCGAATTTTGATTTGGTAACAGAATCATTTACATTTATTGCAGGTACAAGCAAGTTCTCCATTTTCCATCATCTGGTACAATCTGTGCACACCTGTTGTTGTCTCTTCCGAAATTCCCTTAAGTTCGCTGACAGTACGCTCCCATTTTCCGGGTTCTTTTACAAGTATCTCTTTCAAGGTTGCAAGAATAATAGCCTCTTCCCTGTTTGCCGGCTTTTTATCAAGAATTTCAGGTGATTTTTCAGCTCTGTATCCGAGATGTACCAACAGAGAGGCATCACCACCGTCGTCGACGATAAGATTTGGTCCCTTCCCTCCCGGAAATGTGAGTGCCTGTGCTGTGCACCACCAGTACTCCTCAAGGGTCTCCCCTTTCCAGGCAAAAACAGGTATTCCGGCTGCAGCAATCGCAGCTGCAGCATGATCCTGGGTTGAAAAAATATTACAGCTTGCCCATCTTACATCAGCTCCCAAGCTCTGCAAGGGTCTCTATAAGCACTGCTGTCTGAATTGTCATGTGAAGGGATCCTGTTATCCTGGCACCTTTCAATGGTTTTTCAGCTGAATATTTTCTCCTGATCGCCAGCAGTCCCGGCATCTCTTTTTCTGCTATCTCAATCTCTTTTCTTCCAAATTCAGAAAGAGAAATATCTTTTACCTGGTATTGCATAGTATCTGTTGCTAAATTCATGATTTCAATATTTTTGAAGGATACAAAGTTAATAAAAACAATTTGCATATTTCAGGAGAAGAGACGTAGGGTGGATTGTCTGTCAAGCTCCATCTGCTCTGCAAGTTTTTCCACGACTTTCAAATTTTATCTCATCGCGCAGCCTTTTTCTGAAAACAACTGATATCGGTTTTCCGTATAATATCCTTTCCGAAATTTAATATATGAACTTCTATGCTCCTGAATCCGGAATCCGAATTAACCGTTGGATTTGATCCGATACTGAGCATTCCGGGATATACCTCTCCTCCGAGATTAACCTCAACGGCATAGACTCCATTGCGTGGTATAAGCTTATGCAGATCAACAGGCTTGATATTAGCTGTGGGAAATCCTATTGTCCTTCCGAGTCTCCGGCCTTCTATAACTGTTCCGCTCAGGGAGTATTCATATCCAAGCAGTTTATTTGCTTCTTCCAGCTTTCCTCCCAGAAGCGCCTCACGTATTGCGGATGAACTGACTTCACCTCCATCTGCCTGAAAACCCTGCACCTGCTCCACTTTGAAATCAAGTCGAATCAGTACACTCTTTCACAGTATTGAAATCGCCTTCGCCCTTTCTTCCGAAATGATGATTATACCCTATTATCAGATGCTTTGTGCCCAATTTTTTTCACAAGCACGTTCCATTAACAAAATCACAGGCTGAGATCATGCTGAATTCCCTGTTAAATTCAATTATTATCAGATGGTCAACATTTGCCTTTTCAAGCAGAACAATCTTTTCCTCCATGGTGGTGAGGAAAGTAAGATTCGTACTCTCCTTTGCAAGGACAAGCCTGGGATGGGGTGAAAAGGTAATTACAACAGCGGTTCCATTCACCTCTCTTGCACATGAAACAAGCCGGTCAAGGAGTACCCTGTGACCAAGGTGCACACCGTCGAAAATACCGAGGGTTACAACCGGCTCTCTCAAGATTTATATTTTCATATCCCCTGTGAATATGCATAAATTAAGAATCTGCCTGCAAAATTAACAAAGCCTGTGAAAGTGAAACAATAAAATGATTTTGTTTTTGTACTTTTATAGTAAGAAAAGTCATATACACAAAATGTTATGAATCCTGCCAGCTTCTACCTTTCTGACCCCTGGTTAAAACCATTTTCACATGTCATTGACAAAAGGATTGGGAAATGCCTTCTGAAAGAAAAGCAGCTGACCGGGAACAGGCAGCTGAGCGATTTTGCACTGGGCCATCATTATTATGGCCTGCACAGAGAAAATAGCAGATGGATCTTCCGTGAGTGGGCGCCCAATGCAACTGCCATTTTCCTCAAAGGTGTATTTTCAGAATGGAAAGAGCTGGAAAAATTTTCGCTTAAAAGGATCAATCAGTATGGTGACTGGGAGATTATACTCCCTTCAGATGCCCTGAAGCACTGCGATCTTTATAAACTCTCGGTCCACTGGAAAGACGGACATGGAGAGCGTATCCCTTCATATGCAACCCGGTTGGTCCAGGATGATGAGACAAAGATATTCAGTGCACAGGTATGGCAGCCTGAAAAAGAATATCAATGGATAACCGAAGATTTTGAACTGCCCGATACATCTCCTGTGATCTATGAAGCCCATATCGGAATGGCAACCTCAGATGAGAAGGTTGGGTCATACCGTGAATTTACCGAAAATGTTCTTCCTGTAATAATCAGAGCAGGCTATAATACAATTCAGCTGATGGCTGTACAGGAACATCCATTCTACGGATCCTTCGGATATCATGTATCCAGTTTCTTTGCAGCATCATCAAGATACGGGACTCCTGAAGAGCTTAAAGAACTTGATAGATACAGCCCATGCTGCAGGAATAAGGGTAATTATGGACCTTGTTCACTCCCATTCAGTTAAAAATGTCAATGAAGGCCTTGGACTCTTCGATGGTTCACCGGGGCAATATTTCCATACCGGAGACAGAAGGCTTCACCGTGCCTGGGATTCACTCTGTTTCGATTACGGAAAGGACAGTGTAATTCACTTTCTTCTCTCAAACTGCAGCTACTGGCTTGAAGAGTATAAGTTCGACGGTTTCAGGTTTGACGGTATCACAAGCATGATTTATTATGATCATGGACTTGAGAAGAATTTCACCTCATACAATGAATATTTCGACGGCAACCAGGATGAGGATGCACTCATCTACCTCTATCTGGCTAATAAGCTCATTAATGAGATCAGGCCCGGAGCCCTTACAATTGCTGAGGAGATGAGCGGAATGCCGGGCATAGCTGCACCCCAGACAAGGAAAGGTTACGGATTCAGTTACAGGCTGTCGATGGGAGTCCCCGATTTCTGGATAAGGCTGGTAAAGGAGACAATGGATGAGGAGTGGGACATCGGCAAGCTGATGTATGAACTTACACAGCACAGGCCTGAAGAAAAAATAATCTCTTACTGTGAATCGCACGACCAGGCTCTGGTTGGTGACAAAACATTAATATTCAGGATGATTGATGCTGAGATGTACACCGGAATGGCTAAAACTTATCACAGCTTTACAGTTGACAGGGGCATTGCACTTCATAAAATGATAAGGCTCATCACCTTCAGCACTTCAGGCGGCGGTTATCTGAATTTTATGGGTAATGAATTCGGGCATCCGGAATGGATCGACTTTCCCCGAGAGGGAAACAACTGGAGTTTTAAGTATGCACGCCGGCAATGGGACCTTGCTGACAATAAGGAGCTTAAATATTACGAACTGGCAAATTTTGACAGGAAAATGGTAAAACTGCACCATGATTTTAAAATACTTGATGATCTTTCTGTTACAAGAATATTCGAAAATAATACCGATAAAGTTGTAGCCTATATGAGGGGAGAGTTTCTCTTTGTCTTTAACTTTCATCCCACCCGGTCATTCACCGATTACGGGATCCCTGTCAAAGGGAAGTTCAGGATTATTCTCGACACTGATGATCCGGATTTCGGCGGCTTCAACAGGATCGACAGGAATGCTGTTTACCTCTCAATCAGAAAAGCAGAAAGGGGCATCATAAATGCCCCTGTATATCTTTATCTGTATCTGCCTTCAAGAACAGGTCTTGTCTTTAAAAAAGAACCTATCAGAAGGGCAACCGATATTTAATCTATCCACCTGAGCAGATAAAAATCCTGCTTATGAGGAAGATCCCTGTGCTTGGGATAAATCCTTATGCCATAGAAGAATGAACCTGCCTTTTCAGGAACAAGATGAGCCCTGTAAAGACATTTGCCGCTTTTACAGCTGACCATCTTAAGCTCTTCACTTGCCACGAACCTGTGGTCTCCCTGCTTGCTCATCTGGGTAATAATGAATTCCACTCCAACATGCTCCCTTGGAATCTTATTTACATTCAGGGCAATCTCAGCCGTATAATCCTGCCCCGACCGGTAAACATTATCCCTTGACCTCTCAAAACTATAGTTAAGGACTTCGATATTATCCCACTCCTCACGCATCGTTTTCTTCCAGGCAGCCAATTCTTTTGACTTTTCAAAGTTATTATCCGTCAAGTACTTATGACGAGGAGAAAGCTTTGTATAATACTTCTCATAATAGTCATCCAGCATCCTCTTCATTGTGAATTCAGGTGCTACCTTAACCATAGTGTTCTTGATATAGCTTATCCATTCAACCGGAACTCCCTTCTCATTAAATGAGTAGTAGGCAGGAACAATTTCATATTCAAGCATATTATAAATGGTCTCGGCATCTATATCATCCTGAAGATCCTGATTTTCAAAAGTCCTCTTCTTTGGCAATGCCCATCCGGCAAAGGCCCGGTAACCTTCAACCCACCATCCGTCAAGGACGCTGAAATGAAGAGTTCCGTTCATCACAGCTTTCTCACCACTTGTTCCTGAAGCCTCAAGCGGTCTTGTAGGCGTATTAAGCCAGATATCAACACCTCTTACAAGGTGCTTGGCCAGCTCAATATCATAATTCTCAATGAATATTACCTTCCCTGAAAATCTTGGCATCTGGGATATTTCAAAGATCCTTTTTATCAGATCCTGCCCTCCTCCGTCGTATGGATGTGCCTTACCTGCATAAATGAACTGGACAGGCTTCTCGGGATTACTGACAATTTTTTCGAGCCTGTCGAGGTCTCTGAAAAGAAGTCCGGCTCTCTTGTATGTCGCAAATCTTCTTGCAAAACCAATTGTAAGTGTTTTTTCATTCAGATGGTTGCTGATATTAAGAAGCTTCCGCGGACTCACATGTTTTTCAAGCATTTCACCCTGAAGCCGTCTTACGGATATTTGTGAAGAGGCTTTTCTTCAGGCCTGTCTTGATATCATAGATCTTCTTGTCATCCAGGTTGTAAAGTCTTTCCCAGAGGCTGCTGTCGGTCTGGTCAAAATTGATATTCCCTGTCAGTTCCCTGTAAACTTCTCTCCATTCGGGAGCTGTCCATGTTGGATGATGAACCCCGTTTGTCACATATCCGATAAAGAGTTCTTCCTTCAGATATCCCGGCCACAGTTTATTAAACATTTCCTGGCTCACCTGGCCATGCAGCTTGCTCACTCCGTTAACCTCCTGTGACATACGTGTTGCCAGATAGCTCATATTGAATTTCTTATCCGGGTCGCCATCACACTGCCCCAGAGCCATAAGCTCTCCCCATGAAATATTAAGCCTTGTCTGGTAATGAGAGATATATTTACGCAGAAGATCCTCTTCAAAAGCATCATGCCCTGCCGGAACAGGGGTGTGAGTTGTAAACAGTGTGGATGACCTTATAGCCTCCAGTGCCTCATTAAATGTAAGATGATGATTTTCAATTAAAATCCTGAGTCGTTCAAAGCTTATAAATGCAGAATGCCCCTCATTGCTGTGGTAAACATCAGGTCTGGCACCAATAGCTTCGAGAGCCCTGATACCTCCGATACCAAGAATTAATTCCTGCCTCAGCCTGTTTTCATTATCTCCGCCATAGAGGTGGTGAGTTACGCTCCTGTCTTCAGGTGAATTATCGAGCGTGTCAGTATCCAGCAGCAGAAGTCTTACCTTTCCTACCATGGCTTCCCAGAGCCTTATTCTTACATTTCTGCCCGGCCAGATCAGGAATACATTGACATTGTTTCCCTCGGCATCTTTAATCCTGTTAATAGGAAGACGTGAGAATTCCTCAGCTTCATATAAGGCAAGCTGTTCCCCTTTCGGCCCAAGCTTCTGTTTAAAATAGCCATATCTGTAGAGCAGTCCTACCCCGGTAATTGCAACATTTGAATCGCTTGCTTCCTTCAGATAATCACCGGCCAGGATCCCCAGACCGCCTGAATAAATCTTAAGGCAGGGATGGATTCCGAATTCCATGCTGAAGTATGCGACTGAAGGCTTTGATGGATCATCAGGACGATCCATGTATGCCCTGAATTCCTCATAGATCTTTTTCAGGTCAGCTACAAAATCATCATCATCCTCGAGTACAAGAAGCCTTTTGTAGTCAATCTTCTCAAGTAGAAGCTTGGGATTATGCTTGACTTCCTCCCACAGTGAAGGATCCATTCTTTTAAATAATGATTCAGCATCAATGTTCCATGACCACCATAGGTTATTTGAAAGCTCCTTCAGGGATGTAAGTCTTTCAGGAACATCACTCTGAACATAAATGGCTTTCCATACAGGTACCTGGTGCGGCTTTGCGGACAGGTATGCCTGGAGCTTCGACAAATCTTGCAAATTCCCTCGGCTCTCCTCTTCTTTCGCTGCTGGCATCAAGGGCCTGATCGTAAGCTGTATAATAATATTTCACAAGGCTGTCCCACATAGCTATCCTTGATACATCATGCGCTTTCTCCCTGGATTCCCTTATCCCGGCATCATCGAGCCCGATGAACATTTTTATGAATCTCTGTATCTCTGCGATAACCTGCAGTTCGTTGTCATCGGTTCTTTCAATTATTGAGATCCCGTTCCCGTGATCAGCATAATAGTTCTTTACCCAAAGTCCAAATCCTGACAGTGAAGTGGTCACTGTCGGTATTGAAAACATAAGACTTTCAAGAGGGGTATATCCCCATGGTTCATAATATGACGGGAAAACTGAAAGATCGAAGCCGATAAGAAGGTCAAAGTATGGCATGTTGAAAATACCATCATTCCCATTCAGGTATGAAGGAACAAAAATGATCTTCACCTGTGATTCCTGAGCAGTTGTCGAGATTGTTGTCAAGTATACGCTGCAGAACCGGGTCAGATGATGGGTAATGGAGGCTGTGTGTAAGATATTTGTCACCCGTATTTGCCTGACCGTTATTATTAAGGATATCAATAATATCCTGTCGGGCCCCTTATGATATGCAGGCATCAGTATAAAGGCGACACACTCTTTTTTGAGTTTATCTTCCTTCATAACCTGCCCCAGGGAATCAATAAAGATATCAACTCCCTTATTCCGGAATTCATATCTGCCGCTGTTTACAAGCAGGACACAATCTTCTGTAAGCTGGTACCCAAGAACTGCCTCTGCAACATCTCATGAGCTTTTTCCTGGCAACCTGCCGTTTCTCCTCAAACATGTCGGCTGAGGGAACAAATGAATCCTCAAACCCGTTTGGAGTTACTATATCAACATCCTTGCCCAAGGAAATGACTGCACTCCCTTGATGTTATTTCACTTACTGTTGTGAAGACATCAGCTTCAACAGCCGATATTTTTTCGAGCGACTGTTTTGCAGCTACATTGAATTCGCGGGCTACAAGGGCCGGATTATACTCTTTCATCTTTCCGTAAAGAGGACGATTGTTGCCTGCAACACATCGTCCAAGCACAGTGGCATGGGTTGTAAATGAGGTTGCAACCCAGGGAGCATATTTTTTCAGGTATAATACGCCTGTTCCTGTCATCCACTCATGAAACTGAGCTATAACTGCATGATGTTCAAGATAGAAGCTTGAAAAACTCTCTATGACTTTTCCGGCAGCATATCCGAAAAGTGCAGGTTCCACATAATCCCACTGGCCTGTTATGCTGTCGAGTTTATATGTCTCCCAGAATCCTGCAAAAATTTCATTCTGCTGACCGAAATATGGTGTGAAGTCAATAAGAATCACAATTGGCTTTCCGGCAATATTCCATCTGCCGGTCTTCACTCTTAAACCTTCGGTTGCAGCCTTCCTTTGCCAGTCAACAAAAAGAAATTCGTCCGGAATAAATTCAGGATTTGTTACATCCTCCCTCCATACATCAGGACCTATAAGTATAAAATTATCTCTCAGCTCATTTACAATATTGAGTGCTTTAGTTGATATTACTGTATGAATTCCGCCAACTTTATTACATACCTCCCAACTCGTTTCAAAAATAAATTCAACCTTCATATTTTAATAATATTTGTTTCTGTTTAAATATCTCCAAAATAATGAATACTACTCCTTGTCAGCCTTTCTCATGGTTGTCTGAAACAGGGTAATATTTGTATATGCTTATTCTTTACGGGGTCTTCCTGAACGTTTTTTAACCGGAGTCTCCACGGAAGACTTTGTCTTCCGTTTGAGCCGGGTTTACCGATTCAGTTTTAATTTCCTGTTTTGGCAGATTTTCTGACAGAGGTTTTTGATAATCTTGCTGTTGCCGGTTTTGCCCTGGCAACCTTCTTTGTAAGCTTTGCTACCTCTGCATGTCAGATTTTCAATTATCATATCCTTTTCAATCAGCTGTGATCCCAGCTTATAGATCTGTTCCTGTTCAGCTGTATCGGGAAACCACTGTTTCAGTCTTATCTCAAAATCACTCAGAACGTTCATATAATTCATGAACGCATCATATGGCGTTTCATAAGGGTTGAAATATGCATGTACTGCCCCGTCTGAGAAGAATTTGGTTGCCATATAATAAAAATGGTCGCTCGACTGGAGGTATGCCCAGTCTTTTTTTATCTGCTGATCTTCGCACTTATTCACTTTTCTTGCCAGGCTGTACAACTTATCGAGCGCTGCAACCTGCAGGTCATTTCCATGCCATGCAGTAATGTCACGCTCTTCATCGGCCCATGAAATAGGAGTATGGATATTAATTGCCGAGACAGGCTGCAATGAATCTGCCACTTCCGTGGGTGTCATGAATTTGAAAGGTGTTTTCTTCAGTATTGCGGAGGGCATATGAGAAAGGAAATCAAATATCCCTGACTCTTTCCAGTTATGCTCACCAAATGTTTCGTAGTCAAGGAATATGTTCAATACTTCGCTGTTCGGGGCCAGTTTATTTACCCAGTTAGCATATTTATCAGCAGTAAGAGGCCATTCGATCCAATCACGGTTCGAGAACCTGAATGCAATGTCATCGCTCAGATACAAAGTTTCTCAACAATACCTTAAGCCTTGGATTGATTGAATTACAATAAAGGAAATTAGGGCTCTTCCATCCCAGGATATGTTTTGCACCTTCTGTAAGAACTGCTTTGAATCCCATATCGGCGATCCATGAACCAATTTCGTCGGAATAAATTAATTCGGTATTCCTGAATGCTGTAGCCTCAATGCCGAGAAATTCCTTCAGCATATCCTTATGAAGTAGTAACCTGACGCTCGAACTCACTCCTGCTTTTGAGCGAGGCAAGTGAATGTGAACTTGTTTCTGCAAGGAATTCCACCATGCCTGTTGCAGCAAGGCTTCTGAATGAATCGAGCACTTCAGGAGCATAAAGCCTGAACTGGTTAATTGCCAGTCCTGAAAGCGAATAGGCAACTTTAAATTTACCCTTATGTTTTTGTATCAGATCGAGCATTATCTTGTTAGCCGGAAGGTAACATTTGTCTGCCACTTTCCGCATTATGGCTTCATTCGAGTAGTCATCATAATAATAATGATCATGACCCAGGTCAAAAAACCTGTATCGTTTGAGCCTGAATGGCTGATGGACCTGAAAATAGAAGCAAATTGCTTTTTTGCCTGTTGCACTCATATCTAACTACTTATTGATTTGCTATGACCCTGTTATATATATCTTTTACATGTCTGGCAGAATTATCCCATTTGAATCTTATCACCTCCTCTTTGCCCTTTTTTATAAACATGTTTGCAAGCGCCGGGTAGTTAAGTATCCCATATATTGAATCTGCCATGGCATCGATATCCCAGAAATCCGTTTTTACTGCATGTGTCAGGATCTCTGCCACACCTGACTGCTTGCTTATTATAACGGGTACATTTGACTGCATTGCTTCAAGCGGGGAGATCCCGAATGGCTCGGATACGGATGGCATTATATAGACATCGCTCATATCAAGCAGGGAAAAGACATCTGCTCCCCTGAGAAATCCGGTGAAATGAAATCTGTCAGTGATTTTCAAAGCCGCAGCCCTGTCGCATCATCCTCTCCATCATATCTCCCGATCCAGCCATTACAAACCTGACATTGTCCATAACCTGCAGAACTTTGTATGCAGCCTCAATGAAGTATTCCGGCCCCTTCTGCATTGTTATCCTGCCAAGAAAGGTCACTACCTTTTCGTCAAATCCCTTTTTAATCATAAGTCTCTCGGAAAGCTTGACAGGCTCAACTGCATTATATACGGTTTCAACCTTGTCGGGATTGATGAAATACTTGTGAATTACAATATCCCTTGTAAGATTGCTGACTGTTATTATTTTGGAAGCAGCATCCATACCGCTCTTCTCGATCCGGTAAACGTCAGGATTAACGCTTCCTCCGCTGCGATCAAAATCAGTGGCATGGACATGAATCACAAGCGGCTTTCCGGAAACTTCCATGGCTGCAATACCTGCAGGATATGCAAGCCAGTCGTGAGCATGTATTATGTCAAAATCATTCTCCTCGGCTATGACAGAGGCTACGACAGCATATTTATTTATCTCATCCATCAGGTTGCAGTCATATTTTCCTGAAAAATCAACCATTCCCCTGCCATCAGTATGAACAAACATCTGGTAGCCAGCCACCTCTGACCTTGTCATTCTCCAGAAATCTTCAGGATCGGTGTACGGAACAATTTTTGATGAGACCTCGATCTTTTCAAGAGCTTGTCTGGATCCTTTATAAAAAACACGTCTGTATGACATGGGGATCATGTTGGCACCAACAACCTTCACCTGTTGTCTGATCCTCATCACCCCACGCTTTGGGAACAACAAAGATCACCTCCAGATCATCAAGGGTTGCCATTCCTTTTGTAAGCCCATAGCTGGCTGTACCCAAACCTCCTGAGATATGAGGCGGAAATTCCCATCCAAACATTAAGACACGCATATACTGCTTCAGTTATTGATTTCCATACTTAGTCTCCAACAGTTCTATGATCCTCAGCACCTCACCTACACTCCATGCCTGGGAAATGGCTCCCTGTGGTGAATGAGGAGGATCTCCGTCATGAATCTCTGAAAGAGTGCTTATTCCATGCTCGCTCATTACAGCTTCAAGTCCAAAAATAAGTTTTTTAACTTTCTGAACACCCTGATTGCCATACACTTTCAACCAACCTTCACAGAATGGTCCGTAAAGCCATGGCCATACTGTCCCCTGATGGTAAGCATTATCTCTCTCATCCTGAGTCCCTGCACAAACTCCTTTGTAATACATATTTCCCGGGGAAAGGGTTCTTAATCCCCTGGTAGTAACAAGTTCTTTATCAGCTATATTAAGCACATTCTTCATCTGTTCCTTGTCAAGCATTGAATAGGGCATTGAAACAGCTATTACCATATTCGGTCTGACATAAAAATTCTTTCCCTCCTCATCGTTTACATAATCTGCGAGGTATCCCATGTTTTTCATCCCAGAATGTTTCCAGAAACGATTTCTTTATCAGTTCGGGCAATGATTCATATTCCTTTAATAAACTTTTTATCCTTCGCGTTTCTGGCCATTTCCAGTGAAAAACATATTGCATTGTACCATAGTGCATTTATTTCAACCGGATATCCACGCCTCTGTGTCACAGGCATGCCGTTTGACAACAGCATCCATCCATGTCAGAGCTTTCCCGGGAGCATCAGCATATATAAGGCCGTTTTCTCTCATATGGATGTTGAAGGCAGTACCGCATTTATACGCATTAAGAACTGATTTGGCGGCCTCACCATATCTCTCCCACCCATCAACGCCTCCGTTTTCAACATAATGCTGAACAGCCCAGAAGAACCATAATGGAGCATCAACAGAATTGAAGGCCGGATTGTTCAAATTACCCATATTTGGGAAAAGACCATTCACCATTCTCTCAACCTGGGTATCGAGAACATCCCTGTAGAGTGCCAGCCTGTGCCTTGCCAGTGCAAGCCCCGGCAGAGAAATAAATGTATCGCGGCCCCATGCTCCAAACCATGGATAACCTGCAATCAGCAGTGTCTTTCCTCCTCTTTTCTCAACAAATTGTTGTGCTGCATTCTTTAAACAATTTATAAAACTGTCCCTCGGAATTTTTCCTGCAACTGTTTTAGTAAATTTAGGCATCAGACCTGATGTTTTCTCCTCTTTTGTGGATGCGGAGAAAACAATTACATCTCCCTCTTTGGCTGTTAAGCTCAAAGAAACCGGGAGTGAAAAGATCCTCTGAATAATCATATCCTCTCTTCTGCTCCTCAGGGTATTCAACACCCAGATACCAGTCAGGAACATGAATAAATTCAGCCTGTCTCGAAAACTGCATATTCAATGATGGAAATCCTTCATACATTTTAGACTTTATCCCGTTTTCAATAAAATCTATTTTGGTATTGGCTCCAAGATTGGCATGTGTCAGCTGGTGTATATTCCTGAATGCCAGAAATGGCCTGATCTGAAGCTTCATTGGTTCCGGCGCTTCAAGAATTGTCACCCTCAAAAGAAACTGCTCCTCATAATGAACAAGCAGCCTCTCCTGTTTAAGAATTACCCCTCCAACCCGGAAAATCCTTGAGGGCATTGTATCCGTATTAAAATCCTCAATATATTTATGCCCTTTCGGATTGAAATAATCGCCTTTGTATTTTCTTATTCCTGTATTAAAACTCTTATCATCATAAACAACAATAACATCAAGGGATGAAAGGAGAACATATCTCTCTCCGCCGAACTCATCCACAGGACAGACAAGCAAACCGTGATATTTACGGGTATTGCATCCGACAATAGTTGTTGATGAATATGAGCCTGCCCTGTTGGTTCTTATAACCTCCCTGGACAGGGAATATTCAAGATTTACTATCTGACTCTTTTCGAACTTTATATAACTCATATTATGATTGATTGTTTGAAATTAAAAGTCTCTGTAAGATAACAAAAAAAAACTATCTGGCCAAAACAACATATATCCTGCAAAGTAAAGTAATAAAATTTCTTAAAATTAGTGACGCATAAAAAAAAGAATAACTTTGCAAGTCAATATTTAAAAAAATATCATTTAATGAATAAAAAACTATTCCTGTATCTTTTTGCAATAATGATTATTGCCGGCTGCAAAGATAATTCAGTCCGGATTTCAGGCACACTTTTAAATCCTGTAAAAGGAAAATATATTTATCTTGATGAGTTGATGTCAAATGACGTAAAGGTTGTTGATTCAGTAAAGATTCCGGAAAATGGAGACATTCAGCTTCAAAAGGGAAATTAAATCTCCTGCATTTTATCTTTTGAAAATAAGTGACAGGAACTTTCTCACAATGCTTCTGGCACCAGGAGAAAAAATGAAGACTGAACGCAGATTATGATTCTCTTAATTATCCGATTTCTGTCTACCGGATCAGAAGGAACAGAACTGATGAATGAATATAACAAACAGCTGAGAAGTTCAATCAGCAAATTAACCAGCCTGAGTGATATTTACAGGCAGAATATCAATAGTCCTCAGTTACCTGCTGTGATTGAATCACTTGACAGCCTCGCCCAGCTATATCTTAACGAAATAAACTCATATACAAAGAGACTATATTGACAATAATCTTACTTCACTTGTCAGTCTTATTGCTCTTTATCAGCAGGTTGCTCCAAATGTATATGTTCTGAGCCCAACGAAGGATTATAAATACTATATGAAGGTAGACTCTGCGCTCACCTTATTATATCCTGATTATGAGCCAGTTACTACTCTTCATGAACAGGTTAAGCAGATTGACTGCAGAAGCAGGTCAGAAAGAACCTGAAACTCTTGAAGCCGGAAAAGGGACTGAAGCTCCTGAGATAATCCTGCCAACACCCGCAGGTGATACAATAAAGCTTTCTTCCACAAGAGGTTCAGTTGTACTTCTTGATTTCTGGGCATCATGGTGCGCACCATGCCGTCAGGAAAATCCAAATCTTGTAAAAGCCTATAACCATGTATCACAGAAGAGGATTCCAGATATACCAGGTTTCACTCGATAAAACAAAAGAAGCCTGGATGAAGGGTATCGAGGATGACCAGCTCAGTAAATGGATACATGTAAGTGATATACAGTTCTGGAATTCAAAAGTTGTGCAGCTTTACAAGATTGAATCAATACCTTCAAACTTTCTCCTTGACAGAGAGGGACGAATAATAGCAACCAACCTGAGGGGAGAAGCACTGCAGACAAAACTGGCCGAACTCTTCAGATAGAAATACAGATATTCCTAACAGAAAACGGTAATCCGACTTTTAATGAAACGTACATTTTTTCTGATTATGCTGGCCTTCATGGCTGCCGCATGTAAAGACAAAAATTCATTCACTGTCAATGGTGTAATAAATGACAAAACTGAGAAATACATCTATATCAACAAGGTTGATGTAAACAATCCTGATTCTGATTGACTCTGCAAAAATCAGTAAAAAAGGTGCATTTCATTTTTCCGTCAATGCTTCTGATCCTGATTTTTACCAGCTTGGGTTCTCCACAACAAATTTCATCACACTGCTGGCGGAGCCCGGAGAAAAAATCAAACTCAGTTTCAGCAATAAAAATCTCTATGAAAACTATACCGTGGAGGGATCAGAAGGCTCATCCAAGCTACAGGTACTTGATGCAGCACTTGCTTCCACAAAAAGAAAGCTTGATTCGCTTACAACACTATATAATAAGGCTTCAAAAGAACCCGGATTCGATGTCAGGGGCCCTGCCCTTGAAACTGAATTTACAAATCTTATCAAGGCACAGAGGAAGAAGAATATTGAATTTATAATAAGCAATATAAATTCCCTGGCTTCGATCAAGGCTCTTTATCAGACAATCACTGCCAATACTTATGTCCTGTATGAACCGAATGACCTGCAATATCTTAAAATTGTCACCGATTCACTCACTCGTCACTATCCAAATTCAAAACATGTACAGGCACTGGCCAGAGACCTCAACAATGAGCTCAACAAGATGTATGTTGAAAAAATAGGAGCAATTGCGAGTGCAGCTGCCCCCGGCAAAACTCGATCCTGAACTGAAAGATATCGACGGTAAAAGGATTTCTCTTTCATCACTCAAAGGGAAATATGTTCTCCTCACATTCTGGTCTTTCAGGTCAAAGGAGTGCATCGTTGAAAATCTGCAGTTCAAGGAATATTACAAGAAGTATAAAAACAAAGGCTTTGAGATTTATCAGATTAATCTTGATGAGAGTGAACAGGACTGGAAAAAGGCAGTTAAATTTGATGAACTGCCATGGATAAGCACACAGGGAAGATGATCCTGAAAACCCTGTAAATGCGAAGCTTTTCAATGTTACACAGACTCCCTGCGAACTATTTGTTCGACAAAGAAGGGAACAATAATCGGATCAAACCTGCACGACAGAACGCTTCAGCTGAAGCTGGAACAGCTATTCTCAAAATAATCAGATCTTTTGGCAGCTAAACAAAAAATATATTTTGCTTCTGATTTTCACCTTGGACTACCAACAGGGTCTCCCCCTCTTGAAAGGGAAAAGAAGGTTGTGAAGTGGCTTAAGTCAGTCGCTCCCGAAGCAAAAGAGATATACCTGCTTGGCGATGTTTTTGACTTCTGGTGGGAATATAAGCTTGTAGTCCCCCGAGGGTTCACAAGATTCCTGGGGACACTGGCTGAAATAACTGACTCGGGCACTACCTGTTCATTTCTTTACAGGGAACCACGATATGTGGATAGGTGATTACCTTGAAAAGGAATGTGGTGTAATTACTCACACTGAACCTGTTACAAAAATATTCGGAGAAAAAAAATTCCATCTCGCCCACGGAGAAGGGCTTGGAACAAAGGACCAGGGCTATAAAATCCTCCTCTCAATCTTCCGCAACAAGACACTGAGAGCCATGTATTCTGCCCTGCACCCTTCAATAGGCATGGGCTTCGGACTCCGATGGTCATTAAGCTCAAGGCTTGGAAAAGGAATTAAAATCGAGTTCCTGGGTGAAGAAAAGGAGGACCTTATAAGATATGCAAGGGAAATTCTTCAAAGGAGAGAATATCGATTACTTCATCTTCGGACACAGACATCTTGATATGAAGTACATCATTTAGACAATGGACCTGAAATAATATTTCTGGGCGACTGGATAATGCATGGAAGCTATGCTGTATGGGACGGCACCAGACTTGATTTCCTGGCTTTCACCTAATGTGTCTTTTCTGAAACCTTTACGGTTATAATATAATAGGAATAGAGTTCATTTACCTTCTCAAACTTGTAATCCAGCCTGCTTCCCGATTTTCTGGCCATATCAATAAGCCCCATATTACCTGTGCTGTCGGTATCAATTGTCTGTCCTGATAATGATTTAATAAAAAACTCCTTCAGCCCTGCCTTGTCGTAGTTGTTTATGATATCAATTTTCTTCTTAAGATGATCGACCTGTGAATTGAGGATCAGGTTTCCGGTGGTTAGGGAATATGTTTTATCATTAAGACTGATTATTGCAACAGGCATTCCGAACTCTCTTTCAGCCTCTTTCCCCGGACTATACTTAGATACATTATCAAGCAGTTCAACAAGAATGCTGAATACTCTCCTTCTTAAATTTGATTCAATGTCCTCTTCCGATAACTTTGTCTCGGTGAGTGAGAGAACCTCTTTGCCAATATCAGATGATAAATGCCCGCACCAGATCATATAGACATTGTTATCTGCCATAAGCTTTTCAAGCCGGGAGACAGCTTTGCCTCTGAAGGATTTTTCATTGCTTCCATGAATGCATCCCTATACCGCCTTCATCGACTGTCTTGCTCAGAATAAAATATGAATAGTCTTTGTCAAGTGAGGCAAAATCGTAATCAAGCTTATTGCCTGTCCTTTTTGCCATTTCGATAAGTCCAAGACCCGCTCCACCCTTTTCGCTGAACTCTGCAACGCTGAGCATCTGCCTGTAAACTTCCCTTATTTCCTTTGGATCAAGGCTGTTTATCTGCTCCAGTTTTTCTTTAAGTGAAGTGCTTACAGATGAAGGAATAACATTCCCGGTAGTAACTGTATACCCCTTGTCTGTTTTTGAATATACAACAAGCGACATGTCTGCATACTCATCTCCGGAGGTATGCCTTGAAACGTTCTGAAGACTTTCAAGAACGAAGAGGAAAAGCCGTTTCCTGCCTAAAAATCCAAACTCGGAATTCTCCATCTCCTTCTCAAGCAGCGTCAGCAAGGGAATTGAATTTTCATCTGTTACATACGCCCCTGTATACGAACATAAGGCGTTCCTTCATCATTTTATCACGAATACGGCGTGTAAGATCCATGCAAAGAAGATCGGTGGGTAATTAATCTGCTAAAAGTAGAAAAATTTGTTTTACCTCCAAAACAAACTGCAAATTAACGAGTTGATGCCATGAGCTCACATTTTCAGCATCTTGTTAAACTCATTTCTGCAATTGAGGCAAAGATGAGAGCTTTTCTGGTCAATATCCTCGACATAAGTGCTTGATCTCATCACGCATGTCGGGATATGACAGTGGATCAGACCAAATGTATGGCCAAGCTCATGAATAACTTCCTTGATAAAACGATCAAGAATCCGCCTGTCGTCTGTTTGAATCCCATAACGTTCATTGCTGAGCCTGTAGTTGGAAGCAATACCTGTCCGTCCGTTCAGAAAAGCCTGGCCAAAAATATATGTCAGGATGGGTATGAAGAGATCAACACTGAACAGCCCGAGTGTCTTTGATGAATCTGATGAGAATGCTGCTTCAACCTCATGAATAAGCTTTACCCCGTTATACTGCCGCCGGGTCGGATCGTAATATTCGCTCAGATCAAGATGACCCTCCTTTATGTTCACATTCAAGCAGGAACTCTTTTTTCACAGCCTCAGCCACATTCCGGAGAAAATCGGCATCGAAATAACCGAAAGAGATCAGTGTGATGTATTGCAGGGTCACTCAGAAGGTTTTAATTCGTATTTTGAGATTTTGTTATAAAGAGTTACCCTGTCAACCTTCAGCGCTTTTGCTGTACGGGAGATGTTCCAGTTATATTTGTTAAGGATCTGAAGGATGTGCAGCCTTTCGAGTTCATCGAGGCTTTCAACTGAGTTACTTATAAATGACTTTTCAAGGGGAAGATCCTTAAGTGTAATTTTCTTTCCGTTACCAATAACAATTGCCCTTTCTATCATATTCTCGAGTTCCCTTACATTTCCCGGGAAGCTGAATTCCTCAAGGCGTTTTAATGCCGCAGAATCTATAGTTACAGGCTGTCTGTTCATAGAGGTACAGTATTTCCTTATGAAATATTCGACAAGCAGAGGAATATCCTCTATCCTTTCTCTCAGTGGCGGAACATAAATATTTACAACATTCAGCCTGTAATACAGATCTTCCCTGAAAGTTCCATTCTCCACCATGCTTTTTAAATCCCTGTTGGTGGCGCATATCACCCTGAAATCGGATGAAATTTCCTTGTTTCCGCCAACCCTCACAAACTTCTTTGACTCAAGAACACGAAGCAGATCGATCTGCATTTTGGTTGAAATGGTGGCGATTTCATCAAGGAAAATTGTGCCGTTATCTGCCATTTCGAACCTGCCCTTGCGGTTATACATGGCGCCTGTAAATGCTCCCTTTTCATGCCCGAATAATTCGCTTTCAAGCAGACTCTCGGTGAGTGCACCGCAATGCACGCTGACAAGAGGAAAATATCGCCTGGGGGAGTTCGAATGAATGGCCCTTGCAACAAGTTCCTTGCCTGTGCCGCTTTCACCTGTTATGACGACCGATGAATTCGACTGGGCAACACTTTCAATATCCTTGAGAACCCTTTTTATAGACTCACTTTTGCCTATCAGGTCCTCCACATTTTCAAGCGAAACGACTTTCTGCTTCAGATTTTCATTTTCTTCCGACAGCGAAATTTGTTTTGAAGCATTTCTTATAAGATGCGAGAGATCATCCGGGTCAAAAGGTTTCGTTACATAATCATAAGCACCGTCCTTAAGAGCCTGAACAGCAGTATCGACAGTTGCAAAGGCAGTCATTACAATTACAATGCTGAATCAGACTTCAGAAGCTTGATCCGCCTGAGCATTTCAAGACCGTCCATCCCCGGCATCTTAATATCAGCAAGGATAATGTCAAAACCTTCATTCTCAAGCATTGCCAATGCTTTTTTGGCATTTTCGGCACATTCGACATGATAGCCATCCTCAATGAACCAGTTGTACAATGAATCTCTTACTGAATCTTCATCGTCAACGATCAATATTGAGATCTTCTTTGCCATTCTATGTTCTCCTAAATCCTGATTAAAGGTAAAGTGATTGATATTGTAGTTCCTCTTCCAAGCTCTGATTTGACATCGATCTTTCCATTATGGCTTTTTATAATGCCATGGACAATAGCCAGTCCCAGACCGATACCGCTGGTGTCATGCTTTGTTGAAAAGAATGGCTGGAATATCTGGGGGATATCATCTTCCGGTATCCCGATACCGTTATCTGTAATATCAATTCTGATTGTATCCATATCGGGATTAGTGGTTGAGATAACTATTTCACCATTCTCGTGAACTGCCTCAGTAGCATTTACAAGGATAGCAACACATGCCTGCTTTATCTGGTTAGGACTGCAGAATATCAGGTCCGATCTGGCCTGAAGATCTGCATGGAAGCTTATGTTTGCGATCCGGATCGGATGGGTCATAAGCTCATAAGTATCCTGCAGGATCTTATGAAGATGCTTTGATTCAAAATCTTCCTGGTCTTTCTTTGAAAACTCAAGTAACCCTTTTACAATCTCGCCGCATCGTTTTGTTTCATTTTCAATAAGCTTCAGGTGCTTAAGCATTGTATCCTTCTTGGCCTGATCGAGGTCAGGATTACTCAGCTGCTTGTGAATAAGTTTTGTATACACAAGGATGCCTGAAAGCGGATTGTTTATTTCATGGGCAACGGATGAAGAAAGCTTGCCAAGCGATGCAATTCTTTCAATATGGATGAGTTCGTTCTGCGCCGCACCAAGCTCTTCGGATTTCTTCTGAACCTTGTATTCAAGCTGCTGCGACCAGTTCTGCAGCTCCTCAGTTGCCGACTGAAGATTATCAAGCATATCATTGAATGCCTCTGATACCATTCTCATATCGTCAAGCTGATTGGGCCTGATCTCCAGCCTTGTATTTTTGTTGCCATTTGCAACCGCTATACTGGCTTTTATCAGATCGTTGAGCGGATTCTTTATGTTTTTGCTTGTGAACAGGATCAAAGCTGCAATCAGGAGAAGGGTTGTAGCGAGCGCCAGGAGATAAAACTTGGCTGATGACTTCTGAACTGCATTGTCAAGATCAGCCAGCGGCATTTTTATTATAAGTGAACCTAGAACCTCATCACTTTCCTGATGGAAATGACAGGCACTTGTATAACATGATTTTTCATTCAGAATCGGCGAGCGTATTAAAAGATGACGGTGAGCATTGTCATTTTTATACATGCTGCATTCACTCTTTAACATCAATTATCCTGTACGACTTTTCCTTTCTTGGAAACATCGACTGAATATTCTCATGACAGCTGATGCAATCGGGATTGCTGTGACTTGAGGAATCTGAAGAAAAAGAAGAATAAACAAGCCTGTCGGCATCATCATACATGTTTACATCATCGATGCCCGACATTGTATTAATGATGTCAAGAGTGCTCTGAAGAGTACTCTTGTCATTCTGAAGCATTGAATGATAGAGCGACCCCTCAACAATGGATCCTATATTATTCCCGTTCTGTCTGATAACTGTGTTCAGATTCTGTTCATATACAGATCTGAAGAGAAAACCAAAAACAACAAAAAGTATAATCGACGAAAGGGTTATGATATACACAACCCTGCTGTAGATCGAAGATCTGAATCTACCATACTTTGATAAGAATGCCTTTACCCGGTTTTTCACGGGAACTGAATTTTCCGGAAGACCCATTGCCAAATTATCCTCTCATTTATTTTTTCATGATAAAAATACCATAAAAAATCGATATCCGGCAAAGGTTCAGGACTCAATGTTTCAGACTGATGTGTCAAGAAAAGATTTCTGAAAATCATGCCATACCTCATCAGGCAGATCAGACGAGCGGTCTGTCGCACAGTTCGCCACCATCCTGCAAAATTAACATTGCTGCTTCCGGTGAATATTTTTTTACCGAGCCTGCGATGAAATCCTTGAATCTGCTAAACTCCATCCTGGTCCATTCGAGAGCCTCATTCGCCATTAGATATGTATCTGTCTCCTCAATCCACTTTGAGGGCTCTATCTTATAGATCCATCCTTTTTCATATGGATCCTCATTTACAACAGCCGGCGCCGAGGTGAGCAATCTGTTTGTGTCGGTTACCTTCCCTGAGATTGGTGAATAAACCTGAAGCACCTTACCGTTCATGATCAATTCCTGCCAGCAATTCTCCCTTGCTGTATAAAGCTGCCCGGCGCCCTGAGATCCTGTGAATTTTACTTCCCCGGTTATATGGAGAAGGAAATCATCAATTCCTACTTCGGCGACTCCCGACTTCTCAAGATGTGCCCAGGTGTGATTTTTACTGAAGAAAAGCCCCAGCGGGATTTTTAATATGCCTTCAGACAGGCTCCCGATTGCATTTCTGATCCTTGTCTTTATCGAAACCTCCTTGTTTATCAGAATCCAGAATGGAATTATCATGATCAGAAAACCAATTATGATCAGATATTCGATCCCCTTTGTTTCAAAAATATTGTGATAACTGAATCCTTCCATTTTCTTATGTTTTGCACTGACACGTCAGACTTAGGCATCAGCTGGTTAATTTATTCCTTTTCATTCACCCATTCAGGAGATTCTCTTAAAACAGGCATCCGGTTGATCACCCATCTGAAGATCCAGATCTCTGTAAAAATAACTGCAAGTGTGACAACAAATTCCATCCAGGTGGGAACATACCTTATGGCTGCAGCCCATTTGAAGCCAATTACAGTAACATTCAGCCTGTTCATTATCACACCCAGCATCGTTAACACCGCTGCAACTTTGATCATCGATAATATTATTTCTTCTGTAACTGTAAAAGAAGAGTCCCATCGGGAGAAGCACAAACCCGATCATCTCAAGAAGGTACCAGTAACCCATCGGTGTATTGAGAAGATCCCAGTGTTTGCCATGTACAAATACGAGCAGCTGAAGGAAAAAATATGCAAACATCGTAACTGCACAAATCTTCGACAACCCGGTGACAATACTATTATGCGCCTTATGGTTCTTGTCGCTTATCTGGTCAAAAAAGACTTTATGACTTATAGAGCCTTCAAAAATTACCATTGATAACCCGGCAAAGATGCTCGATACAAAAAACATGACCGGAATGAATTCCGAATACCACAGCGGATGGATCTTATCCTTTGCCATCAGGTAGAGGGCTCCCAGTCCTGACTGGTGCAAGGTTGAAAGTGTTATCCCGAATATCACGGCTGCAATTGTCATCCCTGAAAGAATTTTCCTTGCACGTCTTGCACCAAGCCATTCGGCAATGGCAGGCGAGAATTCAATAAGCTGCGCTACCATATAAAGCAGGAAATGCCATGCCACCAGGAATAAGACTGAACTTGTCCCGAAACCGTTGCCGATAATCGGATTAATCACATTCCACGGACGGCCGAGGTCGAGAAGAAGGGCGCCGGCATAAAATACATAAGCCAGGAAGCCGTTCAGAACAGTTATCCTTACTATGGAATGGTATTTCTGCATATTCATTATATATACCATGAAAGTAAGAACATATGCTCCGCCGGCAAATGCTACCCCGGTAACAACATCAAATCCTATCCACAGACCCCAGGGAACTTCCTGTGTCAGATTTGTAACTGAACCCAGTCCTTTCCAGAAGCGGATTACAATCAGCACAAGGCCCAGCAGCATTATCGGAAGTGAAATGAGATTAAAAGGAGTCAGCCATTTTCCCTTTGGCTTCAATTCACCCATAAGGAACTGCCAGGTTGATTTTCCATCATTGTCCCTGGATATTATCATGTCAGAATTATTCATCTTTTTCTGAATTATTTAGGTTGTTTTTAGTTGCTTCCCTCAGCCCAAGCAGCATAGCCGGCCATAAAACAAAGATTGTGGGGACAGAGTACAGAAATCCTTTTGATAATGACGGATACGATTCTGTCTGCAGTTTTGTATTAAAGCCCAGCTCATTGAAAGGTACTGCTGGAAAGATAGAGAAAGCCAGTTCCTCCTGCTTCATGTTCACCATAGATATGATCCTCGTATTGCCCCGGATTGTCGTTTATCCTCTTGCGGGCCTCCCTGATCAGGTCTCTGCGCTTACCGAATATCAGAGCTTCTGCCGGGCAGTTTTCCACACATGCGGGAATTTTGCCTTCGGAAAGTCTTGAGTAACACATATTGCATTTCTCAATCTTGGGATTAGCGCTGTGATATTCGAATTTTGGAATGTCAAACGGACATGAAACCATGCAGTATCTGCATCCCATGCATTTATCACCTCTCCAGATAACCGGCCCTTCCTCTGTTTTATACATTGCCTGTGTCAGACATGCTGCAGTACAGGCGGGCTCATTGCAATGCATACACTGTTTTTTGGCATATACCTCGCCTTTTGATGAATTGAAGGCATTTACAACAGTACGATGTGATTCGTCAGTATTTCTGACCACTCCCGCCTCAATAGTGCCTGCAGGTTCAGGCAGACCGTTTGCTTCAGCACACGATGACTCGCATGTCTGACACCCGGCACAGACGGGTTGAATCGTATAAAATCCCCGAGAATTCAACACTCTCTTTGGATTTTGGTGCAGCTCCCAGTTCCTTTCCTATCGCCAGGGAGACACCCGTTACTCCCAGAACCTTGAAAAAATTCCGTCGATTGACAGCCATATCTCTTTGATTTTATAATATTTTAAAATATTTCATAAAACCATACCTGCCTGGAAGGGTCTATAAAGTTTGTCTGAAAATCTTCCCAGACCTCAGGACCCATTTCAGACAGAACTCCATCACTTATCTCCCCTCCATCCTGCAGTATAACCTGTGCATACTTAACGTCTGCGCTGAGTGCAGTCATGAGAAAATCCTTCAGTCTCGAAAATTCCTTTTTAATAAATTCCCTCTGTTTATCTGCCATAAACAATAGCTGGCTTTCCCTGCTCCAGTTCGAAGGCTCGATCCTGTAGATCCAGCCATCCCTGTACGGAGATGAATTCAGCGAGGATGAATTTATTTCAAGTGCAGCATTCTGCTCAACTATAGTCCCTGATACCGGAGCATATAAGATTAAGCTGCTTGCCATTCTGAATTATGGAGAGAATCTGCTCACCCTTTTTCACAGTTTTGCCTTCACCCTTCAGTTTTATCCTGGTGATCTTACCTGTGATATGCTGCAGAAAATCGTCAATACCCACCTTTACTATTCCATTTTCCTCCAGAAAAGCCCAGGTATGTGTTTTGTCGAAATAGATGCCTTTGGGGATACTCAGTGAGTTTTCATCAAGAATAGTATGTGATTGAAGGACCTGATATTTTTACTTCAGCCATCCTGCGCTTCCTCTGCCTGCCAACACTATCTGGCAATAAGACCTATCAGAATCACAGTTGCAATTACGAACATGAATGATATTAACAAATTCCTTTCACCGGTTGTGGCTCCTGCATTTATCGATGCAGTATTCAGCTTATCAGAGGCGCTCTGTCTCTCAGCTTACAAGGAGATCTGTGTAGCCATTGCCTGCAAGATATTTCTGCCCGTCTGTCAGAACCCACTTTACAAAGGCTACTTCATTTGCATTTTCCGGCTGTCCGTTTGAAACAGTATAAATATTGCTGAAAAGAGCTTTAGGATATTTCCCTATCCATACTCCCCTTGTAAAGTCATTTACATTGTCATAAATCTTTTCGTTTGAGTCAATCATCCCATTTCCATTCCTGTCAATTGGCAGTCAACCTTATGTTTTCAACGATTGCCTGATTTTCAAAATCAAGAATATTTACAAGCTTGCAAAAACCTATTGCATATGGATCCTTTCCTGACTGCCTCAACAACCTCTGCGGCATTTCCAATAGTTAGTGCCGCCTGCCCTTGTCTCATCACTCTTAAAAAATACCTGACAGGCTTTTCAGGGCTGCTTCATCATTTATGCAAAAATAATCTGCCTTTACGTTTTTACCATTCTTCAGAAGAACGCTCCAATCTCCTTGAATTCTCATTATTCAGAAATGAAGAAAGAGCATCCGGGGAAATTCCATGTACTGGTTAATCTCCTCCAGAAATGGATTCTTTGCATTTATCACAGGTACTATCACATCTCTTCCAATAACTACCTTCCAGAATGATTCATCAGTAAGCCCTGCACAAAACTCATTTGACACAAACCCAAGGCTTCCGGCTTTAAGAAGATCCTCTGCTGTTCCTGATCATTTATATTAACGACTCTTGATATTCGCACCTGGGACCAGCTTGTTATATTCAACTGCCCATTTTGAAGAGAGACTGTAAAGATCAGGAGAAGCCAGTACATTGACTGAATCGACCTGACATCGGGTTGTTGCTGTTGCCTGAATGCTTGCTGTACAGACTGTTGCAGAATAGCAGCAACATACTGAATGATAAAAAAACTGCTCTTTTCATGGTACTTTTATTTTGAATTACTGAGTTATTTCTCATGTTTTCGTAGTTATAGCCAGGTGATTTATTCTGACGAATTATGTTATTCAACTATAATGCCAATAAAAAATATCAGACATATCATCTCTGATATTCTGCATGTTACCCCAAATGCATATATAAGACCCGGAAAGAGATAAGTGTTGAATTTCCTTACACTGTATATTTTTTATGCGTGCAAAGCCCTATTAAATAATGCTTTTAACACGAGTGTATATTTATTCAACAGTTGTTGAATTTTGCATCACTTTTTGGTGATCAATAGAAAAAGCGGGAATATTTTTGTAAAATATTCCCGCAGAATCGTAAAAATAGTTTTGAAATTGAAAAAAGGATTTCGATAAAAATAAACTCTCAGATCAGATGAATTTCTGAATAATATTTCCAGTGGATTTCTCCTTAAGCATCAGTTTTGTCTGTCCATCAGGCATTTTTTCTCTTTTTAATCAGGAAATGACAGCTCATCAAACTCTATGAGATCCACATTTGCAGAGACTCCTGCTTTCCCACGCCAGTCAGCCAGTTCGACAGGTTCCCATTTTTTTGTCTCTGCTGATTTATAGCAGGCATCCATTATTGCATTCACAACATAGCCATCATAAAAGGTTTCCCGTGGAGTTATGTTTTGCTCAAGTGAATCGAGCATATCTGTAAACATATCCGGATAACCAAGGGAATGCACTTCATCGCCCACAGGGAAGAGCCAGCCATTATCGCTTTCAGCTTTTTCAGAAACATAGCCTTCTGTCTTTGCCTGTTGTAAAGACCTCGAAGCCTGTTCTGAGCCAGTGATCGAGTCTAATAGTACCTTCAGTTCCCGATACCTCATCCCTGAGATCCATACCTCCCCTGAAATTCCAGCTCACCTCAACCTGGGAGATGGCTCCGTTCTCATATTTTATAAGTGCAATAGCATGATCTTCTGCATCAATGGGTTTAACCTGCGTTTCAGCCCAGCACATTGCCTCAACAGGTCTTATATCTTTTCCGATAAAGCTTCTTCCTATCTCAATACAATGGCAACCCATATCAACAAGCGCCCCACCGCCTGATAGTTTCTTGTCCCAGAACCAGGCGCTGTGAGGACCCGGATGTGCTTCACGCGATCTTGTCCACAGGATTCGTCCCAGCGATCCCTTCTGAACCATTTCAATTGCCTTCAGTGTTTTAGGAGTATAGACAAGATCTTCAAGGTATCCGTTAAACAGTCCCGCTTTTTCAACTGTATCGAGAATCTCTTTTGCCTCAGCTGCATTCAAGGCAAGAGGCTTTGTGCAGAGTATATGCTTTTTTGGCTGCACAGGCCATGAGAATGGCCTCTTTGTGAAGATAGTTAGGCAGTCCCACAACAACAATATCAACTTCAGGATCTTCAACAGCATCCCTTATGCTTGAGGTATATTTCGGAATATTCCATTTCTGGGCAAATTCCCGTGCAGATTCTTCAGGCACAGAACATACGACATGGATCTGGTCTCTTCTCCGCTGTCCGAGCAATGACATTGTATAAAAAGTTCCGATTAGTCCGGTTCCCAGCAATGCGATCTTTTTCATTTACTGAATATTTTTAATTTATTACTTCTTATATCATATGCCAGCAATACATTTACCATGTCTCTGGTACAGAATACCATTATTTATTACCGGGTGTGAAAAATGCTGCATTGACCCTTCCTTTATGCGGAAAGAGCTTATTCTTGTCATTTTTCCCTCATCTATGCTCACGAGATTCATGTCTCCCTTTTGTGTATAGTAGTAGAGCATATTGTCTGCAGCGATGACTGCACCGGATCCCAGACGCAGGGAATCGGTTAATTATTCCGTGTCGAGGCGTTTATTGAATAGAGCAAAGGTCTTGCCGTTCCAGAACCATAAAGATAATTGCCCAGCTTTACAATTCCTCCCATATAGCTGTCGAATCCATTATTTCTCCAAACCTGTGTAATTGAGTTTCCGTCTGCTGAAAGATTCAGCCTTACACCGCAGTTACCGTCTCCCGCAGCATAATAGATCGCTCCATCTTCAAAAAGTACCGTGTTGGCATGGGTATCGCCCTGTCCCGGGCCCCGCTTTTCAGGAGGATAACTGTCCTGCTCCTGCGACCACAGAAGTTTGCCGTCTGCTGCATCAAAACCCATCAGATGATAGGCCGAAAAGGTAACTGCTATCTTCCTCGACTGAAGTTCGATAAGCTTTGGAGAGTTATATGCCTCCACCTCCCCGAATCCCTTATTGCTCCATATAAGTTGCCCGTTGAAACGGTTAAGTGCAACCATATTGAACTCCTCGCCTCCGGGCATCCAGAAGACTTTATCGCCATCAACGAGAGGAGCAGCTGAGTGGCCATGAAGAGGCAGTTTTCGCACCGAAATCCCTGTCAAGCTCTTTCGACCACATCACTTTCCCGTCAGCACATTTTATACAGTAAAGATTGCCAAAGCCATTTCCCATGTAAAGCAGGTCGCCTGCTATTGTCGGAGCGGAACGTGATCCGGGACATGATCTGCGTCCATTCCCTGCCGAGAACTGTCTGCCATTTCTTTTCTCCCCTGAGATCAAAGCAGAAAAGGACAGTCATTGAATCAATCTCCCCGCTTATATAAAATCGGTCTTCGGTGAAGACTGGTGAGACGAAGCCATTTCCGATATTCTCAATCTTAAGAATTTAAGCCGGGCCATCTTCAAGGCCACTCCTTCAAGCAGGTCTTTATCCGGATAAACACCAGTGCGTCCCTTTCCCCTCCACTCATGGATCTCAGGGTTTTCCGCCAGTAACAGATATACTATTGTAACTGCAGATACTATAATAAATTTCATCCAGCCAGATTATTTGATAACAATTCAAATATAACTTCCCTTACGGAATAAAAATACATATAATTTCATCTGTTGCTTTGTCAAAGGCAAAGCCATTTTTTCTTGTTCCTGTACGCACCCTCAAACCCGGAACCGCAAACCCCGGGATATTCATGGCATTGCCATCGACTTAAGAAGGGTCTCACAGATTACCTTTTCAACAGCCTCAAACTTTAACCCCCATATTTACTATAATACATATAGGTTGACGCGATTCAGGTGTCTTACAGGCATGACCTGTATGGCAAATTAATAAAATACACTGCCCCGCAGCGAAAAGAAAATTTCATTTCCCCATTTCAGAGCTCTCACTTCATAATTTATTAACTTTACTCAACAGCATCCTCGTTTGGAAAACGCACAGATGAGTAATGAAGAATATTTAAAATCATTGCTCCACCTAACAATTGAGTCTCATAAGAATTGAATATCATGATTAAGAAAATTACCCTTTTAACCCTTCTGCTGAGCTTTTGCTGTCTTCTTACAGTTAACAGCCAGGATCAGTCTCAACCAAAAGCAGCAATAGCAGGTCATGAATATTTTAACACTGATTCCGCTGTAAATCAATATCTGAATCAGCTCACTCCTGAACAAAAATCAAGATCCGATTCCTACTTTGAAGGGGGATACTGGCTTATACTCTGGGATTTTGTTGCAGAATTAATAATTGCCTGGATATTTCTATATATGGGTCTTTCCGGCTGGATTTGCAAGCTCGCCCTGAAGACACGGAAAAAAAACATTCAAAATCTCATTTATATCTTTTCATATTTTCTGCTCTCGTTCCTGATTTCGTTCCCTTATACTATCTATAAAGGTTTCATTCGCGAGCACCATTACAACTTATCAAACATGTCCTTCTCCCAATGGTTTGCCGAGGAAATGCTAGCTTCATTTCTTTCATTGATCTTTATTGGGGTACTTATCATGCTGATCTATATGATCATGAGAAAAATTACCCGTAACTGGTGGATTTTGGGAAGTGCAGTATTTATTCTTTTCGCAATCATTGTGCTTTTTATCGGTCCGGTATTCATAAGTCCTCTTTTCAACAAGTACAAGCCGCTTGAAGATGGTCCGGTGAAGGAGGAGATCCTTTCCCTGGCAAGAGCTAACGGTGTTCCTGTTACAAATGTCTACCAGTTTGATGCCTCGAAGCAGAGTACGAGAATAAGCGCCAATGTAAGCGGAATAGGAAGAACCATACGTGTCTCACTGAACGATAATCTCGTCAGCAACTGTTCCGTGCCCGAAATAAAATCGGTGATGGCTCATGAGCTGGGTCATTATGTCCTGAACCATGTTTATAAGCTCCTCATCTACATTGGTCTTGTTATAATTGCAGGCTTTGCCCTGGTTAACTTTTTAATGAGAAAGCTGATAACCCTTTATGGTCCAAAATGGCAGATTAATAATCTTTCTGATATAACCAGCCTGCCACTTTTTGTCGTTGTATTCGCTTTCTATCTGTTCCTGGCAACCCCGGTAATAAATAACATAATTAGAGTGACTGAGTCGGAAGCAGATATTTTCGGATTGAATGCTGCAAGGGAGCCCGATGGTTTCGCCTCCGTATCAATGAAATTATCAGATTACAGGAAGATCGCGCCGGGAGGTCTCGAAGAGTTACTGTTTTTCGATCATCCGAGCGGAAGAGCGCGTGTCACAATGGCCATGAAATGGAAGGGTGAAAACCTAAGCTCAGCCAGCCCGGCCAGGTAGGTATGGCTGAAAGAAAGGAATATGCCAGTTGTCTGCACCCCTTTCGTGGAGAGCAACGACCGTATTAAAATGGCATTCAAAGATGGGATTCATAACCGGATACTTTGACCGGATCACTTTTCGTCCTTATACGGAGCAAGCAATTGTTGCTTAAGGTAGTTTAATCGTTCCTCACCGGCTGACAATGGCATCATCCCCATCTTCACACCCAGTTCCATAGCTTCGTGCTTAGCCCCGTTAAAAGGATCCCACCGTGGCAATCCCGGACCGTTCGGGTCGCCGGTTTTGACAAAATTAACCCAGTACGCTGATACCCTGTCTGCAACTATCGTATCAGACTGTTCGAGAATATGGCCCCGAAGCTTTTTAAGATTATTAAATACATAGGGCACCTCACCCGTATGAAACGCTCCAAATTCAGGATGTTCGGGCCAGGGTATGGCTCTGTCAAAAAAATACTCGTAAGATTTTGTCTTCGAGGTTTTTGCCCTGTATTCGAGCCAGAGCCAGGTATTAAGCCTTGTCTGCTCCTGCCCCGCCAGTTTTGCTGCAGATTCTGCCTCCACCTTCGAGTTAAAAGGGAAAAAACCCTTGAAATCATCTCCTGTACTGCCCCTGTACCAGGTTTCATCCGCATTCATCCCGGTCATAAAGGCTACATCATTCTGTCTTCCCTCATCAAAGATCTTAAATGGTTCATCCGTCTGGAAATAACTGTCGAGAATTTCTCCGAATCTTATGTCTGGGTTGTCAGGGATCCCGCCGATTATCTCAAGAGGCGGCATAGCCCTCAGTTCAGCAATAGAAGCAGCCCCTTTGGCTTTCATAAATTCAACCCCTTCCTTCTCCCCATCACCGAGTGTCTTAGTCCCTCCATATATTCCGGTATATGAAGAGCCGCTTTGGGTTACAGCACCGCTGAACAAACCTTTTGCCAGAGGAGAGATAATAAGTGACATAACTGATGAAGCACCTGCTGACTGTCCAACAATAGTTACCCGCGAAGGATCTCCATCGAAGGCTTCTATGTTATCCCTGATCCATTCCAGTGCGGCCAGCTGATCGAGTAATCCGTAGTTCCCTGAGACATGATGCGGAGATTCTGCAGTGAGTTCAGGATGTGCAAGAAAGCCGAGGGCTCCCAGCCGGTAATTTATAGTTATAACGATAATCCCTTTCGCTGCCAGTTCCTCCCCGTCATATGTAGCCACAGAGCCGGAACCTTCGGTGAATGCACCTCCGTGAATATAGACCATAACCGGCAATTTGACTGAAGCTGCATTTACCGGCGCCCAGAGGTTAAGAAAAAGACAGTCCTCGCTGATACTGTCCTGTACCATGAACTCTTCAGTCCAGGGACCATGGGGAAGATGGGTAAAAACCCTGTTCTGTATACAGCTGGAACAGAATTCCTTTGCGTCACGGATCCCGTCCCATGCTGCCGGAGGCTGAGGTTCCCTCCACCTCAGGTCACCAACAGGCGGAGCAGCATAAGGTATCCCCTTAAAGGAAATGATGGTACCATTTTCATTGAGAACCCCCTTAAGCCTGCCATATCTTGTTGTAACAAGCTGATCCTTAAAACGGTCATTAACGGAAGTGCACGAAATCAAAACTATGATAAACAGCTGACACCAAAGAAATTTACTGCATCTGAACATTTCACAAATAAATTATTAATAATTATTTTATCTTAAAAAATCTCAAAGACTTCGTTCGGCTCCTCCGGTCATTTCTTACCTGAGTATTTGTCAGCATCAGCCTTATTCCAGGTTATTGTTGCTGTCCCATATCTGAAATTGGTATCGAGGTATTTGTTATATGTAACTTTTTCTTCTTCCGCCGAGCCTTTTCCTATCTTCCCAATGAGTGTCTGCATATCAAATATATATTGTGTGACAAGCTTTTCTGTCTTGCCTTTCTGCCAGTAATGCCCTCCGTAAATTACAAGCTTCCCTGTATCAATGCCATTACCCGGATCACGTATATAATTCACAAGCCTGTCAATGCTTGCTTTATAAGCAGTAAAACTGTCCTTTGAAAAAAGCCATACTCCATTACCTGATCCTATGGCATCGCCTGTGAATACAAGATCCTTCCCTTTAAGGAAGAAGATTGTGGAATGTGGTGAATGACCAGGTGCTTCAAATGAATTTATTACGTATCCGCCCCCAAGGTCAAGTGACGAGTTCTCTGCAAAAGGCACTGTCCTGCCTGAGGGAAAGATATCTTTTCCCCTGAATTCTTCGCCGGGGATCCAGAATGTTGCTTCCTGATCATCCTTAAAAGCAGGGAGCATGCCTGTATGATCGCCGTGAAAATGTGTAACTGTAATGTAAAGTTGCTTTTTACCCTTTGAAGAATAAACAATTGACCTCAGGGAACTGACTGCTGTGCTGTCCCATTTTATTAAATTTGAAAGATCAATGAGCAGGATCTTCTCCTTTCCTTCCACTATGTACATGTCGGAACAGTTATTCAATCCGGCCGGCTTACCGTCTTTATCAATGTGAATACCAGCAGGATTCGATCTGTTCGAATCTTCAATATGCAATACCCCCGGTCCGATCTTTGTAACGGTATAGGGGCCCTTTTCTACAGGCTGGGCAATGCAGGGTACAGATAATAATCCAATAAAAACCAGGATTGACAGAAACAAGAGATTTTTCATTACAGATGATTTAAAGATGCAATTTTTAAGAGTGCGTATACAGAGGCAAAGTATTAACAAATTGCTTTACTCCCTAAAATAAGTACAGCAATGTCAATATTTGACCACATTCACCAAAAATATGAAAAGTATTGTAAGAATTAATGAGACATTGTCGTGCAAACAGGTAATATTTTTGCACAACTCAGGTCATAAACCGGACATAACAATATTGCCGGCACAGATGCATTGGTTGCCAGTTCATCGAATCCAACTGTATATACAAAGGATCCTCACCCAGCCCAGCCCTCCCTGTCGAGGTTCCGGTAATTGATTGCCTCGCTGATATGTTCCGCCAGTATGTTATTTGAATCAGCAAGGTCTGCTATGGTCCTTGCTACCTTTAGGATCCTGTCGTAAGCCCGGGCTGAAAGATCCCCTTATATCCATTGCTGTCTTGAGAAGCCTGCCGCCTGACTCATCAAGCTGGCAGTATTTTCGTTGCATTGAGGATGACATCTGGGCATTTGAATACACACCTTTTACATGTTCAAAACGCTTAGCCTGGATGTTTCTGGCCTTTACAACTCTTTCACGCACAACGCTGAGCTTTCGGTTTTTCCGATATCTGACAGCTTATCATAATTTACAGGGACAACCTCGATATGAATGTCAATCCTGTCGAGCAGAGGACCGGAGATTCTGTTCAGGTATTTCTGTACCATTCCGGTGGAGCACATGCATTCTTTTTCGGGATGGTTATGAAACCCGCAGGGACAGGGATTCATGCTGGCCACCAGCATAAAACTTGCAGGGTAGTCAACAGTTGATTTTGCCCTTGAAATTGTTATCACCCTGTCTTCCAGGGGCTGTCGCATTACTTCAAGGACAGTTCGTTTGAATTCCGGCAATTCATCGAGGAATAGTACTCCGTTATGCCCCAGGGAAATCTCCCCGGGCTGAGGGAAAGTACCTCCGCCGACAAGGGCGACATCTGATATTGTATGATGGGGACTTCTGAACGGCCTTTTGGTCATTAGCGCCGTATGGTCATCGATTTTGCCGGCCACCGAATGAATTTTAGTTGTCTCAAGCGCCTCCTCAAGCGTCAGCGGAGGTATTATCGTCGGCAATCTTTTTGCAAGCATTGTTTTACCGGCTCCGGGAGGGCCAATCATTATCAGATTATGACCCCCGGCAGCTGCTACTTCGAGAGCCCGTTTCACATTCTCCTGTCCCCTGACGTCTGAGAAATCTACATCATACTTATTGGCCTCATTCCTGAAGATCTCAGCCAGATCCACCTTCACGGGATCGAACTTTCTCAGACCGTTGAAAAAATCAACAACATCATTAATCTTATCCATGCCATATACATCCAGGCCACTCACTACAGCTGCTTCCCTTGCATTCTTTACCGGCAGTATCAATCCTTTGAATCCTTCTTCCCTTGCCCTGAGAGCTATCGGAAGCGCTCCTTTTACAGGCTGCAGGGTTCCGTCGAGCGAAAGTTCACCAATCAGAACATATGAATCGATCTGCTCCTTTGTCACCTTTTCATCGGCAGTTAGTATTCCCATGGCAAGGGGCAGGTCGTATGATGATCCCTCCTTCCGGATATCCGCAGGAGCCATATTTATCACCACCTGCTTGCCGGGCCAGTGCAATCCTATAGATCGCAGTGCTGATTCAATCCTTTGCTGACTCTCCTTGACAGCAGAATCAGGAAGCCCGACAAGAAAAAAACGGACCCCGCGTGACACATTGACTTCAATTGTAACTGTTACGGCATCTATACCCGTAACTGCACTGGCAAATGTTCTTACTAACATAGTGATAAGTTTTTAGCACGAAACGAAACACTATACCAAAATTAGGAAATAATAAGAAAAAAGACAGGGCCGGGAGTAAAAAATTTGCCCTGTTGTCAAATTTGACAAAGGAGCCGGCCTGCTGGGCCGGCAAAAGATAAAAGTAAATATTATAGGTTACCCTCCCCGGAGGGAACAGGAGATAATGTATTGAACTTATACCCTTTATTGCAGGAGGTGGTAACCCACTCTGATATTCAAATTTGCCACATAAATTATTTTAAATCCGCATGGAAAATATTCATTCTTGGTCCGTTGTAATATCTCTGGAGCTTTTTAAATTTGGTAATGCAGACATTTAGCACGGTTTGCAAGCGAGACAAAAACCCCCGGCTATACAGACTGGTCGGGGGTTCCTTATTTAAAATCGGCACTAACTTATTGGATGACTTGCTTTCATTGTGTTTGAGGAAGTTATATATTTAGGTCAAATTTTAATGAATCCAAGGAAATGAATACAGTTTTTGGAGGTAAGTTATGCTTAGGCAGGGTTAAGTTTTTTGAGCCAAACAAGTATTGGGGGTTTATTATAGAAGATGTGACTTTCAAAGAATATTATGTAAGTCGTGCAGGCATTATGGATACAACTCTTGAGGTAGGAGACCGAGTCACATTTGAGATTGTCAGAGGACCCAGAGAGCTTGAAGCAACTGAGGTTCGATGATATAAACCAATCGTGCGTAAATCAGATCAATAGAGAGCGACTAGTGTATAAAACGAGACAAAAAACCCCCCGGTTCCGCAGACATTGCCCCCGGTGTGAAGACATGTGGAGGGGGTCTTTATGATAAGTGGTAAATTTTTAATTCAATTTGAAAGTCGTTTTAAATACAAATTGATGTGAAAGTCAATTAATGAGTAGAGAATACAACTGAAAACATTAAAAATCCGAAAGAAGCTCTAAAATCTGTTATCATTGTTTGTCATATCTAGGAATGAACTGAATCACTTCATCAATTTCAATATATGGATAATTCCTATACTGTTTGCCTCAGAACCTCTGCCTTCATCTGCAATAAAAAGTTCTCCATTTCCATAAGCAATTCCCACTGCACCGTAAATGCCAAATTGAGTAAGGTCGTAAATATGGATTGCTATTCCGGAAGTTGAGAACTCCACCATTCTGATGCCATCGACACCAAAGTAAGTACCCGTCTTATCATTAAATGTGAGACCTGTGGAATTAATTCCTTGGAATATGTTCAATTGTTCTCCTATTGTTGTTAACTCGAAATAGGTACAATATGAGTCTCCGCAATCAGAAATCATGAGCGTTTTTGCCTTTGAGTCGTAGGCGACAGCATCCCCGGGGTGTACGGTGCCAACCATTGAAAATTGATTCAAAAGATTGAAATTACCGTCATACTCATAAACCTGAGTCTCCGGCAGAGAAGTATACCTTACCAGAAAGAAATGACCATTTTGGGGTCCATTGCTTACACGAGCTATACTATACCCCAAACCTAGGTAAAGTGGTATAGGGAATGATTGAATTAACTCCCCCTCGAGACTGACTTCATAAATCCCTTGTGTTCCCTCTGGGCCTGCTGATGATATAAAGAGTGTCCCTCCTTTTTCGATACTATAAGTCACATCATCAGGTGTAAAACCAAGGGAGACTAGTGTCTCAAAATTGCCTAAGTATTCTAAAGTCCTGCCAGAATTGATCTGACTCATTGATAACTCAGCGTTTGATAGAAGCCCCCTCTAAAAACTGACCATCATTTTCTATCGGAAATTCACTTCCAAGCTTGACACAACTATAAAAAGGAATTAAAACAATAAAATAGAATAGAATGGCACCGAGAGATTTTGTTTTTGTTAACATGGCATGTTCCTCCAATTTTTAAGTTACAATCTATAATTTAATTTACGTTTTCGATTAGGTATGATTTATTTCAACCGAGAGGATTTTTCTCTGGAATGGATTTATTTATATGATAAAGCATCAAAATGTATAAGAACTTTGCATAATTTAAAGTTATGAAAAAAATGGTATACAAGTCAAAATATTTTATCATGTTATCTAATTTTATAAAAGCTTATTGATTAAATCAAGATAGTGGGTAATCTTTTTGCACGCATCGTTTTACCGGCTCCAGGATAGCCAACCATAATAATGATAAACGTAAATTACTGTGTCCCAGCAGAGATTTCAATCCACTAACACTTTATTTCAATACGATCAAAATCAACAGAGTAATCAGGTGCCTCACAACTTGATGGCAAAGTGAAATGAGGAGACACCTGGACAACTCCAACCAGTTTGCCTTCTCACTTTAGTTGCTCAGTACTGCACCATCTACCAACATAATTTAGTTTATTCTCGTTTTCATTCCAGTTGAACCTTTCATTCCAGATTTGATGAGCAGTGTAATTTTTGCCGTCTGTGCCAACAAGTGTAACATCTATCTTGATCTCTATATTGTAACCTCCTATCGGGTCATACGACCAAAACCAGTTAAAAACTTGTTCCCCACTCAGTGAAACATTAATACAATCAAAATACTCATTTATCGGGGAATATGTGTATCTGGCAGGATACAGTAAAAATGACTTTGTTAAGGGTCTGGAATATTTACATAAAGCAGCCAATATAAACAGGGAATGGAGTTGCCTGATTTGCTTCACGGACTGGGGTTTGGATATCAGTTAAAATCTACCCAAAACCTGCTGAAAAGCAGCGGGACGAATCCTCTTACGCGTCAGACAGGACAGAACCTCCTTCTGAAATAAATTTGACTTCAGGTTATTAAGATTGTAACTTTATAAGCATCGAATAATTCATTTTATTTTAGTAACCAAAGCCTTTACTTATGAAAAGAACTATTTTTTTAAGCCTGGTTATTTCAGTAATAATCGGGAGTTGTACTCAGGAAAAAAAATCACCCATTGAAGGTGCCTGGCAACTTGTCTATGCCCAATGGCAACCTGAAAATATTCTGTACCCTTCCCAGGCTAAGGGGAGTGATATTAAAATCTGGTCAAAGGATTATTTCGCCGCTGTAGGTAAGATAACAATGGACACAGTTGTTACCAATCTCTATGTCGGAGGAAAATATACACTGGAAGGTAACAGATATGAAGAGGATATTTTATATCACGCATTTGAAAGCCTGAATGGTCAAAAAGTCAAATTGTTAATTGAAATCAGGAACGACACTCTTATTCAGCGGTGGCCTGCAAATGAAAACTGGAAACTTGAAGAGGTATATAGTACTGAAAAATATGTAAGGCTTAAATAATAAGTCACAGCAATCCTTTGATCTTGCGATACCCCCGGAAATCATCTCCGGGGGCTTTTTATTGAATTGCAGCCGATATAAAATCAATTTGTTTAGGAACAATAATCAAGTATAAATTGTCTTTAATCTATTTGCGAGAACGGCATCAATACCTTTAACGGCACTGGCAAAAATCCTTATTAACTCACTGATAAACTATTAGCACAAAACAAAACACCATACAAAAATTAGTACAAATCGTGATAAAAGACAAAAGTAATTTCACAAATATAAGGAAGAGATTGGGGCTGTTGAAAATATCTTTTTACCGTAAAGTGCGCTACTGTGCGCAAATATTATTGTAATGTTTTCTCTGTGTATCTCTGTGCCATCTCTGTGACCCTCTGTGTAACAAATTTAAGAACTTACACAGAGATCACAGAGTCTCCACAGAGTTACACAGAGGACTTATGAGACAGTTACGTATACTCTAGGCCCTTTTTGGGGTCTTTGTGGCTAATGGATTTTGATTTTACCTACAGCCCCAATGACCAATTATATAACCTGAATTGTTTTTATACCGCTGCGCGGTACTTTTAATGACGGTTGATCTAAATTGAATCCATTTCAATACTCCTCGTATTTTTTAGACTCAGATTTAAGAGAAAATATTTAAATACAATACTCATCAGGCATATGTTTGTTTAATATCTTTACAAGGACTGACCTTTGACAGGTAAAACTACAAACCATAACTTCGCAGGAACGATGAAAATGTTACTTATTTTATCAGGTATTTTCATATATCTGAATTGCTCTTTTTATGCTGAATCACAAAATCCCGATATTAGCCTCAACCAGTTCCGGTTAATGCAACAGCTCGAAGGAAGCTGGAATTGCGAAATTGGTACAGACACTTCTGCTTACTGGGATATGATACCTTATGGCTCAGGTTTTGAAGCCAGTTTGAAATATATTACAAAAGGGAAAATCATCAAAGAGGGTAAGGGCCTTTATGGCTACGATTCAAAAATCGACAAAATTGTCGAGGCAGGAATTACAAAGGGAAAGGATATTGGAGTTTATGTAATGTGGTTTATTACAGACAATAAATTTGTGCTCATTCCTTTCAGCGATTTAGCAAAACCGGAGATGGCATCATTCAAAATGGAGGGAGAATTCAAATTCCCCGATCTCCTAATCGAAACTACATTAACAGATAACAAAATCGTAAAAATTAAAACCTGGACAAAATCCAGCCATTGAGCTGCTGAAGCTAAAACCAGGATATTAAGCATTCCGAATATAAGACCCGGTGGTTTTGTATCACTGTTGTAAATCTGGGGCCAGAAACGTGGCAAAACTCCTGTTATGAATGCATACCCTCACTCAGTGAACAAACATTTTACAAACCCCATACTAAAATAAAATTTGACTTCAGTTTTTTAGTAGCGTAACTTTGTTCAGGAATTTGTTTGACATACTACACTTGAGGGATTGTAGCTATTCAAACATATACATTATGATGCCGTTTCATAATGACTCTTATAACATCTTCTACAGCTTCTTATAAAAAAATTAAAAAAATGTAGTATGAAAACAAAAACATCTGTTTTGTTAAGCATTCTGTTTTGCATTGGATTAACAACGCTGTCAGGACAAAAAAGCAGTAATGATAACGAGTATACAATGCTTGGCGAGCCCTCTCCTTTTACGGATAAAATGAATGGAAAAGTTCAGAAAGTCGTTCTGAAATTTTACTGGGGCGTGGGTAACGGTGAGAATATTAAAAAGGGAATACCGGTATCTACCCGGGAACGTGACTCATTAAACTGGAATTATGATTTTGACGCAACCTTTGACAGTAAAGGCGATCATATGATCAGCCTTAATTACCTGGATGATAATTATAACCCTGTTAACAAATATCAATTTGTAAAAGAAAATGACAGGATCGCGCTTGCCAAATGGACTATGGGAAAAGATATTGTGGGTCAATTAAACTTTCCAAAGGGAAATGGTTATACAAAATATATTTATGACAAAAAAGGACAACTGATACGTAAGGAAGATTATAAAGAGGAAGGCGATTTGCTCCTGTATACTTTCCCCTTTAAAAACAATGAAGCCGGCGATCCGGTTGAATCCCAGGCGTTGGATAGTAAAGGAAATCTGTTATTCAAATGGTCGAACACATATAATGAAAAAAGACAAGATGTAGGAGGTAACTGGACCGATAAAGACGGAAATATTGCCGGCTACTATAAGGCTGTTTATAATGATAAAGGTAAAATCGTTGAAAATACAATGTATGATAAGGACAAAAATGTCATCGCTGTTTATAAATTTACTTATCCCGAATATGATGCCAGGGGTAACTGGTTAAAATTCATCATCAATATGAAAGATCCTTCTGAGCGCCCGGTAATCTGTGAAAGAACTATAGAATATTTTTAGTAATATTTCGTTGATATAAAGCCCCCGGAAAGTAATGACCAGGGGCTTTTGTTTTGTTTTTAAAATATCCATTAAATACCTTATTAATTGCGATTTAAGAGATTTATGAAAAAAATGCTGATACCATACAGTATTAGCAGGGTGAGCGGAATTACCGATTATTGATTTTATTTACCCTGATGCTTTATATTGATAAGATAGAAAATTAATGATTGCTTCTTTTTTAACACTTAGCTCTTCCGTCTGTTATACTATAGAACCAACACTTTTAGCTATGAGACGTATCAGACATACCAGAAAACCTGAACGTCCTCAGAAGTTTATCAAAATTGACCCGAGAACATCATTACAGGCTGATAATGAAACTCCTGATGACGCTTCGCGTTCAAATTTTCTAACCAAAAATCTTTCAGGCAAATCCAGATCAAATAATCAGATTTGAATAAGAGAGCATTAAACTTTTGCCAGTGAGTCTAAATAGTATCGCCCTCAGTCATTAATTTGACTGAGGGTATTTTTTTCTCAGAAAATCTCCGGGAAGTTTGGTAATATGAATTTATTTATCCCTTCCAATTGCCAATATACTGCTTATTCAATTCAAGCTTTAAGTTTTGTAAGACGGTCTGCTATCCTAACCTGTTTGACCAGATAAAAATGCAGACTTAAATTATAGCTATAAAATATATTTTTATCATATGAGTAATAAATTTTCAAAAGAAGACAGAAAACTGCAAAACAATTGCGAAAAGAAAGTGTTACTAATAATGATGTCAATTTTATGGGGAATAGTGCTTAATTAAGGGAATCAGTGCATCATAACTGTTTTTAACATCAAAAAGAAAAATGTTAGTCACTTGGTTTTCAAGGTTAATCAAAATCGATATTTATCTGTTTGTTTTATTAATAAATTTATATGCCGAAAGATTTTATAAACTTAATCCTACTATTATGTACAAAGCACTATGTCTCTTAATTGTAGTATCTTTTTTGGGAATGGGTTCCTGTAAAAAGAAATCTACGGATCCTGATCGCTGTGGCACTGCCTGGGCTACTCAACTATCCACTCAAATCAACGCCGTGTCAGCTGCAGCACAGGCATACGGCACTGATCCTACACCTGCTAACTGCAATGCATTAAAGACAGCCTATCAGAACTATCTGAATGCCTTAGAACCGTTTACCGACTGCTCTACATGGACAGCTCAGGAAAAGGATGATTTGCAGGCCGCAATCGATGAGGCCCAGCAGGAGGTAGACACTCTCTGCCAGTAAGAACTGCAACCTGAATGAAGAGCCTTTCTCAAAAGTCCTCTGTGAAACTCTGTGTAAAATCCGAGACCTATGTGTAAATTTTTAAATATTTATTACACAGAAGTCAAAGGACAACACAAAGAAATTATAATAACAGTTTTGGACTTTTGAGACAGCCTCTTCTTTTTATCAGAATACAAGCTCTTTTTAAGAATTCTATGTCCTATTGTTTTGCTGTACATAGATAACAGTCGTATCTATAATACTACAGCTCAAATCCCGGCATCTATAGCCTGGAAATGAATGTCAGATTTTGTCCCCGTAAGGAATGCTTATTGTAATTCATGCCAAAAATCCTTGCGGTACGTACCCTTGTCATAAGTAATAAAACCCATCTTGTTTAAGCACAACGATTCATTGCTTTACCACAATTCAATTCTTGTTTTGTAAAATGATCTTTTTAGTGAACATAATTTATTCTGTTATGTTTAATTTATGCAATAGGAGTGGTTGTTACTATGCTTTTACAACATATAAGTCATAAGGCTTTAATTTTCTCCTGATAATTTCGTTACTCCCCCCGATTTGGTTAAACAGGAACCTCCATAGAGGTAATAGCATGCTCCTTTAACAGGAGATTAATTTGAAACTGTTTTAACTAACTAAAACAAAGAATTATGAAAACGGCATTCATGTTTTTTGCATCAGCATTTTTCACTGCCTGTCCTATGACATTGTCTGGCTAATATTAAATTAGTGATACCTGCAGATATACCAGGTTGACTGGTCACTCTCTCAATGATAGTTTGATTTCTAATCCTCAAAATTAACAGTTATGAAACGTATTCTGAATACTACAACCATTGTTATTCTTTCAATTGGTGCTGTTGCAATAATGCATTCATGCGGAGAAAAACTTGCTGTTCCTGAAAATAATGTGCTGACAAAGCTAATACCAACCGAATTAGCCTCAGCAAGATCGAATGCTCTCCTTCCCCAGGAAAGAATAATAGTTACTATTTGTAATCCAAATGGCTGGGAAACGCAAAAGCAGGTAGGTGCAACAGGTACAATAAAGTTTGTAAATGGTCCGTCCGAATCTCAGTCAGGTTATGGAAGTCTGCAATTCAGTTGTCCGGATAAGAAATTCCTCAGGTTAAATACCAACCAATTTTTAGGAACAAAATTATCTGACATAACACGGTTATCTTATTCTACATACGTGGAGCAGAGTGGTTCAATTTCAGATAATATATTTATTGTAATCCAAACAGATATAAATGATGATGGTACAGTAGATTTCCCCGTGGTTTTTAATCCGATCTTTCAGACCGGGAGTTATGTTGAAGGAATAGGTCCGGATCAGGGCACAACTCAAAGCAACGTCTGGCAAAACTGGAACTTATTGGATGGAGTGTGGTGGCGCGGTGATGGTCCGGATCCGTGGAACGGAGGAGTTCTGTTCACACTGGCTACTCTGGTTGAGCAGTATCCAGGTGCAAGAATAACAAATCAGGGGGGAGGCCCCGGTTCCATAAGAATAAGCGGAGGTGCGCCTTACTTTACAGGTGCATTTATTGGTTATGCGGATAATTTTCAGATTGGAATAGATGGGGTGACAAAAGCATATGATTTTGAAGAGAGAACAGCTGACGCCGGGCCAGATCAAACAGTTGTCTATGGATATGGCTCGAATTGTGCTACTCTAACAGGAGAAGCCTCCGGAGGCATTCCTCCCTATACATATTCCTGGTCGCCAGGCGGCTCAGCTCCGAACAATGCAATCACACAAGTTTGTCCCACCACAACAACAACGTATACGCTCACAGTAACCGACGCCAATGGGTGCACCAGTGCAGATGAGATAACGGTGTTCGTAAATGATGTAAGATGCGGCAAAAACATGGATAAAATAAAAATATGCCATAATGGAAACGAAATATGTATCGATACAAGAGATGTTCAGGATCATTTAGCTCATGGTGATTTATTGGGTAACTGCAGGGCATTTCTTAAATGATTTGCCTGCTACTGCCAGGATATGGATCCCTGATCAGATATTAAAACACCAGGATTTGAATACAACCTTTGACAATATATTGAAAAACTAAAATCCAGGTAAAATGAACTTTATAGAATTTTCTGTTAAACGGCATGGGAAAAATGAACCCATTTTTATAAGCAGTGAAAATGTTGTCTATTTCTATGGTCATCCTGATCATAAAGAGCTTACAGTTATTGGACTATCCGGCAATGTCCCGTACACACTCGAGAATTCAATCGATGAGGTTAAGCTTAAATTAGGCATTAAGCCGGGCAAAAAAGTAACCCAAAAAATAAAGTAAGTAAATAAACAAAGCCCCCGGCATCTCGGCGACTGGGGGCTTCATTGCAGCTTTAGATGTTTCTGATTTCATCATTAGTGCAAATCAAAGATCGAAAATCTTATTAGCTTAAGTCAAGTAATTTCAGAGATTTCCGTCAATGAGTTCAGGCATTTCGTCAAAAATCTATGAATGTAGTATTGTGATTCCGATTATACTGTTTTCGAATGGCATCAGGGAGCTGCGGTTGAGATCAGGTAATTATTTCAATAATTTTAATTTTTCAGCAACTTCCGCTGCAGCTTCTGCAATCGTTGTATCCTTTATTCTGCCCTGATATTTTTTAGCCACCTCCAATAATTCCTTTTTCAATTCTTTTTTCAAGGAATACTCCCTTGCTTTATCAAGGGGAGATTCATCTGAAATCCATTCTCCTTTCCAGTTTAAGTGTCCCATACCTGTTTAACTTTCATACTTCAAATTTATCTCTTATTTATTTATTTCTGATACTCATTTTTAATAACCGGGTCCGAAATACCTGGCAATAATGAGAAAAATAATTCATAATATACAGTCAAACCATGCATTCAGACCATCTAACACTATCTGTTATCATGTGATTTAATATTTTAATTTATATAAAGATTGTTACTTTTGGCAATTATTAATTTATCCATTAACAATAGATTCAGACCAGAGATTTGAAGCTTTATCGCAGGTTATTTGGTTGTTAACCATTAAAAATATTCATACTTATGAGCAGGAAAAGAAACATCATCAGCAAAGTAATCAGGAAACTTTTACCAAAGAAGGGATATGTCAAAATATCCGGAAGTATTATTCCATCTCCTGATTTAAGATGGTGCGGTCCTGAATTTAAGGATGATCATTACTATCTGAAGTCAGCCGAAGGGGAAGCAGACAGACTGGTTGAACATTTTCAGTGCACCAGGGAGAGCAGGGTGCTTGACATAGGTTGCGGACAGGGCCGATCTGCCTATTGGAATACTTCGCAAAATTGGCTCAGTTAACTATACAGGAATTGATGTTGACAGTAAGTTCTATTGATTGGTGCAATCAGTTATTGAACAGAACAACACCTCGTTCAAATTTAAACATCTTGACCTTCATAATGAGAGATACAATAAAAAAGGTGTTAAGGCAGATGAACAATTCAGTTTTGATCTTGAGTCAAAAAGTGTTGACATAATTTATTTGTACTCCGTTTTTTCACATACAACGGAAGAAGATTTCCGGACTTATCTGAAAGATTTTTCACGCATCCTTGATGACAATGGCAAAATATTCTTCACAACCTTTGTTGAAGAGGATGTCCCCGATTTTTCAATAAATCCCGAGAACTATCAATTAAAATGCTCCGGTCCGCTTCATATTGTGCGATACGAAAAAGACTATCTCTTTTCAATAATTAAAGGAACATGGATTTTCAATAATCCATTTTATCCCATAAAAATGAAACAAATGGTCAGAGCGGTATCTACCTGGCCAAAAATAATAGTTAAAAGATCTTCACAGGCATGATTATCCCTTCTGAATTCACCAGGAGATAAACCATTGTATCTCAACTCTGGGGTACATCTTTTTACTCTCAGGAACTTCAGAAAACTTTTAAAACCCATGGAATTTTGATATATTTCGAAAAAAGCATAATCTTGGAATAAAATTTAAACAAATTAACAATTTGACTGACTTTTCTACAGGGGTTGTAATTTCTACCTATAATAACCCGGAGTGGCTTAAAAAGGTGCTTTGGGGTTATCTTAGCCAGAGTGTGATTCCTGATGAGATAATCATTGCTGATGATGGATCAGGTGAAGAGACAAGGCTTTTAATAAATTCATTTAGTGACAGGTTGCCTGTAAAACATGTATGGCACCCTGACAACGGATTTCAGAAATGCAGGATCCTGAACCTTGCAATCCTTGAGGCAAAATCAGACTATCTTATCTTTACCGATCAGGATTGCATTCCCCGTTATGATTTTGTTGAGACACACCTGAAATATGCAGGCAAAGGATATTTTCTTTCGGGTGGATACGTTAGGCTGCCCATGGATTTAAGCAAAAGCATTACCGAGGAAGATATCCGTTCACAAAATACCTTCTCCCTGAAATGGCTTATAAAGAACGGGTTGCCTCTTAACTTTAAATGCACAAAACTCTTCAGACAGGGTTCGTTCACCCGCATGATGAATGCAGTTACTCCTACGAGGGCGACATGGAATGGATGCAACTCATCGGGATGGAAATCAGATATGCTGACTGTAAATGGTTTTAATGAACTGATGCAGTATGGGGGTCAGGACCGTGAGTTTGGTGAACGGCTTTTCAATCTCGGACTTAAATCAAAACAGATAAGATATTCTGCCATCCTTCTCCATCTCGATCACAGCCGTCCGTATAAGACTGCTGAGAGTGTCGCAAAGAATATCGCTATCCGAAAGAAAACACGAAGTGAAAAGATTATTGAAACACCCCTTGGGATCAAACAATATCTTGCCGGAAGAAATCCCTGATTATGTCATATAAGGCCACACTGATCATTTCGGTTTATAAAGACACCGGCTCGCTTAAAGTTGTTTTGGATTCTCTGCGACTTTCAGACTGAGAAGGATTTTGAGATCATCATTTCAGAGGATGGAGAGGATGAGCAAATGCATCGGTTTATATCAACATATACTTTTGAGTATGACCATCAGCATCTCACTCAGGAAGATCTGGGATGGAGAAAGAACAGGGCTCTGAATCGCGCAATTAAAGCTGCAAAGGCAGAATGGCTGATATTTATCGATGGCGACTGTGCTCTTCATCCACGCTTTATTGAGCATCATCTGAAGCTTGCCGCTGAGAAATATATTCTGGCTGGAAAAAGGATAAAACTTGACCCTGCTCTCAGCAGTTTTCTGGCCAGCGATCCTGAAGCCATCCTTAAGATGCAACAAATTCTTCTGAAATTTTTATATCAGACCAGGCAGTAAGAAGCCAGGATTTTATGAAGAGGGAATATTCATTGACCGCTCCGGACTTTTTGGGTTTATACCCCGTCTCAGAAGAATGAACAAACTGAAAGGTTGTAATATGTCATTTTCAAAGAGCGCTGCTGTTGCCATCAATGGATTCGATGAAGATTATACCCTGCCAGCCATTGGTGAAGATATAGATCTGACCTGGAGGTTCGACAGGTTGCGGATATCGTCTCCGTTCACTCCGGAATCTTGCTGTTCAGTACCATCTCTATCATAAAGAGAACTGGTCAAGCCAGGAACAAAACATTGAAAAAATGAATTGTAAGCAGTTGCGTCGGGAGTATGTCTGCCGTAACGGTCTTGAAAAACTATAGTAAAAAAAACCCGGGTCTGCAGAATCCGGGTCATCTGAAAATAATTGGCTATGAGTGCACTAAATAGCCGTTCCCCCTCTTTCCCCTGTTCTGATTCTTATACATTCTTCCAATGGTGTAATGAATATTTTTCCGTCACCCACCGCACCTTCACCGTTAGTCCGGGCAGCTTTTAAAATTGTATTGACAGTAATGTCAACAAATTCATCATTCACACCAATTTCAATTTTTATCTTTGGTATCAGATCGGGAACAATGATCTGTCCCCTGTACATCTCTTCGATTCTCTGCTGTCCGTGTCCGGATACCCGGCTGACAGTGATTCTTTTTATTTCGGCTTCGATAAGCGCCTCCCGGACCTTATCCAGCTTGACTTCTCTTATAATAGCTGTTATTAATTTCATTGCCTGAGTTTTACAAATTCAATAATTAACTTGGATTTAACATTCCATATCCCCTTTCACCATGGTACGACCTGTCAAGTCCGGCCATTTCATCATTTTCTGATGCTTTAAACTTAACCACCTTGTCGAGAGCAAAGATTATTATGTAAGTCATTAAAGCTGCATATGCAATAGCTATTATTACTGCAAAAGCCTGTATCCCCAGCTGGTTCCAGACAGTCCATGATCCACCTGCAGCAGTAACAGCATCTGCCATCCATGAAGGACGGATAAAGAAGACGAGAAGAAGAGCTCCGGTTATTCCTCCTACACCATGTATACCGAAAGCATCAAGACTGTCATCATAACCAAGTTTGTTCTTCGTCATTATAGCCATATAACATACACATGAAGCCACAACTCCGAGAATCATTGCCCCGTAAGGCTGTACAACCCCGGCTGCAGGAGTGACGGCTACCAGACCTGCAAGAATACCGCTGGCAAATCCAAGGGCTGTAGCTTTTCCCTGATGCATGCTTTCAATTATGACCCAGGCAAGAGCACCGGCTGCAGCAGCTACCTGTGTTGCAGCCAACGCCTGTGCGGTGCTCAATCCGCTCGAAATGCTGCTTCCTGCATTAAAACCAAACCATCCAACCCATAACAGGCCTGCACCAAGCATAGTTATAACAAGGTTATTCGGACGAATTACCTGGTAAGGATAACCCCTTCTTGCTCCCAGGTAAAGTGCAGCAACCAGTCCGCTTACACCTGCTGAAATATGAACTACTGTACCCCCTGCAAAATCGATTGCTCCCTTTGCTCCAAGCTTGAAAAGAAAACCATCAGATGCCCATACCCAGTGACATAACGGATTGTAAACCAAAAGACTCCATATCGCAATGAAAAAGCAATATGCTTTGAATGATACTCTTTCAGCAAAAGCGCCGGCAATAAGTGCCGGAGTGATAATTGCAAACTTACCCTGAAACATTGAAAATACATATTCGGGAACACCGGCATCCATTATGTTTGTGTCAATCCCCTTCAGAAAAAAATAGTCAGGATTCCATCCGAACCATCCACCAAGAATATTACCACCAAAACACATACTGTATCCCAGAATCACCCATAACACACTTATGATACCCATTGCAACAAAACTGTGCATAATCGTACCCAGAACGTTTTTTGAACGTACCAAGTCCGCCATAAAACATTGCAAGACCCGGGACCATTAAAAGTACCAATGCCGTTGATGTAAGCATCCAGGCCGTTGCCCCGGTATCAATAACTGTACCATCCGAAGCATATAATCCTGTTATGCCAGCAAAAGTCAGCATCAGCATTAACAGGGATCTTTTCCATCTTGATTTAACCATAATAAAATTGTTTTTAATTATATGAAACATTTCGCCCTATTTCCATAAACACCATTTAGAACACAATATCGGGTGATCCAAAATTTCAATTATTTCGCGACAAATATATACTAATTTAGGGGGTACAACAAATTATTTTATATTTTTATTATATTTTGTTAATATTTTATGGGGGTACTACACATTTTATATATCTTTTTAAATATTTTGTGTTCGTTTTTATAGGGTGTCTGCCTAATTTTTTGTTTTTTTACTATTTTGCTACTTAAAATACTCAAACACAGGTATTCACAATGTCAAACCCAAGGACTGACATCATAAATGATCTGATCTTAAAATTTTTATTATTCAGGCAGAACACCACAAAGGCTTCAACACAGGGAGCCTGAGCTACAACGTGGCAAAAGATGAATAGCTATTCAGAAGTAATTGCTATTGTTTATCGTAAACCAAAACAGATGCTTGTTTTCCTGAACCCATGAATCCATCTGAAGTCTGACTGACAACAAGCTTACTGCCTCTCTTTTTCATAGTCCAGACTTCAACAGACCTGATTTCAACCGGCTTATTATCAAAATCAAAAGAAACCCATGAAAGAATAGTAAGGGTATCTCTACCAGTCGACCAGTTAGCATTCTGGACCCTGTTGGAATTCATAAAACTCTTTGATTTAATGTCACTGCCATCAAGTATAAGTTTCTGAACAGATACCTCATCATCCGACCACTCGGAAATTGAATATGATTTTATATCCAATTGGTTATTATTGTGGTTAATTACAAGTTTATAGGGAGCATTTAACACCCCCATGCCCTGGGGAAGAATGCTTTCACATTCATTTAGCTTCCACTCTCCGGTAAATTCAACCTCTCTGTTTATAACCAATGGCTCAAGCCCGATGCTCTTCCTGTACTCACTGATGCCTTTAACATAGCTCTGATCCTCCATGAATACTATTCTTCTATCGTTTGTCAGCTTCTCATAATCGCTAAGGGAGGTTCCCCTTACACCACCTGCCCAGATAACCCAGTATATCCAATCAGGCTGTTTGTCAATCACCTCAAGGGCAGGAGGATTTCCCACCTCTGCCAGAGTCACCGGCTTTCCTTCCGAGAGCGTCTTTAATCCATCATAATATGCCTGATTGAAATCATTGCCATATATATCAATAGCCAGAATATCAAGATATTTTGTACCGGGATAATAGTTTTTAAACTCCCTTCCTGGTTTGCTTGGACGGTCCACACTCCAGATCCAGATGAGATTTTTAAGCTTGTGAAAATTTACAAACCTGTCAAAAATCTGTTTGTATAATGCAGCAGTTGTGTATTTGCCTTCAAAGCGGCCGCCCCACCAGAACCAGTCGCCATTCATCTCATGATATGGCCTCCATAGCACAGGCACTCCGGCAGCCTGAAGCTGCTTAAGGTAACCAGCTATAACATCGACCTGCTTTATCCATTGTTTATTCAATTTTGTACCCGGCGTAAGTACATCCCTGAATTGTTTGTCTGTAAGCCTTCCCTGTATGCTTGCCAGAGGAGCTGACGAATCAACCCCGGGCAGAGGCTGGAATGTAACTGGTTCCTCTGCGGTTGGAGGGACCGAATGCCAGCAAAGATTTACAATTGCCCCTTTTTTGTGTTGTCTGATCGCCTCCTCAATAATTGCCGGCCTGGACAGGTATGAATCCTTATCGCCCTCAGCTGAAAATCCAAAATCCTGGCTCCAGACAACAGGGGTTTTACCCACATAATTTGCAAAAAACTGAGTGTTCCGATCGCCAGAAGCCGGAAAGTTATGCTGACCCGACAATGTATACTTTCCGCTAAGACTCTGCATATACTTCAGTAAGGCTTTTGCCTCAGGCGAAGCATCTGGAGTTACAGGCTCCTGGGCCAGAGTATTTAGCCCAATAATTATTGTTATTGCTATCAGACCAGCTCTGACAGATACAAATCCGAACTTCATAAATATTTATATTAAAGTTTATTTAACTTTTTGAAAATCAAGTTCTCCATGCAACGCTTTCTTAAAGAAACTTCCTCCGTCGGTAAGGTCATAATTCCATGACTTCAGGAGCCTTGGTCCCCATTCAGGATCATATACCCAGCACACCCAGCTTATTTTTTTACCTTCCAGATATTTAACAATACTGTTGCCGTAGCTGTTCTCACCGACCTGAGACGGGGTTCCTTCGAGCCCGAATTCTGTTGCTACAACCGGGTAATTTTCAGCCGCAAATCCGAAATTCTCTTCCCATTTTGGTTCCCAGGGCTGAGTGCGCTTATGTGCGTATGGATGAGTCACATAACCTATGCCTTCAGCGTTGATTGGATCGTCATGCAGGGGTGAAAGATCATAGGCCCAGTCTAAGACCTGCAACCAAGCGGAATTGTCTCATCATCATACGACCTGATCAGATTAATAATGTTTTCATTGATCTTTTTCCATTCAGACCATGGCAATGAACCCAGCTGTCCCCTGAAAATGGTAGGTTCGTTAAACAGCTCATAAAAAGCAACTGTGTTATTACCACTGAAGTGCTGGGCTATTGTTCTCCAGAACTGGTAGGTTTCTTCTTTGGAGGTATTATACATGGGATCCTGAAAAAGTTCCATCCCAAGGTTCCCGATTGAATGCCAGTCGATCATTACATACACTTGCAGGTCAGTACACCATTCCACAGCCTGATCGAGAAGCTCAAGATACTTTTCTGGTGTCCGCTCTCTCCAGGCCACAGGATGGACAGGAATCCGTACGATCATGGGACCCATCTCCTTCACTCTCTCAAAATGCGCCTTATTCCAGTGTCCCTGTCTTTCAATCTTGTCAGGATCTGAAATGGCAACGCCCCTGAAAAGGATTGTATCACCCTTTGCATTTACGAACCTGTTCCTGTCAACCCTGATCAACGGAAGTATTTTTGCTTTAGGATTGGGTTTTGGAATACTCCATGGCCTGTCCTGATACCATGGCCTGGCTTGTTGTGATAAAAGATCAGTAGGACAAAAAGTTACTGTCAGGAAGAAAAGAGTAATTACAATTGGCGTTTTCATAGACAAATAGAGTTGAGGTTTTTCTAAGTCAATTTTGGAGGATAATTCTACTTACTACAAAATTGTACATTTTTTTCGACAAAAAAGAAGCTGTTTTAAAGTCAAAATTCATTAACCGCAAAGTTCGCAAAGAATTTACGTAAAGTTCGCAAAGAATTAAATATCAATTTTTTATCTTCGCGTACTTAGTGAAAACTTTGCGTGCTTTGAGGTTAAAAATGACTTTTAAGACAGCCTTATCATTGACAGTTAAGTTGAGTAAAAGTTAACTTTAACTGAGTTTTCAATTCCTTATACAGAAGCTTTAATAATCTTCAGATTTGCTTCAAGTCCATCAAGGTAAATAAGCACCCATGCAGGAAAGTCATTGAAGACCTGATTATACCAATCAGAGCTCTCAGGGGGTGATATTTTAAAATTCAAGATCCCCTGTCCATTTTTTGCGAATGACTCATATCCGGGGGTAATTGCCATCAATCTGATCAGCTCTTCAATCTCAATCTGCAGCTTCATTGAAGATTGTTTATCCATATCCGTGAAACCTGTTGCAACCGCTCCCCTGAAATCAGGCCTTACAAGGTTTCCGGGATCATCATTCCACTGGTCCCTGGTTTTACCATCCAGCTGCAGAACCCTGTCCTTGACATAGAATTGACTGTATTTAATATTTCGTCAATTTTGATATTAACAACTGATTTCGTATCGCCTCCCTGAAGGAGTGAAAGTCCCTTCTGCTGATTAATATAGTTTCGCGACAACTGATAACTGTCGGAAATCCTTTCACTTGTTACATTGAGTGCGAGTAATCCCGAGAAAACGGAATTGAGTGCCAGCAGAAGCAGGACAAAGACTGTATTATATATATTGAAGTTTTTGTCTTTTGAAGTCACTACTAATAAAAACAGGAAGGAAGACAACATAAGGAAAGGGTATGGCTATTGTCAGCAAGGTGCCTGCATGTGGCCAGTGCATTAATTTAAAAAGCATAGCTGTGAAGACAACAAAACAAGTAATATAAGTCACAATGTAGAGCAGGAGTTTTTTCCTGTTCTCAGAAGCCCTGTAATGATTTTCAAGGGCAAGAGGAAGGAATAGAAGTACCAGGGAAGATATTCCGGCGATAATTAATATCCCTGCACCCGGGTAATGATTAATTTTAAATATTGTGCCCGTAAATACTAATCATCGCCGTTATCACACCGAGTATATAAATCTTTTGTTTCATGATCCGATGTATTTTTATGATTTTTACTGTTTTGCAATATATGTCAGCATAGAGGATTCAACTGCCAGAAGATTATTTTTCAGAATTTCAATGGAATGGAGAGCTGACAAAAGAGTAAAATCATCATGCCCCGGCATATTACCCGGCAAATAGACACGAAGGATCCAATAATCCTGTAAATTTTTTTTGACTCTATAGCGGGAGTCAGGTTTGTTACATAATTCATGTATTCTCCAAGGACATTATTCATTTCCTGACGAACCTGGCATCCTGGCATAAGAAGATCCCGGGATGGAACCTGATTAAAAGGATTTAAAAGATGTGAATATCGAATTGATGTTCCGTTTTCAGTGCTGTCCGATTGATTCTGATCTGATTGGGGGATTTCCATGCCGTTGCTTCCGACGCCTCAACAATTTTTTTCTCGGCATTTCCAAGTACGATGAGAGCATCAAGAGTTTTTTTGTGAAGCAAATCCATCTTACTGTAACAAAGGGAATCGTGATATTGATTCAGAAATGACTTATTCATACCTGATCTGACCTCAAATAATCTCTGTTCCTGTTCAAGATGAGGGTAATAACCGTTATTATACATATTCCTGAGATTCAGATTAATCAGTGCTCCGGGTACAACAATCAGCAGAGAACCGATTATTATAAAGATAAATGAAGCGCTTATGTCTCTTTCATCTTTCCAGGTCATCCAGGTATACCAGGGCAGCACAACAATAAATAAAATTATTACAGCCAGAACCATAAACAATGATGCCATATGGCCAGTGCTGGATCTTAAAGAGCGTACCGGCAACATACAGTATACATCCGGCTGCCCCGAATAGGTAAATCGGTTTTTTAGTTCTTGTTTCCCGGATCTGCAAGTTTTGTTAAAACCAGTGACGGTATGAAAAAGAAAACAGCGAAGAGTACCGATAAGCTTAAAATGATTCCTGCTGACAGGCCAGTGCTGAATTTTGAACAGGGTACCAAAAATAAATAACATCCCTGTGACAAATCCGGAGATAAACAGAAACAATCTTTTCCTGTTATGGGTCTCTTTCCAGAGAACCACCAGGGCAGAAGGCATGAAGATAAATGCCAGTATGAATGCTCCGAGAACCATCATATACACCTGCAAGCGGCCAGTGCTGGATCTTGAATAGTGTTGCAAAGCCGAACATTATTGTTCCGGCAATGCCTGAAATTTTCATTGTGTTTTTCATTTTCCTGTATTTTGAATCAACTGCATAAAGTGTCTCTTCCTGTATCTCCTTAATTCTTCTCGGGTCCCATTCTTTGTTTCACCCTTTTATACGCATCTTTAAAACCCAGACCATTGTTCATTTCATTCTCCACATCGCAGCATATATGATCAATAAGTTCGTCAGCCAGATGGGAGAATGTGATCTCCTGCCGCCTGATATCGAGACTTATATCTTCTATATTCTGAAAGCTGAGTTCAGGCATGGCTCAATCCGGGTTTGGGGTTAATAATACTCTGAAGTGATTCGATGAATTCAGTCATTTCCTTTATTCTTTCGATTACGACCTTATGGCCTTTTGGTGTGAGAGCGTAATAAATTCTTGTTCTGTTATTTCGGATTTCAGTAGCAGTTACAAGGGCACCTTCTTTTTTCAGTTTATGTAAAATTGGATAGAGGGCTCCGTATGTAAGTTTTATTTTTCCCTGAGTCAGTTCCTCCACTTTTTGGGTTATTGCATAGCCGTGCATTGGTCCTTCTTCTTTCAGCAGTTTCAGGACTATTGTTTTCAGGGAGCCTTTGATAATTTCGTTTGCTATCATATTGTTTTGATTTAAGTATTTGTTACGGGTTATCTATTACTCAGTTATCTGATTATCAAAATGAGCAGCTATGCTTTATATATATTCCTATCATTATATAGTTTTCCTTGTATATATAAGCATCTATATTTATATTGTAATATATAAGCTTCTTATATATTGCAAATATAAAATATAAAATTTTTAAAAATATTTTTCGGAATTTTATGCTCCGGGAAAAATTGAAGCCGCCCTGAAACCAAATACAAAACTCGTTATAAATGAACTTAACATATTTGAATCATCAGAATTATATTGTACTCTTTTATAGTATTTTACCAACATTATCAGAACCCAATCTGTTATCAGTATGAATTATTACCCCTGAAAACAGATTATAAATAAAATGCAACATCATAAAACAAGTCAATACCGAATGTCAGTAAAAGTCCCAATATTAAAAACTTATCCCGTAACCGGCCTGCATTGTGCATCATGCGCATCAAGAACGGAATCACTTGTAAAATACATTGCCGGGAATTAAAAGTGCCTCAGTAAATTTCGCCGATACCTCAATCAGAGTTGAATTTTCACCCTGAAGTGATTTCTCCCTCTGAAATGAAAAAAGCTGTACAGTCAATCGGTTATGATATCCTGATTGATGAGGCAACCAGCCAGGAACTGAAAGAAGAAGCCCGGAACACTTATTACAGGAAGCTAAGAATAAATACAATCGGAGCAGCCATTTTAAGCCTTCCACTGCTGATAATTGCAATGGTCTTCATGAATATCCCCTATGCAAACTATATCATGATGGCGCTTGCAACTCCTGTTGTATTCTGGTTCGGCCGTCAATTCCCGTCCGGCGCCTGGAAACAGCTGAAACACCGTACTGCCAACATGGATACACTCGTTGCTCTGAGTACAGGTATAGCATACATCTTCAGTGCGTCAGTCACATTTTTCCCGGATTTTTTCCATAAAGCAGGGATTCACGGACATGTATATTTTGAAGCATCAGCAGTAATAATTACATTTATCCTGCTTGGTAAACTCCTCGAGGAAAGAGCAAAATCAAATACATCTTCAGCTCTTAAAAAACTGATCGGACTTCAGGCTAAAACAGTCATAAAGATTACCGCAGACGGACAACAAGAAGAGTTTCCAATAAGCAATGTAATGCCTGGAGATATTCTCCTTGTTAAACCCGGAACAAAGATCCCGGTTGATGGAACAATAATTTCAGGCAGCTCCTTTGTCGATGAAAGCATGATAAGCGGCGAACCAATTGCCAGCTGAGAAAACAGTCAGTTCAAAGGTATATGCGGGAACAATTAATCAGAAAGGGAGCTTTCAGTTCCGTGCAGATAAAGTCGGCGGGGATACCGTTCTGGCACAGATTATTAAAATGGTAAGGGAAGCCCAGGGCAGCAAGGCTCCGATCCAGCATCTTGTCGATAAGGTGGCAGGAATATTCGTGCCTGTGGTAATCTCAATCGCTTTAATAAGCGGAGTGATCTGGTTCTTTTCAGGAGCAGAAAATGCCTTTACCCACAGTCTTCTCGCAATTGTTACAGTTCTCATAATTGCATGCCCATGTGCACTTGGACTGGCAACTCCTACTGCAATTATGGTAGCTATCGGAAAAGGAGCCGACAACGGGATTCTGATCAAGGATGCCGAAAGCCTCGAAATTGCTCACAGAGTCAATACTGTTGTTCTCGATAAAACCGGTACAATAACAATGGGTGAACCTGATGTGGAATCAATAGAATGGAAAAAGGATGCTGATGTGACATCCCTTGGGAAAATCCTGCTCGGAATACAGAAAAACAGCGAACATCCGCTCGCAGAACCGGTTGTCCGTTACCTGCTAAGACTCAGGTATAAAAAGCGATCTGGCTGTATCTGATGTTGAAAGTATTACAGGAAAAGGAATCAGGGCTGTCCTGGAGAATTCAATCATTCTATGTCGGGAACAGAAAATTGATCGAGGAGAACAATATTCAATATCGATAATGAGCTGCTGACTTTTGCACGAATTATGGCAGAACGAGGCAAAAACAGTCTTCTTCTTTGCAGATTCATCCAAATGCCCTCTCAGTTATTGCTGTTTCAGACAAAATCAAGGAATCATCAGTCAATGCAATCAGACAACTCCATGAAATGGGAATTAAAGTACATATGCTGACAGGAGATAATGAACAGGCAGCCATGAGGATCGCATCCGAAGCCGGTATCGACAGCTATAAGTCTGAAGTGCTGCCGCAGGCAAAATATGATTTTATAAAAGCGCTTCAAAGCGAGGGAAAAATTGTCGCAATGGTTGGAGATGGCATTAATGACTCGCAGGCCCTTGCACAGGCTGATGTCAGCATCGCTATGGGCAAAGGCTCTGACATTGCAATGGATGTTGCCAAAATGACAATCATTTCCTCCGACCTCTCAAAAATTCCCAAGGCCATTATGCTTTCAAAACAAACTACCTAAAACAATAAAACAGAATCTCTTCTGGGCATTTGTTTATAATGTTATCGGAATTCCTGTTGCCGCAGGGGCCCTCTACCCCCTTTTGGCTTTCTTTTGAATCCGATGATCGCCGGAGCTGCAATGGCTTTGAGTTCCGTAAGCGTTGTAAGTAACAGCCTGAGACTGAGAATGAAGAAGATCTGATATCCTCGGGTAACTAAAAAATTCACCTTTTTCAAAAAAAATCATGAAAATTATTTTGTGAATAAGAAATTTTTATTATAATTTTGACCATTCGGTTAAATCTAATAGTTAATCTATATAGTTAAACCATAAAGTTACCGATATGACAGAAAATGATAAGCTGACCGAGGAGAAAATATTCGAAGCAGCAACAGAGGTATTCGTCGAAAAGGGAATGGATGGAGCCAGAATGCAGGATATCGCAAACCATGCAGGCATTAACAAGGCCTTGCTGCATTATTATTACAGAACAAAAGAGAAGCTGTTTTCAGCAGTATTTGAAATGATCGCCAGGAAAATGTTTAATAAAATTCGCCCCTGTCTTCGATGAGAACCTGAGCCTCGAGGATAAAATCAGGTTCTTCTTTAAAGAACATATCTCTTTCCTGCAGGAAAACCCGCGATTGCCAGGCTTCCTCCTGAACGAGGTCAACAGACATCCCGACAGGATCAAAAAGATCCTTGCAAATATCGATTTCGACACCCTGTGGTTAAAACTGTACGAACAACATAAAGAAGAATTCAAAAAATATAATATAACACAGGCTTCATTGCCTCAGCTGATGATATCAATGGCCGGAATAAGCGTATTTCCCTTTCGCTGCAAAAGGTATACTTGAAGGAATTCTCGAAAAAGTCAATGTCAGCTTTAATGACTTCATAGAGGAGAGAAAAGAGTTTGCTGCTGACTTTGTAATAAAGGCAATTACCAGATAGAACCTGAAGTACAACAGATGCCATAGATGCCTTGAGTATAGAAATTTATAATAATTAGATAGATGAAAAGGAAAGTCCTTATTTTGTTACTGCTGCTTGGTTCAATTGAACCTTGCTTATTTTCGCAGAAAATTAGTCACCCTGAAAGAATGCTATGATAAGGCCATGGCAGCTACATGCCCTTGCAGGAGAAAAAGAGGCATATTCATCCATCTCTGTGATAAAGGATGAAAACCTGTCAAAAGGCTGGCTGCCCACACTCGATGCAAATGCTTCAGCCAACTATATCTCCGATGTAGTTGACTTCTCGAAAGCAATGTCATCAATTCCCGGAATAGCTTCAATCCTTACACCCATGCCACACGACCAGTACAAGGTGACTCTCGATATCAACCAGGTTATTTATGACGGAGGGGCTATAAGAAGCGGCAGGGCTCTTGAAAAAGCCGAACTGAATATCAATGAGAAGCAGACTGAAACTGATCTGTATAAACTGCGGGGACAAATAAATACATACTATTTCAATATAATGCTCCTGAACAGGCAGAAGGAACTCCTGAAGAATTACCTTAATCTGATTGAGAAGAGAATAGCATCAATGCAATCTGCCCTGGAAAATGGGGTAATAATGAAATCGGATATCGATGTGCTGACCTCCGAGAAGATAAGACTTGAACAACAGATCACTGAAAACGATCTTCGGAAAGCCTCACTTCTGAAGATCTTATCGGATCTCACAGGTTCAGTGATTGATACATCAACCGAATTTGTCCTTCCCGAACAGCCGGAGGAACTGACCGGAGAACTCAAAAGACCTGAACTCCAGCTTTATGACCTGCATAAGGAACAGCTTAATGCAGGACTGCAGCTTGCCCAGAGCAGGAGAATGCCCAAAGCTTTCGGATTTGCCACCCTGGGATACGGAAATCCTCCGGGTCAGGATTTCTTCAAGGATAACTTTGATACCTACTACATTGTTGGCGGCGGAATCAAATGGAACATCTTCGACTGGAACAGGGTAAAAAATGAAAAAAAGGTTATCACCCTTCAACAGGGAATACTCGATAACAGAAAAAAAGACCTTGAAGATAATTTAACAAGACAACTCGATTCCAAATCGGCTGAAATATCGAGTCTGAAAATCCTTATCGAAACTGATTCGCAACTTATTGCCCTGAGGAAAAGAATAACTGCATCGGCAGAATCGCAATATGACAACGGTACAATAACTGCCACTGAATATCTTAATGAAATGAACTCGGAACACCAGGCAGAAATAAACTTACGAAATCCATAAAATAAACCTTGCCGTGGCAAGAATAGAATACATGAATATAAGCGGGAAGGAGATAAAATAACATTCATTGCCCCTCCTGACACCCCCCTGCCCCCCAACGGGGGTGGGGCGTGAAAAAGTATTAAGCCCCCCCTGGGGGGTTGGGGGGTCTTCAGGGTGTACGGAGCTGCTTCATGGGGGTTGGGAGAGTCTTCAAGGGGCTTGGGTAGTCAAAGTAGGTATAAGTATAGAATGATAGAATAATCTTATTTAAATGAATATCAACATATTATAATAATATGAAAACCAGATTACTGATAGCATTAGCGGCCCTTATTCTTACAGGCTGCAGAAATAAAACCACAGAGGCTGATGCCTATGGAAACTTTGAAGCAACAGAGGTTATTATCTCATCTGAAACAAGCGGAAGGATCCTGCAGTTTGACAAGGATGAAGGATCGCAGATTGAAAAGGGAGAAATGATTGCTCTCATCGATACAACTCTTCAGCATCTTCAGAAAGCTGAAATAGATGCAGGAATGAACAGTGTCAGAACACGCATAAGTTCAATCAACGCCCAAAACGATATCCTGAATCAGCAGATTGAAAACCAGAATGTCAATGTTGCCAGAATAGAGAAGATGCTTAAGGATGATGCAGCCACACAGAAACAGTATGATGATCTGACCGGACAGGTGGCTGTACTGAAAAAACAGATTGCTGCAAATAATACCCAGAAGGTCTCAACAGCATCTGAACTGGCAGTATATGAGTCGAAGAAGGCGACCCTGAATGAGCAGATTGCCAGAAGTTGCGTGAAGAGCCCCCTGAAAGGGACAATTATAGAAAAATATTCTGAAGCCGGTGAAGTTACCGCTCAGGGAAAACCGCTTGTAAAAATTGCAGATCTATCGGTCATAAAATTGAAGGTCTATGTCTCCGGAGCAGAACTGGGTAAGATAAAAACCGGACAGCAATGCACTGTAAGAATTGATGACGGAGTAAAAGGATATCGCAGTTTCACCGGAGTAATCAGCTCTGTTTCCGACAAAGCAGAATTCACTCCTAAAATTATACAGACAAAAGAGGAACGCGTTACACTTGTCTATGCAGTTAATATCAATGTAATAAATGACGGCTCTCTTAAATCAGGAATGCCGGGTGAGGCAATTTTCAAATAGAACATGACGATGCCCAAAGCTATAGAATCATCAGGTCTGTCAAAGAGCTTCGGCACAACCAAAGCTCTTGATAATATCTCATTCTCGGTCAATGAAGCTGAAATCTTCGGATTTATCGGCCCTGATGGTGCGGGTAAGACTACTCTTTTCAGAATTATAACCACACTGTTGCTGCCCGATGAGGGCAATGTAAGAGTTCTTGGCCTTGATTCAGTGTCTGATTACAAAAAGCTCAGGCAGCAATATTGGCTATATGCCGGGCAGGTTCAGCCTGTACCAGGATCTTTCCGTTGAAGAGAATCTCTCTTTTTACGCTACAGTATTCGGAACAACAGTCACCGAGAACTATGACCTGATCTCTGATATTTACTCGCATATAGAGCCCTTCAAAAAAAGACTTGCAGGAAAACTTTCGGGCGGAATGAAGCAGAAGCTGGCTCTTTCATGTGCGCTTGATTCATAAACCGCAGCTGCTTGTGCTCGATGAGCCAACAACAGGCGTTGATGCGGTATCAAGAGCGGAATTCTGGAGCATGCTCGGCAAACTGCGAAAAGCATAATATAACGATTCTTGTGTCAACTCCGTATATGGACGAAGCCAGCAGGTGCGACAGGATAGCATTGATACAGCATGGAAAAATACTCGCAATTGATACACCTTCAAAAGTCATTGAAGGATTCAGCAGAAAACTTTTCAGCGCAAAAGCACCGGAAAAGTACAGACTCATAAATGCACTGCGCCAATTTCCAGCCACTATCACTGCATATCCCTTTCGGCGATTCAGTGCATGTAACATTTACAGGAGACACCTTAGATCCGGCGTTGTATGCTCATCTCAGAAACAATGGTGTCACTAATGCTACAGTCACAGAAACCGACAGCCGGAATTGAGGACAGGTTCCTCGAATTAATGAATAAATCAGAATAATGAAAAACCAGGTAATAAAGGTCAGAAATCTAATTAAAAAGTTCGGCAGGTTTGTCGCTAATGACAATCTGAACTTTGACGTTTATGAAGGGGAGATTTTCGGCTTCCTGGGGGCAAACGGAGCGGGCAAGACAACTGCAATAAGAATACTGTCGGGACTATCCGAGCCTACTTCGGGTGAAGTTATTGTTGCAGGCTTTAATGCCCTGAATGAGTCGGAGAAGATCAAGAAGAATATAGGCTATATGTGCCAGAAATTCTCATTATATGAAGATCTTACAGTAAAGGAAAACATTTCATTGTATGGCGGAATATATGGAATGAAAATTAAACTGATAAGGGAACGGACTGATGAGCTTCTTAGGAAACTCAATTTCAGGGAATATGAAAACAGGCTGATTGCTGACCTGCCTTTGGGATTGCGACAGAAACTTGCATTCTCCGTGGCAATCCTGCACGAACCTAAAATTGTCTTTCTTGACGAGCCCACCGGCGGGGTTGATCCTATAACCAGGCGGCAGTTCTGGGAAATGATTTATGATACTGCGGAGAGAGGAATAACAGTTTTTGTTACAACACATTACATGGATGAAGCAGAATATTGCGACCGGATCTCAATAATGAGCGAAGGCAGGATTGTAGCGCTTGATACACCGGAACAACTGAAAAAGCAATATAATGCAGCAACTGTTGAAGAAGTATTTATAAAGATCGCGAGACCGGTTATGGACTAATACCCTCTGCCACCTGCTTCAGGGGCTGTCGAAAAAGTCGAACTCCCTTCCCCCCCAAGGGGGCGCAAAGAGGTAGACTTTCAAGGATGCAAGATCTAAATCAAGATATACCTTTCGCCCCTTGCGAAAGCCTTGGGGGTCAGTGCGGTCAAAAAGACTTTTTCAACAGGCCACAGGGGGGGTCAACAAGGCAAAGGGGGCAGAGGATCAGATGTGCGTTAAAACATTATTAAAGAACTGATTATTAAAAATATATGAACCGTTTCCTTGGATTTTTAAAAAAAGAGTTCCTGCATATTTTCAGGGATTACCGGACACTCTTTATCCTGTTCGGAATACCTGTAGCCCAGATCCTGATATTTGGCTTTGCGGTAAGTATGGACATCAAGGATGCAGGAGTTGCCGTCCTCGATCTATCTCACGATGAGATAACAAGGAGCCTGACAGACAAAATTGTTTCATCCGGATTTTTCAAAAAGACTGAAACACTTCTCAGTTATTCCGACGTTGATAAAGTCTTCAAAAAAGGAAACACAAAAGCTGTAATAATATTTGAAGAAAACTTTGGCAAAAAACTTGTCAGCGAGGGCAAAGCCTCCCTGAGCATAATTGCTGACGGGTCAGAACCGAATACAGCCACTCTGGTTACAAACTATACAACTGCAATAGTGAATGATTTCAATCTGAAATTTGCAGGCAAGCGCTGTCACCAATCAGGTCAGGATACAACCAGAGGTAAAAATGTTCTATAATCCTAACCTTAAAAGCCATTTCATGTTTGTCCCCGGTGTTATTACATTGATCCTGATCCTTATCTGTGCACTTGATGACTTCTGTAACAATAACCCGTGAAAAGGAGTTTGGCACAATGGAAGTCCTGCTTGTATCACCATTACGGCCAATCCAGATAATTCTCGGGAAAGTGATGCCATACTTCATTCTGTCATTCATAAATGTGCTTCTTATTCTCGCCTTGTCATGGTTCGTCTTCGGATTGCCGGTAAAAGGAAGCATGGTCCTGCTTCTTGCCGAAAGCATGCTTTACATCCTCATGAGCCTTACTCTCGGGATTCTGATATCAACAGTATCAGCCACAATGCAACAGGCAATATTCATTTCTCTTGTAGGACTGATGCTTCCGACAGTGCTGCTTTCAGGGTTTATTTTCCCGATTGAAAATATGCCGGAGATCTATGGTTATGTGACAATGATAATGCCTCCAAGATATTTCATCGTTATTATAAAAAATATTATGATCAAGGGAACAGGAATAATGTATATCTGGAAGGAGACACTCATTCTGATTATTATGACAGCAGTGTTTATAGGAATAAGTGTGAGGAAGTTTAAGATCAGGCTGGAGTAGGATGCAGGGTGCTTTGCAATTTTAAGTTCAAGGTTCAAGGTTCAAGGTGCAGAGTGTAGATAAAGGGTGCAGGGTAAAGGTTTCCCTCCCTGGAGGGGTCAGGGGTGGGTCTTAAAAGAGAATACAAATTGAGGATTGCTTTGTCCCGCTTCGCGGCACTCGCAATGACTGTAATAATAAACAAAACAGATGAGAACGATACTATATCTGATACGAAAAGAGTTTCTCCAGATTTTCAGGAATAAATTTATTTCGAAAGCAATATTTGCAGTACCTGTAGTGCAGATGCTGATCCTTGTACCAGCAATTACATTCGAGATAAAGTATGTAAATATTACTGTTGTCGACAAGGATCTTACGCCTGAGTCAAGGGGACTTATAAACAAGACTGGAGGGTTCAACATTTTTCAGGGTAGTACACACCACTTTTTCAGAAGCTCAGGCTAATGATCTGCTGCACAGGAACAAATGCAGCATGGTCCTTCAAATCCCTTCAGGCTTCGGCAAGGATATTTCGACCGGACAGACTGGCAAATTGCTTGCAACAGTCGATGCCATAAATGCCTCATCAGCACAGCTTTCATGGGCATACCTCAACGGAGTGATCCGCGACTATAATGTTGATCTGATCAGGGAAAATATAAATATCGTTCCTCTGTCTCCTGTCCCGGCCATACAAATTACAAACAGGTACTGGTATAATGAGGAGTTAAACTACAAATACTATATGCTCCCAGGCATCCTGGTTATTCTTGTTACTGCCATCGGTTTCCTGCTGGCCGGGCTTAATATGGTGCAGGGAGAAAGAAATCGGGACCATAGAACAGATAAATGTCACTCCTGTTCGAAAATATCAGTTCATAATCGCCAAGATGGTACCATTCCTGCTTATCGGACTTGTGGATCTTGCCCTTGGATTGCTTATCGGTAAAATAGCTTTCGATATCCCCTTTGAAGGAAGCATTCTGTTAATGTTTTTCGGGGCGTCACTCTTTCTGATTGCAGTACTCGGACTGGCTCTTTTTATTTCAACCTTCTCATCAACCCAGCAGCAGTATATGTTCGTGGCATTCTTCTTCATGATAATATTCATACTGATGAGCGGGATCTTCACTCCATATGAGAGCATGCCCGGATGGGCCCAGAAATTTAATCTTGTCAACCCTGTGGCTTACCTGATCAGGATAAACAGGATGGTCATGCTTAAGGGATCAACAATACATGATATCAGCAGGGAAATATTCTCCCTTGCAATTATTGCGATCTGCTTTTCAGCTCTTGCAATAAGAAGATACCGTAAAACGGCGTGAATTAACCGGGTAATTTTATTTTGTCATAACACGGGCGGTAACGGGCCAATGATCAGAGATGTAGATCTGACTCTCCTTTTCAATAAGTGTAGTAGTGATCCAGTACCCTCAATCCATTCTTCACGAAGATATAATCCACTCTTCCTGTTCCGGGTTTTTCAGAAAATCCGTTGTAGGTGAAGGTCGGTCCGGCAGGTTTTTTTTCGGACACAAAATATGAATCCTTCAGTAAAGGAACACTCTCTTCGGGCCCGGTTAGTATAGAATAGCCCGTACTGTAAGGCAACAGGTTGAAATCGCCTGTAACAATGAAAGGGTAACCTTCCGCAATTTTGGCGACCTGTTTCACAAGGATCCTGCTGCTCATGATCCGGGCGGAGTCGGAATCATGGGCAAAATGAGTATTGAAGAAATATAAATGCTCATGGGCATGCTTATCAGCAAGCTCGACCCATGTAACAATCCGCGGCAGTGAAGCGCCCCAGCCTCTCGAGCCGGGCAGATCCGGCGTTTCAGACAGCCAGAAGGTTAATGTCCTCACAAGGTCAAAGCGCTCTTTTCTGAAAAAAACAGGATTCATCTCCCCTCCCCTTGCACCATCATCACGTCCCACTCCCACCGAACCATACTCACTGAAAGCCGAATCCATCGCCTGGTACTGGTGCCACAAAACTTCCTGCAATCCGAGAATGTCAGGCTTCTCATCCGAGATAAGCCTGACAAAAAGCGGTATTCTTGCAGGCCAGGCATTGATACTGTCATCCGGGTTATCGTATCTGACATTCATCGTCATTACACTTATCGAATCCTTTTCATTCATGTGCCCGCAGCCGTATGCGAAAAAAGAAAAGATAACAAATACATAAACGAAATAAGTTTTCATTTTACCGGATTTTTAATCAAAGATAATAATCTGAAAAATAAAACCGGTATCACTCCGGTTATTAGCTGCACCTATTCCACTAAGGAAGGGGATGACCCAATTATTTATATATTTGTACAGTTGTTTGAATAGCGGGTATTCATATCATTTTCAAAGCCCGGAATCAGGCATGATGTCCACAATAAACTATCAAACTACTCCAGTTAATGGCTGATGTCATAAAACTTTTACCAGATTCGGTCGCCAATCAGATTGCTGCAGGTGAAGTCATACAAAGGCCGGCTTCGGTGGTGAAAGAGCTTGTTGAAAACTCAGTCGATGCAGGAGGCAAATGGATAAGGGTTATTATTAAAGACTCCGGCAAAGACTCTGATTCAGATTATTGATGATGGAGCAGGCATGTCTGAAACAGATGCGAGGCTCTCCTTCGAGAGACATGCCACATCCAAGATAACTTCAGCACAGGATCTGTTTGCAATAAAGACAAAAGGATTCAGGGGTGAGGCTCTGGCATCAATTGCTGCTGTTGCAATGGTAGAACTGAAAACCCGCAGGGAGGAGAGCGAGACAGGCATACGGATAGTAATAAACGGCTCAAGGGTGGAATCTCAGGAACCGTGCAGCTGTCCTGTAGGTTCGAGCTTTGCTGTGAAAAATCTCTTTTACAATATCCCGGCCCGACGTAAATTCCTGAAATCAGACAATACCGAGATCAGGCATATAGTAACCGAGTTTCAGAAAATTGTTCTTGCTCATCCTGACATCAGCTTTTCACTTTATCACAACGAAAGTGAAATATACAGTCTCTCGCCCGGGGAATCTAAGACAACGGATAATTGGAGTATTCGGCAAACAGATAAATCAGGACCTCATTTCACTTGAAACAGACACTACCCTGATAAAAATAAAAGGATTCATTGGCAAACCGGAGAACGCACGAAGAACATACGGAGAACAATTCTTCTTTGTAAACGACCGTTTCATGAAGCATCCCTATTTCCATAAAGCTGTAGTGGAAGCTTACCAGAACATCCTCCCTCCCGAGGCTATTCCCTCATACTTCATCTACATGGACGCCGATCCTGCTTCAATTGATATAAACATTCATCCAACCAAGACCGAGATCAAGTTTGAAGATGAGAGATCAATATGGCAGATTCTGATGGCATCGGTAAAAGAGGCGCTTGGCAGATTCAATATTGTCCCCTCGCTTGACTTTGACAGTGAAGTTCTTATCGATATTCCTGTAAGAAGTTCATCAGGCCATATTCCCGATGCGCCTGTTATTGACATCAATCACCAGTATAATCCCTTCGCCGGAGAGGATATGAAGAGTGAGAGATCAGGGTATATTGAACGTTTTGAAAAAGATAACGTTTCAAACTGGCAGAAACTCTATTCTTCTCTTGAAAACAATAATGCTGATCAGGACAGATCGGCAGTGCACCGGATGACACCCGCAGAAAATTCTTCCAGATAAAAAATAAATATATTGTCTGCCCGGTGAAGTCAGGGCTGATGCTGATTGACCAGAAAAGGGCCCATGAGAGAATCCTTTTTGAGAAGTTCATGGAATGTCTGACCAATGAACAGGCAGTAAGCCAGGTCGATATGTTTCCTGTGGATATGGAACTTGAATCCTGCCGATTATTTTATTCTGTCAGAAATCGAGGAGAGCCTCGATAAGCTTGGCTTCCGTATTCAGCATCAGGGAAATAATACAATTTCAATTCTTGGACGGCCGTCGGACTCAATATCATCCGATCCGGAAGAGATGATGGAGATTATTCTTGAGGATTTTAAAAGCACTGATGCTGATCCATCAGCAGGTGCAAAGGAAAAGGTTTCGGCAGCCATGGCAGCAGCCTCTTCAATTCCTTATGGCAAACCACTTGACACAAGGGGAGATGGAGAATCTTTTTGATACTCTGTTTGCCTGCTCCGGTCCGAATTATTCCCCGTGCAGGAAAACCGGTTATAAGCATTCTTACAACTGAAGAAATTGACAGAAGATTTAAATAGATTTGCTGTGACAATTTGACACAAAAAACCTAATTGAAGTTTTGGCCCGACAATTGAAGTAAAACAAGTTTTAAACAAAAATAGATGAACGGATTCGGAGGAGGTTATTTAAGTTTACCACCAGTAGTAAAGAATATAATACTCATAAATGTATTAATGCTTCTGGTGGTTTTTGCAGCCAAAAGTGTTTTTGGAGTCGACCTGACAATGGTACTGGGGCTTTATTTTCCGAAATCTGATCAGTTCATGCCACTGCAGATAGTCACACATATGTTCATGCACGGAGGATTCTGGCATATTTTTTTCAATATGTATGCTCTTTACATTTTTGGCCAGGTGCTGGAGAATGTATGGGGACCAAAAAGATTTTTCATCTATTATATTATCTGCGGACTTGGTGCAGCGTTTACTCATGAGACTGTAATCGCATTTCAGTATGCTCATCTCGCCCAGAGCCTCAGTCCTGACAGCCTGCAGACGGTACTGAATGAAGGGACTGCATTATTCAGGGAGAGACAGTTGTTTACCGATCCTGATATGCAAAAGCTCCAGCTTCTGCTTAATACACCTACAGTCGGAGCTTCGGGTGCCATTTTCGGTGTTCTTCTTGCCTTCGGAGTTCTTTTCCCAAATACACAGCTTATGCTGCTTTTCCCTCCCATCCCGTTAAAAGCCAAATACTTTGTGCTCATTTACGGGATAATTGAGCTTTCGCTGGCTGTTACACAACCCGGGAGCAATATTGCCCATGCTGCCCATCTCGGAGGCATGCTGTTTGGTTACCTTCTGATAAGATACTGGAGAAAAACCACTAACACTCTTTATTGATGGGAATCTGGGACGATATAAAGAGTACTTTCAGGAATGGCAGTAGTCTCACACGGCTTATTTACATCAATATTGCCGTATTCATTCTTATTACCCTGTCAGCTGTTATAGGCTTCCTTCTTAATAATCAGGGGATATCTGATCAGATCCTGAATCTTGTGTCAGTTCCTTCGTCTGTAAAGGCTCTTATTTTGCGCCCATGGACAATAATAACCTATATGTTTGTTCACAAGGATGTATGGCATATCCTGTTCAATATGCTGTGGCTCTACTGGTTTGGCATTATCTTCCTTGAATATCTTGATCAGAGAAAACTGGTGGCAGTTTATCTCCTCGGAGGACTCAGCGGTGCCATTGTATATATCCTGTCATTCAATGTATTCCCTGCATTTACAGGACTTGTTGCTGATTCAGTCGCAATAGGAGCCTCAGCCTCTGTAATGGCCATTGTGATAGCTATCGCAGCTTATGTACCTGATTATACAATTAACCTCTTATTTGTCGGAAGGGTAAAGATCAAGTATATGGCACTTGCAATTTTTATTCTGACATCGGTTATGGATTTTTCAATTAATTCCGGCGGTAAGCTTGCTCATATGGGAGGTGCTCTCTTTGGATATCTTTATACTATTAACCTGAGGCAGGGAAGGGATCTGGGAAAAAGATTAAATAAGATAATAGATTCACTCGCAACAATTTTCAAACCCCGGAAAAAACTTAAGGTGACCCATAAAAAGCCTGCTACGGAATATGAGTACAATAAGATAAAAACTGAAGAACAGAAGCGAATAAACATCATACTCGATAAAATTTCAAAGGGAGGATACGACAGCCTTACAAAAGAGGAAAAGGAAACGCTTTTCAGGGAGAGCCAGAGGAAAAGTTAACCTTCCGAAATTGTTCATTTACATGCACTTTGGACCAGCTTGTCAAAAAGCGGAATCTCATAATATCATTTTTCGCATAATGATGGTAATTTCATACCGTATAATTAATTGAATTTGAAAAAAATCCTTTATAAACTTTTATTAGGTGTAAATGTATTCTTTGCACTTACACTGCTGATATCATATCTTGCCGTTCTGATCAGTCCGGGAGATTTTGCATTCCCTGCTTTTTTCGGCCTTGCCTATCCTTATCTTCTGCTTGTCAATATTATTATTGTTATTATCTGGATTGCCCTTTTAAGGTTTGAAGCTCTTCTGTCGGTGATCGTAATTGCTATCGGGTTTAACCATTTCTCAAACTACATCAAGCTAACCAGGTCTTCAGGTGATAAGGCCAACACTTTTAAGGTTGTGAGCTATAATGTCCGTCTTTTTAATTTCTATGAAAGCAACAACGGAGTATATTCAGTAAAAAGAGTTGTTGATTTTCTGAAAGCTCAGAAGGCTGATATAATCTGTCTGCAGGAGTTTTTTATTTTAGGAAATCCCGCACTTGGAGGAGGAGAAAATCATTAAAGGCCTCGGGAGACAAATATTATTCTCATATGAAGGTATTTAAGGTAAGTAAAAACCGGTATTACGGAATAGTCACTTTCAGCAAATTTCCAATAATCAAATAAAGGAGAGATAGTTCATAACAAATCATCCAGCCTGTCAATCTACAGTGATATTCTGATTCAGAAAGATACCTTCAGAATATTTAATAACCATCTTCAGTCGTTCATGCTGAAAAGGATGAACAGGTCATTCATTGAAGAGTTGTCATCGTCTGAAAACAAGGAGACAATGGATGAAATGATGAACCTCTCAAGAAGTCTGAAAAAAGGTTTTGTCAACAGGTCTCTTCAGGCACAGCTTGTAAAAGGCTATATAAATAAATCGCCCTATCATGTAATCGTTGCAGGTGATTTCAATGACACACCTGTATCATATACTTACGGGAAGATCCGGAAAGGACTGAATGATTCATTTATTACCTCAGGTTATGGTGCCGGATTTACTTACAGGGGCAACTATCCTCCCAACAGGATAGATTATATTCTGTATGACAACAACCTGCAGAATACCGTATTTTGAAATAAAGAAGGTCAGATATTCCGACCATTATCCGATTATCGCCTATTTCAGGAAAAAAAATTAAAACGGAAGATTCCTGAAATCCACATTGCCGCCGGAAATTATCAATCCGATCTTTTTGCCCCTGAATATTCCGGGATTTTCTTTTATTACTGCCAGTACTGTTGCAGATGAAGGTTCAACAACTATTTTCATCCTTTCCCAGATCAGCAGCATGCATTCAATTATTGATTCTTCACTTACAGTATAAATTGCATCAACATTCTTTCTTATTATCGAAAATGTGAGTTCGCTGAGTGATGTAAGCAGACCGTCTGCAACAGTTTTGGGGCTGTTGGAAGGGACAGAGCTTGCCTGAGGTGAATGACCTGTAAGCGTCATCAGCATTGGCAGGTTCAGCGCCTATAACAAGTATGCTTCTGTTACTGCCCTTTACAAAGGTTGAAGTACCGCTCATAAGTCCGCCTCCTCCTACCGGTGCAATAACCATTTCAAGATCATTTCTCTCACTTAAGCAGTTCAAGTGCTGCAGTCCCCTGCCCGCATATTACATTAAAATTATCATAGGGATGCACAAGAGTTGCACCTGTCTCTTCAATTATCTTCCGGGTAGCCTCCTCCCTTGCCTGCTGTGTTGGCTTGCAGAAGGTAATACCTGCTCCATAACCTGCAACCGCATTTTTCTTCACAGCCGGAGCATTTTCAGGCATTACAATATTTGCCTTCACTCCATTCATCCTTGCTGCCAGAGCAAGGGCAGCTGCATGATTGCCTGATGAATGGGTGACAACACCCAGATTCCGTTCTTCAGGAGTCAATGACAATACTGCGTTTGTGGCTCCCCTGAATTTGAAAGCCCCCACTTTCTGAAAATTCTCGCATTTGAAAAAAAGCTCACAGTCAAAATGATCATTCAACTGCCGTGAAGTAAGCACCGGAGTATTGTGTATAAAGGGCTTTATCCTTTCATAAGCAGCAGTGGATATCTTCAATTTGCGGGAATTCTCATTTCAATCTGTTTTTCAAAATTAATATTTTTTGATTTAGCCGTTTCCTTCTGGCACAATGAGTGAGCCATTTTGAATGAAAACCTGCGGTATCAGTGCATGTTGAAACTGATACTTAATAATATCAGTAAAAATAGCATTTAAGCGACATCAGTATTGACAATGATTATAAAATTGTTTTTATCTTGCGGCCTTATTTTTTTAATTTAATTTTTGATACAGTATTGAATAAATGAAAAATTCTTTGAAGTCAATTTTCCTGAGTAACAGCAAGAAAATGTTCTTGTTAATCTCTAGTATTGTTTTCTCCTCTGGCTCTTTTTGCTGAAGGCGGATCAGTTCCTTCAGTCGGACCTGTAAGGGTTGAGTTTATTATTTTCGGGCTTATCCTTCTGGGAGTTGCCCTGTTTCACAAGCAGACTTTCTGGGTTGCTGTCATTGGACTTACAGTCTTACTGACCTTTAAGCTTGTATTTGATCCCGGGTTTCACCTGATGGAACATCTTTTCGGATCGACACCGATGGGTGAGCAGATAATGGATAAAGGATTAAGACAGGGAGAATGGGGTATTATCCTTAATCTTCTTGGTTTATTGCTCGGATTTGCAATTCTCTCTAAAATATTTGAAGAATCGGGTGTTCCTGATGTACTTCCAAAATTTCTTCCTGATGACTGGAAAGGTCCGTTTATACTTTTGGTTTTCGTATTCATTTTGTCATCTTTCCTTGACAATATTGCTGCTGCTCTTATTGGTGGAACAATTGCACTTGTTGTATTCAAGAAGAAAGTTCATATCGGATATATTGCTGCCATTGTTGCTGCAAGCAATGCCGGAGGCAGCGGAAGTGTTGTAGGTGACACAACAACCACTATGATGTGGATCGACGGGGTAAGTGCTTTCAATGTTTTGCACGGCTTTATTGCTGCCGGAGTAGCTCTCCTGTTTTTTGCATGGTTTGCTTCTCACCAGCAGGATAAATACCAGAGGATCCAAAAAGATGCAGATACAAATGTTAAGATTGACTGGTTAAAAATATTTAATGTCGGACTTATCCTTGCAGGTGCAATAATCTCGAACATCCTTTATGATATGCCGGCACTTGGGGTCTGGATCGCTATTGTTATCGGGGCATTCATCAGACCCGTTCCATGGAAGGAAGTGCCCGGAGCGATAAAAGGGACTATTTTCCTGTTATGTCTTGTTTTCTGCGCTTCAATGATGCCGGTCGAAGAACTGCCGAATGCATCATGGATAACAGCTCTGTCGCTTGGATTCCTTTCTGCAGTATTTGATAATATCCCTCTTACAAAGCTTTGTCTCGATCAGGGTCATTTCGACTGGGGAATGCTTGCATACAGTGTAGGATTCGGAGGATCAATGATCTGGTTCGGTTCTTCTGCAGGTGTGGCTATCACAAACAAATTCCCGGAAGGACGCGATGTAATTCAATGGGTTAAAAGCGGATGGCATGTAGCTGTTGCATATGTGATAGGATTTTTTGTTCTGTATCTCACAATGGGATGGGAACCAGCAGATAATAAAGAACATAAAATAATCAACTGCCCTGTACCCGGCTGTCCGATGGCAAATAAGCCTGCTGCTGAAAATATACCAGGAACCATCGGTTATCTTGAACTGATTAAATAAATCTGACACCTTTAGTTACAGATAATATAAAGATAAGAGGCTGTCCCAAAAGGGCAGCCTTTACCAACTCGATCTACCTTTTGATTGGTCACGGATATCTATCTTACTATGAACAGTCATTGAGAGCGACGAAGAAGCAATACGAAGCAATCACCGGTGACATAAGCACGAAGCGATTGCTTTCGCCCTCCTTCGTCGGGCCTCGCAATGACGATGCAAATAAGTTAGATTGCAACTAAAAAAGAAGGCTGCCCTATTGGGACAGCCTCATATATTTATTCAACTTTTCTATTGACTAAAAAAGACTCCATGCAACAGTAAGACCTGCGAGAACCACAGCTACCATTGACATAAGTTTAATAAGGATGTTAAGAGCAGGACCAGAAGTATCCTTGAAAGGATCACCAACGGTATCACCAACAACGGTAGCTTTATGGCATTCGCTTTTCTTTCCACCGTAGTTGCCTCTTTCAACATATTTTTTGGCATTATCCCATGCACCACCTGCATTGTTAAGCATACTTGCAAGAACGAAACCTGTACTCATACCGCCGGCAAGAAGACCGATAACTCCGGGAACACCAAAAATAATACCTACTATCATCGGAACAGCAATAGCCATCAGTGAAGGAACAAGCATTTCACTCTGTGCACCTGCAGTTGATATTTCAACACATTTTGCATATTCAGGTTTTCCTGTACCTTCCATGATTCCGGGAATTTCGCGGAACTGACGTCTTACTTCATCAACCATTTTACCTGCAGCACGTCCGACAGCTTTCATACTCATTGCGCTGAAGAGGAATGCCATCATGGCTCCGATGAAAACACCGCCGAGCAATATAGGATTGAAAACTGAAAGGTCATAGGCTGCAACAAAATGCTTGATATTTGCAGTTGCCAGATTAACAGCAACCTGACCATCCTGTACCTGAGGTACTGTATTATGATAGAATAAGGTATCTCCAATCTGTTTGAAACCTTCAGGTGATTTATCAACCATTCTTGTAAGCCACATTCTGATCTCTTCCATATAGGCTGCCATGAGGGCAAGAGCTGTAAGAGCTGCTGAACCAATAGCAAATCCTTTACCTGTGGCAGCTGTTGTGTTTCCAAGTCCGTCGAGAGCATCTGTTCTTTCTCTTACTTCAGCCGGCAATTCAGCCATTTCAGCATTTCCACCTGCATTGTCTGCAATTGGTCCGAATGCATCGGTTGCAAGAGTAACACCAAGTGTTGAGAGCATACCTACTGAAGCAAAACCAATACCGTAAACACCCATGGGCAAAACTATGGAAACCACCTGCAAAACCATAAGCTGCAATAATACCGGCAACTATAGTAATTACAGGAATCCATGTTGAATACATTCCAACTGCCATACCTTCAATAATAACTGTGGCAGGACCCTGTTGTGACTGTTTTGCAATACCCTGTGTCGGGGCATTTCCATCGGAAGTATAATATTCTGTTGACTGACCAATAATTACACCGGCAACAAGACCTGATACTGCAGCGCCAAATACGCCCCAGGTGATCCAGTCTAATAGCTGCCATACCTGCAAGTACAACAAGAATAAGAGCAGAACTGCCTCCTGTGCCAAGAAGAAGTGCACGGAGCAAGAGCCTTTGGAGTTGCAGATTCTTTGGTTCTTACCATATATACTCCAACAATTGAAAGAAGAATACCAATTGCTGAAACCATCATCGGAGCAATAATTGCTTTTATCTGATCGCCTTCGGCAAAAATCGGAAGTGCAGCTCCAAGAGCAGCTGTTGCAAGTATTGAACCTGCATATGATTCATAAAGGTCAGCGCCCATACCGGCAACGTCACCAACATTATCACCAACGTTATCTGCAATAGTTGCAGGGTTACGTGGATCATCCTCAGGAATGCCTGCTTCAACTTTACCAACGAGGTCAGCGCCTACGTCAGCAGCTTTTGTAAAGATACCACCACCAACACGTGCAAAAAGAGCCTGTGTTGAAGCACCCATACCGAATGTAAGCATGGTGGCGGTTATTTCAATAAATTTCTGATGTTCATCAGTACCGGCAGCAACAAATGTAAGTCCAAGGAAATGGAGACCATTTGCCATATGCTCGGGTGTGAATATAGCTTTATTAAGGAGAATAAACCAGAGTGCGATATCAAGAAGTCCAAACCCAACAACAACAAGACCCATAACAGCACCGCTTCTCAAAGCTACCTGTAATCCTTTATTGAGCGATTTGGAGGCAGCCCATGCTGTCCTGTTGGATGCAGCAGTAGCTGTTTTCATACCAAGATAACCACATAATCCGGAGAAAAACCCACCGGTAAGAAAAGCTATCGGAACAAATGGATTCTGAATACCCATATATGCCAGTATCGTTAATAATGCCACAAGGATAATAAATACCTTGCCAACAACTGAATACTGACGTTTGAGGTAGGCCATCGCGCCCTCGCTTACATACGCAGCAATCTCTTTCATCCTGTCTGTCCCTTCCTCCTGTACAATCATACCCTTGTAAAAGATCCAGGCAAACAGTAATGCCATGAGCGCTGAAATTGGAACAATCCAAAATAAAGTACTAATCATGATATCTGTTTTTTAAAATTAAATAATTAAAGATTCGAAAATGAAAAATTTTCACCGGTACAAAACTATATTAGTTTTCCAATAATACAAATGAAAAAAATCGAAACTTTTAATAGTTTGTAGTTTAAAAAGAATCTAAACAGATTAGCCTTTATACCAAAAACAATTGGTCCAAAATACAATACGGAGATTTATTCTGTTTCGTAGTATAACCAGACTAGCCAAAATATGTACTCCATTCGGGCAATGGGAATATACTTAGTCTAATAATCCTAAACTACAGAAGATTAAATAAGTTAGAGACTGATGTAGAAAACACGATTATTCCATAGATTTAAAAAGAATTGCCAATTTATTCACTTTTTATTAAAAAGTAATTCAAACCTTGTTCCTTCATTCTCAATACTATAAACCTTCATTACCGCTCCATGCAGGGTTATTATCTTATTTACAAGCGAAAGACCAACTCCGAATCCAGCCTTAAATTTCACATTCGATGCTCTTTTAAATGGTAAATATATACTATCCAGTTCTTCAGATGGTATACCTATCCCTTTATCTGAAATAACGATCTTAATATATTTCGCCGGGTATTTCAAACTCTACATATACATCATTTTCAGAAAATTTGCATGCATTGTCAATCAGGTTCTTAAAAGCTATTATAAGTAATCCTGAATTCCCGTTAATTAAGAGCTCGTTATCATCTTCGGGATATTGAATTTTTGACTGGATTTTGCGATTAGGATATTTGGTTTTTATTTGATGAATTGCATTATAAACTATCTCATCAATCCGTGACACCAGACAGTTGAATATTGTAATCCCTGTTAATTTGTGCCAGCTCCAACAAACTGTTCAGGAGAGCATTTAAGATCTTTAAGATCAACGATTAACCCTGAGATATGATTGATATAATCTTCCTGATTCCTTTTACGACTTAACAAATAATCACTCTCACTTATCATCACAGTAAGAGGAGTCCGCAATTCATGAGACGCATTTGAAACAAAATCTTCCTGATTTTTGAAGGCAGTCTCCAGATTAGTCAGCATTTCATTAAATGTTATTGCCAACTGCTCAATCTCATCTTTCCTGTTTCCTTCGTTAAGCCGGTTGCTCATTCTTAATGAATTAATATTTTTAACACTCTTTATTATTCGTGAAATTGGCTGAATTGCCTTTTTCGAGAATAAGTATGATAACAGTATAGACAACCATATGCTGAAAAGAATACTCCAGAGAAGGATTTTTCTTAGTTCTGAAAGATTTTCAGTGCGGCCATGGTCAAAAGCCATAACAAAAACATTATATGTCCGGTTATTGAAGATATGCTTATAAAATACCCCATCTTTTTCTGCAACAGAAAAGAAATTTATATCGCCCTTTTTTGAACTTTTTAGCAATAAATTATTCGAAAGATATTGTATATTATTGCTATATAGCTGATTAAAAGCAGAATCTGTCAGCACAATCTCCTCTTTTTCCCATGAGATCGTTGATTGGTGAATTTTCTTTAATAACGATGAATCGACTTCTGCTACGTTGATCAGCAGAATAGCTGTATTCTTCGCTCCGTCAAGAAGATTATCCCTAAACTTTGTTAATTGGCTTGAATATGAAAAGTAGAAAACGAGTACTGAAAAAAACAATAAGATCCCGGCCACAATAAGTGTGAACTGGAATGATAGCCTTGTCTTGATGTTCATTGTAAAAATTCTTTTTCACTTAAGTAAAATCCAAACCCGAACTTAGTATGAATTAACTTGGGTTCATAATCCTTGTCAATTTTCTTTCTCAGATAATTTACATATACATCAATTATGTTAGTGCTTGGGTCAAAATCTATACCCCAGACATTTTCAATTATAACCTCACGGGTAAGCAACTTATCTTTGTTTTTCATAAAAAACTCCAGTAATGAGCTCTCTTTTGCAGTTAAATCTATTCTTTTAGCCGCCCGGGTTACTGTTTTGGTACTCAGGTCCATTTCGAGGTTCGCAATTCTTAATTTTTCTGAGATTATGCTTTGGATCCGAACGTCTGAGAAAAACATTTATTCGTGCCAGTAATTCCCTGAAATCAAATGGCTTTAAAACATAATCGTCAGCTCCTGCATCAAAACCGGCTACTCTGTTATCCGGGGTACCCAGGGCGGTGAGCATTATGATGGGGATGCTGCTGTTTGTCTTTCGTATCTCTTTACAAAGGTCATACCCATTAATTAAGGGTAAATTTATGTCCAGGATAATAAGATTGTATCTATTCTTTTCGAGAAGTTGTTTCCCACTATACCCATCGAAAGCAATTTCAACACTAAAACCTGATTCCTGTAACTGTTTTCTTAGAATCTCAGCCAGTCTAAGCTCATCCTCAACAATTAGTATATTAATATCATTCATGTTATTGAGCCAATTTTCAGCAAAGTTAAACTACTAAAAAGAAGGAACTACTATTTTAATGAATTTCTAATCCTGTTCTAATGAGTTTCTAATAAGGGTTGATGAAATTCATTCATAGATTTGTTTACTGAATTATTTTATAACAGATCATTGAAATGAAAAAATTCAAGTACTGGAATGAGATTATGTTTTTTCTGATAATTATAGGGGGATTTGCAGTTCTGATTCTGATTAAATTATTTGTTATAAAATAAAAATATTAAGCAGGAAGTTTTATCTGCCAGCAAAACTGAATTATAAATTGTTTGTTAAACCTTGATTAATTAATACTTTGTTTTTTAAAAAAAGCAGTTGTCAATAAAATTCTATTGACAGCTGCTTTTTTACCAGACCAGATTCAGGGAAAATCTTTTAAATATGAGAGCATTTTATGGTATTCTAGCTTTTATGGCAATAGTATTTATTGGTTTGATAATGCTAATTATGGAATGGATCAAAAAACGTAAAAAAAATACCTTCTAAATTGCCCGGAAAAAGTTGTAATTAATTTTTTCAAGCTCGCCAATTTTTGGGTAGGAATAGAATACCATTTCATCTTTCGATCCTACATAGAATCCAGTATCAATAGTCCTGTAAAGCAGTTCTCCCGTGAAGATACGATGAACGGTTTTCATGTGTTTTTCATATTCCCCCCTTATTATTTCAAGGCAGTCGCGCATATGTCCAATATTAGGATAAGGCAGATGCTCTGCTGATCCGGTTAGCGGGTCGGTCGCCAGCTCACCAAGCTTCAGTTCAACGAAGAAAAGCTTCGGGAGAACAATAGGGATTGATCCGTCAGTTAGTTTTTTGAGAAATGCAGATGGGAGGAAGACTGCTGGCAACAAGTGGATTAACCGGGCAAAGCTCCTGATACAGATGAAGAGCATTCTGCGGCTCCTTTCCCTTATCATAGGGTGTTTTTTTTAATTCCAGAACACAACCATGATCGGTTGTAAGATAAAGGCTTTTTAGCGCTTCACAAGGTATCATCTCCAGAACCCTGTATACTGACAGATAAACAGAGCTCTTCGGACGTGCCGTCTGATTTGGCAACACACCTTTTATCAAGGCTCTTCATATCTATTAATTTTTCAATCTTTGAAAGGTCGATTTCAAAGAAGATAGTCTGGGCTTTATTGCGTTTCTTGGTACCTGTGGAAAGATAGAGCCCAAAGCCTTCGGGAGGAAGCATTGAAGCGACAAGCGCTTCAGGATTGCAGGTTAAATAGATGTACTTGCTCATAGCTTTATTATTAAGTAAAAGAACAATGATCCGCTTACAAATAATCCAACTCTGATGATATCCGTCTGCCTGTTATCAAATTTAAACAAACTTTTACAAACCATAAAATGTATTTCTGCCTTTAATCAGTATCATCCTGCAAGGATTATAGCCATCTTTAACGATACATTTATTACTTTTGAGAAAATTTTAAAAATGAATTCCATAAATATTGAACTTATAGATAAAGCATGGAATGACAGATCATTACTAAATGATCCTGAAGTCCAGGCTGAAATAAACAACACTATTGAACTTCTCGATAAAGGGAAAATCAGGGTTGCTGAACCCGGAGCAGACGGATGGATTGTAAACCAGTGGATTAAAAAAGCTGTGATTCTATATTTCCCCATCAGGAAAATGGAGACATTTGAAGCCGGACCGCTTGAATTTCACGATAAAATTCCACTGAAAAAGAATTATATGTCACTGGGTATTAGGGTGGTCCCCCATGCTGTGGCCCGCTATGGGGCATACCTTGCACGGGGTGTGATAATGATGCCGTCATATGTGAATATTGGTGCATATGTCGATGAAGGAACAATGGTCGATACATGGGCAACAGTAGGCTCATGTGCCCAGATCGGCAAAAATGTACATCTGAGCGGCGGTGTCGGTATCGGAGGGGTACTCGAACCTGTTCAGGCAGCTCCTGTAATAATTGAAGACAACTGCTTCATCGGATCAAGGTGCATTGTCGTCGAAGGAGCCCATATAGGCAAGGAGGCCGTACTGGGAGCAAATGTAGTAATCACAAACAGCACAAAGGTAATTGATGTAACCTCGGAAAACAGGATAGAATACAAAGGCTATGTACCTCCCAGATCTGTAGTAATCCCGGGTTCATATCTTAAAAAATTCCCTGCAGGTGATTTCAGTGTTCCATGTGCACTGATAATTGGCACAAGGAAAGAATCGACAGACAAGAAAACTTCTCTCAATGAAGCTCTGAGGGAACATGATATTCCGGTATAGGAAAAATGCTTTTTAATAATCTTAATTACACGTCCCTGCCAAATGGTTTTTGACGAAGATATAAAGGAAGCGCTTGAAGTCCTCAGAAAAGGGGGCGTTATCCTCTATCCTACCGACACTATCTGGGGACTTGGCTGTGATCCGACCAATCCTGCAGCAGTGGAAAAGATCTTCACAATCAAATCGAGGGAACAGGGAAAAAGCCTGCTTATCCTTGTTGACAGTGAAACAATGCTTGAACGTTATGTGAGTGATGTTCCCGATATCGCATGGGAACTTATCAGCGTATCGGATGATCCGCTTACTGTAATCTATTCAGGAGGTAAAAACCTGGCACCCGGAGTTTGCAGTGATGATGGTTCGGTTGGGATAAGGATCTGCCATGATGAATTCTGCCGCGAGCTCATAAAAAGATTCCGCAAGCCTCTTGTCTCAACATCTGCAAATCTGAGCGGAAAACCTGCACCTGAAAATTTCAGCGAAATTGATACCGCAGTCATCAGGTGCAGTTGACTATGTTGTCAAATACCGACAGGACGACAGGAGAAAATATTCATCCTCCCCTGTCATTAAACTTGGTCCTGATGGTACTGTTAAAATAATCAGGAAATAAGCTATTTTGATTTTACCCTGCCTGAACCGGAAACTCTTGCATCAATTTTCGGACTGCCGATATATGTAATATTTCCGCTGCCTGAAACACTTGCTTCAAGATTGTCAGTAACATTGCATTTGCAGCTTCCGCTTCCGGAGATGCTGAAATCAGCATTGTCTATTTTCAGTGTCTCACCTGAATAATTTCCTGATCCGCTGATACTGTACATCAGCACTCTTTGCTTCACCGCTGCCACCTACAACAACATCACCCGATCCGGAAATTCCGACATTGAGTTTGCCTAAAGCCAGATCAGCAGTAAGTATCCTGCCGCTTCCGCTTACTGAAAAATCAAGATCTTCAGCTTTTATGGCGTCCTTAATCTCAGCCTTGCCGGAACCTGATACTCCAAGACCTGTCAGCTCAGGCATTGTAATATATACAGTAACTTTCCCATTACTATGTATATGCCAGTTTTCGTTCTTGATCACAAGCTTCGATCCTGATACTTCGGTTTCAATTTCATCGAGCATAGATTTTTCACCCTCGAGAACAACCTTAAATTCAGATCCTATACTAATGTACAGATCGCCTGCTATTCCGAAGTTCACCTTTGTAAAACCTGTCACATTCCTGGTCTCTTTTTCAATTGACATATCTTTTGAAAACCCTGTGGCGATGGCCACTGTAACAATAAATGCTGATATTAATAGCCTTCTTTTCATAATGCATTGATTTTAGTTAATTCAAGATTAATACTGAGAAAAGACGACGCTATTTCAGAAAAGTTGCACCCTGATGGAAATATTCCCTCAGTTTATTTCTGTAAGACCTTCAGGAAGGTCCATTATCAGGATCTTCTTTTTCTTATCGATCTTCACGATAAAATTTTCATGCAAGGGGAATCAGGATTGTCTTATGTGTATCTGAGACGACACTCAGCAGCCATTGTCCCGGGATTCTGAATCACCTCGTCAACAGATCCAAGCACGATATTATCAGTGGTTAAAACGCTAAAGCCTGGAAGACTCTGTGCACTTCTCAATTTTTTTGCCGACTCGGGGCAGCTGTGGTCAGAAAAACCTGGCATCCGATAAATTCATTTACCTTTTCAGAGGATTCGTACCCTTCGAACTGAAGCTTGAGAATATCGGCTCCCGAATATTCCGATCGCGGCTATAAAAAAAGGAACCGGTCTTCCTTCAATTTCAAGGAAGACCGATTCAATATGGGGTAATTTTTCAGAAAAAAATCGTTCCAATTTTACTGTAACGGCACCCTCATAGCCGCTTACTTTGGTGATTCGTCCGAGTAATATTTCGTTTCTGTAAGCCATCGGATCACAGAACCTTATAACTCTTCAATTACTCCTGAGGCTTATCTTCGGCAACCGCATCGGATACATTCTCCTCTGTTTCCGGTTCCTCAGCAGTGTCACCTGCAGCAACTGCATTCACTTCCTGAACCAGTTTTGCTGCGGCATCAGCATCTCTCTTGATGAGTCTTGCAATCCTTGCATCATTGATCTTCTTCTCAGAAGCAAGTCTTTCTACCAATATCATCATCCTTCGATTTTTCAAGGCCTGATTTTTTAGCCTCAATCTTAGCCTCGTTCTGCTGATACCCACTCTTCAAAACGCTTTTCAGCTTCAGCTTCATCGAATGCACCTTTTTTAACACCCTCAAGGAGATGTTTCTTTAACATAACACCTTTATAAGACAGGATAGCTCTACAGGTATCTGTAGGTAATGCGCCATTTTGCAGCCAACCCAGCGCCTTACCGAAATCGAGTTCGATAGTTGCCGGATTAGTAACCGGATTGTATGATCCGATCTTTTCAATATATCTGCCATCCCGTGGCGATCTGCTATCTGCTACCACAATGTGGTAAAAGGCCAGTTTCTTACGGCCTTTTCTAGCTAATCTGATTTTAACTGCCATTAATTTCTACGCTTTATTATTTAACCTGTTTAAAAAATGTGTGCAAAGATAACAGTAATATATTTATTGAACAAATGAATAGAAGTAATTTACATTTTATGAATTATATTAAATGGAAATGGCGAAAAGTCCTTTGTGAACCTTTGTGAATCACTTTGTGCTCTCGTGTTTAATTCTTAAATTATTTAAACACAGAAGGATCACAAAGGTCAACACAGAGGAACACAAAGAAAAAGATCAAGCTCTATCTTTGACAATTATCGGAACTCTTTATTAATTTCTTGTAAATGTAAATGCAAAAGTCCCGTAATCATACTGATCGGTAGAAATATTGAAGTTCATCTAATACATCCCGGTACATGAATTATACGAACCAGTACCTTCATAAGCTATATTGGTTTCACCCCAGGCTTCTGATGCAAGAACCGTTTTGTCGGCAATAACTGAAAAAGTAACCGGATCAATATGCATCACAAGCGGACCCTGGTCTTCATTGAATCCTTCTATTGTCTCAAGTCCGGTAACATATATCGTAAACTGATCGGCAGGATCAGCCTGCAGGGCTATATCCCCTTCTGAATTCCATTCTGAGGGAGAGAGATACCGAATGATAGCTGCCAACCGCCACCGCCACATCATACTGACAGTATACGATAGGGTCCAGAGCGGCACTTGAACGTGTTGTCAATCCATCCTTGGTGGTAACAACTTCAATATAAATAACTTCCCCTTCATTTACAACTCCCAGCTTTTCAGTAATTTCGCCAAGAGTGAAAGTGAATTCCGAGGGGAAGGATGTTACGTCTGCAATCTTTTCCCTCTGGAAATTATCCTCGGAAGAAACCACAATTTCTGCATTTTCAACAGTAACTCCGCTCTGAAGATCAACTTTGAAATGTATGAATGAACCGGGCTCTCCGCTGATAAATATCCCGCTTACATCAGATACGATCGGAACAACTCCGGCGCCCCTCCTGCCCGCAGGATCTTTAGCCTCCTCACAGCCAGATAATATTATAACCAGTATGATTGTCAATCCTATTGTTATTAGTCTTTTCATTTTGCTTTTTTTTAAGTTTATTAAAGATGGAGCTTACCGGGTTCCCCCTGCCCACCAGACGTTTTCAGAATAAACATAAGTGCCGTCTCCATAAGCCTCACGGATATTCATGTTTGTAGTAACATCCTCTGATCCATAAGTAAATCGTAATGGAAACAGATTTGTATTCATTGGATTATCAAGACTTGATAACATTGTTGCCCATTGCTTTTAACCGTCTGTAATCATTGTAAGCCTCAAGAGCTTCTTCTTCATAAAAAGCAATGTATTTCTGATTCATTACCTCTGAAAGCGGATTTGTCTGAAATTTGGGCCTTACACTTGTATTGAAGTAATCAACGGCGGCGGCAGCTGATAAACCAATATTCACCTTCATGAATGCTGCAGTAACAGCCCTCCGTCAGTGCAGTATCTGCATTTTGCAGGTCATTCAGCCTCACATAAGCCTCTGCTTTGAGGAACTCAATTTCATGATAGCTGAGCAGGTATGAGGGTGCTGTTGCGCTGGTGATTGCAGAAATTGAATAAATACCCTGAACCTGGTTTGGTGTTCCGTTAGGAGCAAACACGATTTCATCGCTTCCCGACAGGGGATGAGGCATGAAGAAGAGATCATCCCTCGGATCGTTTCTCTCAGTCAATTTATCATGCAGGCTCTGGCTGGCTCCGTAATAATCCCTGTCCTGGAACAACCGGTAAAACGGACTGCTTGTCGAAGTGCCGTTATAGTTAAACTGTGCCTGTTCAGATCCTGATGTAAATGATTGATCTGCATAGGTTATAACATTGGAATAATCCGGTGTTTTAAACGATAAATGCATGGCATAACGCGCCTTCAGCCCATATGCAAACTTCTTCCATAATGCAATGTCTCCTCCATAGATCAAGATCCTGTGCACCTAAAGAAGGAAATATTGATTCCTTGTCGAGATTAAGGATAGCATCATCAAGCAGTTTTGTAATATCTCCATATATTGCAGACTGGTTGTCAAGCACGGGAGTGAATACTATCCCGGGTTGAAGAGCCTCGCTCCATGGGACATCACCCATCACATCAGTTACTATGGCCAGGTTATATGCACTAAGTATCTGTGCAATACCCAGGGTGTGCCAGTTGCCTTCCTCGGTGCCTCCCTCTGAACACTTCTGAATAATCACATTAAGATTGTACAGGTTCTGGTATACAGCATTCCATGAATTATTATAAGTTGTAGAACTTGTAGGTTCACCGCTCCTTATCTCAGCATTGTAAAACTGCCCGAAGATCCCTGCATTATGCTCAATATATATTGAAGCATAATAATTAAAATCTCCTCCGGCAACAGAAAAAGCTGTATTAGTCATCACGTCTGTAATTATCAATCTTGATACCATCTCTGTCGGATCATTAACATTGGAGTTGATTTCGTCCATGGCTTTTTCGGAACATGACCAAGTGGCAAGTACCAGGATTGAGGTGAAAAATATATAAATTGCTTTTCTCATGGCATTTGAAGTTAAAAGGTTAAATCTAAACTGAATCCATAGCTGGTTACCTGGGGTGCAGAAAAACGTTCAAATGAGCCTCCCATATTTGTATTCCCCTGGCTTGATTCAGGATCAAAGTTTTCAAGAGCGGTCCAGACAAGTATGTTACGCGCAAAAGCCGAGACACCAAGATTAACAGAGTTGAACAGTTTCTTTGATGGTCTGTAGCTCAATGCAAGTTCGCGAAGCTTTACAAACGAATTATCATGAATATAATACTCATCAATATTTGTAGTACGTTTCTGTGCAGATTCTGAAATGCATCAGGGTCTGTTGGCCCTCCGCGAACAATATCATTTGGCGTGCCATCAGGCTTTACTCCATCGAAGATGAAGGTTGACTCCCGGTCTTCTGTCCTTGTCGACAACCCGTAAAAATCCATTAATCCATTGCTGCCGGAATACATCTGTCCTCCATTTTTCCATTCAAACAAGGCACTCAGAGACCACTTCTTATATGAAAATGTATTGGATGCTCCCAGAATAAAATCGGGAGATACTGACCCGATAACACCAGGCTCACCAATCAATGGCATACCATGAGTCGGGAGAACCCGGGTTATCTTCAACAACAATCCGGTTTTCAGCATCCCGTACAAACGATATCCCATATATGACCGGATAAGTGCTACCGATACCTGCCCTGACCTGTGGGGTTGTAAATCCTCCGAGAAAGATGCTCTCCACACCGGGAGCCAGCTCATCGACAATATTGTCAATCTTTGTGAAATTGACATTTAAGTCCCACTGGAAGTTTTTTGACTGGACCGGGATAGCATAAAACACAAGCTCATTGCTGACAGTATGCACTTTACCCCCGTTCATAAGAAGCTGCCTTATACCTGTTGATCCTGCAAGCGGTACTGTAAATATCTGATCAACTACATTCTGACGCGAAAAAGTATAGTCAACACCGATGCGATTGTTGAAGAATTTGAGCTCTGTACCGACTTCGTATGATTTGGTGTTCTGTGGTTTTAAATTAGGGTCATACTGAATATTGTTGGGAATATAGGAACTAACTCCATCAATGGGATAGAGAACAGGAGAACCTGACCACCAGCCGCCGGTATAAGTTTGGCGTGGTGTAATAATTCCTTGTGTATGAGCCTGCCTGTCCAACCTCGGCATATGAAAGCCGCAGTTTGGCGAACGAAATCCAGTCAATGTTTTTAACTGCACCCAGTTCGGAGGCCACAAAACTTAATGATACAGAAGGATAAAAGAATGTACGGTTATTTGTCGGCATGGTTGATACAACATCATTTCGTCCCGTGGCATTAAGGAAAAGAATAGACCTCCAGTCGAGGGATAAGCTTCCAAAAAAGCCTACAGTGCGATCCTTGCCTTTAGATTCATTTGCTGTCACAATATTGGCATTCCTGATATGCGACCATCCTCCAAAATTCAATACCTCACCGTGTTCCGAATAGGTTTTGTAATTTCCCTGGTTGAATTCATTTCCGATCATTGCGCTGAAAACCAGTCCGCTGTTTATCCTCCAGTCATAATTGGCTGTCAGAAGGGAGTTTACAGTTGAGGAGGAAATCCCATAGTTGTCAATCATACCATCATTCTCCGTTATGGCCATATTCAAAGATATCCTGGAAATGTGTCGTATATGAATCCATGCCAAGCTGGTAACGGACTTTCAGATTCATCGATGACCCCATCTTCGCAGCATAATTAATATAGCCGTTGCCAAAAAAACGGTCTGTTTTTTCCTTAAAGTGATAATTCTCTGCAGCCCAGTATGGATTGTCATATCCTGCAACTGAACGGTAATATATCTGGGTATAGGGATCGCCCGGAACATGATATGGATAACCCTTCAGATTGTAACTTGCAGGTGCACCCAACACACCTGCCAGGGCTGCATCATTTCCGGATGGAATCTTGTCAATATCAGTCTTGGAAAAATTAGAGCTGAAGCCTGTACTGAAGTTTTTATTCAGCTTCCTTTCAGCCGATGCTTTGGCATTCCAACGGTCCATACCTGTTGATAAAGCTATTCCGCTCTGGGATGTCTGCGTTACACCAAGTGCAAAACTCCCGTTTTCACTTGCCTGTGTTACATTTGCGTTTGTAGTTGAGGAATAACCTGTCCTGAAATAACTATCCCAGTTATTAAATACTTCAGGGGTAACCCATGGATCAGCGATCTGTCCCTCCTCAAGCTGGGGCACCAGGTATTTCCCGGGATGCCCGTTAGCGTTTCCCCCGTATGTTGGATCATCGGGAAGGTCCACAATTTTCGGGCCCCAGGAGGATGAAGAACTTGGTACATAGCTTCCATCTAGACCCTGTGCATATGTTGACTGATAATCAGGAGTACGTGAGACAACTGAAAAACTGCTCGTATGAGAGATCGAGATCACAGGTTTACCGATTGCGTTATTCCGGCCGCTCTTTGTTGTAATTATTATTACTCCGTTTGAGGCACGGATACCATAGAGCGCCGCAGCTGCCTGTCCTTTAAGAATATTGATGCTCTCAATATCAGAAGGGTCAATATCCACTGCACGGTTTGAAAGGTCGGATCCTGTTACACCGTCACCGGCTGAGCGAGAAATCACCGCCTGCTCCAGACTGAATATCGGCAGTAGATGAGACAGGCATGCCATCCACAACATAAAGCGGAGTATTGTTTCCTGTAAAGGAGCGGGCTCCCCTGATAACAATCTGCGATGAAGCCCCGGGCATACCGCTGCTGGGCTTAATGTCAATACCTGAAAGTCTTGCCCTGCATGGCACCTGCAAGATCGGTATTGCCAGTTCGTTCAATTACATCATTTTTAACATCCTGAACTGCATATCCAAGAGCCTTTTTCTCCCTGGATATTCCAAGGGCTGTAACAACAACTTCATTTAAACTCTGCAGTTCAGGTTCAAGCACAACATTTATTTCCGAACGACCCCCTATCTCAATCTCCTGGGTTTTCATCCCGATATAGGAAAAAATAAGTGTTGTGGCGCCCGGAGGCACAGACAGGACAAATTTTCCGTTTATATCTGTAATATTGCCGGTAGTTGTTCCCTTTACAGCCACTGTCACCCCCGGCAAGGGGCCCTCCTCCTTCCGCGGAAGAGACAACAGTTCCTGTAACAGTTTTCTGCTGGGCTGCCTGCAGATAGCAAAAGCCCGCAAAATAATAAAAACATTAAGAGAAGTTTTCTCATAACTTTTGGTTTAGGTTAATAATTAGTATAAATGGCATCTCAAAAGCTCTTTTTTTACCCCCAACCCCCCGGGAGAAGAAGATGTGCATTTAAGCAAGTCCCCCACGGGGGATAGCTATCAGGGGTAAATCTTACAGGGAGAGCTTTTGAGACATCCTCTGTTTTGGTGTCAGGTTTTCTAAGTCACTTTTAACAAAATAATTCAATACGATGCCGTGATAATTTTAATCATTCAACAGAATGCACTTCTCGATTTGACAATTGTCATGAAATAACCAACGGATTTAAATTTTGTATATATGGACGATCGAATCGGATAATAATCCAATTTTGAGTATTTTTGTGAACTGATCTAACCGAATATTTTTATTCAATCCATGGCAACATTTTCACACTTACATGTTCATACTCAATACTCTATACTTGACGGAGCTTCAAATATCGCTTTACTTATCGACAGGGTAAAAGAGCTTGGAATGGAAGCCATTGCAATAACCGATCATGGCAATATGTTTGGGGTTAAAGAGTTTCACAACTATGCCACAAAAAAGGGGATAAAGCCACTTATCGGATGTGAGATTTATGTTGCAAAAAGATCGCTTGAAGATGTAAACGGCAAAGAGGACCGTTCAGGTGATCATCTTATTCTTCTTGCAAAAAATCTTAAGGGATATAAAAACCTCATCAAGCTGGTTTCTACTGCCTGGATCAAGGGCTTTTACTATAAACCGCGCATTGACAAGGAACTGCTGAAGCAATACAGCGAAGGTCTGATTGCCTCATCAGCATGCCTCGCCGGGGAGATACAGGATGAGATCCTGAACGGGACCATGACAGGTGCAGAGGATGCCCTTAAAAGATATCTTGACATTTTCGGGGAAGATTTCTACCTCGAGATACAGAGACACGAAACATATGATCCTGAAGCCGACAGATCGGCTTTTCCTCTTCAGCAGAAGGTGATTGAGGGTTTCAGAACTCTTTCGGCAAAATATCAATGTAAAGCTTATTGCATCAAATGATGTTCATTTTATAAATGCTGAAGATGCAGAAGCTCACGACAGGCTGATTTGCATAAATACTGCAAAGGATATTCGATGATCCAAACAGACTCAGATATTCAAAACAGGAATATCTCAAGAGCGAGGCTGAGATGCGCGAGATCTTCAGGGATATCCCGGAGGCAATAGATAATGTGGCCGCCCTTGTTGAAAAAGTTGAAAAGTACAAGCTCGATCATGACCCCATCATGCCTGAATTTGATCTGCCTGACGATTTTACGGACAAGGATGAATACCTGCGCTTCCTGACATATAAAGGAGCAGAAAAGAGATGGGGGACTCTTACCCAGGAACAGAGAGACAGGATTGATTTCGAGTTGCAGATGATCGCGAAGATGGGATTTCCGGGGTACTTCCTGATTGTTCAGGACTTCCTTCGGGCAGCAAGGGAAATGGGCGTATCTGTCGGGCCCGGAAGAGGGTCTGCAGCCGGTTCAGCTGTGGCATTCTGCCTGAGGATAACAGATATCGATCCGATCAAATATGGACTTCTGTTCGAACGCTTCCTTAATCTCGACAGGATCTCCATGCCGGATATTGACATAGATTTCGATGAGGACGGAAGAGAAGCGGTCCTGAAATATGTCGTAAATAAGTATGGCCATGACAAGGTTGCACATATTATAACATTTGGCTCAATGGCAGCCAAAATGGCTATCAGGGATGTTGCCAGGGTACAAAAACTTCCGCTGCCCGATGCTGACAGGCTTGCAAAGCTGGTGCCTGAAAGGCCGGGAATAACACTTGCGGAGGCATTATGCTGAAGTGCCCGAACTGGCAAGGGAGAGAGAATCATCAAATAAGCTTATTGCACAGACTTTAAAATATGCAGCCGTTCTGGAAGGATCTGTACGGCAAACCGGTGTTCATGCCTGCGGAATAATTATAGGCAAGGACTCTCTCGACAATTATATCCCGCTTGTGTACGGCAAAGGACACAGAGTTGTATGCAACCCAGTACGATGGCAGCCATGTGGAATCTGTCGGACTGCTCAAGATGGATTTCCTGGGATTAAAAACATTGTCGATAATAAAGGATGCCGTAATAAATATAAAAAAATCAAGAGGTATTGACATCGACATTGAGACTCTTCCTCTCGATGACAAGAAAACATTTGAACTTTTCAGCAACGGAGAAACAACTGCAATATTCCAGTTTGAATCTACCGGAATGAAGAGATACCTGAGAGACCTGGAACCTAACAGGCTTGAAGACCTCATAGCAATGAATGCCCTTTACCGTCCGGGACCAATGGAGTATATCCCAAAATTTATCCGGAGGAAGCATGGCACTGAAAAGATCGACTATCCTATTCCGGTCATGGAGAAATATCTTGATGATACATACGGAATTACTGTATACCAGGAACAGGTGATGCTTCTTTCGCAGGAGCTGGCAGGCTTTACAAAGGGTGAAGCTGATTCTCTCAGGAAAGCAATGGGGAAAAAGAAGCGCTCCATTATGGATGAGATGAAATTAAAATTCCAGGAGGGTTGCAAAAAAAATGGCTTTGATGAGAGCATTGTAAATAAGATATGGTCCGACTGGGAAGCATTTGCACAATATGCTTTTAATAAATCACATTCAACCTGTTATGCCCTTGTCGCTTTCCAGACCGGATATCTGAAAGCCAATTATCCTGCTGAGTATATGGCAGCAGTTCTCAGCCGGAATATAAGCGATATCAAGAAGATCACAACCTTCATGGATGAGACCAGAAGGATGGGCATGGATGTACTTGGTCCGGATGTGAATGAGAGTAATGTTATGTTTACTGTAAATAAGGACGGCAATGTAAGATTTGGCCTCGGGGCTATAAAGGGTGTAGGTGAAAGCGCAGTTCTCCAGCTTATTGAGGAGAGAGAGAAAAATGGCGTTTACAGGGATATTTATGATCTTGTGGAGAGGGTGAATCTTAACTCGCTTAATAAAAAAAATCTTGAGGCTATGGCTGTTGCCGGAGCATTTGACTGCTTTAGCATCAATAAGCAGGGCACAGTATTTCTCGCTCGACACAAGGGGATCAAGCTTTATTGAAAGCCTTATAAGGTACGGCAATAATGCAAAGACAGTAAAAAATTCAAGTCAGCAGTCACTCTTTGGTGAAACCGGCGGATTCGACATGGTAAAACCTGAACCATCATTCTGTCCCGACTGGCCAAAGCTTGAGAAACTCAACAGGGAAAAAGAGGTAATCGGCATATATCTCTCCTCTCATCCCCTTGATGACTTCAAACTTGAGATCGAAACTTTCACAACAGCTACACTTGCTGATCTTCAGAATCTGAGGGAGTACCTCGACCGTGACGTTACAGTGGCAGGTATGGTTATCGATACAAGGAATGGCATCAGCAAGAACGGGAAACCTTACGGTTCATTTACAATACAGGACTATTCTGATTCTTTCCGGTTAATGATGTTCGATAAGGATTATATTGAAAACAGCAAGTTCTTTACAATGGGTTATTACCTGCTCTTGAAGGGCAGGGTCCAGAAACGACCATACAGGGAGGATGAACTTGAATTCAAGGTAAAAACAATTAATCTTCTATCAAGCGTAAAGGATGACCTTATAAAGTCAGTTACACTGAAAATTGATCCTGAAAATATAAGTCCGGAGATGATAAGGGATCTTAAGGAACTGGTGGTTGAGAACAAAGGCGAGACAGAGCTTGAAATTTCTCTTTATCGATCCTGATGATAAAATCTCGCTGCCAATGTTCTCAAGGACTTACCGCGTAAGACTGAATAACGAATTAATATCATATCTGGATGACCATCCAGGTATCGAATATAAAGTAAATTAGCTATCTTTGCAGCGGTCATAATTTTTAAACTTAATAATTTTTAAACATGGCGTTAGAGGTAAACGACAGCAACTTTGAAGAGGTGGTTATAAAATCAGACAAACCTGTACTTGTCGATTTCTGGGCAGAGTGGTGTGGTCCTTGCAGAATGATTGCACCCATTGTTGAAGAGATTGCCGAACAGTATGCCGGAAAAGCACTTGTAGTAAAATGTGATGTGGACAGCAGTCCAAATGTTGCAGCAAAATATAGCATCAGAAACATACCTACCGTTCTTTTCTTCAAGGAGGGTAAAATAGCTGACAAGCAGGTAGGCGCTGTACCAAAGAATAACTTTCTCACAAAGCTTAATGCTCTTATTTAAATAGTATTTTAAGGATTTATGGCCGTTCTGCATATCTGGAACGGCCTTTTTAATACACATCAGATGAGAGTATGTGTATTTGCATCTTCCAGCAGCCGCATCAGATAAGGAATATGCCGATGCAGCTTCCGAACTTGGGATGCTGCTTTCAAAGGCTGGCATTGAAGTCGTCTTTGGTGGCGGAGGAATAGGCCTTATGGGTAAACTTGCCGATACAATCCTTGAAAACAATGGCACAATAACAGGTGTAATTCCCTCATTTATGAAAGATCAGGGCTGGAATCATTCAGATGTCAGTGATATGATCATTACCTCTGATATGGGGGAAAGGAAAAAACAGATGTTTGCAATGGCTGATGCAATTGTAGCCCTTCCCGGAGGAGTCGGCACTCTGGAAGAACTCACGGAAGCAATAACTCTCAAACAACTTGGTCTCTTCAGAGGACCGGTTATCATCCTGAATACACTGAACTTTTATAAATCATTGATTGACTTCTTTGAACATATGGTCTCAGAATATTTTCTGCGGTTGAACATAAAGCAATCTGGGAAATTGCAGATACTCCTGAGGAGGTTATGATACTTCTTGCAAAAAACGATCCCTGGCTTTTCGACCCGATCAAAATAGCGAAGATCTAGTTCAGCCAAAACCTAATTTTTAGCTGCTATAAGAATTGCGGATTGCGGATTCGGATTGCGGATTTAGATATACCTCCAGCAGACTGCTGCTGAACAGAGTTTTTGAGAACAGCTTCCCGTTTAATACAGGTGCCGGTACACCTCCTTCAAAATATTCTTCACCGGTGAAAATCCTTGCTTCATCCCACAATCCGTTAGAGATAAAGTGATCAAGCAACCTGTGCTCCGCCTTCAATAAACAATGACTGAATACCTTTATTGTAAAGGTAGTCTGCTAATCTGTTTGCAGGCCGGTACTTCATCGTCCAGCCTGATAATTTCAGTACCAGGGATATCGGTATCCTTATTATTTGTAAATATAACTGTCGCTGCCCCATCCATTGAATAATGCCGAGCCCTTCTCAATGCCCCGGAACTACTCAGTATAATTTTCAGCGGATCCTTCCCTTTCCAGTCCCTGACATTTAGTTTTGGATCGTCAGCTCGTACAGTTCCTGCACCCACAAGAATTGACTTCCTCTTCTGACCTCCACTTGTGAACAAGCGCCCTCTCAGGTTTACCCGTTATCCATGTAGGCTCAATCCGGTGATTTTCTGATCTCTGAATATCAAGGTATCCGTCAGCGGTTTGAGCCCATTTCAATGTGATATATGGTCTTTTCTTCTCATTAAATGTAAAGAATCTCCTGTTTACACTTCTGCACTCCCCTGACAGTACCCTTGCAGTTACCTCGCATCCGGCATCCCTTAACCTGGCCACTCCCTGTCCTGATACTTTATCGCTTGAATCAATGGCTCCCACAACAATCCGCGGTATCGAACAGGCAATAATAAAATCGGCACACGGAGGGGTCTTTCCGAAATGAGAACAGGGTTCAAGACTGACATAAAGCGTCGATTCTTTCAATATCGTCTTGTCTGATACAGAATTGATGGCAATTACCTCTGCATGATCTTCTCCTGCCTTTACGATGATACCCTTCACCAATGATTTTCCCGTTATGCACAATAACGGCTCCTACCATTGGATTGGGATAGGTCAGCCCTTCTGCCTTAACAGCCAGTTCGAGGCATCTTTTCATGAATTTAATATCGTCAGTTTCCTCCATTTCCCTGAAAATGCTAAATTTGACTTATGGGCATCAAGATAAAAACAATCAAAGATATCAGATTTTTCCTCAGCTGGGAACTTGACGGAACTTATCCTGAAGATGAGATAAGAGCAATTACAAATATTATCCTGAGGAATGTCCTTGAAATAACAAAAATGCATCAGATCTATCTTTCAGATGAACCTGTAAACAGCCTGCAGGTATCAAAAATAATAGATATCGCCGATGAACTAAAAACCGGAAAGCCAATCCAGTATATTCTTGGGGAGACCATTTTCTATGACTGTACTATAAAGCTGAACAGCTCTGCACTTATACCACGACCGGAAACAGAGGAGCTGGTTGATCTCATTGTCCGTGAAAACAAAGGATATAAGGGCAATATTATTGATTTTGGAACAGGTTCAGGATGTATTGCAATATCCCTTGCCTCAAACCTTCCCGGATCCTCTGTTACAGGCAACTGATATTTCAGAGGAAGCCCTGATGCTGGCTGAAATGAATGCGAAGCTGAATAATGTGAATATCAGATTTATTAAAGATGATATTTTAAGCAATGATACCGCGTCCATTCGCAAAAGCTGGCATAATTGTAAGCAATCCTCCATATGTAAGGGAATCCGAAAAACAGCTCATGAATAAAAATGTTCTTGAATTTGAACCTGAGACAGGCTCTTTTTGTACCGGATTCTGATCCGCTGGTTTTTTATACCGGGATACTGAAGAAATCTGTCAGGCTTCTTGATCCTCAGGGGAAAATCTATTTTGAAATAAATGAAGCAATGGGGAACAAATGGTCAGGTTGCTTGAATCTTACGGCTTCTACCGAAATACAGATTAGTCAAAGATATCAACGGAAAAGACAGGATTATAAAAGGAATAAGACATGGCTGATAATGAAATTTTCAAAACTGCTTTGAATAAGGCAATGGCATTATGTGCCGGAAGGGAATACACAGCCGGTGAAATAATCGTCAAAACTAAAGCTATGGGGTATTGAAGGTAATGAGAGCGGCAGAATTATTCAGCTTCTGAAAAATGACAACTTCATCAATGAAGAACGGTATGCCCTTGCATTTGTAAAGGATAAATTCAGATACAACAAGTGGGGAAAATTAAAAATCTCAGCTCATCTCAGGTCAAAAAATATTTCAGATGAAGTAATAAGAAAGGCATTGGATTCAATTGATGATGAAACCTACCGGAAAACTATTGAAAATATTCTATCAGCTCACCGACGTTCGGTTAAGGCAAAGAATCAGTATGACCTGAAGGCTAAATTACTCAGGTATGGCCTCTCAAAGGGCTTTGAAAGCCAATCTGCTGTATGATCTGCTGAAAATGTCTGAGGATTAAGAAAAGAATTTAACCACGGAGTTGCACGGAGTATCACGGAGTAAGACACGGAGTAAGACACAGAGTTTTGTATTCAATAAGGTAGCAGTCTCATTTTATTTTTAACAGTATCACTCCGTGCAACTCTGTGTACTCCGTGGTTAAAAACAATTACCCAAGTATTAAAAAAATCTAGGTTTAACTACTTTATTATTAGCAAAATAACTGGTTCATCTGCTAAAACTGATTTAAAAATGACTTTATTATATTCTCCAGGAATGGCCAGAAAGTAAGGAGGAACAGAAGTCCGGAACCGATGCTGTCAATAATAATAAGCTGTTTCCTTGTACCTGTATATTTCAGATAATAAAGTGAGAATGCAATCCTCATGAAAAGCTGGGAAAGGAAAAAGAGGAATACCCGCATGCCATAAATATTCCACTATATGCCTCATCAATCCTTCCTCTTACAATCAGTGAGAAACTATGAGACAAACCGCATGAGAAACATGGTTCTCCGGTTATTTTTTCATGAATGCAAACAACCGGATAGTTGTTCTGATCCGGAGAAAAAATACCGGAGTAAATAAAAATCAAAATTAATACTCCGGCAAAAATCAGATTTAGAATGAGGTAAGGTTCATCTCTGAACCTCACAACCTGGAAATTATTTATGCTATTTCTTTTTCCGAAGAGTATCATTTTTTTGCAGAGTATCGCCTTTCTGGCTATTTCCGCCTTCAAGATCTTCCAGCTTCTGCTCACGGTCCTTTTTATCGATGCTTGTATTTATTTCAACCTTTTCTCCATTGCTCTCCACCTTAATCGAGATATTGGCATCTTCAAGATCCTTTACAACATTATCCTGAACATCATTTATGATATTCTGAATATCTCCGGGCCATTTATCTGAATGGCTTGCAATCTTGCTTGCAACAAATACCTGTGAAACAGATATCATTGATGCAATTATGCCAATAATAAGCCCGGCGAATAAAACGCCTCTCGGCGGATCCGCTTCCTGGAAGCCTGGGAAAGTCCTACCGATGCAAGAACGATTGCAATTATGCCCGGTATGATGGCAATAATCCCCACACAAGGTATAACTGCAAGAACAAATGTTATTATGGCCGTGATAAGAGCAGCAATTCCAAGATTACTTCCTGTGTTTTTTGGTACATCTTCCATGATACTTAATTATTTATTTGTTATTCATTCCTCTAAGGATGTTAACCATATCCTGCTCTAAAGACGTCACAGGATTTTCAATGATGCGTCCTGCCTCAATATTATTTTTATAAAATATAAATGTAGGTACCCGTTGAATCTCAAGTTGCTCATATTCGCCAACCGGTGAAAGCTTTCCATTGTCAACTCCGATAAATGTCAACTTGCCGGAAGGAAATTCCCAGGCGTCGAGAACCTTCATGAAACGGGGAACCTCCCTTCTGCTGTCGGGACACCATGTTCCCATCACTATCTTTATTGTGAGCCCTTCCCTGTCAATATCCTCAAGCTGTTTCAGCGCCTCCGGGTTTACCTGATACTCATCATATCCTTTGTAGAACCATACTCGAATGCGGTTCCTGCTTAAGCTGACCCGGATTAAAATATCCAAGCAGCCAGGTCGCCTGATCAGAATAATTCACAGCCTGATGGCTGTCAGCCGCTTTCGCTTCAGGCATCGGGGAAACTGCAGATTGCGCTTCTGCAACCGGTTTGCTGGTTTTGCAGCTGTTAAATCCCAACAGGCATAGAAATGAGCAAAAAAGTTATCCTTTTCATTAACAAAAAATAATTAGTTACAAATTAAAAGGATTTTTTCAATTACAAGCTACAAATGGAATAGAATATGCGATTTGTTAAATGCAACTGTGTGATTAATTATATTAAAATTAAACACGAAGGACTCAAGGGATAGCACAAAGAGACACAAAGGGCAGAGGGTTTCAGCTATCTGACTTTTTTATTCTGTTAGTATAATAGATTGAAATGCCGATTGAAATTGCTGCAAGAAAAAGTAACGCCAGCACCCTGTAAATTATTTCAATCCTTGCCAGATCAACAATAAAAAGATAAAATGCAGCGCATATCATTGTTCCAAGGGCCATATACCGGTACTTCACATTTTTAAGCAGGATGCTTATCAGAAAGTAAAGCAGTGCAGCCATTGTCCATGAAAGAGTTACAAAGTGCTTGGGAACGGCATGATGAAGTGCAAACATAACCATAATAAAGCCTTCAATCATATATAGGTTCCTGTATGAGGTCGGTCTGAATCTGAAGTCTTGAATTCTGCCAGTTGATAACTCTCGCAGAAACAAGAGCAACGAGTGCAAATGAGAAATTCACTCCGCTTATTGATCTGGACGTAAGCATATAGCTTGCAAGTATCGACAGGAAAAGCAGACTGTTCATAACAACCATAAGCTTATTTCTGAACCAGAGCGCCATAGAAACAACAATAAGGCTCTGAACAGCCAGCAGCAGGTATACCTTTGGCAACCCGACAAGACCGTAAAGGGCGATGCTCATCGCCATAAAACCGTAAAGAGCATAAAATGCAGATGCAAAATTCCATGTTGAGCGTGAATGGAGAAAGACAGAATAAATAAGGCAGCAAATGGTTATCCCTGCAAAAAGAAATACATAACCGCTGCTGAAAAAGCTTACAACTACAAACAAAAGCAGTAAAGTGAACAGGATACCGTTTGTGATTGTAATTCCAATAAGAAAGTCATCCTCAGATGCTTCTTTATCTCTGAATATCAATGCGATCGAGTAAATTGCCTCCAAGCGAAAACAGGCAAAATACACCCAGATATTTCTCAGAAACGAGCTTTGCAGGATGCCCCATAACAGGATCTCCTACAATCCATAGTAAGAATCCGGCATAGGTAAGAAATATTGTTACTACAAACAGTGTCTTCCAGTTAAAGCGCAGAAAATAGAGCATAGCCCCGGCAGCAGCTATGATAAGCAAAGGAATAGTAAAAGGCGTTGAATCGCTTATCACTGCTGTTGTCAGAATAAAAAGTACTGCCAGAGCTGCAAAAGACTGCGATTTCTCCCTGATCGACAGATAAGCCTGAAGAGCTGCGATGATCAAAAGAAGAAATACAGGTAAAGCCTTGTTTGAGAGGAGTGGTTCAACAGAAAAAAAGTGGAGCCTCAGTGTCACATAAAATATAAGTACCTGTGCATTTATCCTGAACATAAATGACAGGTGGGTATTTGATTTTTTTAAATATTCAGAAATTGCATAGATTGATGCTGCAGCGATATAGCCCAGAATAATAGCTACTACCTGGGACCCAAGGTTTATAAGGTATTGGCTGAGGAAGGTGATGCCAAAAAGAAGGACAATATTCCCCATCCAGGCCAGGCCGAATCGGCCTATCTGTGATTCCAGTCCCTTTTCCTCTCCGTTAAGGTCCTCCGTAACAGTTTCCTGTTCCGGCTTCCGGGTCTTTTCTTCCGCAATCGAAGGAATTTTTGCACCCGAGTAGACAAAAGCCGATTCGAGTCTCCTAAGACGAAGCTCCATGGAATTCAACTGACCCCTGATTTTGTCAAGTTCACTCTCCTGATCTGCCATAACAATTATGTATAACAATGAATAGATCCGTAAATACGGCTGCAGGAAATAAAACCCATGACGAAAGGAACCCTATTCTTCAGTCTCCACCATCTTCCATGGTGGCAAAAGCCATAACAGAAATGCGAGTATCCCGAAAGGAAGAAGCAGCCAGAATGCTGCCATCAAAGTCCCGTCAAGGCCTATCAATCCCAATTTAAAGCTCGTGAATCCGGAAAAACTTTTTGAAAATAACTGACCGCCAATTACAACGTTCCATCTCATGGAGTATACTCCGATCAGAACAAGTACTCCTACAATGGCATAGAGCGTCTTCCTCAAACGTATCCTCCCTTTGTAGAACTGCAGGAAAGCCAGGGTAATAAGCGGTATAATTGTACCCAAAAGTCCCTGGGAAACAAACAGTGTCAGATATAATTTCCCGGAAACAAGGAGCTTGATTATCTCAAATGATTCTTCTGCCTCATATATCCGGTGGATCTGATCAAGTCCCTCAAGCGTAAAATCGAGGATCAGAACAAAGAAGAGATATTTGCCTATTGAATCCAGCACTTCCAGATCAATATTTATTTTCCTTATACGTGAAATCACCATATATACGAGAAGCACAAGTGAGATTCCCGACACCATTGCTGAAAAGAGGAAAATGATTGGCATCAGGGGAGTTGACCACCATGGATTTGCTTTTATTGATCCGAAAATAAAGCCCACATACCCGTGAAGAATGAAAGCTGAAGGTATCCCGATTACTGTTATTATATATCCAAGTTTTCTGTCCCATGAAACTGCCCTGGGAGATATATCATTTACCCCCAGTGTCAGGATCCTGTAAACCCATTTCATTGCTCCCTTTTTCTCATTTGACCAGACAACCATACTGGGCCTGTAGTCGAACCAGATCTCAAGCAGGAGCACAACCATCAGATACCACAGGTAGACAAAACCAAATATTGCCATTGCCGATGATGAATGAGGAGTGATCATTATTTCATAAGCTCTCTGGGGCTGTGAGAGATGGCTTATCAGGGGCATTGTTGCCACAAGCAGAAACGACAGGGCTGTAAGAAGAGCAATCTGATAGGTGGATTTGAGTATTTTCACCTTGAATACCCTTTCGAGTGATGCAAGTATAAAGGCACCTGCGACCAACCCTGTAATAAACGGATAGACAACAATTAGAATTCCCCACTGAAGGTCTATCTCATTCGGGAAGATATATCCCTGAACGTGTCCTAAAGCTTCATACAGATGCTGATAAAGTGGTTCCATATTATCTTACCTCCGAACTTAATGCATTATAATAGAGCTTTGATCCTGTGTTCAGATTAGGTCTGAGCACCTGGGTTGTATGTTCTTTCAGAAATTTAACCAGCTCACTGTTCTTATCCCTCAGGTTGCCATACATCCTGGCACCGGTCGGGCATGCCTCCATGCAGGCAGGTGCAAGATTCTTTTTTAGCCTGTGATAGCATAAAGTGCATTTATTTGCAACTTTCTTTACAGGGTGAATAAACCTGCATCCGTATGGACAGGCCTGCACACAATACCTGCAGCCGATACAGTATTTTTCATCAACAAGTACAACGCCTTCAGGGCTGTCATACGTTGCTCCTACAGGGCATACCTGTATACAGGGTGATTTTGCGCAATGGTTGCACATCTTGGGAACAAAGAATGATTTGAAGATTTCTTCATCGGGTACAGTCTGCTTAAAACCATCAATTCCTCCGTTTGGTGATTTGATCTCAACAGTACCGTCATTCTTTACAGTGTACTGTTCAACCCAGGTCCGATAGAAAAATGGTTCGGCCGGAACATCATTCTCATTCTTGCAGGCTTTGGCGCAATTACCGCAGCCGATGCATTTCTGAATATCTATCACTATTCCATACCACGGAAGGCTTTTATCCTCCGGTTCAGCTCCGTAAAGCAAAAACTGAGATGACTTCAGCCACGTATATCCTACAGTGGCTCCGGCAATTGCTGCCGCTGATTTGATAAATTTTCTTCTTGATGAATTCATTTTAACATTGCCCATGGCTGATGAGGATTATGACATTCTACGCAATTCTTTCCAACATTATGCTCTGCAAGATTAACCTGAAAGACAGCATCTTTCGGTTTGGCTGCATTCTTTGCATGGCAGCTGCCGCAAAATTCCCTTCCTGAAGGCCTGAGTATATCGGAGGCTTCAGCGCTCAGCACATGTTTTTGCCCCGGTCCGTGACATATTTCACAATGAATGCCGCTGTGAACATCCTGAGCTTTCAGGTCTTCAATATCCTGATGGCACTCAAAACAGGCCTGCTGTCCGGCATAATGGATCTCAACCGCTGCATTATCGATCAGTGATGCTCCCCTGTAATGACCATACTGCCCGAAGGTATCAGGTACAAGAAAATGACGCAGTAAAAGAAATAGGGATATAAAAATCGCGAAAGCAATCGTGAGTCGTTTCAGCTGAGGTGGAATATACAACTTCATATCTGAAAGGAATAATGTAAAAGAAATCTAAATCTGACTCACCAATTTATTATTCCTCAATGATGTTTTTTGCAAAATATGATATTTATGAACCTGATAATATGGTATTTATACAGATTCTAAATAGACTCCATTTCTGATTTTTCAGCTGGTTATTGCGACAATCGCTATCTGATGGGGATCCGGGAGAGAATTGCTACTCAATTCACACAAAACAACAGATATCCTGTTAATTAAATAACACGAATCTTTTGTTTTGAGAGCCGAGAAGCTGAAGCAAGTTAATCTGTCGCCAGCAGGATCTCAAGGATCTGCTTTGCAGCTTTTGCGACAGAGGTACCGGGACCAAAAATTGCTGCTACACCCGCATCATACAGAAACTGATAATCCTGTGGAGGTATTACTCCTCCTGCTATTACAAGGATATCATCCCTCCCAAGCTTCTTAAGCTCACAGATAAGCTGCGGAATAAGTGTTTTATGGCCGGCAGCCAGGCTTGAAACACCAAGCACATGGACATCATTCTCCACAGCCTGTTTTGCAGCCTCTTCGGGTGTCTGGAAAAGAGGCCCGATATCGACATCAAAGCCGATATCGGCATATCCGGTTGATACCACCTTGGCGCCCCGGTCATGGCCATCCTGTCCTATCTTGGCTATCATAATCCTGGGCTGACGGCCCTCAGTTTCGGCAAATCTGGTTGCCAGGGCACGTGCCTCATTAAAATCCTCGTCCGATTTATATTCGGATGAATAAACACCTGATATTGTTCGTATCACTGCTTTGTACCTCCCGACTATTTTTTCACATGCATAAGATATTTCACCAAGGCTTGCCCTCTTTGAGGCAGCATCCACTGCAAGCTCAAGGAGATTACCCTCTCCGGTCTGCACACATCTGGGTAATTGCCTCAAGGGCTTTCCGGCAGGCTGCCTCATCACGTTCTGACCGCAACTTTGCAAGCCTCACGATCTGAGAATCCCTCACGGCTGAATTATCAACTTCAAGGGTCTCCAGCGGATCTTCCTTTTCAAGCCTGTATTTATTTGTCCCTACAATTACCTGCACTCCTGAATCGATCTTTGCCTGGGCCCTGGCTGCAGCCTCCTCGATCCTCATCTTCGGAACACCCGATTCCACTGCTTTTGCCATTCCTCCCAGACTCTCAACCTCGGTAATATGCTCCCATGCCCGATGGGCAATATCATGTGTGAGATGCTCAACATAATACGATCCTGCCCATGGGTCTATTGCCTTGCAGATATTTGTCTCTTCCTGTATATAAATCTGTGTATTCCGTGCAATCCTCGCCGAAAAATCGGTTGGCAGGGCGAGAGCCTCATCGAGGGCATTTGTATGAAGGCTCTGTGTATGCCCGAGATGCAGCTGCCATAGCTTCAATGCATGTTCTGCCAACATTGTTGTAGGGATCCTGCTCGGTAAGGCTCCATCCTGATGTCTGGCAATGTGTCCTGAGAGCAAGCGACTTTGGATTCTTTGGATTGAAACCGCTTACAATTTTTGACCAGAGCATGCGGGCCGCCCTTAATTTGGCAATCTCCATAAAATGATTCATCCCGATAGCCCAGAAAAATGAAAGCCGCGGAGCAAATGCATCAATATCAAGGCCGGATCTGACACCTGTCCTGAGATATTCGAGTCCGTCGGCAAGAGTATATGCAAGTTCAATATCGCAGGTGGCTCCTGCTTCCTGCATATGATATCCTGAAATGCTTATGGAATTGAATTTTGGCATTTTCGAGGAGGTGTAACGGAAAATATCTGCAATTATCCTCATTGAAAATTCAGGAGGATAAATATATGTATTCCGCACCATGAATTCCTTCAGGATATCATTCTGTATTGTCCCGGCAAGCTCATCAAGCTTTGCTCCCTGCTCAAGCGCTGCAACAATATAGAAGGCCATTATCGGCAGAACTGCTCCGTTCATTGTCATCGATACCGACATCTTGTTGAGCGGGATCTGGTCGAAAAGCAATTTCATATCGAGCACCGAATCAATAGCCACACCTGCTTTGCCAACATCACCCGTTACCCGTTCATGATCCGAATCATAACCACGGTGTGTAGCCAGATCGAAAGCAACTGACAGTCCTTTCTGCCCGGCTGCAAGATTCCGCCTGTAAAAAGCATTCGATTCCTCAGCTGTCGAGAATCCTGCATACTGCCTGATAGTCCATGGAAGCATTGCATACATGCCTGAATACGGTCCCCTCAGAAAAGGAGGCAAGACCAGCAGCATAGTTCAGATGCTCAATACCTTCAAGATCCTCCCTTGTGTAAACACTCTTTATCGGTATTCTTTCAGGAGTCTCCCAGTCTTTTTTTATATCATTCTCGTGCTCCCATTTCTGAAAATCCCTGTTTCCCTCCGGGAAGAGAATTCAGATCACTATATCTGAATTTTGGTCTCATTGTCTTCAATTTGCAATTCACTGTTTAATCCCCAGCCTTTCATTAAAGCAATTAAGCATCCCCGGTACATCAGACCTAAGATGGATAAAAAGGTCAAGACCCTGTTGACTCTCAGCTCTTCTGCAGAGGCCGGATTTCCTGCTACAACAATAATGACAGAATCCTTAAGCTGTGAATAAATTTCCGGTGCATAAACAATGTATTCGTCATCAGAACTGCATATTACAAGAATATCAGCTTCCGATGCCAGAAATGATACAATACCCTCTTCAATGCTTCCAAATCCCGGATTATCAATTATTTTGTATCCTGCACATCCGAAAAAATTACAGGAAAACTGTGCCCTTGCTTTTCGCATGGCCGGATTTCCTATTGTAAAAAGAAAGACAACCGGTCTTTTTGAAGCCCTGCTGACTGCAATTCTTATCCGTTCATATTCTTCTGCTCCCCTGAAAAGCCTTACCGGTTCAACAACATTATCGGCTGAGTCCGTATTTTCCCTGAAAGCCCTCTTTGTATCAACTCCGGCAGAGAGATTCTCTGCCGGATAACGGATATTGATTTGTTCCCACAAATACTGTTTTCCTTGTTGCAACATCTGATCTCCTTTTTGCTGCTGATTCTGCAAGCATTGACTGAATATACCCCGACTGCAGAGCTGCAAGGAAACCTCCCTGCTCTTCTATCTCGACAAATAATTTCCATGCACTTCAGCTATCAGTCGAGTCAGATTCTCAATATAATATGAACCGGCTGCAGGATCAGCAACCTTATCGAAATATGATTCTTCCTTTAGTATAAGCTGCTGGTTACGGGCAATCCTTTCAGAAAACTCGTCAGGCTGCCTGAAGGCAATGTCAAACGGCTCGACAGTAAGTGAATCTGTTCCCCCAAGAATTGCTGACATTGCCTCTGTCTGTGTCCTCAGCATATTCACATAGGGATCAAATATTGTCTTATTCCATTCGCTTGTAACAGAATGTATATCCATTCTGATCTCTTCACATTTTCCCCGGATCAAAGCCATTCAGAACGGTGGACCACAATAATCTTGCAGCCCTTAATTTTGCTATCTCAGGAAAATAATTTGAACCCACCCCAAAACTGAATCTTATTTTTGATGCAGCATAACCCGGGATTCAATCCCCTGTCGGTAAGCTGTGCCAGTATTCGCTTCCCATTGCTATTCCAAATGCAAGTTCCTGCAACAATATCTGCACCTGCATTATTGAAATTTGATGCATTCAGATGAATTGTCCTGAGATTTGGAGTGAGTTCTGAAGCCCTGGTAAGCGAAGCCAGGTAGTCGAATCCGGCCTCTTCCGGGATACAAAGCGTACCGTTAAGCATCAGGCGGCTAAGCGGATCTGCTTCTATTGCACCGCGAATTTCAGACAGATCGAGCTTCCGGTCAGTAGCAATTTTTACAAGTATCTCAAGGATCTCCTTCGCCTTGCCGTTTGACTGAAAATTTGTTTCAATGCTTTCAAGATGAATTTCCCTGAGAAGTATATTAAAATTATTCTCATTGACTGATTCAGGATCATCAATTATGAACCCGAGTGAATCAACTCCCTTCATCAGAATATCAAGAGCCTTTTTGTTTGCCTGTGCATAATCTGTTACCTCAATATTCTGCCTTACGTGCCAGCTGTTGTCTTTGACTTTTGTACCCCTTATATACGGAAATTCACCGGGAAGCGAATTAATATACATGAGGTTTTCAATATCCCCGGCCCGGTAAAAAGGCTTTACTTCAAAACCCTCATTGGTTTTCCAGACCATCTTTTTATTAAAGTCAGCTCCCTTCAGGTCGGTCTGGATCTTATCCATCCATTCCTTTGTTGTTACAGGCGGAAACTGATCAAATAGTTTTCCTTCTTTCATTTTAAGTTACATTCTATAGAATTATTTCCCTCCAAACTCCATCAGGAATGCCTTAATGAAAGGATTAAGGTCTCCGTCAAGTACAGCCTGCACATTTCCTGTTTCGTGGTTTGTCCTGAGGTCTTTTATCATCTTGTATGGATGAAGCACATACGATCTGATCTGTGATCCCCATTCAATCTTCTTCTTCTCCCCTTCTATCTTTGCCTGTTCATCCTGCTGTTTTCTCAGTTCAAGTTCATATAGCTGAGATTTGAGGATCTTCATTGCGTTTTCCTTGTTATTGAGCTGCGACCTTGTCTCCTGGTTTTCAATGACAATGCCGGTCGGGTGATGCTTTAACCTGACAGCAGTCTCAACCTTATTTACGTTCTGACCTCCTGCCCCGCTTGAACGGTAGGTGTCCCATGTAATATCAGCAGGATTTATCTCAATCACAATATTATTGTCAACAAGAGGAGAAATGAATACTGAAGCGAATGTTGTCTGTCTTTTGCCCTGGGCATTGAAAGGAGAGATCCTGACAAGCCGGTGGACTCCGTTTTCGCTTTTCAGATACCCATAGGCTTTTTCACCGTCAATCTCTATTGTGACAGATTTGACTCCAACTTCATCACCGGGCTGAAAATCAAGTTCCTTTACCTTATAGTTATTTCTTTCTGCCCACCGCAGGTACATCCTCATCAGCATTGCAGCCCAGTCGTTGCTTTCAGTCCCTCCTGCACCGGAGTTTATCTTAAGTATTGCCCCAAGCTGATCTTCCTCTTTCTGAAGCATATTCCTGACCTCAAGGTCGTCAATTCTCGACAGGCAATCTTTATACTGGTTATCAACATCTTCTTCCGATGCCTCTCCTTCCTTGCAGAAATCATAAAGGACTACCAGGTCGTCGATTGCAGTATTTATATTTTCAAAACCGGTTGTCCAGCTTTTCAGCTCGGCAATGGCCTTTAAAAGTTCTTCAGCGGCTTTAGGATCATCCCATAAACCCGGCCGTTGTGATAAACTTTCCTTTTCACTTATCTGTTCAAGCTTGGCATCAATGTCAAAGATACCTCCTTAACGCATCGCGGCGTCCCGATAAATCTCTTATCTGTTCGTTAGTTATCATACACTCGTCAATAATTTTTGCAAATTTAATCTTTATAATCATACTTCAACTAAAATTTTATCCGCAGTACTATTGCTTGAATTTACGGCTTCCCTCCTTCACACCCCTAAATCCCAAAGGCCGTCAACCTAAGGATTGAATTGTAAAAAAGAGGCCAGATACATTTTTCCCTGTGAGTTTTAACCCCTCCCTGGAGGCTGTCTGAAAAGTCAAAATCCATTAACCGCAAAGAGCCCAAAGATTTTCGCTAAGTTCGCAAAGAGCTCAAATCCAATTCTTTATCTTTGTGCTCTTTGCGCATGCCTTTGTGTGCTTTGTGGTTAAAAAAGACTTTTGAGACAGCCTCGGGGGTTTACCCAAGTGATTCTTTTACTTCACCCGTTTTTTTACCCCTAAATCCCCCAAGGGGGACTTGGCTGACTACATGTTTTGTCTTAAGCCCCCTTGGGGGGTTTGGGGGTCGATGGAACTATCGGAGGGTTGGAGGATGATATATTACAAGTAAATAAATTATCCTACTTTAGAGAAAAAATTGAAGCATATCATATGAAAAGTCACTATTCCTGGCTAATAATTCTGGTATTATCTGCCGCATGCACTGATTATAGTAATCATAAATCCGACTGGCTTATAGATGACTCAGCATACAAGGCTGTAGTTGAAGAGAATAACAGATTGCTTACAATATCCAACGGACTTGTTTCAAGAACATTCAGTCTTTCTCCCGATGGCGCTACAATCGGATTTATGAACCTTATGACAGGCAATGAGCTTATCAGGGCAATCAAGCCTGAGGCGGAAGTGACAATAAACGGCAACCCTGTAACAGCAGGCGGACTGACCGGTCAACCCGTGAAGAATTACCTTGCCCGGGAATGGATTGCCGGATTGAAACCAGATTCACTTTCCCCGTTAATGCTTTCCGGGTATCAGACAGGAGAAATTACTTCAAGATTTGAATGGAAGAAGACATCCGGAATGGATGGCAAAGGATATGCCCTGGCCTCCTCATGGTAAAAGGGTCGATTTTACCTACCTGCCAAAAAACGGCAACGACAGTTCATTGAAGATTAAAGTGATTGTCCACTATGAAATTTATGACGGACTACCCCTTATCTGCAAATGGATAACTGTAACAAATGATTCGGAAAAGGAACTTATTGTCGACAGCTACAAATCAGAGATACTGGCTCTTACGGAAGAAGAAAGCGTACCTGGCGACAAGAAAAACTGGATATTGCCCAATATATATGTTGAAACGGATTATGCATTTGGCGGCAGCACTGTCGTCCGAATCATGTTATGAAAAGTCAGTGTGGTGGCTTCCGGATCCCGAATACAGGACAATAATCAATTATAACCGCATCCAGCCGTCGATGCTTGAATGCAGGCCCATGACCGGGCCGGCCGAAAGAGTTGCTGCCGGCAAATCATTCGATACCTTCCGTACATGGATCCTTGTCAATGACAGCTGGGACCGTGAAAGAAAAGGACTGGCTCAACGGAAAATGTACAGGACAATTGCTCCATGGATAACTGAAAACCCCATATTCATGCATCTGCGGCATTCAGATGATGAGTCACTGAAAAGAGCTGTTGAACAATGTGTTGAAACAGGATTCGAAAAGATAATAATCTCCTTCGGCAGCGGTTTTAATATTGAAGACACAAGTAAGGCAAATCTCGACCGTTATAAGCAACTCACCGATTATGCTCACAGTAAGGGGATCGCACTTGGCGGATACAGCCTGCTTGCAAGCCGGAGGATCGATGATAAAAATGATGTCGTGATGCCTGAGGGAAAAGCGCCCGTTTTTGGCCACTCCCCATGCCTGGGGAGCGAATGGGGCAGGGAGTATTTCAGGAAGCTTTACAGATTCATCGAATTTACAGGGTTTGATAATTTTGAGCATGACGGCTCATATCCGGGTGATGTGTGCATGTCGGCAGATCATCCGGGACATGAGGGATTGACAGATTCACAAAGTAAACAGTTTAAGATGATCACAGATTTCTATAAATGGTGCCGTGGAAGGGGTGTTTACCTGACTGTGCCTGACTGGTATTTCCTTAATGGCAGCAGCAAAACGGCAATGGGCTATCGTGAGACAAACTGGTCGTTGCCACGGCGTCAGCAGGAGATAGTTGAAAGACAGAATATTTTTGACGGGACATGGGAAAAGACTCCCTCAATGGGGTGGATGTTCGTCCCGCTTGTTGAATACCAGGGAGGAGGCGAGGAAGCAACTATCGAACCGCTCAGCAAGCATCTCCCCCATTATGGTCAAAGGCTCGCTGACCTCTTTGGCGCAGGCGTTCAGGCTGCATACAGAGGGCCCAGGCTTTATGACACTCCGGAGACCCTTGAACTGGTGAAAAAGTGGGTGGCCTTCTACAAGAAACACAGAGTCATCCTTGACTCTGATATTATCCATGTAAAAAGAGCCGACGGAAGGGATATAGATGCAATCCTCCATGTTAATCCTTCCGGCAACGAGAAGGGTTTGCTTATGGTATATAATCCGCTAAATCATCAGGTAAAAAAGAATCTGAAGGTCAATGTCTATTATACCGGACTCGACAGCAAAGTCAAACTAACCGATGACAAGGATAATACAGAGGGATATAAAATTGACAGAGAGTACAATATTATTATCCCTGTAAATATTGAACCAAACAGTGAAGCGTGGTACATACTGAAATAACTCCAATATGCTTAAATCGTACATGTATCATAACCTCACGGAAGCCGGATGCGACGAAGCCGGAAGAGGTTGTCTTGCAGGTCCGGTTGTGGCAGCAGCTGTTATCCTTCCCAAAAACTTCAGACATGCCGTACTGAATGATTCCAAAAAACTCAGCCCAAAACAAAGATATGCACTGAGAGATGAGATAGTAAATACAGCTATAGCCTGGAATGTTGCCTTTGTCGATAACCTTGAAATCGATGAGATAAATATTCTCAGGGCATCTTTCAGGGCAATGCACATAGCAATTGAAGGCCTCCGAAAAGAACCCCAGTTCCTGCTCATCGACGGAAACAGGTTCATCCCGTATAAATCAATCAAATACACTGCACAGTAATAAAAGGCGACTCAATTTATTTTTCAATTGCAGCAGCATCCGTACTGGCAAAGACCCACCGCGATGACTATATGAATAAAATCCATGAGGAGTTTCCGCAATATGGATGGGACAGGAATAAAGGCTATCCGACTGCATTTCACAGAGCCGCAATTCTGAAATACGGGATCACCCCCTATCACAGAAAATCTTTCACTCTGCTTGATACACAGATGAGTTTTGAGTTTGAAAGATCAGGTGGATAAAAGTTAAAAATACTTTAATATGAATTTTGCCCAATGCAGTATTCTGTAATACAATTATCTTTAGCCCCTGATTTTAAACTGGAAAAAAGTTGAATCTTATGAAAAAATTATTTGCAATATCACTGATACTTATTCTTGGCACCGGATTCAGGGCAAAGGCTGATGAGGGGATGTGGGTCCTGCCGCTCATTGAGAAAATGAATATGGGCAAAATGACCCAGATGGGACTGAAACTATCGGCTGAAGATATTTACAGCCTTAACAAGGCCTGCATTAAGGATGCTATTGTAATATTCGGCGGCGGTTGTACAGGCGAGATCGTCTCCTCACAGGGACTCATCCTCACAAACCACCACTGCGGATACGGTTCCATCCAGGCACATAGTACCGTTGAACACGATTACCTTAGGGACGGATTCTGGGCAAAGACAAAGGAAGAGGAATTACCAAATCCCAATCTTTTCGTCACATTTCTTATCAGAATAGAAGATGTTACAGCTCAGGTTCTTGCCGGAGTAAAGGACAGCATGAGCGAAAATGAACGAACAGCTGTTATAAGTGAGGCAAGACAGAAAATTGAAAAAAGTGCAACAGAAGGTAACAACTACAGGGCAATGGTCTCAAGTTTTTATGGCGGAAACTATTTTTATCTTCTCGTTTATGAGAGATATAATGATGTACGTCTTGTTGGTGCACCCCCTTCATCAATAGGTAAATTCGGTTCCGATACCGACAACTGGGAGTGGCCTCGTCATACTGGTGACTTCAGCGTTTTCCGTGTTTATACAGGCTGCCGATGGCAAACCTGCAGCATATTCAAAGGACAATATCCCGATGAAACCAAAATATTATCTGCCTGTTTCGTTGAAAGATCTTAATGTTGGCGACTTTACAATGATTCTGGGTTATCCGGGAAGAACCAACCGGTATATGACCTCATATGAGGTAAATGAACAACTCAGGATCGTACATCCCGACAGGATAAAAATCCGCGGTATTAAACAGGAAATCTGGATGAAGGATATGCAGGCTGATCAGAAGGTGAATATTCAGTATTCCTGCAAAATATTTCACATCATCAAATTACTGGAAATATTCGATTGGTCAGAAAGCAGGACTTGAAAGGCTGAATGTTAAAGCGAAAAAAGAAGAGACTGAGGACCAGTTCAATAAATGGATTGCGGACAATGCTGATAAAAAAGCAAAATACGGAGAAGCACTTAATCTGATCAGGACAGCAATCGAAGGGAGGGCAGAACTTTACAATGCACAGCAGTACCGCTTTGAATGCCTGCAGGGCTGCGAACTCCTTTCAATGAATCAGGGAGTCGATGCACTTATAAGCGCCCTTAAGTCAGGAGATAATCAAGAAAATCTCAAGATGCTGCCGATAATATAAAAGATAATGCCGACAGGTTTTATAAAGACTACAATCCCGCCACAGACAACAAAACAATGAAGGCGATGATGGCTCTGTACAGGGCTGACGTTCCTGCAAAATTCCAGCCTGACTATTATACAACACTTGTAGATAGGAAATTCAAGGGCAGTATTGACAAGTTTGTGGATGACATGTTCAAAAAATCAGTGTTTGCCGATGAGGCACGGTTGGATGCATTCCTCAAAAAACCATCTCTGAAGATTATTGAATCAGATCCTGTTTATCTTACAGCTACATCAATTTCAAAGGTAGGCACTGAAATTTCAAGAGAACTCAGCAAGTTTGATGCCGACCTTACAACCGGCAAAAGATTATGGATTGCAGCACTCATGGATATGGCAACCTGAAAAGACCCGGTATCCGGATGCAAACTCAACAATGAGACTTACATATGGTTCAGTGCAGGATTATGACCCGAAAGATGCTGTTACATACAAATATTACACAACACTTCAGGGTGCTAGTGGATAAATATAAGCCCAATGACTATGAATTCGATCTGCCCAGCGGCTGATTGATCTGAACAGCAAAAAAGAGTATGGCAGGTATGGATCAAAGAAAGGCTATTTGCCTGTTTGCTTCCTTACAACAAATGATATAACAGGCGGAAACTCAGGCAGTCCGGTAATGAACGGAAACGGGGAACTCATAGGACTTGCATTCGACGGAAACTGGGAATCAATGAGCGGCGACATAGCCTATGAACCTGAATTGCAGAGAACAATCGTTGTCGATATACGCTATGTTCTCTGGGTCATGGATATCTATGCCGGTGCAAAAAACCTTGTAGACGAGATGACAATTGTGCAGTAAGAAGCATAAGCCTCATCCCCCGGGGGCTGTTGAAAATGTCTTTTTAACCGCAAAGCTTTGTCAGCCGAAGCTTTCTTGACCTCTGAAGCTTCAGCGGAAGAGGTAGCGAAGGCTGGCACGCTAAGGCTTTCGCAAAGTGCGCAAAGATATAATATTCATATAAAGACCTTTGCGAGCTTTGCGTATTTGCTTTGCGAGCTTTGCGGTTAATGGATTTTACTAAACGACCTCTTAGATTCAACAGTACGGCTATGCCCCGTTGGGGTGAGGCAGATCATATAGATGGGGTTGGGGTGAGGCGGATCAGCTACACTTTGTCTGTCTGTATGTTTCATAAAATGCATTTTTGGACTACCTTTGCAGAAATTTCTGACCCATGCATTTTAATCTGATAGAGATCCTGGCTGCATTCATGGTATTATTCGCCATTATTGATATTCCCGGATCTATTCCAATAATTATAGATATTAAGTCAAAATCAGGAGTCATCAAATCCTTTAAAGTAACGCTCGTCTCCTTTTTAATTTTGCTGGCTTTCCTGTTTATCGGAAGTCCGTTGCTCGGCATCTTCGGCATTGATGTCTCATCCTTTGCAATTGCAGGTTCGTTCATAATATTCCTGATTGCAATGGAAATGATCCTCGGGATCGAGCTTTTCAAACACGATTCACACGAAGGAGGATCAATATTCCCTATTGCCTTTCCTCTTATTGCAGGTGCCGGATCAATTACAACAATTCTTTCACTGAAGGCTGAATATCAGACTATCAATATCCTTATTGCCCTTATCCTGAATATGGGGGTTATTTATCTTGTTTTACGGCTGACCTCATCATTTGAAAAGATCCTTGGTGCCGGAGGCCTGCAGATCCTGAAAAAAACCTTCGGAGTTATCTTGTTATCGATTGCAATAAAGCTTTTCCTTACAAATACAGGAATTATCCTTCCTCATGCCAGGTGAAATAACAATCTATACCGACGGAGCCTCAAGCGGCAATCCTGGCCCTGGTGGCTATGGAGTGGTTCTGTTTTCAGGGAAACACCGGCTTGAAAAATCGGAAGGATTCAGGCTTACAACAAATAACCGGATGGAGCTGATGGGCGTAATAGTCGGACTTGAAGCGCTTAAGATCCCGGGCAGCAGGGTTGTGATCTATACTGATTCAAAATATGTTGCCGATTCAGTTGAAAAAGGATGGGTCTTTAACTGGGAAGCGCATTCATTTAAAAAGAAAAAAAACCCGGATCTCTGGATCAGGTTTCTTAAAGTCTACCGTAAACATAAGGTCAGATTTGTATGGATAAAAGGACATTCAAACAATGTCGAGAATGAACGCTGTGATCATCTCGCCGTTTCAGCTTACTCAGGCAAAGCATCTGTCCGAAGATTCAGGATATTCGCCTGATGACGACAGCAATCAGCTGTTGTGAGCTGAAATCAGGTTCAGATATTTCCCTTGAAGAATAAAAATTATTATGCATTTTTGTAAAAACTGGATGCAATATGAGGGGACAAAAGGAACTCTATGAGATTTTCGAAAAACTGGATATCAGCTTTGAATATCATGAACATCCTCCCCTTGCGACAATTGAGGATGCAAAAATCCATTGGAAAGATTATAATTCAGGTAGATGCAAAAACATTTTTTTCCGAAATCATAAAGGCGACAGACACTATCTTGTAATTCTTGAACATCTGAGGCAACTCGACATAAGGGATCTCGAAAAAAGACTCAGACAGGGAAAACTTACATTTGCCTCCGATAAAAGACTTAAACAGTATCTCGGTGTAGAACCTGGCTCAGTATCGCCATTTGGACTTATAAACGATACAGAGAAACATGTTTATCTTTTCATTGATGAAAAGCTTCAGGATTACGACAGGCTCGCGTTTCACCCTAATGTCAATACGGCATCTCTTGTTATTTCAAAATCCGATTTTCTGAAATTTCTGGAATTCACCGGCGTCAGATATGAATTTTTAAGACTTTACGACGAGGGTATTCCGGATAAGTAAGTGTCTGTAGAATGTTCCTTTTAAAAAGCATTCTAAATAATGAAAAAGTAGTAGGCATGATTGCATCAAATTTCATTCTTTTGCGTCCTTACTAAGAAACCTAAAAGAAGATTATTCTACGTGAGAAGAATTTATATTATTGTTGCTCTCTTTTATCTGTTGACAGCCTGTGCTTTCAGCCAGAACACTGAGAAAAAGCGTTATAAGGCAACTCAGATAGCTGAGGCTCCTGTTATTGACGGTGTTCTTGACTGACAAGATCTGGAATGAAGGTGAATGGACAGATGATTTTACGCAGTTCGAACCATATAACGGCAAGAAACCAACACAACATACAGAGTTTAAAATACTTTTTGATGACAATAATCTTTTTGTTGCAATCAAATCATTCGATTCAAGCCCCGACAGTATTAGTAAAAAGACTTGACAAGAAGGGATCATGAAGATGGCGATATGGTGGCAATAATATTTGACAGCTTTCATGACCTGCGGACCGGATTCTTTTTCGGCGTTAGCGTTGGTGGGGTCAAATCCGACCAGATGATGACAAATGACGGTGAAAGTGAAGATCAGTCATGGGATCCAAACTGGTGGGTAGGAACTTCGATAAACAATGAAGGCTGGATAGCTGAAATGAAAATACCATTCAGCCAGCTCCGCTTTAAAAATAATTCAGGTGATGTATGGGGACTTGAGGTTATCAGAACAATTTACCGTAAGGACGAAACCTGTATCTGGCAGCATATTCCGCAGGATGCTCCGGGAGTTATCCATATGATGGGTGAAATGTCGGGGATTGAGCAGGTGAAACCAAGGAAGATATTTGATGTCACACCCTACGGAGTGGCTCAAACCCAGAGATTCCCGGCAGAAGAAGGCAATCCTTTTGCCACCGGGAAGAGATCAAGGCTGAACGCAGGGCTCGATGCAAAAATCGGGGTGACAAATAATCTTACAATGGACCTTACAATCAATCCGGATTTCGGCCAGGTGGAAGCTGATCCATCGGAAGTCAACCTGACAGCCTATGAAACATTCTTCAGGGAAAAAAGACCTTTTTTTATTGAAGGAAGCAATATAATTAACTTCGGGCTTGGAATAGGTGACGGGGATGAGGGTAATGATAATCTTTTTTATTCAAGAAGGATAGGCCGGAGACCTCAGGGCAGCACCTATGAATATTATGGAGTGAATGACACAATTGAGGGTCATTCCATGTCACCCGACAGAACATCTATTCTCGGGGCAGCAAAGCTTACCGGGAAAACACAGAATGGACTCTCCGTGGGCTTTATGGATGCAGTAACAAGTGAGGAAGTGGCAGAAATAGATACCGGAGGACACAGGTCTTATCAGACTGTTGAACCCCTGACAAACTATCTGGCTGCAAGAATTCAGAAAGATTATAAGGGTGGCAATACAATTATAGGCGGTATGTTCACCTCGGTAAACCGTGACATGAATGAATTGTCAATTGCAGGCGATCCGAATGATGCCCTTGATAAACACTCTTCCATCGGCAGCTTATACGGGCGGACTCGATTTCACACAATACTTCAGTAACAAGACCTATATGGTCAACCTTAATACAGCATTCAGTTATATTGAAGGAACCGAGGAGGCGATGGTGAAAGCCCAGGAATCCTCAGCAAGATATTTTCAGAGACCAGGTAGCAGCATCTCCCTCGATTCCACCCGTACATCTATGTCAGGAAACGGGGGAAGGCTTCAATTCATGAAAACAGGAAACGGTCACCTGAGCTATGGCACAGCCTTCCTGTGGAAAACGCCCGGACTGGAACTCAATGATATGGGTTACCAGAGAGAAGCCGATCAGATGCTCGAGGTCCTTTGGGGCAATTACCGGATCTGGGAGCCAAAATCATTCTACAGGTCAGTAAACATCAATGCAAATCAGTATGCAGGCTGGGACTTTGCCGGAATCCATCTTTTTGACGGACTTAATACAAACGGGAATATTAACTTCAAAAACTACTGGGAAGCCGGCGCAGGAACTAACTTAAATTATAATGTAATCAGCAATTCAATGCTCCGCGGCGGACCGATCATGAAAATGCCCGGAAGCCTTAACTCATGGATGCATATAAGCACCGACAGCCGTAAAAAGCTGGAGATTGAAATGCAGCTTCAGCATACAGTAACATTTTGAAGAATCAGGCCATAATCTCAACCTGCAGCCTGAAATAACATATAAGCCGATAAATACCCTTTCTCTCTCCCTGAGTCCTTCATATATGATTTCATACAGACGAACTGCAGTATGTCGATCAGGTAAGCTACGGAAGCCAGACAAGATATATCTACGGAAGTATCGACCAGAAAGTTGTGAGCATGTCTTTCAGGGTTAACTTCAACCTTTCACCCGACCTTACCCTCCAATACTGGGGCCAGCCTTTTATTGCTACCGGGAAATATTATAATTACAAGTATATCACCGATCCTATGGCTTCCGATTATCACAGCAGGTATGCTCTCTATTCCCCTGAACAGATTTCGCTTGACTGGTGATGATTATTATAACATTGATGAGAATCTGGATAGTTACCCTGATTACGGATTTGATAAACCTGACTTCAATGTCAAGGAGTTCCTGTCAAATTTCGTACTGAGATGGGAGTATAATCCAGGTTCATCTGTCTATCTCGTCTGGAGCCAGACACGTTCCACAAGCAATACTACAGGAACTATGGACTATTCAAACGATATCGAAGATCTCTTCAGTGAAAAACCATATAATGTCTTCCTTATAAAATTCAGTTACAGGTTCGGGTTAAGATAGTGGGTAAATCCATTAACCGCTGAGGACACAAAGTGAAGAACGCAAAGAACGCAAAGTATGAAAACGCGGATAACATACTTTGCGCCCTCTGCGAAAAATCTTTGTGCCCTTTGCGGTTAAAAAAAATACTTCCTGTAAATTATCCTGATCTCAATTAAATATCATGATTGTGGCTTGATATTTGCCTTTAATTAAACAGATAAAAACCTCTTTTCAGTTGAAGTTGTGATTCGGTTGACTGGTACAGTATTAACAACTAAAACTTTAAAACATGAAGAGGAAAAATGAAAAAGTTCCCGGATTTGATGAGATCATCTTTGAGAACAGGAACAAGGAGTACGGAGCTTACGATCTCCGGAAACATTATGACTCAACTACAAGTATTTCAATCCTGGGAGGCATCGCTTTCTGCGGACTGCTATTAGCAGCCTTCTCCTTCACAACTGAAAAGAGTACCGCATCCTCAGGATCAACAATTGTATCACTTGTGATGTCAGACCCTATTATTCCTGATCCCGTGAAGCCGGAGATCAAACCTCCGGCAGAACTGGCCGGTGCAATAAAAAATCTCGCGCCTGTAGTATCTGCAGACTCTTCAGAAAACCTGACCGCTCTTCTTCCAACCGAACAGCTTATAGAAGATACCAAAAACGGCCAGATTAATGACTCTGCAGTTTATACATCACAACCGGACCCTATTATTCCACCTGCAAAGGATCCGTTTATAGTTGTCGAGGAGATGCCACAATTCCCCGGAGGTAACGATGAACTAATGAAATTTATAGCTGAAAACATATCATATCCTGAAGATGCAATCATAAATAATATTCAGGGAAGGGTAATCCTTAAATTCGTTGTAAATGCCGATGGATCTATAGACAGAATTGAGGTTTTAAGAGGGATCGATTCCTCGCTTGACAATGAGGCTGTCAGAGTGATAAAAACCCTGCCGAAATTCAGGCCGGGCAAACAGGGAGGTGTTCCCGTTCCGGTATGGTTCAGTCTGCCTGTATTGTTCAAACTGCAGAATAACTGATTATCAGCCGTCAATATCGTCTCTCAATTATTAAAGAAAAGATCTGAGATCTTCAGCAGAGACTACCGGAAAAACATTCGACAGCTTCGACTGAAGCGCAGTCTCGGCAAGTCCTCCCGCAGCAAGAATTTTCTGCTGCGGGAATGTCTTGCTCAAAAGCTTCAGATAATCATCCCTGTCAAGATCAGGCGACCCCGACATCACGCCAGTGACTAGAATATCTGCCACCCATTTCGCATTTACATCGATAACAGCGAAGAGAGGAGTGGTCTGACCCAGATATATTGATTCATGTCCCAGCTTCTTTATCAGATATTGAAAATAAAGCAGTCCAATTTCATGCAGCTCACTCTCCGGAAGGAATAAAATCACCTTTTTTCTTCCTGTCCTTGGTTCAGGCGACAGAGCATCAATTGATGCAATAAGCTTCTGACGGAAAAGATTTGATATAAAGTGCTCGGTACCAACATCCGCCGTACCGGTCTGCCACATAACCCCTATTCTCTTCAGAAAAGGAAAAACAACTGTCTCCATAGTCTCTTCAATACCTCTGTTAATCATTAACCTGACAAGGATATCGTTGATCGCTTTTTCATTGTGCCCAATCATTGAAACGACCATAGAATCTATCTGTGTGTCGCTATGAAAAACCTCTTTTGAAAGGAATGCAATCTTTTGCTCTATATCGGATGATGAAAACCTGGCGATTTCAGAGATTTTGAACCCGTTCCTGCGCAATATGGAGATATTGATTATCCTTCTCAGGTCATCATCTCCGTAACGCCTCCTGTTTGTTCCGGTACGTTGCGGACTGACAATTTTATACCGCCTCTCCCACACTCTGATTGTGTGAGCCTTGATGCCCGATAATTTGTCGAGATCATGAATTGAATACTGTTCCATTTATAAATAATCTTTAGATAAATATACAAGATTTTTGATACGATTGATCAGTCGGAGTTTTACCAAAAAAAGGGTGTCTTAAAAGTCATCACGACTTTTGGACACCCTTCACACTTACGCGGAATCAAAAGTTATTTTGTTGCGGGTAAAAGAACTTCATCGATTACATGTACAACACCGTTTGTTGCCTGAACATCGGTTGCAACAATATTAGCGGTTCCGTTGATGGTTGGGGACGGACTCAGGGCAACTACTATGGGTCCGTTGAGTGTTTCAACTGACCCGGCTGTGAGATCAGTGGATCTTACGTTACCCGAAACAACATGGTACAGAAGGATCGGAGTCAGCTGTTCTGCTGTGAGGTCAGCAATCCCGGTTACGCCAAGAGTGGTAAACAACTCTTCAAATGCAGCATTTGTTGGTGCGAAGATTGTGAATGGGCCAGGACCGCTGAGTGTTTCAACAAGGTTGGCTTTGACAACCGCCTCAACCAGGATACTGAAATTGCTGTTATCAAGCGCAAGATCAACAACTGTCGGAGGAAGAAGAACCTTATCTATAACATGTATGACTCCGTTTATTGCATCCACATCTGCTGCCGTGACCTTTGTATCCTTATCAATATAAACACCATCGGAGATTGAGATATTCATGCTTGCGTAGTTACCCTGAGCAGGACTAAGAGTAGAGTAATAGCCTGCTGCCAGATCTGTGGATTTTTTCTCCGTGCCGAGTACATGATATAAAAGGATCGGAGTCAGAGTCTCAGCAGAAAGGTCAGCTATACCGCTTACACCAAGCTGTGTGAACAATGCATGTGAAAGCAGCGTTTGTGGGTGCAAATACTGTAAAATTGCCAGGGCCATTCATAACGTCAACAAGACCCGCTTTGGTAAGCGCTTCAACAAGAATTGAAAAATTATCATCTGATGCTGCTATCTCAGCAATTGTTTTTCCCGGAATAAGGACTTTGTCGATTACATGAACCACACCATTTGTTGCCTGAACATCTGTTGCAGTAATAGCAGTGTTACCGTTAATTGTCGGAGACGGACTCATGGATATCACGATGGTTCCGTTAAGCGTTTCAACAGGTCCGTCAGAAAGCTGACTGGATCTTACATTCCCGCTTACAACATGATATAGAAGGATCGGAGTCAGCTGTTCTGCAGTAAGATCTGCAATACCGGTTACTCCCAGTTCCGTGAAGAGCGCTTCAAAAGCAGAATTTGTAGGTGCAAAAATTGTGAATGGGCCAGGACCGCTGAGTGTTTCAACAAGATTGGCTTTGACTACTGCCTCTACAAGGATACTGAAATTGCTGTTATCAAGCGCAAGATCAACAACTGTCGGAGGAAGAAGAACCTTATCGATTACATGTATTACTCCGTTCTTCACATCTATATCAGCAGTTGTAACCATTGCATCATTGTCTATTTTCACCCCACCCGACAAAGCGATATTCATGCTGACATAAGTTTCCCTGGGCAGGACTGAGTGTAGGATAGTACCCGGCTGTGAGTGCGGATGATTTTTTCTCACCGCCAAAAACATGGTAGAGAAGAATCGGTGTCAGTGTCTCGGCAGTCAGATCAGCAATACCACTTACTCCAAGCTGAGTGAAAAGCGCATTGAAGGCTGTGTTGGGCGGAGCAAACAGAGTCAGATTGGTTGTTCCGCTCAGTTCATCAACAAGGCCTGCTTTTGTGGCAGCCTCAACAAGAATTGAAAAATCAGGATCTGCCAGAAGGTATTCGGCAATTGTCTGATCCGTTGTAGACGGATCTTTTGGTTCGTCTTTGTCTTTTTCACAGGATGAAAAAAACAGTATCCCCGTAAGGGCGATACTCATAAGAAGGAAATTTAACTTTTTCATGATTTCAAATTTTAATTATTAATTGTTTCTGTCGTTTTTAAAATCGTATTTGAACAATAAACATCATGAAAATAATATTTGTTCACTTTTTGTTCTTTATTTGAGTCATTTATTTATTAAATTATTAATTATTATTCAATTAATTGTATTTATATATTTGTATTTCTGTCTTTTACATATTTTAAAATATTTTATATAATTTTATATTTATTTTATTTTATTTGAACATTAAAATTTATACCATTATGAAAAAGTGAACAAAACAGATTGAAATGAGATGAAGGATGGAACAAATAAATGAAACCTGGCCCGATCACTCCTTTTATAAGTTTTAACCCCTCCCTGCCCTCCCCTTACAAATAACTACCCTTTATACACATCTTTTTAAGTCCAAAAAAACATAACATATTGCACTGAATAACAACAATAAACATTGATTATACAAGATATTTGGGATTCCTCGCTGCGCTCGGAATGACAGTTCATTTTTTGATATAGGAGGGAGAAGCGGCGATTCGAACAGCAATTTGTTTTTGAAATCAGGTCATTATCGAATCGCCGCTTCTCCCTCATTGATCTACAACTTAGCTTGTCATTCCGAGCGCAGCGAGGAATCTCATGGACCATCAGAATTGTTTTTGAAGATTGATTGTGCAGTTTTAAGTCTACCCAGTAAGTAAGATGTGTATAAAGGGTAGCTTCAAAAGGAGGGGAAAATGTATCTGGTCTCATTTTTACAATTCAACCCTTAGGTTGACGAAGCTATGCCCCATGCCCCCCAAGGGTGGATGTGAAGAGCAAGTCCGATTCAGGGGTCATTCTTAAAGAGTGAACTTTTTATACGGCCCCGCTGTAAATATGATATGTCACTTTTAGCAATTATTCCAATGAATATCTTATATTTCCGTTTGAAGAATGATCAGATTTTAATCAATTATGTCAGATCAGGAGAAGGAAGAAAAGAAAAAGGAGAACGGGCCTGACGATGGCCTGGGCGGAGCTATCAGACGATTTGAAGAATCAGGTCCGGAAAAACCGGCCTCACGGATGGAGCTGCTCGACAGTTTTCTCAAACAGATAACAGGTTCAATATCAGTCCCGGCAAACACATCTCCGGAGGAGTTTAAGGATATTCAGTCCGTAGGCTGGTCAGAATATCCTGAGATGGAGACAACTGAGGAACTTGACAGGAAGATTTCCGAACTTCAGAAAATAGCTGTTTCAATAGAGAAGAAGAATATTGATGAGGGAAGCTTTGATCAGAAGGATCTTGGACGATTCAGGGTCAACTATCTCAAGGCGCTCAATCCGGCGCAGCTGGCTGCAGTTTTGATAACTGAAAAACCTGTACTTGTAATTGCCGGAGCCGGCAGCGGAAAAACAAGGGTCATAGTCCACAGGGTCTCATATCTGATCGAAAGAGGTGTCGATGCCCAGTCAATCCTCCTGCTGACCTTTACCCGCAAAGCGTCGCGCGAAATGCTCGACAGGGTCGAAACACTCCTCCAGGATAAAAGAGTCGGAAATGTTACAGGAGGTACTTTTCATTCTTTTTCAGCTTTCATACTCAGGAAGTATGCCAATCTGCTTGAATCTGCCTCCTAACTTCACAATAATTGATGCAAGCGATTCGGAAGATATTATTGATCTGATAAGGACAGAGCTCAAGTTCAATTCCAAGGACAAAAAGTTCCCGCGAAAGGAAAGGATTCATGATATTATTTCATATTCAAGGAACAGGAATACTACAATCAGCTCAATTGTACATGAACAATATACCGGGCTGATCAGACTATATTCCTGATATTGAACTGATTTACAATGGTTATTCAAAATATAAAATCCTGAGCAGGATTTTTGATTTCGATGATCTTATGGAGGTATTAAGAAACAGTCTGAGAGATAATTCAAGATTCCGGGAGAGTCTGCAGAAACAGTACCAGTATGTTATGGTGGATGAATTCCAGGATACAAATATAGTCCAGAAAGAGATTGTCGATTTCATAGCGGAAAAACACAGGAGGATAATGGTTGTCGGAGATGATTCCCAGAGCATATATGCTTTCAGGGGAGCCAACTATGAGAACATACTCCGCTTCCCCGCCACTTATCCGGAATGCATTGTTGTCAAAATAGAGGAAAATTACAGGAGTAATCAGAAGATCCTCGATTTCACAAATTCAATTATTGAGAATGCCAGGATCGGCTATAAAAAGAAGCTTTTTACAAGGAATTTCAGGCAATCGCTTCCTGTCATCAAACGGGTTTACGATCAGCAGGAAGAGGCTGTTTTTATTGTTGACAGGATTATGGAACTGTCCGAACAGAATATCCCCCTGAATGAGATTGCTGTTCTTAACCGTGCCGACTGGCACAACAGGTACATACAGGTGGAGATGAGCAAGAGGGGAATTCCTTATGTGGTTGTCGGAGGATTCCGTTTCAATGAAAGAATGCATATCAAGGATATCATCTCCTACCTGCAGGATCACTTACAACCCGTCAGATGCCGTTGCATGGCACAGGGTACTGAAATATATCGGCGGTGTCGGACAGGTAACGGCCGGAAGCATTATCAGCAATTTTCACAACAGCAGGGATCCCTTTTCCTTTGAAGCCTTCAGACAGCGTAAGTTTCATGAAGAACTGCTGTTGCTGGGGAAAATGATTGCAAAGGCAAGTCAGCCTGAATATACTCTTACTCAGAAGGTGGAGATTATCATTGATTATTATGCTCCAATTCTCAAGGAAAGAGCAGATGATTATTATATAAGGATGCAGGATATTGCTGTCCTTAGCGATCTTTCGAAGAAGTACAGGGATCTGGACAAATTCCTGTCCGATTTTGCCCTTGATCCTCCGTCAAAAAGAGTGGCTGATCAGAGTAAACCGCTTATTGATGAAGGAGAGGAGGATGGGAAGGTGACAATTTCGACAGTCCATTCAGCAAAGGGGCTGGAATGGTATGCAGTGTTTATCCCGCATGCTCTTGAGGGTATGTTCCCGTCAAACAGGGCTAAAAATATTGAGGAGATGGAGGAGGAGCGCAGGCTGTTCTACGTGGCCTGCAGCAGGGCAAAGGAGGAACTTTATATAACCTTCCCCAGGTCAATATACTCCTATGATGCAGTATTTCACCTGCCATCAAGATTTCTGATGGAAATTGATAAAGAAAAATACGTATTCAATAAGTGATCACCCTGACAAATTCAACCATCTACTTCAACCATTTTTCAAGCCATTTTATAGCATCATCCTGCATACCGATATTAAAGGAGTGAGGAACATCATACCACTTTGCAACAAAACGCTCCGGAGCATTCACCTTTTTATATACAGCCTCAATTTTTTCTTCAGCTGACTTCATTGCATCAGTTGTATAAAGGGCATCTTTTCCGCAATCGATTATCATCAGTGGTTTAGGAACACTAAGAGTAACAACATCAGGCAAATCGAGGAATCCGAGCTGACCCGGAACGTATATCATCCAGGTGTGATGCCTCAGATGATTATCGATCTGCATGCTGTAAGAAGTCATCCATCCGGCGTCGACGCATACACTTATCCGGGGGTCCAGTCCGAAAAGATGCGCACTGCGAAACCCTCCGATTGACAATCCAATGCAGCCTATTCGTGCGGGATCAACTTCCGGCCCGTGTAAGGAGATAATCAACACTCACCCTGTCTCCATGAAAAAGAATGCCGGGCCAGGTTGTTCCGGAAGCGAAAATATACCTCGCCATTATATTCTCGTATGAATTACAGAATTTATTGTATTCTGCGATTGCCTTGTTTTTATCTGATGACTTAATATCAGGATAATCTGTAAAAAAGGATTCCGGCACAAGATCTGTTTCAAGCCGCTGAGAGCCAAAATAAAATGCATCTGGACAAAGTACAACGAAACCATGGCGGGCAAGCTCATCGGCATATGTCCCTTCCACCGTATGCTCCCTTTATGAAATTCTTCAGAATCTCAGGCTGGTTCTCAGTTTCGGTTATCTTCTCCTTGCCATAATAGTAGAATCCCCCGTGATCGTGCAATGCGATTATTGCCGGAGCCGGTTTTGTCAAACCGTCAGGGATGAGCAGAAAAGCTTCTGTTCTGCGCTGCGGAGTGATATTATACTTCACAGTATAACGGGTATAGCCCTTCTTTTTTACCGTTTCAGTTATCTCAGGATTTAAAGGAACCGGTGACGGTGAAAAATTCAGCAGCTCCATCATTTTTGCCCTTCCCTGCACCCGCCATTGTTCCAGCTCAGGCCAATCCTTTGACAGGTACGAATATGACATTGACCTGTTATTTGCATACTCCCGGATCTCCGGATAAAATTGTCCGAGATCATAAAGAGGAGCCTGAGCCATTCCCGAAGGAGAGAACATGATAAAAAACAACAGAAAAGCAGATATTCTCGTTTTCATCTTATAAAATTAAGTTTCAGCAATTAAAGGTAATGAAATAGGATCTGTAAGAAAATGCTACGAGCTCTTTTCTTATACATTTTATTTTGATTCAACAGGTATAGCACTCCAGACTGAGCTGCCTCTTTCATACTCAACCGCGGAGAGGTGACAGTTTTGGTGGCAACCACATGTTTCTGTCGTTTCGGACTGAGCAGCGGAGGCATGTGTATTAAGTATATCCGAATATATCGATGAATAACGATCACTCAAAAACCATATTCTGTTTCTTATAAATTGTGGGCGAAACACCGTAAAGTTTCCTGAATGATCTGTTGAAGCTGCTTAGGTTACTAAAACCAACCTCATAGGAGATCTCTGTAACATTCCCGAAATTCTCTACCAGCAAAATTGCTGCTCTTTTCAGTCTGATGGTTCTTATAAAATCACCCGGCGACTGGTTGGTCAGTGCCTGGAGTTTACGGAACAGTGTGCTGCGCGTCATGAACATCTCCTCCCTGAATTCAGGAATCCCGAAATTTGCATCATTCATATGTTTTTCAATGATTTCAATTGCCCTGTTCAGAAATTTCTCGTCCAGGGGTGTAATTGAAATATCACCCGGATGGAGCGTTATCTCCCGGCTGAACCTCTCACGCAGCTTTCTTCGCTGATCGATCAGATTTGCTGTTCTCACCTTAAGTTCAGCCATATGGAATGGTTTTGATATATATTCATCCGCTCCGGTATTGTACCCTTTAAGTTTATCATCAAGCGAAGCTCTCGCAGTTAACATGATAACCGGAATATGACTTGTCCTCTCATCTCCTTTCAATCTTTCACACAATTCCATGCCATCCATTTCCGGCATCATCAGATCAGTTATAACAAGATCAGGGATAATTTCAGTTGCTTTAGCCAGTCCTGTGACACCGTCGATGGCTTCAACGATCAGATATTCAGAATTGAAATTATCGGAAAGCTGCATCCTGATATCCCTGTTGTCCTCGACAATCAGAATGATCGGCTGTCCATTTTTGGATCTTCCATCACGATTAATTTTTACCTCATCGCTATTTTCATGCATTTCAGGTCCATAGCCTACCTTTTCAGGAGCTTCTTTTAATAGTACAAATTCTGAATCCTTAAGATGTTCTTTTCCAAGAGGAAGCGTTACACTAAAAATAGTCCCCTCACCTGATTTGCTCCGAACTGTTATATCCCCATACATTAAACGAGCCATATCACGTGCCAGTGAAAGGCCTATACCAGTCCCGCCACCCTCCTTTTTCAAAGATTCCTCCACCTGATAAAAACGGTCAAAAATCTTCTCAATGCTTTTAGCAGGTATACCAGGACCGTTATCCTCAACCGAAAAAAAGAGACAGCTCTGCGAATGATTATCATGCGTTACCCCATAATCCGCACTGAAAATTATTTCCCCATTCAAAGGAGTGAATCTGAATGCATTTGAGAGCAGATTTGTGATGATTTTGTCGAGTTTGTCAGGGTCAAACCAGCTCTTTTTTATTTCAGCTGAAAAATGCAGATTATATTCGATCTTTTTGCTCTCTGCCAGGGAACAAAAGCTTCCGGTAATAACACGGATATACTTCATCACGTCATCCTCGATCAGTTCAAGCTTCATTTTACTGCCATCGATCTTTGATATATCGAGCAATTGATTAACGAGGTTAAGCAATCTTCCGGCATTCCGGTGGATCATATTTAATTTTCGCTTATCCTTTTCCTTGCGCCCGGGATCGTCGAGCATCTCTTCCACGGGACTTTGAATCAGGGATAATGGTGTACGGAACTCATGCGATACATTTGCAAAAAACCTGCTTTTAAGCTGCTCATGCTCTGTAATTTGTTTGTTCTGTTGTTCGAGAATATCCTTCTGGAAGATAATCTTCTCCTTCTGCTCCTCGATTTGCCGGGTACGTTCATTAACCAGATTTTCCAGATCTAGCTTTTCCTTTTTAAGTTTTTTTAACCTCCAGCGTATATATCCGGCGATCGCTGAAATAAACACCAGCACATATATAATCAAGGCAAGAGCCGTTCCCCACCAGGGTTTTAAGATTATGACAATCAGGGATGCACCTTCTTCATTCCAGAGTCCGTCACTGTTTGAACCTTTAACCCGGAACGTGTATTTCCCCGGATCAAGATTTGTATAGGTCGCGACCCTGTTTTTCGCCCCAGTTTCCACCCACTTATCCTCGTAACCTTCCAGTCTGTATGAGTACTCGTTTCTTGAAGGCATCGAATAATCCAGAGCTGCAAATTCAAAGGAAATGTCGTTCTGGTCATGATGCAGTTTAATAAGTTTGGTATATGAGATGTTTTTTCTTAAAATCGCCCTCCTCGTTGTATCAACACGAAGAGACTCGTTAAAAAGCCGGATATTGGTTATTACCACAGGAGGTATGAAAGTGTTCGTCCTGATACTGTCAGGGAAAAAACTGTAGAAGCCTCTTGTGCCACCGAAATAAAGCATACCATTCCTGCCTTTAAATGCCGCATTGTAATCATGGAAGGGGATAGGCACACCATCAGCTTCTGTAAATTCCTTTACCTGACCTGTCATTGTGTTAAACCGGCACAACCCAAAATGAGTGCCGATCCAGAGATTACTATGATCATCTTCAAGTACTGACCAGGCTTCAGGAGAATCAATATCCTTGAACAGTCTGTAGTTTATAATTACAGCCCGTTCAAGATCGATCCTGTGCAATCCCGATTTCTCAACCATCCAGACTAAACCGTGGCTATCCTGAAAAAGCCTGCAAATACGTGAAAGATTAATATTATTTCTTCTTAAAACTGAATCGGGAACAAGACATGTAAGAGATAGACTGCAACTTAAGCTTTCATAATTGACTCTGTTTATGCCGTGATGTGACGTAAAAATAATTATTTCGCCACTCTTTAGTCTGATGGGAGAAATTGTCCAATTGTTTAGATAGACTGATGAATCATTCTGATATGAAAACCTTGTAAGGACTTTCTTTATTAAGTCATATACAAATATTCCTGAGGAGGTTGTTAAATAGAGCTTATCTTCATCTTTCAGAATATTGTTAACCTGTGTATTTCTCAGGTTGAATTCTGTAACGCCTTCCGTAAACGGAGCCTTCACTTTCCCTGTTAATGAATTAAGCTCCAATACACCTCTCCTGCTTGTTCCAATCCAGAGAATACCCGGACTTATCTCAGTCATGCACACTATCTGGCTGCCATATTTGCCAAGATCATAACGTGAGATCAGACCTGTCTCTTTATTGATACGGAACAGACCGGTATTAAAGGCACCCATCCAAATATTACCTGAAGAATCCAAATAAAGAGTTGTAAGATTAAACGTTGAGGAATTATAAAAGTACTGGAATTGTGACTGGTCAGGATTGAATTTTGCAATCCCTGTCCGCTGATAGGCTATCCACATCACGCCTGAACGGTCTTCAAATATACTCCTGACATCTGATGAGTGCTTAAAATAATCAGGAACATTCTCAAATAATGCGTCGAATATCAGGCCCTTTTTATTCTTTCTCCCGGTATACTTAAGGATTTCATTGATTCCGATTATAATGTTGTTTTTCCTGTCTTTATATAAGGGGCGGCCGCTTGAAAGCAGAACTGAGTGAGACTCATCGTGTTTTATCGTGAATTTCGTGAAATGAAGTACAGAACCATCAGGATCTGATCCGGAAAGCGCTTGTTTTACATTGGACATAATGTAATAAGCGCTGCCTGAAAGTATCCAGAATGTGTCTTTATCCTGCTCCAGGATATCGCTGATATATGTCCTTGATTCTGATCTTATTTCAGCCTTTATTTCAGAAACCTCCGAAATACGGTATCACAAGTTCTCATTACATACAATCCGTCTTCGCAGCCTGCCCATATATTCCCTTCTGAATCTGTATATATCTTTATAACAATATTTTTGAAGGGATCTTTATCTTTGGAAAGCTGAAAGGTATCAAAACTGATAAAGGATTCAGGTGATCTATCAAACACTATATTATCTCTGCTGACATCCTTTTTAAATCTAAACCTTATCAGGCCTTCATCACCGGTAGCCCAGATGTTGCCATGAGAATCTCTTGTCAGATCCATTGGCCTGCTGTACAGAAAGGTTCCTCCTGAACTTGCTCCCGCACTTTCGAAACGATGTACCAGCCACGATCGTTCATTCTCAGGATCGAAAACTATTATACCTTTATATGATATGGTCCACAACATCCCCAGACTATCTTCAACAAGGTCATATACCGGGTAAAAATGAGGGCACTCCTTACAACCAGGCGGATCTTTGAAATTCAGAATGTTATATCCATCATACCTGTAAAGGCCATTTTCTCCTCCGATCCAGATAAATCCTTTCCTGTCCTGAAGAAGGCATTTTATCCAAAGATCATATAGTCCCTGCTGATCAGAGATCCGGTCTGAACGAATTTCAGAGTATTGGCTAAAGGCTGAAGCAATAAATAAGAGAGCAATATTCAGAACTACAAGCTTCTTCATGACGGTCAACCAGATTTGACAATTTCAGAAACTTTGTGTTTCAGCCCATAAGGTACAAATTAATAGGTACAAAAACAAAAAAAGCTGATATATATCTTTGTATATCAGCCTTTCAACCTCAAATAAACCTTATATGAATTCAGAAGTGCTATTCTTCGTATACTTGGATTTAATCACATTCGAAGAAAGGTTTCCACATTACAACTATAAAATCACCATTAGGCGTTACTGTCATTTTCCAAAGCCCATGGAACTTAAAATTTAAATCTTTATAGATTCCGCTTTGCCCCACCAGGCGATATATAATCTGGGAATTATCAGTATACGCACCATTTGTGAAAGCAATGTGATTATTATCCTGCCATATGCCTTTAAGAGTGTAAACTGTTCCGGATAACCCTGTAAATTCTCCGGTTACTTCCTGTTGGTACCTGATAAGGATACCATCCTTGTTAAAATGTTGCTTAAGTTGCATAGTCACTGTACCAGTAGCTGGTTCATTTACGCAATCGATAAAAAAATTAGAGGGAAATTGAATATCTCTCGTCACAACTGTCTGTGCATTTACTTTTGCAGTAAATGCCAAAACTAAGCTTAGCAGAGCAAAAACTTTTAGTGTCTTCATAACGATAGGTTTTAGTTAATTAATGAGATTATGTAAACAGACTGGCAAGAAATAACTGCCACATGCTCTTTACTTATAAACTATATAAATTTATAAAGCACAATCTGTGTTTGCTACACGCTCCGTCTCAATTGTTTTACATTTTGGCTCATTGGCTTTACAGAAAATAATCGGACCAATTGATTGGATTATTATTTGACTTCGCTCCCTCTGTTTCCTAACTTTGTCATAATATTTGTCCCGGATTGATCTGTAGTTTTTAAATCTTCTCATAAAACCGATGAAAGATGATAAAACAAATCAATATCAAAGTCGAATGCTATTCTGGCTTTAAAGCTGATGAATATCCGAAGTTCATTCAGATGGACAATAACAGGCTTGAAATTTATGAAATAACCGACCGATGGTATCAGGGGTCAAATAATCCTGAATTTCCGGCAGCTAACTACTTTAAGGTTGAAACAACCTGCGGACAGGAGTTTATCATCCGGCATGAACTCGATAGTGATGAATGGTATTTGTGTTGATAATGATCGTCAGATCTTAAACTTCCTGAAAATTTCATTCCTCACAGGGCATACACATATAAAAGATGATCCGAAGGGAAGCATATAATTACAATGTAACCCACGCTTTTCATCTGAAACAAAAATGACATTGCCAATTGATTTGTCAATTTTGCAATGAAACTTTTTATCACCATCCAGACATGCAAACTTTGAATTACATTTGGTTGTCCTGGATACTATTGTTTCATCAATCTTAATTTTCATCCGGGGATGATAAAATAATTCAGCTAAAAAATTCTTTTAAAATTTTCCCGACTTCTGAGGGGGAGACTAAATCCGATAAATTCATTCTAAACTATCCGAATGAAGAATCATGTTCAATATTTCTTCCACCAATGTAAGAACTAAATATTATAAACAATACAAACAGATGAAATAAAAATATGTTTTATTGCAGGAATGTAAAACAAAAAAATCAGATTTTACCTCTCCTTGATTTTTACAAGGAAATAAAAACTGAAAATAAGTATTCCGTTTACAACTCTTTCAGGGAAGAAGTTGCGTGGATCTGACGGTTTGATAACCGGAATAATTGAGTTATTATTCTATTTTAACGGGGGGTTTTCTGTTTTTTTTTAGCATCACAATCCTTCATTAAATAAGGACTTCCCTGCCTCTTCTGCAGTGATCGGTGGAGGAAAATGTATAACCGGCCATAATTAAGAGTATCTTTGCGCCATGAAAAATGATATAATTATACCGGAGCACTTTCCTTTATTAAAAGAGGAAGATGTAAAAGCGGCGGATAAAAGAAGGGAAGATTATTCGCGCTTGAGGGATTTGCAGGCAAATAAAGACAACGAAGCAATCGCAAAAAGACTGGCAAGGGAACTTCAAAAGCCCGTCTGAAAATTCAGGACTGTTCAGTGGTGTAAGACTGTTCAGTTATGTATGTCAAACAGAATAAGCCCCCGAAATCATTATCCGGGGGCATTATATTTTAAATCCGGCTAATTGTCCATTAGCAACGAACAGAAATTCCTTCAGTTATACTATCGAACCCGGTGAAAGCCAAGAATATTTGAACTGTTGTCTAACATCGCAAAACGACCCATCCCGGAAGGCAATGGTTCAATATTATACCACCAGGAACCAATAAAGCCCAATCCGTTAAAATTACCGTCTGCGCCACGCATTCCGCCCGGAAGAGCCGTCCATCCATATTCATTGGAGGCACCTGAATTTGGATAAGCCCAGTGGAGGACTCCCTCCTCTTTTAATTTACCTCCCTCATTCCCATAATTCAATGCTTTATAGAGAGCATTAAACTCCCGGGAATCAGGAGAATGCCAACCTGAAGGACAGAGCTTTTCGGTGATTAACGGCATACCAGTTATACAGAGCTCCATAAATCTCCTTATAAACATCAGGCTCATTATTATACCAGCAATAAGCGGGAGTTTTAAGGGCGCTCCAGGCTGCATTATCCTCAACCACCGGAATAACCTCTCCATCATTGTATCTTGAGGTTCGCAGATTCTCCGCCATCCATGTCTGGCTCCCTATCTCTATTGTCTTATAAAGATTACCGTCAATATCTGTAACCGAACCTTTGATAAGACCTTTATTATAATTGATTGGCGGCTCTCCGACCCGCGTTGTAAAACTCAGCTGATCTCCGTATGATGTACCTGTAACGTTTGTTGCATAAGCCCTGACGTAATAAGTTGTACCCGGACTCAATCCGTCTAACACAGTGGTGAACGATACCTTTTCCATTCTCCCTGAAATACTCCAACTGCTGTCATTGGTAGTTGGGTTACCGGCAGTGCTCCAGCATACCCCCCAGTCAGAGACCGGAGCCCCTTTACTTGAGCTAATACTTCGCACTTGCCACAGCATAGGTTGACCCGAATGAACCTATTTCAAACGTTGTGACAGCAGCCGGTTTATAAATCCCCGTGGTGAATGAAATTTCGTCACCATAAGCTGTACCTGCACTGCTCGAGGCATAAGCCCTGACATGATAAGTAGTATTCGACAATAAACCGTTTAAATTGCTTATATATGAGCCGGAACCAGTTCCATTAAACGTTTTGTTATCGTTGGTTGTCGGGTTGCGGTCAGTGGCCCAGCATACGCCCCGGGCAGTAACCTCAGCATCTCCGCTGAATACACCATACCTCCTGTAACGGCAGTTGTTTCTGTTATCTGATTAACGTCCTTAGTGACAAGGGTAGGTATTGCAGCATCCTTCCTGCACCCATAGAGTATCATCACAGAAACTGTAAATAATGCTTTTGCAAGCAATTTAATTACCTTGTTCATAATTCGTTTTTTTGTAACCTGTAACAGTCCGAATAAAATTATCAGGGGATAATACAAATATCCGCAACGCAGTTCAAGCTATAAACTGTCGGGGGAAATGAGTGAAGTGCTGAAAAAGAAGTACTTGTGTTGAAATATTTTTGCCGGCAGATACTCGTTTAATTAACCCTCTGATCAGCACCCTTCGATTTTCTTTCCGCAGTGACCGTGGCTGGTCACTTTCCGTCAGATCGATACAGGCTGTAATTTGTTGTATAAAAACCTCAAAGGAAGAAACAAAATCAGCATAATTTTGTTCGTTCGGGTACAGTTAATATCTGGTGATCCCTGGTGAAAGAACCCTCTACGGGATACAGAAAATTAAGCTGTTTCGGAACAATTAGGACATTATGGTCAGAGACAGGATACGTTGTCAGTAGGGATAAATTCAATTGGTATATCACAGGCAGAGGAGATATGTTTTCCCCGATCCAGTATATTTTCATCGTCAACTTCATAGTACCATTTAACTACGAGCTTTTTCGGCTGAAGCATGATTCGCGAAAGTTTCCGCAGAATTGAAATTAAAACAGATGCACTTAAACTGTTTAGGTATTCAAGTGCTATCGTTACATGGGTCACTTTTGCCGGATTGTTAAGGTAATCCTCAATCCATCTGAATATCTGGGCGGATAATTCCGGTTTATCGCAATATAAGCCCCGCCCCTTGATCTTAATAACTCCGCTGTAGTTGAAAATATACTCCGGAGTCTGGTTAGTGCTTAAGATATGAATCTCATTTTCAAAAAAGGCCAGGGCATTCTCATGTCGTTGTGATAACTGTTTCCTGGCAAAGACCAAATCACCGGATCTCTCTGCAAGATCAGGGGATGAACAGTCAGCAACAAAATCTCCGTGTCTTTTGCTGTTAACTTTACCTTCTACTGGATTACAATTCAACATAAGGCTTAGGTATAAGAATTAGTACCTGCAAATTTGAGATAGAGAAGATGAATTTTTGATGAAATTGCCATATTATTTGATTGAGCTCAATTTATTCTGGACTAATAAAAAATATAATCCATTGGATATATATAAATCTTTCATTCCCGGCAGATGCTGACTATATAATTTTCGCCTTAAAAGTGAATTGCAGAACTGAACCAAATACATTTTTGCATTGTTTATAAACCCGGATGATCTTTTAATGTATGATTTGTCCAGAATGAGGTTAAGAGGAATTTTGATTTTTTAGTCTATTATTTTCCTGATTACTGACTATATAAAATAGAAAAATCATGGGAACTCTGCTCTATGTTATTGCAATAATTCTGGTTATCGCATGGATAATTGGATTTTTTGCTTTCAGTGCCGGATACCTTATACACATTTTGCTCGTATTGGCGATTATCGCAATACTCTTAAGGATTATCAGGGGGAGAAATGTCCTTTAGGTGTCAAAATGGCAATAAAAAAATCCGATAACGTTGAATATCAATATTATCGGATTTGAAATTGAGGTCGGTGGCGGATTCGAACCGCCGTAAACGGTTTTGCAGACCGCTACCTAGCCACTCGGTTAACCGACCAAATTATTTATTATCCAAAAGAACTCAATTTAATCTAAAATCCTCAACCAGTTAACCACTGTTTATCAAATAATGGCAGGATTCGAACCGCCGTAAACGGTTTTGTCCCGATCCATCGGGACTACCTAGCCACTCGGTTAACCGACCAAATTATTTATTATCCAAAAGAACTCAATTTAATCTAAAATCCTCAACCAGTTAACCACTATTTATCAAATAATGGCCGGATTCGAACCGCCGTAAACGGTTTTGTCCCGATCTATCGGGACTACCTAGCCACTCGGTTAACCGACCGTGTACACCGAAGCCTTGGCGAAGGTGTACCATGGTTTGCGGTGCAAAAATAATAAAATTTAGAATAATCAAGCTAAATATATGTTCCTAACATCGGAATTATGAAATTTTACTTCCCGTACTTATCTATCAGTCCATTCAGCCTGTTCCTGTAATAGCTGAAATTTTCAAAATCAACATCAGGAGGAACAAGATGATCGCAAAATGGAATATAACCTCCTGTCTTCAGAATCTCATCAACCGGAAGAAGTATTTCATCTATCCTTTTCTTTCCCTTTGCAATTTCAGATTTTGGAATCCCTCCCATCATCTGAAGCCTCGGATATTGTTTCCTGACTTTTACTATGTCCATCCCGCTATGTGTCTCAAAAGGATACATACCCGTAACACCTGCTTCCATGAAGACAGGAATAAGCTCATTGCAATCACCATCTGTGTCAAGCAGAATAATTTTCACTCCCCTTGCAGTAAGAAAATCTGCAATTCTCTTAATATATGGACACATGAACTCTCTTACCATATCAACAGAGATCATACTCCCCTTCCCAAATGAAATATCTTCCCAGATATGCCACATATCAGGCACGACCTGTGGCAGGATCTCTTCAAAAACTGCGAGCCAGATATTTGTGAAAGTGTTGAGGATATCATGTATGAGCTCCGGCTCCATACAGTACCAGATAAACAGGTTCTCATACCCGATCAGATGGGCCAGGGTACCAAAGAAGCCCTGAGGATAACCACCGAATGCCAAGGGATAATCACGGTTTTTGTAGTCTTCCAGTAGTTCAGCCCAGTTTGAGGGAAAACGCTCTTTTATATTTTTAAGGTTTAATCTCTCCTCTTTCAGCTTTTCCCATGTCATCCTATCCTTAACAGGCCACTCCATCGAAGTCGGTATTGTAGCTTCATCCTTAAGGAATATCCGTCTTACCCCATCCAGATCAACATACTCGAAGACTTTCTCATCTTCTCTTATTACTCTTATATCGAACATCGGTGAAAAATGCATATTCACATCAATAAGCCTCTGAGTCTTATCCATGCTGAAGTAATCCCTCACATCGTGATCCAGAGGGAAAGCCTGTGTCGGAGAGTACAAACCTCCTCCTGTGACAGCAATCCCTTTCGGCAGATGATCAGATTTCTGACATCGTCCAGGCAGTACTGTATAATGAAGAGGTGGGTGTAGTAATTCTTGTCTCTACAACGGGATATCTCTTTTTCGGCAAGCCGCTTTTATACCAGTTATCTACTGTTTCTCCCCAATATCCGAATTCATACTTGAGTGAATGAACATCCGGATTAAAATTCATTGTTTCGAGGAATCGTTCCCTTGTATTCATATCTGTTTAATTAAGAAAGGTCGTCTAATTTAGTGAAATTAGGGATATGATCTATCCCCTGAAAAAAATCACATGAGCTTAATGAATAATTGCAGAAATTTTTAGTATCCTATCTGATCTCGGATTTTTGATTGTAGAATTAAACTGTCAAAATCTGAACACGTGCTCATGATATGAGCTTTTAAGAAAGGTCCAACCATCTGGATATAAACTATAAGGCACATCCTGAAGCAGGTTTCCCCGGACATTTTAACATGAATTAACGAACCAATTTAAATCTGTTCTGTTTAAACATTCTACTGTTATGTTTTATCTTTTAATAATAAAAATTATGAAAACATTAAATGATTCAAAAAACAGGAATTTAATATCCCTGACAGTTCTTTTTGCAGTTGCAGTGGTCTTTTTCAGTTCATGTAAAGATAGTAATGATCCACCTTCGCTGACAACCGCAAATGTAACCGGGATAACCCGTACAAGTGCTGTATCAGGAGGGACGGTAACAAGCGATGGAGGAGCCACGGTATCATCACGGGGAATCTGCTGGGGCACCTCTGTTAATCCAACAGTGAGTGACTCCAAAGTTACTCAGGGAACTGGCACAGGAACGTTTACAGCGAATCTGACCGGTCTGACGCCAAATACTCTGTACTATGTAAGGGCATTTGCAACAAACAGTGAAGGTACATCTTATGGAAATCAGGTCCAGTTTACTACTGCACTGACATCTGTTGCGGCGCTCACCACTACTGCGGCTGCTTCAATTACTGATACAACTGCTGTTTCAGGAGGTGAAGTAACCGATGATGGAGGAGCTCCGATTACTGCCAGGGGACGTTTGCTGGAGTCATCGTAACAAATCCAACTGTAGCTGACTCAATATCGGATGACGGAACGGGAACAGGTGTTTTCGAAAGCGATCTTACAGAACTCATACCGGATACAATCTATTATATCAGGGCTTATGCTACAAATAGCGTAGGTACGGCTTACGGGAATGAGATAACATTTAGAACACTGGTACATCCTCAGGGAGAAAACGAAGTCTATATTCTAAGTGGTCTCTTTTAGTCCTGCAACAATTACTGTAGCAGCTGGTACAACTGTCGTATGGACAAACAAGGACACTATGGCACATACCGTAACAAGCGATACAGACGTATTCGACAGCGGCAATATGGATGCCAATGCAACGTTTAGCTTTACTTTCGCAACACCTGGTACATATCCATACCATTGCACATATCATCCGCTGGTATGCTGGGTGCTGTTGTAGTAAATTAAATTGCGTATTTACTTACAGATTAAGTTTTTAACTCCGAAGCCGTTGAAGAAGTCCTTCTTTTTGTTACTACCCCTTAATTTCCGCAGGGGAAGGAAGGGGCTCAAAAAGGACTTTTTCAACAGCTTCTGCAAAATAACATATCGTAATAATTTAATTTACAGCAGGATGGACTTAAGTGAAAAAAAATGCAAGCCGTGCGAGGGTGGGATCCCCCCTCTGGATTCCGCTGAAATAGAGGAATTTAGAGGACATTTAAAAAGTGACTGGGAAGTTTCTGAAAATAAGAAGCTTAGCAAGGAATATGTATTTGTGAACTACCTTCATACAATGGATTTTGTTGACAAAGTGGCTCAACTGGCAGAATCAGAAGGACATCATCCCGTTATGCATGTCTACTATGGAAGAGTCGTCATTGAGCTATGGACTCATGCCATTAACGGTTTATCCGAGAATGATTTTATAATGGCTTATAAAATTGATAAAATCTAAAAGCCAGCCAAATCCTCAACGGCGTTTGATAATGACAAGATACAAATCCTCCACTTTTTTTCTTGCCCAGGGGGTTTTCCTTAAAAACTTAAGGCTTGATTGAACACTGGGATTAATTGTGAAGCATTTTATCCTGATATGAGTACTCAGCTGTTCCCAGCCATAGTAATCAACAAGGTACTTCACAATAAATTCAAGTGTTTTACCATGTAAAGGGTCGTTACTGATCTGTTCACTCATATCTTACCTGACTGGCATTGATAAAATTCCGCTTTTACCGGATGATCTCTTTTACCTTTATTCCAAGTTCCTTTTCTATTGCCTTTAACCCATCAACCTCTCTTGGCGTTACCATGCTCAGAGAAAAGCCTTTGTTGCCGGCACGTCCTGTTCGTCCGCTGCGATGAGTATAATATTCAGTTTTTTCAGGAAGCTGATAATGAACAACAAAAGCAAGTTCCTTAACATCGATGCCCCTGGCTGCAAGATCAGTCGCTATAAGGATCTGAAGCTTTCCGTTCTTGAATGCTCTCATCACCTTATCGCGCTCCTTCTGCAACATATCACCATGCAGAGCATCGGCATTTATCTTTTTTGCCAGAACTCTCTTTGCAACAGTCTGTGCCTCAACTTTTGTCCTGCAGAATACAATTCCCCTGCCATCGCCCTGCGTTTTTAAAAACTGAAGGAGAACCTCTGGCTTCTCAAGACGGGAACAGACAAGGTATTTATGTTCTATATCCCTGTTTACAATTTCATTCCTGTTCACTTCAAACCTGTATTGCCTGAGGCGACATATAGCTTGAGATGATTGTCTTTATCCCCTGAGGCATGGTGGCAGAAAAAAGCCATGTGTGACGCTTGCCTGCAGTATACGTAAGAATTGTATCCAGATCCTTCTTGAACCCCATTGTGAGCATCTCATCGGCCTCATCAAGCACAAGAGTCCTGATGAATGACAGATCAATTGCCTTGCGTTCAAGCAGGTCAACAAGACGGCCGGGAGTGGCAACCACAATATGCGTCGGACGTCTTAATGAGCTTATCTGTTCTTCAATATACGCACCACCATATACCGATTCAATAAAGATCTTTTTCGGAATATACTTTGTGAATTTAAACAGTTGTTTTGCAATCTGTTGTCCAAGCTCGCGGGTTGGTGATAATATCAAAGCCTGAACATTTGGCTTGTCAGGATTTATAGCATGCAAGTATCGGCAGTCCGTATGCAGCTGTTTTACCGGTTCCGGTCTGAGCCTGGCCTATAAAGTCGGTTTCTTTTCCGATTAAAACCGGAATTGCTTTTTCCTGTATCTCGGTCGGAATAATTATGTTTATTTCCTCCAGTGCCTTCAAAAAAGTGCCGGAAATACCTAAATCAGAGAACGTTTTCAAATATCTGTTATTAATGGACTGCAAAGATAGGGGAAATTATTCACCCTGCAACTCCAAGCGAACAACACGGTATTTTTGAGTTTTTAACCCCTCCCTGAACTCCCCTATTGAGCTTTAACCACTCAGTGCCCTCCCCTTATATGAGTTTTTAACCCCTCCCTGCCCTCCCCTTAAAAAATAAGGGGAGGGTAAGGACGTGTTATTCAACGTCTTATGCCCCTTCCCTTAGTCTTAAGGGAAGGGGTTAGGGGATGGGTTTGTAACTTACTTAAAGGGGTTAGGGGAAAGGTTCATTTCTTCAGATCCGGATACGGCCTGTCATACCCTTTCACCGAATGCCATATGATCCTGTTAAAAACATCTTCATCGATACGGTCAACATCATCAAGATCCTGCTCCATCGATTTTTTCGCCCAGTATAACTGATCACCGGAAAGCGAGACAAGAGGCGGATTCAACTGATCGAGAGGGATTTTATTCCTGACAGCTTTATATGGTCTGAAATCAGGCTTGTCTGTAAAACAATCACTCATCGGTTCAGCAGACAGATCGAGCTGATTCATCGGCGGCAACCCCAGGATATCTTCAATGGTCCTTACCATATTTATCTGCGAATAATATGTTGAAATGACTTTTCCCCTTTTTGTATACGGACTTATTACCATCCCGACTGTCCTGTGACCGTCGACATGGTCCAAGTCCATCCTGCGGATCATCCTCCGTAACAAGAATGCAGGTCTCTTTCCAGAATTTGCTTTCAGATATTGCCTCAACAATCTGACCCAGGGCCAGATCATTGTCAGCAACAGAAGCCTTTGGCGTAGGCATGCCGGGACGTGTCCCGCTTGTATGATCATTGGGAAGCAGCATTATAATGAAATTGGGGAAATTGTCATTTTTTTCGAATTCCCTGAGCTCCTTTATAAATTCAGCTGCCCTGTATTCATCCGACACTGTGTTCGGGAATCCGATATATGTGGGACACATATGAGGAATGAGCTGTTCAAGATTGGCTTTTGCCTTTATCCTTATCTTATTTGTTCCGTTTTTAAAATCCTGATAGATTTCCGAAAATGAAGCATCTTCCGGTTCGATAACAGCATTCACGAATTCACCATAATTTCTGAATGTCAATCCGTGTTTCAGAACATTATCCCATATAAAACCGGAACTGGCATAGGCAAGAGCATCATCCCCGTCATATGGATAGCTGCGGGTAAAATCACCAAAAGATTTTTCAAGATAATCGGTAACAAATGCTTCATCTGTCCATTGATGGCCGTCTGCACTTAAAACACCGCTGCAATTGAAATTATCAAGCAATACAAATTCTTCAGCCAGCAGGTGATGATTTGGGGTGACCTCCCTTCCAAATTGCACAAGCGAAGTATCGCCATTTCCCTGGGGCATGTCGCCAAACACCTGGTCATATGTCCGGTTTTCTTTTATTATATAGACAACATGTCTGAAAGAGGGAAGCATTCGCTGCAAGTTTCAATCCGGATGCAAAAGAATTATTCAGTTGAACTGTTTCAGTCATCTCCTTCAGTGCTGTTTTTGTCAGGCACCGGAATGATTGAAACTGAACCCAGATGGTCATGGGAATTATGCCCTTTACGATCCGGACGCTGATTTCGTGATCCGACACCCTTTACATTTGCCACATACAGAATGTCACCCGTCCTGTTCAGAATAACTGAACCCGGATACCATCCGGTCGGAATATATCCCAGAAGTTTTGCAGGGGTTCCGGTCTGAATGACACAAATGGCATTTTCTGTTCCGCTGGCAACATACAGATAGTTACCGTCAGGAGAAATCGCAAGATAGTTGGGGGAACTGCCAAAAAGGAGATCCTTCCTGCTGTGTACGGAAATTGTATCAATTACCTCATCACTCTCAGTACTTATAACCGAAATTATATCACTGTTTGCACATGCAACATAAAGCTTCTTTCCGTCGGGACTTAATACCATTGAGCAAGGGTGCAGGCCGACTTCAATATTTTTAGTCTGGATTTTACGAACTAAATCCACAACCGATACAGAACCATTATTTGCTATTCCTGTTTTCGGATCAACGAGTACCCGGCTGCCCGATGAGTTGTATGATGATTCGCCATCTTCAGGCCGGCGTCCTCCCCAGTTGCTTACATAAGCTTTTGCCGGCGATACACATAACACACTGAAGGGTGCTATGCCAACAGCTATTTCAGATAACTGAATTATCAGAAAGATCAACAACTCCAAGCGAATTGTTCCTGCTTAGTGTTACATATAATTTATCTCCTTTCTCATTCAGGATCAACTCCTCCGGGTACAGGCGATTCTCCGATTGATGGAGAGGGCAACCTGACAGGCTCTTTCCATTGCATTATCCTGTTTTTGTCAAACTCAGCAATGCAGATCCGGTTTTCCGCATCTGTAACATAAATCCGGCTGCCATCAGGAGACAGACAGATCCCGGTAAATGAGGCTCCGCTCCTCTCAAAAGGAAGCGATTGCATAACTGTCCGGTCGGATAGTCTTATCAGATCCAGGTCATCCTTGTTTTTAACAAGAAGAAAATTCCCATCCGGCGTCAGCGCCAGATCAACAGGCCGTCCCGGCAGGTAAACCTGAAATCCTGCAGGTCGCAGCAATTGATTGGAAGGAACAAGTATGCTGCCGTCGGGCTGAGTGCCAACCTGCAAATTTAAGAGATGTATGCTTTTCCTTTCCGGTGCATCCTGCAATTATAAACAGAATGAATAATGATAAACCTGCTGCTGCTTTCATTATCTGAAATTTTTAAATGTGCAGCTTAAATATAATTGATTTTCAGTTGCAACCGGCTGATGCACTTATGATAAAAAGAAAAGCCGGAAAGTTCATAATTCTTGAGGTTGTCTTAAAAGTCCTCTGTGTAACTCTGTGCCAACTCTGTGATCTCTGTGTAATTTCTTAAATATTTTTACACAGAGGGTCACAGAGATATCACAGAGTGAAACAGAGAAAACATTATTGTAATTTTTGACTTCAGATTATTTCTTTCCCTTACGGGCCGGTGATGCAGGAGATACAGTACCGGAACTGTCTACCTTATCGTAAAAGATCTTACTGAAATCAATTTCTGAAGTGTTTCCGTTTTCTGTCAGGATAGCCTGGTTATCACATTCTCCTTTGCCATAATCAACAGAATAGGTATTTATAACATCATTCTGAGTATCAGTAATTGTTTCAACTCCGGAAACAGGAACCCATGATTCGGTACATTTATAGCTTGTAACCAAGTGGCTTGTCACAGTATACTGATATTCACTGTTGTAAGTCCGTTGACTCGTTTTTATAATAGTATGATCCATGCGATACTGTATATGACACACTATCCCATTTGTTGCTGTAGTCTGACAGATAAATATATCTGCTGTTGTCATCTGTAACGATTGTTATATCCTCATGACCAATGGACGAACCTGACCAGTTAAAAACAACCGGCATAACTGTAATAGTTGAATCACCGGCAATCTCCTTACCGCCTGTGCTGTACCATGAATTTCCGTCAGATACGAATGAATATTCCGAAACCCCGTTCATCGTAACACCATAACAGTAATAGTTTTCATAGAATACCTTTGAATAATAGTCATTACCGGTATTGCTCCAGATATATGTTACCTTCCCTTTGTACAGCGCCCCGTACTCATCACACCCATCCCCATAATCGTAAATTGTAGTGTGGGTCCCATCCGGATTGTCGGAATCAGTTACTTTCGCACAGGTAAAGTAATCTCCAATAATCATCAGGATTGACAGATATGCTGTCAATATATGAAGAATCCACATCGGTCCCGGAAATGTTGATATCCCCTTCCTTTACTTGACTTCTTCCGATGACCGAAAGGAAATCGCTCATTTGTCCGGATCCTGCGTTCACTGCATTCATACGGGTTTTGAGCTCAAGAAATTTTTCAGCTCCCTGGCTTAAATTATGATTGTCGGTCTTATTTTTCTCACACGATATTACGACTACCAGAATAATAGCCATAAAAACGGCAATACGGGTAATAGTTTTTTTCATCTTGGTCAGTTTATCAATATCTCTTACAATAACTATGCCACTAATCTTTTAATCAGTGAAATGAGTATCCTGATGACATTATTTTGTCGCTCTCTGCTCATGTAAAATGGCATCCGGAGCTTTTCTTGCATATCTGAATGCAGTGAAAAAATATTTTGAAAACGAACTTCATAAAACATCGTTTGCTACTATGCCAAAATAATAATAACAGCTCCGGATGGTTTTTAACCCGGGAAATTAGTATTTTAAACGTCGGATAAAAATGCGCAAGTTAGTCGACTGAATATCTCACGAGGAATGATAGCTCCAACAGATGAACATCTGTTTCACCAGAAAATTATATCTTTATTACCCGGACTACTCACACCTTCTGAAAAAAAGACATGGAGCTCTCTATTTTAAAGGATATAGTAATAATCTTTGCCCTGTCCACATTTGTGAACCTCATCTTCACAAGGATAAAGGTTCCGACAGTTGTTGGTTATCTCCTCACGGGGATAATTGCAGGGCCTTACCTCCTGTCGCTTGTAAATGCACAGCATGAGATCGATCTGATGGCTCAGATAGGGGTTGTTCTGCTGCTCTTTACGATCGGGATGGAGTTCTCACTCCAGCACCTTCTCAAAATAAGGCGAATTGTATTCCTTGGCGGCTTTTTGCAGGTTATTATAACTGCAGGTCTCTTCTTTGTTGTATCTCACTTCTTCGGTATGAGCTGGCAGGGAGGCCTCTTTATAGGCTTCCTGGCTGCGCTGAGCAGTTCCGCCCTGGTACTGAAGATGCTGCAGGAGAGATCGGAATTAACCTCAAACTATGGAAGGACTGTCCTCGGGATCCTGATTTTCCAGGATCTAATGCTGATCCCGCTTGCTGCTTCTGGCGAAATCTGCTGGCTGATAATTCACTCAATATCCCAAAGGAACTTATAATACTTACATCTAAAGGTGATCTTCATCATTGTGCTGGTTTATGCCGGAAACAGGTGGCTGCTGCCAAAACTGCTGAACCTGATAGCCATGACAAAGAACCAGGAACTCTTTATGATGGCTATCTTCCTGATATGCTTTGCAATCGCCCTGCTCACATCCAGCCTCGGCATGTCACTTGCTTTCGGCGCCTTTCTTGCCGGACTGATGATCTCGGAATCGGAATACAGCCATAATGTTTTTGGAAATTTCCTGCCCGATAAAGGATGTATTCACAAGCTTCTTCTTTGTCTCTATCGGCATGCTGCTTGATATCTCCTTTGTTATCGAAAATTTCCAGCTGGTTCTCCTGAGCGTCCTGCTTGTGATTGTCCTGAAAACAATAATTGCAGGAGGAACAGGATTCATCCTGGGGCATACTCTCCAGGGAACTGTGCTGATAGGATTAGCTCTCAGCCAGGTAGGAGAGTTTTCGTTCATCCTTGCTAAAATAGGATTCGATACTGCAATTCTTGATAATTTTTACTACCATCTCTTCCTTGCAGTTGCTGTTATTACAATGGCTCTGACCCCATTCCTGTTCTACCTTGCTTCACCCCTTGTAAAATTGATACTGAAACTGCCATTGCCTCAATTCATGATCAATGGCCTTTTCCCACTGAAAGAAATACAGTTGCCTGATTTTAAAAATCATCTTGTAATAATTGGCAAGGATGCCAGTGCACTGAAATTATCGATGATGGCAAATACAATAATCTGCAGCATATATCAATAGTTTTTGATCCGGCGCTTGCAAGGGAGAAGATGAATGAACGGCGACATGGTTTTGTATGGTGATGCTATCAATGAACCTATACTGATAAAGGCTCATGTTGATACTGCAGATATTGTGGTTATCTCGGTAGGAAGCATTATACCTTCAATGGCAATTATTGAAAAAGTCAGGCATATTAACAGCAAAGTCCATATTATTGTCAGGGCTGCAACAATCCAGAATATTGAACAACTTTACAGGGTGGGGGCCGATCAGGTTCTGCCTGAAAAACTTGAGATTGCAATAGATATGTTTAACCGGGTTCTTGTAAAAAGACTTGTACCCCAGAATGATGTAAACAGGATCCTTACACTTGTGAGGGATTATTTCTCACCGGATCAACCCTAAATAGCCTTCAAGGGAACTCCCATTTCATATCAGACGTGTCTATCACGAATATTCAGACCATGGTGAGGATGTAAACGACTATTCCCCTCCGATCCTGTACAGAAAGTTCTGGGTTCTCAGAATCATTGAGTTTCTCAGAACAGCAGGTGTTGCAAAGATCCCCGAATCGGTTTTACTCTGCGCTACAACCTCATATTTCCTGCCGGCTTTTAATACCAGGATATCTCCCTTAGCCGAGAAAAACCAGATATTCCCGTTAATGTACAAAGGTGAAGCATCATAATCCGATGTAACATGCTTTGACCATACCTCTTCTCCTGTTTTAGCATCAATACACATCATTATGTTACGGCTGTTGACAGTGTATATCAGTCCATCCCTGATAACCGGAGTCAGCATCTGGTTATGAGCCAGAGCGTCGCGTTTTTTCCATAATATATTTGTAGCTGTAATGTCTCCCCGTCCATCAGGATTTACAGCAAGAAAATTGGTGTAATTTGACCCGTCGTCTGCAACCATGAATCCTGTATAAAAGTAAATCACTCCATTTTCGGTTATCGGCATGGCAATTGTTGATTCAGCTCCGTCAACCACTCTCCATATTTCCTTTCCGGTTCCCGGTTCATACGCGATACAAACTGCTGAACCGTTTGAGATCAGCAAATCGTGTCCTTTAACATTAAGGATCAAAGGTGTGGTATATGCTTTTTTCCCAATGTCAGGCAATGGTTTATAAGGATCTGCGGGACGATCGCTCTTCCAGACAAGCTTACCGCTCGATTTGTCGAGAGCAACAAGAAATCTTACATCGACACCTTCATAATGCAGAATAATAAGGTTTTTATAAAGTACCGGAGAGGAAGCCGGTCCCTGTACAAACTTGCATTTAAAATCTGAATTCTTCCAGACTAATAGTGCCATCTGAAGTATTTATACATGCTGTTCCTGCATTGCCGTAATGAACATAAACAAAGCCTTTTTCAATACATGGAGTTGGTGTGGCATATGTATTCAGCTGATGCTTTTCCTCAATATCAGCGGGCGTAAAGACCTTTATATCATAAATAGTTTCACCTGTTTTAAAATCAAGACAAACAGCATAAAGCTCCTTCCCGTCAGCCTTTGCAGTTGTTACCCACACCTGGTTTCCATAAACCACAGGTGATGAATGGCCCTTTATCATGAATTTCTTTTTTCCATTTTATCACTGAGTCATCCCATTTCAGAGGAATATTTTCAGCTTCTGCCACAACCGCTGCCATTGCTGCCCCGGAACTGGGTCCAGTTGGCGGACTGTGAACTGGCCTGAAATGATATAAGAAACAATGAACCAAGAATTAAGCCAGTAAAGCGGGGCAGATTTAAAAATCATATGAATATTTTTACCAGTTTAAAAACCATACTTTAAATAAATGGCATTTTCAGCAGATTACCAAATAAGCCAGATAATTAAAATAATCAAAATTTTATCACTGTTTGACACGTGATCAGATCGGGATAAGAATTGATTTTATTACATTTACAGACAGGCTGAATAATTTAAGGTATTAACACATTTACTAATTCATAAGTATATGACAGATCATCTTCATTCACCATCGCGCAGGAAGTTCATACAGACTGCTGCTGCAACTGCTATTGCAGCGCCTTTCATCATCAAATGTTCATCCAATTCACCTTCCTCCGGCGGGAAGCTTAATCATGCCTGCATTGGCGTAGGTGGAATGGGATGGGGAGATCTTCAGAAATTCAAAGAGGATCCGAATGTTCAGATAGTTGCAATATGTGATGTGGATGCCGATAATCTGAAAAAGGCCTCCGAAGCTGTTCCCGGGGCCCGCACTTATTCTGACTGGCGTGAGCTTCTTGAAAAAGAGGGAGATAAAATTGATTCTGTAAATGTCACTGTACCCGATCATAATCACTTTATTATTGCCTTTTCTGCCATCAAACTGAAGAAGCATGTCTACTGCCAGAAACCGATGTGTCATGATGTGGCCGAAGTCAGGCTGCTTACCGAAGCGGCTGTCAAAGCCGGGGTAGTAACCCAGCTCGGCACCCAGTTCGCTGCAAGACCCGGAGACAAAACTGCCGTACAGCTTCTTAAGGACGGTGCCATAGGAAAGATAAAACATGCCTACCTCTGCTCAAACCGTCCGGGCGCCGTTGAGAATTACAGACTCATGGGACCTCGTCCTGCCCAGGGAGAACAGCCTCCGGTATCTCTCAACTGGGATCTCTGGACTGGTACAGCACCTGTACGGCCTTACGCACCTGAAATATATCATCCGATGAAGTGGAGGGCCTGGCTCGATTTCGGCACAGGATGGTCGGGAGATATCGGCTGCCATATCTTTGATGCCGTATGGAAAGGGATAGGACTGAAATCGCCGATCTCTGTTATTTCTGAAGTTCAGAAATCATGGAAAGATTCTCCTGAACGAAGAGGCGATACCTGGCCACAGGGCGACCATATCACATGGATGTTCCCGGGAAATGAGAAGACAGAATCAGATGTCCTGCCGGTTGAATGGTTTGACGGTGAATTCTTTCCTCCACAGGAGATCAGGGACCTCTTCAAAGGGAAAGAGTATCCTGCTGAATCTGCTATGCTCATCGGGACAGATGGAGCCATGCTTATCCCCCACCAGGAATTACCGGTACTTCTTCCTGAAGACAAATTCGTGAATTATAAAAGACCTGTCTTTGAAGCCGGAAATCATTATCATGCTTTTGTTGTTGCCTGTATCGGCGGACCAAAAACCGAGTCTCATTTCGCACAGACAGGACCAATGACTGAAGCCATACTCCTGGGCACAGTGGCAAACCGTGTTCCGGATCAGCTGCTTGAATGGGATGCCGTTAACATGAAGTTCCCGAATTATCCCGATGCCGAAAAATACCTTCGCCGCTACTTACCGCGATGGATGGAAGATGGGAGGTTTCTAGAAATTAAGAAGTTACACAGAGGGCACAGAGAAGCACAGAGAACCACAGAGTTAATAGTATGAGAATTTCAACTGTTAACTGAATTTGATTTTTTTTATATGAACACTGCAACAAATATTGATGCCCGATCGGTATTTATGTTTATCGGGGTTTTTCAGGGAATTGTGCTTTCTCTTTTCTTCCTCTTCAAACCGTCACCAAACATTGCCGCAAACAGGTATCAGGGTCTCCTGCTGCTTGCACTTTCGCTCTGTATCCTGGAACAAACCCTTAATCTTACGGGATTATGTCGTTAAAGCCCTCTATATAACAAATACGACAGAACCTCTGAATCTTACAATCGGCCCGTTCCTTTACCTTTTTATTAAAAGAACAATTGATCAGTCCGATTCAAAAAAAGAGTGGATTCATTTTATCCTGTTTCTGCTTTATCTGGGATACATGTTCACGGATTATCTTCAGCCAGATGAGTATAAATATAATTCTTATCTGAACGCTTTCCATCCTGACTGGCCACGCCTTGCGGTTCAGACTACAATTCCGGATGATCCGCTGAATATAAAAAAGTACCTCAATCTGTTTACAGCATATACAGATACTTTTCTATGTTTCAATCTCCCTGATAAAGGTTATAAAGAAGGCAGAACAGTCAGGCGAAACTATTTTCAGGACTGATGACGAAATAATCAGATCACTGAGAAATACAATTTTTCATCTCCTGGCAATTATTGTAATATTCATAATTGTAAAATTAAATTTCCAGGGAGATCTCGGAGATTACTTTATCGGCATGTATGTGGCACTTTTCACATTGTTAACCACATTTCAGGGTGATGAATGATTCTTCATATTTTGACAGGTCGACCTCATTCATGGATCTTTCAGTAAGCAAATACCGTAAATCTTCTCTAACTGAACAGGGTAAACAGAAAATACTGAATAATATCGTCACTCAGCTTGAATCGAAGGAATATTATGCAGACAACCTGGCTTCTCTTTCCGAGCTTGCCAGAAAAATCGGTGAGAGCCCTCATCATGTTTCCCAGGTTATAAATGAGAAGCTCGATAAAAGCTTCTTTGAACTGCTGGCACAATACAGGGTTGAAAAGGCAAAAAAGATCATATCCGGCGACAAAGATAATAAACTGACTGTTGAAGAGATCTCCGAAATGGTCGGTTACAATTCAAAAACTGCATTCAACAATGCGTTCAGGAAACTTTCCGGCAAAACACCTTCAGAATTCCGCAAATCAGTAAATCTCTGATATTATTGCTATTGCATATCACAATTAATATACATGCCTATAGGGATGTACATCATCCTTATAGGCACGTTCGTTCCAGCGGCATTACCCGGTTGTAGTTTTGACTCAGCAACCAAAACTACTTATCATGAAAACAGATCTTCTCAACTCAAATGTATCATCGATAAATTTACACCGGGAACTTATTGACGGCTGCAGGAAAGGCGACCAGAAGGCACAGTTCAGGATTTACAAATTATATTATAAGGCAATGTATAATATAAGCCTGAGAATTGTAAATGACCCGATGGAGGCTGAAGACATAATGCAGGAATCTTTTCTTTCGGCATTTGAAGAGATATCAAAATTACTCAGGTACAGTAAGCTTCGGCGCCTGGCTTAAGAGCATCGTGCAGAACAGATCAATTGACAGTCTCAGAAAAAACAGGAAGATGAGATTTGAAAATATTGAAATTGCTAAGCGGGATGGAGGATGAATCTGAAGGAATCCACTCCCACAGCTGATGAGCCTGATATTACAATGAACAAGAATTCTGAAACAATTAAAAGAGCTGCCGGAAAAAGCCGGAAAAATCTTCACCCTCTACTTTCTGGAAGGTTACGACTATGAAGAGATAAGCGAGATCCTGTCAATTTCACCAAGTACCTCCAGGTCGCAGCTTTCGAGAGCCAGATTGAGATTTGTTTCGGAATTCAAAAGAAAATACTAAAATGCTTTCCATCCCAAATATTAAAAATATGACATCAACAGTTTCAAAATCCACCCGTTACTGGATAATAACAATCATTTTTATTATTGCCAAACTCTGCCTGCATCTCTTCACAAGTACAAATTATGAGCTACACCGCGATGAAATGCTCTATTTCAATATGGCCGACCATTTAAGTTTCGGTTATGCCACAATTCCCCCTCTGACAGGTTTTCTGTCTTTCCTGATAAAATCAGTATCCGGTTATTCTGTATTCGGAATAAGAGTTCTGCCTGCCATCATGGGCGCACTTTCAATTTTTCTGATAGCAAAAATTATCCTGGAACTGGGAGGCGGCATAATTGCCTTGATCCTGGCAGCAACATCATTCCTTCTTTCACCGGGTTTTTTGCTCCTGGATTCATTGTTCACGCCAAATGTGACTGAGGAGCTCTGCTGGCTTTTGGCAACATACCTCATATTCAGAATGATAAAATCAGAGAAGCCTCAATTATGGCTGCTCATAGGAATCCTGCTCGGGATGAGCTTTATGAACAAGTATTCAGTCCTTTTTTTCATCTTTGGCTTCATTATTGCACTACTCTTAAGCCCTCACCGCAAATTATTGACTTCCGGATATTTTTATTTTGGGATCGCATCAGGAGTATTAATAATCCTCCCCAACGTCTTCTGGCAACTGAACCATGGATTCCCGGTTATTTCACATATGGCCGAACTGAAAAGGACACAGCTTGTAAATATGAGATCCGGATATTTTCTGGAGGATATAATCAGCCTTAATCTTGCTTCATCATTAGTATGGGGGTTCGGCCTGATTGCACTGTTATTCTTCAGGGAAGAAAAAAGATATCAATATATAGGTGTCGGTTCCTGTATTGTTATTCTTGCCTTTTTTGTACTCCATGGCAAAGCTTATTATATGATGGGCCTGATCCCTTTTTTACTGGCTTTTGGAGCCTATGCAATGGAAAAGTATCTGAAGAATAACCGTGGCTGGATCAATTACGCAGTGCTCTCCGTTATCGTACTATTTTCCGGAATTGCTCTGCCATGCTCACTGCCCTTGCTCTCTATGGATAATTACAGTAATTACCTTGAAAAGACAAAACATGTAATTATCTATCCCTTCATTCGCTGGGAAGACGGTAAAGTTCATAATATATCTCAGGTCAATTCAGATATGACCGGATGGCATGATCTGGCAGGAATTGCGGCACAGGCTTACAGCAAGTTGTCAGAAGAGGAGAAGATGAATTGTACAATATATGCAGAGAGGAACTATGGTGTTGGAGGTGCTATACACTTTTACGGTAAAGAATTCAATTTGCCGGAACCAATAACATTCCTCGAGAGTTATGTCTTCTGGGCTCCGGATTCAATCCCCGACGGTCCATTCATTTATATTAACCGGGAAGTTGGTGAAATGAGTGAATTATTCAGTGCCATAACAGAAACAGGTTGCGTAAATAATAAATATTTCAGGGAAGACGGGCTTAAAGTTTTTTTGTGTAAATCTCCGAAGGCAGATATTCCGGAACTCTATAAGAAAAAAGCAAAAGAAGAGAAAAGCATCTATAAATGAAGGCCAATACTATCAAGCCGTTAATGAAGCTCCTTTAAACTGACAACTGCATGCTTCCTTGTCAGCAGATGAATAATCGTCCATGCAGTCAGGTAGGTCAAGCCGCAGATCGTGAATAACAGGTTATATCCGCCGGTTAAGTGCCCGGCTGCCTTGTAGCTGTCCAATAAATATCCGACTAACATCGGGAAGAGAATTCCTCCGACAGCGCCTGCCATCCCTGCAATACCGACAACCGAACTGACCGCCTCTGTGGGAAACATGTCAGAGGCCATTGTAAATACATTTGTGGACCATGCCTGGTGAACCGCCACAGCCAGGCTTATTATGCCGACAGCCATCCAGGCAGCAGTTGCATACCGGGCAAACATTATTGACAATTCAAGAATTGCAAAGATGAACAATGCAGTTTTCCTGGCTTTCAATACCGTCCATCCCTTTTTGATAAGCAAGGAGGAAAAATAACCTCCAAGTATGCTGCCAAGTGTTGTGGCTGCATAAATTATTATCAATTCAGGACTTGGCTTTTTAAGGTCCAGTGCAAAAGCAGAGGAGAAATAGGATGGCAGCCAGAAAAGGAAGAACCAGAATATTGGATCAATGAGACCTTTGCCAGTTATCAATGCCCATGTCTGCGGAAATGTGAACAGCCTTAACCAATGTATTTTAGCTTGTTTGTTCATCTGCCGGGGATTGGCATCACCCTCTTTTCCATTCATTATATAGTTATAATTCATCCTGCCGACAATCTTTTCTGCCTGGCAGGCACTTCATAAAATATCAACCAGAAAATCAGCCATACAAATCCAATACCACCGGTAATCCAGAATACCTCATGCCAGCCGTAATTTCTCAGTATCACATGGAACAATCAGAAGCGCCAGCACTACGCCAATGCTTGTTCCTGAATTAAAGATCCCGGTTGCCAGAGCCCTCTCCTTCTTCGGGAACCATTCTGAAATGGCTTTCACTCCGGCAGGGAAATTTCCGGCTTCACCAAATCCCAGTCCAAATCTTGCCACCATAAAATGGGTTGCGCTTCTTGCAACAGCATGAAACATACCTGCAACACTCCAGAGACATATAATGAAAGCATAGCCCAGCCTCGTTCCGATCCTGTCGATAAATCTGCCAAGAGCCAGGAGCCCGATTGCATATGCAGCTGTAAAAGCCATCACAATATGAGCAAAATCGGTCTCGGTCCAGCTGAATTCAATCTCAAGTATAGGTTTCAGCAATCCGATTATCTGACGATCAATATAGTTTATTGTTGTCGCCAGGAAAATCAGGGTAACGATTATCCAGCGGTAGTTTTTAATTTTAACAATCGGCATCGGTAAAGTATTTATGTATCTGAATACTACCAGTCTACAACCGATCCGTCGTCAGGATCATAGCGGGTGTTGTAGGGTGCCGGTTCTCCAACCTGGGCACGGAGCTTATCTTCATCAATTGTGATGCCGAGACCCGGACCGGTAAGCAGCGGACGGTAACCATCCTTTAGAGGAGGCAGTGGTTTCGCAAGCAGATCTGAATATTCATTGTCACCCCGCTCCTGGATAAGAAAGTTCGGTATGCAGGCAGCTATCTGATAGCTTGCAGCAAGGGAACATGGTCCCTGCGGATTATGAGGAGCAATTGGTGTATAATAAGCCTCTGCCATTCCGGCTATGATCCTGAGTTCGGATATACCACCGGCATAACAAACATCCGGCTGAAGAATGGTTGCAGCACGCTTTTCAAGGATCTCCCTGAATCCCCATTTTGTAAAGATCCTTTCACCTGTTGCAATCGGAATATGTGTTTTCCTTGCAAGTTCTGCCATTACATCAATATTAAGCGCCTGTACAACTTCCTCATAGAACCATGGATTAAATGGTTCGAGAGCTTTTATCAGAAGCAATGCCGTCGGAGGCTGCACTGCACCATGAAAATCAACAGCAATATCCACACCTGATCCTAACTTGTCGCGAAGAGCTTTAAATCTTTCAACAACCTCATCAACAAACTTCTGTCCTTCGACATATTTGATAGCCTGCCTCTGTCCTCCCTCCGGTCCCACTTTAATTGCATTAACTCCGGTTTTCGGATCAGGAGTTCCATAGACTCTTATCCTGTCTCTTGTAGGACCACCAAACAGTCTGTAGACAGGAACTCCAAAGGCTTTTCCGGTTATATCCCACAATGCCTGATCGATACCGCTCAGGATTGCTGTTTTGATCGGACCTCCCCTGTAAAAAGCTCCCCTGTGTATTGCCTGCCAGTGATGAGCGACACGCAACGGATCCTTCCCGATGAGATAGTTGCCAACCTCAAGGGCGCCTGCAGCACATGCTTTGGCATCATCCTTCAGCATCTCACCCCAGCCTGTAATTCCTGCATCGGTTGAGATTTTTACGAAGACCCAGGAGTTCTTTAAAACAAATGTTTCAATCTTGGTTACCTTGATGTTGTCCCCGGGACCAATCATGGCTGCATCGGAACGCTCAACCGGCAAGCCGGATGCTGTTCCTTGCTTTCATCAGGGTGAATATATGGAATTGAGCCGCCCGCAATAGCTGAGGCGGCAACAACCTGACCGGTGGTCTTGAAAAAATCCCTGCGAGATCTGAGATTTCCGGCAGGTTCGTCACCAATATTGGTTTTCATATTAATGAGTATATAATTAAAAGATAGTATTAGCCAAATTAATTGATAAATGCAACTTAAATCCCAACCCTTCAAATCCATCTCCATTTAAGCCTATCTGTAAATGTAAATAATTTAAATTAAATAATTTACTCTGTGTTCTCTGTGACTCCTCTGTGTTTCTCTGTGTACAGTTCTTAAAAAAGTTACACAGAGGGCACAGAGTGATCACAGAGTTACACAGAGGAGATTTGCAGATCATTTCAACCGGTTTGCAGAAAATATTTGCAGAGGATTTTATTATACCTGACTTTTAATGATTCATAAATATTAAATTTACATTATCATGAAAAAGTCAGTAGAAATAATTGCCCATATTTTCTTCTGGTTGATATTTACTGCTTTTATTATTATCCTCAGCCAGATCTATCTCCAGGCAAGGCCTGATTCTTCATTATCACAACACTTCGTCTATCTTGTTTCCCTGGAACTTGTAATGGCTCTGATCTTATTTTATACAACATTCCTGGGTATCCCTCCTGCCCGAAGGAGTAAAAGGAATCTGGTCATTCTTACAGCAATCCTTCTTTTCCAGCTGGCATTTTTTGCTATTCCTGCAACACGTCATGGTTTATGGGAAATACTAAGCTCCCTGATACCCCATATAATTGTAATATTTCTTGCGATAGTCTTCAGAAGATTTTCTGATGCAATCAGACTCGAAAGGAGAAAAGCAGGATCTGTTATTGCAGAATACACAGAGCGAACTGGCTTTGTTAAAAATGCAGGTAAGCCCACATTTCCTGTTCAATACATTAAATAATATTGATTACCTTATTTCTCATGATGCTGTAAAAGCATCCAGTTCAATTTCAAAACTGGGTGACATGTTGCGGTACATGATCTATGAGGCGAAGGCTGAAAAGATACCGCTTTCAAGGGAAATCAGGAATATTGAGGATTATATTGAACTGATCAGGTTACGTACCTCAGGGGAAAATTATCTGAATTACAAACTTACCGGACAGCCCGGACATCTACAGATAGCGCCCATGCTGTTTGTACCTTTAATCGAAAATGCCTATAAACATTCCTCAGCAAAAGAGGGGGAAAACATAATCAGTATCTCTGTTGACATAAATGAAAGCAATGTTATTTTCAGGGTAAACAATGAATTTGAAAATTCACCGGAAACAGAAGGCAAATCAACCAATGGAATAGGACTGAATCTCGTCAGACGTCGGCTTGAAATAATTTACCCGGGCAGGAACAGTTTCAAAATTTCAGAAAATAACAATCGATTTAATGTAGAATTAAAACTTAAGCTGGATGAGTATTAGCTGTATTGCAGTGGATGATGAACCGCTGGCAATTGAAAAAATAAGATCCTTTACTGAAAAGTTGCCCCAGCTGCAATTGGTGGCGACTTTTTCAAATTCAATTGTTGCCCTGGAATTTATCAGAAACAACGCCATTCAACTTATCTTCCTTGATATTCAGATGGATAAGATGACAGGGATTGAGCTGCTTGAAAAACATGGTCAGACGGCCCCAGGTAATACTTACAACCGCTTTCGGTGAGTATGCTATGAAAGGCTTTGACCTGGCTGTTACGGACTTTCTTCTTAAACCATATACCTTCGACCGCTTCAGCCTTGCTGTAAACAAGGCAACCGATTACATTCAGTGGCAGCAGACTGCACTGATTGACAGTCCGTAAGCCTGTTGATTATATTTTTGTCAAATCAGGTTACAAGCTTGTGAAAATATTCATTGATGAGATCCTCTATATCGAGGGAATGAGGGATTATCAGAATATTGTAACCACAACTGATAAAATAATTGCAAGCCATTCAATTAACGAACTTGAAAAGCTGCTTCCTGCAGGGCTTATCAGATGCCATAAATCGTTTATTGTATCCCTGGCAGGGATAAACAGCATTGAACATGACAGGATCAGGATCGGGAATAAATACATACCAATCGGTGATTCATACAGGGAAGAATTCTATAAAAACATCTGATGACCAGCTTCCCGATTTTTCACTTTCAGGGAACAACAAAACACCAATCAGTTCCATTTCACTTTTCGGCGACTAATTCCGGCCGGTTTGCAGAAATTATTTGCATCTCCATTTCAGAGATCCTGAATTTTGGTTCATGTTAAACATTAATTAATTAAATCATGAAAAAGATTCACATCTGCAGATCCTTAGCCCTTCTGTCCTTCCTGATTATTTCACTTATCTCAGGCAAAGCACAGGAGGAAGTAATTGATCCCCGAAAGCTTGATAGCCGGATCAACCAGCTTATTCAGAAATATAACATCCCTGATGCCGATGTCAGGGTTATCAGGAATGATTCTGTAATCTACAGATTCAGTAAAAATTCAGTCAATGCAAACAAGAATTATCTGATCGGCTCCTGCTCCAAATCCTTTACAGCGCTTTCAGTGATGATCCTGTCAGAAAAGGGGAAAATAGACATTGATAAACCCGTGCGGAGATATATTCCATGGTTTGAGTTAAAGGATATCCGGGCAACTGAACAGATAACAGTGCGCAATCTTCTTAACCACACAAGCGGAATCGGAAGTCAGCATGGATTTTTTGATTATCCGTCAAATGATTTCCAATTGTATAAGAGCAAACTCATTGAACATCTGAGAAAGGTGGAACTCATAAGCAAACCCGGTGAAGGATTTTGCTACTCAAACCTGAACTACCTTCTCCTGGGACTCATTGTTGAAGAGGTTACAAACCAGAAATACACCCAATTCCTTTCAGAAAACATTTTTGCCAAAGTTGGTATGAAAATGTCTTATGCAGGATTTAATGATGATCTACTGAAGAATACTCTCCAGTCACATCAATACATGATCTTCAATATGCCGCATAAGACAAGGATTTATCCCCATTCCGATTATGCTGCGGCTTATGGGTATGTTTCAAGCAATGTCACTGATTTAGGCAGTTATCTCACTTTGATGATAAACAGGGGAGTTACGTCAGCTGGTGATACACTTATTTCAGAAAACAGTTATAACAATCTTATAACTCCTGCCAAAGGCAACTATGCAATGGGCTGGATGCGATTTACGAATAACAAAAAGGATATGATAATTCATACCGGTCTTGATGAAAATTATAGTGCAATTATGGCGGTTTGCCCCAAAGACAGATTAGGCATCGTTGTATTAAGCAATATAAACAGTCTGCAATTTTGCAGCCTGACCTATGAATCAGTTATGGATACACTTGAAAACAAGCCCTTCCCCGATCAGTTTTCATTTGAATTATTTCTCAGGTGGCTCCCCGGATCATTAGCTGTAATTGTGCTTGGTTCTTTTAGTATTTAATCTCTACAGGTGGAAAAAATATTCTATGCAAATTGGCATAATCCTAAAACCATTGCCCATCTTAAGATTAATAATTGGAATAGCATTAAGTTTTACAGGAATCCTGCTGGTTCAAAAATATTACTCAATCTCGATCTTTTCAGTCATAAATTATCAACCAGATATTGTTATGAGCTTTGTTTTCATATTACTCTTCGGTTCGATAAGTTCAATAGTAAGATACCTGGGGACATATTCCAAAATCAACAACATCCTGTCTCTGATCTCTCTGTGAACTCTGTGAGCTCTCTGTGTGTCTCTGTGTAAAGTTCTTAAAAAAGTTATACAGAGAGCACAGAGGTCAAGATTGCACAGAGGTACACTGAGAGAATTTCAAGTCATTTGTTATATCTTTGACCCTTTCAAATTTTGCCATCAGATCAAATGACCTCGTATCTTCTCACATTATTCCCGGGTCTGACCCCTGTCAACATTCTGCTTTTCATAGTAGTGGCCCTTCTGATCGGGATGTCAAAAGCCGGACTGAGCGGATTCGGACTGGCAATGGTGCCACTGATGGCTCTCATCTTCGGGGCAAAGCCCTCCACAGGAGTGATCCTCCCAATGCTGATTGCTGCGGATATTATGGCCGTTATCTATTACCACAGGAGTGCAGTCTGGAAGTATATATTCAGAATCCTTCCCTGGGCTGCTGCAGGTGTCATAATTGCACTTGATCACAGGCAAGATGGTGAATAATAACCAGTTCAGGATTGTGATGATGACAGTTGTCTGGATAATGCTCATCCTGATGGTCCTTAACGATCTACGGAACAAGAAGGGTGGTGAAATCCCTGAAAGTCCCATTGGTTGCATCACTTCTGGGTCTTGCAGGAGGTTTTGCAACAATGATCGGCAATTCCGCCGGTCCGGTTTTTACACTCTATTTTCTTGCAATGAGACTTCCCAAAAAAGAATTTATCGGCACCGGAGCCTGGCTTTATCTTATAATAAATACAAGCAAACTGCCTCTTCAGGCAGTGGTATGGAAGAATATCACATGGAATTTCCTGATGCTCGATCTGCTTGTCAATTCCGTTCATAGCTCTGGGAATCTTTGCAGGGATCCGTATTGTAAAGCTGTTCCCTGAAAATGTTTACAGATATTTTGTTATCGCTACAACCCTTATTACTTCTGTTCTGATGTTTCTTTGATCAACGCGTATCTTATCTTGTAAGAACAACACTAACCGATCCTATCTTTCCTCCCATTGGCGGATTCATCTTTGACACCTTAACAGTGATCTTCTGGATCCCTTCCATCTCGGCATAAATGGCATCAATTATCCGGCCTGCAATATGTTCAAGAAGATGCGACTTCTTTTCCATCTGAAGCTTCGTGATCTGATAAATCCGCTGGTAATCAACTGCATCCTTAAGATTATCGCTTCCTGCCGGGATCTTCATATCCGTTTCTATTACAAGATCAACAAGAAACTTATTCCCAACAATCTGTTCCTCCTTAAAGTGCCCGTGAAAGGAGTAAAACTCCATGTTTTCGATCTGTATCTGACCCATGGTTTATTTTGTGTTTTTTACAATTTTAAGAATCTTCTTAAAGGCACTTAAAAATCAGTAGAATCTTACCTTCTGAACCATAATTCATTGATTTTCTTCGTTTACCCCGACCCCACTTTGCTTCGCTGAAGCTACGCGAAAGCGAAGTGGGGAGCGAAGAAAATCAATGAATTCATTTCAGGAATAAAGGTTAGTGTCTGTAATTAAAGATAACTTATTAATAATTAATACAATACACGTTATTTTATTAAAAAGTGCAAAATATTCGATAATTTATTTGGTTTATATTATAAACTACTTTATATTTGTAACATATTTATATTCATAATCAACATTCACATAAAAGTAATCATTATTATGGAAAACAAATGAAAAAATGATGACAGGTGAAGAAAGCCTGAGGATCATATCTGAAATGATAAACAAGACAAGAGTCAATATCCGTCAGGGCAGTTTTCATCTTCTGTTCTGGGGCTGGCTGATATTAATCTGCAGCCTTTCAGAATACTTTCTGACCAGATTCACAATGATGTACTCATCCTTATTATGTATGGTTTCTTGTAATTCCCGGAGTGTTCGTTTCAATGACATTACGGCTTTTTAAACGGACGAAAGGTAAGGGTGCACACATATGCTGACACAGTCTAGATGTGGACCTGGATGGCATTCTTGATTTCGATGTTCATCCTATTTATAATTCATGCCAAAAGTATGCAGACGGTATGCCCCGTACATCCTACTTCTTGCAGGAATTCCAACCTTTATTTCAGGAATTATTATCAGATTCAGACCGCTTATTGCAGGAGGAATCTGTTTCTGGATTATTGCTCTTTTGGTGCATTTTGGCGGGCCTGTAATAGGACCACTTGGTATGCCTGTTGCAGTGCTAATTGGTTATCTTATTCCCGGGTATATGCTAAAAAACAAAGTAGATCATGACAAGGTTTAAAGATCTCGACCCGATACTGCATTCCCAGCTCAGGCTTGCCGTGATTTCGCTCCTTGCCGGAACCGAGATGGCAGAATTTACTTACATCAGGGAACAGACCGGGTCAACTGCAGGAAACCTGAGCATCCAGATAACAAAGCTTAAGGAAGCAGGATATATTGATGTAATTAAAAAATTCAGGAATAACTACCCACAGACACTCTGCAGCATCACACCTCTGGGGAGACAAAAATTCATTGAATATATAAATGACCTTAAAGAATATATTAAACCCGAGAACATCAGCTGAGCAGGATTTTTCAAATAATCAGATCCTTTGCGCTCCTTTGTGCTATCCTTTGTGTTCCTTCGTGTTTAATAAAAAAATAATTCTCTACAAAGAGGTTGATCTTCAAATTCATCCTATTTTTGTAATCTTAAAATTATAGGGATGAATGAAGTGAACAGCGGGGATAAAGAAGAATTTAAACCCTCAGTAAGTTTTATAGAACAGTTTATTGCTGAAGATCTGAAGGATGGGAAGAACAACGGGAAAGTTGTAACGCGTTTCCCTCCCGAACCAAACGGTTATCTTCATATTGGTCATGCCAAAGCCATCTGTCTCGATTTCGGAATGGCAAAGAAATACGGAGGAAAATGCAATCTTCGCTTCGACGATACCAATCCTGTTAAGGAAGATGTCGAATATATAGATTCAATAAAAGAAGATATCCACTGGCTCGGCTTCGACTGGGAAGGGAGGGAATTCTATGCTTCTGACTATTTTGGAAAGCTGTATGATTTTGCTGTTGATCTTATAAAAAGAGGGCTTGCATATGTCGATGATCAGCCTGCTGATCTGATCTCTTCACAGAAAGGAACACCTTCACAGCCAGGTACTGAAAGTCCCTTTCGCAATCGTCCGTCGGATGAAAATCTCGATCTCTTTGACAGGATGAATAAAGGGGAGTTTGATGAAGGAAGCCGTGTACTGAGGGCCAGGATCGATATGACCTCGCCGAATATGCATATGCGCGATCCGATAATCTACAGAATATTAAAGTGCCCTCATCACCGGACAGGAAGATAAATGGATGGTCTATCCGATGTACGATTTTGCACACGGGCAGAGCGACTATTTTGAAGGAATAACCCACTCTCTCTGCACCCTTGAATTTGAGGTACACCGTCCTCTCTACGACTGGTTTATCGATCAGCTTAAAACAGGCGATTACAGGCCGAGGCAGATTGAATTCAACAGGTTGAATCTCACCTATACAATGATGAGCAAGAGAAAACTGCTCGAGCTGGTTCAGGAAGGAAGGGTCTCGGGCTGGGATGATCCGAGGATGCCTACTCTCTGCGGACTCCGGAGGAGAGGTTATACTCCCGAATCAATAAAGAGATTTGTCGATCTGATAGGATATACAAAGGTTGAAGCCATTAATGATGTCTCACTGCTTGAACATGCAGTACGTGAGGATCTGAACATGAAAGCGCCCAGGGTATTCGGGGTGCTGAATCCGTTGAAAGTAATTATTCAAAACTATCCGGAAGGCAAGGTTGAGGATGTGGAACTCATAAATAATCCTGAGGATGAGAGCATGGGAAAGAGAAGTGTCCCGTTCAGCCGTGAGGTTTATGTGGAGCAGGATGATTTCATGGAAACCCCGCCTCACAAGTTTTTCCGGCTTGCACCGGGAATGGAGGTACGTCTGAAAGGTGCATATATAGTGAAATGCACAGGTTTTAAGAAGAATCCAAAGAGCGGTGCCATAGAGGAGGTTTACTGCACCTATGATCCCGAAACAAGGAGTGGCGGCAATGCCACTGAGAAAAAGGTAAAGGGAACGCTTCACTGGGTATCGGCGGCATCATGCTGTTGATGCAGAGGTGAGGCTCTATGACAGGCTCTTCAACCATGAAGATCCCTCCGGGCAGAAGGATGATGATTACAGGACATTGCTTAATCCCGATTCCCTTAAAATACTCACAGACTGCAAGGTTGAACCCTCACTTATCCACAGCAATGCCTCTTGACAGATTTCAGTTCCAGAGACTTGGATATTTCTGTGTTGATTCCGGATTCAACCGTTTCGAAGCTGGTCTTCAACAGGACTGTCCAGCTGAAGGATACCTGGGCTAAGGTTAACAAATAGGTTGAAGTATACAGCTTTGAGCCCTTCGTGCTGCCCTTTGTGCCCTTCGTGTTAAAAAAAAAATTAAACACGAAGTACTCAAAGGTTTTCACAAAGTGACACAAAGCGTTGAAACAAGTGATCATACAATGAATAATTCATTTCGGCATATTTTTTGTTCTGATATACTGATAAACTAAGCAACCGATTGTCCAATTAATCCTCGAGAAGATGAAAAGCTCCGCCAGATTTTTGCTTCTGATATTGGCCATCCCTGCCATTATTTGCCTTTTATTCCTGCGACAAGAAAAACACCTCCGACAAGAATGCTACCGGAACTGCTGAGTTCTCTTTCAGCCTTAATAATCAGGCTGCAGTCAGCAAATCAGGCACACTCTGACAGCGGTATGGTCTCCTACCAGCTCATGATATCAATAGAGGATCTGAATGGCAATCCTGTTATGACTGATAAGCTGATCCCTGTATATGCTTTCGGTTCAGGGTTTATCAGTGAAAAGATAGAGATAAGGGCGGGTGAATATAATCTGACCAAATTCCTTGTAATTGATCCATCCGGGCAGGTTGTGCTGGCCTCTCCTCTTGAAGGATCTCCTCTTGCATATATCACAAATGATCCGCTTCCTGTATATTTTAGTATCAATCCTGACCAGGTTACGAACGTTGTGCCTGAAGTGATTGTGGTTGGAAATTATACCCCGGCTGATTTCGGTTATGTCAATTTTGGTGTTCAGATAATCAAGCCACTTGAATTTTATGCTATCTGCTATCTTGATAATCCGCTGATTATGGCTCCGACACAGATCACGGATGCCAGGCTTACAGTCTATTCAGCTGACGGCTGGTATTATTCGTTCGATCTGAAACCAGAGATAAATCACCTTATAATCAGAGGTGGTTCTGACATTTACACCTTTGTCCTGGAGAAAGAAGGATATGCTTCCCAGACCTATCAGTTTACGGCTGCTGAACTTATGAATGCAACGAAAGAGAATCCGCTTGGACTGAAAATTCCCTGGGGTCCGCAGTACAATGTTCTTGAGCTGCAGCCCGGACCTGCGGATGGCATTGATGCCATGATCTCGAATCTTGAGCCCGACAGGAATTTCGGTGATTACAAATATTTTGAAGCGACATTTCTTACAGAGCCGGTACTTACTGTTATGCGTTCGAACAGGAGCCTTATATCATTTGATATGAGTGCACTTCCCAAATCGGCAATAATTCAGAAAGTAACGCTGCGTCTTATGCATATGATCTGCCAATTCCGTTTGACAGTACATATATGAATACAGATCCCTCGACAGGTGTGGCATTTTACGGTGCTGTATTGCAGCAGATAATTGAGCCATGGGATGAACATAAGGTAACCTGGAATAATCAGCCAAAGACAATTGAGTCGAACCAGATTTATCTCTATCCTTTCATCCGGAATACAAATATAATCGAGCTTGATGTTACGGCTATGTTTATGAATCCTGCTGCATCATTCCTTCCGAATTATGGCATTCTGTTCAGGCTGTGGCCGGATGATCAGTTTCCCGGGGTTCAGGTTTGCCTCAAGCGATTACCCGGAAGCGATTATGAGGCCGAAGCTTACAATAAAGTATACGCTTATAACGGTGTGACGGCGTGACGGTGTGAGTGCTAATCCTCACGAACTCACCCCTTAATCCCCTCTCTGCTGTCGCAAAGAGGGGAAAGACCTCACCCGAAGTGTTACATAGCCAGCTGGGCTCTGTGAAATGATGTAGTTACAGAATTACAATGTGATTTGCTCTGTGTACCTCTGTGAATCCTCTGTGAGCTCTGTGTAAGTTCCTGAAAAAAGTTACCCTCTTTTCCAACGAAAATTAATCCGGATTTATTTTTTTCAGGAATTTTCATATATTTGCAACCTCAAAATTGTCCCGTGGTGTAATTGGCAACACGTCTGATTCTGGATCAGAAGAGTTCAGGTTCGAGACCTGACGGGACAACTGATAATCAACCACTTACGACATATTTTGTAAGTGGTTTTTTCATTCTTGCCAGGTTTTGTTATAATTTCAGAGAAATAGGTTAAAGAAAACAAAAGGTAGGTGGTAGTTTCCACCTGTCTAATCTTAATGTCGTATTGGATTTAGTTGAGCGAGATAAATTAACCGTCCAAACTGGAGTTAAATCCTTGTTGTATAATTATGTATGTTAAGTGTCATCAGACCGTCTTTCGAAGAGGTCAGAGAAGGACGGATTTTACACTTTGGTGGAAATTAACACCATTCTTATTCAATAATATCTGTGATGATCCAAATTTATTTGACTTTGGGATATTGCTGGCTTAACTTTGTTAATATAATTGATTGACTGTTGTTTTTATCCATTTACAAAAACCCAATCAAATGAAAACAATTTGTTTAACTTTATTGACTGTATTAATCCTTTTATTCTTTACAAATAGGATCCAGGCACAAAATGACCAGTTGACACAACAGCAAAAAGACCAAATCAAGAATGAAGTCAAAGCGGTAATGGATAGCAGTATTGCAAGAGCTAATAGGAAGGATATGAATGGATTCTTAGAATACTATTCTCCTGAGTTGACTTGTGTATATGATAGTTCAATATTCGATTATGAAACTTACAAAAATATATGGTTTGGTTTCCCCACTTACATGTCCTCTTGGCAATGGATACCTGTCCGTTTTGAATGCATAGTTCTCACAAATGACTTTGTGGTCTCCACTTGGATTGGGAAGTGTGAATTCTATGGGAAATCAGGAGAAAAGACAACTGTGAATCCACGGGATTATACAAATGTCTTTAAAAGAGTAAATGGTCAATGGAAAATAATTTACGAGCACAGTAGTTCTGGCATTCCAGTGACAGAGAAGGCTGACAAGAAATAGAACCTGTAATCTCTTCACACATCATGTAGTAACGGAAGTTATAATATCATTTGAATGCCCCATGATTTAATATTTTGGGACATTTTGTTTTTATATTGTGTTAATATACGGATATATAGATGGCATTCCACCTCGTCCCAAGTCATCTGAAATTGTTTGATGTGGTTTTCTGATATGTTAAGTGTTTTCAGACCGTCTTTTAAGATGGTCACTTAAGGACGGATTTCGAGTTCAGGGGGACAACCAATAGATCAGCCACTTACGATGTTTTTTGTAAGTGGTTTTTTATTTGTTGCGAGGTTCTTGCTAGGTTTTTGAGGATTTATAGGATTAATGGCTCAGATTAATATGATGAACGGTGGTATTTGACACTGTCCTTTACTTGGTCAATAAACATTTCTATTACCTTAGAGAAAAATTATTTAACATATAATAATTGACTATGAACAAGACTTTCTCCATTCTATTTCTGTCAATCATTCTTTTGTGTTCGGGATGTGTTGTGTCAAATAAATACTTTCAATCAACAACTGTCATTGATTTTAAAAGATATTCAGAAAAAGGAATGTTCATGACTACAGGTGATTTTTTCTCAAAATATTCACCAGTTGGAATTGTAGAGGTAATATGCTACGAAGGTTATAAATCAAAAGAAAATATCATAAACTCGGAATCAAAATCTGCCCAAAAATCAAATGATGATTTGTACTCAGAACCTATTAACGCTAATTCTGATTTTACACAATGTTCGTTAGAGGATCTTCTGAATCAGATGTACAATAACGCAAAAGAAAAAGGAGCCAATGGCTTAATTAAAATAGAAATTCAAAATATTAGCAGGCCTTCTCTTGATCTTAAAACAACGCAACCAGGAATTAGAATTGTCGGTATGGCTATAACATATTAATTGATGAGAATTATTACATGGAATATTCATGGTGCTAAGTCTGACAGTCCTGTCTGGGAGTTTTTAAAGGAAATTAAGCCTGACATAATCCTGCTCCAAGAAGTCGGGAGTATTCCTGAAGAAATAAAAGAAGTATATGATGTTTTATCTAGAGTCGCCATTTATAAAACAGGAAGACCTCAAAAATTTAGTACCGCTGTTCTTACCAAAGGAAAAATAATCACCGAAATTCCATTATCATCAGAGTTTGAATGGGTAAACAGAGAACTTGATTATTTTAAAGGAAATCTAGTAAGTTGTATTATTCAACTGCCTAACCAAGAACCTATAAATGTTGTATCTGTATACAGTCCAGCATGGCCTGTTGATAAAGATAGGTTAAGTGGAATTGATGTATCTCAAGTAAAACTAAAGTTAAATCCAAATGTATGGGTAACTGAGATTATCTGGTCAGCATTAAAAACAATAGTTTCAGGTAATGAAAATTGGATAGTTGGAGGTGATTATAATAGTTCTGAAACGTTTGACAAGGAATGGCAAGACAGAAACGGAATAAGATTTGGCATTCGTAGTTATGGAAATAGAGAGATTCTTGATAGAATGGTCGAGATAGGATTCACCGAATGTCTTCGAAGATTTAATAATGATAGAATCATTCCTACTTTTAAACACTCAAGT
>CAWFRW010000007.1:0-590746 GCA_963818295.1 uncultured Bacteroidales bacterium
CAGCAGGCGCTTGCCCGGCAGGGTCAAGACTATGGTGGCGTCTCTTCTTATGAAAGACTCCGGCGGGGTGGCGTTGTCCAGGAGTAAAAAGACTTTGCGGGGCGCCTGCCACAACTCCTGCAGCCGTTCCGGGGTAATGATGTAGTCCGAGGCCGCGGGCACCGGGTAGGGAAACTGGGGCAGGCCGTTCCGCTGGACCATGAGGATGTGGCGCCGGGCGTAGTATTCCAGGGAGCCCCCGTATTCAAACTCTTCGATGGGCCCCATGATCAGGAGGTCTTGGGGGGACGCCACCCGCCGGATATATTCGCCCGCAGCTTGGTCGCTCATCAGGGGAGTGAGGACAGCCATGGTCTGGAAGGTAAACCAGGCTATAGCCACGGCCAGGACGCCATAGGCGGCCACTGCCAGGCGGGGACGCCGGAGCCGGGCAGCCAGGACCCCCGCCAGGGCCACCGCCGGAATGACCCAGGTGGCCCGCCGGGCCAGGGGAGAAATGAGGCTGACCATGCCGATGAACTCCCGGCGGTTGTCGACGCAGACCTGCTCAAGATAAGGCAGCAGCACCAGGAGCGAGAGTCCTAAGAGGCCCAGGACCAGAAGGGTCCACGGAATGAGCCGGTCTCCCGGGGTATCCAGGTACCGCTGGAGGCGCCACCCCAAAATCAGGGCCAGGGCCGGCAGGGCCGGCAGGGAATAATATTCGATGCGGCTGGACGACAGGGTGAAAAAGCCCAGGATGACCGCCGCCCAGATGAGCAGCAGCCTTCCGCCGGCCCCCACTTCCCGGCCGGGCCGGGTGGCCGGCCAGAAACGGTAGAGGGCTGACGGCAGGATGAAGGTCCAGGGCATCAGCCAGATGAACAGAAACACATAGAACCCGGCGATGGTGAAGGAGTTGACGTCCGCGGGCTCCCGGCGGCCCAGGAACCGCATGATCTGTTCGTTGACGATCTGAAACTTGAGAAAGCCGGGATTGGCTATCTCGGTGGCCCAGCCCCAGGCCACCAGGAGGACGGCTGCCAGAAGGATGCCCCCGGGCGAAAACAACAGGCCCAACAAGCGGCGCTCCCGCACCTGCCAGGCATAGAGGAGGCCGATCAAGCCGGGAAAGACCAGCCCGATGAAACCCTTGCTGAGAAACCCGGCCACCATCGCCAGAAAGAATAGTGCCGTCCAGCGGAAGCCGGGCTTATCCTCCCAGCGCAGCAGGCCATACATCGCCGCCAGCAGCGACAGGGTAACCAGGTGATCGGTGAGGATGAGCAGATGCAGGACGAAAAAGCCGATGCAGGTGAGGAGGATGACCCCCCCCAGCCAGGCGGCTTTTGGCCCCACCAGGCGCCGGCCGATGAGGTAGGTGAGCCAGACCTCCCCCACGGTTACGGCCAGGGTGGGGACCCGGGCGCTCCAAACCGAGACCCCCAGGAGCTTGTAGCTCAACAATTGGAGCCAGTAGAGCAGGTGGGGCTTGTCCAGGTAGGGCGCTCCGTTGAGGGTGGGAGTCAGCCAGGACCCCGCGGCCAGCATTTCCTGGGGGATCAGGGCATACATGGCTTCCGACCGCCAGAGGGGCATCTGCCAGAAGAGGGGTAGGTATAACCCCAGACAAAGCAGCACCAGGGTGGCGCCGTTCATCAGGCGGGAGTCAGCGGCGGGTAGGCTTATGGGGCGTTCCACGGTCTCCGAAGTCTGACCTATGCATGTGGGGTGTAAAAGAGGATACCTCCCTGTAGGGGCGACCAGGCGGGTCGCCCTGGCGTTTACATCCCGCCGTGTCGTCACTCGAATGAACCTATCGATAACCTTCAGAGCGGCCCCGCTCCCTCAAGTGAGATTCCACCGGAGCATGGTCCAGATATCCTTCAGGCCGCCCATCTGGCGCACCACCGTGGGTTCAAACCCGGAATGCATCATGCATTGGGCGCAGCGGGAGTCCCGGCCCACCCCGTAGTCCTCCCATCGGGTCTTCTCCATCATGTCGGCAAAAGTGGGGTAGTGGGTGTCCACGATCTGGTAGCAGGGGGCTCGCCAACCCATGGGATTGCGGGTGGGGTTGGCCCAGGGGGTGCACTCGTAGTCCCGTTCCCCCCGGAGGAAGCTCAGGTACAGCGGCGTGCTGAAGAACTTGAAGTTATGGCCGTTGCCGGTTAAACGGCTGAACTTGTCATTGATTTCGTCCCGGCTGAGAAACATTTCGTCAGCGACTCCGGCAAAGCTGAAGGCCGGGGACACCAGGAGGCCGTCCACGCCGGGATGATGCCCCAGGTAGGAGAACAGAATCTCGATCTCCTGGACCTCGGTTTCCTTGTAGATGGTGGTGTTGGTGCACACCCGGAAGCCCTGGGCCTTGGCGGCCTTGATGGCCTTGATGGCCAGGTTGAACAGCCCTTGCCACCCCCAACAGCCGGTCGTGGGTGGGGGCCAGGCCGTCCACGTGGAGGCTCAGGGTCAGCCGGTCGGAACGGGGCAGCCGGGGCAGGGATTTTTCCAGTAAAATGGCATTGGTGCACAGGTAAATGTGCTTGCCGCGGTGCACCAGTTCGGCCAACAGCTCAAAAACCGGCGGATAGAGCAGCGGTTCGCCCCCGGTGATGGTAACCACCGGGGCGCCGCAGTCCTCCACGGCCTGAAGGCACTCTTCCACGGTCAGCGCCTGTCCCAGGGTCTCCCGGTATTCCTGGATGCGGCCGCAGCCCTGGCAGGACAGATTGCACTGGTGGGTGGGCTCCAGCATCAGGACCAGGGGAAATTTTTCCTCACCCCGGAGGCGCTTGACCATGAGGTAACGGGTTAAATCAAAACTCAAACTCATCGGGAAACGCAAGGTTTTCCACTCCTCTGTGCCTGGATCAGGGCCGGGACCAACTGTCCACTACCGGCTCCTGGCTTCCCGGACATCCACAACCGATACTTACATATCTGACGGCTCACGCATACCCGTGCCGGCCGGACAGCCCACCGCCTCGCCGGCCTGGCGCACCGGGGTCAGGGTTAACCATAGATATTGTATCGCTTTCCGGTTGTCAAAGTACATATATTTCTTGGCCATGCGGATGGCGGCGACGGGCATGCGGGGCGGGCGGCGGCGGATGTAGGTGGCGAGGAACTCGTCTACATAGGACATGGCCAGGACCGGCCAGTAGGGCAGCTTCACCTTCGGGGCCGGCAGGCCCGTGATCCCCGCCAGCAGGTGGAAGATCTGGGAGAGGCTGAGGTTTTCATGCCCCAGGATATATTTTTCCCCGATTTGGCCTTTCTCTTCCGCCAGCAGGTGCCCCCGGGCCACATCCCGGACATGGATGAGATTGAGGCCGGTTTCAAGGAACGCCGGCATAGGCCCGACAGGGCAAAGTTCTGGAGGGTGAAGCTGTCGACGATGGAACTTAACCGCTACGAATCTGTTGCACGAATGAGCCGTCTTGAAGACCGCGTGCGTGAAATGATAATGGACAGGGAAGGCTTCTGTTTTTTTGCGAATGATGTGGGCGGATTGACCAAATTCAATCCCGATACCCAGGTCTTTACTGATATTGACATAAAGCTGCCGGGGAAATTAATGGATTTCCGGGCATCCGTTGTCTCCTCAAAAAATATTATTTATGCAATTTCCACCGACGGATTTGTCTGGAGTTTTGATCCCCGGACAAATAAACTTGAGGAATTCGGTCATGTTATCGGTATGCCTGATGAGGGACATTACACGCCTAATATCGCACTTGATGAGGATTGGGGCAGATTATATTTCATAGCAGGAAACCACGGCGGCAAAGTAGTTGAAAGTGCTTTGGAAATACTTACAATACTTGATATAAAAAGCAGGAAGTTTTATTGGGCTGGTCAGGTAGAGGGTGTCGAGGGTTGTTTCGGGGCACTTACCACCAAAGACCATACTGTATATTTCAGCTGCTTTGGAAACTATATTTCGGGAGGGGAAATTGAAAAGGATATTAACGGTAAACCAATTACAAGGCCATATCTTGTAAAATATAGTCCTCCTGAGAATTTAAACTCATTAAAGTAATTCGGCTGTGACTGAGTTTATAATATTTAATTTCAAAAAGATTTGCGTTCAGGAAAGGAAGATAATATGAAACAGAAGAAAATATTTGCATGGGTCTCTGTACTTATTCTATTGGCTTCAATCAATACTCCAACTTTATTTGGCCAGAGGGCAGGTAAGATAACAAGAGGGTCCGTAACAAAACACATACTCATTTCGAATGGGCCACAGGGCCCTATTCAGGGAGGTGAGAGTGCAGTCACTGATATGATCCTGATGAATGATAAAATGGTATACGGCAGTACAAAAGCCACATGGGGTGGTCAAAATTGCCATATTTTCAGGACCGATGGCGAAAAAGTCGAGCATATACTCAATGTAACTTCCCTGTTGGAAGGGCAAACCTCAATAACTGATCTCTGCGTTGGAAAAGGAAATATTCTTTATGGGTGCACATCTACTTATGATGAAATACTTGATGAATCAGGCAAAACCTATAAGGGAGGGCATCTTTTCTCATTTGATCCGGCAACACGAAAGAGTGAAGATTTAGGTATAGTAGAATCAGGTCAGGGAATTAATTGCATTGCGGTCGATTCTGCACGCGGAAAGATTTATGGGGTAACATACCCTGCCGGCCATTTATTCTCATATGACCTCAGTTCAAAATCTGTAAAGGATTTCGGAGAGATAATGACTCCGTGGAGGGTAAAGGACCTGGGCAGGGTTTCATGGAGAGGTGTGCCAAAGGTTCTGATGATTGATGATGCCGGCACTGTTTATTTCTCAACTTATTATCATAAAGAGATAAGCATGACAGAACAGGAGCTAATGAAAGGCGGTTCATCAACTTATACAGCTTATTCAGGTGGTCTTATATACAGGCTTGCCTATGGCGATACAGAACCGGTCTTTACAGGTGTTTCAATTCCCACTCAACAGGGAATGGATTCTGACCCGCTCTATGAGAATGGTATAGCTTCAGCGATACGGGCGCGGGATGGCGGATTCTGGTGCGGAACAATAAATGATGGATTTCTCTTTAAGTTCCAGCCCTCAACCTCTGCAGTCATTAACAAGGGAAAAGCCTTTCAGTACTGGAACCTGAAGTCTCTGGCATACGGAGATGATGGCAAACTATATATGCTGGGCGGCAGGGATGAGGATAATTCATGGATTCTGTGCTATGATCCTGCAATCGGATCCATCGATTGTCTTGGCTGGCCGGACAATACCGCACAGTGCAGCGTAATATGTGCGGATGCGAAAGGGAGGATACTCATTGCTGAAAATCTCCGCCATTCATTTATCTGGGTTTATGAACCTTAGTCATTCAGTTGTCATTCAATTGTCATTCAATTGTCATTAAGTTGTCATTCAATTGTCATTAAGTTGTCATTAAGTTGTTACCCTCTTACAATTAATGACGCGAAGCAAATGACAATTAATGACGCGAAGCAAATGACAATTAATGACGCGAAGCAAATGACTAATCCCTGATACACCTTACAGATAATCCATTTTGCTTATAATAATTGGTTCTGTAGACATAGTACGGACTTCTATCGATACACCTGTACCAGGCAAGAGTCCCATCCTTTTCCGTTGAAGTCCACCAGTAGCCATTATTGTCAATATAACCGAATTTGCCATTCAGGTCACGGCACCCCCCGGGAAGTCCGGTAAAACCACTCTCGTTCGTACCATTTCCATCATCACTCCAGCCGACAGTGCTTTTCATCTTAGTGCCAGCGGCATCCTCACCGCCAAGGAAATCAGTTGTATTCCGCCATTCAGCATCACTTGAAATATGCCAGCCGGCAGGAGCCAATCCCCGTTTATCTGTTACAGCATACCAGTTATATAACCTGCCATATCTGCTGCCATTTTCGGCTTTATTTTCATAATAGCACCAGGCCGGAGCTACCTTCCCTCCCTGCCTTTTGCCACTCTTCATCTGATCTGGCTTCGGGTATCGGATCACCATTTCTAAAAGAACCAACATTGAGGTTTTGTGCCATCCATTCCTGGGTATCAATCCTTACTGACTTAAAACTATCAGGGTTAGTGCTTGATGCGCAGGCAGAAAAAAGCAACACAGAAAAGTATGAATCTGAATAATGTTATTTTCACTGGTTTCATATTTATTGTCTTAAAAATAAAACTTCCATGAAAAACTTCATCTATGACTATTCTGCTGCTACAGTGAAACTCACACTCTTTTGCCTTTTCCAGATGAATACCTCTCAGATCTTTTACTGCGGTGGTAATTTCAATTGTGTATCGTTCATTCGCTGTAAAATCCTGTAAAGGCTTAAATGTATATCTTGTGCCCTTGTGGCTGACTTTCCAGGTTCCTTCCACTTCCTTTTTACTTTTCACAAGCAGTATTTTGATTCCTTTATCCCTGATTACGCTTCCCTGATCAATTACAGGTGCAAAGTCAACAATAATTTGTCCGGATCGCGGGACATCCTGCATATTATCCCGTGGAGAGACAATCAGCACAACCGGGGCGAGTCTGTCATCCACCTTCAGATACCTGTCAAAAAAATCGGACATCAGCTGATATCTGTCGACACCCATTTTCTCATCATAACCATAAGGCACCGCATGTCCCAAGTCCCTGCATAAAAAGATTTATATAGTTGACATCCAGCTCTTCGAGTCTGTTAACAAATGCCGGATGGGCTTTCTTGCTTATTTCATCCCTTTCATTTTCACCGCATGCAACAATTGTGGGGACATAATCAGAGGTGATAAATTGCGGTTCAAACAGACCCATTCCCATAGACTGATAACCTGCCTCAATATTCGACGGGTAACCGGGCCAGGGCTGAGGCTCAGGTGAACCTTCCGGAAATCCTTTAAAAGTGCTGAGCTCCTTTGCCGCCTTCGTGATGCGGATCCGAGAGTCTTGTAATAGCATATTCTCCCTTGGAATGGCCGGCCATTCCTATATGTTCAGTATTGATGGCGTACTTTTGGGCATTGGCATTTATGTAACGCATTGCTGCAGTATAACATGCAAATCCGTTCCATGCGTCGAGGGTAAATTTCCCATAATGGAAATAATGAACAACACAGGGGTTAAAACAGTGACCCATTACTATGTAAGCATATCCGCGCATTGTGAATCCGGCAAAATGGGGAAGATATCCGATGGGTTCACCGTTCGGATTCCGTGTCGAAATCCAGGCAGAAAAAATAATTGCAGGAACTTTCTTCTTTGACTGAGAGGGATAAACTATGTCCATTTTTACCGTGAAGTCAAAAGGATTGCCATAGCGGTCAACCATATCCTTTGGCGAGGTAACCGGCTTTAGTCCGGGGAGTTTAGGCACAATATCCTCATTGTACGAATTCATAATATATTCCATCGTACCAAATGCAGCATGTTTATCTATTTCCCAGTATACAAGGTCAGTTGCAACACGGTATCCTTCAGGCAGGAAAAAACATCTGTATTCTTTGGGAATAATATCAAGTCCTTTAAAGAGAGATTCAGTTTTATATCCGTATACCGCCTTGAATATCTCATGCAGATCCTTATCAAACCCTGGTGAAACGGCTAGCGGATCGTTGCCGAAATCAACAGTTATAACAATAAAGTTTTTCTGAATATAATCACTCAATATCGAGAGATCTGATTCCTGACCTATCCTCTCACGGGCGCTGTTTTTTACATAAACTATTACTTCCGCTCCGTCCGGACCGGCAGTGTCCGCCGAGGTAATAAATGTTCATTGGTATGACCTTTTCCTGGGTAGTGCATTTCCATGATACAGATCGTTTCAGATATGGTTTCAGTTCTGAAGGATCGTCAGCTGATGCTTTTGATCCCACATTTGTTAAATAGCAGCGTAGCTGTTATGACTGATAGCTTCAAAATTTTTCTCATGGCTGAACTTATTACAACAATTGAATCAAATCAGGGTAACATCTTTAACTTTCTTATGCTTGTTGTAGTATTCGGCTCGTAATTTTCAGGATGGGCAATGGCTTTGACAATGTATTCTCCGGGTTCCGTCGGAAATTCGCAATCTATAAGATAAGTATCTGCAATCAGTTCAGAGATTTCAAACGGTTTTTCGGCAGTTTTCACAAGTGTCCCATCGGGTTTTTCAATCCTGATCTCCAGTCTCCCCTTTAATTTAATGTATTCATCATTTATCAATATCACAGGAAATCTTCCCTTAGACCTCACTATTCACTTTGATCTCCCCCATCCAGAAATGAAGATAAACACCAAGGGGTTTAAAAGCTTCTTTCATGTAATTTTCATATACCGGATTAAGTTTAAGATTTTGGACATCCAGGAACAGGTCACCTGTAAAAGCTGTTGGAAAATCGGCAGTAAGAAAGGTAAAGAAATGGACAGCTGCATAATTTCTGAATGCACGGAAATATTCAGTCTCACCGGCAATCAGGTAACCATACAGATCCATTCTTTGCTGGTCACTATAGTCCGGCACAATGTCATTATAGAAACCCTCACTCAGGATAGTTGGCTTACCATCGCGGTGAAGCCAGAGCCATGCATATTCATTTAGAATGGAGGCATGGGTGGTCGGATTGAATGCATTATTTCCTCTTCTACTGTTTTCAAAGTCATAAAATGGCATTCTCCAGGGAGAAATCTTCCCTCCGTCCTTATCGGAATAATTTATGTAATTATGGTCTTCCGACGGGTCATTTTCACCTGCAGGCTTACTCCAGCCATTCTCCCACTGGCGGTTTGAAAGATCGAGTGGCCGGAATTTATTGATAATTTCTTCAAGCTTGTCCCAGCGGGTTTCGTTCTGCATGTCCCAGATAACAACCGAAGGATGATTCCAAAGGTCTCGCATCCATTCACCCAATTGATTTTCCAGCTCTTCAGCCTTCCAATAATCTTTCTGTGTCCAGAGAAAAAACTCATTTTGAATTAATAATCCGGCCTCGTCGGCAATCTCAAACCATTTATCAGGTGCAGGACCGATACAAAAGCGGAAGCTATTCCAGTTCATCTCTTTCGGGATATCATAAAGCAGCCTTCTCACCCATTTTTCATTCCATGGATTATCGAGGCACAGGCTGTCTTCAAAAAAGCGGTGAAGACAAATATTCGATCCCCTGAGAAATATTATTTTATTATTCAGGTATGCAAACTTTGTTTTTGTATCGTAATGAAACTCACGCATACCGAAACGACAGGTAAAATTATCTCCTCCGGTTGAAGCATCAAGCATCATAAAGGAATGGATCATCAGGAGACCAGAGATGCTGAGCAGGAATATCAATAATATTATCGACTATAACAGATTCATTTTTTTTCATATTCAAAATTCTTTGTACCCGATGCGACCTCTTTTCCCCCTTTCCATTCCTTAACCGTGTAGTTCATGCTGAATGTTGCCGTTCTTCCTGTAATTGATCACTTTTGTCTGAACCTTTATCTGAGATGCATTAATGTCGGGAGCAACCTGTAGTAGTTTCGATATAAGGATTGTTGCAGGCAATCACTGAAACATCATCATAAATGCCCGGTGTCCATTTCCTTTTTTCAAGGTCGGTGCCAAAGGGAACCCACTCTGGTAAAGCTTTGGGGTGGGCTCCTATTCTTATAACAATCTCATTTTTGCCAGGCTGTTTTACATATCTGGTGATATCAAAATAGCCTGCAGTAAAACATCCGAAATGATCGCCGGCATTTTTTCCGTTTATCCATACCTGCGTACCGAACTGAGCCTTGCTTATTTTTAGTACAACTATTTCTTTTTTCTCCGTGAGCTCAATATTTCTCCGGTACCAGAAAAAATTCCGGTTCTGTCCGACAATTCCGATTTTTATTGTATCAAGCATCGGGTTATCCTTAATGCCGACTATTGGATGACGGATTACATCAATTGTAGTGAATTTATCCACATTGACAAATCCGGGTCTGGACTGATTTACCAATCCGGGAACGGCAACCGTATGGGTGAATTTTCGCGGAACGCCTTCCGGGCTAATGCTTTCTTCAATTTCCCAGGTTCCGTTCAATGAAATAACTGATCTCTGCCCATAGGCACTAAAGGATAAAAAAACTAAAATCCAGAAAATATTCTTCATAGTCCTGTTATATTAAAATCCAATATTATTTTCCATTTTGATTGAAGCAGAATCGCAACCCTTACCTATCTTAAGACCTGATAAACTGTTAGTCAGCTTATTCCCGCTAATCAGTATGTTTTCACAATTATACAATAGGATAGCCTCATCTGCCGGGGCATCCATAATATTGTCTATGACTTTCACGCTGTCGGCAGAACCAAGCTTTAAAATATTGCCATCCGAACCCAGGAAGATATTGTTTTCAATTGCAACATTCCTGTGTACTCCTGCTGGCGTTGTTTCACTCATAGTATGTGATTCTATAACACCATTAAGATATTCAGGTTCAAATTTGCACCTGATGAAGCGGTTATTTCTTATAATAACATTCCGGGAACCGATTGCTTCCCACCAGGCATTGACATCTGCTTCAAGTGCCACTCCTGAAGCGCATATATCCTGCAGGGTGCAATCTTCGATAATTACATCACGTGTTTTAATTACAAAGCCGCGTGCCCTGTTCCGTATTGCTGTACAGTTTCTGATGCGCAACACAGGGCAGGAACTTGTATTTCCAACAATATCTCCCTTACCCGTATTTTCAGGAAGCTTTTTGGTGAATTCAATTATCAGTGCATTTTCTTTTTCGTCCACTTCAACTGATCTGACTGAAGCAGTCGCATAAGGAAGTAGCGGTAAATTTACACTGCTTAGTTCCAGTATATCTCCGACCCTTGGGGAATCAGGAATCCCGCTTGTATATTTGTAACCATGCTTTAATTTCAATTTCGTATCGCTTAAGCGTTCATCGACAAGCAGATACTCTCCGCTCCGGACATTTGTGGCATCATCGCCCTGACCTTCAAACAGGCAGTTTTCCATAATGATAGTACCGCGGCAAGCTTCAAAATTAGTTGCATCTGCGGTGCATGACATCCACCTCCCCGATCCGGGACGGATCATGACTTTCAGATGGCTGATGAATATATCACGGCTCTCCCTGGCAATTAATCCCATGCCGGGATTACAATAGATATTCACATTTTCAACATGAACCTCCGAACATTCCAGAAATTGAAATGACTGGTAGTTATACACCTGGTGCCTTGCAATTATATAATCGCCCACAGCTGGCATGGTGCCGGCAAACCTGTCCTGCCGTCCAATAAACAGACGCATTACACCGGGTCGAATCACTTCAGAATTTTTTTTATAACCGAGCTGATAATGATCGGTAAATCGTCTCGCCATACGGCGGTTTTCAATATCATATCCCAGGATGGCTTGAGTGGGCCGGCCAGCCTGTGCTGTAAAAGGGGCCACAACATCAATATCTACAAAACCGGTATCCACTAACACAACTTTTCCCTGGGTATACGGAAGAGGATTCCAGTCAGTTGTCAGGTTGGTTACGGAAAGGTTTTTGCATTTTGAAAAACTGAACATTGTCTGCAGATCATGACCTATCAGTTCTGCGCCGCAGCCATCGATTGTAAGATCAATAAATCCATTTACTTCAATAGCTGGATTCAGACCTCCTCTTTCATTTTTTTTGCCCCCATAGATATCATATGACCCGATTTCAAAAACCAGGGTTACGTTCTTTTTCCCCTCACAAGTCTTCAAGGCAGCTATTATTGCTTCCGTGTCATCCTTCCCATCGTTTGGTACTGCACCAAAATCTGAAACCCTGACTTCTGACACCCTGTCTGAACGGCTGCAACTAAGAATTGCCGGAAAAATCAATGCAAAGCAGAAAAAAACCCTCTGAATTTTTACCTGAAATTTCTCCATATCCGAATCCATTTTAAATGTTTATTTCCCGATTCACCCAAAAGCAGGAACAGCTTCCTGATTTGAAGCTCCATGAATATGATTTATAATTACTAAGTATGTCGCAACAACTGAAATTTAAAATTTAATTCCGGGCATAATCTGTAACATTCTTCTAAAAATAAGCAATTTCAGTGAATTGACAAGTGGAACTTTATGATCCCGATAGCTATCGGGACTGTGCTGCTCAGCCTGCTTATGAAAGCTTCCTATATAATAAGTAAGATTTTAATACCCGAATATGATCAAAGATGTGATGAGAGATATGCATATTCCAAGGAGGCGTGAAAATTAGGTTATTTGGCACGCTGTGAATATATTTGTGTTAATTGCGGGTCTTGTAGGAAGTCTGGAATTCCAATGATTCCTGCCCTTCTGATTTTTCTGGTTTACAGTTCACAGGATTTATAACAACTACAGTTGAACAGGATAAGGAATAACAAATATTGGGTTATTGTTGGCCTTCTTTTACTGGCAACTTCTCTTAGCTTTCTCGATCGTCAGGTACTTTCTGTATCTGTCATTAAGATAAAGGAAGATCTGCATTTATCAGATATTGATTATGGGTTGATCAATATGGGATTCCTTATAGGGTATGCGATCATGTTTACAATGGGAGGCATTCTGATCGATCGCTTCGGGAGTCGTTTGGGACTTGCTCTCTCAGTTGGGTTTTGGTCATTTGCCACGGTGCTGCACAGCATATCCAATAGTGTCTTTCACCTTGGGCTGTTCAGGTTCTTCCTCGGTATTGGAGAAGGGGGTTGCTTTCCGGGAGCCATAAAAGCTGTAATAGAATGGGTACCAAAAAAGAAGCATGCACTTAGCGAATGGAATTGCGATTGGTGGGTCGGCAATAGGAGCTGTCGCAGCACCTCCGCTGAGCGTTTATCTTCTGAATATCGCGGGGTGGAGAGCAGTATTCATCATCACAGGCTGTTTTGGATTTATCTGGCTGGCAGCCTGGTTGATTCTTACAATGGGGCAAAAACGGTCTGTTATGCAGGAGAGGGAGATCATTAACCTGAGCCCTGAGGATAGTAAAGAAAAGCTGAAACTGAGTGAGCTTTTTAAGAATAAGGATGCTCTTGTATTTATTTCAATGCGGTTTCTGCTGGATCCGGTTTTTTATTTTTATATGTTCTGGATACCAAAATACCTGAATGAACGCCATGCACTTCCACTTGAAACTATCGGAAGAATATTCTGGATTCCTTTTCTTGCATTAGGCATTGCCAATGTTTTAGGAGGATGGTTTTCTGATCTGATTTTTATTAAGACATCAAATACAAATCTTGCAAGAAAAATAGTCATGGGGATTGCTGCCTTGCTGACAATTCCTGTTTTATCCGTAAGCTTCATCGATTCGTATATCATCGTAATTGTTGTCGTATCCCTTGCTTTTTTCGCTCATGGCCTGTGGATTACAAACTATATCACTGCTATCGGTGATATTTTCGGTAACAGGGCAACATCGACTGTTGTCGGTTTGTCAGGATCCGCCGGGGCATTGCTGTCACTGGTGCTGAATCCTGTTATCGGGTATGTTGTTTCAACTTATTCATATAATCCGATATGGTGGTATGCAGGCATCATGTATCCGCTTGTCTTCGTGTTTTTCCATTTGTTGATACCTCAGATACGGCAGCAAAAAGCAGTTGCAGCAAGCATGTAAAACATACGATAAGAAATTTACTGAAGAATTGCCATAAACATAAAAACAGAATAAAATGTTACCTGAAGAAACTTCAAACAACGCTGTTCCCGGCGAATCTGATCATGTGAGGATCGGAGTATTCGGTGTGGGGTATGAGATGTACTGGGAACAATTTCCGGGATTATATGAAGAGTTAATGCAAAAGCAGGAAAAGCTTATCCGAAAAATATATAGTCAGGCGAAAGGAATAAAAGTTCTTGATTTTGGTATGATCGACTCTCCGGGCAAAGCCTATGAGACTGTAAAAAAAATCGAAAGCCAGAGCCCTGATCTTCTTTTTTGTGATATGCTGACTTATGCAACCTCCGGAACATTCGGGATTATAATTAAAACAATAAATGTGCCTGTTGTTTTGGTGGCTCTGCAGCAGATGAAAGCGCTTGATTACACAAGAGCATCTACCTATATGCAGCTGGCAAATGACGACATATGTGCTCTACCTGAATTTGCCGGAGTTGCTGTCCGCATGGGCAAAAAAGTCCCTGAAACAATCATCGGAACACTGGATGATGATCCTGAAGCGGATCGTCAGATTGGTGAATACTGCCGGATCGCCTCTGTACTGCACTCACTTAAGAATGCCCGTCTTGGCCATCTCGGGCATCCGATAAATGCAATGCTCGATATGCATACCGATGCAACAATGCTTACCTCATTCTTTGGCAGCCACATTGTATTATGTGAAGCACACCAGCTGATGAAGAGCTTTGACCAGGTTACCGAGGCAGAAATTATCGCAGCCGAAAAGCAGATCCTTGATTTTTTTGATACTCCTGATCCGGTGTCTGACCCTATCTCAACCAAACTTCTTGATGAGGATCTGCGCATTGCTGCCAAGGTCAGCATTGCTCTGGAACATTTCGTCCGGATTAACAAACTTGATGGTCTTGCTTATTATTACGACGGTCCGGAAGACAGTGATATCCGCAGGGTAATGTCAAACCTGATTGTAGGAAATTCACTGCTCACAGCCAGACACATCCCAATGTGCGGTGAATCTGACCTTAAGACTTTAATTGCTCTGCTGATCTTCGACCGTTTAGGTATTGGCGGAAGCTTTGCAGAATTTCATCCTGTCGATTTTAATGAAGGCTTTGTACTTGTTGGCCATGACGGGCCTCATAATATTTCAATAGCTGATGGAAAACCTGTCCTCCGGAGCCTGAAAAAATACCATGGAAAGCCGGGCAGCGGTGCAGGTGTCGAATTCAAAATCAAGGAGGGACCAATTACAATGCTGTCAATCAATTCAACGTACGATGGCAGGTTCAAATTCATAATTGCAGAGGGAGAATCAGTAAGAGGTCCGATTCCGCCTACGGGCAATACAAACACCAGGGGTTTCTTCAAACCAGATATCAGAACCTTCCTGAAAAACTGGATGAAAGAAGGACCGACACATCATTTTGCTCTCGGAATTGGCCATCATGCAAGCTCACTTGAAAAAATTGCCGGATTCCTGAATCTTGAATCTAAAATTCTTTGAATAACACAGGAAACAGGTGAGAAAGGGTTTCAAATCATGAAGTTTACAGAAAATTTCTTTTATCACGAGACAGGTACAACGGAATCCGTTCAACAGCAAATGATTAAAACTACAGAGAAATGAACAGGCAAGGCATAAAACTGATTATAATTATAATTATTTCTGTAAATCAACAGTTATTCTCTCAGGATGAAACATATAAGCTATTTGAAAAAAACTTCTCTGCTCCGCCGGATTATGTGCGTCCAAAAGTTTACTGGTGGTGTCTTAACGGGAATATAGATACAATAAGGGCAAAGGAGGAATTTCTGGCAATGAAAAATGCCGGGATAACTGGCTTCGATATGTTTGAAATAGGTGTTCCTAAGGAGGATACAATGATCCCAGGCGGTCCGGCATTTTTAAGTGATGAATCACTTAAAGTGATAAAATTTGTAGTCAGTGAGGCAGGGAAACTAGGTCTGCAGGTTGGTCTGAATCTGGCAAGCAGCTGGAATGCCGGGGGAAGCTGGATACTTCCTGAAAATGCCGGCAAATCACTTTATTTTTCAAAAACCGGCATAACGGGGAAACCGGGAATACAAAAAATCAAGATACCCTTTCCTGAAGTCAGGCCCAAAGAGTAATGTCGGCAGGATCCTTTATTCCCTACAGGGCAGATGGCCGGCCGGTAGTACTATGAAGAGGTGGCACTACTGGCAATCCCTGCAGTCTCAGGTAATAATCATGCTGATACAACTAAAGATAATAAATGTATCAGCCTTTTTTGATCCGGCAAATGATCAGCTCACGTGGAATGTTCCGCCCGGAAAATGGGATATCTACCGCTATGTGTGCTCCAATTCCGGACAACAGCTGGTTCTGCCAAGCCCTCACTCAGCGGGTCTGACTGTAGATCATTTTGATTCTGTCTGCGGTGCGGATTCATCTTATGCATATAATCAACCGGCTGGAACCTGTATTGGGTGATTTCAGAAATACAGCACTGAAAAGCTTTTACCTGGCCAGTTATGAAGCCAGAGGTTTTGTCTGGACATCAACGTTGCCAACAGAATTCAGAAAGATAAATGGGTATGACATCTATAAGCTGATACCATCTCTTTTTGACAAGGCTCTTTTTGATAATGAGACAAATGACAGAGTACAGACAGATTTCAGGAAGACCCTTTCAGAATTGATGATCAACAATTTATACAGGACAGCCAAAAAAATCTGCAACAGCTATGGCTTAAAACTAAACTGTGAAGCCGGCGGACCTGGATACCCGTTGTATAACGGCCCGGCAGAACCTCTGAAGGCATTGGGGGCGCTTGATATTCCAAGGGGTGAATTCTGGGTGAAACATTCAAGACTTTATAAGGATCCAGACAGTAAGGACAGCATTGATATCCTCCGTGTGGTAAAGGAGATTGCCGCTGCCTCTCATATTTACAACAAGGGAATTGTTGAAGAAGAATCATTTACATCATTTCAGCACTGGCAGGAAGGGCCATCTGATCTGAAACCCATCGGTGACAGGGCTTTCTGTGAAGGAATGAATCGTGTTGTCTTTCATGGCTTCAGCCATAATCCTGCAGGATCAGGTTTTCCGGGAATAGTATATCATGCCGGGACACATTTCAATGATAAAAGAGTATGGTGGCCAATGGTCAACCCGTTTATTGACTACCTGTCACGTATCTCCTATGTAGCAAGGGAAGCCGGTTTCGTGGCTGATGTCCTTTATTATTACGGCGATAAAATACCAAAGTCGGTAACTCCGAAAAATACAAGCTTCAGCGCAGGCGCAGGGTATGATTATGAGGTTATAAATACTGATGTACTTCTGAATAATATTTCTGTAAAAGACGGTAAACTGATTCTGCCAGGCGGTGCAAAATTCAGCTTACTGGTTTTAAAATATGAAGAGAGTATAAATCCATTGGTTCTGACTAAACTGGATCAACTTTTAAAACAGGGAGCCGTCATTATTGGTCCAGAACCTTTAAAGGTAACTGATTTGAAAGACCAGGCTGGCAATGAAATTGAATATGAATCGTTAAAGAATCAGCTATGGATGGATGTGAATGGGAATGCAGCAGCTGTGACTAAGAACAAAGGAAAGATATTTTCAGGAATCAATACCGGAGAGATGCTGAAAGCGCTTGATATAAGTCCGGACCTTGAAGATCCGGCAGGGAAAGCCTCACTGATTGATTTTATCCATTACAAAAAGGAAGATCTGGATTTTTATTTTATAAGAAATACGACCGATCAATGGATCTCAGGGAAATATGGTTTCCGGCAGAATTCGAAAGTGCCTGAAATATGGAGCCCGCTTACAGGCGAAATTGTACCGGTTACTGTTTATGATCAGAAGGATAAATACATAAGGATTCCCGTCACAATGGCACCTTACGGCTCCTGTTTTGTTGTCTTCAGGCCAGGAACTTCTTCTTTCCATTATACTGATGTTTCCGGTTCGTCTAAAAATACTCCGCTGATGGAGTATACAAGCAGAGGGATCATATTTCTGACTGAAGGACAAATAAATATTCAGAAAAACAATGATTCAAAGAAGGTTGAAATCAGTCAGACGGATCAGATTATAGATGGTCCCTGGAAAATATTTTTTACACAAGGATGGGGAGCTCCTGACTCAGCAGTTTTCTCTGAACTAAATTCCTGGACAAATAACAGTAACCCTGGAATCAGGTATTATTCGGGAACTGGTACTTATAAAAAAACATTTCAGTTTAACGGGCAGGTACCTGCTCCGAAAGATAAAAGAATATTCCTGGATCTTGGCGAATTATCAAAAGTTGCCCAGGTATGGTTAAATGACAAGTACCTGGGAATACTCTGGACAAAGCCATTTAAATCTGACATCACTGATTATATTCAAGAGGGAGAGAACAAACTGATTGTTAAAGTTGCAAATGTATGGTCGAACAGGCTTACAGGGGATGCAGTTACCGGGGAAAAATACACACATACAAATATTACCGGAAATGGAGATAACCTGACACCATGGGCTGAGGTTCCCCTGATCAAATCAGGTTTAATGGGCCCTGTTACAATACAGACAACAGATCTTGTGGAATAAAGGACTGCTTTATGCAGTTACAACAAACGATCATTTTATTTATAAGGACTTATTCGATTGCAAATATTTTAAAATCCTGCATCAGACCGTAATCGATCAGTGAATAGGATTTTCCATCAGGCTGCTTATCAGGAGCCTTAATGAAATTTGCCGGTCTTCCTCCCACTCCGTGAGGATATATCACATGATGGGGACCAAGAGTATTTTTTAAACTTCCGTGACAATAATTTCAATGTATTCTCCCCCTGATCAGCTCAGTTGTTAATTGAATATGGGATTTTGATCAATTATTCCAACCTCTTTACCATTAATATTGACAGCTGCTACAGTTCCAAACCAGCCCGGGAGCAGAATTCCAAAATTGCCGATTTTTGTCAATATTAAAAGTCTTTGAATATTTGACAGATTGACCATAAAACGGCATTCCCTGCGATTTCCAGGATCCGAATGAAAGATGTTCCGGAGCAACAATTTTCCATCCATGTCCTGACCGGTTCAAGTCCAAAATTGCCAAGTATGTATACAGGTTCCGTTTCGCAGTTAACACTGAAAGGGTCCGCAACCAGTCTTACTGTGTTATTCCCTTTCTTCAGTTGTTTTTCCACATCAAAAATGTAAAAATCAGGATCCAGCCAGTATTCACCATTTTCAGGCTGAATGACTCACGCCGTTCAATGTGACAGTATATAGCCATGGTCTCTCAACAACCAGCTTCATCCCCTCGAAACTGACTCCTGTCATCAATTTCAAAATTGTACGAGACTTCAAACCTGTCGCCTTTTTTGTAGTTTTTTTCCTTATCAAGGATTTCAGTCCGGAACTGTGAGGATCTGAACCATGGATTTCCATCTGACAAATCCAAAATATCTGTATACTGAATCGCATGCATGCTTAAAATACATTTCCTTTTCCGGACCGTCTCCAATTTTCAGCTTAAGATAATCCAGGTTAAGGATATTCGGACCGGTGCGGGAAATCTCAGTTTCAGAGCCGCTGACAGGTCTTTGTACTTCATCTTTATCAGCAGAGGCTGCCTTAACAACTTTATCTTTAAAGACATAAACCATAAAACTGCCCGATGGACTTAGCTTTACAGGAAATGTGACCTTATCACCCGATGTTGTTGTATGCCAATCTGTAATTCCTTACCTGTTTCGGGTGATAATTCCTCAACTGATGCACCTTTTATTGTAACTTCAGCAGACAGAGATACTGTCGGGACTGAAATTGGAGAAAAAAATCAATTCGCCGTCCTGCATCCTTCGCCGGTGATGAAATAACTGGCCATGCCCGGAAATATTAACCTGGAAATCAGGATCTGACAATAAGTGTATCGATAATTTCCCTGTTTATGAGCGGACTCTTTATCCAGGTCTTTCGCGGAAACGAGTTCTGCAAGTTTATCAGATGGTTCAGCGGCAATATACTTTACACCTTCTCCAATTTGCAGGACTCTTCCTCCATTTGATACATATTTTTTTAGCAAGGTGTAGGTTGATTGTTCGAGATTATCCATTACATCAGGGACAATGACAAGATCATAGCTGCACTTGTTAACGTAAAATGTTTTACCTGATATTTTTCCATAGTCACGGATAATATGTTCGGATCCAAGATCATACTCAATCTGGTTTTGTTCAAGAAGGCTCAGCATGCTTCTGAATGAAGGATTTATTTCATTAAAACGCTTGTTTACCCTGTTTGTATCAGGAGAAAAATACATCCATGCTGTGGTGGTTGGTTCAAGGATGAGTATCCTGTTTTTCTGTTTGCCTGAGGAAAGAGCAACCGACAGTCTTCCAAAATAGTCATTCTGGTAGTGGTATTGTTTCCAGTACGGCGCATATGGTCCGAATGACTGGGGGTAGTCAAATTTCCTGTCACCCGATAGTGACATGATATGAAAGATGCTGATTCAGCAGGTTGACTCCCAGCACATAAGCCCAATCTCCATTGCGTTTCATCTCTTCAAACCGGAATTCCCAGCCTGAGCCTCCGTACATCTCACAAAGGGCCCGTTCGCGTCCAAACTGATTTACTGCTGAAGAAAGTTCCTTTACCATGCGGATATTTCCAAACTGATCGGGCCGCACTTCCTGAGAATTATAAAGAAGGTCGATCCCAGGTATCTGATGGTAGGCATACATTGCCATGTTATCAGGTCCTTCGGAAGGTGACGGCCATGCATGCTCCCAGTAATGTCCGGTCCAGATGAGATTATTCTCCTTACAATATGAGGACATTGGGATAGACCACCGGTTTGATAAACATATCGAGGATTGTCGCATAATAATCATGTCTTGTTTTCATCCAGTTACCTGTTTCATCAAGAAGTGAAATCATTTTTGGTTCAAGGTCGTAGCCCTGAAGCTCCCTGAAATGCGATGCAAGATCAGGTGTCCAGCGGATAGCGCCTGTGACATCAGTGCTTACATGCGGTTCATCTGAGAAAATCCCGCTGACTGTCTTTCCAAATTCATTTCCGACAGCCTTTTTATAGCCTGTGAATGTAATGTCAATAAACTTCCCGGTAACACCCTTTACAAGGAGGTCAACATAGGAGAATCCTGCATACCATGCTGATCTCTCATAATCCTCAAGGGTAAGCACAATGAATTCTCCTTCTGATCCTTCTTCTGCTGATGCATTGGCAGTAATATTCTGCCATTCGTCCTTCAGTTTTCCTGAATACGTATTTAACCCGCTGATTTTTATCAATTGATAAAGTGCTCATCACCTGAGGCACCAGTCTGACACCCTGATTAAATGATTCAGGCATCTGTTCATTCACATGTCCGCCGGCAAATCCGCTGGGATATGAATTCTCATCATAAATCCAGAGCCTGAGATCGAGATTCGCGGCAACTTCTGCGGAGTACTTAACCAATTCGAACCACTCGGGTGAAAGATATTCTGTAATCAATCCATACCTGGGGTGAAGAAACACTCCTCCGAAACCCGCATCCTTATATTCATGAAGAGTCCGGTCAATATCAGACCTTGAAACATCCTTGTTCCAGACCCAGAAAGGCGCCGGCCTGTATTCTGATGATGGAGCTGAAAACTCAGATATCAGCTGCTCATATGTATTGATCCGGGGAGAGGGTTTTATGTTCTCCTTATGGGTACATGATAATAGCCCCGGCAAAAGAGTGTATAAGAGTAGCGAACTTAAATTTCATTTAGTTTATAATAACGAAATTAACCTGATAAGAATTTTATAAGCAAAACAAGATACAAAAATTATAAAACAGTGATGCTAAATTCTTATCTTTATCGGGATGCAATAGCAATTAAGTAAGTTAATTAACTAGAATATAAACAGTAATACAGGAGCCGGGTTCATCGATTAATTTAAAATATTAAATCAATCGCCTTTTCCTGAAAATAAAAATTCTCGATCCATGAAAATATCAAAATTCTCTTTAGTCGTTCTTTTGCTGACAATCGGTCTCTCAGTAATTAATATCTCCTGTGTTCAGAAGGAAGCAGATCTTGGAATTACACCGGATGAATTATCCTCAAAAATGATCAATAACCCCGAATTTGTCGCAAATGCAAATGGCGAGAATTTTTGCTGGCATGCGCGTGTCGGGCTCGATCAATTTGTTGAGAACTATGAATTGACGAAAAATACAAGATGGCTTGATGCCGGGGTCAGATATTTTGATTTCCTGACAGGGAAAATGGCAACAGATCCTGATGGATATAAAGGATGGATAGGAGTTTATGGTTACAATGACAATTACTGGCAGGATGCTCTTGTGGGCGATGCGATTCTGATCGAAGGCATACTCGATTTTTCAGTTCTTGTAATGGAAGATAAAACATTAAAAAGCAAATATGGGGAAAAAGCAAAATCGTATGTTGAAATTGCAAAAAGAGATTTTGTTGAGAAATGGGATAAAAGAGGCTGCTGGATCGAAGATGGACCCTATGGAGGCTATATTGAATTCGGCAAATTCCTGAATAAGAACAACCTGAAGGAATGGATAGAGGCGCCTGAGGAATCACGCATCGGGATAAGCCATCCCTTCAATAAACAGTTTGATGCTGCAAGGGTGTGCCTTAGGATTTACAGAATCACAGGAGACAAAATTTATCGTGACCGGGCAGAAAAGATCTATTTTACAGCAAAGAGCCACTTTCAGTATTTCGATAATCATTACTGCTGGAATTATTATGAACCGCTATACCCGGGTGATATAGACCTGAATAAAAAGGATACCCGTCATGGCGTATGGGTGCATCCCTGGCGTTCGGGTTATACAGCCCGTGAAGTTGAGGACATTGCGGAAGCATACCATTACGGGATTAGTATTTGATGAACAGGATATAAAGCGGATAATTAATACAAACCTGAATGTAATGTGGAATAAGGATAAGCTGAAACCACGCTTTATCAGTTCAAATGGACTGGGCGGAGATCATGATACAACAGGGATTGCTGATTTTCAGAGAGCATGGGGACATTCAAGTGTTACAAAAAACGCAGGAGAGCTCTGGACCGGATTACTCGATTTTGATCAGACAATACGCGACCTGTATGAAATCAGGTTCAGGGATGACACAAGCTCTGCGGAATACCTCCGTTATAAAAAATATGTCAGCGAAAACCCTCCTTCATTCAAAAGAAAATATACAAATGGAGATGTTACAGTGCCTTTTATCAATTTCACAGAAAGCAGGGAACTTAATCTGGCAACAGTTCTTCCTCATATACTGAAACAGGGTGAAAAATCGATTATAATTTGTCAATCATGGGTTCCCGGTGTACTTCAGATTGATTTGTATTCAACGGACAGCAAAAAGTTGTGCAATCTCTATAACGGAAAAATCTCTGAAGGCACCTTTTTAATCACCTGGGATGGAAAGGATCCGGAAAAGAAAGCAGCCTATAAGGGTGATTATAAGATAAGATGGTCACTTGGCACAGGATACCGGGAATTTCCTGTTGTTATAGAATGACCCGTTTACAAGTTCAGCAGTTGTTGCGAATTGTTAGGATATTGAAAAGTCCTCTGTGAAACTCTGTGCCACCTCTGTGCCCTCTGTGTAAGTTCTTAAATCTATTGTTACACAGAGATTCACAGAGAATGCACAGAGTCACACAGAGGAAGATAAGGTTTTTCAGTTATCGGATCCTTTTTGAATTTGAGATACCTGTCCAATCCGGTTATCTGACTTGTTGGAAAAAGGAATAAAACGAAAAGTGCGGCAATTTCAATAAGATTTTTATTTACAATCCAGTAACTGCCTTCCACAGGAGCATTTATGATTACAGATGAAAATGGCGGATAGGCAAAGTAATAAAGTAACAATAAGACTATCCCGAAAAGTTTAAAGGGACGTGCAAACAAACCTGTAAACAGGCTTAAACCTATTAAAATCAATCCCCACATATTAACAGGATCGATAATATTCATTATGGCAGGATTTGCGCCCATTGCATGAAATATTCCCGAAAATGGGCCTACCGATCCAAGAAGATATGATTTTGCAGTCCAGGCCGGGACTGAAAATAATTTTGTTAATCCTTCGTACAGGAAATGCCAGCCGATGAGAATACGAAGGAATGTAAGTGAGAATATCTGCAGATCAGAATAATATTGTGAGATGCTATCGTTTTTCATGAGTGATCTGGTTAAAGGATCTGTAATTTAAAATAAAATAATGCTTATACCATTGTAACTTTTTCAGTTACCGGATCCCAAAAAACCTGCTTGTTGTTTACATATGCCAGATTAGCAAGGTTAAATGTGACTGCTTCATCAAAACCTTCATCAATATTGCAGCTTGTGGTTGTCTGATTTCTGATCGCATCAATCCATTCTTTCACATGCAGAAAACTTGCATCAATTACTTTACCATCGATATACGTGGCACCATATCCGCCTTTCATATATGCTCTGGCTGTTGCGGAAGAAACTGCATCAACCTCACCTCCCCCATTATACAGGTACAGCGGTTCTGATGAGTCCATTCCATTATCCTTATAGCGATCTGAATTATCGTCCTTAAAGATCTTAATCCCAAGATCGAGATACATTGCAGCTTCAGATCCCATTATGTAGTTTTCCCTGTAAATGCCATTCTTCAAAGTTCCGTCATATGTAACTGTCAGTCCCTTTTTCGGATAGCTGAATACAGCATTCATCACATCAGGCATATCACCGCAATCTTTATAATAATACTGACCTCCGAGTGCGATAACTTTTTCAGGAATGCCAACTCTCAGAACCTGGTTAATGCAGTCGTACTGATGCGAAAAGTCATTCCCGATAAATCCGGTTCCATATTCGCTGAAGCGGTGCCAGTTGAAATATCTTTTGCGATCAAACTCATGCCATGGTGTGTTTCCAAGGAATTCCTTCCAGTTTATGTTTTGAGTGGTTCCCTGATCGTCAAATTTTCTTTTTCTGATCCAGGCTCCATCGAGCCCATTACGGTTGGTATGAGTCTGAACCATTGAAATATTACCGAGAACACCTTTACCAATCAACTCTTTAGCAATTCTAAAGCTCATTTGCTGACGATTTTCGTGCCCAAGCTGAAATACAACACCTGTTGATTTTATTGTGTTTCTCAGTTCAATAGCTTCTTCTATGCTGTGTGTCATTGGCTTTTCGAGATAGACATGTTTCCCTGCTTTTGCTGCTGCAATGGCTATTGGGGCATGCCAATGATCGGGAGTGGCAATCACAACTGCGTCAATATCCTTGCTTTCAATCATCTCCCGGTATGTGGGATAAATCTTAACAGGCTTTGTTGTACCCTTTCCTCCTCCCGGTCTCACATCATTCATTGAGATTTCAAGCCCACGGTTTGCGTGTAATGAAAAGGTATCGCATACTCCGGCAAACTCGACATTCAAATCTTCCTGTGCAAGAAAAGTTGTCAGCCATTCATTATATTTCCCGTTAACAGTATTTTCCTTCACCTGGTTAGGATGGATAAACCCGAAGTTTTGTAATAACTGATCCCCTCTCCATCCATTTCCTATCATACCAAACCTTATCCGGTTATTGGCATTGGCTGTAGAAGGAGGCAATTTTACTTTCGGCGCCTCGAGGTTTTCAACGCCAAGCAAATTAAGATAATCCCTGTGTTTTGAACTGCTTTCCCTTGCAATATTTTCTCTGAAATTAAAAGCAAAATAGCCTAAAAAAGGCAATGCTCCCAGTCCTTTCAGAAACTCTCTCCTGAATATGTTTTTACTTTGATTTTTCATTAAACGGAATTTTAAAAATTTGAATACTCATTTTTTCACAAGAATCGCGCCCTTAAGTTTTATGTCACTTGAGGAGCTTCCTATCATTACCTCAAAGGTACCAGGCTCAACGACAAAATTCATATTCCTGTCATAAAGAGACAGGTCCTCAGGAAGCAAGTTTCAGCTTAACAGTTTTTGTCTCACCCGGCTCCAGCGAAACCCTCTCATATCCCTTTAATTCCCTGACAGGTTTTGAGGTGCTGCTTATCAGGTCATTAATATAGAGCTGCACAACTTCATCCCCTTTTACGGTTCCGGTATTTTTAACATCGGCTGTTATTTCAACTTCACCTTCAGTATTTATTTCCCCAGGTGTAATCTTAAGATTGCTGAATTCAAAGGTTGTATAACTTAAACCAAATCCGAATTCATAAAGAGGTGTGGCAGGCATATCGATATATCGGGCTCCTTCCTTGGTTGCTGAATGGTTATAGTAGAATGGGAATTGTCCGACAGTGCCTGGGTATTGAAACCGGCAGTTTGCCACCAGGGTTATAGTCGCCAAATAGTACATCCGCAATGGCTGATCCTCCCTGCTCGCCGCACATCCATGCCTCAACGATTGCCGGGATATTCTCAGAAGCCCAGCGGATAGATAACGGCCTCCCGTTTATGAGTATAAGGATAGTAGGTGTTCCCGAAGCATAAACTGCTTTAAGCAGCTCTTCCTGCATCCCTGTCAGATCAAGGGATGCGACATCATGTCCCTCCCCGTTTGTCACACCACCATTCTCACCCAGAACAACTATGGCTAAATCTGAATTTTTTGCAGCCTTTTTTGCTTTATCAATCTCATTTAGCTTATTCCCGGTGATTTCGCACCCTTTCACATAGGTTATTTTTGCCTGCGGGGAGACTTTTCCTTTAATCCCTTCAAGTACAGTTACAACATCCTGTGGAACATTATGAGGAAAATAATCTCCCAGCTGTTCAACCGGGGCATCTGCATCAGGACCAATAACCGCAATTGACTTAATATTCTTTTTCAGCGGGAGCATTTTCTTTTCATTCCTGAGCAATACTATCCCTTCCCTTGCGGCCTGCAATGCCAGTTCCCTGTGTTCTTTTGAGTTTACAACTTTCACTGCATATTCAGGATCCACGTATGGATGTTCAAAAAGCCCCATATTGAATTTTAGTCTTAACAGCCTTGCAACTGCCTGATCGACCTGCTTCATCGATATTTTGCCCTCATGAACATTTTCAATCAAACCGCCCATATAGGCATCCTCAATTGAGATTCCGATATCGACGCCGGCCTTGATTGCCAATACTCCTGCTTCTTTCTGGGTTGCAGCGTGTCGTTCGGTTACTATAGTTCCCAACCCTCCTCCTTCACAAACAACAATACCTTTAAAATCAAGCTCTTCCCTGAGTATCTTTGTGAGGATTTTTTCCGAACTATGAACAGCCTCACCGTCAATGGCAGGATATGTAGCCATTACTCCGAGAGCACCGTATTTTTTAATTCCTGTTGCAAACGAAGGTAAAAACACCTCCCTGAATTTTCTTTCTGAAATCTCCATGGCACCTCTTTCAAATCCGCTTACCGGCTGGCTTTGTCCGGGATAGTGGCAAAGGAAGGCTACAAGCTTATCAGGAGCAGAAATGTCATAACCCTGAAGAGCCTGAACAATATTTGCTGCAATCTGTGAACACATATAAGGATCCTCGCTGAATCCCTCTTCATTCCTGCCCATCCTTGGATCCCTGTTCGGTTCGATCACGAGCGTGCACAAACCATGAACGCCTATGGCTTTTCCCTCTTTTGCAGCAACTGTATATATCTGTCTGACAAGACCTTTATTCCATGATGCACCAATAGCCAGTCCTTCAGGAAAAACTGTTCCTCCGGGACACATCAGTCCATGCGTTCCTTCTTCAATCTGAAAAAGAGGGATCCCCAGACGTGTTTTTTCAATAGCGATCTTCTGAAGCTCATTCATGATTTTAGCCTGTCTTTCAGGTCCTTCATAGATGAGTCTGTCCGAAAGTGTAAAAAATCCCCCGCCTGGTCCGAAAACCGTATTATGAGTTCCTTCTGCCCATTTCCTGCAACCGTCCAGTTGTTTATCCCGAACCTCCCTTGTATCTTTCATATCCCAGAGATATGGGGCATCACTATTCAATCCCCATCCAAGTTCAGTCGAATAACATGTTGGGATGTTCATCTGACCAACCTTTTCTTCAAGAGTCATCCTTGAAAGCAGGTCACTTATTCTTTGTTCAACCGGAAATTTAGGATCCTTATAAATAGGACTTTCCGGCAACTGGGAGAGACACAATCCCGGAGCTAAAACCAGGACTAATGCAAGTATAAAACTCGTCGGGAATTTAATTAATTTCATTTTCCGGATTTTCATTAAAATGGTTACAATTAAAGAGAATAAATACAAGACTGGCTCAATTAAAAGAAGCTGTGCCAGTACGGCACAACTTCTTTAATTTCAGAGCTTTCTATTCATTAATAACAATTACCACCCCGGATTCGGGACACAAAGTTTATTTCTGTCCAGTTCTTCCTGTGGTATTGCAAACAAAAGATTTTTAGGATATTCAAGGCTTTGATCTTTAAGTGTAACATCATCGTCATATCTCATTAAGATCGGCTTACCATTCAGCCCGCTGCCAAAGATCTGTTCCAGATAGGAACCTGAAACACCGTCATCAGCTGACCATCTCATCATATCGTGAAGCCTCAGTCCCTCCATGTTAAGTTCAATACGCCGTTCATGACGCAGTTTTTTTCTGGCGTCATTCTGATCAGTGGCGGTCAGTGGAGGCATATTGACTGAAGGCCTTGCGCGAACTCTGTTCAGTTGAGCCATACCTTCGGCAACCTGGTTATTTTCGATGAGCGCTTCAGCATAAAAAAGGATAAGGTCCGCATATCTCAGAAGGGGAATATCATACCCTGCCTGGTCGTCAGATATCTGAAGAGGAGTACCGTCTCTCATAATTGGCTGCCAGATCTTTCCTTGTATTCGTATTTGAATATGACCATCCATACTTGTAATAGATATTATCACCTTTATGAATTACTGTATCCACACTGCCATGCAATTCATCCCCCGGAATAGTAAAATCGGCATTTTGATTATAAACGCCATAGAAATCTCCGGGAAGCCATATTGAATATTGCCTGCGTGGATCACCAGGTTCGAATGCATCAACAAGGTCGCGGCTTGGAAGGGCATAGCCCCAGCCTGCACCATAGATACTTTTAACTTCGTTTGGTGCATCCCTGCAGAGTCTTTCGACCTGCATCTCATTATGGTTACCAGTTGTGGCTCCGTTCGAGAATAAACGGGAAAGTGTAAATAAATTCAGTGTTATCTCCAGTTGTCTGAGATTCATACGACATCATATATACATAGTCATCCATCAGACCATATCCTTCTGCATCAGCTATAGCAAGCGCATTGGCACATGCAGTTACAGCATTTGGATAATCCTTGTTATAAAGGTATGCTTTTGCCAGCATTGCGGCGCCGGCAGCCTTCGTAGGAAAACCTTCATCATTGCCGCTCCAGGAATCGGGCAAATTTTCGGCCGCATAGGTCAGATCCTCAATCAGCCTGTCCATAACCTCACTCTTTGGTGTTCTTGCAACAAATGCACTGTCTGGCATCGTTAAGAAAATGAGGAAAATATGTTACATCTCCCCATAATGTTGTCAGTTCAAGATAGCAGAATCCTTTGGCCAGTTTTGCAACGGCAATATATGGAGCCTGTTCTTCCGGTGTAAAATTTGGATCGCTTGATGTTGGTATCCCGTCGATTGCAAAATTTGCATTGTTAATTCCCTTGAAGAAACAGAAGTACCATGAGTACCAGTGATACCATGTAGGATCGGCAGACCAGTTAAGGGCAGGAAGACGATCGCCGACATTTCTTGTATAACTGTCATCAGAAAAGATATCCAGATATGTTACCCAATAGCGTCTGAAGTCATGCGGGATCTGGGTCATAATTGCGAAAGGCGACTGAGCAGCCTGCCTGGCAGAAATTTCATTTACAAAGAATTTTTCTGCAGTAGGGGCATCCTTTGGATATTTTGTGAGTAACTCATCCTCGTTGCATCCATTTATAAAAGCTAGTCCAAGGAAGAGTACAATAAATAAATATACTTTATTTTTCATATTTCATTTTTTTATACTAATAAAATAAAATTCATCAGAAAGCATACTTTCATACCTAGTACCCATGTTCTCGGCTGAGGAATCTTTGTTACCGGCTGGCTCCACATACCCTGGTCTGTGACATCCACTTCACCGCCCGGATAATTGGTAAAGGTGTGAAGGTTCTCCACGCTTCCGTAGACCTCAAGGCTTCTCATTTTCATCTTCTGACAAATACTCTCAGGAACTGCATATCTAAGGTTTACATTACTGATCTTAAGATAAGAGGCATCGGATAACCAGAAGCTTGATGTGTGATATGAATTTCCAGCTGCGTCAGCTTTTGTGACTTTAGGCATATTGCCATCCGGATTCAGAGTGGGTTCCCATCTGTCAAGTACTCTTGTAACATCGTTACTTGTGTATTGAAAATAGCCGTTGATATCGACCATGGTATTCAGATCGACTCCCTGAGCACCATAAGTAACAACCTGAAGGGTCCATCTTTTGTAGGTGGCATTACCTGACAATCCATAAGTAAAATTCGGGTATTTATTGCCAATGAATCCACGGTCTGCAGCTGTGATCTTGCCATCCTTATTTATATCAACTGTCCAGATATCGCCAAGGCCGATCGCAAAATCGTTATCCGGGTTTGAAAGGTAAGGATTAGCATCTAAAATGGCCTGATTCTTAACAATTCCATTCGATGTATACCCGAAAAATCCATAGATAGGCTGACCGACTTCAAGACCGTGCTCTCTCAGGTTACGACCTTCGAGATCGACAACTTCATTACGGTCTATCGACATGTACCCGTTAACACCCCATGAAAATGAGCCGTTACTATCATTGTACCCCAAAGTTAACTCATATCCATGGTTTTTAATTTCACCACCATTTATAGTCGGATCCGAAGGATTGATCCATCCGTCAGCATAATAGTATTTACCGGCGGCTAAAGGAATTGGTTTACCATAGAGCAAATCAGTAGTATGGGAGATATAATAATCAAAGGTCAGATTAATCTTTGATTTCAGAAAACTTGCATCAAAACCGATATCATTCTTTTGAGTCTGTTCCCATTTGACATTCGAATTAACAGCTGCACCCAATGCATAGCTCGGACTTGGGTACTGACCGTTTCTCGGACCCATTACAGCAGTATGCATTTCAAGTGTTGCATAGGTTGGATACAGTCCGACATTGCTGTTTCCCAATGTACCGAAACTTCCCCTGATTTTAAAATCATTGACTATGTTGAGAAGCGGTTCAAAGAATCCTTCTTTTGAAATTCTCCATCCGGCAGATACTGAAGGGAACACTCCCCAGCGGTTTTCTCCGATAAAACGGGATGTACCATCACGGCGAACTGAGCCCTGAATAAAATATTTCTCCTTATAATTGTACCCAAGTCTGCCAATATATGACACAAAGGCCCAGTCCTCGAATCCATTGTAAACACTCTGATTTTCAAGCTGCCCTGCATTAAGATACTGGATCTGGTTATTTGGTGTTCCATAACGGGTGCCGTTTAAATATTCATATTTACTTTCTTCCTGGGAGTAAACAAATAAAGCTGATAAATTATGTACGCCATTAAATGATTTCTCATAATTCAACATATAATCAGCTATCCAGTGAAAGTTATAGTCCTGGTTTTTATAGACATTATTAATGCTCTGTGTTTCTACACCCTGAATATGAAGTTCAGGTGTGAAAGCACTCTTGGCACTGGTCTTATAATCAATGCTTAACCTTGGAGTGAATGTCAGCCCTTTCAGAATTTTAACTTTAAGGAATACGTTACCGACAAAACCATATGATCTGGTGGCATCTTGTGTACTCGTTAGCATAAATCAGAGGCCCTACATCACCGCCTTCCATTGTGTAGCTCCTTACGTAGTCATACTGTAAGAGGTTCGAGCGGATTGCCATTTTCATCAGTTTGATAAGGCCGTGAAATAGGATTTTTACGTATGGCGCCCAGATAGGGATTACCAACTCCTCCAAAACGGCTTGTGCTATAAATATTGACTGAATTTCCGAATTCAATAAAACTAGTAACCTTATGATCAGCGTTATAGCGGAAACTTATCCTGTCAGCTCCTGTATTAAGGATAAGACCATCCTGTTTAAAATATGTGGCAGACGTAAAATAAGTAGACTTTTCATTCCCACCGCTTATCGATAAGTCATAGTTCTGAATCCTGCCAGGCTGCCCAACTACATCAAGCCAGTCAGTATTAACCAACTTGCCATTGATCATAAAGAGATCCATGTCTACGGGGTTCTGTGTTCCATAAGGCGATTGATCAAAAGCGGCTTCGCCCTGCATTCCTGTAAGATTCCTCATCAAGCATCAGCCACTGTGAGGAGTTGAGCAGCTCAGGTTTCAGGTCCGAATATTGCTGAACTCCTGCATAAGTCTCAAAGGAGATAACGGGCGAACCGCTTTTACTTCCTCTTTTTGTTGTGATCAGCACCACACCATTGGCAGCTCTTGCACCGTAGATAGCACTTGAAGCAGCGTCCTTCAGGACCGATATACTTTCAACATCATTAGGGCTGAGACTACTCATATTATCCATGATCACTCCGTCAATTACATAAAGAGGATCGGTTGAAGCTCCCCATGATTGCACACCTCTGATTCTTATCTGCTTGTCAGCTCCGGGTTCACCCGAATTTGAGATAATTGTGACGCCGGCGAGCTTCCCCTGCATTGCATCCAATGCATCGCTTACAGGAGCTTTTTCAAATTCCTTTGAAGACATCACTGAAACAGAACCTGTCAGGTCCACTTTCTTCTGAGTTCCATAACCAACAACTACAACCTCTTCAAGCCCTACAGCGGCTTCGGTCATCGTTACATCGAGTTTTGCCAATCCGCCGATTGATGACTTCCTGTGGCTCCATTCCGATAAATGTAAAAGTCAGTGATCTTGGATCCGGCAGGAACTTCAATAGTATATTTACCCTGCGGCATCGGTTATTGTACCCTGGGTGGTTCCGGTAACAACAACGTTCACTCCGGGTATCGGAGTGCCGTTTTTTTCCGTGACTATACCGGTTATTTTGTTTTGCTGCAAATCAAGAGATTCTTCCGACTCTTTATTTACAAGCAGAATCTGCCGGTCCTTGACAGTATATTTTATATCTGTCGTTGCCAGAAGATCATCTAAAACCTCATTGATTTTTCTGTCTTCAATATTGATATCGACCTTTTGGTTTACATCGATCATCTTTGAACTATAGAGGAAAAAGAATTCACTCTGATCTTCAATGGCCTTGAGTACTGTCTGAATTGAAGCATCCTTCATGTCAAGACTCAATCTTGTGCTCTGGGAGTATGTTTCGCTTCCCAGTGCATTTAGAATGGTCACTAATAATAGAAAAGAAGTTAGTTTCATAATTCTGAAGGTTTTTCTCGAACAGATCTTAAAAAGAGCTATCCGATGTATCAATGTTGAATTTTTTCATAAATTTGAATGATTTAGAGGGTTAAATAACTAAATCGCATTAATCCCGGCTTTTGCCGGTTTAAATGCTTTAAAATCAGGGCAGGAGGGTCGGCCAGGACTTTCCTGCTTTTTTTAAATAAAACTTTGGAGTTGATCGGTCATAGGCGTTAAGTTTAGGTTTAGGTTCAGGTGTTATCTAGTTAATGAGCTTTTCTGTGTCGAAACCACAATCCTTGGTTTCTGGTATTGTTTATCATTAACTGAGGTACGGTAATAAATTTTGTAATTTATCAGGACTTACTGTTTTTAACATCTGCATAACATCTTCAATTGATTCGTCAATAAATGTTGCAGTATATTTTAATTCAAGAAGATCACGGTTCGCCACTTCGAAACGTTACATTATACTTTCTTCCTATTCTTCTCAGAACTTCCTCAAGAGGTGTATCATTAAACCGAAGCATATTCTCCTTCCATGATGTATAGGTATCAGTATTGACATCAAGTACCCGCACTTCACCGGTTTTTACAAAATAGATCACCTGCTGTCCGGATCTTACATTAATGGGTTCCCTCCCATTCACTGTAACCTTTATCGCACCTTCTTCAAGTGTAGTTTCTATTCTGTTTTCATTAGCAAACGAAAAAACATTAAACCTTGTGCCTGTTGCAGAAATACTCATTTTATCCAACTGTACCACAAATGGCTTCTCAGGATTTGTACTGACATCAAAAAAAGCTTCTCCTGTAAGTTTTACTTTGCGGTCAAAAAGATTGTAATTACCAATATATTGTACCCTGCTGTCTGAGTTTAGGATTACTTCAGATGAATCTGACAGGATAAGATGTGCTTTCTCTCCGGCTTTTGTTTCAATAGTTGTTGAACCTGCAGCCATTTGCTGAAAAGATTTTTTTGACAAAATCCAGAGACTTATCCCTCCAAAAGCGACCAGACAGGCAATTGTTGCCGCTGCAACAATTATCCTGAAACTATTCTTCCTGAGAACAGTAACAGAGTTCAGCTTGTTTTTTCCAAGTCCGAGTCTGCCGGAAATATTTGTCCATGCCGTATCAGTTTTATAATTTTCAAGTTTAGTCTGAAAGCTTGCTTCCTGCCATAACTCATTTTCCTGATTAAAAATTCGCCTGTTCCCGGGATCCAAATCCAACCATTTTTTTAACTCATCCAACTCACTATCAGAAATTTCTCCTGCAAAAAATTTAATAATCAGGTTATGAGTATTCCACTCCTGTCCGCTTTGTAAATTAATTTCAAACTTCCCTAATACAAACAAGAATCCTTTTACCCTTACTTGAATCAGATTATTTTAATAAAGTATTTACCCCTTAAAAAATTATGAAGTGCCAAATCAGATTCAGCACTTCATAATCACCTACTAACTAAAATTAACCTAAAATCCTGCAATCCTTAATACGCAGACTTCACTAATACAAAATGATGCTGAGTTACCCTTACAGGGAAGTGAAATATTTTTAAATTTTAATTACCCGGTGAAAACACGGAAAGTTTTTAGATTTAAAAAGAATTACTGATCATCACAATAAGAAACAGAGTAATATAATCAGCCAACTCTACTCTTAGTGATCTAAGCGCTTTTGACATTTGTGCTTCTACAGTTTTAACTGAAATATTAAGGGTCTCGGCAATCTCTTTATATTTTAGTCCTTCACTCCTGCTTAATTCGAAAATTTTACGGCACTCCCCGGGCAATTTCTTAATCGATCTGATTATATGTGCTTCCAGTTCCCTGCCCTGGAGAGATTCCTGTGCTGAAAACTCGTGATTATCAACATATACAAGCTGAAATATTTCAATGTATTTTGACTCTACTTTTTTTCGTCTGAGTTTATTGATTGAAAGATTCTGAACTGTTTTGAATACATATGACTTCAGTGAGTTTTCAGGATCAATCTCGTCACGAGCCTCCCAGATCCTGACAAACATATCCTGCACGACCTCCTGTGCCTCTTCAGGGTCGTTAAGAAATTTATTGGCAAAAGCACAAAGCCGGATATTATACTTTCGAAAGAACAATTCGAAAGCCTGTTCATCTCCTAATTTAATTCTCGTTGCCAGCTGATCCTTCATGATACTTTATCTTCTAATCAGATAATACCAGTTTAAGTAAATCAGAATTCCGTCGAAAGTTACAATCAGAATTGGTTTAAGTTATGAATTCCTCCCAAAAGTTAAAAATCCTTAATCCAAAATGAACCCCAATATAGAATATATTTCCTCCCGACAGTCTACGAGGTGTTTACAAATTTATACAAATCCTGTACATTTTCGATAAAAAAGATTTACTAATTCTGCATAGTCATGTAAATAAGAACTTTATAAAGTCCTGCCCGCATAAAAGGCATCCGGTCGGGAAACCAGGATATAATTTCAAAAACAGTTATTTAATACGATCATTCACGGGTATAAGCCTAACCTTCCTGATGGTTTGCGGCTCATGATATTTCGATTATAATTATCCATTCTGAAGCATATGATAATATTAATCCAGCGGTTCCTATTGAATTTAGCTGAAAATACTCAAGCCTGACACAATTAAATAATAGCTGACCAAAATCACAATTAATAAATCGGTACTACATGAGAACAGCAATTAAAAAAAACGACATTGTTGTCCCCTTTTCTAATTACTATTATTAAATTTACCTAACCGGGATATTTGATTTTAAGATTGATTTTACCTTGATAAACGAACCTCCATTCATGAACATTTTTTACAAAATCCGTAACGTTTTGCTGTTGCTTGCATTTACGCTGATAACTGTTGCAATAAATGCTCAGAATTTTGATGAATACAGATACAACGGCTCGTTCAATCCTGAAGGGAACAGTGTGGCTAACTCTTTCCAGTTCAACGGATATACAAAATACTGGCATGATATACGCAACAACTGGATAACCTATGGCAATCTGTTTAAGATGGCAAGTCCTGATGTACAATATTCAATTGCCCAGAGCAAAGTTGATATTGCGGATGATATGGGGATACCCGGTTTATCGGTTCAGGAAGGATTTATTAATTATCTCCTGAAGGACAAATATATTCTGATTGACAAGCCCTCGCCTGCAAGAGCTTGAAGATGCAGCAAAAGAATCAGATGTACTTGTTTTGACCGACCCTTCAAGTGAAACCGGGAAGCTTCTTGAAGGAAAGCTTCCGAAGAGTGATAAGGAAAAAGCAATTCTGAAAAGCCATCAGTTCAATGCAAAGGATTTCACAGAGGTTAAGGCTTTCTATCTTGAGAACGGGAAAAAAAGAATTTTTGTAATCTCTTCAGTAAACAGTGATCTGAGAAAAGCTGTTTCGGACCTGATTAACAAAACAAAGCAGACTCTCTCTTTATATGATCTGCAGCGAGGCTGGTTTGGAGCAGAGACATTATTGAAAAGCGTGACATGTACAGCAGGGCATCCTCTGGAAGTGATAGGCAGAGGAATGAATGAAGGAAACAGCTGGTTTACCTTCGGAGGTTATATGGATTTTCTTGCACAGAAAGAACTGACAGACTGGCTGGCCAAAGTAAACCTGCCTGTTGTTACCGATGTCGGATCAGGCATGGATTATACCCAGAGCAGGTACAGCCAGGCAATTTACGGATGTGATAATTACAAGGGATTACAGGTACAGGATATGTATACTATTGAATCGTGTCTTAAATTTGCACATGAACGCAATGGATATATGTTCCGATCGGTATATGATCCTGCTGCTGATATGTATCATATGACGGGTATATTGCATCTGAAGGCAACAAGGAACAGATTGACGGTGAAAATGTACCCTTTGTTACCACTACCGGAACACTCGATAAAGATGCTGTCCCCTGCATGGTTCTTTTTACTCCAAAGGGAGAACCGATTTCAAAAATGAGTATGTGGAAAGCCATCATGGGACGCCGTGAAGTTGCTGTCCTTGCCAATGGAAAAATGATGGGACCTGCCCTTTACCGCAATTTGCTTGAATTACTGCTTGCTCGATCGCGTTTATCTTGAGGAGTATTTTGGAAGCAGGATAAATCTTGAGGCATCTACCGATAGATTATCATCCTCAATGTGCAGATAACAAATACATATGACCATCCAGTTTCAGGCAACATTGAAATAGTGCTTCCTCCTGAATTAAAAGCAGAAGGTCCTCTGAAGAAAGAATTAAAACTGCCGTCAGGCAGCATCACAGTCCCTGCAATATTCAATTGCAGCCTGGAATAGATGCAATGGGCAGAACAAATCCAATCGCCGTTCACTACAGCTGGGAAACAGGTAAAAAAAGCACGCTTACAATGATTGATCTGCCTCCGGCAATATCAGCTCACCAGCTTCTTGTACTCGCCACGCTCCCGGAGTTGTTTATCCGGTAACTATACATAATTATACCGACAATACCTCCTTCCCTGTAAAAATTGAAGTATCTGATAAGAATAACCCCGGGAAAACAGTATTCAGCGATTCAAAAACATGTACTTCTGAAAAAGGCACATTCAGGGATATGACCTTTGAACTGAAGGTTCCTGCCGGCAGCTATAATGTTAAAATTTCGGCATTGGGAAGTGAAATGACAAACCAGCTCGGAGTTGGTAAAGCTGAAGGAGCACCTGAATTAACAGTCAAGGACCTTAATGGTGACGGCGTCGACGAGTACATTATGGAAAATGACAGTGTAAAGGTTACACTTCTTGCAACCGGCGGCAGAGTGATCGAATACATCATAAAATCGAGAAATGATAATGCATTATATAAAATCTGGCCGGTAAAGCCCGTTGATGACAAACGTGCCTTCAGAAAACGAGGCTATTACCCATACGGCGGATTTGAGGATTTCCTTGGCCAGGCAAGCATGGAGACACATAAATTATATACTGCTGAGATCCTGAAAAAGGAGGGTGACTATATTCAGGTAAGAATGACTGCTGATTATTTTGGCAACAAGCTTGAAAAGACTTACACACTGTATGGAAATTCTCCGCTTGTCGAAGTTCGCTTTGCCTTAACCTTCAGCAATCCTGAAGCCAATATGATAGCTCCCGTGCCAGTACTGGAACTCGGCGAGAAACACTGGACCGAGGATGTATTCACTGTACCTTCAGAAGACGGAGTTCAGGAATACAGGATGAAACCCGAGAGATACTATGGAAAGATTTTCTTTCTTAAAGAGGGATGGGATGCCGGTTATGATACAAAGGAAGATATCTCCTTTATTAGCGCCTTTCCTGTCAAGCCACCCCTGTTTCTTCATATGTTCATGAATCACCCCAGGAATCCTGACGCTCATTTTTATTGTCATGAATTCCAGCCGTGGGTTCCTATTCAGCAGAAAACAACTACCTACTTTACATTCTATATGTGGGGTGCAGGAGGGAAATGGCAGAACGGAGTGAAGGAGCTGAGGGATCGGAACCTGATCAGCGTTAAACAGGAATCGGTAAGCGGTAATCAGTAATCAGTAATCAGTAATCGGTAATCAGTAATCGGTAATCAGTAATCGGTAATCAGTAAAAAAGTAACATGAACCCAACCTACGCTAAAGCTTCGGTTGGCAAAGCTTGAACATTAAACATTAAACCATTAACCATTAACCATTAACCATTAAGCATTAACCATTAAGCATTGAACAATAAACAATTTCAATAACTATAATTCTAACTATGAAAACTTTTCTTAAAAATCAAATGTTGACTGCACTGTTGTATTTCTCCATGACAGGTGCAGCTTATAGTCAGAGTCTCGACGGCTATAAATACAACGGTTCATTCAATCCGGGAGAAAATGCCGTAACTACTAATTTCCAGTTCAACGGATATACAAACTACTGGCACGATATTTACCGTGACTGGATAAGCTACGGGAATCTTTTTAAAATGGCTGTTCCAAAATTGGATTACACAATTGCCCAAAGCAAGTTAGATGTTGCTGATGATATGCAGATTCCAGGACTGTCTGTACAGGAAGGATTTATGAATGAGCTCCTGTCACTTAAGGCTCCAAGGCTTGACCTGACAGATCCTGCCATTCAGGATCTTACAAAAGCTTCCGCATCATCTGATATTCTTGTTCTTACTGACCCGGATTCTGAATCCGGAAAAGTTCTGTGCGGCAAAATGCCGGCTGATGACAGCTGGAAAGAAAAAATGAAAAGTCATCAGTTCAATGCAAAGGATTTCACGGAAGTCAAAGCCTTCTATCTTGATAATGGCACAAGGAAGATTTTTGTTATTGCCTCAAAGAGCAAGGCATTAAGAGAGCAGGTTTTGAAGCTTATAGACAATACAAAATCACTGCTGGACAAATATGATCTGCGTCGTGGCTGGTTCGGCACTGAGACATTGCTTAAGAGTGTCACCTGTACGGCAGGTCATCCCCTCGAAGTTATCGGGAAGGGAATGAATGAAGGAAACAGCTGGTTTACATTCAGCGGATACATGGATTTTCTGATGCAGAAAGAACTTGACGAATGGCTTGCAAAGGTCAAATATCCCTGCTGTTGCTGATGTCGGTTTCGCACCGATGTATGGTCTTAAGAACTATGACGGATTGCAGGTCCAGAGCATGTTCACGACCGATTCATGGATAAAATATGCGCATGAGAAGGAAGGATATGTCTTCAGACAGGTGTTCGACACGGCTTCTGATCCATATCATTATGATGGCTACATAGCGGGTGAAGGAAACAAGGAACAGATTGACAATGAAAATGTTCCCTTTGTAACAACAACAGGAACCCTTGACAGTGATGCAGTGCCGTGCATGGTTCTTTTCACAACAAAGGGTGCAGAGATGTCAAAACAATTGATGTGGCAGACTATTATGGATCGTCGTGAAGTAGGCGTTCTTGGATTCGGAAAGATGATGGGTCCTGCTCTCTATCGCAACGCGCTTGAATTGCTTCTTCTTGACAGGATATTCCTTGAGGAATATTTTGGGGACAGGGTAAGCCTGGAAGCAAGCACCAAAGACTATCAGCTTAATGTAACTGTTACAAATACATATTCCCACGCTGTTTCAGGAACACTTGAACTGGTTCTCGCTCCTGAGCTGAAGATGCAGGGGGCGCTGACAACACAGCTCAGTATGCCGGCCAATTCCTCAAAAACATTGCAGTTTGCATTAAATCCTCAGGCCAGTGCAATGCGTAAAACGAATCCGATTGCAGTTCATTATAAATGGGACACATCAAAAAAGAGCACCCTGGCAATATTGGATCTGCCGCGGGCAATCTCTGTCCAGCAGCTTCTTTACGGCAATACACCAGTTGTCACATATCCTGTATCAATTCATAACTTTTCCGGCAAAGCATCATTCCCTGTGAAAGTTGAAGTTCTGGATAAAAACAATCCCAAAAAAGTAGTCTACAGCAGTACACAAACATGCACAACAGCCACCGCCACATTTAAGGACATGTCGTTTGATCTCGAACTGCCTGCAGGAAACTATAATGTCAAGGTCTCCGCACTTGGCCTTGAGAATATCAGTCAGCTTGGTGTGGGTGCAGCCACCGGCAAACCATATCTTTATGAAGTAGATCTCAACAGCGATGGCATTCCTGAGTACAGAATGGAAAATGACAGTGTTCAGATAACATTGCTTGCCACCGGCGCCAGGGTTATTGAATACATTGTGAAATCGAGGAACGATAATGTTTTCTTCAAGCTATGGCCTGAAAAAGCAATCGATGAAAAGAGACTTTTCAGAAAAAGAGGTTACTATCCATATGGCGGATTTGAAGATTTTCTTGGACAGGGCAGCATGGAAACACATAAGGTTTACAATGTTGAAATACTGAAAAAGGAAGGCGATTATGTAAGAGTCAAAATGTCGGCTGATTATTATGGCAACAAGCTCGAAAAGATATTCACTCTTTATGGCAATTCACCTCTTGTTGAGGTTCAGTTTGCACTCACATTCAGAAATCCTGAAGCCAATGTTATAGGGCCGCAGCCGATTCTTGAGCTTGGCAAAAGGCATTGGACAGAAGATGTATTTACGGTTCCTGAAAAAGATGGCACACATGAATACAGGATGAAACCTGAAAAGTATTATGGCAGGGCATTTTTCATGAAAGAAGGCTGGTACTCAGGCTATGATTCACAGCAGGATATAACCTTTGTCGGAGCTTTCCCTGTTACAGAGCCTCTCTTCCTCCACATGTGGATGAACCATCCATCGAACAGTGAAGCTCATTACTATTATGTTGAATTTCAGCCATGGACTCCAATCTATCAGAAGACTACAATGTATTTCACTTATTACCTCTGGGGAGCCGGCGGCCCATGGCAGAATGGCGTAAAGGAATTAAGGGAAAGAAACCTTATAACAGCCCAGTAGAAACTATTGTAAATGAGAAAAACTTACATTTAATAACACTTAAATAAATAAGATATGAATAAATCAAAGTCATGTATACTGAAAAAAACATCCATTATGCTTGTAATGGCCTTGTTTGCAGTAAACATTACTGCACAGAAGTCGAAGGAAGCAAAAGGACTGGATATAAAAAAAATAGAACTTGGATATCCTTGCCCCGGGATACCTTTTTATCACTTCAAGGCAGATATCGAGCTTCCCCAGTCATCAATAATTGAGGTTGAAGCAGCCGTTGACGGAAATATTCTCAGGGCCACTGATATAAGGAGGGAGTCTGACACAGAGAATATGAACAGGCCTCCGATCTCTGAGCGTCCGCCTTCAGGTTACAGTGTATCACAGGATGCTACGAATTATAAGAATTTCAGCGTTGTCGGTTGGGTAAGATGGGAGCCCGGACAGAAATACAGCATCCGCATCTCAGTGCTGACAAAGAAAGCAATCCACGCCACAAAGGATGATGTGATGCTGACTTCAACACAAACAGTAACTGCACCACAGGGAACAACAGTTTTCGGCAAAGAATGGAAAAGCTATAAATCAATCGTTGTCAGTGAAACTGCCGGTATAAACAGGACTAAAGAACCTGTTGAAGTGCTTCTGGCATTCTATCCTGATGAGGCGCAGCAGCTTACAAGGGATATCCGTGTAATGTCGGTGGACCCTCAGACAAATCTCCTCACTGAAGTACCCTGTCAGGTTTATGATATACAGGAATATCTGAAGGAAGACGATCTTGCCCCGGACAAAGACGGAAAGCCAACCCGTACGGCTCCATTATGGCTGCCTACGGTTACAGCAAGGGTGGCATTCCTTGCAGATGTTAAAGGCAAATCAAGCAAGGTTTTCCTTGTCTATTATAACAATGCAAATGCTGCCGACAAGATTTATCATACCGACCTGAAGGTCCAGGGAGAAGCGCCCGGACTTCAGATTGAAAACGATGTCTTTTCTGTAATACTCCATCCCAACTCCGGTCATCTGGATCAGATCACACTCAAAAGCAAACCTGACGCACCATTCTTCCACAGACTTGAAACCAATGGAGCTATGCACTGGAATCCTGATATATATGTTCCGCCAAGAGCCTGGACACATACAGCAGACTGGAAACCGCCTAGAAATATTAAAACTGTTGCGGGTTCAGTGATTACAAAAAGTGAAGTATGGGATAACATGAGAGAAGTTCCTGAAGTTGATGCTTCCGTCAGATATGAATTTTATCCGGGAATGCCCTATTTTACAAGTTCAACATGCATGCGTATAAACGAAACCGTCAATTCTCTGGCTCTCAGAAACTCCGAAATGGTTTTCAAGCGGGAGCTTATTACGCATGCTGCATGGTACGATGTGCTGAGAGATTCAATAATCATCTATGACGTAACAAATATGCCGGACCTGACAGATCTGAAGATGGAAGCCGATGTTCCGTGGATAATCTTTTTTAATAAGGAAAAAGGTATTGGTTTTGCAGGAATACAGCTCGACTATTCAAATTCCGGCATAGAATCTCCGCCACGACTTCTGAATCCTTTCTTCTATATAACTGCCGGGCCATGGCTGTACTGGTGCCGCGGACTCTCACATCCATATCTTTCTTCAAATATGCAGCAGGTGGTTCCTGTGCTGAAAGGCAATGTATTTTCAGAAAAGTGGGCTTATCTGGTTTATGAAATAGACAAGAATACAGAACCTTATGCAAAGGTTGTCGAGTGGCAGAAACGGCTGACAAATCCGCTCAGGGTCCAGCTGATCGAGGAGGTTGACAACAGGGTTTCAAGAACCCTCCAGGAGGTATTCATGGATAAGGGAAAGACAGGATGGGAAGGAAGGGATACTCATAAATAGGTGTGAGGCGTGAGGTGTGAGTGAGGGCTGAGGGCTGAGGGCTGAAGGCTGAGGAGTAAGGAATGAGGAGTGAGGAATGAACTTTGTGCTCCCCTCCAGGGATCGGTGCCATAATCCAGGGCTGGCGCCGATTTGTAATCGGTGCCATAATTAATATTCCAGGGCTGGCGCCGATTTGTAATCGGTGCCATAACTAATTAGTCTGGCATATATGCACATACCGGAGGTTTGGAATTTCAATTTGGAAAGTATATACGAATATAACTTATGAGGTCAAATAAAATGAAAGTGAATTACTTGTTTATTTCTCTGCTAATCCTATTAATATCAGGTTGTGGTAATTCGAATGATCAATCCGGCAAAAATCAGGCAGGTGATTTTCAGAATGCCGCCTGGATTACAGATAGCAGAGAGTGGCCTGTATCTGATTCACTTATGTACGGCGATTTCCCGGCCCCTCTGTTCAGAAAGGAATTCACTGTAAAAAAAGAGGTGAAATCGGCAACACTATATATAACAGCTGCCGGATACTACAGCGCCTCCATAAATGGGAAGCCTGTCGGTAAAAACTTTCTCGAGCCGGCCTGGACAAACTATTCAAAGAGGGTCTATTATTCTGAATTTGATATCACAGCTGACCTCAGAAAAGGTGACAACTGTATTGGAACAGCACTTGGCAATGGCTTTTATAATCCATTGCCAATGAAGATGTGGAGCACATTAAACCTGCGTGACTTTTTACCTGTCGGGAAACCCGCATTCATCGCAAAACTGAAGATCGTTTATACAAATGGTGACAGTGAGGAGATAAATACAGACAGCAAATGGAAATATATATATGGTCCTGTTATCAGGAATAGTGTATACCTGGGAGAAGTCTATAATGCAGGAAAAGAGACGGAGGGATGGAATCTCCCCGGATTAAGGGATACAGGCTGGAAAAGTGCAGTCATAAATGACGGTCCCGGGGGGAGGCTTGAAAAAGCATTCTTCCCCCCTGTTCAGATCACAGGAAAACACAATCCTGTAATAGTAAGCTCTCCTTCCCTGAATACATGGATAGTCGACATGGGTGTAAATTTCACAGGTCTCTACAGCATTAAGCTCAGAGGCCATCAGGGAGATACAATTACTTTCAGGTTCGGAGAAAGACTCTATGAGGACGGTACACTGAATACTTTGACTTCGGTTGCAGGTCAGATCAAGAACATAAAACCCAGGACAAGCGTCAAACATGAGGCCACATGGAATTCGGCAGTATTCAATACTGATAATGGGCCAGGCTGCCCTGATGTTGCATGGCAGACCGACAAATATATCTTCGGGCCCAAAACAGAAATAATCTATACTCCCCTGTTTACATTTCATGTATACAGATATATTGAGATCACAGGTCTGGCATACAAACCGGAGCTTTCAGATATTGAAGGACTTGAATTTCATACAAACGTTGAAAACGGGAACAGCTTTTCTTGCTCATCAGGGCTGCTCAATTCAATTCAAACAGCTTCAAGGAGGACATTCCTCGATAATCTGATCACTGTACAATCTGATTGTCCCGGAAGGGAAAGGTTCGGATATGGCGGTGACCTTAATGCAACAGCAGATGCATTCATCTATAATTTCGATATGCATTCATTTTATCGGAAAACACTTAATGACTGGGTGGATGCAATGAAAGATTCAACATTTATTGATACAGCGCCTTTTGTCGGGCTTACAGGCTGTGGCATCAGCTGGGAATCTGCATTCATAATTACTCAGTACAAACTTCTTGTTTACTATAACGACACTGACCTTATAAGGGATCTTTACAGCAAAGACCTTGAATGGATGGAGAAAGCTGCACGTTTACACCCTTCAGGTATTGTGGATAAGGGACTGGCTGATCATGAGTCGCTTGTAAAGGTTCCGGTCAGGCTTATAGGTACAGCCCATTACCTTGAATGTGCAAGGATCATGAAGCGATTTGCTTCAATGATGAATGATGCCGGGAATGTGAAGAAATTCGAAAAGCTTTCAACAGATCTCAGCGAATCAATTGCAAATATGTACTGGAGAACAGCTGTACCTGATACGATAAACAGGCAGACACTATTTTCAACACTTCTGTATTATGACATTGTGCCTGAAAACGAGAAAAAATCTGCGGTTGACTCACTGTTCAAAGCTCTGAAAAAAGCTCCTGCCGGACATTTTACAACCGGCATCTTCGGGACAAAATACATTCTTGAAACACTTTCCGAAACAGGAAATGCAGGTTCTGTTTTCAATATCGTAAACAGCAAAGAATTTCCGGGCTGGGGATTTATGATTGATCATGGTGCCACAACACTGTGGGAAACATGGAAAGAGAGTGATAATGTCTACTCCAACTGTCATCCGATGTTCGGTTCGGTTACAGAATGGTTTTATCGTTACCTGGGAGGAATTCAGCCTGATCCGGAGAATCCCGGGTTCAGAAAATTCAGGATTTCTCCCTTCCTTCCATCCGGACTTGATTATGTCAGCTGCAACTACGAATCACCATTTGGCGCTATAAGCTCAAACTGGAAAAGATCAAAGGATGGAGTAAGGCATGAAATAACAGTTCCAAAGGGGACATCTGCATTATTCGCAGTAGCAACCGGTGGCAGGAGATCCTTTTCGATTGAAAACACAGGAGACGGGAAGGTTGAACGCAAAAACACAACAGGATCCGCTTTCGAGACTGAATTGTCTGAAGGAAGCTATGTAATAACATACTAATGAATATATTGATAAAATCCTATGAACAATAAATATTCGATGATACTTGGGAACCTTGGCAACACCTGCGACAGGTTCTGCAAGGGATATAAAAGCAATCCTTCCACTGAGGAGATGCTTGAAATGGCTGTAAAGAAAATTCCGTTTATCGAGGGGATAGAACTTGTTGGCACATGGGATATAAGTCCCGGGAATGTGAAAGACATGAAAAAGAGGCTGTCTGACTATGGAGTTGCATGTTCCTCAATAATCCCGGACACATTTACTGACAAGGATTTTGCAAAAGGAAGCATCACAAGCATTTCCCCCGCGATACGCCGGAAAGCTGCTGATTACCTTAGCAGAATGTGTGAGGTTGCGCTTGAGATCGATTGTAAAATCATGAATCTCTGGCTTGGTCAGGATGGATATGATTATCTTCTGACAGCCGATTATTTTCAGGAACGTGAATGGCTGAGGGAAGCGACCGCCAGACTGGCAACAGATTTCCCGCAGCTAAAGTTTGCCCTTGAATACAAGCCCAAGGAACCGCGGAATTTTTCATATCATGCCCGCATGGCAGATACGATACTTGCAGCCTTAGAGACTAACTGTCCGAATGTAGGAGTCACAATGGATACCGGCCATGGCTTTGTGGCCGGCGAAAATATTGCAGATGCCATAGTACTTGCAAAACGAGCAGGAGACAAGCTTTTCCACATGCATTTCAATGATAATCACGGCAGCTGGGATGATGATATGATTGTTGGCAGTGTCCACAGCATTGTCTTTGTTGAATTGCTCTTCTGGCTCAAAAAGACAGGATATGAAGGGTGGTTGTCGATGGATCAGTATCCGTACAGGGAAAATGCTGTCGATGCAATTTCAGAAAGCATACTTTGGGTCAAGCGGTTTGAAGGCATTGTAGATCAATATTATAATGAAATCGAAAATCTGGTTAGCCTTAATGATGCAATTGAAACTTCAAGATTCATCAGAAAGCTCTTTAAATAGGATGATGAAGATTTTCCCGGGATAAAGATTTACACATACAATTTCTTTTCCCGGCTTTTTTACCAATAATAATAACTAATGATGATCCGAACAATTTCTCTGGTTTTTTTCCTGATGCTGACGAGGACAGGATTTTCACAAAAAGAGATACCGCTTTATTCCGGAAAAATTCCAAACTCGAAGGATGTCCGTGATGAAGAGGAGATTGTCTTCAACAAGGAGGTCGACACCCTGGCCTATAAAGTCTCCCACCCTACCCTGACAGTATTTCTGCCTCCGGCTGAAAAAGCAAACGGTACAGCAGTTGTGATCTGTCCGGGCGGAGGCTATCATGTTCTACTGATGACAAGGGAAGGATGTGATATAGCAAGAGAATTCAATAAGCTTGGCATTGCAGCATTTGTTCTGAAGTACAGGTTACCTGACGACAGAATAATGCCGGACAAATCCATCGGTCCGCTGCAGGATGCTCAGCGGGCAACAGAGATCATCAGAGAACACGCTTCCGAATGGAAAATCAATCCGGGGAAAATTGGGATAATGGGTTTCTCAGCCGGCGGACATCTGGCCTCAACAGCAGGTACTCACTTTGATAAAATCCTGACAGGCTCCGCAACAGGGATCAGTGTCAGGCCTGACTTCATGATACTCGTCTACCCCGTAATAAGCTTATCTGACAGCCTGGGTCACATTGGTTCGCGAGAATATCTGCTGGGAAAAAATCCTGCGGATGAACAGATCCGGCTATTCTCGAATGAGCTTCAGGTAACAAAAAACACACCCCCGGCCTTTATAATCCTTGCAGGTGACGATACTGTGGTAAAACCAGGGAACAGTCTGAAATTCTATGATGCACTCAAAATGAATGGAGTTGTTACGGAAATGCATATTTACTCTGCAGGTGAACATGGTTTTCTTAAAACACCGCCTTTTGAAGAATGGTTCGGGAGGTGCTGTTTCTGGATGAAAACCAATGGATGGCTGTAGTCTGGTCATGCCATGGCATGACCCTACACATTAAATGACATGCAATGTAGGGACACGCGCATAGCATAAACAATAGGGGTATCCATGGCACTTCGGCTATACGAATGCCTGATGTATTTGGGTATATCTTAAACATACATTTATCTGCTTATATAATAATTGATTTAAATATGCATCCCAAATCATTTGGAAACCCAAGACTACAGATATTGTCAGTACTTTTAGTCTGTATGGCATTTTTTCAATGCTCATCTGATCCGAAAGATATTGTAATAATTGAAAACCGACATTTCAGGTACGAAATCTCGAAAGAAGGTAAAAACGTACATTTCACCGCTAAGGCGGATGGTAAAGACTATCTTGATAAAGAGACAGACTCATACTGTGCAACATTATCAGCAGAAGGCAAAGAGTATAAAGTCTCTAAGGTCTCACTGAAAGGAACCCTGCTGAAATTCAAGTTCGATGGTTCAGGCACGACGGTTGGCATAAGACTTAAAAAATCAAAAGACTTTATAAATCTGAAAATAGAATCAGTTGAAGGCCCTGCTGATGCACTTACATTTATAAATATCCCGTTAACGCTCGAAGGAATGCCTTATGAGAGCTTTGCCGTATGCGCTCTGTCAATGAATCTTTTCACAAGAGTCAGGGAACTGCCGGCGCTTCAAAGCAATCTCATGGCAACCTGCTACAAACATTTCGGAATCAAAGGTGCAGAGGTAACACTCATCGGAGTTCCCCAAAAACAAATACTTCCTGTAATACGCGATGTTATGTCCCATGCAGATGATGTTCCGCATTCAGATAAAGGCGGAGCCTGGGCACAGATGCAAAAAGAGGGCTATGGTTCTTACCTGATGAATTTTGGCACTCTTACAGAGGCAACTGTCGATGAATGGATCTCAATGTGCAGGAGTCTGGGCTTTAATCAGATTGACAATCACGGAGGCAGTGAGATTTTTTCAGATTCGGCGATTTTGAACTGAACAGGGAAAAATGGCCCGAGGGGTGGCAAACCTACAGAAAGATCAATGACAGACTTCACGAGGCTGGCATCTCATCGATATTCCATACATATGCCTTCTTCATTGATAAAAATACAAGGTATGTAACACCTGTTCCAAGCGAGGATCTTGGCTATTTCAACTCCTTTACACTGGCGAAACCACTCATGCCCGGTGACAGTGAAATAGTTGTGAATGAAACAACACAGAATATCTCAACAATAACAGGCTTTTTTGTAAGGAACAGTCTGTCACTTAGGATAGGCACAGAAATCGTAGAATTCAAAGGCGTTTCACAAACTCCGCCATACAGATTTACAGGGTGCAAACGCGGAGCTGACGGAACAAAAGAATCAGAACACCCTGCAGGTGAAAAAGTATTCCATCTCCGGGAGATGTTCGGAAGATTTGTTCCTGGTCCTGAAACGGAACTTTTTAAGGAGATAGCCCGGCATACGGCAGAAATAGTAAATGAGGCAGGCTTTGACGGGATTTATTTTGATGCAATTGACGGAAGCGATATCCTGGCAGGGGAAGAGTATTTCTGGTATTACGGAACAAAATTTATTTTTGAGGTAGCAGCTCAGCTGAAGCATCCTGTTGGCATGGAGATGAGTTCCATGTCTCACCACTGGTGGCATTACCGCTCGAGGTGGCAGGCATGGGACAGACCGGTGAGAGGATACAAGCGATTCGAGGATATTCACTCTGCTGCAATAAAATCAGGACGTCTGTTTCCTGCCGCCGAAAATCAAGTCAAATGAATACGAGCATGGTCTGTGGAGAGGACATACTCCTCTGATCAACAAATATGCCGCAGTTGAAAACGGAGGACTTCTTCTGCCGCTTCACCTTGGCTGGTGGGGAAACCAGACATGGAATCCCCCTCAGGTTGAACCAACCTTCACCGATGATATCGAATATCTCTGCTGCAAACTGATCGGCAATAATGCAGGCATGTCAATGCTTGGAGGAGTTGATAAAAAGAACCTTGACGAAAATCCGGGTTTCAGGAGGTTGATCCCAATTATAAAACAGTATGAAGAGTTAAGACATAAAAATTATTTCAGCGATAGCGTCCGTGCGCTACTTCGCCAGCCAGGAAAAGAATTTTCACTTGTTCATGGGGCTGACAGCATATGGCGGTTCAAACCTGTTGCATATCAAAAACATAAAGTAGCAGGGCTCGATCATCCATCATCTTCGTGGAAGATCAGCAATGAATTCGGAACACAACCTGCTCCGGCTAAGGATTGAAGCCCTCATGTCAGTTAAACCCTTTAATGATCCTTCAAATGTTATTCTGACAGATTTTTCAGGATCGGCTGAATTCATTTGTGATGGATGTTCAAAAAGTGTATCCGGCGCCATAAAGGCGACATCCGACAGATCAGGATCTTCAGGAAGATCAGCAATCTTCAGTGCCAGTGCAGCTGGAGCTGCAGTTCAGGAAGGATTGTATATTAAAATGGTTAAGAAATTTGATCCGTGGCTTGATATAAATAAAAATCAGGCACTTGGAGTATGGATAAAAGGCGACGGAAACGGAGAGCTGTTAAATATCAGGATTGAGAGTCCCAAAGCATCTTTCAAGCGGAGCACGGGGAGATCACTTTGTGAAGATCGATTTTACGGGATGGAAGTATTTTGAGCTTGTTGAGATTGAATCGGCAGAGTTCAGCAATTATATCTGGCCCGATTCAGGCTTCTATGTATATGATTCATTCCGCCATACTGTCCAGTTTAATAATGTCGACAAAATTGCAATTGTGGTATAATAATCTTTCTGCCAGGCAGGGAAGCAAACTGTGTGATCGGAACAATAAAGGCATTGCCTATGGTGCCAATCCTTGTTGTCGATCCTGAAATTACAATTGGCGAGCAGAAATTAAAATTTAAGGTGAAAATGGAGTCAGGAATGTATCTGGAATTCAATTCGGCTGATGACTGCAAATTATTTGGACGGAAAGGAGAATATCTGCAGGATGTGCAGATCGAAGGGAAAATTCCGTTATTAAAAGACGGGGAAAATGATATCGCCTTCAAATGCTCGGGAACAAAAGGTGTCAGCTCCAGGGTACAGGTCACGATGATCACTGAAGGAGAACCCATAAATTAGAGGTTTTATACTCATTTGAGTATGCAGTGTCTATATTCAAATGAACCGGCCACTTAAAAGCTTTATAATTTCCCCTCCTTTTGAAGCAGCTACCCTTTATACACATCTTTTAGGCAGACCAAAAAACAAAACATAATGTACTGCAATAACAATAATAAACATTGATAATAGCAAGGGATATTTGAGATTCATCGCTGCGCTCGGAATGACAGTTCATTTTTTTATACACGAGGGAGAAGCGGCGATCGAACGAAGATTTGTTTTCAAAAAACAAATTGCCATTGAATCGCCGCTTCTCCCTCATTGTGCTATAGCTTAGCTTGTCATTCCGAGCGAAGCGAGGAATCCAATGGACAGCATCCGAAATGTACTTTGAAGAGTGATAATGCATTTTTACAGTTCTATCCAGTAAGTTAATGGGAAGGGGTGTCTCCTGAGTGCTAAATTGATTTCAAATTATTATATTTGGTAACTTGTTACCTGTATAAAAAGATTTTTAAATAGCACATAAAATAACCGGAATGCCAAAAATAAACAGAAGAAAATTCATTTACTCCTCAGCACTGCTGGCTGCGATACCAGGTATGCCAACCCTTGATGGAAAAATGGGCATTTTCAGCAGTCTTCCAAAGAGCGGAAATATTTTAACAGGGGTGATCTCAGAAGCAGATAACCCGGAAAAGGATCTTAAGATTGTAAAAGAGCTGGGCTTTCATACATGTCAGCTTGGAGTAGAAACCTACTCTCCGCAACTTGCAAAAAGAGTCTCTGATTCACTGATAAAGTTCAGTCTGCTGCCCACATCACTCATATGCATGGGGCCCGGGACTTATACATGGAACTTCACCGAAGGACCGTCAACAATCGGACTGGTTCCCAGGGAAAACAGGCCTGCCCGTGTCGGGAGGCTCAGACAGGGAATTGATTTCTGCAAAGCTGCCGGGATACCTGCCGTTCACGCACATTTCGGATTTATCCCCGAAGACCCCTCTGATGTTTTGTACAAGGAGTTTATTGAGACTATGAAGCCGATCGGTGACTATGCTCATACAAAAGGCATCGATATTTATTTTGAAACAGGGCAGGAAACTCCTGTAACCCTCCTGAGGGCAATTACAGATATAGGAACAGGCAATCTGTTTGTAAATTATGACACTGCGAACCTTGTGATGTACGGGAAGGCAAATCCGCTGGATGGACTGAAGGTAATCGGGAAATATGTGAAAGCGCTTCATGCCAAGGATGGAATGTATCCTGTAAACCCATCGGAACTTGGCAAAGAAGTCCCTATTCCTACCGGCGAGGTCAATTTTCCGGCAATACTTGCATTCCTGAAAAATATCGGGTTTAACGGACATGTTACAATAGAATACGAACTCGGTGAGCAGAATAAGGAATATATCCTCAATACGAAAAACTACCTGGAGAAAATTATTGCATCGTTATGACTTTAAGGTAAATATATCGTTCATCATGAAAAAATTCAATGTAGGTATCATCGGTTACAGCTGGGCAGCGGGAGCCCATATTGAAGCTATAAACAAAACCTCCCTGGCTCATGTGACATCCCTTTGCTCTTCCAGGAAACTGGACGCAGCTGAGATCAGTGCAAGACATGGAACCAAAATAAAATGCTACACTGATCTTGCCCAGATGCTTGCGGATCCAGAACTCGATGCAGTCTCAATCTGCAGCTATCCTGCAGATCATGCAAAACAGGCAGTGATGGCGGCCAGGGCCGGAAAACATCTGATAATTGAAAAGCCGATTGCATTAACCTGGGGCGACTGTCTTGAAGTCAAGGAAGCTGTTGAGACGGCCGGGGTCAAGACCTGCGTCTGTTTTGAATGCAGGTACTCAAGCCAGCTGATAACAATAAAAAGTCTTATCGATCAGGGTATGCTCGGAAAGATCCATTATGGCGAAGTGGATTACTACCATGGAGTCGGGCCATGGTATGGCCAGTACCGCTGGAATATAAAGAAAGATGCAGCTGGCAGCAGCCTGCTCTCAGCAGGGTGCCATGCCCTTGATGCTCTTTTACTGTTCATGGGAAATGAAGTCGATACTGTCAGCAGCTTCTCAACATCATCTGCGAACCCCGATTTTGCCAAATATGAATATCCCACAACATCTGTTACAATTATGAAATTCCGTGACGGGCGTGTGGGAAAAGTTGCCTCTGTCATCGATTGCCTTCAGCCATACTATTTTCACATACATCTCGTGGGAAGCGAAGGCAGCCTGCTTGACAATAAATTTTATTCCACTAAACTGGGAGGACTTAATAAAGCAAAATGGAGCGAGCTGTCAATGAAAATGCTCGATTCGGGAGACGTCTCTGATCACCCTTACCTGAATCAGTTTGAAGCTTTCTTTCACGCGCTCTACCATGGAAGGGAGATGCCGCTGACTAGTCTTGCAGATGCCCTCCATACGCACGAGGTAATATTCAAGTCAGACCGGTCATAACTCCCTGCTTCAGAAAAATGTCTGAGAACGATATTATTATCACCAAATGAATTTCCACACATACATTTAAATGACAAAGCTTTTCTGTATTCTTTCATTATTTTTAATTCTGATTTCTCAACAGGCACAAAGTCAGTCCAAAGCAGAATCAGCAAAAAAGATTCCAATACTTGCCTGGTACAGCATCCCTCCTGATCAGACAACTCTTGCCCGATATCAGGAACTTAAGGAATCTGGCATCAACTGCAACCTGAGCTTTTTCAATGATGCAGCTTCAATGTCAAGGGCTCTGGATACAGCGCAAAAAGCAGGAATTAAAATGATTGCATATTGTCCTGAGCTCAAAACAGCTACAGAAACGACTGTAAGACAATTTATGAACCATCCGGCATTAGCTGGCTACATGCTGAGGGACGAACCTAACAGGTCTGACTTTCCTGAACTGGCAGAATGGGCAGGAAAAATTCGCCGTACGGATGAAAGTCATTTTTGCTATCTCAATCTTTTCCCAAATTATGCCAGCGAAGAACAACTTGGAACAAAAACTTACAAGGAACATGTAGATCTGTTTGTTAAGGAAGTGCCTGTTCAGTTTATTTCTTTTGATCATTATCCTGTAATTGGTGATTCATTAAGGGCTAACTGGTATGAGAATCTTGAAATAATCGCAGCTGCAGCAGAAAAGGCGGGCAAACCTTTCTGGGCCTTTGCCCTTGCAGTTGCTCACGGTAAGTACCCTATTCCTACTCTGGCACAACTCAGACTGCAGGTATTCAGTGACCTTGCATACGGGGCTCAGGGTCTCGAATATTTCACTTACTGGACACCTTACGATACAACATGGAATTTCAATAACGGACCCATAACCCCCGAAGGCAAAAGATCCGTAGTCTATGACCGCATAAGAGAAGTAAACCGGGAAATTGATAATCTCTCAAGCGTTTTTCTTGGCGCTAAAGTAATATCAGTCAGGCATACAGGCATTATTCCACAAGGTACCAGAGAGCTTGCTGATTTGCCAAAGCAAATAAAAGTCTTAAGAACTGAAGGAACCGGAGCTGTCGTCTCACATCTTCAGAATGGAGCTTCATCTTACATTGTTATAGTAAACCGCGATTTTAAATATCCTATGACTCTTGAAATTGAATGCGATAACGGTGTAAATATAATCAGGAAAGATGGCACGGCTGTACCTGCAAATTTATATCAGTCAAAAACAGAGATCGATCCGGGTGATATTGCAATATATAGATGGTATCCTGACAAATAGATAAATAAATTAAACAAACAGCTGATATAATTTTATACACTTTGTGTTCCTTTGTGCCTACCGTAGAGTCCTTCGTGTTTAAATCTTAAAATCTTAAACACAAAGGTTCACAAAGGGACTCAAAGTAAGAAAAACATTTCATGTAAATATTTCTAAAATTAACCATATGAAAAGAAGAGAATTCCTGCAAAACACCGCTGCACTTTCTGCAGTAACATTAATAAGCCCGGCAACGGCATTCGGAACAAAAGCCAATTCTGCAATAAGAATGGGACTAATTGGTTGCGGGTCAAGAGGTCCTGCAGTTATCACCTCTATGTCAAAACAGACTAATATCAATATTATAGCAATGGCAGATCTCTTCAGGGATAAGCTGGATAACGCAAAAAAAGGGCTTGATGACCAGAATAATAAAAAGGGATTTCCTGCAATCGAAAAAGCGAATACGTATGTCGGATCAAAAGCCTATATGCAGCTTCTTGAGAATAAGGATATTGATGCTGTTCAGATCTCATCTCCGGCATATACACATGCAGATTTCTTCGAGGCTGCCGCAACAGCGGGGAAACATATATATTGCGAGAAGCCTGCATCACCCGATGTTGCAGGATGCAGGAAGGTTGAACATGTGGGCAATAAGTACAATGGCAAGCTAAGCATGGTGATAGGCTTCCAGATAAGGCATGCATCTCCGTATGTTGAAATGGTAAAGAGGATTCAGCGGGGAGATCTCGGAGATCTTTTAAATGTTCATCTATGCTATCTTGCCGGCCAATCTGCAGTAGGAAATCTCACAGGACTTTCCTATGATGAAGCAAGGATCAGGAATCAGTATAATTTTCATGCATTGTCAGGAGGTGTTATGCTCGACCAGGCTATTCACATGATAGATGTATGCAACTGGACGCTTCAGACGCTTCCTGTCAGCGCTATCGGAGCCGGAGGAAAAGATGAGTCTCATAAATTCGGTGATACCTGGAAACATTTTCAGGTAATGTACCAGTACCCTGGTGTAAATGTGAGTGTGCTTACAACCCAGTTCGGGAACTATTTCGGAGACGTATGCGCGAAATTCATTGGCACAAAAGGGACAGCTGAAGCTCACTATTCAGGAGGCGTATACATTAGCGGTGAGAATGCATGGGACTCGGGTATACCTAAATGTGCCGGTGAAAAACCTACAGATGATCAGATAAGAGCCGGAGCATTCCAGTCTGCCCTGGAGGATGCCGATGCAAACAAGGAGATAGCCTTTATAAAAAGTATTGAAACCGGCAATTACCTAAATGAGACCCGTTCAGGCGCTGAGTCTACACTCACAGCCATTCTTGGAAGAGAAGCTGCAATTTCAGGAGAAAGGATCGGTTGGGATGAACTGCGCAATTCAAATGCAAGGCTCGACCCTATGTTAAACATGTCACAATTTGATAAATAATAATTTTTAAAAATATGAATTCATTACAAAGGACACATGACTTTATAGAAGGGCTTTCAGTTGACAGGCCGCCTTTTCATCCGATACTGATGCGGTTAGCCGCTAAATATGCCGGTGTCAGATATAAAGATTTCTGTCTCGACTATAAAACAAAATGCGATGTCAATATTCTTTGTGCAAAAGACTTCGGATATGATTGGGTAAATGTTATGTCGGATCCCTATTCTGAAGCCAGTGGTTATGGGACAAAACTGAGTTATCCTGAAAACAATCTGCCCCAGGTGACAGAGCTCCTTGTCCAGACAATAGAGGATATAGATAAGCTGAAAGTATTAAAGGTCAGTGAACACGAAAGAATGGTCACAAGAGTCAATGAGGTGAAGGAATTCAGAAGGCTTGTCGGCGACACCCATTTCATATGCGGTTGGGTTGAAGGTCCGTTGGCCGCCTTTTGCGATGTCAGGGATCTCTCTGCAGCCTGTCTTGATATGTACGAAAATCCTGAAAAGCTTAAGCTCGCCCTGGATATAATGACTGAGAGCGCGATGGGATTTATTACTGAACAGGTAAAAGCCGGTGCTCATTGCATTGGAATAGGAGATGCTGTTTGCTCACTGATCTCACCAGATCTGTACCAGGAGTTCGTCTTCCCTCTCGAAAAAGAACTGGTTGATCATACCCATTCAATGAATGCCATGGTAAAGCTCCATATCTGCGGAAACACAACCGGCATATTGCCCGACATGATAAAAACGGGGGCGGATATTGTTGATATCGATCACCTTGTAACCACTATGGGTGATTTCATGCCTCTTTTTGGCGCAAAACAGGTGCCATCAGGCAACAGCAATCCGGTATCGGTAATACGCGATGGGAACAGGGAGAGCATAACGGAAAGTGTTATGGAATGTTACAGAATCACGAATCACAGGGGGATAGTGTCAGCGGGTTGCGAAGTTCCGCCTGACACCTCTTTTGAAAATATGATAATCTACAGGGATGCTGCCTATAGGTTAGCGGGTTTATGATTGTTAAAAAAAACTGAAATCCATTAACCGCAAAGGGCGCAAAGGGATGGCGCAAAGTACGCAAAGAGTGCAGATCAAAATCAAACAGTTTCGATAGCGTCAGTAACCTGCTGGCTCCTGGCTGGTTTTGGAAGCATTGATACTATTACCGCACCTGTAAGTGCGACGCAGATGAGTACAATAAACCCGGGGGTATAGCTTTTTGCCGAATCATATAATGCTCCCACAAGCATCGGGAAAGTGGATTCCGCAATTCCGTCAGCCACCAGTATTATCCCCATTGTACGGCCAAGGGCACGTATGCCGAACAGGTCCCCTGCCATCAGAGGTATTATCATGTAGTCACCACCGAGTCCTATTCCGAATATGACTGCAAAAATGTAAATCCTGCCCGGGAAATCTGGCATCAGCAAAAGTGGTATTGCCGATGCGACAATCATGTATATAATTATCATAACATATTTACGCCTGATAAGGTCAGCCAGAAAACCCATAAGCAACCTTCCCGCCAGGCTTGACAATAAAACGAAGGACATAACATTTGCAGCATCGGCCTGGGAGTAGTTTATGTCGCGCAGGTAAAGCTTCAGATGCTGACCCACCCCTCCTACTGCACCTATGGAGCACATGCTTCCGAAGGCAAGAAGGTAAAAATTACGGTTTGTCAGAATGCTTTTTATCGGAATTGTATCATCCTTTTCACCATGATGCGCCGGCTTCACTGATGAACCTTTAATAAAATATGACATCGGAAGGGCAACAAATATTATAAGGAATCCAAGTGTTGAAAGGGCCATATGCCACCCGAAATGTTTTTCGAGACCCGCAGCAATCTGGGGAACAAGAGCCCCGCCTGTTCCTATTCCGAGGTAGGCAATTCCCATTGCCTTGCCCCTGTTTTTATCAAACCATCTCGAGATCAGAACCTGACAGGGTAAGGGTCCTCCGCAAACATACCCAAGTGCATTTAAAACATAAAACATATAGAATAAACCGAGCGAGCCTGAAAAACTCAGACCTATGAGTGCAGTACCCATCATAAGAGCCCCCGACATCATCAGCCTCCTGGGGCCATACTTGTCTATCATCCAACCTGCAATAAACCCAAACAGGGGACCTACTATAAGTTTGCCGATAGCATTTCCTGATGTGACTACGGCTCTTGACCATCCGTATTCCTTCACCATAAAATCGTAGAAAAATGGCAACCCATAGTATGCAAAACCTACGAGTCCAAAGAGTGACAGGAAAGCTGTTGCCACAATATATCCCTGGGAGCTTCGCTTTGGAAGATTCAGATCAGCTGTTTGTGTAATTATTCCCATGTTAATTGCAAAATATTAATTAATATCTTTAAAATCAAACACTCTTGCCTGCGAGGCTTGTCATGCCCCAGTATGCGCTTCCGAGAAGCGATCCTGCGGCGCCCAGCTGCGCCCTTACAATATTCAGTTCAGATCTGCAGTTTGCCAGTGAGTTGGCAATGGCGCTATCACTTATCATTGATAAATAGCTGTCGTGAGCTTCAGACATTCCTCCCCCGAGAACTATTATCTCAGGAGCAAATATTGTAATAAGATTTGCAAGTCCTATTCCAACCATCTCCGCATTTTCCCTCACAACTTTCACTGCTTCAGGTGAGTTTCCATAGCTGAGCTCAAAAATTTCCTTGCATGAAAGAACCTTTCCATTTCTTTCACCTTCAGAAAATGTCTCCTCATTATACCTTCTTACAACGGATGATGCGGAAGCGAAATATTCATATGACCCTTTTATGCCCTTATCACTCGTCCCGCTGTCAAGATTAATTATCATCTGTCCTATCTCCCCTGCCGCGTTGCCTGTCCCCCTGTAGAGTTTGCCATTTATCATTATACCACCTCCTATGCCTGTTCGAAGGGCTACAAAAACAACATTATCAAAGCCTCTCGCAGCGCCAAACCTGTGTTCGGCGATAGTCATCATATTGGCATCATTATCAATATAAACAGGTAAACCTGTCTCCTGTTTAATTAATTTTGCAAGAGGAACATTTATCCAGCCCTTTATGCCCTGATCAGGACCAAGTATAATGCCGGCTTTCTGATCAACAAAACCCTTTGCTGAAATGCCTATGCAGATCGGATTAATGTCTTCCTGAGCCACCGTCTGTCGTATATCCCTGACGGCTTCAATGAGCCTGTCGACGAGATAATCCCTTGTTTGCTTCTGAACCAGAGGATACGATCTTACTGCAATGATTTCACCGCTGATCTTCACAACAGCGATCTTTAACAAAAACCTGCCAATATCAGCCCCTATAGCAGCAGCATGTTTAAACATTCCGTATTTTATGATGATGCTTTACAAAAATAGCTTTTAAAAAATAGAATAAAAGCAGGAGAAAAAATAAACTTCTTACTTCGTGGAATTTATTTTTAATAACTTTGGCATGCTTTATTTATGAGCCATCCAGGAAACTTATATGACAGAAAGAATAAGGGAAATATTTAATAATGAAGCCGCTGCGATTCAAAATATTCCTGTAACAGCTGGTTTCGGGGAAGCAATAGGGATAATTTACACTCATGTTCATGGCAAAAACGGCAAACTTGTTTTAAGCGGCATGGGAAAAGCCGGGCAGATTGCACATAACATTGCGACGACCTTCAGCTCAACAGGAACCCCTGCAGCTTACCTGCATCCAAGTGAGGCTCAGCACGGTGACCTTGGCATACTTCAGGAAAATGATGTTCTGATGGCTATTTCAAACTCCGGCAAAACACGGGAAATCATTGAGCTCATCGATCTCAAAAACAATCTTTACCCGAATATACCTGTAATAGTAATTACAGGCAATGCTGACAGCCCTCTGGCACAGAAAGCTGATTGCTATATTCTGACCGGAGCCCCTGCTGAGGTTTGCCCTCTCGGGCTTACACCAACCACCTCCACAACTGTGATGACTGTCATCGGCGATACACTTGTTGTTCTTATGATGGAAAAAATAGGATTCAATGCCACAGATTATTCAAAGAGGCATCATGGCGGATATCTGGGGGCCGTCTCCCGTCAGATTTCAGAAAATGATCAGCAAAAATAAGATCTCATGAATTCCCGAGCGAATCGTTCTTCATCGATTCAAGCGTATTTTCTAGAGATTCCTGAAACCTGTTAGCATTCTCTATCCACTTGAGAATTTTTTCATTAGCCACAGGATATTCAGGTGTGCGCATTGAAACTGTACGGTACGCAAATTCCTTCAGCTCTGACACATTTTCAAGAACCCTCATGAAATAGACCCTGAAGAATGAGTCTGTAATAAAAAAATATCTCTTGCGGTCAGAGGCAAAGGTCTTATAATCAATAATCTTATTCTGCAGCAAAAAATTAAGAGAATTGCTTACCGAACTTTTACTTGCTTTAAAATATATAACCAGGTCGTCGAATGTTTTCTCAGGAGGGTCACTGATAGTAAAAAATGCCACTATCCTTCCCTGCATGGGGGTCAGTCCAAACTTCTCAAATACTTTGCCGGCTTCTTCTATATTCTCCCTGGATATCTCTTTCCTGTCAGGCATGATTAGGTATATTTAACACATCACCGCAACAAATTTAAAAAAACCGGGCTCAGTTCTATAACTTTTGAACTAAAAAAACAAATTTATTTTTTCTTGGTTCAGTCAGATAAAAAGATTAGTTTTGAAACCTTCAACCTAAAATTAACCACCATTAATTTGCAGATTATGACTACTACCAGTTCCTCAACCGGCATCAGCAGAAAAGATTATATTTTTTCAGTTTCGATCATCGGTCTGTTCTTTTTCATCTTCGGATTCGTTACATGGCTCAATGGTATTCTGATTCCATTTCTGAGAACAGCCTGTGAACTAAATGATTTTGAAGCTTATTTTGTAACATTTGCGTTTTATGTTTCATATCTGGTTATGGCTTTACCCTCATCAGCCTTACTGAAAAAGACCGGGTTCAAGAATGGAATGTCAATCGGATTATGGATAATGGCTGCAGGAGCTCTGATATTTATTCCTGCAGCAATGACAAGGACATTTAGTCTGTTTCTGCTTGGTTTATTTGTTGAAGGTGCAGGAATGGCTCTTCTTCAGACTGCTTCTAATCCTTATATAACAATTATTGGTCCTCCTGAAAGCGCTGCAAAGAGAATGAGCATTATGGGTATTGCTAACAAATTTGCAGGTGCAATTGCTCCTATAATTCTTGCAAGCATCATCCTGAAGGATTCAAAAATACTTGAAGGAAAGCTTGCGCAGGCAGCTGATGCCATTACCCGTACTGCACTTCTGGATGAACTTGCCAGCAGGGTAATAATGCCTTATATTGTTATGACAGTTATTCTTGTACTGCTTGGATTATTTTTAAGATTTGCACATCTTCCTGAAGTCGATACTGATGCAGAGGATGCTGAAAGCAGTGAATCAAATTCCGGAAAAACAAGTGTATGGCAATTTCCGCATCTCGTGCTGGGTGTTATTGCTCTCTTTTTCTATGTTGGAGTTGAAGTTATTGCAGGTGATACTATAATAAGATATGGTCAGTCAATCGGTATTGCAATGGAATCTGCAAAATATCTATACCTCTCTTACCCTGCTTAGTATGATAATCGGTTATACCAGTGGAATTATCTTCATTCCACGAGTATTTCAGCCAGGTAACTGCCTTAAAAGTCTGTACAATTCTTGGAGTCATTTTTTCACTTGGAGCCATATTCACACCAGCACATCTTGCTATTAACAATACCTTTCATTGATATCATGACATTTAAATCAATTGAGCTTGTTCTGCCTGTCACAGTGCTGTTTGTTGCACTTCTTGGTCTTGCCAATTCACTTGTATGGCCTGCTATGTGGCCGCTTAGCTCTTGCAGGACTGGGAAGATTCACAAAAACAGGTTCTGCACTTACTGGTAATGGCAATTGCAGGTGGAGCAGTACTGCCACTTCTCTATGGAAAACTTGCAGTCTCATTTTCTACCCAGACTGCATACTGGATTTGCGTACCAGCATACCTGATAATTATGTATTATGCCTTCATCGGACATAAAGCCGGAAGATAAAGATGAATTACGATCTGAAAGAAATATTTGAATATTTCACCGCTGACGGTACCTTCCTGAAAGGAGAACCTTATGGCAGCGGTCATATTCATGACACATTCAGGATTGAGACAAATGAGAAGGACAAGGACAATTATATCCTTCAGCGTCTTAACAATAAGATTTTCAAAAATATCCCGGAGCTGCAGCAATAATATTGAAAGGGTTACAGTCCATCTGCAGAAACAAGCTCAGTGAGATTCCCGGTTCGAATATCAAGAGGGAATGTCTTATACTTATTCCCGCACGCGATGGAAAAAGCTGGATACTTGACAAAGATGGAAATTACTGGAGAATGTATATTTTCATCTCCAATCACAGGTCGTACAATATTGTTGACAGTCCCGACAAAGCATTTGAAGGAGGAAAAGCAATAGGCCGTTTTCAGGCGATGCTTGCAGATATGCCGGGAGATCCTCTTATTTGAAACAATTCCATCGTTTCCATGATATTGAAAAACAGACTTGAAACCTTGAACTGCACAATAAAGGAAAATCCTGTCGGACGCGTTGCATCAGTTACAGAGGAGATAAATCAGTATCTGCAGAGCGCGGTGAGGAGATGAAAACCATCCTCAGACTGGGAAAAGAAGGAAAAATTCCTCTCAGGATCACACATAATGACACAAAATTCAATAATATACTGCTTGATGAAAATGATAAAGCACTGTGCGTAATTGATCTTGATACTGTTATGCCCGGCTATGTACATTATGATTTTGGTGATGCTATCAGAACTGTAACCAATACAGCTGCAGAGGATGAAAAAGATCTTTCAAAAGTAAAGATGGATATTAATCTCTTCAGGGCATATGCCAGAAGGATATCTTTCTGAAACAGGAAGCACGCTGAATCAGGTTGAAAAAGAATATCTTGCATTTGCCCCAAAACTGATCACCTATACAATCGCGGTACGATTCCTGACAGATTATATTGATGGTGACAATTATTTCAAGATACATCATGAATTCCATAATCTTCAGAGAACCAGGGCTCAGCTAAAGCTTGTGATGAGCATGGAGGAGCAGTATGGGGAGATGCAGAGGATAATAAGGGAGCTGGTATAGGGCGCAGGCTTGCCAGCCGAAGCGTCGGCGAAGGGTAGGCGCAGAGCTAGGGCTCAGGGCGGCAGAATTGAAGGATAAAACAGAGGTTACAAAATATGGATTGGACAAAAGACGAAATAAAGTTTCTGAAGACTCTGACTGATCCTGACAAGATCCAGGGATTTCTCGATTCAATTGATTATAATCCGAATTATGAATGCAGATCACCCAGATGGGTCATCAGAAAGAGATCCGCTCATTGCTTTGAAGGTGCTCTTTTTGCTGCTGCAGCACTTGAGATTCATCGGATACAAACCACTTATTGTTGACATGAAAGCATTTAATGATGATGATCATGTAATTGCAGTATTCATTGAAAATGGCCACTGGGGATCAGTTGCCAAATCAAATTTCACATCATTAAGGTACAGGGAACCGGTTTACCGTTCATTGCGGGAACTTATTATGTCATATTTCGATTTTTATTTCAATACTCAATGGGGATAAATCACTCCGATCCTATTCCCGTCCGCTTGATCTGACAGTATACAATGACAGACACTGGGCAACAACTGATGAAGATCTTGAATATATTGGCGATAAACTTGAGACATATGCGTCACTACCCTGTTATTGACGACACGATGATAAAAAATCTGAGGAAGGCAAGTGATATTATGCTAAAGGCAGGGATGCTTGGATCAAATGAAGAAGGATTATTCAAACCAAAATAGCATTTTTGGGGGCCGGAATACAGCTGACCGATAATACCATTCGAATTTTTACACACTCTTTATATCTGTTTTTCATGAATTTATAATGATTCCATCCATTACGGTCGAAGAGACTTTTTGGAATTAATCCGATATTGACTACTTTTGACACCGCTAAATAAATAGGGTATGGATTTATCAGGAAAAAATTTCAAAGCCTTCACTGACCGTCAGGAGGCATTAAAAAAACAGTATAGCTCTAAACATGCCGAAAAACAGCACTCAAAAGGTAAACTTACTGCTCACGAACGAATAAATCTTCTTTTTGATTCGGGAACTTTTGAAGAGATTGATGCTTTTGTCACACCTGCCAGATCAGCCTGTTGAATTCGGAAAAGTTGAAAAATCCTATGGCGATGGTGTGATTGTTGGTCATGGCAAAGTAAATGGCCGGCTTGATCTTTGCCTATGCACAGGATTTTACAATAATGGGAGGATCGCTTGGGCTTGTTCATGCAAAGAAGATTGCAAAGATCCAGGAGATGGCTCTTAAGATGGGTTCTCCAATAATTGCACTGATGGATTCAGGAGGTGCAAGGATACAGGAAGGTGTTGCAAGTCTCAGCGGATATGCCTCAATTTTTCAGAATATTATTCACTCATCAGGCATTATTCCTCAGATATCTGTAATAATGGGACCTGCTGCCGGTGGTGCTGTCTACTCTCCTGCCCTTACCGATTTTGTTTTCATGGTAAACCACACAAGCTATATGTTTGTAACAGGACCAAATGTTGTAAAGGAGGTTCTGAATGAAGATGTTACATCTGACGGTCTTGGCGGTGCTGAGGTGCATGCCCGTAAAAGCGGTGTTGCACATATGATTTATGATGATGAGGAGAATACAATCCTTGCGCTGAAAAAATTTCTTTCATATCTGCCTTCAAATAATGTTGAAAATCCTCCGGTGGTTGCTGATGATGGTTCAATTCCCGATATTCAATGAAAAACTCAGGGATATTGTTCCTGATGATCCCAATAAAGCATATGATGTTAAAGATGTTATAAACCAGATAGTTGACAGAAACAGCTTTTTTGAAATCTCTGAACTTTTCGGAGCCAGCCTTGTTACAGGATTTGCAAGGCTGAAAGGAAAAACAATTGGTATTGTTGCAAATCAGCCAAAAGTTCTTGCCGGGGTTCTTGATATTGATTCATCAGCAAAGGGTGCAAGATTTATAAGGTTCTGCGATGCATTCAATATTCCGATACTTACTTTTGAAGATGTCCCGGGTTTCCTTCCCGGGTGTTGATCAGGAACATGCCGGAATTATACGACATGGCGCCAAATTGCTTTTTGCTTACAGTGAAGCTACTGTTCCAAAAATCACAATTATTCTCCGTAAAGCATATGGAGGTGCATTTATTGTGATGAACAGCAAAAACCTTGGAGGTGATTTCAGCTTTGCATGGCCATCAGCAGAAATTGCAGTTATGGGTCCTGACGGAGCAGTTGCAATTCTTGTACAGAAAAGAACTTGCTGAATCAGAAAATCCTGTTGAACTTAAGAAAGAACTTGTAAAAAAATACCGGGATAAAATTGCAAATCCATTTATTGCTGATGAAAGCGGATATATTGATGAAGTTATTGATCCTGCAATGTACAAGGAAAAAAATAATTTCAGCACTTGATGCTCTCAATAATAAATGGGTAAAGGTACCGGCAAGGAAGCATGGGAATATGCCGCTGTAAGGGCGCAGGGTAAAATGTATTAAGAACATACAATCTCAGCTTTCATCAAAAATTAAGAACTTAAAATTCATACTTAAACAGAATAAAGTAATGAAGATAAAAAGAATACTAATCGCCAACAGGGGTGAAATTGCAGTCAGGATAATGAAGACTGCCAGGCTGATGAAGATTGAAACTGTGGCTGTCAAAACAGCTGTCGAACCAAATGCAATGTATCTTTCATCTGCTGATGTAATCTTTGATAATACAGAAGATGTATCGGAAATACCTGTATTTCTTGACATTGAAAAACTTATAGCCATTGCACTGAAAACAAATGCCAATGCAGTTCATCCCGGTTATGGATTCCTTGCAGAGAATGCTTACTTTGCACAGAAATGCATTGACAATAATATAATCTTCATCGGCCCTCATCCTGATGCGATATACAAAATGGGAAATAAAACCATTGCCCGAAAGATTGCTCTTGCAGGCGGAATTCCAATGGCAATGGGAAGTGAAGGAAATATTGCAAATGAGGAAGAGGCTGTGAAGATCGCAGAAAAAATCGGTTATCCTGTTATTATAAAAGCTGCATCAGGCGGCGGCGGAAGAGGAATGAGGATTGTCAGGAAATCTGAGGAGATGGAGAAGATGTTCATCATTGCCAGCAAAGAGGCAGAAAAAGCATTCAACGATCCTTCTGTATTTGTTGAAAAATATATTGAAAACCCAAAACATATTGAATTTCAGATACTTGGTGATACAAAAGGAAATGTAATCCATCTTGGAGAAAGGGAATGTTCAATACAAAGGAAACATCAGAAACTTCTTGAGGAGGCTCCTTCATGTGCACTTGATGAAAAACTGAGGAAAAAGATGGGAACAATGGCTGTTCAGATTGCAAAAGCAGTAAATTATTATTCAGCAGGAACAGTTGAATTTCTTCTTGATTCTGACAAGAATTTCTATTTCATGGAAATGAATACAAGGATCCAGGTGGAACATCCTGTAACTGAAATAATAACAGGAATTGATCTTATTGAACAGCAGATAAGGATAGCCAATGGTGAAGAACTTAAATTTAAACAGAAGGATATTAAACTTAAAGGATGGGCAATTGAATGCAGAATAAATGCTGAAGATGTACAGGCAGGCTTTGCACCTGACCCCGGGAAAATTGAAAGTCTGAATATGCCTACTGATTCATATGTAAGAGTAGATACAGGTGTTCAGGCAGGTTCATCAATTGTTGCCAGTTACGATTCAATGATTGCCAAGCTGATTGTCAAAGGCAAAGACAGGAAGGAAGCTATTAAAAACTGTAAAATGGCTCTCGATAAAGTATGGATAAAAGGAACAAAAACAACTCTTCCATTCTTCAGAATGCTTGTCAGACATCAGAAATTTCAGGATGGAAATTTCACAACTGCATTTATTGAAAAAGATCTTGATAAATATCTATTTCAACAGTGAATATGAAGAGATGCTTGCAGCATGGCTTGCAACAAAACTCTTTATTGAAGAAAATCTTAATGATGACAGTATAAATGTCGATTTCAAACATGGAAAAGAAATGAGTCCATGGTTGCTTAATAAAAGAATAAATCAATTTTAAATCAGGCTGTGAGTAATGACAAACGAAAAACCTCAGATAAAAAAGCTATACGCACTTTCATCGGAAAACAGAAAATTCAGTTTTTCCCTTCCTCTTAAAGCATACTATCAGGATCGGCAAAAGGGATTATGAAGTTAAGCTTAAATCCGATGAAAAATATGGAACATATATTTTATGGAAAAACCGGAAATATCCTGTTGAGATTGTACGATCACGCCAGAATAAATATGAAATTCTCTTTAATGATATAAGTTATACATTTACTGTTGAGACACCATTTTCACTGCAGAGAATGAAGGTTCTCAGTTCCAGAAAGGGAAAGGCTGAACAGGAATTTATAAAAGCTCCGATGCCCGGTAAAATAATTGATGTTCTTGTAAGGGAAGGATCTACTGTTCTGCGAGGAGAACCTATTGTCATTCTGGAAGCAATGAAAATGCAGAATGAAATCCTATCGCCTGTAAATGGTACAGTTGTCAAGGTATCTGCCAAAGCAAATACCAATGTCATGAAGGATGATCTGCTGGTTGAGATCAAACTGCTGAACATCGTTTTTCTGCCAACCGTCAACTCAAACCTGCAATCCGTAAACTGAAACTGGCATTTCTCCCGAATTGGGTGTAACTTTAAATGTATTAAACCGGATTGTAACATTTAGTACATCAGAACAACAGGCAAATGCCCAAACCGGCTTATTACAGATTAACTGGATTCATTTCAGGGGACGGTTTCAATTATGAGAGCTATTAACCTCAAAACAGTTTTCCTTATAGCCGCGGTTGGATTATCAACTCTTGGACTCTCCTCGATGCCTGCTCCCGGAGATAACATTTTCCGAAAACATTCAGCATCTTCAGCCGACACTGCAGAACTCAACAGGAATATCCGGAACGCCACACAGTATGCTGCAAAAGCAAGAAATCAGAAGGATCCCGGAGTCATTAGCCTGCTAAAAGCAAGTATTGATACAGCTGAATTGATTTGTGTTGAGAAAAAGATTGAATTTCCTTCAGCACTTCATCTTGCAAGAGCGGAGTATTTTTTGATTACAAGTGACATAAGAAGTGCTTCTCAGGAGGCTACACTGGCTTTGAACAAATCCAAAAACAACGGGGAAACGGATATTCTTGCAAAAACAAATAATTTTCTGGGACGGTACAGCCTCCGCACACATTTCTTCATGGAGAGCATATCCTATTTTGAAGAATGTATTTCGATTGCCGCAAAACATAAAATCAGAGGCATAATCCCAAGAACCTATTATTCCCTTGCATTAGTATATGATACCGGCGCTCTCAACAACCTGAATGAATTCCGCAATTCATTGGACAAAATGATTTATGCGGCAAAAGAAGAGAAAGATACCTTTGCTCTTGAAGTGGGGTACTGGATCCTCGGAACTTCCCTTACCGACAGGAAGCCTGATTATATAAAAGCCGATTCGATTCTGCGACTATGTCTCGACATTTCGTTAACAAGGAAAGACACTTTATTCATTACAAGGTCATTGCTAAACATAGGATGGAATTACTACAATCAGAAGAAATATAATACTTCTATTGAATATTATAAAAAATCTCTCGATTATAGTCTCGCTGCGAGGATTTACGAGAGTTCTGACAATGCGTACGGAAACCTGGGCACAATTTACCGCGATCTGGGTGATATCGAAAAAGCTATTCAAAATTACCGGAAAGCTCTCGATCAGGCCAGTCTGGGCAAGGATTTATACGCCATGCAATGGATTAACAAGGATATGAGTGAGATGTACCTTCGACAGGGAGATACGGTAAATGCATATAAGAGCTTTGTGCTCTTCAAAAAATACAGCGATGACAATATTCTGAAAAACAGCTATGAGGGACTCTCAGATGCAAGGATCAGATATGAAGCCGACAGTCATAATAAAGAGGTTGAATTATTATCACTGAGACTTTATAACCAGAGGTTGATAATTTACGGATCAGCAGGATTTTTTGTTCTGAGCATTGCTGTCCTGATATTGCTCCTCAGCAGGGCCAAGATAAATGCAAAGAGGCGGATAAGCGAGATGAACCGGAAGATCTCGGAGATAACCCAGGCCAATCTCCGCCAGCAGATGAATCCCCATTTTATCTTCAACACCCTGAATTCGATCCAGTATTATATGTACCAGCACGATAAGCTGGCGACAAACAACTATCTGACAAAATTTTCAAGCCTTATGAGAAAAGTGCTTGAGAATTCCCAGCATACATCCGTTCCTCTTCGTGATGAACTTGATGCATTAAATCTCTATCTTGAGCTTGAAATGATAAGGTTTAAGGACAAATTTGAGTACAAAATTAATGTTGATGAAGAGATAGATACACTGCTGTACAAAGTACCCACAATGCTTATTCAGCCATATGTGGAAAATTCTATCTGTCATGGGATGATGCCCGGGGAGACAAAGGGATTATTAAGAATTGACCTTAAACTCGAAAATGATTGTATTCTGTGTACGATAGAAGATAATGGTATCGGCCGTGAGGCAGCACAGGCGAGAAAGATGAAGAGTGATGACAATCACAATTCTCTTAGGTACGCAGATTGTCTCATCAAGGCTTGATCTTGTAAATGCACTTTATGGAACCAGTTTAAAAACTGTATACACAGATCTTAAAAATGAAAATGGTGAGCCATCAGGAACACGTGTTGAGATCCAAATTCCTATACTGTCATGAAGCACAGACTGATAACTGTAATTATTGATGATGAACCCGATGCAGTGGAATTCATCACCTCTATTATCGGGGAATACTGCCCCGGAATTGAAGTGACAGGGAAGGCTCACAATGTAAAGGATGGTGTGAAACTGATCAAGGAAATAAAACCTGAACTGGTCTTCCTCGATGTTGAAATGCCGAACGGCACAGGTTTCGATCTGCTTACCCATTTCCGGAGAAGGATTTCGAAGTTGTTTTCATTACTGCTTTCAACCACTATGCAATCAAGGCAATAAAATTCAGTGCGGTCGACTATATACTTAAGCCAATCAATATAAATGAGTTTATTGAAGCAGTCAACAGGGTTATTCATAAACGGGCAACAAATACCTTCCCCACAAATGAAAATTTCGAAGACTCTGCTTGAGAATATCCGTACAGCAAATCCTACAAGGCTTGTAATTCCTACCTCCGATGGAAGGGAATATCTTGATCCAAAGGAGATCATAAGGATAGAAGCTGACAGAAGTTATTCATGGTTCTTTCTGACAGGTAAACGTAAAATCCTGGTTTCGAAGCATCTCAAGGAATTCCAGGATCTTTTAAATGACAGGAACTTCTTCCGCCCTCATAACTCACACCTTATAAATCTTGATTACGTCAAGAAATTTGTAAGGCACGACGGAGGTTATATCGAGATGACAGATGGCGCCCAGGTCCCGATCTCAAGGAACAGAAAAGATCTCTTTCTGGCTCACATGTCAAGATATACCGGGTAAAAACTGTTCCCCTTATCTTTCTGATTCGGGGATGGATAAGTAAAATATGATTGAACCAGCCGCAGTTACTCCTGCCGAAATCGCACCATAAATAAAACCTTCAGTGGGAGATGAAATTACCCAGGCCCAGCCGCTCCAGTAAAACGGAGAAAAGAAGGCTAAATAGTTCCATGGATGATGCAGAGCCATTCCTGCAGGAACTGCAAGAAGAAATACAAGAGCAATTATTGAAATCATGGCCCATCTGGCTCTGGATACGCCAAAGGCCACCAGCAGGAGAAAAATAATTAAAGATGCCGCTGCAAGAAGAAGTGAGATCCAGATACTTCTCAGCCATCCCTCGCCCGGAACAGGATCAGTCAGAAAAATCACCGGCAAAATCATAATAAAGCTTAGAATGAATATAACGGTAATCCTTCTGTACAGGAAATCAGACCGGGTACCTTTAATCTGAGGAAACTCAGCATCATGAAGATATGGCTTATAAAGGTGTATAAATGAGAAGAGCAGCCCATATATGAAAGGAATTGCAGAAATCAATGCAATTGCTGTTACTGAATAATAGCTTCCTGATGTTGCTGGATTTTCAGATCCTGACAGTCTCTCAATCAGCGGAGAGCAGATCAGCAGTAAAATCAATATGATTAATGGAGATAATAAGGCACAAAAAAGAACCGGCACTCGAATAATTGATTTAATATCAGAAATAAACACCTTCATAAGCCCGATAAGTCTTCCCCCCAGGGATATTCGAAAAGTAATTAAAAGGACGTTTTGCCCTTTGTGTTCCTTAGTGCTGCACTTAGTGATCCTTTGCGTTTAATTGGCTAACAGTTAAACACGAAGGACACAAAGACTTGCACTAAGGTACTCAAAGGATTATGCTACAGCCCAAATTATTGATTACCTTATTTCTTTACTGGTATCTGTTTCAGTGTTTCAACAATAAAATCCCAGAATTTCTGAACTGATGCAATATTCACCTTTTCATCCGGAGAATGTGGAAACCTGATTGTCGGCCCGAAGGATATCATATCAAGTTCGGGATAGACACCTCCGATAATTGCACATTCGAGACCCGCATGAATCGCTTTAACATCGGGATCCTTACCAAACATTTTTGTATAGACAGCTGTAATTACCTTGAGAATAGGTGATTGCATATTTGGATTCCAGCCAGGATAGCCTCCGGACAAAGATTACTTCAGCATCAAGGAGATGGAATATTGCAGCAATTTTCCATGCTGTTGCCTCTTTTGCAGTATCTACTGAACTGCGGGTGAGATTATGGCATTCAAATTTGCCATCTGCACATTTCACAATTGCCATGTTGTTTGATGTTTCAACAAGGCCTTTCATTGCCTGACTCATTCGCTGAACACCATTTGGACAGGCAAAAACAGCTCTTATGATCCTGTACTGGTCATCCTTCTTCATAACTTTTGCAGGAAGCTCTACCTTTTCGGCGGTAAACATCAGATCCGGTTCTGTTTCAGCAAATTCAGACCTGTACATTTTTTCATATCCTTTTACAAATTTCTCAAATTCCTTTACTCTTATTTCCGGGACAAGAACTATTGAATATGATTCACGCGGTATTGCATTTCTAAGATTTCCTCCTGATGCTTCAGCCAGCCTGATTCCAAAATCAGATTCTGCCTGCATCAGAAAGCGGAACATAATTTTATTGGAATTTGCCCGGCCCAGAGCAATATCAACTCCTGAATGGCCTCCTTTCAGTCCTGATGCTACAATTTTATATGCTGGAAACCATCCGGAGCCTTTTCCTCTGCATAATCCTTTGTTGCACTTACATCAATACCTCCTGCACAACCCACGCAGATCTCATTTTCATCTTCGGAGTCAAGGTTCAGAAGAATATCACCTTTCAGAAATCCTTTTTTCAGGCCGAAAACACCTGTCATGCCGGTTTCTTCATCGATTGTAAACAATGCTTCAACCGGTCCGTGTGAAAGATTTCTGGCTGCAAGAACAGCAAGTGCGGAAGCAACCCCAATACCATTATCAGAACCAAGAGTGGTGCCATTTGCTCTTACCCATTCACCATCAATAATCGTTTCAATCGGATCCTTTTCAAAGTCATGTTTTTTATCATTGTTCTTCTGAGGAACCATATCAAGATGGGTCTGGAAAATAACGCCCTGTCTGTTTTCCATACCTTTTGTGGCAGGTTTCCTGATCATTACATTTCCGACCTTATCTTTAACAGTTTCAAGATTATGTTTCTTCCCAAATTCCATAACATATTCAACTATCTTTTTCTCTTTTTTGAAGGATGGGGAATTTGTGTTATATCATGGAAATAATTCCATACTGCCTTTGGCTCAAGTTTTCGTATGTCGTTCATATTCAAGTATTTTTAGATTTTAGAATTAAGTCAATAAAATTAATATAATTTAACAATATAAACAAAATTGAATTTTAGAGTCAGATGATAAATTTCATGCCTTTATCATACATGCATTACAGTATAACAACAAAATGTAACAAAAACTTAATATTGATTTCTTTTAAATATCATATCAATTTTATTATTTTGTGTCTCTGAAAACTAAGAAATTGTATACGCTTATAACAACGTAGAAATTAATTACATACCCGATAATTATCATAAGTATTCAGAATATCAGGCAAAGCGGATTAAATATCAAATATTAACAGGATGACATTTTTATACATTGTAGTTGCATTGGTTTTGATTTTTGATTTTATTAACGGTTTTCATGATTCAGCAAATTCAATTGCAACTATTGTTTCAACAAAAGTCCTTTCACCTGTAGCCGCTGTGAGCATGGCTGCATTTTTTAATTTTATTGCCTTTCTGATCTTCCCTCTTAAAGTTGCCACAACAATCGGTAAAGGAGTTATCAATCCTGATGTAATAAATCTTACTGTAATTGCCTCAGCTCTTGTTGCTGCAATAACATGGAATCTTATTACATGGTGGTTTGGACTTCCTTCAAGTTCATCACATACTCTTGTCGGGGGACTTGTTGGAGCTGCAGTTGCAGCATCAGGCTGGGGTTCAGTTGTTATGGCAGGAGTGATTAAAATTGTTATTTTTATTGTTATTGCTCCTCTTCTTGGTATGCTGATGTCATTTTTCATATCAGCAATAGTAATTTTTCTGGCAAGGAAAAATTCACCTTCAGGAGTTGACAAACATTTCAGGAGGCTTCAGCTTTTGTCAGCTGCAGCTTTCAGTCTTGGTCATGGAGGCAATGATGCCCAGAAGTCGATGGGTATTATCTGGGTTGCCTTATTGTCATCGGATTAGCCACTAAAAATGATCCTATAGCATTATGGATTGTGCTCTCCTGTCAGGCAGCAATTGCACTGGGAACATTATTCGGGGGATGGAGAATTGTAAAGACTATGGGACAGAAAATAACCAAGCTCAAACCATTTGAAGGATTTTGTGCTGAATCAGCCGGTGCACTTACTCTTTTTGGAGCAACCCATTTCGGTATTCCTGTAAGCACAACTCATGTAATTACAGGTGCAATTATAGGAGCCGGAGCCAAGAAAAGGAGTATCTGCAGTAAAATGGGGTGTAACAACAAAAATTTTCTGGGCATGGATACTTACAATTCCTGTTTCAGCAATTGTTGGATCATTCTGTATTTCTTACTACTCAACAGAATAATTAATTAATTTTAGTAATTTCACATCACAATATATTTACAATTATGAATATCGACAGCATTCTCAAATTTTTTGTACCAAAAGATCACTCATTCTTTCCTCTTTTTGAACAAGATGCACACAATCTTGTAAAAGCAACTTAACTTCTTAAAGGAACTGATGTCCAGCACTGAAAGCTCTGAATATGAAAGAATTTATAAAGAGATTCAGGATGTAGAACATATTGGTGATGAAATCACGAATAAAACTTATGAGCAGCTGAATAAATCATTTATAACGCCATTCGACAGGGAGGATATTCATGAACTCACTGCACATATCGATGATGTTGTTGATTCAATTAACGGTATCAGCCGGAGGATCTGTCTTTACAAACCAAAAAAACTTATTCCTCTCTATGCAGAGATGGCAGATCTTATCTGTGAAGGTGCAAAAGAGATTGAAACAGCTATTCATTGTCTGAAGGATCCTGTTGCAAACAAAAGGAAAATAACTGATGCATGCGAAAGGGTAAAAGAAATTGAACACAATGCTGATGAGCTGTATTTTGCCGGAATTGCTGAATTATTTGAAAAAGAAGAAGATACAAAGGAATTGCTCAAAAACAATAAAATCCTTGAAATCCTTGAAAGATGTGTTGATGAAGAGGAGGATGTTACAGATACATTGAAGGCAATACTCATTAAAATGGCTTAAGTGAGGCTGACTTACTCAAACTGAATATCAAGCATATCCCGAATATCTGATATAAAACGGAATTAAAACTTAATGATCGAATCATTTTGAGTTTTGTTCCAATCTTATTATTTTGCACCGGTTGATTTTTAAATTTTTGCAAAATATAACTATCACTATGATGTGGAGTTATCACGCAGATTTATTTTCAATTATATTTATTTATTTATAATTTCTGCCTAAAATAACAGACAGATGACGATTCTTTATATTGTTGTAGCACTGGTTCTGATTTTTGATTTCTTAAACGGATTTCATGATTCGGCAAATTCAATTGCAACAGTTGTCTCCACGAAAGTTCTCTCTCCGTTCGCTGCAGTTATAATCGCAGCATTTTTCAATTTTATTGCGTTTACTGTTTTTCCTTTAAAGGTTGCCCATACAATTGGCAAAGGTGTTGTCGATCCGGATGTACTTAATCATGACTGTTATATGCTTCAGCTCTTGTTGCAGCTATTACATGGAATCTTGCTTACATGGTGGTGGGGGCTTCCCTCAAGTTCATCACACACACTGGTAGGAGGGCTTGTTGGTGCTGCAATTGCACATGCCGGAATTTCATCGATTATTTTTGCAGGACTAATAAAAATAGTTGCATTTATTTTTATTGCTCCGATTCTTGGAATGGTATTATCCTTCCTTATATCCTCTTTTGTGGTTTATCTTTTCCGTAAATTCACCCCGTCAAATGTTGACAGGATATTCCGGAGGCTTCAGCTTTTATCATCCTCTACTCTCAGCCTTGGCCATGGAGGAAATGATGCACAGAAATCAATGGGTATAATCTGGGCAGCATTGATTGTATCAGGACTGGCTACAAAGAATGATCCGATAGCGCTATGGATAATACTGTCATGCCAGACGGCCATAGCACTGGGAACACTTTTTGGCGGATGGAGGATTGTAAAGACAATGGGGCAGAAGATTACAAAGGTAAAGCCATTTGAAGGATTCTGTTCAGAAACTGCAGGTGCATTAACACTTTTCGGTGCAACACATTTTGGAATTCCTGTGAGTACAACCCATACAATAACAGGTGCTATTATCGGAGTAGGAGCAAGAAAGGGAGTTACTGCTGTAAAATGGGGTGTTACTGCAAAAATATTCTGGGCATGGATACTCACAATTCCTGTATCGGCAACCATCGGGGCAACCATGTATTTTTTCTTCAATGCAATTTTTAAATAACAGTAACAAATCCAAAATAAAATATCGACAATAATGAATATAGATAGAATTCTTAAATTTTTTGTTCCAAAAGACCATTCATTCTTTCCGCTTTTTGAAAGTGATGCCCACAACCTTGTAAAAGCTGCCTCTCTTCTTCAGGAACTGATGTCCAGTACAGAAAGTCTTGCTTATGAAAGGATCTACAAGGAAATACGTGATGTTGAACATATCGGTGATGACATCACCAACAAGACATATGAACAACTGAACAAATCCTTCATTACTCCGTTCGACAGGGAAGATATTCATGAGCTTACCGCACATATTGATGATGTTGTTGATTCAATAAACGGAATTGCGCGCAGAATATGCCTCTATAAACCAAAGAAGCTTATACCGGTTTATGTTGAGATGGCTGACCTTATATACGATGGAGCGAAAGAGATTGAAACTGCCATTCATTGCCTCAAGGATCCTGTTGCAAACAAACGGAAAATTACGGATGCCTGCGACAGAGTTAAGGAAATAGAACACAAAGCGGATGAGCTCTATTTTGCAGGCGTCGCTGAACTATTTGAAAATGAAGAAGATCCAAAAGAATTACTGAAAAATAACAAGATTCTTGAAATACTTGAGAGATGTGTTGATGAGGAGGAGGATGTAACCGATACTCTCAAGTCTATACTCATTAAGATGGCCTAGATAAGCAATCCTCCAACTTGCTTACTTTTAAAACTTTATATAATCAATTGGATTCAGAGGGGCCGGCATAATATGAACTTTCTTCCAGGGGATTGGTTAATCTTCAATGCAGCGCTGTAATCAGACTATTTTAGATTATTACGTACTTCTTTAAAATATTAATTTAGAGTTCAGCATTGATAAAAAAAGTTACACTATTCCTGTATTTTCCGGTAATATTGCTCTGTATCAGGCCTGTTTATACAGACGCGCAGATACTGAAGGATACTGCTTCGCTGAGTATTGTCAAAAAGAGTATAAATGACATTTACAATCTGAGATTTAGTGAATCACGCGAAGACCTTGGAAAGCTGGGCAGAAATTATCCGGGTCATCCTGTTTTAAACCTGCTCGAAGGAATGCAGTTATACTGGGAGAATTATCCTCTGTCTCCCTCCTCTCCCGTATTTGTTACATTTGAAAGTAACCTTCGGAAATGTATTGAGTTGTGTGAAAGCAGGAAGGCTTCCCCTAACGATGCAGAATATTTACTGACAAATCTCTCCGCAAGGGGATTACTACTCCTGTTCTATGTTGACAACGACCTGACGATGAGCGTAATTCCATTGGCATCAAGCACTTACAGGTACATCAGACGTTCATTTGATTATACTTCCGAATATTCTGATTTCTTTTTCTTCACGGGAATTTACAACTACACGCGAGAGGCTTATCCCGAAGCCTATCCGGTTTACAAGCCTCTGGCTCTTTTGTTTCCAAGGGGAGACAAAGCGAAGGGAATAATTGAAATCCGGAGGGCTGCTGAAAATTCAATATTTTTCAAGGCAGAAGCTTATACATTTCTTTCAGGAATAAATCTGAGCTTTGAAAATAATTTTGAACAGGCCTACCGTGCAAGTAAATCACTTCATGAACTATACCCGGCAAACGCCGGTTTTCTTGCCTCTCACATAAGGAACCTGCTTCTTACAAAACGCTATGATGATGCAGAAAGGCTTATTGAGGCATTTAAGATCACGAATAAATATTATCTGGCGCAGCTTTCAATATTTAAAGGGGTTCTGCAGGAAAAAAAGTATAACAATGATAAACTGGCGGAACAATTTTATATAAAAGGGATTCAGGATTTTACAGCTTACGGACAATTCAGCAACGAATTTTCGGCATATGGATATTTTGGACTCAGCCGCATCTGCGAACGCAAAGGAGACAACGATATGAAAAAAAACTACCGCAAAAAAGCCCTTGAACTTACTGATTTCAAGAATGTGAATTTTGACTGATCCGTCTGCTGATTTTTCCTGGCATAAGAGCATGACTTTCAGATACCAATAGGGCAAAATCATAAACTTTAACAAATATTTAACCTGTTTTATTGTCAATAATTGTTTACAGATTGACAACAAGTATTACTTTTGCCGGCTAAAATCTGATGAGTAATGAAAAATTGGTTTAAGAAAATCCATGGCTGGAGTTTACAGTATGCAAATGCAAAGTGGGGACCATGGATATTATTTTTTGGAGGTGTTGCCGATGCATCATTTCTGCCATTACCTGTTACTACTATATTTCTCGCATTAATTCTGCTGAATACAAAGAACACTCTTAAATTCGTTTTGTCGCTTACCGCAGGTATAGTGGTAGGGGCAACAGCAGGATATCTGGCCGGTCGTTATGCATGGCTTGATCCGAAAATGGAATTCACAGGATTTGCTCAGTTCTTTATCGAGAAAATGCCCGGATTTTCAGTAGAAGGTTATGACAAAATACATCACCTCTTCTCAAAATGGGGATCAGGAATACTGCTTCTTGCAACAACAACACCTCTCCCCTATGGTCTTTTTTCAGTATCATCGGGAGTGTTTGACATCAATATAGTGCTATTTGTCCTTTCGACACTGGTTGGTCATAGCATCAAATATCTGACACTCGCTTACCTTACAAAAAGAATGGGTCCGGCCGTCAACCGGATTGTTGCATTCTCATGGAGACCAGTTACAGTAATTCCGGCAGCCTGTATTGTAATAACAATTGTAATCCTGAAGGTTATATAATTGCTGTTAGCCTGAAATCAATTGCTCCTTATCATTGTAAGGACCATCTTGAAATTCTCCTCAGCCTTTACAGCATGGGAAATATTTGCAGGCATTATGATGCTCTCCCCTGCCGGAGAGAAGAAATGACTTTCCACCGATAATTATCTCCCCTTTGCCATCCACTACCTGGATAAGCGCATCAAAAGGGGCAGTGTGCTCACTCAGGGCCTCTCCCTTTGCAAATGAAAAAAGCGAGATATTACCTGTCTGTTTCTTCAGCACCGTTTTACTCACGATCCCTCCGTCAGCATAATCCACAGAGTCTTTGAAGCTGAACACTTTTGATTTTTCAAATTCGTTTGAAGACATTATAATGATATTTTAAATTATTATGAATCAGACCGGGTAATATAAACTTAAGAAGTTACCCGGAAACATATTTTAAAAAAGAGAGCCATAATTTCCCGCCGATGGCGGATCATTATGACTCACTTTTTGTAATGTTTATTCAGACCAGAGATCCTGAACAGAGATGCTATCTGAAACTAATTCGTTGTACCGCTTTTGGTGCAGTTTCACAGCATTTCTTGCCTTCACCTGAAGCAGAAGCACTTGCATTTTTACATGATTCATGATTGCATTTTCCTTCGCATTTTGCCTGATCGCCGCACTTTTCCTTGCATTTTGCCTGATCACCTGCTTTTGCTTCAGTGGTGCTTCCGTATTTCATTTTGGAGCATGATGAAGCAGCCGGGCACTTTGAACCATCCTTTGACATTTCAGTACCGCACTTCTTTGTCTCCTTCTGGTCAGTCTGTGCATTCACGGCCAGTATAACAACAAATGCTGATATCAAGACTGCCGATAAACCAATTATTACTTTCTTCATATTGTCACATGTTAAATTTAAATTAATTATTCAAAAATAGTGAAAATTTTAATCTCCACTAATTTTGTGTAGTTAAGATTTTCTTAAAATCAGCTCTTGATATTTGGCAATTCAAGTCCATAGCCTTTCTTTTTATCTTCTGCTTTAAGCAGTAATGCAAAAATCAGTGCAAGAACACCAAAAGCATGTGAATATCATCATTGGAAGAGTATAATTATAGTTTGAAACTGAGACTCCGTCAACAAGTCGGGTACCTAGTAATACAATATTTATTCAGCACCCATCCGATCAAAAGCGGAACCAGCGATAATCCAATGTTCTGTACAAGAAATATCATTCCGTATGCTGTTCCCAGTTGTTTTTCAGGAATTATCTTTGGAACTGAAGGCCACATTGCAGAAGGAACCAGTGAAAAGCGCAACTCCAAGAAGCATTATCATAACAATTGCCAGAGGTGTTGATGTTAGAAATGGAATTGAATATACTGCATGAACAAGAATCAGAAGGACTGCTCCAATGATCATTATGGTGGCTCCTTTTCCTTTCCTGTCATAAATATTGCCGAAAAGAGGAGTAAGCAGGATTGTTCCAAAAGGCAGCAGGGCAGGAATATCACCGGCAATTTTCTCACTAACATGAAATTTATTAACCATAAGGTCGGTTGCATATTTGATAAATGGAAATACAGCAGAATAGAACAGAACACATAGGATTGCAATATACCACCAGCCTTTGTTTTTCAGAATCTGCAGGACATGAGCTAACCTTGAATGATTCTTCGTCATCGACAGAACCTGATCTGACATGCTTCATCAGCTACTGATTTATCAAGCTTCTTATCCATTGTTGCATAAAAGAAGAATGCGATCATACCGATGCAGAGCATTATCAGACAAACAAGAATCGGTTTTGAAACTCCGTGCAAGTGCATGTTGCAATAGGAATTGAAGTAGCCATAGCCAGGGTGGTACCCAATCGGGCTGTAGCCATTTCAAGTCCCATCGCCAGAGCAAGTTCTTTTCCTTTAAACCATTTGACAATAATTTTTGAAACAGTAATACCTGCAACTTCAACACCGACTCCAAAGGTGGCAAAACCAAGTCCGGCAACCATAACCTGTGCCTTCCATCCAAGAATTGTATGTCCATCGAGCGAATGTGTTGAAATAGCCCAGTATTTAATTGCAGTACCGATAACCATTATTATTGTAGCCATCTTACCGGTAAACCTGACTCCCATTTTATCAAGGATTATCCCACCGAAAATGAGCATGAGCAGAAATACATTGAACCAGCCATATGCACTTGTAAAGAATCCATAATCAGCACTGTTCCACAGAAGTTCTTTCTCAAGCATCGGCTTCAGAGGAGCCATCACATCAGTAAGGTAATAACCGCATAACATGGTGAAGGCTACTACAGCCAGCGCTGTCCATCGGGCAACCTTGGAGTCGCGCAAAGTATTTGTTACTGTTTCCATAAATTAAGTTTAGGTATAAAATTTGCCGGTAAATGTAGAAAATTTATTGTATGAAAATAGTCAAATCTATTTATGTTAAATCAATTTTGTTCTGCCTCAGATATTAAGTTGGCAAAGAGCAGTTCGCAGTTGGCAATTATCGGCACATTTTGCCAACTCTTTTGCCAACTGCTTTTTGCCAACTGCCAACTGCTACTGAACCAAAATCATGAATGTTTGTTTAAAAGTTAAAAAAGCTTTACCCGATGGCAAATAGAAAGATTTTCATTTATTTTGCCTTTAATAGAAATCAAACTATCTGAATCATAATATTAAACATATAATAGACATAAAAATGAAATCAAGTCTTATAATTGCATTACTGACAGTTTTATCATACGCTGCCCATTCACAGGGAACTCCTCCGGAAGCCGGCACAACGGTAAAATGGTATACAATCCAGGAAGCTGAGAAGCTGGCTCAGAAATCTCCCCGTCCGATCTTTATTGATACTTATACCGACTGGTGCGGATGGTGCAAAAAAATGGACAGGGACACATTTACAAATGCAGTCATCTCCGATCTTTTAAATAATAAATTCTATCCGGTTAAATTTGATGCAGAGGGAAAGGAAAGTGTAACATTCGCCGGAACAACCTTCATTAATGACGGGAAATCAGGAAATGCTCACCAGCTTGCAGTTTCTCTGCTGCAGGGACAGTTATCCTATCCGACAGTTGTATTTCTGACGCCGAAGGACGGGAAATTCGGTCTTGCTCCTGTACCGGGCTATAAGCCTCCAAAGGATATGGAAGTTCTCCTCAACTTCTTCGCTGATAAAGCCTACGAAACTCAGGACTGGGAGGCATATCAGAAGAGCTTTAAGGGGAAGATCCAGTAGAAGCGCTGAGCGTTAAGCGGAGGAAAAAGAAAATGGTATTCGGTAACCGGTAACCAGTAAAAAAGTTCGAGTAGGTTCAGGGTTCAGGGTTCAAAGTTCAAAGTTCAAAGTTGAGCTCCGTGAATCTCAGTGTGACCAGGTTTAACTTTGCGCCTTCGCGCCTTGGTGGCAAAAAAAAGTTTTCATTACAGATGAAACCTTGGCGTCCACCCTGGTTATGGCACCGATTTCAAATCGGCGCCAGCCAACCCTACTTACCAATAATATAATTCGCCGGCAGCTGAACAACCTCCCCGAACTGGAATACAAGTCTCCTTGTATTGAGAAAGACTTCGGAGCCGTTGCTGACTTTAAGGTTTACCATATCCGGAACCCTGTAATACAGCTTGTCATATACCGGAGCATCTGAATCGGCTTTCGGTTTTTGTATTATCGCCAGATCTTTTGTTTTTTGTTCAGGAACAATATCAAGAGTTACAGCCTTGCCTCCCTTTCCAGCTGTGTTTGATGGTCCGGTAACTTCTGAAAACTGGAACAGGGTTAATTGCTTATTTTCGCCGTCACGGTTTGGAATGATATTGTAAGTATATGTCACTTTCTGCCTTATGGTTTTCCCGGTGAACAATTCCATGTACTGTTTTTCGAGCCTGTTCATTTCAATTATAGCAGCATCACTCTGCGGGAAAACATTCGCTTCACCGGTTAAAATAAGATGCTTGCCCTCCCTCATTTCCATCAGACGCTTTGCGGCTCTTTCTGCCAGCTGATCAGTGCTGAGCCGCTTTTTCTTTTCAACAACGTATGGAACCCTTACAAAGGATGAGTCGATGCTCAGACGCTTGTATGCTGTATCGCTCTGAACCATATAGTATTCATCGGATCCAAGATCTCTCGTTGATAACTGACTGAAATCCTGTTCATTTGCATGACTTACACTGCCTGAATTATTCAATGGTTCCGGATTCAGATCGAGGATAAGTCCTTCTTTTTTAAGTGACAGAACATTTGTCTGGAAAAGTGAATTGCTTTGAATAATATAAAACTCTGAAGGATCAAGCTCGTCGTGAGCGTTTAATGAAATGCCCTCTATCGCCCATGATTCATTTTCATTTGTAATTACATTATCAAGGCCCAGCAGGTCGCTTGCATACCTGGCATAAGGTCCGGGTTTTTCAATAGATCTTTCAAAAACGACTGTAAATGTAAAGACGGTTCGTGGTAAGCCGTAAACAATGCTCCCTTCCCTGTAGTTCAGATGGATCCGAAAGCGGAAGAATTACTTTTTGTGTATCAGCCGTTTTGGAGGAGGAACATGCAAACGCTGAAAGTGCAATTATCAGGTATGTTGAAATTCGGAAGATTGTTTTCATAATGTATTTGTTTTGGTTGAAGGTTAGCTTTCCCGTATTCTGTTAAACGCTTTACCCAGACAATTAATTATATCTGATGCAATTAATGATTCAAAAGATGATTCTGCTGCTGCAATATCGCCTGCAAGTCCATGCAGATACACGCCGGCAACAGCTGCATTAACTGGTGTCAGGCCCTGTGCAAGCAAAGATAACAAGATTCCTGTAAGAACATCACCACTTCCTGCAGTTGCCATACCCGGATTTCCCGTACTGTTGAAAAATACTGTCCCGTCGCTTGTTGTAATTGAAGTAAAGGCACCTTTCAGAATAACAATGCAATTGTGTTCCCTGCTGAATGCCAGCTGTCTGTCAAGCCTTGCAAATCCATTATCAGTGCTGCCTGCAAGCCGTTCAAACTCTTTCGGGTGCGGTGTCAGGATAGTGTCAGGTTGAAGTAAAGAGAGCCAGTCTTTATGCATTGACAGAATATTGAGGGCATCAGCATCAAGGACAACCGGCCTCCTGCAATTTTTCAGCAGCTGTTGGATTGCATTCTGTGTTTCAGCTCCCGTACCCAAACCGGGCCCTGCTCCCACAGCGCTGAAATGATCAGTGTTTCCGATATCAGAAACATATTCTGTCGAACGATCCGGTCTTATCATAGCTTCAGGAATCGCACCGGGCATTACAAGAGCTCCGCAAAAAGGAATATGGCAGGTTAATAATCCTATCCCTGATCTGAGAGCTGCTCCGGCGCCAAGGATACAGGCTCCTATTTTACCTGAGGATCCCGCGACAAGCAAACCATGACCAAAACTTCCTTTATGGTCAAAGCGTTTTCTCTTTTTCAGCAGAGGCAAAACATCACTGTTGCCTAAAAGGATGAAAGGAGATCTGGTATCGCGTATTGCATTATTATGCAAGCCTATGGGCAGGGTGAACCATTCACCTGTGTACCGGAAGTTTTCGGCAAACATGAATGAAAGCCGGGGAAACTGAAAACAAAGGGTATAATCTGCCCTGACTATAGCTTCAGGGTTATTCATGCTGTTATCTTCACCGAACAATCCGGATGGCATATCTATCGAAATCTTCAGAGCCTCTGTTCTGTTTATCTCCTTTATTATACCGGCCGCCAGTCCTTCAGCAGGCCGTGTTAGTCCTGAACCAAATATTGCATCGATTATTACATCATCAGTGGAGATACCCGGAAATTGATCGGTACTTTTTATCTGCTTAAGTCTGACATCAGTCGTCTTCAAGAAGTCTTATCCTGTTCTGTTCCCAGTCTGAAGATGTTTTTTCGGTAAACTGCACATTATATACCTCCACATCGTATCGGTTTGCAGCCAGCATTCGTGCAAGAGCCAGACCGTCACCACCGTTGTTTCCGGGACCAGTAAAAATAAATACCCTGTGAGAACGCTCAAAACGGGCAATATACCAGTTCAGGAGCTGCTGGGCTGCCCTTTCCATAAGATCAATAGAAGCTACCGGTTCATAGCTGATCGTATATTTATCAATTTCCCTTATCTGTTCGCACCTGAATATCTTCATCCTGAAATTATTCATGATACGCAAATTTACATAAAAAGAAAATGCCGGGCACCTAACTAGAGTATAGTTATCGTGATACCCGGCATTTGAACCCAATTCATACAGAGTTGTATTCAGAATTCAGTTAACATCACATTTCAATTATTATATATCGAATATTATTCAGAGCTCTGCTTCAATTTCAAGGCTTTAACCTGTTGAATCATTTGTCTTTCTTCTTTCACGGAAACAGATATCCATCGGCAGAATAATATATTTGTTCGCTGTGTTTTTTTGCTGTTCAGTATCCCTGTTACATGGTGGTACATAATGTTTTCAGAAAGAGTGTTATTACTGAGGGTTAAAAGTAATAGTGGAGGTGAAAATCAACTCCACTATTTACGACCTAACCTAACCTGTAAAGAATGTCTCGTTTTCCTGTTCCTTTTCTTTAAATTTTAAATTAATACTTCCGTATTTTCTGAGGTACGGTTTACCTGTTTGCTTCCGATTAAACCAAAGGATGTGCCAGAATTTATCTGATTTCCTGAAAGCAACAGCCTCCTGTCTGCATGTGACTTAATATCAATGATTAACAGAACTAATCTAATTTATACAGCAGAAATTGACCTGAAAAAAAACGGAGCCGGGATGAAATTCCGGTGAAAAATTCGCACATGTGTGCGAAAACGGACCTATAAGGAATTAATATTTTAATATATTTGTTTACGGACCATTCTTAGTGCAAATCAGCCGGATGCTGTCTCTGATTTGCATTAGGAAAGCACCCGGTTGTTTTGCGATTAGTTATTAACCAATATTGTGCTTATATGCTAAAGAATCATCCCAATGGATTACTGGTAGCCTTTCTTCTCAAATATGGGTGAAAGATTTGGATTTTATACAATGATGGCTATCCTTGTTCTTTTTCTCCAGGCCAAATTCGGACTTTCAGCTGAAAAAGCCGGGACTATTTACAGCTGGTTCTATTTCAGCATATATGCTCTTGCTCTTTTAGGAGGCATACTTGCTGATGCCACAAAGAAATACAAGCTGGTTATTCTGTCCGGAATAATAATAATGTTTGCCGGGTATATTATTATGGCGGTTCCCGGGCATGACTCTCACAATAACTATTGTCGGTCTTTTCACAATTGCACTGGGGAATGGTTTGTTCAAGGGTAATCTTCAGGCTGTTGTCGGTCAGATGTATGATGATCCAAGATATTCAAAATTCAGGGACTCTGCATTTATGATCTTTTACATGGGGATAAATGTCGGGGCATTCTTTGCGCCATTTGCTGCAACCGGTATGCGAAACTGGTGGCTGAAAGTGAACGGATTCGCACACGATGGCAGTCTTCCGTCACTATGCCATCAGCTCATTAACGGAACACTTACTGACACAACAACACTTCAGCAGCTTGCAGATAAGGTAAGCCTGAGTGGTCCGGTTACTGATCTTTCAGCCTTTGCAACACGATACCTCGAAGTATTTTCCAGGGGTTACAATTATGCTTTTGGTATTGCAGCCGGTGCTATGGTGATCTCTCTGCTCGTTTATATCTTCTTCAGCAGACTTTTTCCAAACAAGGAGAAGAAGGTCACAGAGCTTGTTGAAAAAGTCGATTTCAGTCCAATGGCCCTCGTATTTGCAGCCGCTGCAATGGTGATAACTGCCTTTGGACTTCATTTTATAAAGAATGTAGGCTGGACATCAGGCTTTGCTTTCGGTCTTTTTGCAGGATTCATAACATGGATCATTCTGAGTGCAAAGAAAGAGGAGATGGCAAGAATAGTTGCCCTTGTACTTGTCTTCATTGTTGTTATTTTCTTCTGGATGTCGTTCCATCAGAATGGACTTACTCTTACGCTTTTTGCCAGAGATTATACAGCCAAACAGGTGGGTCCGTTTACAAATATGTTTTTCACATTACCCTCAATGCTGGCAGTTGTTGGTGCAATTGCAGGACTGGTGCTGCTCCTTCGCAGGAATATTTCAGGAAAGGCAAGGATCACCGGAGGTATTTTGCTTGTTGCTTGCACTTGCATATTCCTCATTTCTTCTTACAGGCTTTGATCCTACTACAATTTTAGGCAGGGGCTTAACTCCCTTCGGCTCACAGAATTCAATTTCCCCTGAAGTCTTTCAGTCGTTTAATCCACTTTTCATTGTAGCACTTACTTTTCCTGTGATGGGAGCATTTGCATGGCTTAATAAAAAAGGGATTGAACCTTCAACACCAAAAAAGATCGGCATTGGAATGATAATAGCAGCAGTCGGATTTATTGTGGTTCTGATTTCATCAATCGGGCTTCCTTCACCCTCTTCGCTTGCAGGGGCACCGGTGAACGAGAGCTGACAGGGTATCACCATACTGGCTTATAAGCAGTTACCTCATACTTACAATTGCAGAACTATTCCTCAGTCCAATGGGTCTGTCATTCGTATCAAAAGTAGCTCCATCGAGGTTCCAGGGATTAATGCAGGGCGGCTGGCTGCTTGCAACTGCAGTCGGAAATAAACTGCTTGTGGTCGGAACAATTCTATGGGATAAGGTAGCGCTTTCAACACTCTGGATGGTTTTATTGTCTGCTGCCTTGTCTCAGCTGCATTCATATTCTCAATTCTTAAAAGACTGGATAAAGTCGGTAATGGCTGAAAATTTATCATGGTTATGCCATGGCATGATGAGTTTGGCGTGGCTTAGATCATCGAATCATCGGCAAGTCAACGATATTCGCATGATCATGTGCAATGCACTGACATACTAAAATTGCAGTTTAGAAACGTTTATCTCAGTAACTGGATTTTCATTAATAAATTCTTCATTTTTACTAAAATGTATTTACCATTTTATGCTATTATATTTAATAATTGGTAATTATGACTCTTAAAATTATACTGATTATTACTATTTTTGCATCCTTATTTAGTGCATCTTTAGGAGATGCATTTTTCATTTTAGAAAAGGTAAACAATGAAAGTCCTGAAGTTTGGCGGCACATCAGTAGGATCACCTGAGCGGATCAGGGGAGTAAAAAAGATAATAGAATCACAAGACTCACCCTGTGTGGTTGTCGTATCTGCTTTCCAGGGAATTACAGATGAGCTTGAAGCAGATAAGTGAACTGGCCTCCTCGCGTAATGAGGAGTATAAGATTCTGCTTGATAAGGTAATCCAGAAGCATACTGAATATACAAGACATCTGGTGGGAAAGGATAAGCGTGCCGGTGTGATGGATGATGTCTGTAAAATATTTGCCGATCTTCAGCAGACACTCAACGGAATTTATCTTCTGAGGGAATTAAGCAAACATTCCCTTGATCTTGTGATGAGCACCGGAGAGATCCTTTCATCACTTATTATAAGCAACCTTATCGACAACAGTATCCTTATTGATTCACGCAAATTCATAAAAACCGACAGTAATTTCGGGTATGCAAATGTGGATTTTAACCTGACGGATACTCTTATTATTGAAGCCATCAGCAAACAGGAGAAGTCATGTTGTTGTACCAGGCTTTATTGCAAGCAACAATAACAATGAAACTACAACACTTGGCAGAGGTGGTTCAGATTATTCTGCAGCCATTATTGCTGCTGCACTTAATTCGGAGATACTTGAGATCTGGACCGATGTTGATGGTTTTATGACTGCAGATCCGAAAAAGGTTGAAAAAGCATATGCAATTGAAAGTCTTACATATAGTGAGGCCATTGAATTATCGCACTTTGGCGCAAAAGTAATATATACCCCTACCCTGCGTCCGGTTTATAAAAAGAACATCCCGATAAAAGTTCTGAATACATTCAATCCGACATCAAAGGGAACAATCATAAACAATAAACGTCAGACGGGCACCTAAGTCCAATAAAGGGAATCTCATCGATTGACCATATTGACCTGATCACTCTCCAGGGAACGGGAATGGTTGGTGTTACAGGAGTTTCAATGAGGCTCTTCGGTGCACTTGCCCGTCAGAATATTAATATTATTCTCATTACCCAGGCTTCTTCTGAATATTCAATATCATTCGCAATCAGTCCGACCGATGCAGGAGTAGCCGCAACGGCGATGAATGAGGAATTTAAGAACGAGATCGACATTCAATAAGGAATTAAAGGTTCACATCGAAAAGAATCTTTCCATAATTGCCATAGTGGGAGAAAGAATGAAGAATACTCCGGGCATATCCGCCACACTTTTCAGAGCACTTGGCAGGAACGGAATAAATGTCATTGCGACAGCCCAGGGATCTTCTGAATTGAATATCTCGGTTGTTATAAAGAATGAGAGTCTTAAAAAGGCTCTGAACGTGATTCACGACGGATTCTTTCTTTCCCGCACAAAGGAGATGTATCTTTTCATTGCAGGTACGGGTCTTGTGGGTTCAAGTCTGCTCAGACAGCTTCAGAATCAGCACTCCAAACTGCTGAGTGAGCATAGCCTCAAGGTAAACCTGATGGGAGTTGCCAATTCAAGAAAAATGTACGTTGACAAGAAAGGCATCTCCCTTGAAAATTATAAGGATATCCTGAAAAAGAATGGTGAAAAGGGAGATATCTCAGGTTTTATTCAGCAAATGACGAGAATGAATCTCCGTAATTCTGTCTTCATCGATTGCACAGCGGATGCAAATGTAGCCTCAAGGTATCCTGAAATCCTGTCCAAATATGTATCAATAGTTGCGGCAAATAAAATAGCATGCTCATCTGAATACAAGTATTATCAGAAGCTCAGAACAATCGCTGTTGAGAGAGGTGTGAGATTTATGTATGAAACAACTGTCGGAGCCGGTTTGCCAATAATAAAAACTATAAATGATCTTATACTGAGCGGCGACAGGATACTTAAAATTGAAGCTGTGCTCTCAGGAACAATGAATTTCATCTTCAATGAACTCGGCCCTGAAACGCCTCTCAGCAGCGCTATAAGGAAAGCGAGGGAAAAAGGTTATTCTGAACCTGACCCCAGGGTTGATCTGAGCGGCACCGATGTTGTAAGGAAGATTCTGATCCTTGCCCGTGAAGCAGGCTATCCAATTGAGAAAAACGATGTCATGGTTAATAAATTTCTTCCTGATGAATGTTTTGAAGGTGATCTGAATGACTTTTTTGAGAAAGTCAAAAAATATGATGGAGAGTTTGAGGAAAAGAGGAAAAGACTGGCAAAAGAAAACAAAAAATGGAGGTTTTTTGCAACACTTGAAGATGGAAAGGCCCGTGTTGAACTCCTTACAATAGGGTCGGAACATCCATCCTTTAATCTTGAAGGCAGCAATAATATTATCCTCTTCACAACAAACAGGTACAATGAGCTGCCGATGGTAATCAAGGGATATGGCGCCGGTGCAGAAGTAACTGCTGCAGGGGTATTTGCTGATCTGATGAGAGTTGTAAACGTTTAAAGAGCGTAGATTTTGAAGAATCAATTATACTATTCAACCAATCTGAAGTCAGACAGAGCTACCTTCAGGGAAGCACTGCTTAAGGGACTTGCTCCTGACGGCGGACTATACATGCCTGAATCAATTCCTTTTATTGAAAGGGATGAAATGAAAGGATTTTCCGGCAAAAAATATTTTGAAATTGCCTTTTCAGTCCTGAACAGATTAATCGGCAATGAGATCGATGCAAGCGACCTTCTTGAACTCTGCAGGGATGCCTATTATTTTGATGTGCCTCTCGAGAAAGTGAACAACCGGAAATATATACTATGCGTCTCGATCAGGGTCCTACAGCCTCCTTCAAGGATTTTGCTGCAAGGATGATGAGCAGGCTTATGCAGCATTATCTCTCTCTCAGCAACAGGCATCTGACAATCCTTACTGCAACATCAGGCGATACAGGAAGCGCTGTAGCCAATGCCTTCTTCGGACTAAAAAATATAAATGTAATTATTCTCTTCCCCTGCCAGTGAAGTAACTGCAATGCAGAGGAAGCAGATGACTACACTCAATGACAATATCAGTGTAATATCCCTGAATGGCAAATTTGATGACTGCCAGAGACTTGTAAAACAGGCTTTTACAGATCCTTCTCTTTCGGCAGTCCCGCTCTCATCTGCCAATTCGATAAACATCGGAAGGCTCTTGCCACAATCGGTCTATTATATTTATGCGTGGTCGAGACTGGCAGAAAGTATTGAGGATAAGGCTGTTTTCAGTGTTCCTTCCGGCAATTTCGGCAACCTGATGGGTGGCCTTATTGCAAGGCAGATGGGCCTTCCTGTTGAAAAATTTATACTGTCCACAAATGAGAATGATGAAGTCCCTGAATTCCTCCGGACAGGTATTTATAACTCCATATCACCCTCACTCAATTGCATCTCAAGTGCAATGAATGTCGGACATCCAAGTAATCTCGCCAGAATTGTTGCATTATACGGAGGAATGATGGATGAAACAGGTACAATCCATAAGGAGCCAGACCTGACAAGGAATGCGGAAAGATCTTTATGGAATAAGTGTTACCGATAACGAGACCAGGGAAACTATTTCAGAGATATTCAGGGATTAGGGGTATTTTACTCGAGCCGCACGGAGCAATTGCATGGCGTGGAATGAATGAGTATCTGAGACAGAATGAAATCCCGGAAAATAATGACAAGCTGTTTATTTCGCTGGAAACAGCTCATCCTGCAAAATTTCCTGAAGAGTTACGCCGGATACTGAATACAGAACCATCGCTTCCTGAATCTCTGAAAGGCATTGAAGCAAAATCAGAAAACTATAAAACATGGATAATAATTATGATTTGCTCAGGAAGTTTATCCTCAATAATTTTTAAATACGTGTAACTGGTAAGATATGTATGTAATTTGTTCTGATCTCGAAGGGGTTTTTGTACCCGAAATATGGATAAATGTTTCAAAACAAACCGGTATTGATGAATTGAAGCTTACTACAAGAGATATAAGCGATTATGATGTATTGATGAAGAGAAGACTGGAACTGCTTGACGAACACAATCTTACACTTCATGACGTTCAGAGGGTCATATCGCCAGCTCAAACCACTTCCCGGTGCAATTGAATTTGTAGACTGGGCCCGCTCATGCACACAGCTGATAGTTGTTTCCGACACATTTATAGAATTTGCCGATCCGCTTATAAGACAACTTGGAAGACCTACCCTGTTATGCCACCATCTCACCACCGATGGTGACGGAAAAATAACAAATTACAACCTCCGGCAAAAAGATGCAAAGAAGAAGGTAGTAGAGTCTCTGCAAAATCTTAATTACAAAGTCATTGCAATCGGGGATTCCTATAATGACCTGAACATGCTCAGAAAAGCTGAACTTGGAATACTTTTTAATGCCCCTCAGAATATTAAAGATGAAAACACGGACCTTTTATCTGTGAATTCATTCGATGAACTCAGGGAAGTAATAACAAGACATCTCAACGGGGAGATATAAACAAAACATCATATATATCATATCTACATATCAGAAGGGCAACTTCAATTTGGCTTACTTCAACCCTTCATTTTGACCGATATTGCATATTCATATGCAGTTAATAGAACAGATAATCATGGTCGTAAATTGATTTTCTTCGTTTACCCCGACCCCATGGGGAGCGAAGAAAATCGATTTTCTCCCCTTGGGGCCGGGGTAAAAAAATTGATTTTCGAGCGGTGGGTCAAAGCCTGTTTCTTTTTTTTTACAGATAGACTGATGTTTGCAATAATATTTTTATATTTTTACCCCATCTGAAATTTAAGCCTGATCCCTATGAAATTACCTCCTTCATCCAAAAACTGGCTGACAATCATCGGTTCAATAATTGCAGCAATAAATCTTCTTCTTATTCTGCTTCTCTTTGTCATATCCACTATTTTTGACAAGGGGAGTACCAATCTCGGGCTTTTTATCTATATAATCCTTCCGGGGTTTCTGATCTTCGGACTGCTTCTTATTCCAATCGGGATGTTTCTTGAGAGGAAAAGGATCTTTAAGGGTCTGGTTCATGAGGCGGCCCGTCTGCCATATATTGATCTGAATGATCCAAGCCACAGGAATGGTTTTATTATTTTTACAATTACAACAATCATAGTACTTTTTCTCTCAACACTTGGAAGTTTCAAGGCCTATCATATAACTGAATCAGTTGAATTTTGCGGAACCTTATGTCACCAGGTAATGGAGCCAGAACATACAGCCTATCTGAATTCTCCTCATGCAAACGTTGCATGCGTAGAATGCCATGTAGGATCAGGAGCATCATGGTATGTAAAATCGAAGTTATCAGGTCTGCATCAGGTATATGCAGTAATGACAAACATTTATCCCCGGCCTATTGAGACACCTCTTCACGACCTGCGTCCTGCAAGGGAGACTTGCGAAAAATGCCACTGGCCTCAGAAATTTTATGCAAGATCGCTGTGGACTAACAAATATTTTCTTGCCGATTCTGCAAATACGGAATGGGATATAATGCTTCAGATGAAAACAGGTCCGGAGTACAGCGGCTTAGGATTGAAAGAAGGAATTCACTGGCATATAAATCCTGATGTAAATATTGAATATATCTCTGAAAATGATAAGCGTGAGAATATTACTTATGTAAAATATACAAACAAATCGACCGGTAAGGTAACAATCTACAGAAATGAGAATAATCCTGTCTCAGACAGTCTTATTTCGGCATCTTCAACAAGAACAATGGATTGTATTGATTGTCACAACCGTCCTTCGCACAACTATAAATCACCTTCTGTTTATTTCAACAAAGCAATGCTTACAGGCGCTGTTTCAAAAAGCATCCCATTTTTCAAGAAGGCAGCAATGGATATTTTGCGTGAAACCTTTACTGACAAAGACACTGCCATGATGAAAATTGAAGAGGGCATTGCAAGATTTTACAAAACAGATTACAGTGATTATTATGATAAAAACAGGAATCTTATTGACAGCTCTGTAGCATCAGTACAGAAGGCATTCAACCAGAATACTTTCCCAAGGATGAAGGTGACATATGATCATTATCCTGAGCATATCGGACATCTCGAATCAGATGGCTGTTTCAGGTGTCACAATGATTCTTTTAAATCTGAAGATGGCAGAACGATCTCAAGGGACTGTAATCAGTGCCATACAATAGTGGGACAGGGAACTCCTGGCAATATGCAGTACACAAGCATAAGAGAAAATCTGGAATTCCAGCATCCTGTTGATATTGGAACTGCATGGAAAGAATCCAATTGTTCGGAATGCCACAGCGCTCTTTATTAACCGTTGAAATTCCTGTAGAATTCAAATCATCCGCACGAAAAAATTTCTTTAAAATAACAGTATAATTGAGATAGTCTTACAAAAATATTTATAAAATCAATATGAAATCATCTGCAGTAAAAAATCGTATTATCCCGGCTTTTTTGACCCTTTTAAGGATACTGATAGGCTGGCAGTTTTTATACGAAGGACTTATTAAATTATTCAATCCCGCCTGGACAGCCAGGCCATTTCTTGAAGGTTCGAGGTGGATTTTCGGCGATATTTTCAGGTGGATGATTTCAGGCAATACAGGTATGTGGCTCGTTGATACGGCTAATGCATACGGACTAACTCTTATAGGAATAGCGCTTATCCTTGGAATTTTCACAAGACTTGCAGCATGGGGTGGCGTTACGCTCCTGCTTATGTATTATGTTGCCTATCCACCTTTCGGAGGATTCAGCTATGGAGTGCCATCTGAAGGCAGTTATCTGATTGTTAACAAGAACATGATTGAGATTTTTGCACTTGTTATGCTGGCGTTAACTGATGCAGGCAACTATTATGGGCTTGACGGACTGCGAAAAAGGAAGAAAGCTGAAGCCGCAGAAACCAAGGTAATTGTAGAAGAACCTGATCCAAAGGAACCTAATTCACGTCGCGAACTGTTGAAAGGACTTGCCGGAATACCTGTTCTTGCAGTATTCTCAGGAGCCCTTGCAAGGAATATGTCCGAACTCGGACCAGATGCAATGTCAGGAGCAACGATTAAGGTTGATTTCAAGCAGAAGAATGATCTCAAGGGAAAACTCCCCGAAGGCAAACTGGGCAATCTGAATGTAAGCAGAATGATCCTGGGCTGCAACCTTATCGGAGGCTGGTCACATGCACGCGACCTCATTTATTCCGATAAGCTTTTCAAGGCATACAACAATGAGAGAAAGATTATTGAGACCCTTTACCTGGCAGAGCAGGCAGGAATAAATACTTCATTCATGGTAACCCAGTATTATGACACTTTCAATAAATATAAAAGCATATATAACAGCAATATGCAATCAATCTGCCAGGCTATGCTGCCCGACAAGGATTTCTTCTCGAATATAAATATGGCTATTGACGCCGGTGCCACAGCAATTTATATACAGGGAGGCGAGGGTGACAGGTATTGCAACTCCCAGAAAGTAGATATGATCAACAAAGCTGTAGAGTATATTAAGAAGAACGGTTTCATGGCAGGAATGGGAGCACATTCAATTGAATCAATCAAAACAGTTGAAACTGCCGGTATCCCGGTTGATTTTTATGTAAAGACTTTACACCATGACAAATACTGGTCGGCTCATCCTATTGAGAACCGTGTCGAATACAGTGTTATAGGTCCGAACTCACCTGATCACAATCAGCTGCATGAAAATATGTGGGATCTGTTTCCTCAGAAGACGATCGATTATATGAAGAGCATAAACAAACCATGGTTTGCCTTCAAGGTTCTGGCAGCAGGAGCAATTGAACCTAAGGAAGGCTTCAGGTTTGCATTCGAAAACGGAGCCGACTTTATCTGTGTTGGAATGTTTGATTTCCAGGTGATTGACAATGTCAATACAGCCTGTGAAGTCCTGGGTTCGCTTAACAACAGGGAAAGAGCCTGGTTCGCCTAGCTGACAGCTTGCTATTTAAGTATTTCAGAGGTATACTGATCGGCAATATCTGCCTGATCTTTTGAGAGACCTGAAATAACCACAATCCGGTTATCTTTCCAGGCCAGGAAAACTGTACCGTTATAGCCATCGGCAAGAACATATTTGCCGCTTGACTGATTCAAGTGCATCTGTTCCGGTCGAGGCAAGATAAGCTTCTGCTGATTTCCATGCTTCATCAGGTGTTTTGCAGTCAAAAATAAAAACAGAAAAATTATCTGGTCCTGACTCATAATTTGATTTAAAAGCCCTGTTCAGAAATTTATGTCCGAGAACACTCTCATTAATATACATCTCCTCATTCGGTTTTTTCCCTGTTGACGGGGAACTGTGAAAGCACCGGCGGCATATCAGTGCTGCCTTCAAGCATACTCCGCCACTCTGAGAGCCAGTGATTCTACTGCCTGAAGTGTTTTCTCACTTTTTGAAAAGGTCCTGATCTTTACATAATAATTCCCTTTGAAGAAATTTATTGAGCCGTCAGCACTGTAGCCCTGAGCTCCAAGCTTCATGTAATTGAATGAAGGTGACCTTTCGGTTGAATAAATACCAAAAGCCATTAGTATGATCACTATGACGGTAAATTTCAAGCTTAATTACATTTTTCCCTTTTTTATATTCTGCAATATGAAGATCAGCAAATCCGTAGGCAAGATATGTCTCGGCTGCGCCATTTATAAAATCCCAGAGATTATCGGGCATGAATACCTGAAAATCAGTATTTTTCTTATAACCTGACAAATCAGGGAACATAATTTCCTGAGCTGAGGCCGATCCTGTCAGCATAACAAGCAATAATCCGGAGAGAAGATTTTTTAACATTACAATCAAATTGAATTATAATAAAATACAGATAGATATAATAATTACACAATCATCAGCCAAGAAACTCAACAGGAACATTTACAAGCCTTGAAATATCGGTAATTTTTTCCCTGATCCTGAACTTCTTCACACAGTTCACACTGCAGACAGTGACAATCATTACATGGATTATCCGATATTCCAATCTCGCTGAGCAGAGAATGTGCCATTGAAGGGCTTGAATATCCATAGGCATACATATATGCCCTCATAAGGTCAGGGACAGGAAGGTTTCCGGGACATTGAGAAATGCAGTTGCTGCAGCCATTGCAATAAAGTCCGGTTTCTGCGGTCGGAACAACGAGATCATTTTTTTCCTGATCAGTAAGTGTTATATCAGTCAGCATTTTCACATTCAGGTCAAGCTGATCAAAGTCTGTCATTCCGGGAATTGCAGTGGTTATATCTTCATTTGACAACGCCCATTTCAGAGCTGCCGAAGTATTTATAGGTTTGGTCTTTTCCTTGTCGAAGAATCCACCGCCGGCGAGAGTCTTCATTGCTACAATGCCAATTCCTGCCTCGGGATGCCTTTCTTATTGCACTTTTCAACTCTTCTGAATAAGTCTGCATGAAATTGTATGATGTAAGAATCACATCCCATTTTCCTTTCTCAGCTGCTGCATTGATCACAGCTGTTTCATTCCTGTGAGTTGAGAATCCAGTAAACCTGACCTTACCTTCCTTTCTTAATATCTTCAGGGCTTCGAGAATGGGTTTAAAGGTCAGCACTTCAGGATTATCAACACTGTGAACATATAAAATATCAACATAATCCATTTGCAGCCGGGAAAGACTGAGACTGAATTTTTCCAGAAAGTCTTCAGTTGTGGTCTGTTTCGTCGGCTTCCCTTCTTTGTCAAGCGCTGCAGGCTTCACCTTTGTGGCAAGAAGGAAGGAATCCCTTGGATAATCCTTCAGAACATTTCCCAGCATGGTTTCATTATTGCCATTCTGGTAACCATGAGCAGTATCAAACAGTTTTATCCCTTTCTCATATGCTGCCTTGCAGAGCCCGGGATTATCAGCTCTCATAACCCCGAAACTGATTACAGGGATCTTCAATCCGGTTTTTCCGAGAGTCCTGTATATAACTTCATTTTCCTGAATACCCTGTGAGGCAGTTATGATTGACGGAGCAAATGCCATCACCCCGGCAGCTCCTGTAATTCCTGTTCTCAGAAAACCTCTTCTGTCTATGTTCTTACCATTATTATCTTGAACTTAATTTTTATTTCTGTCTGACTATTTTATCTCAGGCTTCTTATCCGGACTTCAATACCGGAATCTTTCAGAAGTTTAACCAATTCATCAGGATTTGTATCACCGTAATGATATGGATAAAGTATTTTTGGTTTAAATGCCCTGGCAGCGTCGGCTACCATTGCCGGGGTCATTGTATATGGCAGATTCATCGGGAGGAATGCAATATCAATATTCTTAAGAGCCTTCATTTCGGGGGTATTTTCAGTATCACCTGCAACATAGATTCTTTTCCCTCCCATTGTCAGTATAAATCCGACTCCTGCTCCCTTTGGATGAAAAGGCTGTCCGGGAGCACGTTCATTTACAATATTATATGCTGCCACAGCTTCAATAGCAATATTCCCGATATTCTTTATGTCTCCTGCTTTCACTGCAGCAGCACCCGTTAACCTTTGCAGCAGCTGCCCCATTGCATAGAATCACTGTTCCGCTCTTTCTTAATGCATCTATTAGGCTATTATCAAGATGATCTGAGTGTTCATGCGTAACCAGTATGATATCTGCTTTGGGAAGGTTATCATAATTTCCTGAACTTTTTACCGGATCAACATAAATCACTATATCATTCATTTTGAACATCAGTGATCCATGTCCGATAAAATCAAGTTCAACATTTCCTGCAGCTGTTACCAACTGGTCAGATGCAGGAAGATTCTGAGATTTAACCTGGAAAGTCATTGCAGTAAGGATTAATGTAAACGCAACTCCCAAAACTTCTGATTTATAACAATTTTTCATATTTCTAAATATTATATATCAAGATATAAAATTAAGAAAATTATTTCACTTAAATCATGAATCGTGTGAAACACTGTACAACCTCGTGTACACTCTATGTAAGTTTCTAAACTGATTGTTACACAGATGATCCACAGAGAAGGCACTGAGACACACAGAGATCAATTAGGCCTGTAAAACTGTTAACCATACTGGAGTTCAGAGAGATCTAATCAAATAATTTGCTGATAAAATCAATAGTTGCTGAATTTTTAATAACTTGCCTCCAGAATTTAGGTTTAGGTGTTAATTAATTAACATTGATGCGTTTAGGGAAATATAAACAAGTTATTGTATTTCCAGTTTTCCTGCTTTTTTCAGCATCAGTCAGCGGACAGGCAGGCTCTGGCTATAAATACCAGTTTGGCGTGGAACCTGCAAAGAATGAGATCATACCGTGGAATCAATCTCTCACAATCAATTATTCAATATCTGAACTCAATTTAGAAGATCTTGACAAATTCCAACGGGTCATTCTACAGAGTATCCATACCCGGACATGTTTCATCAACTGCACCCGGCAAACCTGAACTTCCGGTATTAAGCCGGCTAATTACAGTTCCTGATGGATTGAGTTATAAAGTAAGAATTTCTGATATAAAATCATCAAGAATAAATCCATCGCGCAGAAATATAAGGGGAATTCTCTATCCGGCACAGGAAGGTGAAACAAAGGAGACAAAACAGAATAATCGCCGGTTTTTAATTGATAAAAATGCTTATGCTGCCAGAGGAGTTATTTCTTCGGATACAGTAAGAATAGAAGAGATTGGTACTGTCAGAAACAAGAGGCTGGCCAACCTGTACATATCTCCTGTTCATTATAATCCCAGGACAAATGTTCTGGAGGTTATAACCTCAATGAAGATTGATATTGAATACAGTTCAATGGGAAGTGCAAAATCGGGTGCTTCGTATCCGGAATCAGAACTCTTCATTAAAACTCTGGATAAATCGATGATTGATTATAATCCGGGTGATGTGATTCCGGGTTATTCCACCAGCCCGTGAAAATGGTAATAATTACTGACACAGCATTCAGAAAGCATCTGTTACCATTTCTTCAAATGGAAGACCCAGAAAGGATTTGATCTGAAGATCCTTTATAAAGGAGCAGACACTTGCCGGAACAACCTATGCTCCAATTAAAAGATTCTCTTAACAAGATCTATAATTCAGCCTCCGCTGATGATCCTGCTCCTGAATATCTCCTTATTATAGGTGATGTCAACCACATTCCAAGATCAGATGTTACAAGCAATATCTCGGATATGTATTACGGGGAATTTGACGGAGGCGGCGACTATATTCCTGAAATGTTTATCGGAAGATTGCCTGTTTCTGATACAAACGATGTTAAAACAGTTGTGAATAAAATCATCCAGTATGAAAAGTTCGAGTTTGCTGATACAAATAAATTTTACAACAGGGCTCTGATAACTGCAGGCAATGATGTGACATATTCCGTAAATATGAACGGACAGTTGAATTATGTTCTGAACAACTATCTGAAAAGTTCAAATCATCTGGATGAATATCATTTTTTCTATCCCCAGGCAGCTTATGCCACTGTTGAGGATTCAATAAAAAAGCTTTTCAAAAAAGGGATCTCATTTGTAAACTATACAGGACACGGTGATGCTTCCGGCTGGCTCGATCCGCTAATAAAGTCAAAGGATGTCGATTCATTGAAGAACAAGAACATGTATCCTTTTACAATCAGCAATGCATGCAGGACAGCCCAGTTCAATACAGCTTCATCGTTCGGTAACAGGATGGTCCTTGCAAAAGATAAGGGCGCCATAGGATTTATAGGCTGTTCAAATGACTCTTACTGGGATGAGGATTATTTCTGGGCTATCGGGGCCGGAGCCGTTACAATAGAGCCTACCTATCAGACTACAGCGCTTGGAGCCTATGACAGGTTATTTCATATAAACGGAGAATCTCCGTCAGACTGGTATTTTACGATGGGACAGATTAATTATGCCGGCAATCTGGCAGTAAGTGCCAGCACATCCGCCAGAAAAAAATACTATTGGGAAACTTATAATCTTATCGGTGACCCAAGTGTAATCCCAATAATCGGAAATCCGGGTACTTTTACTGTCACTGTACCTGATACACTGCCAAATGGCATCAAATCGCTTACATTAAATGCAGATCCGTTCACATATTTTGCTGTATCGCATTCCGACACATTGTGGGATGCTTCATTTGTGAGCGCCTTCAGGTTCTGTTGAGCTTACAATGCCGGGTTTATCAAATGATTCCTGCCTTGTGGTTGTCACTGGTCAGAATAAAAAACCAATTATTAAGACTGTCCGCTTTTCGAACGTCACGGGTGAATATCTAAATCTCACCTCAAACAGTATAAATGATATTGAGGGAAATAATAACGCAAGGGCCGATTACGGCGAAACCTTCTTTCTCAACCTTACAGTGAGCAATCTTGGCTCAGACTGATGCAAATAACCTTTATGCCAAAATCTCTTCATCATCGGAACTTCTGACTATCAGTCAGGACTCTGTCTATATCGGCACTCTCAGGGCCAGATCAGAGAGGATACTTCATGACAATCTTAAGATGACAATTTCTGGCGATGTTATCGATATGGGTGTTGTAACAATTGATCTTCTTCTTAAAGATTCAAAAACAGAGAAACATTATAAACTGGATATCTGCGTACATGCTCCTGATCTTGCAATAACAAACTGCACTCTGAATGATACAACTAGCCGGAAACAAGAATAATGTTGCAGACCCGGGAGAAACATTCTATCTGAATTTCAAGGTAATGAACCAGGGCAGCAGCAGCATTGCAGGACAGTTTTATGTAAGCAGCAACACACCTGAACTAACAATTCTCGAACCGAATGTAAAATCCGGAGATCTTAAATTCGGGGAGACAACTGATATTCCGGTAAAAGTTAAACTGTCAGAATCGGCATCATCCGGAAGCTTTTTCTCAGTTTCATCAATGCTCGACTGTACATCCTTATGTGCTAAACAAAGATTTTTCATTCAGGGTTGGCAGGATCAGGGAGAGCTTTGAATCATTATCATTCACAGTCTTTCCATGGATCAATGTCGAGTGCAATACCATGGGTGATTACAAGTACAAATCCCGTATGAAGGCGTTGTTTCAGCCCGTTCGGGCCCGATCTCTCATGGTGCAAGTACTTCTCTTAGCATCAGAACAATATTTGAAAAGGATGACTCCATCTCATTTTATTACAGAGTATCCTCTGAAGTCAATTATGACAATCTTACTTTCAAACTGAATGATATAGAAATATTCAAAAAATCAGGTGAAACACCATGGACACAGGATTTCTGTTCCGGTTACGGCAGGAACCAATAAAATGGAATGGATCTATAGCAAGGATCAGTCAGTGTCAAACGGAGCAGACTGTGCATGGATTGACCTTATTGATTTTGCCGGATCGAGTCCGGTAAGTTATATTCAGAAAGATCTTCAGGTTGCGAGAATTGTGACACCTTTTCAGAAGGATAAATTCGGAAAAGAAACTGTCACTGTTAAGGTTCTTAACATTGGGAAGGATCCGATTGAAGGATTCAATATGGCATACAGTATTAATGATTATGGAAGCCCTGTTAAACAAACCTTCGATAATATTATTATGCCCTACTCCGATTCAGTTTCAGTATCATTCACGGCGAAGGCTGATCTTTCAAGATTCGGAGCCTATAATATTGTTGCCTATGCCTTTGATAACAAAGATGATTACCTCCTGAATGACACTCTTCAGGATCTCTCTTGAAAACAATCAGTTAAATGATTCCCTGAGCGTTTATCCGAATCCTTTCACTGATCAGTTTACCCTTTATGTACAATCGTCAGGCAATGACAATCTTACCATTTCGATTATTAACAGCACCGGTATTAAATTCTTTGAGACTGAAAAAGAGGTAACCACCGGAATGAATACAATTGTTATCTCAGATCTTGTCCTGCCACCGGCAGTTTATTATGTCAGAATCACAGGATTATCAATTAAGAAAACAATTACCGGTTATCAAACTTGGAAAATAGTATTTATCTTTTGGCTTTAATAATTTATTAACATAATATGTCGGTTACTCTGATACCCACCCGCGAAATTGCCCTTGATCTGTTCAGGCAGTACAACAAATCTGAGAGCCTTTTAAGACATGCATTGTCGGTTGAGGGTGTAATGAGATATATGGCCGGAAAAGCCGGTGAGGATGAGGAAAAATGGGGAATTATCGGTCTTATACATGATCTTGATTATGAGATGTATCCTGATCAGCATTGCACAATGACACAGAAAATAATGTCAGAGAATAACTGGCCTGAAGAGTATATCAGGGCTGTTGTCAGTCATGGCTGGGGTATAGTATCCGATATTGAGCCTTGACACAGCTTGAAAAAACTCTCTTTGCGATGGATGAGCTGACTGGTCTTGTTACTACAAGTGCACTTGTCAGGCCATCAAAGAGTGTGATGGATATGGAAGCAAAATCGGTGAAAAAGAAATGGAATGATAAAAGATTTGCAGCCGGAGTTGACCGGACTGTAATTGAAAAAGGGGCTGCAATGCTTGGTGTTACACTCGATGAACTTATAACGATTGCATTATGGGAATGCGAACGGTAGCTGATGAAATTGGTCTTAAATAAAAGGCCGGATCGATATGATCCGGCCTTTTATAATTAATTTCTGAACTGCTGAACTCACTATGCAGGCATAGCAGGCAGAGTAAAGCCGGCACGGTAGGTATGCTTAACCATCTCAGCTGCAAACTGCTTTGCATTCATTGGTTCTGTCCATTTCTTGTCAAATTTCGGATCACCGTCTGTGATTGTAAAGTTATCTGAAATACAGATTTTCACTGTTTCAGTATCGTCCGATATTTGTGAATTCCATTTTCTCACCATTCCATTCAAGTTCTTTGTTCAGACCCTGAAGTCTGACAGCAAGAACTCCCATAACAACCATTTCGTTGAATGGACCTGCTTCTGAGAAGTCAGATTTTGATTTAACTCTGCTTTCAGGGCTCTCTTTACATGCACGTACCCAGTCCATTTCATGACCTCCGTCCATAGCATTTTCAACTCTTCTTTCAGTTTTTGGAACAACAGGAGTACGTCCTGATAATAACCATGGACGAACACCATAACATCCGCAGATGAGAGTGTCTTTGGTTCCATGAAAAATAACTCCTCCACCGGCATCATTCATATTCTTTCCGGCTGGCCATCCGGCAGGTCTTGCAGGCTGTAAACCACCATCATACCAGATAACCTCTACCTGTGGATATTTGATCTTTGATCCTTTTGGAGCAACTCTTTCAGGATAAACCAGATTAACCATCTGTGCATTTGGAGCACAATCGGTCAGCAACAGTGTTGAACTGCCCTGAGCTTTAATCGGATACTGAAGTTTCAGACTTTTGAATACCGGATGAAGAATATGGCAAGCCATATCACCAAGAGCACCTGTACCAAAATCCCACCAGCCTCTCCAGTTCCATGGAGTATAAATACTGTTATATGGACGCATTTTTGCCGGTCCGATAAAAAGATCCCAGTTAAGTGTATCAGGAACCCATTCACCTTTTGGAACGTTTAATCCCTGCGGCCATATCGGACGGTCAGTAAATGCTTCAACTTTTCTTACTTCACCGATCTCACCATTCTGTATCCACTCAATTGTCAGGTTTACACCTTCATCTGATGAACCCTGGTTACCCATCTGTGTTGCAACTTTATATTTGGCAGCCAGTTTGGTCAATAATCTTGATTCATAAACTGTATGTGTTAAAGGTTTCTGAACATATACATGTTTGCCCATGGCCATTGCATTGGCTGCAACAACAGCATGTGAATGGTCGGCTGTTGCAACAATAACAGCATCAATTGATTTTCCCATTTCATCATACATCTTTCGCCAATCCCAGTATTTTTTTGCATTTGGATTTGCTTCAAATACTTTTTTGGAATATCCCCAGTCAACATCGCAGAGAGCAACAATATTCTCAGTTGGTGAAACATGTTTCAGGTTTGAATTACCCATTCCTCCAATACCAATAACAGCAATATTCAGCTTGTCACTTGGAGCCTTGTGGCCAAAACCACTCATTACTGAGCCCGGAAGTATTGTCAGACCTGCAGCAACAGCACCGGTTCTTTCAATAAATGACCGGCGTGTAATGTGTTTTGAATTTTCTTTCATTGTCAGGTAGATTAAAATTTAATATTTAGAATGTTAAAATTAATAATTAAATATTAAGTGATGTATTTTGAAAGCATATTTAACATAAAGACCGAAGTCAGAAGTCACGAAGATTAAAATCTGAAATCCAGGATCCGAAATCCGAAATCTTCCGGTTACAACTCCCTGATCCAGATATTCCTGTAGGCAACAGGATTTCCATGATCCTGAAGAACCAGACTTCCCGGACCATGTTTTTTAACAAAGTATTCAGGAATTCCAATATATACAGTTGGCCCCCTTAAACTTACATTATTCTGAACCAGAACACCATTATGAAGAACTGTAACCCTTGGAGGAGTGTAATATGTTACGGTATCATTGTTAAATGTAGGGGCTGTATAAATAATATCATATGATCTGCCATTCACCTGGTTTTCTTGAAACATTTACCAGAGGGGCATACTGCTTGTACAGACTGCCAGCCTGACCATTACGGTAGGTACGGTTATTATAGCTGTCAAGAACCTGAACTTCATACTGTTCCTGAAGGAAGACACCGCTGTTTCCTCTTCCCTGACTTTCACCGGATACTTCAGAAGGAGTTTTCCATTCAATATGCAGCTGAAAATTTGTGAATTTACGTTTGCTTTTAATCACTCCTGCTCCTTTTACACTAACCAGTGCACCATCCTTAACAATCCATTTTGAAGGATTTCCATCATTATCTGTCCATTCCTGTGCTAACATCACTGCCATTAAACAGGATGATGGCATCTGAAGGAGCATCCCCTGGTTTTTCAGCCAGGCTGAATAATTTTTACTTCCGGATCCCAGACTTCTGTCATCCCGGGGGTAATCTTCTCATCAACCGGCTTAAGGACTGGCTGCTGGGCCTTCAGAAAGGTGCCGGCAAACAGAAACAGTATTAAACTGATAGCAAATAACTTTTTCATTTTGTAACAAATTTTAAAATTAGATTTAATTCAATGCCAATATACTTACAAATAATTTCTTTTAGAAACTTCTCAACCAATAAACTTCAGGATATTCATTTCATATCAAAAAACTCATATTTAAAGAAACGAGCACGATTACCTGTCTCTTTTGTCAATATGAAGGGAAAACAATAAATTGCACGAAATAAAATTTATGGAGACAAAATACTTTTCACTGGGCCCATCTGAAACAGGAATTGCCATAAAAATTATAAGGATATTATTCGGACTTGTATGCATTGCAATTGCAGTATTCTGGATGATTTTCAACATCAGGTCGGTACAATCTGACCGGATCTCTGTGGATCACAGTGCTGTTTCTCTCAGGATTTGGATTATACCAGGTGTGGGCCGGACTTGGCCGCACATTGAGATTTATTCAGATTGAAAGAGACAGGATATTGCTAAAGAAAAATTCTCTCCTCCCGGTGAGTGAAATGAAATCATCAGAGATAAAAAAGATTGAGGTTTTTCCTTTGAATCTCATATTTCATTTTCACAACGGAGGTAAAACAATTCTGAGGTTCGGCACTGCCTTATACAGACAATATTGACCCTGTTAAAGATGAAATTGAGAAATTTGCATCACTTAACAACATTGATCTTGACATAGTTGCACGAAGAGATCTGACCATGTCAATCACAAACTTGAAATCATCTCCCACACATCCCTGTCCAACCGGAATCCCTGATTTCAGGTTTTCATTTCTTATACCAATAATATTTTCACCCGGGTAACGGATATCTGCAGTTGTCATTTTCCGGTATTGATTTACGCAGATCGCCAATGATAAGATCTATTGAATTCTGAATTGAGGGGAAGTTGTGAAGGTTTTTCAGCTGAATGGCGATAAACACCTGTGATACGCCTGATTCAGACACGCATGAACTGACCTGATGAGTAGAAAGTCCTCCTGAAAGCACTGTTGCAAGGATATCAAGCAACAGCGAAAGGGCTGATCCTTTCCAGTATCCTGCAGGCAGAGGCCTCCACGACTCAAGGATCTCACCAGGATCATCGGTGAGTTTATTCTCTTTATTAAATCCTCCGGGATATGGCAGCTTTCTGCCTTCTTTTTTGAAGGTCTCCATTTTTCCGTAGGAGAACTGCGACATTGCAGAATCGAAAACAACAGCTTCATTATGAAATGGTACTGCAATAATTAATGGATTGTTCCCAAGCCTCGGATCTTTTGCTCCCCATGCCGGCATGTTCGGACAGGTGTTTGTCCAGCAGATTAATACAAATCCTTTTCTGGCAGCATGCCACCCGTATGTTCCGCCTCTCATCCAGTGATTTGTATTTGCAAGTGACACAAGACCAATATTGTTTTCTGTTGCCACTTCAATAGCACGGTCAGTGGCAAACATGGCATTCAATGGACCCGGTCCCAGGTTCCCGTTCCACTGTTCTATGGCTCCGTTCCTGTTAACAAGCGAAGGCACACCATCAGGCCTTATAAAACCTTCCCTGATGTTTTTTACAAATTTCGGGAACCTGTTAACACCATGGGAATATACTCCTTCAAGACTGTTGAGCATAAATATCTCAGCACATTTATATGCCCGTTCAGTTGAAAAACCCAAGCCTTAAAAGGATTCTGAAAAATTCGGCTTTCATCTGGTCTGACGGAATTCTTAACTGCCCTTTTGTTGTATCCATTTTATATAACAATATTCAAATTGCTAATTTATCGTATTGGAAATATTTATGCAAATTTTAATTCCCTCATGTAAAATTAAGATTCTTCTGTTAATCCCTGACATGATCGGATAAAAACCTGTTTTTATGTAGTAATTTTGTCCGAGGGAGTAAGTAATAATGATACGCTCTTTACAAAACAGGCGATGGAGTGACTCAATGCATGCTGTGCCCTCATTTCTGTAAAATAGCACCGGGAAAAACAGGAATCTGTGGCGTCAGAAAAAATACCGGAGAGGAAATCGTATTGCAGACATACGGTGTACTCTCAGGATATTCACTCGATCCTGTCGAAAAAAAGCCGCTCTATCATTTTTTCCCCGGATACAATATCCTCTCTGCCGGCTCTTACGGCTGCAATATGAGGTGCGACTTCTGCCAGAATTACCACATCTCACAGAATATCCCTGAAAGAATGGCTGAGTAAAATATTCACCGGAGAAACTTGCAGAATCAGCAAAATCATCTGAAAACAATATCGGACTGGCCTTTACATATAACGAACCTGTAATCTGGTTTGAATTCATGAGGGATGCTGCTGTGGCTGTGAAAGAGGCAGGGCTATATACTGTAATGGTAAGCAACGGATTTGTAAACGCTGATCCGCTGAAGGAGATAATCAGTTTTATAGATGGATTTAATATCGACCTGAAAGCTTTTAACAGTAAATTCTACAGGAATCTTACAGGTTCAGATATTGAACCTGTAAAGAGAAGTCTGAAACAGATAGCTGCTTCAGGAAAACATCTTGAAATCACCACTCTTATTATACCGGGTCAGAATGACAGTGAAAAGGAGATGGAACAGGAGGTTAAATGGATCTCAGGAGAACTGGGAAGGAATGTTCCATTTCATCTCAGCAGGTATTTCCCGACATTCAGGAGGAGATGATCCCTCCACAACCACTGAAAGCATTGAGAGACTGGCTCAGATTGCTCTCATTCACCTTGATCATGTATATATAGGCAATACTACTTCCGCATCCGGACAAAACACTTTATGCCCGCATTGCGGAATAACTGTCACAATACGATCCGGTTATAAAACAAAACTTTTAAACCTTGATAAACAGGGAAGATGCACAGGGTGCGGAAATTTGATCTACAGATACTTTTCTGTTACTTCTTCGTCATCTCACTGAGCCTGCTGAAGAGCTTATCAACTCCTGTCAGAAGATCTTTTTCAAGTGACTTGTAATAAGCCTTTACGATTTTGGGATTGTCTTTACCGTCAGGATTGTTGACCCTTGCAATCAGATCATTACGAAAATCTACCGCATCTGAAATAATTGCTGATAATTCATCTGCCTTGATATCAGGATGAAGGCCTGAAAAAACAAAACAGTCAGAAATCACCTCATATATCAGGAAATCGATATCTTTTTTAAGCTCTCTTACACTTGCCATACAATAAAGTTTATATTAAAATCTGGCGCAAAGATAGTAAATTATCATTGAGTACGTTTCGCACCCTTAGCATTATTGCGACCTGAAGCTAAGGATACTCTCCTCTGCTTCCAGAATATAAAGCTCCCTCAGTTTGGCCATCAGTGGCAAACCAGCATCAAAGAATTTATCCTCTATACAACAGAAAGGCAAGAACCATCGGTGATGTACCTGTCATAAAAACTGATTCATAACTGGAAATATCCTCAACTCTGACACTGTTGAATTCCACACTGATCTTTTCCATCTTACATATCTCGAAGAATATGCTTTCTTGTTATACCATTCAGGATCAGGTTATCCGGTGCGGTAACAAGTGTATTCCCCTTCACGAAAAAATATATTCGATCTGCTCCCTTCAGTTATCATATTTTTCTCATTGACAAGCAGTGCTTCATAAGCACCATCAAGAATAAGCTTGTGATATATGTCTGATCTGAGCCTGTGATTAATCAGCTTTGATTCAGGAATTTTCCGTTCGGCATGAAACAGAATTCCTTTAACGCCATTTTTGTACTGTTCAGTTGAAGGGTACATTGGTTCAATAAAATAGACAAGGAAATTCTCCAGTCCATTATTATAGTTAAAAACTATCTTCAGATTCATCTCCCTTTTCCTTTCAGACCTTGCAAGCTCAATAATTGACCTTCTCAGGACTTCAATGCTGACAAGCATCTCTTTGCCCTGGAGCTTCACACTCGATGATAATCGTTCCATATGGTCATTAAAAAAGACAGGATTGCCCTTTGCCATTCTAATCACTTCATATACCGAATCGCCATCGTAAACAAGAGAATTATCGAAAAGCTCTGCCGGCTGCATCTCTCCGTTGAGGATGAATTTTTTTCCGAAACATTCATTCATTATGGCATATCTTTAGACAAAACAAAAGTACAAACTAAAGGAGATTCTGCTATCATTTCTCATTATATTCGTAGCCGGTATAGAATAGGGAGAAAACGGGATGTATGCGATAATTGACATCGAGACAACAGGCGGGAGTTCGAGGATCGAAAAAATCACTGAAATTGCCATATATCTGCATGACGGTAACCAGATAACAGGAGAATTTTCATCTCTTATCAATCCGGAAAGGAATATCCCCTACTTCATAACAAACCTTACTGGTATTACAAATGAGATGGTGGAAGATGCACCCCGTTTTTTTGAAATGGCAAAAACAATAGTCGAACTCACGGAAGGCAGAACATTCGTTGCCCACAATGCAAGATTTGACTATTCATTTATCCGGGAGGAATTTAAATCACTCGGATTTAATTTTAAAAGAAGTGTTCTTGACACTGTTGCACTCAGCAGAAAACTGTTTCCGGGTCATGCCTCATACAGTCTTGGCAATATTTGCAAGGATCTGAATATTAACATTAACGGGAGACACAGGGCAGCCGGCGATGCTCTGGCAACTGTAAGACTCTTCGAACTTCTTCTTGAGCGCGACAGGGAGGTCAGCGGAAACAAGCCGGGCCTGATGAAAAACAAAAAAGCCTCAAAATTGCATCCTTCACTCGATCTTTCCAAATTAGAGAATATACCTGAGGAACCCGGAATTTATTTTTTTTATAATGAAAAAGGAGACCTGATTTACATTGGTAAGAGCAGAAACCTGCAGCAGAGGATCAGTACTCATCTTTCAAATAATACTACAAGCCGTGCCATGGAGATGCGCGATCTGATTGCTGACATCGACTGGGAAGTGACAGGCAGTGAGCTGATCGCTCTTCTTAAGGAATCAGCAGAAATAAAACAGAATAAGCCTGTATATAACAGGGCTCAGCGAAGGACAAGCTTTCACTGGGGAATTTTCAGCTTCGCCGATGAAAATGGTTTTATAAATTACAGGTATGGAAACCTTGACAATGATGAAGCTCCTGTTTCAGTATTCTCATCGAAGGAGAAGAGCAAGAGGCAAAGCTTGAATCAATTGTTGAGAGATACAACCTTTGTCAGAAATTATCGGGTCTGTACGAAACTGATGGCGCCTGTTTCCACCACCAGGTAGGGTATCTGCAGGGGCGCCTGCTGCGGGAAGGAAAATGCAGCAGATTACAATGAAAGAGCTTCAAAGGCTATTGAGGAGTTTGTCTTCACAAGACGGAATTTCTTTGTAATTGACAAAGGTCGTGATGCAGATGAACGATGTGCAGTTAAAATTATCAATGGGAAATACGCCGGATACGGATATTTCAGCATCAATGATATGGGATTCGGCCTTTCAGCCCTTCATGATTGCATTACACCATGCTCCGACAACCGGGATATCCAGGTCATTCTGAAGCAATATCTGAAAAATAACAGGGTGGAAAAGATTATTGATTTCTGATTTATTCATGAAACCTATAACCAATTCCGGATTCAGTTATCAGGAGTTTAGGCCGGGCAGGATCATCTTCTATTTTTTTCCGGAGCTGAGCTATGAAGACCCTTAGATATTGTGTTTGTCCGATATAGCTGAAACCCCACACTTCCTTTAGTATACTCTGATGAGTCATGACTCTTCCAGAATTTTTTGCAAGAAGTGACAATAATGAAAATTCAGTGACTGTCAGTTTTACAGGTATTTTATTTTTAACTGCAGTATGATTTATCAGGTCAATTGAGAGTGATCCGAAAACAAGAACAGGATTGTCCTCTTCGCCATGACTCTGTCGCAAGGCAACCCTCATTCTTGCAAGCAGTTCACCGGTTCTGAATGGTTTTGAAAGGTAATCATTGGCACCATTATCAAGACAGCCTACAATATCTTCTTCAGAGTTCCTTACCGAAAGAATTATAATTGGCTTCTGATACCATTCTCTCAGCTTTTTCAGGATCTCAATACCGTCAATATCAGGCAATCCAAGATCAAGAATGATCAGTTCAGGATGAATTGTTGCAGCTGTTATGAGTCCTTCCCTGCCCGTTGCTGCCTCTGAAATTTTATAACCATGTGATGAGAGCGTTATTTCAAGTAATCTCCTGATCTGTACTTCATCATCAATAATCAGAATGTTATCAGGAATATCCATGATTAATAATTTTTCAATCTTTTATATTAACAACCGGAACCTCTGTAGGAATTTTAATTGTGAATTTTGCACCTCCGTTCTGGCGGTTTTCAACAGTTATTGTTCCATTATGAGCTTCTACAAATCCTTTTGCAATAGAGAGTCCCAACCCTGTCCCCCTGCTTCCGAACCTTCAACCCTGTAAAATTTATTAAAGATAAGTGAAATTTCCTTTCGCGGAAAACCCGGACCTCTGTCCATAACCTGAATTGTAAGTAATCCATTGTCACAAAATGCTTTAACCCTAAGATTTGTTGATTTTGAAGCATATTGTGTTGCATTGTAGATAAGGTTATAGAGAACCTGTTCCATCAATCCGAAGTCGATCTTAACAAGTTGCATATCTTCAGGAATAACAATATGAAGGTTGAAAGGCTTAAGCTCATCACGGAGGTTTTCAAGAACATTATTTATCAGATCGTGAATATCATACCAGTCGAGACGTGGAGTAATTCTTCCGCTTTCGAGTCTCGACATATTCAGGAGGTTTTCAATAAGTCTGTTTAACCTTTTGGATGCTAAGAATATTTCAAGTGGAGAGCTCCTTTCTGATTTCTTCAGTATGCTGTGTTGTGAGCAATGAATCGGAAGCTCCCATAATTGTTGCAACAGGAATTCTAAGCTCATGCGAAATTGAATTAAAAAGAGTTTTATACAGTTTGTCTGATTCGTTTAATAAGAAGGCTTGTTTTGCCATATTCCGAAGATATTCTCTTTCAAACTTTCCTGATATCTGGGAAATAAAAGCTTCCCAGAACTGTTCCTCTCCCTGGGTAAAGACAATATCCTGCTGTATTGCGATGACACCCAAGTTCATCTGATTTCCCTTAAGAGGATAAAATGTATAGTTTGATGAAGGCAGAGTGTCAGTGTGTCTGCCGGCTTTGGCAGAGTGCTGAAATGTCCAGATTGCAACACTCATATCATTTTTTGAAATTGTAAAATTTGAATCTTTCTGGAGTGGATAATCAAGCTGGTTCGCATCATTTTTAAGCAAGATCCTGAATTGAGCTGAAAATATTTTTTGATATCATTTTTGGCGATAGTTAATGACCTCTTCGATGCCATTAGCTGTAGAAAGTTCTCTTGTCAGCTGATAAAGAGCATTTGTACGCGCCTCCCGGATTCTGATTTTCATCTCCTGTTTCTTGATTCTTGATGTAAGCACACCGCTTAGCAATGCAATTATGAAAAACATTATAAGCATAAGCATATCCTCAGGTTTATCAACATGAAGAGTATACGGTGGCGGAATGAAAAAGAAATCCCAGATAAGGGCGCTCATTGTGGCTGCCAGAAGAATAGGACCAGTACCAAAAAAGAATGCAAGAGTTGAAACAACAAACAATAATGCAAAAGAAACAACCTGGTAACCAATAAATCCTTTAATAAAAAAACAGACAACAGCCGCAAGTACAACTACTAATGCAGCAGTTAAATATTGGCGGATATTGGATGTGAATGAGGGCAGTGAAGCATGTGTTATGAATCTGTCTTTCGACTGAATATCTGAACCAAATATATAAACATCAATATTTCCGCTGTAGCGGATAAGCCTGTTTACGAAGTTGCCAAGCCTCAAAAGAGTATAAGAGATTACGTACACGGGGCTTACCAATTATTATGTGCGTTATATTTTCTTTCTGTGCAAAATCCACGATTGCCTTCACCATATCACGATTTGTAACTAATCCGGAATTTAATACCTAATTGTCTGGCAAGATTGATATTCTTATTCAGCTGTTCACTTTCCTTTTTATCAGGTTTATAGGAGGTTTCGACATAAATAGCCTGCAGATCTGCCCCCATAGTATATGACAGGTTTTTTGCCCATCTCAGCAACTTGGCTGATTGCTGGGTATGACTTACTGCTACAAGCAGATGCAATCCTGATTTCCATGGACCCTTGATCCGCTTCAGCTGCATGTATTCATGGAGTTGCTTATCGACTCTGTCGGCAACTATCCGCAACGCCATTTCTCTTAAAGCAGTTATGTTTCCCTTGCGGAAAAAACTTTCAACAGCTTCCTGCGACCGTTCCTGGGTATATACTTTACCTTCTGAAAGTCGCTGCAACAATTCTTCAGGAGTAAGATCAATAACTTCAATTTCATCTGCGTTCTCAAAAATCTCATCCGGAATTGTTTCCCTGACAATAATACCTGTAATCTGAGCGACAGTATCTGAACGGCTCTCAAGATGCTGTACATTAACAGTTGTATATACATTTATTCCGTTATCCAGAATTTCCAAGAACATCCTGATACCTTTTGGCATGACGGCTTCCGGGGGAATTAGTATGTGCAAGTTCATCAACCAGAACTATCTGTGGCTTCCGTGCAATAATTGCATCAAGATCCATTTCATAAAGTGTCGCGGTTTTATAGCTGTACTCCTTCCGGGGAATAATCTCAAGGCCATTGAGAAGGTCAGCAGTCTCCTTCCGGTTGTGGGTTTCAACATAACCGACCACAACATCACATCTTTTTAGTTTCTCCGCCTGGGCAGTCTGGAGCATTGTATAAGTCTTCCCCACGCCGGCACACATTCCAAAGAATATTTTCAGTTTGCCTCGTTTGCTTTTTTCCTCTTCAAGTTTTATTGAGGCTAAAAGTTCATCGGGATCCGGACGGTCGTTGCTAAGCCCATAATAATCTATTATTTTTTTTCAAATTTAGAAATCAGTGCTGATGCCTGTATTTCTGTATTTCTTATTCTTAATAACATCTGTTTCAACTCCTCAATATCATCAGATCTTGATCTCTCTTCGCGGCTCATCCTTTGTAACCTACCGTACATTTTCGGCATGTTTTTCTTCAATTTATCTGCAATTTCATTAAAGACAAGCGATATTTCATAGAATTCATCCTTACCGTAGAAATAGAGATGCTGGTCATAATTGTTTGAAACTATCTCTTTAATACCATTGTACAACTGAAAGAACCGCTGGCTAAAATATGCTGAGAAACTGAAAATAAATCCCATTCCTATCAGAAAACATAATGAAGCGAGAATCGTCATCTGTGTCAGGGCACTTTTTGAAAAAGCTTTGGCATCATCCGTCTTCATCTCAATGGCGTTCCCGTTCATCTGGACAAAATGAGCAAGTTTCTGATGGAGATCCTCTGATTTAGTATGCAGGTAAAGCATATCTTGCAATTGATTTTGGCGAATCTTACAATATTAAGTACTGAATCCCTGTATTCGGTGAATAGTCTGATTCAATACCTGAAACCAGTTTATCCTCACCAGGCTCAGTAATGTTGTTTTTCTCGGCTAGCAGCGATTTATTTATCAGCAAAAGTTCATTAACAATTTTCAGACTATCAGGCTTTTTGTCCGATAAAAAGCCACTGTAATTTCCTTATCTATATTTATCAATACCTTCAGACATTTCCCGGCATAAACCACTGACAGATAGTTTTCCTTAAGGATTGCACTTGTTTTGTCCGACAGCTTATTCAGATAGTACCCGGAAAAACACTGATAAGATCAGGATGATCAGAAACAAAAAAATCATTCCTAACGTAAATCTTGTCCGTATTGAATGTTTCATAATTTAAGGCGTATGTATGTAATTTAATGATAACTTACATTTTATCAAGTACTAAATTTAGGATTAATACATTAATCCGTAGGCTCTCCCAAGATATAAAAACTGAGGTGCTTCAGTCAGATCATGGATCATTTTTAAGAGTTTTTCTTTCTGCTGGCTGTTAAAATTTCTGGCCATAATAATCCTTTCGTCTGCATTAAAGCTGATTCAGGTGAAATATGAGGATCGAGACCGCTTCCTGATGCAAAAATCATTTCTTTTGGGATGACTGATACTATCACTGACTGAATTCATTTTGCAAAATGATCACGTCTTGAAGCTACGAGTTTCCTCAGTGTGTCGCTTGTCGGCCCGTAATTGGATGCTCCGGATGGAATTGGATTGTACCCGATGACGGAGGGTCTTGACCAGAAGTAGATTGTACTGTCGAATTTTTGTCCTATCAGTTCTGAACCTATGAGTTTACCGTCTTTTAGTATCAGACTTCCATTGGCTTTGGAAGGAAATATTAATTGTGCAACACCTGTCATCATCAAAGGGTAAATGATACCGGTCAGAATTGTGAGAAGCATTAGAAATTTTAATGCTGTAATTATTTGTGATTTCATAATTAGATATTATAAGATTCTTAATTTCCGCATATTTATATCAGGTGTGTTGAGACCAGCAGCATATCTATCAGCTTTATACCGATAAATGGAACTATTATTCCCCCGATTCCATATATGACAATATTAAGCGCCAGCACACGGTTAGCTGAAACAGGGCGATACTTCACACCTCTGAGGGCAAGCGGTATAAGGATTATGATTATTAAGGCATTGAAAATAACTGCACTTAAAATAGCGCTTTCGGGAGAGGTGAGCTTCATAATATTAAGTACGCTCAACGGGGATACTCCGGAAGCAGTAACATATAATAACGTTGCAATGGCCGGAATGATAGCAAAATATTTGGCCACATCGTTAGCAATGCTGAAAGTTGTTAGTGCCCCGCGTGTCATAAGCAGTTGTTTCCCGGTTTCAACAACTTCAATCAGTTTTGTGGGATTACTGTCAAGGTCAACCATGTTACCCGCTTCCCGGGCTGCCTGTGTACCTGTATTCATCGCCAGTCCGACATCAGCCTGGGCAAGGGCAGGTGCATCATTTGTACCATCACCGATCATTCCAACCAGATGGCCTTTTGCCTGTTCTTCCCTTATCCGGAAAAGTTTATCTTCAGGTTTAGCCTCAGCCAGAAAATCATCAACACCGGCCTCAGCAGCGATAGCTGCCGCAGTTTGAGGGTTGTCTCCGGTTATCATCACTGTTCTGATACCCATCATCCTGAGCTGTGCAAAACGTTGTTTAATACCCCCTTTCACTATATCCTTAAGGTGAATGACTCCAAGTACCTGACCATTTTCAGCAACTACAAGCGGAGTAGCTCCCTGGCGTGAAAGATCTGTTACTATTTCTTCTACTTTGACAGGGAAAAAACCATTGTTGTTCTCAATGAATTTTCTGATTGCAGCAGCTGAGCCTTTTCTTATGCTTCGTAACTGGCCTGCCAGGTAATTTTATATCTATACCGCTCATGCTTGTCTGTGCAGTAAAGGGTATGAATACACTTTCAAGGGAATGCATTTCTCTGGCTCTAAGATTAAATTTCTCCTTGGCAAGGACAACTATCGAACGTCCTTCAGGCGTCTCATCGGCAAGAGATGCAAGCTGGGCGGCGTCAGCCAGAACCTCCTCCGTGATACCTTCAGCAGGTATGAATTCAGTTGCCATACGGTTACCTAATGTAATTGTTCCGGTTTTATCAAGGAGCAGAACATCGGTGTCTCCTGCGGCTTCAATAGCTCTCCCGCTTGTGGCGATAACATTTTTTCTCAGTAGTCTGTCCATTCCGCTGATGCCTATTGCACTGAGCAATCCACCTATTGTAGTCGGAATAAGACAGACAAGGAGTGAGATCAGGACTGGAAGCGAAAGATTGTGACCGGAAGATACCCCTGATGCATGAAGGCTGTAGCCAAAGTAAGCCGGCAGGGAGATAACCACCAGCAGGAATATCAGGGTAAGGCCCGACAGCAGAATAATCAGTGCTATTTCGTTAGGTGTCTTATGCCGTTTTGCCCCCTCTACAAGAGCAATCATTCTGTCCAAAAAAGTGAAACCGGGTTCCGAGGTTACACGAATTGTGATTTTATCACTGATTACTTTTGTACCGCCTGTCACAGCAGAGCGATCTCCTCCGCTTTCACGGATCACAGGAGCGGATTCACCCGTAATAGCAGATTCATCGACACTTGCAATTCCCTCTGTTACATCACCGTCAGCAGCTATTATATCGCCTGCTTCGCAGATAATAATATCTCCTTTTCTTAACTCCGTGGCCAGAACAAACTCCTCCTTACTATTTACCAGTTTCCGGGCCTTCGTCTGGGTACGGCTTTTTCGTAAACTATCTGCCTGTGCCTTTCCCCTTCCTTCAGCCACTGCTTCGGCGAAATTGGCAAACAGTACAGTAAACCAGAGCCATACAGAGATCTGAAAATTAAAGCCTGAAAAATGGTTGGTAATGATATCGATGAAATACCACCACCGTGGTCATTACAGCTCCGATACCCACAATGAAAATTACAGGATTCTTCACAAGAACCGACGGATTCAATTTAATAAAAGAGTCTATTAATGCCTGCAGCGCTATTTCTTTTGTAATCAAGCGACTCGAATTTCGTTGTTCCATACTATTTATCTTAGAAATTAAAATCCAATACCCAGATTCATTAATAAATGTTCAACTATGGGGCCTAATGCCAGAGGAGGAAAGAATGTCAGACCACCAACAATTAGAATAACACTTATTAACAACATCACAAACAGCCAGTTATCAGTTCTGAAAGTACCTGAAGAAACCGGAGTTTTCCTTTTCCCTGCCATACTTCCTGCGATTGCCATCACAGGTACTATTACACCAAACCGGCCAATGATCATCCCAAATGCAAGCATCACATTATAAAATACATTATTGGTTCCAAGCCCTCCAAAGGCGCTGCCGTTATTTCCGGCTGCGGAACTGAAGGCATACAAAATTTCTGACAGCCCGTGAGGACCCGCATTTGTCAGACCCGACAGTCCCGCTGGCACTGAACAGGCGATCGCAGAAAAAATCTTTATGACTACACTTGGAGCTAAAATGGCAAGGATTGTCATTTTCATCTCATAAGCCTCTACCTTCTTGCCCAGAAATTCAGGCGTCCGTCCAACCATTAATCCCGCAATAAATACAGTGAGAAGGATAAAAATAATTATACCATACAGGCCTGATCCTACTCCTCCAAAAATTATCTCTCCCAGCATGATATTGAACATGGAAACCATCCCCGACAGAGGAGACAAACTATCATGCATTGCGTTCACCGCTCCACAGGATGTAACCGTAGTAACTACAGACCACAAGACGCTGTTTGCAATACCAAAACGGGTTTCTTTCCCCTCCATGCTTCCTGACACATTCAGTAAATTGTTATGGCTGTATTCTGACCACAGTGATATGCCAAGGCCTATTACGAGCAGTACGAACATTGTAATAAAGACAGTCCGTGCCTGGCGCCCGGACCCCGCATAATGGCCATACGTAAAGACCAAACCGCCCGAAATAATGATCAGTGCAAACATCTCCAGAAAATTGGAAAAAGGGGTTGGGTTCTCAAAAGGGTGAGCACTGTTTGCTCCGAAAAATCCTCCTCCGTTTGTGCCAAGTTGCTTGATAGCAATCTGTGAGGCAGCGGGACCAAGAGGTATAATTTGCTCTGTTCCCTGCAAAGTTGTTGCACTGGCATAATGAGAAAATGTCTGTACTACTCCCTGTCCCATCAACAAAACTGCAAGAATAACAGACAGAGGCAATAAAACATAGACTACGCTTCTTGTCAGGTCCACCCAGAAACTGCCGAGTGCATCAGAAGTTTTCCTTGTCAACCCCCTAATCAGGGCCAGCGCAACAGCTATACCGGTCCCCGCGCTGACAAAATTCTGAACTGTCAGTCCCAGCATCTGCACAAAGTAACTCAATGTATTTTCACCGCTGTAGGATTGCCAGTTTGTATTCGTTACAAAACTGACAGCTGTATTAAACGAAAGATGCCATGAAACATCAGGCAGATGTTCAGTGTTAAGTGGCAGATATGACTGAAATATTTGCAGGAGGAAGAGAATAACAATACCAAATAAATTGAATAGCAGAACACCATATAAATATGTCTTCCAGTTCATTTCCTCATCACCGGTGATTCCGGCCATCCTGTAGATGAATTTTTCAAGCCAGCCAAGAACAGGCTTCATAAAGTGCTTTTCCCCCATAAATACCCTCGCCATATACTTTCCCAGCAAGGGAGCAAGGGCAATCAGCACCAATAAATAAATAATCAGTTGTATCGCTTCATTCATGTTTCTAAAGTATAAGATATAAAATCAGGTAAGGTGAGTCGGAAGTCGGAAGCAGGCTTCGGTCTTCGGCTTCGGACTTCCGTCTTCCTAAAATTTTTCCGGATGCAATAATGTATATATTAAATAACCCAGAATAAAGAGAGCAATTATGCCTCCGGTAATATAGCTTATGTGACTGTTGGATACGGCCTCGCCCGGATGAACAGGAACTACCCCTAAGGGCATGAACAAAGCTGCAAATTTTGTTTTCATTTTATCTTGCTTTTAAACAATCTTTAATGCAGCAAAATTGCACCGGAAGTTATAATGCTTTTATAAGAAGTAAGAGTTAAACCATAAAGATTTCATAAATATTGAAACGCCATTAATACATAGGGGCTGTAGAAAAAGTCTTTTTAACCGCAAAGCTTTGTCAGCCGAAGCTTCAGCGAAGGCTGGGACGCTAAGGTTTTCACAAAGTGCGCAAAGATAATACATTGATATAAAGATCTTTGCGACCTTTGCGTAATTGCCACCAGCGCAATCTGGCCCCTGCGCTAATGAATAGCCCACCGGGCTATTTCTTCACGCTTGGTCCCCTCTGCGGTTAATGGATTTTGACTTTTTCTACAGCCCCACAACAATTTTACATTGCATCGTAGGGCCACAACATGGCTTTGTCGACATTTCATTCAGTCAACCCTGATTGGAAAAATGACAATCGGAATACCAAATTTAAAGAATCTCTTCTGAATAGAAAAAATTGTATGATTATGCAGCAGTTTTGAAAGGTAGAATGTTTTGGAGAAAACCAGCTGTCCGCCAAAGAAAGCTGCTCCCGATAACCTGGGTCTTAGTCTTTTCACTATGCTGTAAATTTCATTCACTGGATCAGTTCCGATTGTCCAGATGCTTTTTCCGTAAAGGCCAAACTGATTGGCGACATTAACATATTTTTCACCATCCTCCCTTACTTGTCTTTTAAAATGTTCCAGTTCCTCAGTCCCCCTGTAAATCTTGGAATTTAGAATACCAATTCTTACAAACACAATATTGTTATAAACACCTTTAAAATTTTCGAGAATTCTAGGAAGGTGTACAATCCTGTTCCCCAAAACCGCTTACTAAAATAATTGCAGTTTTTCCTTCCTTGTTAAATGGGACTTTTTTCAGATTCCTGTCTTCACAAGGTCGCTGACCAATTAGTTTTTCAATCTCATTAAATGCGTTTAATCTTAGTTTCTGAAGTTTGAGAGCAGTTTTGAAATAATGACGTTTAATATTTATTGCCAGCAGGACCAGCAAACCTGTAATTACTATAGTTACCCAGCCACCCTGTCCGAATTTCAGAATTATTACTGAGACCAGGATAAAGGAGGTAAGAATCAGACCAATGCCATTTATTGCTAGTTTTCGCTTCCATGATACTTTCTTTCCTCTCATCTCCCACCAATGTTTCACCATTCCAACCTGTGAAATAGTAAATGTTATGAACACATTAATACTATAAAGAACAACCAGCAATGCAACAGATCCTTTTGAAAAAACCATCAGAATAAAAGCTCCTGATGCCCATTAATAAAACTCCATTCATTGTTACCAGCCGGTCGCTCAGGGAAGCAAATCTTTTAGGCAACCAGTGATCAATTGCCATATTTGCCATTATTCTCGGGCCATCAATAAATCCTGTTTGTGCAGCAACAAACAGAAAGTGCAGCTTCAGAAATCAGAGTAATGAGGACAAAACTTCTAGACCAGAAATATCCCCATCCGGCAGTCAGATTATCAAGTAATACTGCATTTAAAGTTTTATGGGTATCGAGCTGAACATTAAAAAGCATATAGCAGATCATTAATCCCAGCACCATAAATGAGAGTGAGATCACCATCAGAAACATTGTTTTACGTGCTGTTGCAACTTTAGGTTCTCGCAGAATTGGCATGCCATTACTTACAGCTTCGATTCCTGTATAGGTTCCGGCACCCATACTATATGCCCGGAGAATTATAAAGAATGTAGCAAAAAAACCAAACTGAGATACTGTTGAATGTAATTTCACTGGAAGTCTGACTGGCAACTGCTGCAAAATTTGAGGCATGAATAAAAATTCCATATAAAATGGCAATCACATGTGTTAGTAATAAAGACTATAAATATTGGAGTAAGAGAAAGTACTGATTCCTTTAACTCCTCTTAGATTTAAAAGAATCAGAAAACATACTCCTACAAGGGCAAAAGAAAGTTTGAAGGGTTGCCATTCAGCCGGGAAAAAACTAAATAGGGCATCAGCACCACTTGAGACTGAAAGCGTAATTGTAAGAACATAATCGATTATAAGGGCAGAACCAGAGATCATTCCTGTAGTTGGTGATAATAGTTTACTGCCAACCAGATAACCTCCGCCTCCATGTGGAAAAAGACGTGACTATCTGGTTGTAACTTGAACTTATGATTATAATTGTAAAAACTGTGCCAAGGGCTACAAAAATAGCCAGACTTGTATGGCCCTGTAAATTTCGAAAGCCTCTTCAGGACCATAACATGATGATGAAATGCCATCCGCTCCAAGACCAATCCATGCAAAAAATGCTACAAGTGTTAATTTATGAAATAATCCTTTGTCCTGAATAGTTTTTGCTTTGCCAATAAAGGTATTTTTCAGTTTCTCATTGAACGAAGAGCTTACAGTCTGGTCCATCTACACTCCTTGTTTGTAGTCCCATCAACACTTTATCTTACTGCAGGCTTTTCGGTATTCCAACATGTCAGACAATTAGTTGCGCGAAAATAGGGGATACCCATAAGGAACATATAAAGAATATAAAAGAACATATAAAGATTTTATAAAGATCTTTAAGGATCTTTTTTTCTGAATCAGACAAAGTGAACGAGTAGAAGTTACAGCTTCCCGGAATTTTATCCGTTTAATAATGAATATTAATATATTTGTTTATCAAACCAATAAACATCGAATATGGCGGTATTTACAAGAACAACAAAGAACCTGATCCTGAAGATTGATGAGTTCTTTGACAATATAGATCTTGGACTGCTTGTTTTCAGGGAAGGGATAAAGGCATATCTTGATAAGGATATGGAGGCATTTGAACGGCATCTTCAGAAGGTTGATTCCCTCGAGAGCAATGCTGACAAGCTTCAGCGCGCGATTGAAAATGAGATGATCACTCATTCAATACTTCCTCAGCACAGGGCGGAGGTCAGCACACTTATAGATCAGCTTGATGAGATAATAGATGCCGTAAAAAGCACTCTGAACGAGATCAGCATCGAACTGCCCGATATCCCGGAATCACTTAACAAAAATTTTATAAGTCTAACAGAGACTTCAATAAACTCTGCAGAGGAGCTTATACCTGCAGCAAGGGCATTCTTCAGGGCCCCATATACAGTCAGGGATAAGCTGCTTAAAGTCTATTATTTTGAAACTGAAACAGATAAAATATCTTTTTCCACAAAGAAGATCATTTTTCAGGAGATGAATGAACTTGATCTGGCTCATAAGTCTCATTTGAGATATATAATTCACCACATAGAAAATATTTCCGATCTGGCACAGAAGGCTGCTGACTCTGTTGTCAGTGCGCAATGGCGATTAAAATTATGATGTAATATGATTCTGTTCTTCCTGACAAGCGGTCTTTTCCTTGGCTGGTCGCTCGGGGCAAATGATGCCTCCACATGTGTTCGGTTCAGCTGTGGGTTCAAAGATGGTAACATTCAGAAAAGCGGCAATAATTGCTTCAGTATTTTTCATTCTGGGAGCCGTTCTTCAGGGTTCAGGGACATCTCATACTCTTGGTAAGCTTGGAGCCGTGAATGCACTCGGCGGATCATTCACAGTTGCACTGGCGGCTGCGATTACAATCTACATGATGACAAAGTTTGCGATGCCTATATCGACAACCCAGGCTATTGTCGGAGCAATTATCGGATGGAACTTTTTTACCGGAAACCATACAGACAGCAAGACCCTGTCTACCATTGTGATGGCATGGATGGCTGGTCCTGTAATGGGTGCGATATTCGCAATCATCCTGTATATAATCGTAAAGATATTCAAGAAATCGATGAAGATACATCTGATACGATTTGAGTCATTTATAAAGACAGGATTAATTGTTGTCGGCGCTTTCGGCTCTTACAGTCTTGGAGCCAATAACATTGCCAATGTTATGGGAGTCTTTCTGCCTGCATTCAATCTTAATGATCTCGATCTGGGCATCTTTACGCTGAACTCAGCACAACAGCTATTCCTCCTTGGCGGAATTGCAATTGCCGCAGGAATAATTACATATTCACGGAAAGTGATGAATACCCTGGGAAACAATATTTTAGAACTCTCTGCCGAAGCTGCCCTTGTTGTTGTTCTGGCACAGGCGATTGTACTTTTTATTTTTTCATCAACCGGTCTGTCGACCTTTGTTGTCAATCACGGCCTCCCTCCTATTCCAATGGTCCCGGTTTCAAGCTCACAGGTAATTGTAGGCTGTATTATCGGGATTGGTCTTTATAAGGGTGGCAGAAACATAAATTTCAGAATCCTTGGCGAGATCGGGCTGGGCTGGATCATATCACCTCTTTCATCAGGTTTACTTACATTTTTCATGCTGTTCTTCATGAAGAATATATTCGGTATTGATGTCGGATTTAATGCCGGTGATCCGGTTGCTGTTGCTGCCCATTTAAATAATCCGATGATGGCAGGTCAGTCAGATATATCGGATATAGTCAAATATCTCCTTCTCGGATTGTTTGTCTTTGGAGCTCTTGGACTTGCATATTATATCCTTCTTGAAAACAAAAAAAGAAGAGAGCTGCAAAAATCAGAAGCCAAATTCTGGAAGAATATGAAATGAGATCACCATCACTTCTTTCATGACCAACCCCCAAATCCCCCAAATGGGGGACTTTAGCCTCCTCTTTACAGTGATATATAAAAGATATCAGAGCTTCCGAATTCTTTATCTGAGTAGATATTAGCCCTCCTTCAGGGGGGTTGAGGGGTTGCCTGACAAAAAATTAGATTTTACTGTTTAACTCCATTCTTCCTCCGTGAAACTATTTTTACCGCTGTGGATCTCCAAAGAGTTGTATTACGTTTACAGCACAAAAATGAATAATTCTTCCCGTAATCCATCATCTGTCCGAGATAATCATCCGTATACTTAACCACTACATCCGAAATAGTCCCATTTGTATCATAAACCGGTGATAATACTGGATTTACAAAACCTGTATATGGAGCCAGATGTAGCTTTTCGTAACGATCAAGAATTTCAGCATGAAGCACCGGATCAATCTTCACTCCGTAGTCCTCAATCAGTTTTTTACCTGAGACAAAATCGCCTTCCGATTTAATCCGCTGGATCTCCATGAGTAATTCTCCGAAAAGCGTTCTGAGCCTGTCATAATCATTTATCTTCACAGATGTCTTGCCGTCATGATTAATGAATTCAACGACATTTTCACTTTTTCCCCGGCAATAAGCCCACTGTGAAATTACCGACCTGCAGCGCATATGTGCCTCTTCAATATCTTTTCCTCGCTTTATTCTGACTATCTGTGTAAGCAAGCCATTCCTGAGGTAAGAGTCATATTCAGCCTCTGCAGCTTCACGTCCGGGCAGCAGTCCCAGTTCTGTTATCTTATTGTCCATTATGAAATATAGCGCAAACAGGTCTGCCCTTGCCTCCTCAAGCGTCGAAGCATAATTTTTCAAGGCATTCGGATCAGTACCTTCAGCCAGTTTGCCGCTGGCGTGTCCGATACACTCATGAAGATCTGTATGAAGGGCATCAGCTATAGCGGCATATTTTTTACTCCTTGCTACTTCATCTGCATCAGCTGCAAACTCTTCAAGGAAACCATTCCCCTGAGATGATACATCGTATGCATTTGTTATATTGGCCAGTGTAACGGATTTGGATCCGACCTCTTTTCTTATCCAGTCGGCATTGGGAAGATTTATACCCAGAGGAGATGCAGGATAACAATCTCCTCCGAGCATTGCAATATTTATTACTTTGGCAGCAACACCTGTAACTTTCTCTTTTTTGTACTTCGGCTGGATAGGTGAATTATCTTCAAACCACTGGGCATTCGAAGTTATAATTCTTGTCCTCTTCGTCGCTTCGAGGTCTGTATAATCAACTATCGCCTCCCATGTTGCCTTCATTCCAAGCGGATCTTCATAGTTCTCAATAAACCCATTTATATAATCTATCATGGAATCGCTGTTCTTCACCCAGGCTACATTGTATTCATCCCATTTCCTGAGATCTCCCGATTTATAATATTCAATCAGAAGACCAAGTTCATTCTTTTGGGCAAGTGTCTCAGCTACTGATGCCGCCTTTTCAAGCCATTTAACAATTACCTCAATCGCCTGACCATACTTACCATTTAAACTGTAGACCTCTTCGGTCAGCTTCTCCCTTGGCCTTTACAATTTTTGAATTCAGTCCCAGAGAAACAGGATGAGGATCCATTGGGATTGGTTTTTCCTGCATAAAACTCCTCAACCTCCTTCTGTGTAACACCTTCATAAAAGTTGGATGCCGATTCGGCAACCATATCCGCTCCCTCCCTCTGTTCAACCTTTCTGGGATAAAGCTTCTCGCTCGAATATAACCGGAGACAATTCTGATATCAGCTGATCTAGTAGACTGACCGGAAGAAAGCGGAAGTTTCACGGGATCGCTTTCCTTCACCAGCCGGGCAAAATATTCTTCTGAAAAACCCGGCTTCAGTCTTGTCTCTCGAATAGTGGTGATGAATTCCGTTAGCAAAGAATACCCTTTTAGCATAGATGAGAAATGAATTGTAATCGGCAGACTCCCTGTCGCCTGAATAGCTTTCAATAATCGCTTCAAGGGTCTTTCTTATTTTAAGGTTATACCTGAAGTTCTGATCCCACAGGATATCCCGGCCTGAAAGTGCAGCCTGACTCAGATAATATAAATACTCTTTTTCATTAAGTGCAAGCGATTCAAATCCGGGAAGCTTATATTTAAGAACCCTCATATCATCGAACTGTTCAACGAAGTATACGAAATCATCTTTGATTTCAGCTGTGGGTAGTTCATTATTGCTATGAATCATGCTCAGTGTTACCATAAAGAGTAAATATTTACAAGCTGCAAAATTATAAAAATTGCAATGATTATGTCTGACTGCTCTTTTTCGAAACTACCCTTTATCTGCATGCTGTTAGCTTACCCTCCGCTTTTTTTTAAGCGTTGGGCCATTATGAGGTGGGCGGGGGGAAGAAGTGGCGATTCGCCAATAGAAATTTCACATTTCCAAAGCCAAATCCCGGTTGGCGAAGCGCCACTTCTTCCCCCTATTGTACCAAACTGATATTGTCATTCCGAATTAATCCACAAAACTCGTTTACGCATCCTTTGTGTTATACTGTGGATTAATGAGGAATCTCCCGGACCGATCACAATTCCACCTTCAGCCCTCAGCCTTCTGCCCTTAGCCCTGTTTCCCCGACCTTTGCCGGTTAATGGATTTCATGCACAGGCAAAACAATGAATCAACCACCCCGGCCGGGAAACAACTTTTGTAAATATCAGATAATCAGTAGTCCCGGCCACCCCTCCTTCAAAAAGGAGGGGAAAATGACAATATAATTGTTACAGGGGGACCCTCCCCTTATTTTTTAAGGGGAGGCAGGGAGGGGTTAAAACTCACATGGTTTGACGGCCTTGGGTTAGTTGGTATTTAATTATCTTGAACCTGATGCCGGTTTTTTTGTTTAATAATTTGATACGAAAGAGAAATTGAAGCTGAGAATTTATTAATTAACCGAAAAATCAAATCCCAATGAAAAAGATGAGTCCTGTTGTACATTTTGAGTTGCCGGCAGCAGACAGAATGCGGATGGCAAAATTTTACACAAAGGTATTCGGCTGGCAGACGGAGATGCTCGGAGAGGATATGGGCAACTATGTTACTGCTTCAACAACATCAACAGATGCAAATGGACGTCCCTCAACCCCGGGAGCAATCAACGGAGGTTTTTATCCGGTCAGCGCCGATGAACCTGCACAGTATCCATCTGTAGTAATAGCTGTTGATGACATAAAAGAGGCTGCAGCAGATGTGGCAAAATCAGGCGGCACCGTACTGGGAGAACCCGTAATGATACCGGGGGTAGGACTGTATGTTTCATTCATTGACACCGAGGGCAACAGGTTAAGTATTCTTCAACCGTCAATGGGATGAAGTCAGATAGCAGGAGAAGCTGATAATATTTAAATTATTCGCTCACAGACTCTGTTCTTCGTGTGTCAGGATTGTTTTTTTTTATAATTTTAAATCAGTCCTTAACCAGTACATCATACATGAAGAAGAGAATACCATTTTGCCATTTTACACCTCTTGTATCAATTTTATTTTTACTTTATGCCAATCCCCGGCAGACACTTGCAGCAGAGGCTGATCATAAACTAAATGTTCTTGTAATCTTTGCTCATCCTGATGAAGGAGAGATCTATGCAGGAGGAATCTCTGCCATCTATTCGAAAATGGGTCACAGTGTCAGGTTTCTCTCACTCACAAATGGTGATGCCGGCCACTGGTCGATGAATCCCGATTCACTTGCCAAACGTCGCTACAATGAAGCAATGGAAGCAAAGAAGATTCTGGGGCTGGCAGATTATGAAATTCTTGATTTTCATGATGGAAAACTGAAAAACTCACCTGAAATACAAAAAATTGTAGCCAACAGGATAGAGAAGTGGAAGAGTGATATTGTGCTTCTTTATTATCCAATTGTAACAGAACCGGGCGGACATAATGACAATATGCAGGCGGGGCTGATCGCAAGGGATGCGGCATCACTGGTTAAAATGGAAAAGATGCCTCTTTTCCTCTACATGCGTGACTATTTCACAACCGGATTTTCTCACATTCCGGATATCGCCTTTAACATTGAAGATGTCTGGGATATAAAACTTCTCGCGATGAAAGCCCACGAATCGCAGGTGGTTGAAGCTAATCCTCATGCCGATGGCATTCTTGATGAAGTGTTAAAGAGTGAAACGAAACGACAGGAGTATCTTTTTTACAATTCATATCCCTTCAGCAGGATCACACCTGATATTAAACTGGCAATTAAAAAATGGTATGGATCGGATAAAGCCGAACAGATCAGCTGGGTTGAAGCTTTTGAATTCGCAGAAATAGGAAGACAAATCAATAATCAGGCTATTGCTGAATTATTCCCTATGCTCCCGGCTCCTTATACCTTACAAGGAAAAACAGCGTGGCTGGATACGGGGATTGATCTTGTGAGCGGACAGGGAGTAGAAATCCGGGCGGAAGGTGAGGTTGTGTGGAAGAAAGAGGGATATAACTGGTGCGGTCCGGATGGCAATTCACCATATACACGCTGGGGCAAACGACCAGTCCTGGGTTCAGGTGTCGGCGCACTGATCGGTAGAATAGGGCAATCTTCAGAGTATACGTTTTTTATCGGCAATAATCTGTCTATGGAGGCCTGCGCAGACGGACGGCTTTTCATTGGCATCAATGATGACAACACAAGTGACAATGCAGGCTTTTTTAGTGTCTGGATCAAAAGGATTTTAATACAAAAACCATGAAATCATCAATAACCCGTCGCGATTTTCTCATAAAATCATCATTGCCTGCAGTCGCCTCGCTTATCTCCCCGTCAATCATCGGTAGTGTCTCAACAGGTATGCCGGATGCCCAGGAGATGAAAAGAAAATGCCGGATGAAAGTCGGATCTGATACCGACAAGCTGCCTTCCGAAGTGAAAAAACAGGGTGCTTTTGCAGTTCTTGATTATCTCCATGCTAGAGGATTTGACGGAGCTTTTTTCAGGCTTATGCTTGATCTGAGCCCGACTCTCGATCATGGTGAACTTAAGGAGGTTAAAGCTCATGCTGATTCACTCGGATTATTTCTTGAAGCAGGAATTGGATGGGTCAATCCGTATAATACACCTGAAAGACCGGAGATCCGCAGATTCGGAAATGGAGATTACCGCCTCGCTGTCGAAAAAATGATTTCAGCAGCACGTATCATCAATTGCACTGAACTATGGGCCGTATCAGCCCACTCAATCCATGGTGACCCGTTTTATGTAGCATACGACAGATTCAGAACAGATGTTACGTGGAACGACCAGCTTGATGCAATCGTAAAATTTATCGGCCTGCTGGCCCCGATGCTGAGAGACCTTGGTTGCAGGATTAATCTTGAAACACATGGCGACGAAACATCATTTGAAGCGATCAGAATTATTGAAAAATCGGGCAAGGATATTGTCGGCATAACACTCGATACAGGCAACCTGCCACTGCAGGCAGATGTCCCGCTAAGTTCGATCAAAAGGATGGCTCCATATGTACATCTGACCCATTGTAAGGATGGTATCCTGTTTCGTACCGATGAAGGGCTTAACCAGCAGATCCGGAGTCTTGGCGATGGGATAACTGACTGGAAATCAGCTCTTGAAATTTTAAACGACCATAATCCTGATCTTCATCTTTGTATCGAGGAGTACCGTGCTGAAAATCTCCTGTTCTGGTCAACTCCAAAGTACAGTAAATCATATCCCGATCTTCAGTGTAAGGATATTGCCGAATTTGACAGATTAACAGGAATATGCGATCAGAAAATCAGGGAAGGAAAAATTCCGGGAGTCGGGGAGTTCCGGAAGATTCCTTTCGGCGAACCACAAAGGGATGCCTCATATATAAAAGGGCAGCGTATCTCCGAAATGTTATTGAGACGATAAATTAATTGCTAAAATGTCTTCAGTGGATTATCCGGCCAATCATAGAGATTGAGATAAATTAGGCAATAGAAATTTAGTAATTGATGTAATTTAGAGTGTGAGTGTTATGAGCGAATTAATTGAAATATTAAGACAAGAACTCTTAAGTAATGCGGATGAAAAGGTAAAAAAGTCCGGAGAAAGATTTTTTAAGGAAGAGGTCAGGCTATATGGTATAAAATCAGCCACTGTTGTAAGATTGGAAAGGAACATTACAAGCACTTAAAGGATAGAAAGCAAAGCTGAAATATTCAGTCTTTGCGAAGAATTATGGAAATCGGGAATCATGGAGGAGTCGTTTATTGCATGCAACTGGTCATATTATGTAAATAAACAGTACGAACAGTCTGACTTTGAAATCTTTAACAGATGGGTGAACAATTATGTAGGCAACTGGGCATCATGTGACACTCTCTGCAATCATTCTGTCGGCACTCTTGTCGAAATGTATCCCATCCTTCTTGCAGAACTGAAAAAATGGGCAAAATCGAAAAACCGCTGGGTAAAGCGTGCATCCTCAGTTTCACTTATCGTACCTGCAAGGCGCGGATTGTTTCTGGATGACATCTTTGAAATAGCTGATATTCTGCACTCTGACCAGGATGACATGGTTCAGAAAGGGTATGGCTGGATGCTTAAGGCTGCCAGCCAGGCTCATCAGGAAGAGGTCTTCCGGTATGTAATGAATAAGAAGGCAACAATGCCCAGAACATCACTCAGATATGCAATAGAAAAGATGCCGGCAGAATTAAAAGCAAGGGCTATGGCAAAATAGTAGTGCCAGTTTTTTACCTTTGCATTTTAAAAAATTCCGCGATGGTCAGAATATTTTCATTTATTCCTTTTAATTTTTATTCAATTCAGTCTGTTCTCTCAGGACCGGATCACCGGTCATGATTTTGCTACAAGATCGGAAGTTATTGCCCGCAACGGGATGGCTGCTACAAGTCATCCGCTTGCAACCCAGGCTGCTCTTGATATTCTCAAAAAAGGAGGCAATGCAATAGATGCTGCAATTGCTGCCAATGCTGTACTTGGAGTTGTAGAACCAACAGGAGCCGGTATTGGCGGAGATATTTTTGCACTGATCTGGAGTGCAGATAAAGAAAAGCTATATGGATTAAATGGCAGCGGCAGATCTCCAAGATCTCTTAAAATGGAATATTTCAGGGAGAATGGCTATGATTTCATTCCTTCATACGGTCCTCTGCCGGTTTCTGTACCCGGATGTGTTGACGGCTGGTATGAGATGAATGAGATGTTCGGACGTCTTTCGATGAAAGATATTCTCCAGCCTGCAATAAATTATGCCAGGGATGGATTTCCGGTTACTGAAGTTATTGCATGGTCGCTTGCAAGGAACTGCTGAGCTCCTTAAGGACTATCCCAATATAAAAGAGGTATATATGCCCGGAGGCAAATCTCCTTCAAAGGGGGAAATATTTAAAAATCCGCTGCTTGCAAACACTCTCGAAAAAATTGTAAGAGGTGGCAGAAATGAGTTTTACAGGGGAAGTATAGCAAGGGATATTGATCTTTTCATGAAAAAACAGGGAGGTTTTCTCTCATATGAAGACCTGGCACGTCATCATTCCGAATGGGTGGAACCTGTAAGCACAACATACCGGGGCTATGAAGTCTGGGAACTGCCTCCAAACGGACAGGGAATTGCTGCCCTGCAGATGCTGAATATCCTTGAAGGATTTGATCTTGCCTCAATGGGATTCGGATCAGCTGAATATATTCATGTTTTTACCGAAGCAAAAAAACTTGCTTTTGAAGACAGGGCAAGGTATTATGCTGATCCTGTTTTCAGTGCAACACCTGTTGCACAGCTTCTCTCAAAGAAATATGCAGCTGAAAGACGCAAACTTATCAACCCCGATAAGGCAGCAAAGATCTATGACAGTGGTAAAATAGAAGCAGGCAATACAATATATCTGACAGTTGCTGACAGGTACGGCAATATGGTATCACTTATCCAGAGCAATTACAGAGGCATGGGATCAGGAATGTGTCCTACCGGACTGGGATTTGTTCTGCAGGACAGGGGTGAAATGTTCAGCCTCTCAGAAGGTCATAACAATATGTATGCTCCGGGCAAAAGACCTTTTCATACAATAATACCTGCCTTTATAACAAAGAACCATAAGCCCTGGATCAGCTTTGGTGTTATGGGTGGTGATATGCAGCCTCAGGGACATGTACAGATTATTGTCAACCTTATTGATTTCAAAATGAATCTTCAGGAGGCAGGTGATGCCCCGAGGATACATCATATAGGATCATCCGAACCGACAGGCCAGCAGATGACCGATGGCGGAATCCTTCTGCTTGAAAACGGATTTCGCTGGGAGGTGATACAGAAACTTATGAGACATGGGACATAAAGTTCAATGGGATCTTGGAGGTTATGGAGGATATCAGGCAATAATGTGGGATGCCAAAAATAAAGTCTGGTTCGGAGCCTCAGAATCAAGGAAAGACGGACAGGCTGCAGGGTATTAGAAGGAGTGAAGGACTGAGGCGTGAGGCGTGCAGGCGTCAGTGCGTGAGGCAAGAATGTGAGGGATGAGGTAGTGAGGCAAGTGTAAATTATTTTATACCAAGCAAATCAACCAATCCGTTGATAAAAGTAAGCGGATGAACCGGGTTACCCGGAACATACAGATCAATATGATTCTGTTCAATGAATTTTCTGTCAAGGGCCGGACTTCCGGCAAAGATTCCTCCGCTTATTGCATCTGTTCCTGCAAGTATTATAATTTTTGGTGAAGGTGTGGCATCATAGGTTATCTGAAGCGGTTCAGCCATATTCCTTGATATTGGTCCTGTAATAACAATTCCGTCAGCATGGCGCGGTGAAGCAACAAATTCAATCCCATACCGTCCCATATCAAAATTCACATTACCGCATGCATTCAGTTCAAGTTCAGTGCTGTTATCTCCACCTGCAGAAACCTGTCTCAGTTTGAGTGAACCGCTGAAATAGCTTCGTATCTCCTTTCTGATCAGATCAGGATTGAGTCTTACAGGTTCATGCTGAACCTTCTGTTAATTATCAGCCTGTTCCTCTCATTTGCAGAGAGTCTGTAATCAGTTGTAAAGCTTATTTTCTCTGGAAACAGTCTTGCACATTCACCGCAGAAGGTACACTTGCCAAGGTCAATCGTGAATGGATCGGTATTAATTGCATCTGTCGGACAGATATCAGCAATGGCCTTTCCATCAACGCTCTCCATACTTATTTCAGGCCTTCCCCTGAATATTCCGGGAACTTTTGCCGTTGTCAGATCAGGAATAAATTGTTTACCCTGGTGATATAATATTTTAAGTGTTCTTAACATTGCACTGATTCATTTAAATATCTAAAGATCATGTCCGCAATATGACAGATTGAAACTCTTGTTGCACACCGGGAAATCTGAAATTTCATTATTCCTCACTGCAAGAGCCAGAGCAAGCCAGTTATGAAATGATGGATCCTTAACCTTATATAATAAGCAGCTCTCCATTTTTGTCTGTTATTGCAGCATGGCAGATCTCTCCTCTCCATCCTTCGGTAAGGGATATTGCGAACATATCAGGTTCAGGCTGAATGTTTCCGTTCTGAGCTCATTCCAGGTTCAGGTATCTGTTGCAGCAATTGCCTTATATAGCCAATAGACTGTTTCACCTCTTCCTTTCTTATCTGTACTCTTGAATATACATCACCATGATGTTTCAGAACAGGAGCATGGTTAAATTCACTGTACAGGCCATATGGATGAGAACTCCGGATATCCCTGTTCAATGCATTCATTCTGGCTGACATCCCAACTGTACCGATTGACAGCAACTGATCATAGCTTAACATTCCTGTCCTTTCAAATCTCGAGAGACAGCTTGGCATTTTTGAAAGCTCACTGTTCATTTCAATAAAGTCGGGTTCAAAATCATTCAGAACCTTTTCAAGCCTTGCAAGCCAGTTCGTTTGTAAATGGATATGGATTATAACCAGCTCTCATCAAGCCCTTTTGCCAGACGGTTGCCGCACCATTCCTGGAAAAAATTAATAATTGGTGTTCTGAGCCTTCCGAACACTGAACTGCCAAGCTGGTATGCAACATCAGTGCATATAGCACTGAGATCACCTGTATGTATTGCAATACGCTCAATTTCCTGGGCCAGAGTCCTGTGCATAAAGAATATCCCTGCTCTGCGAAATACCGCAAAGACTCTCCCACAAATAGGCAAAAGCAGTTGTATGACCAACAGCACTGTCACCTGCAACAGATTCAGCCAGAATAGTCCGCTGAAGAAGCTTCTTCTTTTCAAGAAACAGTTGTTCAACTCCCCGGTGCTGATATCCAAGCTGAATTTCAAGGTGAAGAATCTGTTCCCCGTTACAGACAAACCTGAAATGGCCTGGTTCAATAATTCCTGCATGAACAGGCCCTACTCCCACTTCATGAAGTTCTTCACTTGCAATATTAAAAAATGGGTAATCAGGTATTATTTTTGATTTATCTGCCCTGCTTTCAGAATATCTGACTGGTTTTAGCCAGGGATGGTCATTATATGAAATATCAAAATTTTCATGTATTTCACGTTCAAATTTTTCAAAGGCAATATTCCTGGCAGAAAAAGAATTGAGGCGAATCTCCATGCATTTACCCTTGATGATGAAACCATTATATTATGCTTGATATCATCAGCCATACAACAGATCAGCCTGATTGCATTGCTTTCCCTGTAACCAAAATAGAGAACACAATGTCTGTAAGGACTTTCCTCAGTAAGCGTTGTATTCAGCTCAAGGAAAATGCTATAGTCCATTTCAGGTATACTGCTTACCGGAACAGACTGATGGTTTAATATTGTTTTCAAGTTCATATCAGACGGGTAAAATTTTAACTGCATCCTGAATTAACTGAACAAATATGGCCGGAGGATTGAGTCCAAGCCAGATAGCTGTAAACATCAGCAGATACTGAGTCAGTGATTCCCATGGGTTTATCTTTGGGATCTTTGATTCATCCAATCCGGGAACAGGCAGAAACAGGATCTTCAGGATATTCTTTCCAAAAGCCCAGATAACAATTGTAAGCAACAATAAAACAATTGCCAGAAGGATAATATAATTTGCTTCAAAGAGTGATCTGAAAATCAGAAATTCACTCACAAACAGACCTGAAGGAGGCATTGCTGTTGCGCTTATAAAACCAAGAAGCAATACAATAGCCCCGGCAGGATTATATTTAAAATAATTCCCTACATGCTGAATGCTTTTGCTCTGAAATGTCCTGTATAACTGGTTAAACTGAAAAAACAGGCCGGATTTTACAAAGGCATGCAAAATAATATGCAGAACAGCTGCATAATAACCAACTCCTCCGGCAGCAATTCCAAGCATTACAATACCCATATGCTCAATACCCGAATAGGCAAACATTCTTTTTATATTCATAACCTTTGTCATATAGACAGTTGCTACAAATATTGAGAGGATAGCTGCTATAAAGATTACAAGGTTTGCCCAATGAAAAAGTGAAGTATGGGAAACAACAGCATAAAATCTGAAGATTCCGACAAAACCAAGATTCATGAGGACGCTTGCAAGCAAAGCACCTGCCGGAGCCGGTGCTTTATCCTTGGCATCGATACCGGCAGTATACATTGGGACCAAGTCCAAGTTTTGCGGTAAATCCTGTAAAGATAAAGAGGAAAGCCAGCCTGAGCCAGAATGGATTAAGCTTGTCTCTGTAATGCCATCAGGTTTGAGAAGGAGAGATCATTCGATCCGGCATGCTGGAGAGAAAGACTGAGAAAAAGTATGCCGATGAAAACAAATGTAATGCTTATTGCACAAATAAATACATATTTCCATGTTCCCTCAAGGGCAAGTTTATTCCTGTGATGATAAATAAGCATTGAGGCCGAAAGTGTTGTCATCTCGGTAAAAATCCAGATCACTGCAATATGATTGGCAAGATATGCTGCCGTAATTGAGGTTATAAGAAATACAAGCGCTGCAAAATATATGGCCCGCGACTCAGGTGTTTCATCGTGACGCATTATATACAGATAGCTGTGAAAAAGTGCCGGGATTGTAATAATGCTCAAAGTCATAAGGAGCAGTAATCCAAGAGAATCAAATGTAAAATATTCAAGAACATGTGCTCTTATAATTGTAACATGCAAATATTGTAAAACAGGTCTGAAGTATTCCGAAAATAACAATGAGAATATTGTTTACAACAGTGTTCCTGTTGGCAAAAATCAGTCCTGAAATTACAAATGCGCTTATAAGATAGATCCCGGTCATTTTTTTCTTGTTTAATAATCTTTCAAATTGCTGAGCTGATCAACATCAACATCTTTAAATACATCACCGATTTTGTTCAGGAAGATCCCCAGTATTAAAACACTTGCAAATACATCAAGCATGATACCAAGGTTTACAAGGTTCGGCATTTCGTTCCCGACAGCAAGTGAAAGGACAAAAACACCGTTTTCAATCATCAGATAGCCCATAACATGGGTAATTATCTTTTTTCTTGAAGCGATGAAGTACAGTCCTGTGAAAAGAGTCGACAATGATACAATGAAGAAGATCTTATCGAGGTGAGTATCCTGTATTGAATTTGCAAGCAAAACTGTTACCACAACGATCATTGTAATAATTATCAGGGAGACAAAGTGTGGCAGATAGGGTTCAGTCTCCCTTGTAATTTTGTTTCTCTTTATCAGATAGCCTAAAAACATTGGGACGGCAAGTGCCCTGAATACAATTGTCTCAAGCAGGATCAGTACAAGGTTCCAGGTCTGAATATCCTTAAGCTGAAGGAAAGTGACGCCAAAAAGAATAAATCCCTGCAGGGCAAGAACCCTTACATAAGTAATTATCCTGTTCGCAATTGAAACATATAAAAGGCTAATAATGAATATGATCAGAAGTACGTTTGTCATTGTGAATTATTTAAACAAATTTTTCCAGAACAAGCAATACACCAAGAAAGATTAAAAAGCTGACCGATGAGAGAGCCAGAATAAACTGAGGATTATGGTTCATCCTGAAGCGTGCCATGAATGATTCTATCAATCCTACAGTAACTGCAAACAATGCCTGAATAAACAGGTAAAGTGGAATCAGCAAGGGAGAGTGACAATGATCCGATAAAAAAATCTGCAATAATTGCCCCGTACATTGCAAACTTAAGATAACCGGCTGTAAGTATAAGTCCAAGATCGAATCCGCTGTTGTCCAGAACCATTACTTCGTGAATCATTGTTAATTCAAGATGGGTTTTTGGGTCATCCAGGGGCATCCTGCTGTTCTCGATCATAGCAATCAGAACAAGTACACCTGCAGCAAGCCCTCCAAGAGTATATGTAATTGATGATCCAAGATGCAGAGTGGAAAAAATATCAAAAAAGGAAGTATGTCCGGTCAGCAGGGCAAATGAACCAATAAGTATGAAAAATGCTGGCTCGGCAAACATTGAATATAATGCTTCACGGCTTGCTCCCATTCCCTCAAAACTGCTCCCGGTATCCATTGCGGAAATAATGCTGAAAAACTTACCAAGGGCGAGAATATAGGCGAAAAATATAAAATCACCGTCAAAACTTATAACACCCCTGTTGGAACCAAATGGTACAACCAGGCAGGCCATAAGGACTGAAGAAAAGTATATTGCAGGTGCAATCCTGAAAATGATGCTTGTGGTGTCACTGTAGACAGATCCTTTTTTAAATAATCTGATAACATCTTTTACCGGCTGCATTATTACCGGACCCTTTCTGCCCGACGCAATACTTTTGGTCCTCAGGATTATTCCCGGGAAAAAGAGACTGAAAAACAATATCAATATTATGCTCAACATTTTACAAATTATTTAGGAAATGAAGTATTGTCAGAATCTTATCAATTACCATCGGAAGGACAAGCACTGCAGTAATGAAAATTATCCCGTACAGTATATACCGTTGCAAGCTGACCGTTCTGAAGGAAGAGGAACAGATCGGTGAAATCTGTTGAGTTGCTTTAATCGGCTTATCGATTAATATCCGTTCTATTTTATCATATGAATCCGTTTCATAATGTTTCGCAGATGGAAAAACTTCAGCAATTTCAACCTCTTTCTTTTCAATTTCAAGAAGCGGTTTGGCAAGTTTGGCATGACTGCGAACAAATGAACTTGCAGTATACTGAAGCTTACTGTCAGCAGCAGAATACCCGCAGCCCCAGGTAGGCCCGCTTTCAATAACCTTCTTCCTGCTCAGATATTTCCTTATTCCAAGCACAGCAAGTACAAAAAGTATAAATCCTGCAAACAGCCAGTTAATTATTTTAAGTGAATCTATTGCTCCGACCCTGATCAGATTAAGGTTAAAACTCACATCGTGTGTAAAGAGGTTCACAGGCCGCTGAAGCGCATTTATGAAAAATAACGGAAACAAGCCTATTATCACCATAAATGCGACTGTTAAGTACATCGGCACCAATTGCCAGAAACCTGTTTCATTTATTTCGTCAGACAGGGACTGTTCTCTGATTTCCAAGAAAAACAATACTGAAAGCCTTTGTAAAACAGAGAATGGCCAGTCCGCCTATCAGTACCAGTGCCGACCAGCGAAAACACAATGGCTATCAATGATATAAGACTTGCACTATAGAGCCAGTTGTATAAGCCTCCGAAAATCAGGAATTCTGAAATAAAGCCATTGAGTGGCGGAAGCCCGCAAATTGCAACTGCTGCTGTAAGAAATAATAATGAGGTGTTCGGGGCATTTTTTTTATAAGCCCGCCCAGACTTTCAATATTCACAGTATGAGTTGCCTGCAAAACATTGCCGGCGCTATAAAACAGTAATGATTTAAATAAGGAATGGTTCAGAGTGTGAAGCATTGCACCGGTGAAGCCAAGAATTGCCATCCATTTATTTGTAGCACCAAGCCCGATACAACCCAATCCTATCCCGATTCCGATAATCCCTATATTCTCTATGCTGTGATACGCCAGAAGCTTTTTCAGGTCATGCTGGATTGTTGCAAGCAAATACTCCGTAAAGTCCTGTTATTATTGAAATGAAGAGTATGATATACCCTATAGTTGTATAGTCTGTCTTGATCAGAAGCAACATCCTCAGTATTCCATATATTCCAATCTTTATCACAACCCCCGACATTATTCCTGATACATGTGAAGGAGCTGCAGGGTGTGCATAGGGAAGCCAGGTATGAAAAGGAACGAAACCCGATTTAATTGCAAAACCTGTAAAGAAGCTGAGGAATAATGCAGTCCCGGCAAGAGTCGATTGCTGACGTGAGAAATCAGCAATTGCACCAAAACTATAATTACCTGTTTTATACGCTACATAAATAAATCCGAGCATTAAAAAAACGATACTGATATGTGACTGAACAACATAATTGATCCCTGCTTTTATCGTCTCAGCTTTTTCATGTTCAAATATTACAAGGATAAAGACAGAAAGCGCCATCAATTCCCAGAATAAAAGAAATATAAATCCATTCTGAACAGAACAGATTGCAAGCAGTGCAAAGTGAACCATCAGAAATGCAATGCAATGAAGTGTGAGCTTGCTCTTCATCTCCCTGTACCTCTTCATATAATTGAAACCGTAAACAGCACCTGTTAAAATTGTGAAATTGATTGTGAGGATGAACCAGCCAGACAGCGCGTCAATCTTTACCGGAACATTGCCGAAACAGGAATGTCCCTGCAAAAAGAATCTCATAACTCTGTCCCATAAGAGCTTTTACAGCAATTACGCTGCTCACCGAGGCAAGCACTGCTACGGCTGAAACTGTTACTATACCCTTGACTTTTACATTGAAAAGCAGGATAGCAATGAAGGACAGGGATTAATATGGATATTAATATATTAATCAATGCCAGAAGTTTAAAATGGTTCCTATAAATATAACCACAATAAATACGATGCCATATATTACATATGCCTGAATCTTCCCGTTCTGAATAAACTGAAATGCATTTATGAAACGTGTGATCAGAAGAATGCACGGGATTTATTATCCTGTGTTCAAATAAATCGAGATAGAAAGACTGGTATTTTCTTGATTGTGGAAATGTATCCTCCCTGCTAATCTCTGTGTAACCTTTCTTTTCAACAAGAATAAAATTCAGGATCTTTGCCGAATGATTTGGAAAATGATTTTCCTGTATACTGCATACCAGGATCAGGAGCACCATATGCACATCCCCATGTCGGAGCTGTTTTAACCTCTGTCCTTCGTTCAAGCAACCATCGGATGAAAAAAACAAAACCTGTAATTCCGGTGAATATAAAGGAAGCCAGGCTTATATTCTTCATAACTGCGACATAATGATGCAGATCAGGAAGCTCTGTGCCGGACGCAGGAAAGGTACTAAGGGATAAAACATTTCCAATGATACCGACAAAATAGCCCGGGAAAAAAGCAATTATAAGCATAAAGAGAACTATCAGGTACTGAGGAAACGAGCATAAGCAAGGAAACCTCATGAGGTTCAGATTTCAGTTCCTGCCTTGGAGAACCCAGAAAAATCGTGCCGAATGCTTTTGTAAATGCAAGTATTGAAATTCCCCCGATAATACTCATCCCTGCAAAAGCAGTTATCATTAAGGTTATCTGTTCGATGCCGGCAGAGTTAATTCCCTTCAGTATGCCTGAATAGATCATGAATTCGGAGACAAATCCGTTCAGAGGAGGAATTCCGCCAATAGCAATGGCCCCAACAAGAAACATACCTGCTGTCGCAGGCATCGATCTGATGAGTCCTCCAAGCTTATCCATATCACGGGTATGGGTCTGTTTATAGACTGACCCTGCTGAGAAGAAAGAGCAGCGATTTGAATAATGAATGGTTCAAGTACATGCAAAAGGGCTCCGCCAAATCCAAAAAAGGTGAGCAGACTCTGTCCATTTGCTATTCCAACAAGTCCAAGACCGATGCCAATTCCTATAATACCGATATTCTCAATAGTACAATAGGCAAGCATTTTTTTGAAATCCCTGTGAACTGCTGCATTCATAATCCCGAAAAGCCCTGTCAGCAAAGACAATGTAAGAACTATCTCACCCAGGATGAGGTAATCGGACCTTAAGATAAGTAATTATACGGAAGATACCGTAGATTCCCATTTTTACTATAACGCCTGACATAACACCTGATACATGCGAGGGAGCTGCAGGATGCGCAAGCGGAAGCCATGTATGGAAGCCCAGAAATCCTGACTTCATACCAAATCCGGCAAAAAATATCAGGAAGAGCCAGATATTTACATTTGAACCAAAGTATAAAGCTATACCCTTAAAATCGAAAGAGCCGGTTTTGAAATAGACCCAGATAAATGCAACTGTCAGAAAGACAATGCTTATGTGCATCTGAACAAGATAATTAATTCCTGCCTTTAGTACTTTTGGATTTGTATAGTCAAATAATACAAGCAACAGTGAGGATAGAGACATTATCTCCCAGGCCATTAAAAATGCTATACTATGCTGAACCATAGTAACAAAAAGCATGGAGAGGTGAAATGTAATATACAGGATCCAGTGAAAGGTGATGAGAGGAGCACTGGCGGCTCGACAACTTAAGATAACCAGCTCCATACAGATACCCCTGAAAAGCATGTAAAATTTATTATCAGAACAAACCAGGCTGTAAGGCCATCCATCCTCAGGGGGATCTGGCCGAAAAATGACCCTCCGTTTATGATATACTCAAGATTGCCGGTACTTATGGCACGAATAGCTAAAACACTGGTAATAAAACCAATAAAAAATACTGAGAAAATGCTTACAAGCGGTTTTATTCTTGCAGGAACAAATGGAATTACAACTATTCCTGTAAAAAACAGTACTGCAATAGCTTTAAAAAGAAGACCAATAAATTCACTACTCTCATAAAAAAACATCATCCGTCAATTAGTTCATCTTTCTGAGTTAACCGCCCGCAAAGTAAATAAAAATACAGTTACCTTTTATTAACTACGGAGTTTCACGGAGTTTGCGCGGAGTTTCACCGATTACCGACTTTGTCAGCCGTAGCCTTCGGCGAAGGCTGAATATTTTTTTCTTCAACTCTACGCTCTACGCTCTACGCTTCCTTCTGCCCTCCGCCTTCCGCCTTCGCGCCTTCCGCCTTCCGCCCTAAATCACGCTTCCGGCCTCTTTCAGCTCGAGGACTTTTGTATTTCCTCCAGCCTCAAGGTTAATATCGTGTGGCTTATTTGTTTTCCATGATCCACCTGTGAAGTCAGGAACAACAATTGACTGAGAGTTATTTGCTACCGACCATTCGCTCAGCGGTGCAATTGAGCTCCACAGCGCGCCGTCATAAACATTCTGATCGAGAGGCAATCCGTTTCTCAGACAGTCAATTGTTCTCCAGTCCATTATGAAATCCATTCCACCGTGACCACCAACTTTTCTGGCCATCTCCCCCACTCTTTTCACAATTTCGGGAGTATATTTATCATAAAGCTCCTTCATTCTGGCTTCATCTGCCCAGTCTTCTCCAAGTGCAATATGCTCAATTGGATATTTGCATACCATCCCTTTGGTCCCTTTAATCAGGTGAATCCTTGAATATGGTTGTGTGGATGAGGTATCATGCTGGACCATAATTGTCTTTCCAAGGGCAGTTTTAATTATAGACGTATTTAAATTGCCCCTGAATTTTGAATCTTTCCACTCTGAATAGAAATTGTCATTGGCAACGAGTTCCTTTTCTTTCTGTCCCATTGAAAAATCTGCTGTAGATACAGAACTCAGATGTTCCATTTTATCTCCCCTGTTGATACTCAGCGCCTGGCATACCGGTCCGAGTCCATGAGTGGGGTACACATTACCATTCCTGGTTGCATTTTCGCGCAGACGCCACATATTTGTATAGGCATCATCAACCTGCTGATCATCAACCGGCTTTCTGAAATTCATTTCAAGCAGATTGTGGATATATGCACCTTCCCCGTGAATAATATCTCCGAACATTCCCTGTCTTGCCATATTGAGTGTGAGCAGTTCAAAGAAATCGTAGCAGCAATTTTCAAGCATCATGCAATGCTTTTTTGTCTTTTCAGATGTTTCAACAAGCTGCCAGGCTTCATCAACCGTGCGTGCAATAGGAACTTCGCAACAGGTATGCTTTCCGCTCTCCATTGCATATACTGCCATCGGAGTGTGCCAAATCCATGGTGTGACAATATAAATAAGATCAAGGTCGTTAAGCTCAGCCAGTTTTTTCCAGGCATAATCATCACCTGTAAATTCGCGGGCTGCAGGTCTGCCGACACTGTTAAGATGCTTTTGAGTGCCATCAAGCGCGGCTTTTCTCAGGTCGCATATAGCAGTTATTTCAACACCCTCAATATATGATAACCTCTTTACAGCTTCACTTCCCCTGTCGCCCAAACCGATTACACCCACTCTGACAACAGGTATTGGAGGTGCTGCATAACCGGACATGTTAAACTTCTGGGTATGAGATTTCCTGGCCGATTCCAGAATTGCAGGCATATTTGATACAGGCTGTTCAGCAGAACATCCTGAAATGAGGTTTCCTGTCATTGCGCCTGCTCCGGCGAAAGTGGCGGCTTTAAGAAAATTCCGGCGGTTGGTTGTCATGGCTCGTATAATTTCGGTTTAAAATTCATATAAATTTCTAAACCGAAAATTAATACAATATTTAAAAACTAAGGCATAAATATTCAAGGAATGCAAAATTCCGGATATCTCTGTGTAGTGTCCTCTCCTGATTGGCCATGCCATGGCATGGCCCTGCACGGACCAACATCCTTTGCAGGTACACGCCATGGCGTGTCCTGAATCTGATGAAATACCTTCAATTATCTCGATTTTTTGAATTTCAGGATCAGGTCTTCTGCAAACCCTCCCAAAACCCAGCCAAGGACAAGGCCATAAAGAGTACTGAGATACCATACTGATTTTATCATGCAGGTTCCCGACGAGCAACCTATGAACCTCCAGTACAGAAAACCGCCAACAGCGCCTGCAACTGAAATAATGATTGCAATGATGTGTTTTCTTGTAAATTCTTTCATGGCCAAATTTACACAAATATCATTTCATTAAAAAATCTGTTCCTTATTCATCAATTTTATACTTCATTATGACTGGATTTTGCAATCTGTCTGTCGAATTTTTATCCTGAAAATATATCCGCAGTGAAGTATTTGCAAGGCAATAGAGATAATTTCCTGCTATAACGCAGGTTGTAGGAAGATTGAACAAAGGATTTCCCTTATCTATGATTTTCATCTCGGTAATTTCAACAAGATTATTGCTTAATTTATAACCTGCTATATACATCTCGCTCTCTTCATCCTTGCTGTTAACAACTCCAAACAGCGATCCTTTGTAAAAAACAAGTCCGTCAATTCCCGAATCAGTGATCTTTTCAGACCTGAGAATTGGCTTTATATCCAAAGTCTTAATATTGATTACAGTGATTCCGCTTCCGGTGGCAACATACAAAATTTCATTATCAGGCGATACTGTCAAACCGTTAGACCCCTTCAGAAATGATTCAGATTCAGCAAAAGGCCTGAGTACCTCAAAGATCAGCAGGAACGGTGTAAATAATATGGGAATATGAATCCGTAATATATGCGTCTCCATGGCCTGATAATGCCAGGTCGTTGAAAAGATGCTCCGTCTTCTCCGAGATGATGAATTTCTTTATCAGCGTTCCTGATTCAATATCGAAGACATGCACTGCAGACTGACTGCCGCTGTCATCTTTTTTGTTGGAAACAACCCACAATCTTCTTTTCAGGATATCTACCTTCATTCCGAGCGTTTGTAATATCCCATCCTGTCCGGGTTTTAGAAAATCCCTTGCTCTTCCCTGCTCGTCGACCGCCACAACCTTTTCCTTTTTAATGCTGCTTATAAAAAACTGATTTGTTACCGGATCGAATGTAATGCCCTCCGGTATCAGGTCTTTTTCATTGATTGTAAATGCCACTGAACCATTAACTTTTAAAGCCTCTGCGAAGAGAATTGACGTTGCAGCGAAAATTAAAAATGTAAAAATAAATTTAGTAGTCATATATTTGATTTTAAGCTAATTAAAATGATTTATCATTTTCTGTCCGTCAAACGGATTAATCAGGCGGTTTCATCCTGACAGATTCATTCCTTCAATATAAAAATACTAAAAAAAACCGGAGATAAGATAATCACTAACATGTACCGGGTTTATTATTTTGAAACCAGAGGAATTATTGATCGTATTTTATAAATTTACAGTTCAAATCCGGATTAATGGTTGAAAAACACTTTTCACTAAAACATTACAACACCTTCGGTCTCGATTACGACTACTGAATTCTTTGTTTCAGTCAAATCAGAAAGTGAAGCAATAAAATTATTTCAAAAAGAGAAACGCTCAGGAAACCGGTATTAATTCTTGGAGGAGGCAGCAATCTGCTTTTCACTTCCGATTACAAAGGGACCATCGTTCATCCTGAAATAAACCGGCATAACTATTGAGGAAAAAAATCAGGATTATGCAATTGTTTCAGCAGGGGCAGGTGTGGAATGGGATTCATTCGTTGGATGGACAGTTGATAATGGTCTCGGCGGGCTGTGAGAATCTTTCACTGATTCCCGGAACAGTTGGGGCTGCTCCTGTTCAGAACATTGGCGCTTATGGAGTTGAGGCAAAAGATACAATAGAACTTGTCAGGGCAGTTTCAGTTGAAAATGGATCAGTCAGGGAGTTCCGTCCAGAATGAGTGCCATTTTGGGTACAGAAGCAGTCTGTTTAAAACTGAACTGAAAGGTAAATATCTGATAACAAGGGTATATTTCAGGTTGCAGATCAGACCTGCACTGAATCTAATGTATGGTTCACTTGCAGGTGAGGTAGCCAGACTGGGAGGAGCGACATTGAAAATGTAAGGAATGCAGTTATGAATATCAGGAAAAGCAAACTTCCTGATCCTGCAAGTTATTGGAAATGCCGGAAGTTTTTTCAAGAATCCTGTTGTTGACTTTTCACACTGCAGAAACATTAAGAAAAAGATATCCGCAGATGCCCTGTTACGAGGATCAGTCCGGAGGAATAAAGCTTGCAGCAGGATGGCTTATAGAACAATGCGGATGGAAAGGTAAAAGATCCGGGGAAACAGGTGTACATGACAAACAGGCTCTTGTAATTGTAAATTATGGCGGTGCAACCGGGAAAGAAATATTGAATCTTTCTGAGGAGATCAGAAAATCTGTCTGGTACAGATTTGAAGTTGAACTTGAAAGGGAAGTTGAAGTTATCGGCTCTATTTGAATATTTTTCTCTTATCGAGCTCTTTCTGGTAAATGGCCGCATAGTGGTTATGCTCTGCAAGAGTCCTTGAAAAGTTATGATAACCGGAGAAATCAGCTTTTGCTGCAAAATACAGATAATCATGATTTTCAGCATTCAACACTGCATCAATTCCTTCAATTGAAGGACATCCTATAGGCCCCGGAGGAAATCCGCTGTGTTTGTATGTATTATATGGAGAATCAATCTCAAGATATTTATAGAGTATCCTGGTAATTGTAAAATCATTCAATGCAAATTTAATTGTCGGACATGCCTGAAGCGGAATGCCTCTTTTCAGACGGTTAAGATATACCCCTGCTATACGGGGTTTTTCATCAGGTTTTACAACCTCATCATCAATTATCGATGCAAGTATTGCAACCTCTATCTGGATTAAGTCCCTTTTCCCTTGCTCTTGGCGAGTCGCTGTTCATTCCAGAAGATCCTGTACTCCTTGAGCATCCTGTTATATAATCCCCTGGCATCTGTATTCCTGTAAATCTCATAGGTATTGGGAATGAAAACAGCAATAATGGTCTCCTTTTTAAAACCGTCAGCAGCATAGTTTGATTCATCTGACAGAAGAAGTTCATTATCTGTGTTGAATCTGCTTCAATCTGTTTGCCGATTTTACCGGCCAGCTGATTCAGTGTCCTTATATTCTGAAAGGTGATTCTGCACCGGTGTCTGATGACCCGACCTCAGCATATTTAAAAACGAATTATAGCTGAAGTCCTTATCAATAACATATCTTCCCGGTTTGATCAGATCAGGGTAATTCTTTCTCTTTGCCACCCAGTCAAAAAGCCTCAGGTTTTTTATCAGATGGTTTGATACAATTGAATCAACCACCTGTTCATATGATGCCCCGGTTGGAATAATGAGGATCTTAGCCGGTTTTTCTGCATCGGATTGTAATTCCAAAAATACTATTGTAGATCAGGATCAGTCCGGCATAACAAGCAGTGATGCCCCGCATAAAATATATAGGATACTTTTCTGCTCATTTTCTTTCAATTGCCTGCAAATTTAGAGATATTGTTATAACTGCAAAAGAAATTTTAATATTGTCTTAAGGTCCTGCGGTCTGCTGGCCTCTGACTGCGATCATGAATTCAATGACGCTGCGGCATGACTTGGCATGATGACACAGATTTGCATGAGTTACAGGATATGACAATGGATTCTGATATTCAGCAGAGAAATTTCTACATTTGTACTGATTAATATTCATATTAAAATCAAATGAAAATGTCAATATCTATGCTACTGATCCTTATTGCAATAGGGATAATCACCGGGGCAATGGCCGGAATGCTTGGAATAGGCGGTGCAATAATAATGATCCCTGCTCTTGTTTATTTTATGGGATTCAGTCAGCAGATGGCCCAGGGTACAAGCCTTGCAGTTATGCTGCCTCCAATCGGAATTTTAGCTGCCTATAATTATTATAAAGCCGGACATGTTGATATTAAATTTGCACTGATCCTTGCCGGAACCTTCCTGATCGGTTCCTATTTCGGGTCCAAATATGCCCTGACTCTTCCTCAGGCTGCACTGAAGAAGATTTTTGGAATTCTTTTACTGCTCGTTGCAGCCAAAATGTTAATCGGGAAATAATATCAGAGCTGAATAAGATCTGATGTTTATACACATTCATGGTTATTCTGTTACAATATTGCTCACAATATTGCATAATTCGAACTTTTAAATATCTAAATTTGTTTCTATTGTTTAACCAAATAATCTGAAAAATGAAAAAATCATTTTTATTCCTGGTATTATTTCTGGTACCTTTTGTAATCCACGCACAAGGTATAGGAATTGGCATAAAAGCCGGGGCAAATTTTGCCAATCAGGATGTTACAGATATCGATATAAAAACAGCTACTGATTATCATGTCGGCGGCATATGTCAATATCAATTTCTCAGACAAATGGGGTATAACCCCTGAAGTTCTCTATTCAGCCTATGGAAGCGAATGGGATAATGTAAAGGTAGATCTTGATTATATTGCAATTCCTGTGATGTTGCGGTTTAAGCCAATCAGTTTACTGAGCCTTGAAGCAGGCCCTCAGTTCAGTTTTCTTACAAAGGCAAATGTTGAAGATTTTGGTGATGTTAAAGACCAGCTTAAAAACAACGATTTTGGCCTGGCATTCGGAGCAGGATTGCACCTGCCTCTTGGATTCAATGTCGGTGCAAGGTATGTTCTTGGTTTTACTAGATATTTCCGATGTATCTGGACGAGAGCATTAAAAACCGTACTTTCCAGATTTATGTAGGCTGGACAATTTTCGGGGCGAAATAAGAATAAAGTTCCTAAACAGCCGGATATAATACAAAGAGGCTGTCTCAGAAACTCTTTTTTACCCCCTGCACCCCCAAGGGGGGTATAAGAAAGTTACGAAACTACGAAAGTCCCCCCTGGGGGATTTAGGGGTAAATCATACTCAGGAACTTCTGATACAGTCACTTTGATATTATTCAAGCAACTTTAGATTATTTTGCAGCCAGTTCTTCAAAGATCACTTTTTTCATCTCCTCAAATTCCTTCCTCTCGTACAAACGGGTAAGGAAGATTATTTTTCCTGATCTGTCAATAATTACATTTCTTGTAACACCTGCCTCTTTCTGTGCAAATAGTCCGAAAATATCTGCACCCGGATCGAGTGCCAGCGGATATGTAATTGCAATATCTTCTCTGAATTTCAACACCTTATCCAACAGGCTCATCCCTGTCAATGCCAATAACAACCAGACCCGAATTGACTCTTCTCCTTCCAGATTTCCTTCTCAATAAATGGCATTTCAGTCCGGCATACACTGCACCAGCTGGCAGTAAACTGAAGCATTACAACTTTTCCCTTCAGATCTGATAAACGGTAGGATTTTCCTCCTGCTTCATTGATAATAAAATCAGGAGCCTGATCTCCGACTTTAACAATATATCCGTTGTCATAATCCTTTTTATCCTGACCGCAGGATATCAATGACAATAAGAAGAAAAACTGCTAAAAAGAAGTATGCTTTTTTCATAGCTCTATGCTTAATCTGATTTTTTTCAAAGATAGAATTGTTAGTCAAAAAGCAATTAATAATTACCTTAGTAAAATCAATAGCACTAGAAACTATAATCAAAATCAATCAGATATGAGATTATTATTTACCTCTGATTTTCATCCTTTGTCTTTTTACCAAATATCCGGATTTCGGACAGATCAACTGCAGTTGAAAAAGGTTTACAGGCAATAACAGGTGATGCAATTAAAGCACAACTTGGATTTCTTGCCTCCGACTGGATGGAAGGCCGGGAAGCAGGGGAAAAGGGAGAATTCATGGCAGCCGATTATATTGCCAGTATGCTGCAGCTTTATGGAGTCAAACCAGGAGGGGATTATTTATACAGCCCGGGACTTCAAAAAATGGATGAAACAAAAGAAAGAACCTATTTTCAGAATTTTGTTCTTCTCAAAACACTGCCCGGAGATGAACAGATTCTTAAAATCAAATCAGTAAACGGAAATCTTGTAAAATCAGCAGATCTGACCTGGAATGTGGATTTTATTTACGTCCCTGCTGATCCGGGCTTTGAGATTGAAGCACCTGTTGTCTTTGCCGGTTACGGATATATAAATGATACCTTAAAATACAACGATTTCAACAAACTTGATGTCAAGAGGAAAATTCATTCTTAAGATAGCTGGCCTTCCAAAGTTTATAGCAGCAGATCACAAACAGAGAAAAGGCTAGCATCAATAGTCAGTGAAATGGAATCAAGATATAAGGCTATGGGTGTGGCCGGCATTCTTGAGTTCGATCCGGAAGCAGCTGTTGTAGGCAGCTCCGGAGAGCAGGGATTTTATGAATATGTCGCCTTCTGAGGGAGTTCCGCGTACAGGGAAAGACCAGAGCCCGCTATTCAATACCCGGCAAAAAGAATCCTGACAACCTGATAAGAATTTCTGTCTCAGTGAAAACTGCAAATGAAATTCTGAATGGAACAGACATTTATCCTGAGGAGTATATCAGAAAAGCGGACCTGAATATAAAATTCAGGATCAACGAGTCTTAAGGGGAAATCAGTATATCTTAAATCAAGTGTAAAAACCTCGCAGGTAGCTGTAAGAAATATCCTTGGTATTGTTGAAGGAAAAAATCCGGATAAGTATTATTATCCTTGGTGCTCATTATGATCATATTGGAATGGGAAACGGCTATATCTGGAATGGAGCTGATGATAATGGATCAGGCAGCGTAGGGGTGCTTACAATTGCAAAAGCAGTAATGGCAACCGGGGAGAAACCGGAAAACACAGTATGATATTTGCCTTCTGGGCAGCCGAGGAAGAAGGGCTGCTGGGATCAAGGTACTATGTCAGAAATCTGGATTTCCCTGCTGGCAAGCATGAAGCTGAATATGAATTTTGACATGATCTCAAGGTATATTTCAGATGATGAACCAAATAAGGTTACTATGACATATACAAGCTCATTTCCCGTGTTCAGGGATATTACGGCAGAAAATCTTAAAAAATACAATATTGATCTGCTTGTTGACTATCAGCCTTCGGCAAATCCTCCGGGAGGCACAGACCACAGGTCATTTGTTGAAGCAGGAGTTCCTGTCATACGATTCAAGCCTGGCCACAGGGAAGAATATCATACGCCAATGGATGAAACAAGGACAGTCGACTGGGATATAATGGAAAAGATAATCAGGATAAGTTTTGCCGATGCCTGGGATCTGGCAAATATGAAGTGGCAGTGAGGGAGCGCAGGGCCGAGGGCTCATGGCGCAGAGCGCAGGCTTTGACAGCTGAAGCACTGGCGAGAGCTGGACAGCAGGGCGGAGAGCTGAGGACGGAGGAGAAGATAAAGAGTATTCAGCTACGCCGAAGCTACGGATGACAAAGTCGGTAATCGGTGAAACTCAGTGAAAACTCTGTGAAACTCCGTGGTTAATAAAAGGTTACGAGAACAGAAAGTAAAGGAAATAGTATTCGGTATATCGGTAATAGAGAAATAATATAACTAAATTAATTCAGATATGAAAACAATTATTTGCATTATTCAGATTATCCTTGTGTTCTGCTTTATCATTTAATGCAGGAGCGCAGGGTGTTCAGGAGAAGAAACTACGAATTGTAATATTCGGAGCTCATCCTGACGATCCTGACAAAGCCGGAGGAACAGCATGCAAATGGGCACAGCTGGGCTATGATGTCCTGATGGTTGCAGTTACAAATGGTGATGCCGGTCACCAGACAATTAAGGCAAAAGAGCTGGCAAAATTAAGACGGGAAGAGGCCCGCAAAGCCGGAGAAGTGATCGGTGTCAGGTATATAACCCTGAACAATCACGACGGACAGCTGATGCCAACATATGAGAACAGGCTCGAGATAATAAGGATAATCAGGGAGCAGAAGGCTGATATTGTAATCTGTCCCAGACCTTATGATTATCATCCCGACCACAGGTATACAGGTGTTCTGGTTCTTGATGCAGCATATATGGTTACTGTTCCGACAATTCTTCCAAAAGTGCCTATTGTTGAAAAGAATCCGCTTTTTCTTTTCATGAGCGACGGATTTATTCATCCCGAACCATTTAAAGCTGATGTTTGCGTCGATATAGATGATGTAATTGAAAAGAAGATGGACATGTATCATCAGCACAAAACCCAGATGTACGAATGGCTTCCTTATAACAGGGGTGTATTGAATCAGGTACCAGCTTCTGATGCCGACAGAAGGGCCTGGCTTGGGGAAACAAGGAAAAAAGCATTCGATGCCGGATCCTTACCGCGATAAACTTGACAGAACTTTACGGTCCTGAAAAAGGCGGCACCATAAAGTATTGTGAAGCTTTCCAGGATTCCGGATACGGGACAAAACTTACAAAAGAAAATATGAGTTACTACTTCCCGTTCATCAAAACCAAATGAAAATCAGCTAAATCGAATGGCATGATATTTGAAACATTAGCTTTTAAACAGAATGCCATGAAAAAGTTGATTTTTATTCTGACGGGTATGGCAATGATGAGTCCTGTGCCACCTCCAAAGTGGAAGATACAACCGAAGAAGGAATCCGGAGAAGCCAAAAACGCTATTATGCAGGCCGAGATCAGGCAGGCTGTCGAAATGAGGAGATTTATTGTAAAATTTGACCGGCTTTACACCTCCCGGGGCGGAATGGTCGATCTTATCCCAAAAGCAATTATATAATCCGTGAATGGCGATAAGGTTATAATCAGTGCCGCATATATTGGTCAGCAATACGGTTATCCGTCCGATCAAGGGAATAGATATGATCGGCAAGGCAGTTTCCTTTGAATTAAAGAATAACACCTCAAAGGGATTGTATGAAATAAATATGAAAGTCAAAAACGAATCGAACACTTTTGATGTTTATTTAACTGTAAACAATGACGGTAACTGCAATACTTCCCTTGCAAGTTACAGAATCGATCATGTAAGATATACCGGAAACTTTGTCCCGCTCATACCTAAAGAGGAGAAAGAGAATGAAAAACTGCCTGAAAATGCAGTGCCTGAGAATATGTCTATCTGATTCGTATTAACTATCTCCTTCCGTCTACTGATATTCCAGATACTGACTGTTAACGCTCAGTTCAAGAAAGTCATCTCCTGTTTCACGATACCCGTATTCAAAACAGTAGTGAAATTTATGCCCACCTGAGGTTTCAATAATATGGGTAAAAAAACTGAAGTTATAACCGAGGGCAAAAAGGGCATCCTTATGAACCCTGATTTTATTTGTCATTATAAAGCTCTGCAAGGATCCTTCTGTTCTTTCTCAACAAGCCATGAACATTTCTCACAAAGTTGTTTGAATCACGGTTAAGCCTGTTGTTGAAATTATTCCGGCACTGATCAGAACAGAATTTCTTATCGGTACGGCCACGTATTGTGTCGCCGCAATCGAGACATTTCTTTTCCACAGCACTAAAGTTTTCATAAAGATATAAAAAAACGTTTACAAACGACTATAAATGATTCCAAACCGAGTATAAATGTTTAATAACCGGCACTATACAGAATCGTGGCGTAAGTTTGTCAGGAAATAATCAACATGTCAAACTAAAACTTAAAGTCATGAATTCATTAAAAAACAGGGTAATCCTGATCGGTCGTCTCGGACACGATCCTGAGACAAAAACAATTGAAAGCGGCAAAAAAGTAACCCATTTCACACTTGCAACTGATGACCACTACAAGAATGCTGACGGTCAGAAGATAAGCGAAGCAACCTGGCACAACATTGTTGCATGGAATGGTCTGGCCGACATTGCAGACAGATTTCTGAAAAAAGGCAGGGAGGTGGCAGTCGAGGGAAGAATTGTCTACCGAAGCTATGAGGACAAGAAGGGAGTAACAAAAAACATTACTGAGATCGTCCTCGATGATCTCGTACTTCTGGGATCGGGAAAAAGCAATGGGAATGGTAACGTGAACGGGAAGGGCAAGGATGAGGAAGGGGAATTATAAATCATCCCCCGTCTGAAATTATCGCTGCATTTCAGGTGCCTGGCATGGACGGGTCCCGACCCGTCCCTGCTCTTTCAGCCTCTTCGACAGTAGCCAGTACAATAGCCTGGTCAACAGGCGTCTTTTCAAGGGTTTCGAAAAGGATATGAGCAAGAGTTTCGTAGGAGAGCACAATTTTCTTATTTTTCAGAATCAGATCAATATACCGTATAGCTCTGTCGATCAGTTTATTATTACTGGCCCTCACATATGTCATAACATTCCCCTCATACCTTCCAAGCCTTCCCATAACAAGTGTTGAATGAGTATTTAAGATCATTTTCAGAAGCAGGTGGGTAAAAAGAGGATCTTTGAATGGAACATGAAATGAATAATTCAGTTCATCAAGTGAAAAATGTATCACCGACTCATCAGATTTAATCCTGAACAAATGATGAACAGAATTTTTCAGACTCCTCCCCCTCCTGTTTATCAGCTCGGCACTGAAATCAAAACCAAGCAGCCTTTTCATTGAGGCTATCCCGTCTATATCGGGCCATTCAAGAGTCCTTGGTGCACGCCACAGCAGACTATCCCAGGCCGCCTTGCTGTTGCCTGAATCAGGCATATATATGTAGCAGAGAGAAGGTGTCTGATCCGGTTCGTTTTCATTCTCAAACGGAAACAGACTGAAAGTGGGTGATCTTTCGGTGGTATCAGTGATAATTGTAATACCTAAACTGTTATCTGATTCATAAAGCAGATATTCTCCCCTTTCATAGCACTCTGTTTCCCTGATTATAAACTGATCGATGAAATGAATATCTGCCTTTTCCCAGAACTCCGAAAAGTATCTATTGCATTTCCCACATATTCTCATCGGTTTCATTCATTCCGGAGAAGTGCAATACCCGCAACGGCAAGCAGTATTGTAGAAGCCTGCATCCTTGTACTTCCTGTTACAGCCATTGGTCCCACTGTCAGATTGATCTTTTCAATGCGCATTATTTTCAAGAACAAGCTTTGATCGTTCAGCAGCGCTGCAAAGAAGATCGTCAGGATTGCAATAGAGAAAAAATGGCTTTCTGGATGAAAGCTTCACTGCTTTTTCGACAGCCCCGATAACAAATGGGGTCTCTCCCCCTTCTGTAGTACCTATCAGCAGGTCACCATCCTTAAAACCTGCTTCAACAAGCTGTCTGGCTCCAAACTGAGGAAAATCTTCAAAATTTTCAATTGATCGTATAAGGGCAACATCGCCCTCCTGCCATAAAACTGAATACCCTGTCTTTCAATGCATCATTTTCATGAACCTGGCGCCACAGAGTTTCAATCGTCAGGGATAGTCTCCCTGTTGCACCACAGCCACAGAAAAAAATGTTGCTTCCGTTTTTTAAGGTATCAGAAACTGCAGCCTTAAGCTTGCAGATCTCCTTCTTTTTCGAGGAAAACACTCCTGATCGTATTGATATCAAGCTCCTTTAAGACAGTAACTGCTTTATTGAGATTATTTGCTGCAAGTTCTGACAGATCCGATGTTTCAGGATGAGAAGATTCTGTTACAAGTCCGCCGAGTTTGTACTGATCGGATATTGAAAGAAATCCTTCCGCTCTTTTATCTGAGTTTGCTGACATATTCTTTGAATTTTAGCCGAAAGTGAATTTAATACTTTATCACAACTGTCCGGATAAATCTGTAAAGGAATAACCACCTGCTTTTTAGATCAGCCTGACTATTTTATTTAAACTTTAACTTTCATTAACAAATCCTTAACTATTGCAAAGCTTATTTTACGATTTTATTATTTAGAATCATTCTATTTAATTTTAAAACTAAAAACCTATCCCATGAAATATATTTTACTCGTATTTATACTCTGCGGTTTCAATTCCTTCCATGGCACAGAATATCACATTTACAGGCAGGGTAATTGATGCTGAAACAAAAGAACCTGTAGCCGGAGCTAATATTACAGTTAAAGGAAAACTTACCGGTACAATAACGGATAATAAGGGGAATTTTAGATTGAATACCTCTGTACCGCTTCCGCTTGAATTGATAATTTCAAGCCTTGGGTATCAAAAACAGGAGATTGAAATCACCACCTCAGACAGTCCCGTATCCGTTGATCTTCATCAGAAAAGTGAACTGATGGATGAGGTTGTTGTCTCAGCCTCTCGTGTTGAGGAGAACATTCTTAAATCTCCGGTCAGCATAGAGAAACAAGATCTGAAATCAATAAGAGAATCACCATCGCTTAATTTCTATGATGGTCTTCAGAATATCAAGTCGCTTGAAATGGTTACAAGCGGCCTGACTTACAAACAAATTAATACAAGGGGATTCAATGATACAGGGAACTCTCGTTTTCTTCAGCTTGTTGACGGGGTTGATAACCAGACACCCGGGCTGAGCTTTGCTGTAGGAAACCTGTTTGGATCATCAGATCTTGACATGGAGAGTGCAGAACTGATACCCGGTTCAGCGTCGGCGTTATACGGACCGGTGGCATTTAACGGAGTACTCATGATGAGGACAAAGGATCCGTTCCAGTACCAGGGATTAAGCGCCGAGGTGAAGACCGGTGTGAATCATATAAATGAGCAGTATGCAGATCCGACGCCGCTGTATGACCTGTCAGTAAGATACGCAAAGGCAATAAACAACCGCTTTGCATTTAAACTCAATCTCTCCTATTTCAAGGGACTTGACTGGTATGCTACCAACTATACAGATGTTGACCAGGGTACACCGGAGGATCAAAGGGGGGATAACAACCCTGCCCGCAATGCGCTTAACATCTATGGTGATGATAATTCCCGGACACTGAATGGCATAGGCGCTGTTTCGAGGACGGGATATGAGGAGCGCCATCTTCTCGATTACAATGTCTACAGCGTTAAGGCTAATGGCGCTTTGCATTACCGGGTAAGTGATAACACTGAGCTGATCTATCAATATAATTATAACCAGGGAAGAGCTGCATACACAGGAAGCAATCGCTTTCAGCTGAATAATTTTAATTTTCAGCAGCATCGCGTGGAGATGAAAGGCTCCAATTATTTTATACGTGCCTATGCAAATATTGAAAATTCAAAAGATTCATATAACGGAAAAGCTTTAGGCCAGCTGATCAACAAGACCTGGGTTCAGGATCTCGAGCGGGAACGTCGTTCCGGCAGATCAGGCAGATGATATGTGGTATACAAGGTATGAAGCTGCATACAACGGAACAATAAGCGGAGTGACGTGCAGCAGATCATTCAGCAGCAAGAGCATTTGCCGACCAGGGAAGGTTTATGCCAGGGACAGCTGAATTTAATGAACAGAAGGATCTGCTGATTAAAAAGCAGGGTCTCGATGGAGCAGGGATCATAAGTCAGAGCAAGTTCTACCATGCTGAAGGACAGTATGACTTCAGCGATAAGATTAAGATTTTTGATCTACTTGTCGGAGGAAATTTCAGGATGTATGATATGTTCACCAACGGGACACTTTTCGATGACCTTGACAACAATATCAAAATAAAGGAAGGAGGCGCTTTCGCACAGGTTTCAAAAAGATTGCTCGCTGAAAAGCTTAAAATTACAGGCTCGGTAAGATATGACAAAAACCAAAATTTCACCGGTCGGGTGACTCCACGCGCATCTGCGGTTTACACGCTGGCAGGTAATCACAATTTCAGAGTCTCCTACCAGACCGGATTCCGAAATCCGACTCCCGGTGACCAGTATATAAAACTCAATGCAGGTCCCATTACAATACTTGGAGGCGTTCCAGGCAACAGCAAGGGCATGAATGTGTATGAGAACTCATTTACATCAACCTCACTTGGACCATTCTTCGGGGCATTCGGAGCAGCGGTAGGCGGAGGTGCAACACCAGAGGAGGCAATTATGCAATCAAAGGATCTCCTGGTTAAATCGGACGTGGAATATATTAAACCTGAGAGGGTGCAAACCTTTGAGATAGGTTACAAAGCCCTGTTATCAAATAAGGTATTGGTTGATGCGAATTACTACTACAGCAGCTACAATGATTTCATTCTTAACCAGGTGGTTATGCAACCAGAAAGTCCGGTTCTTGGATCAGATGGCACAATAAACCCGCAGGCTGCAGCTGATCTGCTCACAGGGAACAGCCATCTTTTCCAGTTGTATACAAATGCCTCAGACCGTGTAACTTCTCAGGGCGCTACACTGGGTCTCACATGGCTGCTGCCGAGCGACTTTTCACTAGGAGGAAATATTACCTGGGCAGAGTTTAATCTGCTCAATGCAGATCCAAATGATATTCCGGCCTTCAATAGCCCAAAATTCAGAACAGCAATAACACTTGGAAGAAATCCGGCTTCACAGAACCTTGGTTTTAACCTTGCATGGCGCTGGCAGGATGCTTTCGACTGGACAGGTACTTTTAACCAGCTCATCCCCGGAAGAATTGATGCCTATTCTGTTGTTGACGCTCAGATATCTTATAAAATTCATGCAATAAAATCGATTCTGAAAATTGGCGGGAGCAATTTGCTCAATAACCAGGTATACCAGGCATATGGTTCGCCTACGATCGGTGCCGTTTATTATGTCTCAATTGCTTTCGATCAGTTTTTAAACCGCTGATAATAAATGGTATAAACATAATATTTACAACCCATCTTATGCATCATTTTCTTAAAAAACTATTCTATACCGGAATTATATTAATATCAGTATTTGAAATCCTGAATGTCTTCTTTATTATGCCAATGCCTGGCAGCCAGGAAATTAAGAGCATTGATGTTGCCTATTTTCTGTATTCCCACAGATGGTATTTCAGGATTGGATGCGGGATACTGATTGTTGCAGGCATTGTGAGCGCTTTCAACAAAAAACTCACCCTGCTGCCTGTTTTGTCACTTCTTGGATCAGCAATAATAATCTATACTTTCAATTTCAAAATGAATGCAGAGAGCATGTTCAGACAACCGGGAAAGCTGATCCTCAAGCCAAAGTCAGAAAATATGCTTAACGACAGCAGTCTTTTAATCTGTGTTGTAAACAATGGAATTGCAAAAGGCTACCCGATAAGATATCTGTCGTATCACCACCAGGTTCAGGATACTGTCGGAGATCTTTCGCTGATAGTTACCTATTGCAATGTTTGCCGCACAGGTCGTGCCTTTATACCGGAAATTGGAAGGCATCCTGAAAAGTTCCGTCTTGTGGGCATGGATCACTATAATGCAATGTTTGAAGATGAAACCACCGGAAGCTGGTGGAGACAGGCAACCGGAGAAGCAATTGCCGGACCAATGAAAGGGAAAAGTGATGCCTGAATATGAATCCAGTTCAGTTAACTGCGGGAAAATTGTTTGACCTGTATCCCGATGCACTTGTGATGCAGGCCGATGAAGCCTCAAAAATGAAATACGATAATGCAGGAAAATTTGAACAGGGCAAGAAGCACAGGCAGGCTTACCCGAACCGACAGCCTTTCATGGAAGGACAAATCGTGGGTAGTCGGTATTCTGAAAGATCCGGAAAGCAAAGCTTATGACTGGAATTTTCTCAAAAAACAAAGAATAATCAATGATATAGTTGGCACAACACCGGTTATAATCGTTTTGTCTGCCGACGGAGAGAGCTTTGCAGCCTTTGAAAGACCCGACGGAGCAGATATTTTTACTCTCCGCAATGACACACTCTCAGGCAGTGGGAACATCTACAACTTTTCGGGAAATAATCTGTCACCAGGGCAGGGTGATTTAAAAAGAGTTAATGCCTACCAGGAGTTCTGGCACAGCTGGCGAACTTTTCATCCCGCGACCCAACAATATCAGTAAACCAAAAGACCATGTCAGATCTATATCCTGGCATGAACTATTACAGTTAATAAAAGAAAAAAATGGATTTGCATGAAAGCCAATTGTTGATATCTTTGGGGCAAAAATCCGGTGAAATTAACACCGGAACATACCCCTGATAACTCAATATGACTTTTTCAAATACTCAATATTTTTAAGAAGAATCCTGACTTTTTTTCCGGCCATTTTCCTGCTGTTCCAGACTGCTCTTCCGCAAATCCCGGCAACATCAAGATTACCGGTCAGCCCTATTGCTGAGATCTTTACTGACTTTCATGTGAACCTCAATGACTCAGTGCAGACAACAGGATTTGGACTGAACAGAGCTTATTTTGGTTACAATTTTTTTCCTGACAATAATTTTTCATCAACAATCATTCTGAATATCGGCAGCCCGGAAGATCTGCCATTAAATTCAGTCCATCGCAGGTATGCATATGTAAGGGAGGCATCAGTAACCTATAAAAAAGAGAGAGCTTCGTCTCTCCTTCGGAATAACAAGTACAAGACATTTCGATTTTGGGCAGAAATTCTGGGGAAAGAGATTTGTGGCCAATACCTTCCAGGCATTGAATCTTTACGGAGTAGTCGCAGATCTCGGTATTGTAGCAGATTATAAATTCAGTGATCTCATAAGTGCTGATATCACAGTAATGAATGGTGAAGGTTACTCTGAGCTCCAGCTCGACAATGGAGTAAAGTCTTCAGCTGGGATAACAATAACACCTTCAGATCATTTTGCACTCAGATTATACAATGATGTAAACAAACAATATGGGATCTGGCAATATACTTTTCTGAGCTTTGCCGGATTCAGGAATGACAGGATAACTATTGGTGCCGAGGCCAATTACAAAACAAATATTGATCTAAAGGAAGGTCATAATGGCTGGGGAATAACCACTACCGGCGCTTTGACCCTGTCTGATAAATATGAACTCTTCGCCCGTTATGATTATTCCGGTTCAGTTACAGAACCTCTGACAATGGTGATGACTGGACTTATCTGCTGGATGGAAATTTCTTTATTACCGGACTTCAGTACACTGTCAGCAGGAATGTCAGATTGGCTCTGGATTACCAGGATACTATCCGGTACGATCAGAGCATTACCATCGTCAGCGCTTATCTTTCTGAACGCCTCATTTAAGTTCTGAAGGAGCGACTGAATATTCCCTGCCGGCTCTGAAAGCTTTCAGATTTAATTCAACAATCTCCTCCCCTTTTCTTCCAAAAAGTTTTCTTATCGCCTCCTCAAGGCTTGCTGATGGCATATCTATAAAAGGTGAAGCTGCTCCAAGGATTACCATATTGCCGGAACGCGATGAACCGCAATCTTTTGCAATCATATCAGCATCAATAATGATATGATTTCTTATTTTCTTGATCTCCTGCAATTATATCATCAGTTGAAGGGTAATCAGGAATATTGTCAAACGGATTTGAATTTGTTACAAGCCATCCGTCTGCTGACAACCATGGAAGATATCTTAATGATTCCATAGGCTCGACTGAAATTATAAGATTTGCTTTTCCATAAGGAATCAGGTCGGATGACACCTGTTTATCAGACAGTCCGCAGATGTGATTGGACGTCTCCTCCTCTCTGGCTCATCCCATGAACTTCAGATTGTTTCAGGAACAGGTCATTTGCAACTGCAGCCAGCCCTATTGCGGCGGCAATTGATAATATCCCCTGACCTCCCACACCTGATAATATTATGTCATTCTTCATTTCCGAACATTTAAATCTTATTCTGCTGATATGCTTCAGTTCTCTTTCTTTTTGTGGCGGTCTGTATGCACTCGCGTGATGCAATGATGACTGAAACACCTTTATATTCAAACTCTTGTCTGCATAATACTCACATTTTCCTCATGATTTTTTCGCAATGGAACCATGGTTGATAACATGTTCAGGCTTAACTCCTATACCTTCACAGATCTGTCTAATCCTTCCTGTTGCCTGTGATTTCTGTCCGCCTGTCATACCGGTTGTGGAATTATCTGAGATTATAACTGTAACGGATGAATTCTTGACAACGGCATCCAGTAGTCCTGTCATTCCTGAATGGGTAAAAGTAGAATCACCAATCACGGCCACCGACGGAAACAGGCCTGCATCTGCAGCTCCGATTGCCATTGTGACTGATGCTCCCATATCGACGCATGAATATATTGAGGAGTATGGAGGAAGCGCCGCCAGGGTATAGCATCCGATGTCAGAAAATACTCTGCCCGGACCATAAGGTTTAATTGCTTCATTAAGTTCATGTGAACATGTCTGCATGTCCGCAACCCTTGCAAAAGGATGGAGGTCGCGATTTTACCAGTGAAGGTACCTTTGCTCCAAAACTGACAGGCATACCGAGAGCTTTTGCAACAATAGCAGGATTGAGTTCGCCATCACGCGGCACTGTACCGTCAAGCCTGCCATATATTTTTATTCCATTGTCAAGAAGACCTCTCAGGGCTTCCTCAACAACAGGAGCTCCTTCCTCAAGGATCAGAACTTCATTGCATCTTGATGTTACAGACTCTATAATCTCCCTTGGAAATGGGTATGCAGAGATCTTCAGAACCGGAAAGTCATCAATCTGATCACTTATGTTTTCAATCAGATAATTATAAGCAATGCCGCAGGCAATAACTCCAAGCTCTCTCTTTCTTTCCGTCTTTGAACATGATTGTATTTTGTAATTCTGATATCAAATTTAACTGATTCATATGTGACTCAAGCAGGCTCTTATACTTTTTTCTTGCAATAGCAGGAAGCAGAACAAACTGCAGAGGGTCATCAGGCAGAGATAGTTTTTTCTCGGGAAGAGGTTCCTGTCTTAAAACACTTGCTCTTGAATGGGCAAGCCTTGTTGTGATCCTGAACAAAACAGGAGTCTTGTATTTTTCCGAAAGCTCAAAGGCATCAAAGATCATATCATAGGCTTCCTGCTGATTGGAAGGTTCAAAGCATGGCACGATGGCGAATCTGGCATAGAATCTTGAATCCTGTTCGTTCTGTGAGGAATGCATAGAAGGATCGTCGGCCGACACTACAATGAGTCCACCATTCACTCCGGTCATGGCAGAATTTATAAAACCATCGGCAGCTACATTCAGTCCGACATGTTTCATTGCTACCATTGATCTTTTTCCGGCATATGACATGCCGAGTGCTGCTTCCATGGCTGTCTTTTCATTTGATGACCATTCCCTGTGTACATTCCGGTCTTCAGCTTCCTGCTGATGACTGAATATATTCCATAATCTCGGTAGATGGCGTTCCCGGATAAGCATACATCCCGCTCAATCCCGCATCCAGAGCTGCCTGAGCTATAGCTTCATCACCAAGTAACAGTAACTTTTTCATATAATGATCAGATAATCGAGAGATATAAAAAATTTATATGATTCACTTAAAACAGGTTTTTCAGAATAATAACGCTGAAAAAACAAGGAAACAAATATTGGAATATTTTCAATATTTTAATATGATGAAAGGTTTAAATTAATAACAATCGGGAAATGCGAATAATTTTATACAGGAGCTGTGCCATGTTAAAAAATGGTTAAATGTTTCATCATTACACTCAATAATGTTTATTTTGCAAACGAATTTCAAATACCATAAGAAAACAAGGTTCTAATTGAACAGAGTTATTTATACAATTATACTGCTAACTGTCTCTTTGCTCTCCGCATACGGTCAGACAACTGAAAGACAAACATATATCCAGGTAAGCGGCTTAATCGTAGATGAGGCATACAAGCCTGTTGCAGGAGTGGCTGTAATATCCAAAAAGCTTAAAAGAGGTACGATAAGTGAACGGTCCGGGATCTATTCCATTCCAAGCACGCAGGGAGATACTATTTTTTTCAGGGCACTGGGATATAAAAGATATCATACAATTATCCCGGAATCATTATGAGGGCAAGACAGTGCAATGTTGATATTATTCTTCAGATTGACACAATTTCGATACAGGAGGTAACTATTCTTCCCTGGAAAACCTACAATGATTTTCTTAAGGATATGACGAGAGAGAAGCCTGTTGATCCAATTATTGAGAATATGAATGATAATCTTGCTTCGATTTATGTTGCAATGTCGAACCAGGTCGGGGTAAGAGTCTCTCCTGAAGCTGGCTACAGATATGCCATGGAACAGAATTTCAGTGCTATGGCAACCAGAAATCAATATCCTGTGAATAATCTTCTCAATCCTTTTGCCTGGGCAAAATTTGTTAACGGACTAAAACACGGATTGTTTAAGAACCAGAAGTTTAATAAACCCACTGAGGCTAAGGTCAGAAAAAAGACCAAAAAGCAAAAAAGCAAATAATTATCAGAATCCGCTCTCTGTCTAAAATGCTGGTACTGAAAGATTGTTTCTGAATGAATATTCATTTACTGATTTTCTGGATCTTCTCTTCTCATCTCGTTTCAAAAGTTCAGGTGGAAGCGTTAACCCGTCACCCATATATCCTACTGCCATAACAGCAACAGGTTCAATATTTTCATCCAGCCTGAAATATTCTTTCACCTTCTCTATCGAAAAGCCTCCCATCTGATGAACATATATATCCATGGCCAGAGCCTGAAGCAGCAGGTTCGTAACGGCCATTCCTGTATCATGGAAAGCATATCTGTTGATCTTGTTGTTTTTGCTGTATCTTGTCCTTGCCATACTGATAACAAGTGCATAGGCCTCTTTTGCCCAGACTCTGTTTGATTCATTCAGGAAATCCAGATAATCAGTGAAAATCCTGCCATCCTGCTGTGTTGTATATACAAAAATCCATGGCTGTTCATTATTGCTTGAAGGTGCATAGCCGGCAGCCTCAAACATAGCCTTCAGCTTAAATTCTTCAACAGGGGCCGAAGAAAGGGCGCATGGGCTCCATCTTTCCTTAATAATCTCGAGAATAAGTTCTGTTTTCATTTTACTTTGAGGTGTTAAATAATTCATTCAGAATATTTATCCTGACAAAAAATAAGAATGCCGGCAAATTATTAGAGCAAACAGATAGTCTTACAAAAGTAATAATTTATAATTTCGCATTCATGAAAAAGCATGAAGGGAGACTTGTAGGGATACTTGGGACTGTGATTATTCATCTTATAGCAGCAATAATATTCATGTCGTTTCAGATCAGTTCATTACACAATGAAATCAAGGAGGTGTTCCAGGTGGAATTTGCACCAGAGGATGCGATAAGACCGGAAAATAAGGAAAAGCTTATAGCATTGCCTGCAACGACTGTTGAAAAAATATTGCAGGGAGATCAGGAGATGCTCAATATTGCCCGCAATCTTGCAAATAAGGGAGACCCAAAGATCAACCAGGCTGACTATATTGATAAGGTAAAGGAGGAACTTATTAAAAGCGGGAAACTCGGCAAGGATAATTTCATCGATGAACAGAAAAGGGCTGCTGCAATGCAGGGAGACGAAAATATTGCAACAGGTGAAAAAGATACTTCCAGGTTAAAGAAGGACAAACCTGACAAATCGCAGGAGATGGCTGCAAATTATAAAGGTCCGACCCGAATCTATTATAATCTTCCCGGAAGGACTCACACATATCTTCCGACTTCCGATCTATAAGTGTCAGGGATCAGGAAAAGTTGTAATGTCGATTGAGGTGAATCAGAAAGGTATTGTTGAGAAAGTAGAGGTCATTGAAAATGAGAGCACAACTTCAGACCCTTGCCTGGTTGAGACAGCAGTTACAACAGCTCAGATCTCAAGGTTCAATTCCGATATCAATTCCCCAAAGATCCAGACCGGAACACTTTCGTATCAGTTTGTTGCACAATAAGTACTAATCGTTTCACTCGTGGTCATCTGTGCTTTCTCGCGTCATTCATGTGACAGTTGCTTTATTTGTTACACAGAGAGCCATCAGAGAAGACACAGAGTTCACAGAGAATTAGCTGAACACTGAATGCCTTATATTGATTAATTTGATCTAAAACAGCAGATTTCCGGTACTGTAAGAATATGGCTTTATAACCTCAGGGGTATTGCGATTAACATTCCTGTCGTTTATCAGGGGACTGATTGTATGAGCCCGTAGGATCTCATTCGGGCATGGTTTGAGCAGCGAAAGGTAAACATCCTCGGTGATGATGATTGATCAGTCCAGAGTTTTTCAGAAGCCTTATCAAGAATGACAGGCATTCTTTTTGCAGAATTGTGTATCTCCGACATCAGGTCGTTAGCGTCAGTTGTAACAATTGAAAATGTGGAAAATAGCTCTCCCGATCTGGTTTCGGTCCACTCATCGTAAATCCCTGCAACAGATAATATTTCATTTTCATTATGAAATATATACCATGGGATTTTAGTCTTTCCTGCATGCTGCCATTCAAAGAATCCTTTTACAGGAATGATGCAGCGTCCGGTTCGCACCGCCGATGAGAATGACGCGTTTTTCAGTCAGGCTTTCAGCCCTGGCATTAAATGTTTTATATCTTATTATATTGGCATCTTCAATGCTCCTTGTCCAGGATGGTATAAGGCCCCATTTTAAAAGTCTGATTTTGCCGGGATCGGTGGAGCATATTGCCGGAATTTCGGGAAGGGAAAAGGCATGGTAGTAATAGCTTGGCCGGTATTTGTCGGGATCTATCAGGGTAGCTCCATATCTGTTTTCAAGTTCCTCTTTGATAAGATTCACATTGACTGTAAAACACATGGCTACTTTGTTGAATATTCTGCAAAAGCCGGATTAAGCGGCACAGGAAGTGAATTGTTAAACAGGTCGTAATCCGGCAGAGGATCAATTCTTGGAATAAAGCGGTTCATCATCTTGCCTATATATGAATAAATATCCGGACCACACCATGCGCTTGAATTAAGCAGTACAACCCATGCTAATACCATCGGGTTGTCTTTTCAGCATCCCGGCTGTACCGGGGAAAGAACCTGTTCTGTACCAGTTTCCGTCAATAACAGTTGTCTTCCATCCAACCGGAGCAAATCCATTGCTGTTATCTGTCATGAACTGTATGCTCTGATTTGACAAAATATCCGGTCTGGTCTGAAATCCGTCAACTGCAAGAAGCAATCTCATCAGATCAGGTGCTGTAGCTAACCATGCGCCAGCGCTCCCAAGAGATCTTATATCGTTTCCTCCGTATCGCGGAGTTACCATTTCTCCGGTCCCATAGATTGATGGTTTAAGAACATCGTTTGATGGCTCATAATAGGTAACTTCGTAGGGAGCCTTTTCCGACTGAAGATTACCGGCAATCGTCATGTCATAAATCCCAATCGGTTCAAGAATTGCCTGTTTGCAATATTTTTCATAAGGCATTCCTGTGATCTTTTCGATCACAAGCCCAAGTACGCTATAACCAAGATTTGAGTATGCACGTCCCATTCCTGGTGTATAATGAAGCCTTTTATCAAGAGCAAATCTTATAATTGTTTTGGTATCAACCGGAGGTTTCATATTCATCTTTTCCGCAACAATAGTTGGCATAAACATCTGATCACCATACCGTTGAGTCCAGCCAGCCTCATGACTAAGAAGCTGTTCCACTGTTATATCATATACCCGCTTATCTTTAGGCTCAGCAAAATAGGGATCATTAAGTATTCCATCAGGACCAAAGACTTTAGCATCAAGTGAGAGCTTCCCTTCCTCGTGAAGTTTCATTAATGCTATGGCAGTAACAAGCTTTGATATACTTGCAATCCTGAACTGGTTAAATGGCTGGGTCTGAACCTTCTGCACAGTATCAGCATATCCGAATCCCCTTGCATAGATCAGTTTGCCATCCTTTGCAACAGCAATTGATGCACCTGCTATTGACCAGTTACGAAGGAATGAATTTACAAGGTTATCAGCTTCGGGAGAAATCAAGTGCCCCCGGTGTATTGTTTGTGATTCGGACATTATTGGGAATCAGTTTATCAACGAGTACAATATTATTCTCCATTGCCCCGGATTAATACTGACCATTGATAGCAGGAAAAGAATTAATAATATTTTTGTCTGTCGGGTCAATAAACACATATTTTTCTTCGGCAAAAATAAAAAGTATTTTTTTAGAGAGACATTTATATTTAAAAATTTATTCTTAAAGATATTCAATTTGCTTTTTTTTTGAAAATTATTCCGCAATCTAAGCTAAATTTTGTAAACAAAAAAGAATCAAAAAATTAACTTTGTATTTATGTCAGCAATTGGAAGATATTTACAGCAGGTTTTATTTTTTGCCGCTTTGGTGTTCCATTCGTCTTTATTATTTGCCCAGGAGGACGTAACAGGCAAACAGATCAGCAGGGTAATGCTGGAGAAAGAGGATACTACTGCGATAGTGGATATCGACACAAGTGATTATCTTCCTGCTCTTTATGAAAACTACCTGAACTATAATCTTATGATTGCCGCCACGAAGGGATACTCTTCTGAAATTGACCGGCTGATAGGAATGGGGGCTGAAATAGAAGCCGAGAGCAGAGAAGGTGTATCACCTCTGATATATGCAGTAATAAATAACCAGCTTAAGGCTGTAAAAACACTTCTGCAATATCATCCAGCTCCTGGACAAACTGACAACCAGTTATGAAACACCGCTCATTATAGCAGTCAAAAACAACAACTTAGAGATCTGTGAAGCACTTATACGTGCCGGAGCAGATATTGACTTTACTGACAGAAACGGTGCAGCACCTCTTCATTATGCCTCCATTAACGGATATCTTGATATTACTGATCTGCTTCTGTATTATAATGCAACCATTGATCAGAAATCAGATGATGGCACCACTCCCCTTCTGGCTGCTGTTATGGCTGGATATGCGGATGTTACAGATCTCCTGATTCAGAACGGTGCCGACATGGAAGCCAGAAACCTGAAGGGCTATTCACCCTTTCTAATGGCTGCTGTAAACAATGACACTCTTGTAATGGATCTTCTTTACAGGCGCGGAGTTGATATATACGCAGCAAATAATGCTCACTATAATGCATTGGATCTGGCAATATCAACCAACCAGGCACAATCAGCAAAATATCTTCTTAAGATTGGAAATAAATGGGCCGACCCGCACGAAAATGCAGTTGATCCATACATTGTGGCTACAAAGTACAGGAGAAAAGAGATGATCAGTCTGCTCAGGGAGAATAAGATTCCCGGAAAGATTGATTATGGCATCGATCAGGCAACTATTATGGTGTCATCGCGATTCACATTTAAGGATTACTATACAGGGATATCATTGGCCTTCAAGGAACCATATCTGAACGCCGGCTTTTTAATGGGATGTGACACCAAATTCTGGGATACAAGGGTATTGATTAAGGATTCCGAACACCTTTATCATCAGTATCTTGACAAAGGGTTACTGGTTTACACAGGCGTCTTCAAAGATTTCATGCTCTCTGAAAATCCATTCAAATCCAATTTCATATTAACAACCTCTGTTCTGGCTGGCTACTCATTCGGCCATAAATTGAAAGGAACCGCGATTGTACCTCCCAGCGAATTCAAAATAATTCCCGATGTTGCATTAAAGTGGAGCAGGAGGAATCTGTCACTCTCTCTCGGGGTTGAATATGTCAAATCAGATTTTTATCATATCGGGCCTGTATGGTGCAGAGCCGGATGCTCATACACTATCTATTTCGACAGGGTACGGACACATGTAACTCCAATAAAATGGTATTGAAATCATGAAGAAAACTTTAAGGATAATCACATTTATGTTTTTATGTATCGCACTATCATGTGACGATCAGAGCTTTTTTGTGACCTGTTCAGACTGCGTACCGGATGAACCGCTTACAGCTGACCTCAATGCAGAACTTGATCCGGATCATTTCTATGGAGCGCTTATTGAGATATGGGAAGGCAATATTGAGGACAGCATACAGTTTGGCAGCTACATTCGTATACCAAAAATCTTTTACTCAGCCGGTTACAATTAACAAAAAATACACGATCACTGCAACATATCACATCTCTGAGGATACATATATCGCAGTGGATTCAGCAACACCAAGGGTTAAGTATGATAAATCATCGTGTGATGATCCCTGTTATTACATTTACGATACCAAATTCAACCTTAAATTAAAGTATACCCGTTAACCATTTCATACTGGTCTATCCTCTGGGATATTTAAACAAGGGCTGACCTTCAAGTCCTTTTTCCTTTATCGTCTTGAATCTCTGCATCCTTTAAAGGTTTTATACTTCCGGATAGTACCCAGAGCTGTCTTAAAGAGCCTGATATCTCCCGGAGTAAGCGCAGCAGTTACCGGATGCGATAATGTGAAGCTCAGGCCCATTTTAATATCTTCCGGGCTTGTAAGCGGTTCATACCAGCATTTTGGATATTCCTTATTCTCTGCACCTTTTGCTTAAAGGACCCTTAGCCATCGATTTCAGAGCAAGTATGCCCATATTTTTCTGATGGGCCTTTTCAAGCACCTGTGGTCCGAAATTGCCAGCATTCCAGGTCACATAATTAACAGGGAACAAAATTGTATCAAAATCAAACCGGTCCATCATAGCCATAGCTGCTTCCACGGAATGAGCTGAAAATCCGATGAAACGGATCTTACCCTCTTTCCTGGCTTCAAGGTAGGTCTCCATGGCACCTCCGGCTGCAAATATCTTCTCTACATCCTCAGGGGTAGTAACCGCATGAAACTGATAGAGATCAAAATGGTCGGTACGCAGATTCTTCAGCGATTGCTCCAGTTCCTTTCGTGATCCCTCTTTGCTGCGTTCTGTTGTCTTGCAGGCAAGAAATACATCTTTTCTGTAAGGCTCAAGGGCAGGTCCGAGCATTATCTCTGCATTCCCGTAAGATGGCGCTACATCAAAATAATTAATCCCTGCATCAATGGCAAGTTTAACAGCATCTGAAGCCTCAGCGGTAGTCGCATTCATGACAATAATTCCGCCAAAACCGATCATGCTCAGCATCTCTCCGGTCCTGCCAAGAGATCTTTTCTCAATCTTTCCGGGAAGAGATTCCCTTACAACCGATGTAAGATCCGGGGGAAAAAGAGTCATCATTGGCGCTACGACAGCCGATGTCCTTAATAAAATCACGTCTTTTCATATAGTTTGATTTTTTACTGTTGCAAAAGTTAACACTTTGTCCTATATCTGCAAAAGATTTATGATATTAATCATTGAAGATCATTCTTTCCCAGCGGCAACACGGAGCTCTTCAACCTTACTTGTCAGGTCCGGGAGTTCAGAATGTCATATCAGACATGAATTACTGGTTTTGTCTTGTAAACTATCTCTTCGTTCCTGTAATACACTCTCTCAAGAAACAATCCGCTTGGCGGAGCAGTCAGCCTGGCAGGAACATCCGACTGTGTCCTGAAAAAAGATGAAATCTCTGCAGATGACAGTTTTCCACGACCCGCCTCGACAAGAACTCCTGTCATCCGGCGGACCTGCTTCCATAAAAAGTGCGAACCTATAACATGAAAAATAATCAGGTCACCAAATTCAATAACAGAGGCATGCAAGACTTCAACTTTTGTTGAAGATCCCTCCTGCTCCTCATCGGTAAATGAACTGGTAATCTTTGAGTCCGGCAAAATTTTTTGCAGCCTCATTCATCTTTTCAATATCGAGCTGATCCTTGATCCACCATACAAATTTCTTTCCGAATGCTGTACGTCTTCTGCTTATCTGGTAAATATAGCTTCTTGCATTGGCGTCATGCCGTGCATGAAACTTCGGATGAGCCTCTTCCACATTTACAATGCAGATGTCGGGTGGCAGCCTGTCGTTTATTCCATACTTGATTCTCAGAGGTTCAAGCTCTGTTTCGACTCCCAGGTGAGCGACCTGACCAAGTGCATGCACACCTCCATCGGTTCTGCCGGCTCCGAACAAATCAATTTCGCTTGTATCGAATAACTCCCTGCATGCATCCAGTATCTCACCCTGTATTGTCTTTCCACCTTTCTGCATCTGCCATCCTGAATAGCGGGTGCCTTCATATTCCAATGTAAGTTTAAACCGGCCCATTTTTCCCAATTATTAATGATTTCCAAAGGTATAATTATTTGCCGGGTTTTGTGTACTGATGTGCTCCAATACAAGATTGGGACCAGGTCAGGCTCCTTAAATGAGTATCATGAATGACTTATAAACTTTGAACTCATTGCACCCGGTCTTGTTTAAATGGTAGCCCGGTTTTACTATTTTTGCAATAATCTAATTGTTATATAAAGGAGTTATCAGTGACAATGAAAAATAAATATATGAATCCGTACCTGGCAGGCACTTTGCTTGGTATAGTACTTCTGCTGGCAATGTTTTTAAGCGGAAGAGGCCTCGGTGCAAGCGGAGGCCTTAAATACTGCGTGGTTTCAATTGTCGGCGCTGTTGACCGGCCTCATGCTGAGAGTTCAATCTATTACAGTAAATATTTTGAGAATGGTAAAAAACCTCTTAACAACTGGCTTACTCTCGAAATATTCGGAGTTGTACTCGGTGGTTTTATCTCAGGGGCAGTCTCGAAAAGGTTGAAATTCAGGATTGAAAAATCACCTGCAATCTCAAATACAAGGCGACTGATCCTCGCTTTTCTCGGAGGCCTCTTTTTTGTGTACGGCGCTCAGCTGGCAAGGGGATGCACAAGCGGAGCTGCCCTTTCAGGAATGGCAGTGCTCTCCGTCGCAGGATTTGTAACAATGATCGCAATTTTCGGTTCAGCATATGTTTTTGCATATTTTTTCAGAAAAAACTGGATTTAGGAAAAGCGTAGAGCGTAGAGCAGTGAGGAATGAGGAATTAAAAGATATACAAACATTAACACAATGAAATATGGGACCATTATCATCAATATTATCAATACCTGAGTGGCTGGATATGCTGATTGCTACTGCTTATCGGGATAGGATTTCGGCTTTTCTCTCGAACAGGCCGGATTTTCTTCAAGCCGCAAACTCGTAGGAATGTTTTACGGATACGATACAACTGTTATCAAAGTATTCTTTACAGCTGCCATAGTGGCCCTTACCGGATCGCAGTTCCTGAGTTATTTCGGATTGCTGAATCTCAACCAGGTCTATGTAAATGAATTTTATGTTTACTGCCTCAATAGTCGGCGGAATAATTATGGGCGCAGGATTTATTATGGGAGGCTTCTGTCCCGGGACAGGACTCAGTGCGATGTCAATAGGAAAGATAGATGCCATGTTTTATGTGCTTGGAGGGCTCACCGGAGCATTTCTCTTTGGGGAAACATATCCCCTGATACAGAATCTCGCAAATGGTTCATACAAGGGAGCGTTAAAAATTGATGAGGCTCTCGGAATACCGACAGGTCTCTTTATTTTCCTTCTTATACTTGCAGCCGCTGTAATGTTCTGGATTGGTGAACTGGCGGAGAAGAAATTCGCACGTCCTGATATCACAAATCAATCTATAAAAACTCAGAAAATGAATCCAAGGGAAAAACTTTCAGCAATACTTTTAAGTCTGGGACTTATACTTGCACTTGCTGCCTCTTTCTTCAAACAGGTCATTCAATACAAGTCCTCATAAAGTGCTTGAAGAGGTACTTGATCAGAAGAATACTTATTTTACTGCTGATCAGGTGGCAAGAGTGGTGGCTTCAGAAGATAACACTGTTCAGCTAATCGATTTAAGGACCTGCCGCTGAATTCAGGGCTTTCAATATCCCCGGATCAATAAATGTACCATATAACGAATTTCTTGATTCAGACCCTGGACAGGGTACTGAATACCGGAAAGGCAAAATATATTTTTTATTCCAACGGGGATATCTTCGATCTAACTATGCCCTTGTTCTGTCAAGGGGGCTGAATTACAATAATACATTATGTAATGAAAGGTGGTCTGAATGAATGGTTCAATACTGTAATGAACAGCAGCTTCACCGGGGAAAGGATATCAGCAAGGGAGAATGCTCTCTTCGAATCAAGAATGAGAGGCAAGAAAAATGTTCACTCAGATAAACAGCCTTCCTGACAGTCTCAAACAAAAATTCATTGAATCAAGACATACTGCTGCAAAAAAACTTGACGGAGGATGTGAATAACCGTGATTAATAAACAAGACTTATGAACCTGATAAACAGATACAAAATAATTATTGCAATCGTTCTTCCCCTGTTGATCCTTCTGGCTTTAAGAACATGCAGCAGAGAGAGTTTTAAATATGATGCAAAAAAATGGGCTGAACCTTCATTCGATCTTTCAAATGTTATAACTGCAGAAGGAATCGGAACACTTGAGGGTGAAAAGCTTATTATTTACCTTGACAAGAACAAGTCCTGAAATCGGATCAACAGTTTCAGGGAATCCATATTCCACCTGATTCTGTATTAAACAGCAACTATCTTAAAAGAATCAGGGATCATAAAGGTCCGGTTCTGCTCTTCTCATCTGATCCTGCTCTTTCAGCCAGGCTATGGATGGTAATCAGTCAGACCGGCTGCAGGAATCTCTATATCCTTACTCAGGAAAATGACAACGAAGTCTTTAAAAACGAATTCCGGCCCGACACAATGGCCAGACCGGAACTCTGAATGTCAAAAATATTAACTCCTGCTATTTTACGGTTTCAAAATTATTCACCTCAGCCTCAGTAAACGGAAGCCATGATAAGCTTACCCTCTCTTTTTCCATTTTGTCGTACATGAAACTGTTATTCCCATATTTCAGAGTTCTTGCATCATATCCGAAAAGCCTGAGGTATGCTGTTGCAAAGCCTGAATTATGACCTGTTCCGCAATAAACAACAACAGTCCGGTCAAAGGGTATTGTAGCCATCTCCTCAGTAAATCCAAGTGTAGCCTCCGGTTTATATCTGACTGCTCCCGGTATATGACCATCCTCGTATTTATCTTTTCTTTCAAGATTGATAATAAAATATTTCTGAGGATCAGAAAACACCTCATCCGCTGAAATCATGATCTGAGATGTTCCATCTTTAAAAACCTTGCTGAACCTGGCTGCTCCTATCTCCACCCCTGATACCTTTTCCGGTTCCAAGTTCAGGCATTGTTCCGGGCGACAGGCTTATCATTTATCTTATTCTCAATTTTTGCTTCATATTTTCCTGAAACACCTTTCATCCAGCCTTCCTTTGCAAAGCTGTTGTTCCAGGCGCTCATGCCCCACCTCATTGCATAGACATTACCATATCCCATGAGCCTGAGCAGACATGTAGTATAGCTTGACAATTGTCCATCCTCACAAACCATAATAATCTTGTCATATTCAAATGGCTTGATACCGGTTTCAAAATAGACCGGCAGATCCTCAAAACGCTTATTAACAGAACCTTTGATATGACCCTCTGCATAGAGTCCGGGAGATCTGAGATCGATTACAAGCAAGTTCTTACCCAGATTCTCATGCACAATGGAAGCCTTAATGAGTGAAGGAAAAACCTGGCTGTTGACATAATCACCATTCTCCTGAAGATCCTTCAGGAACAAAGCAGTTTCATTACCGATCACAGGGGAGGCTGTTACTTCCTGTTGCGATACAGGCTGATCAACCGGCTTATTTTCTGATTTATTTCCACTGCATCCTGCAACAAAAGCCAAAAGTATCATAATTGCAGCAAGTGCAGTAATATGTATTTCTATTCATATCAGAACTATTTCGGAACCGGTTAAATTTTAACAGGAACTCTGTCTTTATCATAGTTAAGAGTCTCGATCCTGTTGCCAAGGTCATCATACTTGTATTCAGTAATTGCAATACCGCTTTCGGGATGGTTAATCAAATTCCTGTTTTTATCCATATTTTTAACTTCAATCAAGGCACCATGACTGTCATAAGTATTTTGCTCCACAGGAATAAGTTTACCGCTGACAAATTCATTATCCTGGTCATACACCTCTGTTTCAAGCTCATAGCCGTTCTCATCGAATTTTGTAACACGCTTTGACCAGCCCCAGTAAAGGTTTGACATTTGACCGAATACATTGAAAACTGAAAACTGTTCAACATCCCCATGTTCATTCGGGGAGAATGTGAAATATGAAACACCTATATCACCACAGTTTTCAGCAGTACAGTTATAAAGAGTATCAGCCTTGTAATTTGCCATCCTTGTCATATAACCCTTATCATTATAGCTGAATCTGAGTTCAAAGAACGGACAGAAAGGATTCATTACGACCTCCTCGTTTGCAAGATTATACCTCAGTTCCCTGACCATTCCATTCTCAAGGATACTCCATTCGAAATGAATGAATTTTATTTCTGTTTTCAACAGGAGATCCATCTTTCCCAAAAAATTTAAGGCCTGTCCGCTGCCCCTTGTCATCAAGAGTATACTCGGTTGTAAATACACCTGATGATTCAACCTGTTCATTATTTTTGTTAAAATGTCTCTTGATCTGCTTATTGTCTTTGTATTCATATGTAATTTTTGGAGCATCTCCCATTGATGAATAATCAAGAAGAACATTATTCCGTCCGAATTCTACTGAAAGAAGACGACCTGAATTATCATAGGTGAACTTGTAGTTATTTATTGAGGCAGCCTGATCAGCAGTAAGCGGATGTGTGCCTTTTTCAATATCGTATGGTGTTTCACTGAACTGAATCGATCTGTAATACTCCACCCCGGTATGAAGATCTTTGCTTGGCTGAATTACCGGTACAGGATGAAATACCTGCAGCAATTAAAACAGTCAATATTACCGGAATACACATTTTTTTTAGTCCCATTTTTCAAATGTTTTAGTTTAAATAATTGTCAAAATTATGATTTAAAAGGATTCGATCATTCAATATCGAATCAATAAATTAACACGATAAAGCCGAAAATGTTTAATATATGGTCAGCTATTGCGGGCCTGCAGCAATTTGAGAAATGCAGCGCTTGTTCCGGAGATTTGATCCCGCAAAGTGCTTCAATCCATAGGAGAATATTTCAGGATTATTCATTAGATTTGGCAAAAAAACGGCAATACAATGGACCAGTTAAAAATCATCCTCTTTACATGCGACACAATATTGACAGCGCAATGAGTTCATTATGGGAATTTTACAAAAAGAGGTTTCTGTCTCTTTTTCTTATCTCATTCGCGATGTCGCTTGCGATTCAGTATATCTCAACTTTGATCAATGTACAGGAACTCTCATCTATTACAGATCCTATGGTCATGCTTGAAAAAATAAAAGAGATGATTATTCCGATTTTGATCATTTCCGTTGTTAACCTGCTGTTTAATGTTGTGCTGCAGTATTATATACTATTTAATCCTCTTGAACAGCGAAAATAATTTTTTTGCATCAGTAATAAAATCACTTAAGTATTTTATACCATATCTGATTATTATGGTACTTCTTGCTTTTGTCGGATCTATAGCAATTGTACTTGGTATTTTAGTTCTTGTTGTCGGGAGTGTTCTTTTCAATTCTCTATATAATGACACTCTATCTCTTTATCCTTCCGGTTATGATGGTGGAAGAAACCAATATCGGCAATACAATAACAAGAACAATTGCGCTTGCCCACAGAAACTTCTGGCCAAATCTGGGCTGGGTGTCGGTATTTCTTATTATCCTGATTGTTATTTCATTAATGCTCTCAGGAATCATTCTGCTTCCGTTTACAGGTAATTTTATCAAGACTATTATGAGCCCTGGCGAGGCTCCGGAACTTGTCAATATGGCTAAGAACCCGTTGTTTATAATTCTTTCTGCACTGGCAGGAGCGATCACAATGCCGCTTGTTGCCTTTATTTTCATGTATTCTCTATTTCAACGGAAAAGCAAGGGAGGAAAACAACCAGGAAGTTCAGGTATGCCGATGCTGATAATAACAGGGTAAGGGTTGAAGATCTTTATGCCAAACCTTATTCTGATGATCACCCTGATAATCCGGAAAATAAAGACTGACATCATTCGGTAGTCATTATGTCGGCTTCGTATTCTCCCCTTTACGTACCCAAAATTTGCAAGGATTCCACCATCCACATATAGAATATGGCCATTCACGAAATTGCTTGCTTTTGATGCCAGGAATAGATACGGCATTTGCAACATCTTCAGGTTCTCCCCATCTCCCTGCCGGAGTACGGGTCATCACAAGGTCATTGAAGGGATGTCCATTCTCACGTATCGGAGCAGTCTGGGCAGTGGCTATATAGCCCGGACCAATGCCGTTTATCTGTATATTATATTTTGCCCATTCACAGGTCATATTCTGCGTAAGGAGTTTTAGTCCTCCTTTGGCTGAAGCATAGGCTGATACTGTATTTCTGCCATATACGCTCATCATTGAACACATATTTATAATTTTGCCGCTCCGTCTTTCTTATCATCTCTGGAGCCACACGCTTCGAGATAATAAGAGGGGCAACAAGGTCAACATCTATTACCTGCTTATAGTCTGAAACAGACATCTCAAGTATTGGTATACGCTTTATGATACCGGCATTGTTTACAAGTATATCTACTGCTCCTACACTCTTTTCAATCAGTCCGATTCCCCTGTCCACATCAGTTTCGTCCGTGACATCAAATTTAAGAACAAAGACATCAAGGCCTTCCTTTTTAAATGCTGCCTTGCAGGCCTGAAGTTTTTCTTCATTCAAATCGTTTACACATACTCTGGCTCCGGCCTTTCCCAAGCAGTATTCCCGTTGCAAGTCCTATGCCATGCGTACCACCGGTGACAAGAGCCACTTTGCCGGTAAGATCAAATAAATCAGTCATATAAATTAGATATTAATGTGTTAATACTCTGTGTTCTCTGTGTCTTCTCTGTGGTCCTCTGTGTAACAAAAAAAGAACTTACACAGGGCAGCACAGAGGTGCACAGAGTTACACAGAGAGTTTGATTATTTCAAAGTATCCGGCTGTCTTACATCCATATCCCCGTAATCGAGGTTCTCCCCGGCCATTCCCCAGATAAATGTATAGTTTGATGTTCCTGCGGCACTGTGGATACTCCATGAAGGAGAAAAAACTGCCTGCTCATTCTTCATCCAGATATGTCTCGTTTCATCGGGAGCTCCCATGAAATGGCAGATGGCCTGCTTTTCAGGCACTTCAAAGTAAAAATAGGCCTCCATCCTCCTGTTATGAGTATGCACAGGCATTGTGTTCCAGACACTTCCGGTTTTTAGTTCAGTCATCCCCATCTGCAGCTGACAGGTCTTTATCACACTGTTTACAAGGAGTTTGTTAATAGTCCGGTGATTTGATAAATCAGGAGTTCCAAGCACTACAATCTCAGCATCTGCCAGGGTAACCTTTTTCGAAGGGTATGCATGATGGGCAGGTGCTGAATTGATATATAGTTTGGCAGGAGTCTTTTGTATCGACCGATCGGAAAACAACATTTACAGTACCCATTCCAAGATAAAGTGCCTCTTTGAATCCGATCTTAAAGATCTGATCTCCTGCACTTATTTCAGCAGGCTCCTCCTACATTTATGATTCCCATCTCCCTTCTGTCGAGGAAATTCTCTGCTTTAAGTTCATCTGCACTTTCAAGCGGGAGCTCCCTGCTCCACCGGCATTGCACCTCCCACAATGTACCGATCATACAACGAATAGACAAGAGATGATCTCATCCCTTACAAAGAGATTTTCTATCAGAAATTCCTCCCTGAGCCTTTTTGTATCATAGCCCTTTACATCATCAGGATGTGAAGCGTATCTTAGTTCTGTTTTCATGTTGTAATTGTTATATATTTAATATTCCCCTGACTTCCGAAGCCTGATGCCCTCCTTGCCTTAAGTTGACCTGTCTTCTGCTTATTCGACACGGGCTTCGGAGGGCAAGCCTGATGTCTGCCGCCTCATAACATCCCCTTATCTATCAGCTTTGTAATTTCAGTTCCTGACATCAGAAAACCTCCAACGCCATAAACCTCTGTCATATCCTTTGTAACGGCTTTTGGATCTGCCCCTATCGGTTGAATAAATCCGACTTTTCCGTCAGGACTGACATTTGCCACCATCGATTTCCATCCCTTTATAATTGCAGGGAGGTAAGTTGCCTTGTCGAGGTAGCCATTATTAATACCCCATGCAAATCCATATACAAAGAATGCTGTGGCACTCATTTCAGGGTTAGGATAACTTGCCGGGTCAAGAAGGCTGGCATGCCAGAAACCATCAGCTGTCTGAAGCGAAAGGATTTTTGCTGCCATATCCTTGTAGAGCTTCACAAAATAATCTTTATTCTCATAATCGGCCGGAAGTTCCCTTAAAATGACAGGCAGTCCGGCGAATACCCATCCATTGCCTCTTCCCCAGAAGACTTTTGCACCATTAGCCTCTTTCATTGTGAAATATCTTGAATCCCTGTAATAGAGATGTTCGTCCTTATCATACAGATAATCGGTAGTAACCTTGTACTCCTGGAACATAAAATCAAGATACTTTTTCTCACCTGTGACGTTTGCCATTTTTGCCCATACAGTCGGTCCCATAAAAAGAGCGTCGCACCATGCCCATCTCTCGGTAGGCCAGTACTGGTCGGTATAAACGAATTCAAGACTGCCCTGTTGCCGGATCTTTCAGGATATGATCGAGATGAGCTCTTACCGGTTCAATCATTTTTATATCCTTATACTTTCTGTAAAGCTCAATATAGGTTTGTCCGACGCAATAATCATCTGCATGATACCTGCCTCGAGGCTCGTCAGGTTCTTTATATGACCAGGAATTCTCTTCAGCCCTTGCTTTAAGCCATTCGTAATATTTATTATCTCCTGCAATTCCGGCCCATTGAACCATTCCGGCATAGAGTGCTGCGTTTGTCCAGTCGGCAGTATGGATGCGTGAGCGGCGTATTAATCTGCCAGTCAGCAACTGCCCTGAGGACTTTTTTGATTTCATTCTTTTTAAGATCGTCGCGAAATGGAGATACTGATTTGTCCTGTGCACCGGCGGAGAGACAGGTTATAAGCAAAAAGACTGCAGGTATGTACTTTTAAATTTCATGAGTCTGTGTATTAATTTATATTCTTACTGGTTTGAGAAAATTCATTTAAGTTTCATAACTATGTTACATTGACATTTGAATGCTGTCAGGAATAATCACTCTTCCCGATTAACGGAAGAGCCAATTATTATTGACATTTGACATATTTCTTGAATAATTGAATTGAAATTCATAATTTCGTGATCGTTAACGAAACAATAATCTTCAAATTTAAATATTTTTACAATCCTCTTATAAGATATGAAGTCATTTATTAATGAGAATTTTTTGCTTGGAAATAAAACTGCTGAAAGATTATATCATAATTATGCTGAAAATCAGCCAATAATTGATTTTCACTGTCACCTTTCTCCCGCAATGATTGCTGAAGACAGGCATTTCAGCAATCTCTCCCAGGCCTGGCTTGAAGGAGATCATTACAAATGGAGGGCAATGAGGAGCAATGGAGTTACTGAAAGGTTCTGTACAGGCAATGGATCTGATATTGATAAATTCAGAAAATGGGCTGAGACAGTACCGGCAACCCTTGGTAATCCATTGTATCACTGGACCCATCTGGAGCTTGCAAGGTATTTCAACATTTTCGAACTTCTTTCACCTTCAACGGCTGAAGGCATTTATGAAAAAGCATCATCAATGCTGAAAACCAAAGAGTTCAGTACAAGATCGATATTAAAGAAAATGAATGTTGAAATTGTTTGCACCACTGATGATCCTTCTGACTCTCTTGAACATCATATAAAGCTGAAAAAATCTTTTGAGATCACAGTTTTGCCAACATTCAGGCCTGATAACGTCATGAAAACCGATGATCCGGATAAATTCAAAAAATATATTCACCAGCTGGGGCATTCAAGTGGATCAGGAATCAGAACTTTCTATAATCTCATTGAAGCGCTTGCACAGAAGACATTCATTTTTTCATGAACATGGCTGCCGGTTGTCCGATCATGGCCTTGACCGTTTTTATTCAGCGGAATGCACTCCTTCGGAAGTAAATGCAATATTCAAAAAACTGCTTAAAGGAAATACTCTGTCTGCCGAGGAGACTGAAAAATACAGGTCTGCCATAATGATTGAACTCTGCAAGATGAATCATGAAAAAGGCTGGACACAGCAATTCCATGTTGGAGCCCTGAGAAACAACAATTCAAGAAAATTCAGGCAGATGGGCCCTGATACAGGATGGGATTCTATAGGCGTGCCACAGGATGCCGTTAAGATGTCGAAGTTTCTGGATTCTCTTGACAATACTGATCAGCTTGCAAGGACTATTCTTTATAATCTCAATCCTTCCGATAATGAGATGATGATAACAATGGCAGGCAATTTTAACGACGGGTCATATCCTATGAAGGTTCAGTATGGTGCCGCATGGTGGTTTCTTGATCAGATGAACGGAATGGAAAAGCATCTTAAGGATCTTACTTCACTGGGATTATTGAGAAGGTTTGTCGGAATGGTTACCGATTCAAGAAGCTTCCTCTCCTACCCCCGGCATGAATATTTCAGACGCCTTGTATGCAATTTTATCGGCGAACAGGTCGAAAGGGGATTTATGCCTGACGACGATGATTTGCTGAAACCTCTTATAGAAGGCATTTCATACACAAATGCAAGAAACTATTTTAACTTTATCAAAAAGACAAACTGATATGAATGAGTTTAATTTAAAGGACAAAGTTGCTGTTATTACCGGTGGCGCCGGCGTTATTTGTTCAGTCATGGCAAAAGCTCTTGCTGATCAGGGAGTTAAATGTGCCATTCTCGACCTCAATAAGGAAGCAGCTGTTAAGGTAGTCGCGTGAGATTGAAAAGGAATTCGGAGTACCTTCAATAGGTCTTGCAGCAAATGTCCTTGACAAAGCTTCACTCATTGCAGCCAAAAAGGAGATAAATGACAAATTCGGTCCCATTGATATCCTTATTAACGGAGCCGGCGGAAATGCTCCTGCCGGAACCACAAAGGTTGAAAAAATGGAAGGAACAGATAATGAGAAGCTTGAAGATACATTTTTTGGACTTCAGATTGAAGGGTTTGACAGGGTATTTGATATCAATTTTAAAGGAACAATCTTACCTTCAATGGTATTTGCGATCGATATGGTTGGCAAAAAATCTGGTGCCATAATAAATATTTCATCAATGAATTCGTACAGGCCGCTGACAAAAATTGCAGCATACTCCGCAGCCAAAGCAGCCATCAATAACTTCACCCAGTGGCTGGCAGTCCACTTCTCAAAAACAGGAGTGAGAGTCAATGCAATAGCTCCCGGTTTTCTTCTAACAAACCAGAACAGGTTCCTTCTGATTGATGAAAATACAGGCGGACCCTACTGCCAGGGGGTTGAAAGTATTAAAGGGAACACCAATGGAACGTTACTGTTCACCTGAGGAATTATCAGGCACACTGCTTTACCTTGTCTCTGATCTTTCAAAGTTTGTAACGGGAGTGGTAATTCCTGTTGACGGCGGGTTCAGTGCATACAGCGGAGTTTAGGCTTAGGCAGCAGGCAGCAGGCAGAAGGCCTCTGGATATGCTGATACCTGATACCTGATGCCTGACGCCACATTAAATAATTAACAAGTAATTAAATATTGTACTTAAAAACAATATTAATCATGATCTACTACCAGTCAGGTTCTGAAAATACGATTATCGGGCAGAAGGATCTGGAATATGGTATAAAAACTGCCCTTGACAAGCTTGGCAAAAGGAATAAAGGTCCTTGTGGTTCCTCCTGATTTTACGCGTCATCATTCGAGAGCCGGCGATATTACAACTCTTATTTATAATTACTACAGGGAAAACCTGAAGGATATCCTTCCTGCTCTTGGAACTCATGCTCCGATGTCGGATATTCAGATTGCGGAGATGTTTAAAGGAGTGCCAAAGGATCTTTTCCGGACACACGACTGGAGAAAGGATGTTGTCACAATCGGTACTGTTCCGGGAGAATATGTTTCTGAAATTACTAACGGAGCGCTCGAATTATTCATGGCCTGCACAGCTAAACAAACTTGTATATAACGGGGGCCATGATCTTATTCTCTCAGTCGGACAGGTTGTACCTCATGAGGTTATCGGAATGGCCAATTATAATAAGAATCTTCTGATCGGTACAGGCGGACCTGAAGGGATAAATAAAAGCCATTTTATCGGAGCAGTTTACGGTATGGAACGAATAATGGGAAAATACAATAATCCTGTAAGAAATCTGCTGAATCATGCTGCTTCAGCATTCATGGGCCATCTCCCCATTGTATATGTCCATACTGTAATAGGACGGGATGATGAAGGCAATATTGTAATACGCGGACTCTATATCGGTGATGATGAGGAGGTTTTCAGACTTGCAGCTGAATTATCACTTAAAATTAACTTTTGCATTGTCGGCAAACCATTGAAAAAAGTTGTTGTATTTCTTGATCCCTCTGAATTTAAAAGCACCTGGCTGGGAAACAAGAGTATTTACAGGACCAGGATGGCAATGGCTGATAATGGTGAACTTGATTGTACTTGCACCAGGACTGAAGGAATTCGGAGAAGACAGGGAGATTGACCGGTTGATAAGAAAATACGGATACAGGGGAACTCCTGCCACACTTGCAATCACTGAAAGAAAATGAGGAGCTGAGGAATAACCTGAGTGCAGCTGCCCATCTTATTCACGGAAGTTCCGAAGGAAGATTTCAATAACATACTGTCCCGGGAAACCTTACACGAAAAGAGATAGAATCTGTCAATTTCGGATACCACGATCTCAGTCAAATGATGAAGAGATACGATCCGGCAAAAGCTGAAGGAGGGACATAACAGGATGAGTGATGGGGAGGATATCTTTTATATTTCCAATCCTGCACTCGGATTATGGACATCTGCAGGAGCGACTTGACAAATTAACATAACACATTGAATATCTTATGATAAACTGGGGGATTATAGGCTGCGGCAATGTTACTGAAGTAAAGAGCGGTCCTGCATTCAGCAAGGTTGCAGGCTCAAGGCTGATTGCCGTAATGAGAAGAAACAGAGTTGCTGGCAGAAGATTATGCAAGAAGACATAATGTTCCTAAAGTATATTCTGATGCAGATGCTCTGATAAATGACAATGAAATAAATGCTGTTTATATTGCAACTCCTCCGGGCAGCCACATGGAGTATGCAATTGCCGCTAATTAAGGCAGGAAAGCCTGTATATATTGAAAAACCGATGGCTCTTAATTATGCTGAGTGTCTGAGGATAATTGAAACAGCTGAACAGTATAATGTTCCTGTTTTTGTGGCATATTACAGGCGTGCACTTCCAGGATTTCTGATGGTAAAGGAAATGATTGAAAGCGGCAGTCATTGGCAAGGTCCGTTTCCTTCATACTCAGCTCTTCAAGAACCCCTCAGAAGATGAAAAATCCGGAAGGTTGCCGTGGCGGGTTGATCCGGCTCTGTCAGGCGGAGGCCATTTTTTTGACCTCGCATGTCATCAGCTGGATTATTTTGATTATCTCTTCGGACCTGTACAGAGTGTAAAGTCAGTTGTTCTGAATCAGGGAGGTCTTTATAAAGCTGAAGATTTTATAACTGCTGAGTTTGTTTATCCTGACAATATTATCGGAACAGGATACATGGTGTTTCAGTGTTTCTGCTGAAAGCAACAGGGATATAATTGAGATCACGGGTACAAAAGGATTTATCAGATTTTCAACATTCAGCTTTGAACCAATAGTTCTCGTAAATGAATCAGGCCGTCAGGAATTTATTAATGAACGTCCCGAACATGTGCAATATAACCTTATTGGAAAGATTGTCAGGGCTCTTGAAGGAAAAGGTACGGCTCCAAGTACAGGAGTGACGGCAGCAAGGACAAGCCGGGTTATGGATGAAGTTGTGAGGGAGTATTATAAGGGAATACGGCTGAATCAGGCTGCCAGGGCTACAGTTGAACGACAGTCGCATCGGTAATCGACAATTGGTAATCCATGCAATCCAAAATACGGAATCGAACATAAATCAATAAAGTAATAAATCAATATCAAACAATCATGAACAAACTTTCTGACATCGGATTAATAGGATTAGCAGTTATGGGCGAGAATCTTGTGCTCAATATGGAGAGCAAGGGATTTCAGAGTCTCTGTTTACAACCGTTCTCAAAAAAAAGTTGATGACTTTCTTAGCGGAAGGGCAAGCGGAAAAAATATAGTCGGCACTCACTCGGTTGAAGAATTTGTGGATACGCTTGCAAGGCCAAGAAAAGTGATGCTTATGATTAAGGCCGGAAATGCAGTGGATGAGATGATTCAAACACTTATGCCCTTGTTGTCACCGGGAGATATAATCATTGATGGAGGCAATACCCATTTCCCTGACACAAACAGGAGGACTGCACTGGTTGAAAGTGAGGGATTTCTTTATATCGGCACCGGAGTATCAGGCGGTGAAGAGGGAGCTCTTCTGGGACCTTCAATAATGCCGGGCGGATCAACAGATGCATGGCCTTTTGTCAAGCCTATTTTTCAGGCAATTGCAGCAAAGGTTGAGGATGGTTCTCCATGCTGCGAATGGGTTGGAGAAAATGGTGCCGGACATTTTGTAAAGATGGTTCATAATGGAATTGAATATGGTGATATGCAGCTTATTACCGAGGCATATCAGATTATGAGAGATCTCCTCCATCTGGATGCCGATGAGATGCATGCTATTTTCAGAGAATGGAATAAAGGTGAGCTCGACAGTTACCTTATTGAAATTACGCGTGATATACTTGGCATTTAAGGACAGTGACGGGAAACCTCTTGTTGATAAGATCCTCGATACTGCCGGCCAGAAAGGAACAGGTAAATGGACAGGCATTGCCGCTCTTGATCTTGGAATTCCGCTTACACTTATCGGGGAAGCTGTCTTTTCAAGGTGTCTCTCTGCAGTAAAGGAGGAGCGTGTTCAGGCTTCAGGCATACTTAATGGCCCGGTCGCCGGTATTTAAAGGCGACAAGGCTGCATTCATTGACGATATCAGGGATGCCCTTTATGCCTCCAAAGATAGTATCATATGCCCAGGGTTATGCACTCATGAAAGCTGCAGCTGAGGAGTATAAATGGAAGCTTAATTACGGAGGAATTGCACTAATGTGGAGAGGAGGCTGTATTATCAGATCGGCATTTCTTGGCAAGATAAAGGAGGCATTTGATAATAATCCTGAAATCACCAATCTTCTTCTCGATCCATTCTTCAAGGAGAAGGTTGAGATTGCGCAGAATGGATGGAGGAGAGTTGTCTCTGCAGCAGTTACAAACGGAATTCCTGTACCTGCAATATCATCAGCCCTGGGCTATTATGACGGCTATCGTTGTGAGAAGCTGCCTGCCAACCTTCTTGCAGGCTCAGCGCGATTATTTCGGTGCTCATACCTATGAACGGACCGATAAACCGCAGAGGAGAATTCTTTCATACAAACTGGACAGGACGGGGCGGTACCACATCATCTTCAACCTATAATGTCTGATAAACACTCTCTGCTATAAACCTTTAAACAACCTGACATGAGTACAACCGGGAACTACCGCTGGCGGATACTGGCAATGCTCTTCTTCGCTCTGACAATAAACTACTTCGACAGAAGCCTTCTGGGAGTAATGGCTCCCAAGCTGATGGAGATCTTTAAATGGTCAAATAAGGATTATGCCCTTGTAAACATGTCTTTTAAAACAGCCTATGCAATCGGACTGCTTCTGATGGGAAGACTTATTGACCGCCTTGGAACAAGGAAGGGCTTCACCCTTTCAATAATTATCTGGAGTATTTTCGGTATGCTTCACGCAACAATATCCAAAAGCTTCGCACTTATAGGATTTATTTTGGCCAGGTTCGGTCTCGGCTTTCGGTGAGGCAGGTAACTTTCCTGCAAGCATAAAGACAGTCGCTGAATGGTTTCCAAAGAAAGAAAGAGCACTTGCAACAGGCATATTTAATGCAGCTACCAGTATAGGTGCAATACTCGCACCCATTGTTGTTATGTTCCTTGTGGCCGATAATGGAGACGGATGGAGATATCCTTTTCTTCTGACCGGAGTATTGTCGGGGTTATGGGTCTTTATGTGGCTTAAACTCTATAAGAAACCTGAAGATAATCCAAAGCTCTCTGCCGCTGAACTTGAATATATTCTAAGCGACTCAGAGGTTGAAACAACATGAGAAAATCCCCTGGAAAAAGGTCTTCCCTCTGAAACAGACCTGGGCTTTCTCTCTGACAAAAGTTCTTGATGCAGTCTGGTGGTTCTATCTCTTCTGGGGAGGAAAATTCCTGTTCGACCAGTTCGGAATAAATATAAAAACTCTTGCCCTCCCGCTGATAATCATTTATGTACTTGCTGATTTCGGAAGTGTCCTTGGTGGCTGGCTTTCATCGACACTTATAAAAAGAGGAAGAAGCATAAACTTTTCACGCAAAATAACCCTTCTGCATATGCGGTATAATTATACTTCCGGTATCATTTGCCACAAAGACTGACAATCAATGGATTGCAATTGTCCTGATCGGCATTGCAGCTGCAGGGCATCAGGCCTGGTCTGCCAATGTATTTACATTTCGCAAGTGACATTTTCCCGAAGAAAGCTATTGCATCAGTTGTCGGAATAGGCGGTATGATCGGAGCCATTTCAGGAATAATTGCTGATTTCAGTCTGGGATCAGTGCTTGATGCCCAGGGCAAGGAGGGATATTTCTTTGCATTTCTGGTTGCCGGAACGCTCTATCTTATTATACTCGGAATCGTCCATTGGATGATGCCAACTATGACTCCACTGGGAGATGATCTTAAACCTGTAAGGTGAAAGAAAGTCTGAAGCCTGAAGCCCGAAGTCCGAAGCCCGAAACCTGATATAAACATATATAAGCCTCTGAATGACCTCCAGAAAGACACGAATAAAAGATATTGCCAGGCTTGCCGGAGTTTCAATAGGTACTGTTGACAGGGTGCTTCATGAAAGAGGTGAAGTGGCTGTAAAAACAAGTGAAAAGGTCAGGCAGATCCTGAAAGAGACAAATTATTCACCAAATGTGATGGCCCGGGTATTAAAATCGAGGAAAGGCTATCACCTTGTTTCACTGCTGCCGGAACCATCAAAGGATAATATATTCTGGGAAAAGCATTCTGCCGGTATCAACAGGGCAATTGAGGAACTGGATCTTTTTCACATGTAAGCCTCACCCAGGTCACCTTCGATATGTTCAATGAGAAGGATTTTCAGGATAAGGCAGGAACTGTACTCAGCCTGAAACCTGACGGAGTTCTGCTTGCCCCTATTTTCAAATCTGAATCAATTGCCTTCTGTTCAGGACTGAATGAAATAAAGATTCCATTTGTTTTTGTTGATGGCTTTATCGAAAATACTGATTTTCTGGCATATATAGGAGAAGACATCTACCAGAGCGGAAGAGTGGCAGGACAGCTCACTGATATGATCACTCCTGAACACAAGTGATATCCTGATTGTAAGTATCGCCCGTAATATTCAGAATGTTCATCATCTTAACAACAGGATGAATGGCTTCATGAACTATTTCGAAAATTCCGGGCTGCAACAAAGGGAAAAAGATAAAAATCACTATTCCTGATCCTTCCCATCAAGAGTTAAGACCGCACTCGACAAAGCTTTCAGAGAAAATCCTGAAATAGGATCAATCTTCATGTCAGGTTCCAAATCCTATCTTATTGCTGCCTACCTGGAGGAAAAAGGCTTTAAAAACATAAATCTTATCGGTTATGATCTCCTGGATAAAAATATCAGATATCTGAAGTCAGGAACAATAAGGTTTCTGATCGGACAGACGGCCGGAAGAACAGACATACAAGGCGGTAAAGAAGCTTTTCGAGTTCCTTTCATTGAATAAGATCCCTGAGAATATGGAGTACCTTCCTGTGGATATTATCACCTCTGAGAATGTTGACTTCTTTGTATAATATAAGAATATGACAATAAAAGAATCTTATAAACAACAGATATGAAAACACTTGGAAAATATTCCTTTGGACTTGGCGACAGATTTGGTCACCAGGGCGGAGCACAGCTAAAAGCAATAATTGAAGCCTCAAAGCAAGGCATTGACATAACACCTGTCTGGAATAAATCGAACAGGGAGCATATAACAATTGGAACTCAGCCTGGGGATGTAAGGATTGAAGCCGATCAGGTCACAAAAAAAGCCGGTTTATAAAAGATTATTTTGTTGATGCTGACCATATTAATTTCGATACTGTAGACCGGTTTATTGAAAGCTCAGATTTTTTCACAATCGATGTGGCTTCATATATCGGTAAAAAGGCAGATGAAAATGAGATAAAAGAGTTCCTTTCATGTGTCATAAAATATGAAGGGGATCTTAAAATTCCCGGAATAACAAAATCATTTAAAATCTCAAGAACAACAGATCATTCAGATAGCTGAGAAATATCTCTTCGCAGCTATAAAAGCATGGGATATTTACAGGAAAATTGAAAAAGCAAAAGGGACGAGGCAATTTTATCACTGAGGTTTCAATGGATGAAGTTCCTGTGCCACAGACACCTGTGGAACTTTTTTTCATTCTGAGAATGCTTGCATCGGAAAATATTCCTGTTCAGACAATAGCGCCCAAATTCTCCGGAAGATTCAATAAAGGTGTTGATTATGTCGGTAACCCGCAGGATTTTGCTGTGGAATTTGAATCAGATCTGCATGGTAATTGACTTTGCTGTAAAGGAATTCGGATTGCCTGAAAATCTCAAAATGAGTATTCATTCAGGCTCGGATAAATTTGCCATTTATCCTGTAATCGGATCAATAATCCGAAAGCATAATAAGGGTATTCATATTAAAACTGCCGGTACCACCTGGCTTGAGGAGGTAATAGGTCTTGCATCTTCAGGTGGAGAAGGGCTCACTTTTGTCAAGGAAATCTACTATTGAATCGCTGGATATGATTGAAGAGTTATGTGCTCCCTATGCTGATGTAATTGATATCCGGATTGATCATCTCCCGTCAAAAGCTGAAGTAGCGGAATGGGATTCATGTAAAATTTGCATCATCAATCAGACATATACCCGGGAACAGGGATTATAACAGCGATATGAGGCAGCTTCTTCATGTGGCATACAAGCTGGCAGCTCATAAGATGGAAGACTTATTTCAGGCTGCTTGACAGATATGAGAGCCAGGTTTCAGAATCTGTATACGAAAACATCTATGACAGACATATCTGCAGGTTATTCGATATCAAATAAATTCATAAATTTGAAAAAGATACTCATAAATCTATGGCAAAAATGTTGTGATCTGCATCCAGATAAAATCAGAGGTTAAACTATTAAATCTTAGATTCCCTGTGAAAATAGAACTTAAAGAAAAAGTTCACATGGTCACTGGTTGTACCGACCAGCATGGGTGTTCGCATAACACCTGTAAATGGACAGCCAACGCACAGCAGCGACACTTTTTTCATGCATGCCACAAGCGCTGAAACAAATGTTGCAAGCATCTCTTCCTATCTTGGACTTCCCGTAAAAGTTCTTACAACATTTGTAAAGGAGAGTCCTGTCGCACAGGTTAATAAAGGACAGTCTTGCAGGAAGGCATATGAGTTATGAAGGAACGGAGGTAGACCAGGGAGGACCATGGGGCTACCGTCACCAGTTCAATATTGCTGACAGCGGATATGGAGTGCGTGGACCAAGGGTCCAGAATGACCGGGCCGGTGAAGTTGGAAGAACTCTGAATGTAAAGGATTTCGATCTCGACAGGATCTTTGCCGGTGAGGGTGTTCAGATACTTCATCTCTCAGGATTGATATCTGCCCTATCACCTGAAACTGGTAAATTCTGTCTGGAGCTTGCAAGGGCTGCCAAGAAAAACGGGACAAAAATCTCATTTGATCTCAACTACCGGGCATCATTCTGGAAAGGCACGGGATAAAGAACTTACGTGATATTTTTACTGAGATAGCCAATGCTTCGGATATTCTTGTTGGAAATGAAGAGGATTTTCAGCTCTGTCTCGGAATTAAAGGACCTGAAGAGGGAGGAAAGGATCTTGCAGAACAGATTGAGAAGTTTCAAGGAGATGATCAGCCGTGTAAAGAAAGCCTTTCCCGATGTATCTGTTTTTGCAACCACACTGCGACAGGTTGTAAGTACAAACAATCATCTCTGGGGAGCTATAATGCTTGAAGGAGAAAACTGGCATGTGGCGGAACCAAGGGAAATATATGTACTTGACCGGATCGGAGGAGGCGATGGTTTTGTCGGAGGAATGCTCTATGCAATCCTGAAGGGCTGGGAACCTTCAAAATGGCTTGAATTTGGCTGGGCCTGCGGAGCTCTGGCCACAACATCGATGACCGACTATGCTCAGCCTGCCGATGAAGAACAGATCTGGAGCATCTGGAAGGGAAATGCCAGGGTTAAACGCTGATCAGTATTATATCATAAACTGAAAATATGAAACTTTCAGGACACTCACTTTATTATTGCTTCAGCCTTGCTGCTCTCTGCCACTTGCTGTTATGGGAAAGGATCCACCAGGAAGTGTTCCGGGGGTCCGGAAAATAAAAGATATTGTAATTTATGAAGATCCGAAATTTTATTCTATCATTTCCCATCCGTGATAAGAAGGCCTGATGGTGAGTTCATTGTTGCTTTCAGACGTGCTCCTGACAGGAAGATCTTCGGAGAAAAAGGAACAAGCCATGTCGATCCGAACAGTTACCTCGTAATGGTACATTCGAAAGATGGTGAAAAATGGACAGCTGAACCTGATCTCTTCTATGCTCATCCCTTCGGAGGATCACAGGATCCATGTCTTCTTCAGCTGCGCGATGGCACACTGCTGTGCACAAGCTACGGATGGGCATTTGTACGGGAAGATGGACTTCCAAATCTTAAAAAACCATATGCTGAAGCAGGTGGTGCAATATTTCTCGGCGGATATCTTTTGCGATCCTCAGATGGAGGCAGATCATGGCAGGGACCGCTCTACCCTCCTCATGTCCCGTCGGAGGTATATTATAATGCTTACGGAGAACTGCTGCCGGCATATAACCGCGGAGCATTGTATGAAGCCAGGGATGGCCGAATCCTGTGGGTTGTAGCTTCAGGTGACACAACAAACATAAGTTCAACTTATCTGCTTATATCAAAAGATAAAGGTCTGACCTGGCAATATTCATGCCCGGTAGCCACGGATCCAAAAGTTACATTCAACGAAACATCAGTTTATGAAACTCCTAACGGTGACATAGTTGCTTTCCTGAGGACAGCCGACTTCGACGATCAGGCCTGTATTGCCCGGTCGACCGATGGAGGCAGATCATTCGGCAAATGGCAATCGATGGGATTCCAGGGACATCCGCTGAATGCAATCCGACTGCCTGATAAAAGAGTTCTCCTCACCTATGGTTACCGTCATAAACCGTTTGGAATCCGTGCCACGGATTCTTAATCCTGAGTGCACTGACTTTGCAACGGCAGAAGAAATAATTCTCAGGGAGGATGGAGGAAATTCAGACATCGGCTATACATGGCCTGTACTGATGGATGGAAACAGGGTATTGGTTACCTATTATTTCAATATAGCAGAATGGAACCAGGCATATAGCAGGAACTATACTTGAAATAAAATAAGTTTTCCGATGAGCTCCAGCAGCTACAAGTGATATTGCAAAATAATCAATATATACATCAAAAATAATCTATAAAATGAAAGAAAAACTCAAGTTCAGAATTAAACCGTCTGTCGGGTTTAAGTTTACTCCTGATCGCACTGCTGGTTAATCTGCATTGCCAGAGACAGAAGGAACCTGACATAACTGTCTACTCCTCCTCGCAGGATGGCGACAGGATGACAAAGCTTGCCGGAGCTATCATTTACCGAAAAGCAGGATGTAAATATTCCTGTTATTGATATTGATACAGCATCCCGGTATCAGAAGATTGACGGTTTTGGCGCAACATTCAATGAGGCAGGAATGATCTGTCTTAACTCACTGAATGCTGAATCAAGGGACAGCGTTTTAAAAAATCTGTTTGATCCGGAATCACGGTTGCGGATATACTCTGATGAAGTCTCCTATAGCGGCCTGTGACTTTGCTTCGGCAGGCCCATGGTACACCTTTAACGACACGCCCGGAGATACTGCAATGAAGAATTTCAGCATTGAAAGAGATCTTGGACCTGACGGGCTTGTACCCTTTATAAAGGCAGCATCAAAGTACGGAAAATTCGAAATTGAATCTCCGATGGATTTTGCACCGGACTGGATGTACAAAGGACTGAAGGATGGCGAAAAACATATTAAACCGGAATATTATAAAGCGCTTGCAAAATACTATTCAAAATTTATTCAGGCATATGCAGAACAGGGAATTACAATCAATTACCTGAATTTATTCAATGAAGCACATAATTCATGGTATTCAAATGTGACTTATAGTGTGATAGGAGAACTGATAAAGAACTATGTTGCCCCGCAATTAAAGGCTGACGGACTCTCAACAAAGATCCAGTTTGGTGAAACCTCAAACCGTCCGGAAGCAATCAGCTAAATTCCCGTGCTGTACTGAGCGATCCGGATATCAGAAAAAATGTACATTCAATGACTGTTCATGGTTACGACTGGGACAAATTTTCGACTGTTAAAGGAGCTTCATAACAAATTTCCTGATCTGCCGATCTGGATGACAGAGGTGTGTTATGTTACAGGAACACTCTTCCCTCCTGGAGGACCGAAAAAATCTCCTGTTTATGAGTTTTCTGATGGCGAATTCTGGGGCAATATGATAATGAATGACATGAAGAGCTGGGTTTCGGGATGGATTTACTGGAACATGATCCTTGATCAGAACGGAGGCCCATGGCTTGTTTCTGTCCCTCATGGCGACCCCGATCCGAATCAGCAGCATCCTGTTGTTATAATTGACAGGGATACAAAAAAAGTTACATACACCGGCTTGTACTATTATCTGGGGCATTTCAGCAAATTTATCAAACCAGGGGCATACCGGATAAATACTGCAGGCGGTGCAGAAAAGCTGAATTTTGCAGGTTTTCAGAATGCAGATGGCAGCATTGTCCTCAATATTATAAACAATGGTGATGAGACTGACTGCAAAGTAGTCTGGAAAAACAAAATGGCAATCCAGAAGCTGAAGAAACATTCTATTACCACCCTTAAATGGAATAATCCTGTTTCCAAAGTCTAGAATATAATCCACTCACCATGAAATCTTTCAGAAAAATTGCAGGCTTTTATAATAATCATTGCACTTTGCATGATTATCAGCCTGTCGATCAATGGGCAGACAGGCAGGTTCCGAGAAGGATAAGGAGTATGAATCGGCTTATTCTGCAATGACTGTAAAAGTCAGTGCTGATCGCATTAAAAACGGGGTCTATTACCTTTCAAGCGATCCGTTGCCAAGACGTGTTCTGAATTATACTCTGCCCGGACATACCACCTCTACGCTTGAAGAGGCTGATGCATGGATTATAAAACAGCTCAGAAATGCAGGCTATTCACCAAAGGCTGATGAGACAAAGGTACAGGCCTTTGGACGTGATTTTTCCAAACCTTTGGCACACCAGTATGCCACTCCTCCGAAGGATTCTCCATGGTTTACCGCCCACAATATAATAGCCGGCAAGGAAGGTTCGGAACATCCTGATGAGCTGATCATAATTATTGCCCACAAGGATTCTCAAAGCTGGATAGCATCGCCAGGTGCCAATGACAATGCAATAGGAACCTGTGGTGCCCTCGAACTGGCAACAGTTATAAAGGATTATAAGCCTAAGCATACAATCCGGTTCATATTCTGCAATGAGGAGCATACTCCATGGACAAGCGTTACTGCTGCCGAAGCGATCAAAGCCTCCGGGTTAAAGGTTCTTGCACTTATAAATATGGATGGTATCGGAGTAAAACCTCCTTCACAGACAGGGGCAGCTTACAAATGTAACCCGCTATACTACACCTGAAGGCGAAAGACTTGCCGACATGATGGCAATGCTTAACAAACATCACTCTATCGGGCTGAAGCAATCAAAATATCTGAGTGATTCTCCGGGAGATGATGATGGCTCATTTATAAATGCAGGATTTCCATGGTCAGTTTTGAATATAGGCTCAATGCCTTATGGTGATCCGAATTACCATCAGGAAGGAGATACCCCGGATAAAGTTGATTATGAAAATGCAAGGATGACTGTTCAACTTACTCTGGCAGCTCTCCTTCATCTTGATACCTACGGCAGACCTTAAAGCCTGCTGATTGGTTATTCAAGTGTTTTCATGCCAAAGACAGGTTTGGGCTCTGTGAGATGAAGATCGAGGATCATTATTTCATTCAGCGCCTTCGAATAACCATGATTCAGGGCAATAAAGCCTTTTTTGCGGGCCGATATTCCAGTACCGGCCCAGATTATGGCTGTTTATCCAAACAATACCTTTTGTGTAATTGGAAACATCAAAAAAGGTGTCACCCGATTTTGTAATAAAAAAGTTGCCTCTGAAGATTATCCCGGGTTTGGTGAGGGATTTCCCTGATGATCTGAGATCATAAACAGACTTCTTATCAAGGGGCATATTATACACTTTCCAGTTCATCAGAGTCATTCCATTCAGGGTCACCCTGTCGGTAATTCCTTTTCTGTCAATAATATTCTCGGCAAAATTTATGCGCCCCATTGCCTCAACAAGGATCTCAAGAACCGGATTCTTAACATTGCTTGCAGGGATCTCTATAGAATTTATCCCTTCCCTCCTGTCGAGTTTTCCGATGTAGACTCCATTCAGGAAAACTGTTGCATAATCATGTACATCGGTAACAACGAGTTTACCGGATTTATGTCCCACAAGTTCTGTCTTGTATAAGATAAGTCCATGATCCTGTCCATAAGCTTCCATCGGTTTTGGCTGGACAGAAAGTACAGGTTGAGGAAGAATATCCCATATACTTGCAAATGGCTGCAATCCTATGGCAGGTATTTCCATTACCGGTATGGGTGCAGGTACAGGAGGAAGTTTTTTACCCTTTGGAAGATATGAACCAATGAGCTTTCTCAGAGCCATATATTTTGGGGTTGCCTGTCCCTGTTCATTCACCGGGGCATCATAGTCATAACTTGTAATATCAGGTTCATAACCCTTCCCTCCGGAGTTAGCTCCGGCAGTAAAACCAAAATTGGTACCTCCGTGCAAAACATACAGGTTAAATGATTTCTTTGTATCCATAAGGAATTTTACCTCTTTCAACAGCTTGGCAGTATCGGGCTTAACCCATTCTTCACCCCAGTGTGTCAGCCATCCAGGGTAGGTCTCGCTGCTGAATACAGGTACTCCCGGGTTCATTTTTTTTGCAAGGTCAAAATCAGCCTGTGAACTTCCTGAATCAAGACCAACGGCGCTGCCCGGGAATAGATCCTGCTTCAAGCATATACTCTGTCGGACCATCACCTGTAAATGTGGGGATATCAACACCTGTCTCAATCCATACCTCTTTCAGCCTGAGCATGTAATTCCTGTCATTCCCGTAACTGCCATATTCATTCTCAATCTGCAGCATAATGTATCGGCCCTCCTTTTGTGATCATGAATGGCTTTATCTCCTCCGACAAGCTTTCTGATATATCGCTCTGCAGCAGTCATATAGCGTGGATCCATGCACCTGACCTTTATATCCGGGATCCTTAGAAGATAAGGAGGTAATCCGCCAAACTCCCATTCTGCACAAACATAAGGCCCCGGCCTGACGATAAGAAACATCCCCTCTTCCTGGACAATTTTAAAGAATTCACTGAGATTATGGTTACCTGTTGAAAAATCATAAACACCTTCTTCTGATTCATGATAGTTCCAGAAAATATAGGCAGCTATTGTATTGCATCCCATCGCTTTAGCCATCTGAATACGATGTCTCCAGTATTCTGCGGGGATTCTTGCCGGATGTATCTCGCCGCTGATTATCTGAAATGGCTGGCCATCAAGATAGAAATTCTGATTCGCTTTGAATGAATGTATGTTTGGTACTCTGTGCATCAGAGAGACGCTACCTGACAGAATGAACAGGATTAAGGTTAGCTTTAAAATGTTTTTCATGGTTGTTTTTATTACCTCAGCGGAGTCTGGGTTTATCCGAGGAAATATTTAAGTCAGTTATTAGAATTTAGGGTTATGAGCAGGTATATCAATAATTAAAATATATCTGAGTAATATTTCTCTTAAATAGCCTGAAAACTATGAAGTTTTTTGTAAAAACCATCACTCTTTTCCATCAGTTCTGCATGTGTTCCTGTTTCCACTATCCTGCCCTCATCCATAACAACAATCAGATCAGCATGAAGTATTGTTGACAGCCTGTGAGCTATCACTATGGATGTTCTGTTCTTCATCAGTTTGACTATTGCATCCTGAACAAGTCTTTCAGATTCGGTATCAAGGGCAGAAGTTGCCTCATCAAGGATAAGGACCGGAGGATTGGCCATTATTGCCCTGGCAATACTTATCCTCTGACGCTGTCCGCCGCTGAGCTTATTGCCTGATTCCCCAACCAGGCTTTCATATCCTTCTTCTGTTTCCTTAATGAATTCGTGGGCATTTGCAATTCTGGCAGCATATTCAATCTGCTCAGGAGTATAAGGTCTCAACACCAAATGCAATATTCTGTGTAAACGAGGTATTGAACAACAATGGCTGCTGGCTTACAATCCCCATAAGATACCGCAGATTACGCACTTTCAGATCCCTTATATCGATACCATCTATCAGTATTGATCCCTGATCAACGTCCATGAAGCGTGGAAGAAGATCGGCAAGAGTTGATTTTCCGGCACCTGACTTTCCGACGATTGCTACGGTCTGACCTTTCAGTGATTTTAAGATTAATATCTTTCAGTACAGGTTCATTGCCATAGGCATACCATACACCCTTGAATTCAATTGACTCATTAAAGCTGTTAACTGCAATAGCATTCTCCTTTTCCACAATTTTCTCTTCCGCATCGAGTACCTGATCGATCCTGTCAATCGAAGCCATTCCCTTCTGAATTGCAAACCAGGCGGTTGTGATATTTTTTGCCGGCTGGATTATCTGTGAAAAAACAATCAGGAAAGCGATAAGCTTATCAGGTGTCATGTTTCCTGTATCATGAAGAGCCAGGTTACTGCCGACATACATCAGTACCATGACAACTATTGTTGCAAGAAATTCACTTATCGGAGAGGCCAGGTATGCCTTTCCTGATCACTCTTCTGAAAACTTTGGAATACTTCTCATTTATCTCAGCGAACTGAATTTTCATCTTCTCCTCAGCATTGAATCCTTTTACTATCCTAAGCCCGGTAAGAGTCTCCTCAACAACAGAAAGCAGCCTGCCAAGATATTGCTGGCTGACCAGTGAAGATGACCGTAATGTACGGCTTGCCCTGCCGATAAGCCATCCGCTTATAGGCAAGCAGGACAAGGGCAAAAAGAGTCAGCTGAAAACTGCTTACTATCAGATATACAACATATATAAGAATATACATCGGATCTCTGAAAAGCATATTAAGTGACGACATAACTGAGACTTCAATTTCCTGAACATCATTTGATATTCTTGTCATTACATCGCCTTTTCTGGCATCTGTAAAAAATGAGAGAGGAAGTCTTAGCACCTTATGAAACAGATTTCGTCCGGAGATCTCTTACAGTGTTTGATCTTATATAGGCCATACTGTTATTGGCCATAAAAATAAACCCGTTCTTGAAAAGACTTGCAGTAATAACAATGAGTATGACAAGCATCACTGCTCCTGATTGTCCGTGTTTTTCAATGAATTCAGAGAGAAAATACCTTGTGAAATCAGTTAAATAACTCAGCGAAAGCTGAAATTCACCCGGATTTGTACAACCGGAACCCGGTCAAAAAGTATATTCAGAAAAGGGATTACGAGAGTGTATGATACAAGGGCAAAAATCGCACTTAAAATATTGTAGCCAATGTTTCGAACTGCCGACCATTTATAGGGGGAAAAGTATTTAAGCAACAATCTGATATTTTTCATCTGACCTGATCTGATTAGAAACCTGTGTAATTAAATGGAGTGATTGCCTTTAATTCTTCTTTAATTTCAAAACTCAGCTCAAGGTTATCAATGAAATTTGTTATGGATTCGCTGGTTATCTTCTGATTTGTACGTGTAAGTTCAAGAAGGGCTTCATAAGGTTTGGGATAACCCTCTCGCCTTAGAATTGTCTGAATGGCTTCCGAAACAACTGCCCAGTTATTCTCAAGATCGCTGTTTATCTTTTCATTATTGACAATAAGCTTGTTAAGTCCTTTCAGCAGGGAATTAAAGGCCAGTACAGAGTGACCTATCGGGACCCCGATATTTCTTGATACAGTTGAATCGGTAAGATCGCGCTGTAAGTCTTGATATCGGCAGTTTCATCGACAGATGTTCAAAAATTGCATTTGCATAACCAAGATTCCCCTCTCCGTTTTCAAAATCTATCGGATTTACCTTATGCGGCATTGCGGATGAACCGATCTCTCCTTTTTTGATCTTTTGCCTGAAATATTCCATTGAAATATACGACCAGATATCGCGTGCCATGTCAATCAGTATTACATTTATCCTTCGCATATTGTCAAATAATGCTGCAAGATTATCATAATGATCAATCTGCGTTGTGGGATCTGACCTCTGTAAGCCAAGCTCTTCATTCACAAAATTATTTGCAAAGGAAATCCAGTCTATGTCAGGATATGCAACTTTGTGAGCATTAAAATTTCCTGTTGCTCCCCCGAATTTTGCACTGATATGGGATCTGTCCGAAATATTTTATCTGTCCGTCAAGCCTTGAAACAAAGACATCAATCTCCTTTCCCAGTCTGGTTGGAGATGCAGGTTGTCCATGAGTCCTTGCAAGCATTGGAATATCCTTCCACTCATCAGCAAAGGTTGCCAGAGTTTCCCTCACTTCATAAAGGATCGGGAAATATACATTTATAAGAGCATCCTTTATTGACAGAGGAATTGCCGTATTGTTAATATCCTGTGAGGTAAGACCAAAATGAATGAATTCTGACCATTTGCCCCATCCCGACTGGAAGAACTTCTCCTTCAGAAAATATTCAATTGCCTTTACATCATGATTGGTTATCTTCTCCCTTTCCTTTATTTTTTCAGCATCGGAAAGATCAAAGTCCTCATAAACAGATCTGAGCAACTTGTAATTATCCTTCTTAAAATCGGACAGTTGCGGAAGGGGTATATCGCACAGAGCAATGAAATATTCTATCTCCACCATCAGACGATATCTGATAAGTCCAAATTCGGAAAAATAGAGATCCAGTTCATCAACTTTCTGTCTGTATCTTCCGTCGAGCGGAGATATGGCAGTAAGAAAATTTAATTCCATTATAATTCAGATTGAGGATTCCTTTGTTATAACATATGTACAAAAGTAGTATTTTTAGACGTTGGAAAAAATGGTATGGACAAAATCAGAATTTCAGCTGTAAAATATGCAAATACCTATCCATTTATTTATGGATTGGAGGAATCAGGATTCGATAAAAAGGTTTTGCTTGAAACTGACCACCCGGCTGATTGTGCTGCAAAACTTATAAGCGGCAAGGCTGATATTGGCCTTGTACCTGTTGCTATCCCTTCCGCTTTTGAAAGAATACTCATATAATAAGTGATTACTGCATCGGAGCAAACGGAAATGTAAAGACTGTGCTCTTGTTAAGCAATTGCCAGTTTGATGAAATAGAGACAATCTATCTTGATTACCGCTCGCGTTCATCAGTAATGCTTTCAAAAGTCCTGGCAAAAAACTACTGGAACAGGGAATTCAGGTGGATGAATACATCAAAAGGATTCGATTTCAGAAATATAGGAATGAATGAAGCCGTGGTTCTTATTGGTGACCAATGCTTTGAATATAAGAAAAGCTTCAGGTATGAAATTGACCTCGCCGGTGAGTGGAAAAATTTCTCAGGCCTTCCGTTTGTTTTTGCATGCTGGACCTCAAACAGGGTTTTAGAGAAGGAGTTTATTGATGAATTCAATCAGGCACTGAGGCTTGGATTGAAGAATATTAATAAGGTCGTTAAAAAATTTGGCAGATCAGGAATCATTCAGGGTGATATTCTTCAAGAATACCTGACCGAAAACATCGATTATGATCTGGACGATAAAAAAAGAGCAGGGACTTGAATTATTCCTTGACCTTGTAAAGAAACAATAAAGACAAAAAAATGCACTCTAGCTCCCCTGCACTTGATTTGTTCTTGAAAAGTACTTCTCAAGCACAAGTAATGAGATAAGATCTTCTCTTTTTCTGTTTTTGAAATTTTCAATATACTGATGTGCATTTCTTATTATTTCAAGAGCTTCGTCTGTATGGGTCATATAATATACCATCCTCTCTTCAAGATCTGAATAGTCATCTTTTATAAGCATATAATGATGGTTGGGAATCAGCTTACCTTCCATAAACCAGGTTTCATATTTGGGAACAGGCATTACAGCAAGCGATTGCGACGACATCACCCATTTCAGATTGCTTGCGACATCGTGACCCTCGAGGCAAAGGATGAATTTGTAATCGAGTTGTTCGTCAAAAGTCATTATTTCCCTCAGCAGATTTTCATGTCCGTCAGTTTTTATTGATTTTACCGATATTACACATCGGATGATCAATATACATCTCGAGAAACTTCAGCCTGTGAGGCTGCCTGACATAATTGCGGCTAACAAGCATATCCTTCTTTTTCCTGAAATCCTTTCTGTCATTTAAAAATGTGAAATGCCTCACCTTATCAAGATTAAGCAGAATGGAGTTTGAATTATCTCCCTTTACCGGCCTGCTCTTCACAATAGCCGGCTCATCCGGCACAAAGGTAACATCCCCAAATTTATAATCCATCCGCAGACCGGAATGAAAATATCTTGTATACTCGTAACAATCAAAAAAATAGGTTTTATTCTTTTTCTTCATTTTGAAGATTTCGGAGCTTACTCACAGCATCAGATAAATCTACATTTTTTTCCAGCTTGTTATAATAATCAACCCGTTCTCTGATATAATCCACATCAAAATCCTTTACTGCTGACAATTTCATTCTTCAATCTTGATTGAAAGATTATACGCGGAAAAAGCTGACGTGCAAAATTGATTGCGTAGTATAAAAATTTATTGTTTTTATGCCTGACTGAAAGCTTTTTAGCAATTTGTTTCACTCTCTCTTCCGTTATGAAGTTATTATATTTCAAAAATACCATAATTATCGGTTGATAAATATACAAACGGGAAATTGACTGTAATGAAATAAGCAGGTCTGGTAAATGTTATTTATAAAATATATTTAGTTAAATTTGTTATAGTATAATACCTTTGATTAAATCAGATTTTTATCCATCTTTGGATACTGTAAAATAAAACGATCAGTTTCAAGTTATCTATTTAATGATTAACTTTGGGTTTTGAAGCTATTCTATAAATTATATTGACAACCAAATCAATAAAAACATGACTAACGTAATCACCTTTAATGAACTCCGGAAGATTAAAGACCAGTTACCCTCCGGTAGTATGAGACAGATTGCAGATAAACTGGAATTGAATGAGGAGACAGTCAGAAACTACTTCGGAGGGAGAAACTTTGATAAGGGCCAAAGCGTAGGAATACATTTTGAACAGGGGCCGGATGGAGGTATTGTTACTTTTGATGACACTACTATACTGGATTTAGCCAAGAAGATGATAAACTATTAATTCATCATCTGACAGCCTGTTTAAAAGCAAAAGGCTCGTCTTTTGCTTTTTTTTTGACCCGACATGAATCTGACTGTATCAATAGAATCTGCTGAACTTGAGTTTAAGCAGATCCTTGAAGATTTTTTTGTCTCTGTATACGATGAAAAAATTCTTTTTTCGCATGGGCTCGACCATCACCGGAGAGTATGGCGCTATGCGAGGGAACTTCTTTCCATACCACCTGACGGCAAAATTGATACTCATTCCTGCAATCCATCAAAACTTATTATTGCCTGCTATCTGCACGATATTGGAATGTCTGTTGAACAGGGTCCGCGACATGGCAAACACAGCAGGGAACTATGCCTGGAGTTTCTTAAGAAAAATAATCTTTCTGAAAAAGCTTATACAGATGTCCTCGACACAATTGAGTATCATGACAGGAAGGATTATCATGCCGGATCAGCGCCTAACAACCTGCTCACTGTGCTCTCTGTTGCTGATGATCTTGATGCTTTCGGATTTACAGGGATATACAGATATTCAGAAATCTACCTTGCCAGGGGTATAAACCCTGCCGAAACAGGAAAACTTGTACTTGAAAATGCAGGAAAAAGATTTGACAACTTCGAAGCCATTTTCGGTCCGGAGACATCTTATGTTCAGAAACACAGAAAACGATTTGAGATCCTGACAGGCTTCTTTACTCACTATAACAGACAGGCAGTTTCAGTATGATTTTGCTCAGCCAGTCGGATTGAAGGCTATTGCGGTGTTATTCAGCTATTTAAAACAATGATGAACAGAAAGATGTCTCTGAAGGATCTGTTGTCATGAAGCACAGCATGTACAATGATGATGTCATTATTGAATCATATTTTAACGGATTAAAAACAGAACTTTCATCAGATTTGCAGGATGAGAAAAAATGAATCACAAATACCTGAACCATTCGATCCTGAAGAATTCAGGAAAAAAGGACACAAGGTAATTGACATACTCGCAGAATACCTGAAGGATGCCTTATCGGGGAAAGAGATGGCAGTGCTTCCATGGAATGATCCTGAAAAGCTTACAGAGATTTTTTCATTTGGTTCAGGAGGTGGAGAAAAAGAGTCACTGGCTGACTTTATAAAAAGGATCATTGACTTCTCAAACCATCTCCATCATCCTCATTATATTGGACACCAGGTTACCTCTCCCCTTCCGCTTACAACCCTCGTTCAGCTTTGTACAACTCTTCTGAACAATGGCGCTGCAATATATGAAATGGGGCCGGTAGCAATGGCTATGGAGAAGAATATTATACAGCTCTTCGGCTCGCTTATAGGATATAAAACTGCTTATGATGGCATTTTTACTCACGGGGGAACAGCAGGAAACCTGACCGCAATGCTGGCCGCCCGACAGGCAAAAACCGATTATAATATCTGGGAAGAGGGTGTTACAGGATGCCGAGCGTCCGGCTTTCATGATTTCCGAACAGGCTCATTACAGTATCGGAAGAAATGTCAAGATCATGGGACTTGGCGAAACGATTCTATAATAAGAGTCCCGGTTGGTTCAGCCTATAAAATGGAAACCGGACTGTTGGAAAAGTTAAAGTCAGAAGCAGAGGACAAAGGATTGAAGGTTATATCAGTCGTTGCCAGCGCATGCTCAACAGCAACCGGATCATATGACGATCTGAATGACGATGGCTGACTTCTGTGAAGAAAAACAAGCTATGGATGCATGTCGACGGGGCGCATGGCATGGGAGTCCTGTTTTCCGAAAAGTACAGGAATCTTGTTAAAGGCATTGAAAGAGCCGATTCGGTTGTTATTGACTTTCATAAAATGCTTCTTGTTCCAGCACTGAATACGCTTATAATGTTCAAACATGGGGAAAGATCATTCGAGACTTTTGCCAGAAAGCATCTTATCTCTTTCAGAAATCAAAGAGCTCCCCTGGTATGACAGTGCAATCAGAACGATAGAATGCACAAAGAGTTCGCTTGGGAGTCATTGCATATACTGCACTGAAATATTACAGGGACAAGCTACTTACAGGGAATATATCGACAGCAGATACGATCTTGCAGCCTCCTTTGCAGAACTTGCTCAGGTCTGAAAACGACTTCGAACTGGCTGTTGATCCTGAGAGTAATATAGTATGTTTCAGGTATGCTCCCTCAGGTTATAATGACCAAACAATAAATAAGTTAAATTCAATAATCAGGGATAAAATAATAAAAGGCGGGATCATTCTATATTGTTCAGGCGGAACTTGACGGGAGAATATGGCTGAGGGTAACAATTATTAATCCGGTAACTACAGATCATGATCTCAGGAATCTTTTGCTTGAAATCAGACAGATTGCCAGCTCTTTGTAGGGCTATTTGCATATAGCCCCATATGTATAAATACTGATTTGTTTAGCGCACAATTGCCATTGAATCATAAAATCCTGCTGCTTATCTTTGTTCAAAATATATAACTATGCTCGATGTACTGTTAAACCAAACCGAAGAAAAGTCTGTTCCGGGTGCGGTTATTAAAGTAAGCGACCGTGCTGATAAACCGATTAAAAGCATCATGAAATCTGTTTCATGGCGTATTGTTGGCACTATCGACACAATGATTATCAGCTATTTTATAACCGGGAAAGTTACAATTGCACTTTCAATTGGAAGCGTGGAAGTCTTTACAAAGACAATTCTTTACTATTTCCATGAAAGGCTATGGGCACATATACACAAGATTAAATTAAGACTTTGGACAGGTTCGAACAGAAAAATATATGACAAAACAATATGAAGTTAAAGGAGTTGAAGGATCAGTTGTCAGGTAAATCTATTGAAGATCGTCTTGAATACCTGGCTAATCTTTTTCCGGGAAAGGTAATATTTACAAGCAGCTTTGGAGTTGAAGACCAGGTTATCACTCAGAAAATATTTCACCAACAATCTGCCAATAAAGGTTATAACACTTGATACAGGCAGATTGTTTCCTGAAACATATGAAGTTTTTTCACAGACAACAATAAAATACAGGAAAAAGATTGATGTCTATTTTCCTGATTATCTTTCTGTTGAAAAGATGGTAACAGAAAAGGGACCATTCAGTTTTTATGATTCAATTGATAACAGGAAGGAATGCTGCAAAGTAAGAAAGGTCATTCCTCTTACAAGGGCTCTTGCAGGTATGGCCTGCTGGATATCAGGCATCAGGGCGGACCAGTCTGACAACAGAAGCCAGATGAGCGATCTGGAGTATGATGAAGAGAAGAAGCTCTTCAATTTTCATCCGCTTTTTGACTGGTCTCTTGAAGATGTGGAAAATTATATAAAGGAAAACAATATACCATATAATGCCTTGTATGACAAAGGCTATTTAAGCATTGGCTGTGAACCATGTACCAGACCTGTACTAAAAGGAAAGGATTTCCGTTCAGGCCGCTGGTGGTGGGAAAATGAAGGCAATAAGGAATGCGGTTGTCATGTAAAATAAGTAAACAAGAGATAAATAGAATATTGAAATGCTTGAGATAAATAATGAACACCTGAGGGAGCTTGAGAATGAAGCTATATTTGTGATGAGGGAAGTAGCTGCCCAGTTCGAAAACAAGGTGTTGCTATTTTCAGGAGGCAAGGATTCAATTGTACTGGTTCATCTGGCAAGAAAGGCATTCTGGCCTGCAAAAATTCCTTTCACCCTCATGCATATCGATACCGGCCATAATTTTGAGGAGACACTGAAATTCAGGGATGATCTTGCAAAGGAATTCGGGGCAGACCTCATTGTGAAGTATGTACAGGATTCAATCGATCAGGGCAGGGTAAAAGAAGAACAGGGAATAAATGCCAGCAGGAACAAGGCACAGTCAGTAACTCTTCTCGATGCAGTTGAAGAACTTAAAATCGATGTTGCAATTGGAGGCGGCCGGCGCGATGAAGAAAAAGCAAGGGCCAAGGAACGATTTTTTTCACACAGGAATGAATTCGGCCAGTGGGATCCGAAAAACCAGCGACCTGAACTATGGAACATATTTAATGGAAGAAAACACCAGGGAGAACATTTCAGGGTATTCCCTATCAGTAACTGGACTGAACTTGATGTATGGCAATATATTCTGACTGAAAATATTAAACTTCCCGATCTTTATTATACCCACAGACGTAAAATATTCAGCCGAAATGGGACTTATCTTGCCTGGGCTCCTTTCATGCAGCTAAAACCAAATGAAGAGGTATTTGAGGCGGATGTCCGTTGCCGTACAATCGGCGATATTACCTGCACCGGAGTTACACTCTCCAAAGCACAGTCACTCGAAGAGATAATTGCTGAGATTGCAGCAACAAGGGTCACCGAAAGAGGAGGCAGATATGATGATAAGAGATCGGAAGCAGCAATGGAAGACAGGAAGAAGGAGGGATATTTTTAGGGCTCAGGGTCAGAAGGCTCAGGGCGCAGGAGTCCAGGGTTCAGGGTTCAAGGTTCAGAAGGCTCAGGGTTCGGAGCGGTCAGGGTCAGAGTAAGGTTCAAGGTTCAAGGTTCAAAGTTTAAGGATAAAGATTGAGATGACAATAAACGGAAAAAGCAAAAATAAAAGTCTTCTGAGATTTACAACAGCAGGAAGTGTCGATGACGGAAAGAGCACTCTGATCGGCAGGCTTCTGTATGACAGCAAATCAATATTTGAGGACCAGATGGAGCATATTGTTCAGTCTGGTAAACGGCTTGGAAGGGAAGAGCTTGATCTCTCACTTCTGACCGACGGACTGAGAGCTGAAAGGGAACAGGGTATAACAATTGATGTTGCCTACAGGTATTTTGCAACTCCTGCCAGAAAATTTATTATTGCTGACACACCGGACATATTCAGTATACAAGGAATATGGTAACAGGAGCCAGCACTGCCGATCTTGCAGTAATTCTTATTGATGCACGGAAAGGTGTTCTTGAACAGACAATCAGGCATTCATATATTGCTTCACTCCTTGATATAAAGCACATAATATTTCTGTATCAATAAAATGGATATGGTTAACTGGTCTGAATCAGTATATAACGATATCAAAATTGAACTGGCTGCATCTTGTTAAAAAGCTTGAAATTGAAGATGCTCATTATATTCCAATAAGTGCCAAATATGGTGATAATGTTGTCGACCGCTCTGAAAATATGAACTGGTATGACGGGAAAACATTTCTTAACCTTATTGAGACAATTGAGATAAGGAAAAATAAAAATCCTCTGCATCAGCGTTTTCCTGTTCAGACAATAATTCGTCCACATACTTCTGAGTTTCACGATTACAGGGGCTATGCAGGAAGAGTTGCCGGTGGAGTATTCAGACCAGGTGACGAAGTCACAGTCATGCCTTCACTCCGGAAATCAAGGATAAGCAGCATCGATATGTTCGGAAAAACACTTTCTGAGTCTATTGGCGGCGATTCAGTTGCAATTTCACTTGAAGATCAGATAGATATAAGCCGGGGAGATATGCTTGTAGGTTCCAATGACCTTCCGGTGATCAGTCAGGATATTAATCTGATGATATGCTGGTTCAATGAACGTCCAATGAAGGTTGGCGGAAAATATCTTATAAGGATAAATAGCAATGAAGCCGGATGTATTATAAAATCAGTGAGCTACAGGATGAACATAAATACTCTTGATCATGATTATGAAAACCTGGCTGTAAACATGAATGATATTGCACATATCACAATAAAAACTTCAAAACCGGTTTTCTTTGACACCTATAAAGAAAATAATATTACCGGCAGCATGATCTTCATTGATGAAGGAACAAATGAGACAGTTGCAGCAGGGATGATTGTTTAAAAGTTGTTAATTTTGTCAAAACATTTACACATTGCAATCTGTTATAACTAGTGATGAAGAAGATTAGTTGCCATACCATTATTGCTGTGATCCTGTTTTCAGGGATCAATGTGCAGATTGCATCGCATTATTGCAGAGGCAACTATTCCGGAAGCAAGGTCTCCCTCGACGGGCAGCTGGCTTCCTGCGGAATGGAAGATCAGTCCGGAAAGCATTCCTCAGAGGACTCGATATCCAGCCATTGTTGTTCTGATGTCATCTCCTCACTGTCAATAAGTCCAAATTATATTTCTTCTTCCTGCCCTGATCTTCCTGATCCCCGGCAGGAGATAATTCATATTTCATTTATACAGAATGAATTGCTTGCCAGCCAGGAAATATTTCTTTCCATAGCTTCAGGCAACGTCAGGCCGCCCGGTACTTTACATCAGTGCTGGCATCGAACAGCAGGTTCTCTGCATTTTCAGAATCTGATTTTTATTAACTCACTTTAGGTGGGCTTATGGATTTACACTTAGTGCTCCTTAGTGTAAGCCTTCGTGTGCCTTCGTGTTTAATATTTATTATTTAATCATTTAATATATAATTCATTATGAAAATATTTAAAATATTTACTGTAATTATTATGGTAACAGCTCTCAGCGGTATTCTTACCGCCCAGAAAACAAGCGTAACAGCTGATAAACAAAAAACTGAAACCTTTAAAGTCTGGGGTAACTGTGACATGTGTAAGGCAACGAATTGAGAAAGCAGTTAAAGTCTGAAGGAGCAACAAGCGCCGATTGGAACAAGAATACAAAGATTCTTTCAGTTACTTTCGATCCTTCAAAGACAAATGTTAACTGCATTCAGCAAAAAGCTGGCATCCGTGGGACATGATACTGAGAAGTACAAAGCCGATGACAAGGCATATAATGCCCTTGATGAGTGCTGTAAATATGAAAGAAGGAAATAAATCATAACTCCCTATGCCTGGGCTGTTGAAAAAGTTATCGTAACCGCAAAGCACGCAAAGGCTTGCGGTTAATGGATTTTGCCTTTTTCAACGGCCCCAGGTAATATAAAGTTTATTATGTTTAACCGACTTGTTAAGTTCTTTCTTGAGAACCGGCTGATTACCTTAATCTTTCTTGTTGCTTTTATTGTAATGGGATTGGTAACCATGCCATTCAATCTGAAAACAGGTTTTCTTCCGCGGGACCCGGTGCCGGTGGATGCAATTCCTGATATAGGAGAAAATCAGCAGATTGTCGCAACCGAATGGATGGGACGCTCTCCTATGGATATTCAGGATCAGATAAGTTATCCGCTGACAACTGCCTTGCTGGGGATTCCGGGTGTTCAGACAATAAGGAGCACCTCCATGTTCGGGATGTCATTTATCTATATCATTTTTAAGGATAATGTGGAGTTTTACTGGAGCAGGTCGAGGATACTTGAAAAACTCAACTCCCTCCCATCAGGCACATTACCTGGCGGTGTACAACCCACACTCGGGCCCGGATGCAACTGCTCTCGGCCAGATATACTGGTATACTCTTGAGGGACGCGATCCGAAAACCGGAAAACCAAATGGTGGCTGGGATCCTTCAGAACTTAAAACAATTCAGGATTTTTATGTCAGATACAGTCTTTCAACTGCCGAAGGAGTATCTGAAGTTGCATCTGTCGGAGGATTTGTCAGGGAATACCAGGTTGATCTCAATCCGGACGCTCTCAGGGCTTACAATGTGTCAGTCATGGATGTAATGAATGCTGTAAGGCAAAGCAATCTTGATATTGGCGCAGAAACAATTGAACTTAATAATGTAGAGTACATTATCAGGGGACTTGGATATGTTAAAAGTCTGAATGATCTTGAATTATCAGTTGTTGCGGTCAGGAATAATGTTCCTGTCCGCATAAAGGATGTTGCCAATGTTGCATTTGGTCCAGGCACACGACGCGGTGGTCTCGATAAGTCAGGCGCTGAAGCTGTCGGTGCTGTAGTTGTGGCACGGTATGGATCAAATCCAATGGAAGTAATCAACAATGTGAAAGATAAGATCAAGGAAATTGAGGTCGGATTGCCACAAAAGACCTTGCCCGACGGTACAGTTTCAAAGGTAACTATAGTTCCGTTTTATGACAGGACAGGTCTCATAAAAGAAACCATTGGAACTCTTGAATCAGCTCTTTCTCATGAGATCCTCATAAGCATAATTGTAATTATTATTCTTGTAATGAATCTCAGGGCTTCTGTTATAGTGGCCGGGTTGCTGCCTATAGGAGTTTTAATGACCTTTATACTAATGCGCTTCTTTGGTATAGATGCCAATATTGTAGCATTATCTGGTATTGCAATTGCAATTGGAGTTATGGTTGATATTGGCATTGTAGATGTTGAGAATATTCTCAGACATCTGGAAATGCCTGAAAATCATGGAATACGGGGTAAAAAACTATTGGATGTAATTTATCAGGCAACCACTGAGGTAAGGGCAGCAGTAGTCACATCAATTGCAACAACTATTGTGAGCTTTCTTCCGGTATTTGCCATGCAGGCACAGGAAGGTAAACTGTTTCATCCGCTTGCATTTACAAAGACCTTCGCACTTATTTCTGCATTTATCCTCGGGATAGTCGTTCTGCCCACGCTTGTACATATTTTCTTCAACATTTCATTTGACAGGAAAAAAATAAGAAGAATCTGGAATGGTTGTCTCATTGCTGCGGGCTTTATCTTTTGCATTGTCTGGCAAATGTGGCCAGCCATGGCTCTGATTGCGGTTGGAATAAATAATCTTTTGGGTTACAGGTGGACTGAAAAACGCAAAGAGTTTCCAAACTATATAAATATATTAATCACAGTCCTTTTTGCGGCATGGTACCTGGCTATTGGATGGTTGCCGCTGGGAGCTCATAACAGCGAAGTTGCCAATTTTCTTTTCGTGGCAGGAATTATTTCAGTAATTCTTATCGCGTTGATGTCGATGGTCCATTTCTATGAGAATATTCTTCGTTGGGCATTACAGAACAAATGGAAGTTTCTTATCATCCCGGCTTTCACATTGATTATCGGGCTTTTGGCCTGGCAGGGGATTGATAAAGTTTTCGGTTTTATTCCAATAGTTGCTGAAAAAACCGGATGGACGAACTTTCGTCAGACCGCGGTTTGGAAGGGAGCAGCTAAAATATTCCCGGGGACAGGCAGGGAATTCATGCCATCGCTTAACGAAGGCTCATTTCTGCTCATGCCGACAAGCATGCCTCATTCAAGTATAGAAAAAAACCTTGAATATATTGAAACACTTGATAAACGTCTGGCATCAATACCGGAGGTCGAAGTTGCTGTAGGTAAATGGGGTCGTGTTAATTCTGCTCTCGACCCTGCTCCCATCCAGATGTTTGAAAATACTATCAACTACCGTTCTGAATATATCCTGGATGAGAACGGTCACAGGATGACATTCAGGGTCGATAGAAACGGATCATTCATACTCAGGGATAATTCAATTTATAATCCTGGAAATGAATCCTTCAGGGTAATTCCGCGCGACAGCCTTCTGGAGGATAAAAAAGGTGAGTATTTCCGTCAGTGGCGCCCACATATTAAAAGCCCTGCCGATATCTGGAAGGAGATTGTAAAAGTGACTGATATTCCGGGTTTGACTTCCGCCCCGAAATTGCAGCCGATTGAAACAAGGCTCATAATGCTTTCGACAGGTATGCGCGCTCCGATGGGACTGAAGGTTTATGGTCCTGATCTTAATACAATAGAGCAGGCTGGATTGTTATTGGAGAAAGCGTTGAAAGAGGTTCCTTCAATAAAAGCATCAGCAGTATTTTATGACCGTGCCTTTGGGACACCTTATCTTGAAATTAAGCTTAAAAGGGAAGCAATGGCACGTTACGGTATGACAGTTAACAATGTGCAGGAAATACTGCAGGTTGCTGTCGGTGGTATGTCACTTTCAACTTCAGTAGAAGGCAGGGAACGGTTTCCTCTCAGAGTAAGATATGCCCGTGAATTGCGGGATAATCCGGAGGATCTGAAACGCATTCTGGTACCTGCAATGAATGGAATCCAGATCCCACTGGGTGAAATTGCAGATATTGAATATTCAAGGGGAGCACAAATGATCAGAAGCGAAAACTCATTCCTTGTTGGTTTTGTAATCTTTGATAAACTGGAAGGAAAAGCCGAAGTGGATGTAGTCAGGGAAGCGAGCATAATCTTAAAGGGGAAAATTGATTCGGGAGAGATAATATTACCTGCCGGCGTTACATATAAATTTGCAGGAAACTATGAAAATCAATGGAGAGCTACCCGCAGACTTGCTATAGTTATTCCCCTGAGTTTAATAATTATTTTGCTTTTATTGTATTTCCAATTCCGGACAATTACCGCATCATTCATTCACTTCTCAGGTGTATTCGTGGCTTTCTCAGGAGGTTTTATCATGCTATGGCTATACGGGCAGGAATGGTTTATGAATTTCTCCATGGCAGGATTAAATCTGCGCGATATCTTCCAGATGCACCAGATAAATCTCAGTGTTGCAGTGTGGGTAGGATTCATTGCCCTGTTCGGGATTGCAACCAATGATGGAGTGATAATGGGTACTTATATCCACCAGGTTTTTGAAAATCTGAAACCTGCCACAGTTCATGACGTCCGCGAGGCAGTTATAATGGCAGGTAAAAAACGTGTACGGCCTGCTATGATGACTACAGCGGTTGCAGTAATAGCTTTGCTCCCGGTGTTATCATCTACAGGGAAAGGAGCCGATATAATGGTACCAATGGCAATTCCAACCTTTGGCGGAATGATAATTCAGGTAATGACAGTTTTTGTCGTGCCACTTTTACAGTCTGTGTGGAGAGAAAGGCAAATCAAATAAATGGGGTTTCGGCATTAACACTTCAGATAAAGCTAAATAATTTCATCACATCAACATCAGAAAATGCAAGAAGAAACGACTAAAATGATTTTAGACTATTCTATAAATTCAGAGGTAAAAAGCAGAAGTTATTTGAAGTTGATAATTTCTGTTTATTTCTGTTTATTTCTGCCTTTCTCCCTCTATTCTCAAACAGATTCACTGATAAAATATCTCGAAATTGCTGCAAAAAACAATCCCACGGTTCTTCAGAGATTCATTGAATATCAGGAATCATTGCAAAAGATACCTCAGGTTGGCAGCTTACCGGATCCGGAATTAAGTGCAGGAGTTTTTTTCAGTCCGATGGAGCTTGTTAACGGAAAACAGGTTGCCGATTTAAGATTAATGCAAATGTTTCCATGGTTTGGAGTTATAAGATATGGCAAAGATGAAATGAGCCTGATGGCAAAGGCAAAATTTGAACTCTTCAGGGATGCAAAGCTTCAGGTCTGTTACGATGTTCAACGTACCTGGTATGAATTATATAAAGTCCAGAAGGAAATCAGTATTTCAGAAAAAAATATTGAAATCCTAAGATTGATTGAACGGCTAGCCCTGGGAAGATTCAAGTCAGCCTCGCTTGTTAATACAGGAACGTCATCCCAGGAAAATACAACCTCTCCTGTCAGCAGCAGCAGCAGTAACAGTTCCGTTCCTTCCGGCATGCAGACCATGACTACTGTTCAGAGCAATGCAGCCTCTACATCATCGAATCAGACTGCTTCAATGCAGACGAATTCAATGGGAGCTTCTTCAGGGACATCTGCTCTGTCTGATATATACAGGATTCAGATCGAGACAGGTGACCTTGAAAACAATATTGCTTTACTAAAAAATAAACAAACCTTCATAACAGCAAAGTTTAATGCTTACCTGAACCGGCCTGTTATAACTCCTGTTTTCACATCCGGTGAAATACCTGGTGATTCTCTTGAAATTGCCCTGACAGCTGTTTCAGATAGTATACTGGTTCATAACCCGATGCTCGGCATGCTTGATTTCGAGTCACAATCTGCAGAGGCCAGAAAAAAAATGGTGGCCCGCATGGGATACCCGATGGTGGGTTTAGGTTTAAATTATTCTGTTATCAGCAAAACCGATTCCCCGATGGGAGAGGCATCCATGAATGGGAAGGATATGGTAATGCCAATGGTAATACTTACATTACCTGTATACAGGAAAAAATATACTGCCATGCAAAAGGAGGCAGAACTAAGAAAAGAAGCCGCTGCAGCAAATTATCAGGCTGTCTCCAATTCGCTTCAATCAGAGTATTATGAGGCTGCATTGCTGTACCAGGATTCCCATCGCAGGATAAAACTTTACCAGAATCAATTCCAGCTGGCTTCAAAATCGCTTGATCTGATGCTTAAAAGTTTCTCAACATCTTCATCAGCACTAACCGACGTCTTGCGCGTGCGGCAACAAACACTCGACTATGAACTCAGACAGACAGAAGCTCTCGCTGATTTCAACACCGCAATTGCCTGGCTAAAAAGGTTAGGAAATCTCGAATAAATGGAAATAGGCGGAACCAAATATATATCAAGATATTTCAATAGATCTCTATCTATATTAATCATTTACAACCTCGAATCATGAAACAAAAAATAATAATCATAATTACAGCCTTATCAGCGGGGTTATTTGCCGGATGGCTGTTATTTCATAATTCTCAGGAGCTGGCAACCAAGACAGATCAGGTTGCACCAAAGGCTGAACACACTGTCTGGACATGTTCAATGGACCCTCAGATAAGAATGGATCATCCGGGTAAATGTCCTATCTGCGGAATGGAGCTGATTCAGCTTCTCAATAATAATACAACTTCAATCGATCTTTCCGCAATTCATTTAAGTAAGGAGGCTGTCCAGCTTGCAAATGTGCTGACGTCAGTTGTTACAAAACAGAAACCCGTAAAGGAGGTGCGTCTCTATGGTAAAGTGCAGGCTGATGAAAGATTGTTTCAGAGTCAGGCAGCCCATGTTCCCGGACGAATTGAAAGCTTGTCGGTCAATTTTACAGGTGAGTCGGTAGTCAAAGGTCAGGTTCTTGCAGAAATATATTCGCCGGAACTAATCAATGCACAGCAGGAGTTATTGGAAACGGCTCAGACAAAACAAGCAGAGCCGGAATTATATGAAGCTTCCAAAGAAAAGCTGCGCCAATGGAAACTAACTGACAAGCAGATTGCTAAAATCGAGAGTGACGGAGCAGTTCAGAATAATTTTGAAGTAGTTTCCAATACGACCGGGACAGTGACTGCCCGGAGGGTAAATAATGGCGATCATGTATCACAGGGAACTGTTTTGTTTGACATTGCAGATCTTTCGAAAGTATGGATTATGTTCGATGCCTATGAGAGTGATCTACAGTTTTTGCACACAGGCGAGAAAGTTGCATTTACTATTCAGGCTTTGCCTGGCATTGATTATTCCGGTAATATTATTTTCATTGATCCTGTTATTGATCCTGTAACCAGAGTTGCAAAAGTAAGGGTTGAAACAGGAAATCAATCCGGAAAACTAAAGCCTGAAATGTTTGCCACCGGGATCGTCTCAACCACTCTTAAAGAATACCGTGATAATATTGTTATTCCAAAAACTGCAGTTCTGTGGACAGGCAAGCGTTCAATAGTATATGTAAAACAGCAGGATAGCGAAGAGCCGGTTTTTAAAATGAGAGAAATTGGTCTTGGTCCCATGCTTGGTGAAAGTTATGTAATTACAGACGGGCTCACAGAGGGTGAGGAGATTGTTACAAACGGAACTTTCAGCGTCGATGCGGCTGCCCAGCTTGCAGGCAAGCCAAGTATGATGAACAGATAGGGTCGTCATTTGGAAGGCGGTCGCCAAAGTTGGACAGGATACCGAACATTTTAAGGTGGATTATGTTACCTATAAATCACTCCCGGAATGTGGTTTGTAGTGAAAATGAATATGACTCTAAATTGATCAGACAATGGAAGACAAACTTAATGCATTAAAAGCGAGACTGAATGAATTCAAGCGGGTAGTAGTTGCCTTTTCAGGGGGAGTAGACAGTACTTTTCTTGCCAGGGTGGCAAAGGATGTATACGGAGAAAATCTGTTGCTCATCACAGCTACTTCAAGCACAAATCCATTCTATGAACTCGATGAAGCCAAATCGCTGGCTTCGCTGATGGAAATCGAGCATAGGATAATTGTTACTGAAGAAATTGATAATCCGGAATATGCGGCAAATCCTCCGGACAGGTGCTATTTCTGTAAAAGTGAACTTTTTACCAAAATACAATTCATCGCGGCCAAAGAAGGATTCGACGCTGTACTTGATGGCAGCAATGCAGAGGATATGAAAGATTACAGGCCGGGGATGAGAGCCAAAAAGGAAAGAAGTGTCATCTCTCCTCTCGCTGAAACCGGCTTTTCCAAGAGCGATATACGCCACTATTCTGCAGAATATCGTCTGCCTACATCTTCCAAACCTTCTTATGCATGTCTTGCCTCACGTATCCCGTATGGCGAGCAGATAACCAAACCGAAGCTCGACAGGCTGGCTGTTGCCGAATATTCTGTCAGACAACTTGGGTTCACTCAGTTCAGGATAAGAAGCCATGAGAACCTGGCAAGATTTGAATTTATTCCTGAGGAAATGGACAAAGCATGGAAGATGAAAGATAAACTCACCGATATTTGCCTGAAATCAGGATTCAATTATGTTACGATTGATCTTAAGGGTTACAGGTCAGGATCGATGAATGAGATGCTGTCTGATTCAGTAAAACAATCTGTTCTCGATGCAGGACGATGAATTAGCGGACTTTGGGTTGTCCCGTATGATCCTGAAAGGAACATATAACTGATTAGGTCAAAATCCCAAACGGTACTAAATCACATAATAGCGCCCTGGGCTATTATGTGATAATTGTGCATATCGGACACAATTAACTACCTGAAATGAAGATATTTGAAAAGGAAGAACAAGAGTATTCAAAATATATTTACTTTTAACAAAACTTTAATTATTCAACTTAATGAAATTTGAGACAAAAGCGATCTGGGTCGGACAGGCCGCAGATCAGGCTACGGGAGCCACAATAGTTCCGATTTATCAGACATCCACTTTTACCCAGGAAGAGATTAACAAACATAAGGGATATGAGTATTCAAGGGTTGACAATCCTACCCGCTCAGCCCTTGATGAATGTCTTGCTTCGCTTGAAGAAGGAAAGCATGGATTGACATTTTCATCGGGACTTGCTGCCGAACATGCAATTTTTTCAATTCTTCGCCCGGGAGATCATGTTGTTGTTCCCGAGGATATGTATGGAGGAACCTACAGGTTGATAAAACAGATACTTGAACCACTAAATATCAAATTTACATTCACGGATTTTACAGATCTGAAGGCAGTACAGCAAGCCTTTCTTCCATCCACCAGGATGGTCTGGATAGAAACCCCGACAAATCCTGTTCTCAAGATCTTCGATATTGCTGCAATAGCTGATTACAGCCGGAAAAAAAATGTTGTATCTGTTGTTGACAATACATTTGCCACTCCCTTTTTCCAGAAGCCCTTGCTTCTCGGAGCTGATATAGTTGTTCACAGCACCACAAAATATATCAACGGCCATTCCGATCTTATCGGAGGGGCAGTTATTGTTAACGATGAAGAATTGTACGAGAAGATAAAGCTTGTTCAGAAGTCGGTCGGAGCCGTCCCCTCCCCTTTCGACTCCTGGCTTACCCTCAGGGGAGTTAAAACGCTGGCAGTAAGAATGAGGCAGCACGAGGAAAATGCAATGAAGGTTGCTCTTTTCCTGAAAAAACATCCCAATGCAGTTGAAGTATATTTTCCAGGACTGGAGGATCATCCCGGACATGATATAGCTAAAAAGCAGATGACAGGCTTTGGAGGAATTGTCTCTTTCAAGATAAAGGGAGGTCTGGCTGAAGCAAATATCTTTTTCAAAAAACTGAAAGTATTTCAGCTTGCCGACAGTTTAGGCGGTGTTGAATCGCTTGCAAACTATTCTGCACTCATGACCCATGAAGCTTTCCCCGCGGAATTAAGAAAAAAAATCGGAGTCACTGAAAATCTGATCAGGCTTTCGGTCGGTATAGAACATATTGATGATCTGCTTGCAGACCTGAAGGATGCTCTTAAGCTGAATCCGCAATCTAAAATCCGCAATCCGAAATAAAATTTTCACCGGAACGATATTAGATAAATGACTGCATCTGAAAATAACATCCCGGTACTGATTGCCGACAGCCAGTACCTGATTACAGAGTCGCTCAGGATGCATTCTTCAGGAGGATGCACGTTTTCTTGTAGGCAGTGTTGTGATGGAAAAGAGTGAGCTGACAAAGGAACTTGCAAAGGAGAATACTTCGCTGCTTATCATTGATCCTTCATTCATTGAGCTTACAAGTTTCGCTGACCTTAAGGAGATCAGGAACAGCTATCCCCATTTGAAATTTCTTGTTATAACCAATGGACTTACCGGGAGCGAAATGCTCGAATTAAATAATCTCGGGATTATTGACATAATATTAAAAACCGCTGGACAGGGAGGAGATTTTTGAAGCACTGGCTGCAACTCTTAAAGGGAAAAAATATTATTCCAGCGAATTGCTTGACCTTCTTTTTGAATTCAACGAAAAAAAGGGTCCTGGTGAAGAATCAGGCCAGCTTACGGCTTCTGAAATGGAAATTGTAAGACTTATTTCCGAAGGATTGACAACAAAAGAAATTGCATCACGCAAATACATAAGTTTTCACACAGTGATCACCCACCGGAAGAATATTTTCAGGAAACTGGGGGTATCAAGTGTATCTGAGCTTATCATGTATGCCATCAAATCAGGATGGATAAATATTATTGAGTATCATATCTGAAATTCCTACCATATTTATGGTATATAAAATGCCCTAAACAGGGTATTCTACACAATTTGTGTTACATGCATCTTTGTAACACTGATTTTCAATTGGCAAATCAGTAAGTTAATAACAAAGAAGACTCAACTAAAGGGCTTCGGATTTGTTTAGTGTTTAATATCATGTTAATTATTTTCAACAATTAATAATAAATCTATGGCATCAGAAAATTTACATTTTGACACACTGCAGTTACACGCGGGACAGGTTGTGGATCCTACAACAAAATCAAGGGCGGTTCCTATTTATCAGACAACATCATATGTTTTCAATGATTCGGAGCATGCTGCCAATTTATTTGGTTTAAAGGAATTCGGGAATATCTACACAAGGCTGATGAATCCGACAACCGATGTCTTTGAGAAACGTATCGCAGCTCTTGAAGGCGGAGTGGCTGCACTTGCAACATCTTCCGGTCAGGCTGCCCAGTTTATTGCACTCACAAATATTATGCAGGCAGGAGACAATCTTGTATCCACGTCATATCTCTATGGCGGAACCTATAACCAGTTCAAGGTCCAGTTTAAACGTCTGGGTATAGGAGTAAAATTTGTAGATGGTGATAAACCGGCTGATTTTGAAAAACTCATTGATAACAAAACAAAAGCTATTTATCTCGAGACAATAGGGAATCCACGATACAATATTCCTGATTTTGAAGCAATTGCAGCAGTGGCAAAAAAACATGATATCCCTCTGGTTGTTGATAATACATTCGGGGCAGGAGGTTATCTTTTCAGGCCTATCGAACACGGAGCCAACATTGTGGTTGAATCGGCTACAAAATGGATAGGCGGACATGGCACAAGCATCGGCGGAGTTATAGTGGATGCCGGAAATTTTAACTGGGCAAACGGGAAATTTCCGCAATTTACTGAACCATCGGAAGGATATCACGGACTGAAATTCTGGGATGTTTTTGGTACCCCCGGACCATTTGGCAACATTGCTTTTATAATTCGTGCAAGGGTTGAAGGATTACGCGATTATGGATCAGCTTTAAGTCCTTTTAATGCTTTTCTGCTGCTTCTGGGGCTCGAAACTTTATCACTGCGTGTTCAGAAACATGTTGACAATGCCCTGGGTCTTGCTCAATGGCTGGCCAAACATCCGAAAATAGAATATGTTGATTACCCGGGTCTGGCATCCAGTCCTTATCATGAACTTGCAGTCAGATACCTGAAAAATGGCTTCGGCGGCGTGCTCTCATTCAAGGTCAAGGCCGGGAAAGAAGCTGCTGATAAGGTGGTTAACAATCTGAAGCTTATAAGCCATCTGGCAAATGTCGGCGATGCAAAAACACTCATCATTCATCCGGCTTCAACAACTCATCAACAGCTTTCTGAAAAAGAACAGCTTAGCTCAGGTGTAATACCCGGAGTTCTGAGACTGTCAGTAGGGATCGAGAACATTCTCGACATTAAAGCCGATCTCGAACAAGCTCTCAACACTATTTGATAATTATTTGGAAATAAAAATGTATCTTGTATGGTAAAATGTGCTATGATCACCGCAAGTATTTAAAACAAAATATTCGTAATTCGTCTTATTTAATAGCATAATCCCATGTCACAGATTGCAGTACCAAATCAGAGAACAGTTGAGAAAGTAATTAAGTCGATATTCGACATGCTTTTCCCTACCACTCATTCGTTTACAGAGGCAGAAATTGAAAGCAACCGTAAAGATCTTCAGGATCAGATCCACGAAATTCTGGCTATCCTGACAGACAAGGATGAGGAGGTCACCCAGCGGTTTTTCAATAACCTTGGAAATATTAAAAAAGTATTGCTCCGGGATGCCGATTTCATCCTTGAATCGGACCCGGCAGCAACACAGCAGATTGAAGTTATTGCAATTTATCCCGGATTTTTTCGCGATATTCTGCTATCGCATCGCCAACTTCCTCTCAAAATTATCGGTGCCACTTTTTCCAAGGATGATAACTGAATATGGACACAGGGTAACCGGCATTGATATTCATCCCGGGGCAACTATCGGAGTACCATTTTCGATCGACCACGGGACCGGCATCGTTATAGGTGAAACGGCAAATATCGGGAACAATGTAAAGCTTTACCAGGGCGTTACTCTGGGTGCATTAAGCGTTGACAAAGCAAAAGCCTCAATCAAGAGACATCCCACAATTGAAGACAATGTAATTCTCTATGCCGGTTGCACAATCCTCGGCGGAGAAACAGTTGTCGGGAGAAACAGCGTGATCGGAGGAAATGTATGGCTCACAGAAAGCATAGCTCCCTTTTCTGTAGTCTACCATAAAAGCGAAATAATTGTACGAAACCAGAATGGCTACCTGGAACCAATAAACTTTATTATCTGAAACATTATCAACAACTAATAAAATGAAAGCAAATTCAATTCTTGAAACAATAGGCAATACGCCACATGTAAAAATCAACAGGCTTTTCGGACCGGATTATTCAGTTTGGGTAAAGCTTGAAAGAAGCAACCCGGGTGCCAGCATTAAGGACCGCATAGCACTCTCAATGATAGAGGATGCTGAAAAGAAGGGGATCCTTAAGTCAGACAGCGTTATAATTGAACCCACATCCGGCAATACCGGTATAGGACTGGCAATGGTTGCCGCTGTAAAAGGCTACAGACTCATTCTTGTAATGCCTGAATCGATGTCGCTCGAGCGAAGAAAAATCATGAGCTTATATGGTGCAGAATTTGTGCTCACTCCCCGCGAAAAAGGAATGAAGGGAGCAATTGAACGCACAAGGGAATTAATTGCTGAAACACCAGGTTCATGGATGCCGATGCAGTTCGATAACGAGGCTAATACTCTTATTCATAAGACAACAACTGCACAGGAGATCCTCAGGGATTTTCCGGAAGGGCTTGATTATCTTATTACAGGTGTTGGTACCGGAGGACATATAACCGGAGTGGCCGAAGTGCTCAAAAGCAAATTCCCGAAATTGAAAGTATACGCGGTAGAACCTGAACAATCACCTGTTCTCAGCGGCGGTGCACCGGGTCCTCACCCGCTTCAGGGAATTGGTGCAGGCTTTATTCCATCTATTTTAAAAACCGATCTTCTTGATGGAGTAATAAAAGTCACAAAGGATGAGGCATATGATTTTACAAGAAGAGCAGCAAAGGAAGAAGGAATATTTGTTGGAATATCCTCCGGGGCCTCACTGGCTGCTGTTAACCAGAAACTAAGTGAAATACCAAAGGGATCAAGAATCATTACATTCAGCTATGATACGGGAGAAAGATATCTCTCAATAGAAGGATTGTTTTAACCGTTTTAACCCCTCCTGGGGGGTGTTGAAAAAGTCATCCAAATGCTGCTTTTCCTTTGTGTTCCTTTGTGGTGTACTTCGTGATACTTTGTGTTTAAATGTTTTAAAATTAACACGAAGGACCGCAAAGGCTTGCACTAAGGCACTCAAAGTACTTTTTCAACAGCCCGGAAATAGGTATTATCGAATCGCCGCTTCTCCCTCATGATCTACAACTTTGCTTGTCATTCCGAGCGAAGCGAGGAATCTCATGGACCATCAGAATTGTTTTTGAAGATTGATTGTGCAGTTTTAAGTCTACCCAGTAAGTAAGATGTGTATAAAGGGTAGTTAGTCCTTAAGGGAAGGGGTTCAGGGGATGGGTTTGTTAGGTATTATATTGCTGCCTTATTCCTACATCTGATCATCAAAAAGATAAAGCTGTCGTTCATCACAATCATCGATCTCAAGGTTGGTAACCGAAACTCCGAGAAGCCTTATCTTTGGATCTTCAAGCTTGATTGATTTCCGCAGAGCTGTTACCTCCCTGTGAAGGGTCTCAAAATCACGGATATAATGCTGCACAGTCCGGCTTCTTGTTATCTGCCTGAAATCGGAAAATTTTATCTTCAGGGTGATTGTACGACCCGCAGATTCTGAGTGTTCAAGCCGCTCCATCAATTCTTTCTCAAGCCTGTAAAGCTCCGCGATAATCTCAAACGGAGTTGTCAGATCCTTCTCATAAGTCAGTTCCGTTCCGACAGATTTACGTTCCTGATCAGGTTCTACAGGCCTGTCATCAATACCTCTTGCAATATCATAAAAGAAAACTCCTGCCTTGCCAAAATTCCTCACAAGCGATACAAGATCCCATCTTTTAAGATCGGCTCCATTATGAATACCAAGGTTATGCATCTTTAATGCTGTCACTTTCCCTATCCCAAAGAATTTTTCAATCTTAAGATTTTCAATAAACGACTTCAGCTTCTTCAGGCTTTATAACGAACATTCCATCAGGTTTTTTTATATCCGATGCAATTTTGGCAAGAAATTTATTCACTGATATTCCGGCAGAAGCTGTCAGTCCTGTTCTCTCTTTTATCTCTTTCCGTATTCTTTTTGCAATAACTGTCGCGGAACCAATCTTCTTTTTATCTTCAGTCACATCAAGAAAGGCTTCGTCGATCGAAAGCGGCTCAACCAGATCAGTATATTCCTTTAAAATGCCAAAAACCAATGACGAGACCTCTGTATACCTGTCAAAATTATGTCTTACAAATATCAGTTCAGGACAAAGACGTATTGCAGTCACTGAAGGCATTGCTGAATGCACTCCATACTTCCGCGCTTCATAGCTTGCAGCAGCAACAACACTTCTTGGGCCGCTTCCGCCCACAGCAACAGGCTTTCCTCTCAGTTCAGGGTGGTCAAGCTGTTCAACGGATGCAAAAAAGGCATCCATGTCTATATGTATAATCTTTCTCAAAATGAAGGAACAAAGGTTTGAAGTGGCTTAAGTTTGAAGTGCCTAAAGTAAGGAGGACTTAAAGTTGAAGGGTTGAAGTGTTGAAGGGTTGAAATATTATCCCAGGTGCGGACCTCACTTTAGTCACTCTGGTCACTTTAGTCACTAATAAAGAACAAATCTAATAAGAAAATCCTTTGATTATTGGTCAACATTGAGCAACATTGCATAATAAACCAAAATGAGCATGCGAGGAACTGTTTCTGAGAAAAAAAATAAAATATTTGCACTTATCCTTACAAACCACAGATTATGGGGATCCATACTACTCCCCTATCTTATTCAGACTGAATCAGGCAAGAGCTATTATAAATTATCAGAATGCCTCTTCCCCTATACCCCCGTTGAGATTATGGGAAGTCTTACTGCTGAAGTAAGAGATGTTGTTAACATAATAAATGAGTACAATGAGAGAAATCTGTTCAAGGTTTTTTCAAAAGATAAATCTGTAAAGGATTTTCTGATAAACACAAATGCTGAAAAAATAGAAAATTTTATCAGACCCTATATCGAAAGAAGGCTTTATAAATGTTTTACAATTGCAAGGGATGAAAATATTCCTGTTTATTATCAGAAGACAAAAACTGCCGCACTTCATGCCGAGGATCTTCTTCAAATCAATGAAGAACTTGCGGAACCTGTGTTCAGATTCATAAGGAATGAAGAACAGAGCACCTATAACCTCAGCCTTGAAACGGGTGGTAAACTTATTGATATGAAGAAAAGCTCAATCGATATTCTTTGCATGTCGCCCTGTCTTATCAGAGAGGATCACAGGATGCTGTTTGTATCGGATGTCGATGGATCAAAGCTGAAGCCCTTCCTGCAGAAAGAGTTTATTCAGATCCCAAAAAAAGCAGAACTTAAATATTTCGGAAGCTTTGTTCTCAACGCAATTAATAATTTCAAGGTTGAAGGCTCCGGTTTTGATATAATTGAATTCACACCTGAAAAGGAGGCCTGCCTGCAGCTTGATAACGGTATAAAAGGATCACCTGTAATGATTCTTACCTATCAGTACCCCGGAAACAAAATCTTTGCCGGTGAAACACAGCAATCTTTTACAATTTTCGAAAACAAGGACGATAAATTCATTTTCAGAAAATACCACCGTGACCTGGAATGGGAAAATGAATGCCGGATCAGGCTTGAGGAACTGAGTTTCTTTTCAGATGATGATATAAACTTCTTTCCTGTTCCATCTGAAAAAAAAGGAGAAAACGAGCTTTACACACTTATTGAAGCAGTAAACCGGAATTATGCCGGATATAGTGAATGCCGGATTTGTAATTACCTCACGTCTCAATCTGAATTATAACTTCAAGCCTGTCAGTATCGAGTTAAGCAGTAAGCTTATAAATGACTGGTTCGACCTTAAAGCCATAGTAAAAATCGGGAAATGGGAGATCCCGTTTACCCGTTTCAGGAAGAATATAATCGCCGGGATAAGGGAATATGAACTTCCTGATGGAACAATAGCCATTTTACCCGAGGCCTGGTTCTCAAAATATAAAAACATCTTTGAATTCGGAAAGACCACAGAAGATACTCTTAAACTCCACAAACAGCATTTCTCACTTCTTGCCGATACTCTGAGCGATGAGGGAAAGCCTGCATTTGAACGACTTGAAAAGCTTCTCATTCCTGAACACCTGCCGGAACTTGATGCTCCTGCAGGATTAGTATGTACAATGAGGCAATATCAGGCAGAAGGACTGAACTGGCTGAACTTTCTTCAGACAGCTGGTCTCGGCGGATGTCTGGCTGATGATATGGGTCTGGGCAAAACTATTCAGACCCTTGCATTGCTACAGCATAACAAGGAAAATTTAAAACCGGGAAACCAGCAGGGAGAAGCGGGTGAACTTAACCTCTTTGGCGCTCCTGAAACCAGGCTGACATCTCTGATAGTGGTCCCGGCCTCACTAATCTATAACTGGGAAAATGAGATTAAAAGATTTGTCCCGGGAATGGTTTCATACTGTTATAAAGGCAACCAGAGAAAAAAATCCAAAAGCATGGTTCCGGAATTTTGATATAATAATATCAAGCTATCATACTGTAAGACAAGATATTGATCTATTAAGCACTTTCCCTTTTCATTATATCATCCTTGATGAAAGCCAGATGATAAAGAATCCGGGGTCAGCTGTCTACAGGACAGTGACAAGGCTGAGATCTGATTTCAAGCTTGTACTGACCGGAACACCTGTTGAGAATTCACTCACTGATCTCTGGTCGCAGCTGAATTTTGTCAATCCCGGATTACTGGGCGATCTTTCATTCTTCAGAAGGGAATTTGCAAGACCGATTGAAAAGGAAGGTGACGATAAACAGGAGGGAAAATTAAGAAAGATTATCAGGCCCTTTATCCTCCGGCGCACAAAAGAGATGGTCGCACGCGATCTTCCTCCATTCACGGAACAGACAGTTTATTGCGATATGACCGAAGAGCAGCATAAAATTTACGAAGAGGAAAAATCCTCGGTCAGAAACAGCATATTTAAGAGTATCGAGACCACAGGTCTTGAAAAATCAGCTATCGTAGTACTGCAGGGTCTTATGAAACTGCGGCAGATTTCGAATCACCCGTTTATGGCATACGAGGATTACAAATCGGGCTCGGGCAAATTTGAAACAGTACTCCAGGATATGGAAAGTGTTATATCTGAAGGACATAAGATACTTGTATTCTCTTCTTTTGTAAAACATCTTGCTCTTTATGCTGCCGAACTGACAAGGAAAAGAATCAGGTTTTCATTGCTTACAGGCGCCAGCACCAACAGGGAAAAGATCGTCAACAATTTCCAGGATGATCCGGAAAACAAAATTTTCCTTATCTCACTCAAGGCGGGTGGTGTGGGCTTGAACCTCACAGCGGCAGATTATGTCTTTATCCTCGATCCGTGGTGGAATCCGGCCTCCGAATTGCAGGCAATGAACAGGGCTCACAGGATAGGCCAGGATAAAAATGTTTTTATGTACAAGTATATTACAACAAACAGCATAGAGGAGAAAATAACAAGGCTGCAGGAAAAAAAGTCAAAGCTTGCAGATACATTTATTACAAGCAATAACCCGCTTAAAGACATCGATATAAAACAGATCCTGGATATAATAGGATAATTTTTTTGTACAGACGTTGCATGCAACGTCCCTACGGGCAGTAAATCAACTTCCTTCGCGCACGGCAAACCGTACCATAAGAAAATCAGTATCTTTGCAGACTATATTCATTTAATATTTTCTGATGAAAGTACTTGGTATTAACTGCAGTCCGCGCAAGGGTGGAAACACTGAGATTCTTATAAATGAGGTTTTCAAAGTTCTTGAGAAGGAAGGCATAAAGACTGAATTTTTTCAACTTGGGCGGCAAGAACGTGAATGGATGTATTGCCTGCATGAAATGTGTTAAAAAGGAAGACGGAAAATGTCATCAGAAAAATGATGTTCTCAATGAATGCATTGAAAAGATGATAAAAGCCGATGCAATAATTATTGGTTCTCCTGTATATTTTGCAGATCTTACACCCGAAGCAAAGGCACTCATCGATGTTGCAGGATACGCGCTTCGTGCTGCAGGAAACCCGTTAAAACGGAAACCTGGAGCAGCCGTCATTGCTGTGCGCAGAGCAGGCGCCATCCATGCTTTTGACAGCATAAACCATTTTTTTCTGATAAATGAAATGATCGTTCCGGGATCATCATACTGGAACATTGCGATCGGAAGGAACAAGGGTGATGTGCTTAAGGATGAAGAGGGAATGAATACAATGAAGGTTCTTGGTGAAAACATGGCGTGGCTCATGAAGAAGTTAAAGAAGAAGGGTCAGAAGTCGGAAGACGGAAGGCAGAAGAAGGATGAAGGAAGTAAGATTCAGGCGGAAGGCAGAAGGCAAAGAGTAAGAAGATCAGTGGAAAAGCGGAAGTCTGAAGTGCCGGAAGAAACATCAGCCTGACGGAAATAAAAGTTCATTATATAAATTATTTTTGCTTTATTTGCACCCTCAAACGGCCCGTAGCTCAGCTGGTAGAGCACGTGACTCTTAATCATGGGGTCCGGGGTTCGATCCCCCGCGGGCCGACAAACCCGGGAAGAAATTCCCGGGTTTTTTTATGCTTAATATCAGGCTATTGAATAAACAAGACACAGGATAATGAAATTACAAGCGGTAATAAATGCCAGCCTTGCGTTTTGAATAATCTCTTTTCGCTTAAAGCAATCCCTGCTCCTTGAGATCATAAATCAGGTCAGAAATATGGGGAGTACCAGATTTACCAAGGATATTTCTGCGATGTGTATTAATTGTATATTTACTCACGAATAATTTTTTGGCAATTTGTTCACTTTCAGCCAGACTCAATCAACCTGATGATCTCAAATTCACGGTCTGTGAAAATATTGCCTATCATCAGCAGTTCCTCATCAGGATATTTAAATAAGGACAGATCATTTCCCCAGGTAATAATGATATCCTGTTTTATCTTTTTACACCATTCGATATCAGTATTAATATTTATCATATAGACAGTCTCAAAGGGGCTGCTTTATAAAATAAATAACACTGAACCAGTTGATTAGAGTAATTTCCGGTGATATTTCGAAATCTGAAATTTGTTGAGATCAGCATTTCACCTTTTTTTGCAACAAAAAGTTCATGTGCTATTTTAAATAATTTGATGACAATTCCCAATTCATTTCTTTTAAGGTCATCAGGATGTGTTGCTTCCTTAAAATGATATGGAGTCAGATCCCCTGGGTTTATACCGAGCATTTGATGGCTTCTCTGGCTGGAAAACTCTATCTTCATGTTGATCATATCGAAAATAAGGAAAAACTGATTATTTATTTTTGTCATTTCCTCAAGTGCCAGTATTATAATGATTTCGATCAATCCCCCTGAAACCAACCGGAGAATAAGTTTCAATAAACTCGAAAAACAAGTTGTATTGCAGATATCTTTTATCCATAATAAAAATTTCCGGGTTAATGAGATCAAAAGTTAAAAAAAATACACATTTATAGGTATTGTCCAAAACATAAAATTGCATAATATTACTTTGTTCAAAAATATTATTTAAACAAACGCATTATGCCACAATAATGACAGCTTTTGATGAAGTGGGAATAAGAGAGGAATTGCAGCATATAATATCTTACGACTCTAAAGGCAAACTGCTGGAAGGACAGAAAAAATACAAATTACACCTGCCATCTCCTATCCCTGCTTCAGACTTCTGGTCAATTATTGTTTATGATCAATTTAATCGATTAATAATACATACTGATCAACCATGGCCTTCAATTTACAGCAATAACAAAAATCTTATCTACAATAGTGATGGTTCGGTTGATGCCTGGTTCGGTCCGGAAGATATTAAAGGAAAAGAGAGCAACTGGGTGAAGACTATTCCTGGCAAACAGTGGTATATGATTCTGCGTCTTTATTATCCTCTTGAATCATGGTTCGATAAAAAATGGAGACCGGGAGAAATTGAAGAAATAATATAAATGACTAATAATTAAAGTGAAAAGAGAAGCAAGGAGGCTAAACAGTTCCTTGATGAAAAAACAAATCAATTTAGAATACAGAAACAAAAATTTGTATGAAAAAAAATCTTCTAATTGTGTCCGTTATGTTTTTGATTGGACAGGTTGCATTTAGTCAACCTTCAAAATCACAGACTGAAGAAAAGCGACCAAATATCGTTATCATTCTTGCTGATGATATGGGCTATTCGGATATGGGTATGTTTGGCAGTGAGATAAAAACTCCCAATATGGATGCACTGGCATCGAACGGAGTTCGTTTCACAAATTTCTACACACATGCCAGTTGCTCTCCCACAAGGTCTATGCTATTATCGGGGCAAGATACGCACATCAATGGTTTGGGTGCCATGGATGAGTGGACCGCCCCCAACCAGATGGGCAAAGAAGGGTACGAAGGGTATCTGAGCACCAACCTGGTAACCTTGCCTCAATTGTTGAAAGATGCAGGATACCACACCTATATGGTTGGCAAGTGGCACCTGGGTAAAGCACCTGACAAGATTCCGGCCGCCCGTGGCTTTGAAAGGGATTTTACCCTGCTTGATGGAATGGGTAGCTATTGGGACATGACCAATATGACAGCACTCAATCCTACTTCAGTGTTTACAGAAGATGGAAAATACCTGACCAAACTTCCTAAAAACTATTATGCCACGGAAACTTATACGGATAAGCTGATCAGTTTTATTGATGAGGGAAAAAAAGATGGCAAACCCTTCTTCGCCTATGTGTCTCATCAGGCGCCTCACGATCCATACCACCTGCCCAAAGATTGGAGAAACCGCCATGTGGGTGAGTATGACAAAGGTTGGGACATGGTCAGACAAGAACGACTGAAGAAGCAAAAGGAACTCGGCATCATTCCGGAAAATACCCAACTCGCTGAGCGGATGTGGTACGTTCCTGATTACTCCATTCTGGCACCTGCAGCCAGGGCCGTGGTTGGGAAGAAAATGGAACTCTATGCCGGTTTAGTTGAAAACCTGGATTATCATATTGGAAGGTTAATTGACCATCTGAAAGAAATCGGAGAGTATGAAAACACCATCTTTATAGTATTTGGCGACAACGGTGCGGAAGGCACCGACCTGGGCGCTATGATAGGTGGCACACCCGGCACACTCAATTACCTGTTTTTTGCCTCCAAATGGTCCAACAACAATCCCAATGCATGGGGAGAACCGAACTCGTACGTGGGCTATGGTCCAGGCTGGGCACAGGTTTCAATGACTCCCTTCAGTCAGTACAAAGGCTGGATGGCCGAAGGCGGCATAAGGAATGCATTGGTAGTAAGTGGTCCGATCAACAAACTGCCGAAGGGCAGCATCAACCATGGCACCATGTTCGTGGCCGACATTATGCCGACCTTGCTTGAAGTAGCCGGTACAAACTATCCCGACAACTTTAACGGCAAGGCGCAACCCAAATTAGCGGGTAAATCCTGGCTTCCTGTACTGAATGGACAAGCTGCTTCTCCACGAACAGATAAGGATTACATAGCCTGGGAGGTTTTCGGTAACCGTGCTGTAAGGCAAGGCGACTGGAAAATACGCTGGGAGATAAAACCGGTTGGTAAGTCGGATTGGGAATTGTTTAACATCGCTCAAGACCCTGCCGAACGAAATGACTTAGCGGCCCAAAACCCTGATAAGCTAAAAGAAATGCTGATACTTTGGGACAAGTATGCGAAGGAAAATAATGTGATACTACCCGATCGTACTGTTTTTGAAACACTGGAAGATCAATTACCTCAAAGGTTCCCTGTTCAGGAAGGCTATCCTCCGCTTATCAATATCAAGCAATTTATTCCGCCTGCAGACATGATGGCCGAACCTAAAGAAATAAAGAAAAACTAAAGAAAAAATAATCATGAAAAACTATATAAAGTTTATAAGCATGCGTGCAGGTAATTTTTCGATAGCACTATTTATCGTCATGCTTTGTGTATCCATTTCCACTATGGCACAGGGAGATGGCGCCCGTTTTTACTGGAAAGGACTGATGGGAACAAACGCAGTTCCTGTGATTGTAAATTCAATGGGTGGAAATGCAAATCCTTTTGATCCAGCTCAAACTATCATTCCCGGATCTAATTTCGAAGCGACAATGAGTATGGCTGGTTATGCCAAGATGTTGCCTGTAGGCAAACGCTCGGCCCTGATTTCGGTAATCGTGCCCATGGGCAGAATAGTTGGTGAAGCCTCGCTTGATGGTATTGACTTTAGTTCAACAACCAGAGGATTTGGAGACCCTATGGTCCTTTTCGATATTAACGTGATCGGTCCTAAAGCGATTATGAACATTCCCGATATGTTGAGATATAAACCGGGATTTTCCGTCGACATTCTTGGTAGCCTCGCTATTCCAATCGGAGCTTACGACAATACAAGTCCAATTAATATTGGTCAGAACCGTTGGTATGGGCGTATTGGCGCTCCGGTTGTCTGGCAAATCGGATCGTGGGTTCCTGGCAAACGCACTACATTTGAGATGCTTCCTGCCGTTTGGTTCTTTAGCGATAATACTGATTTTGTTGGCAAAACAATGGAAACGAAGCCGATGTATCAACTGGAAGCGACATCTTACACGCGATTTTGCTGAGGGACTTTGGGGATCATTGGATGTTATTTCCTATTCAGGAGGCAAAGCTACAATCGATGGTCATGAAGGCAGTTCACTGAACAATCTTGGAGTGGGTGGTACACTTGGATACCATTTAATGATAATATGCAGCTTACACTTTCATACACCACCACGGTAAATGATAAAAACGATGAAGATCTGAAAATGGACGGTTTCCGTGTTACACTTCTTTACGGATGGCACCAGCTGATAGAAGGTATGAGACGGCTGAATAGTAACGAATAACAACAGAAATATTAACTAAAGAATTTATTCAGACTAACAATTAATACTTAAATCAAATACAATGAAACCGAAAAGTTTATTTAAAGTATTCAGCCGGTTTATCTTACCGGTTATTATCCTGATCCTGGGACAACCTTTGCTGGCACAGCAGCCTGTACCGACAACACAAGTTCTTCCGGATACAGCAAAAATGACATATAACCAGATCTCCCAGACGATGAAATTATATGTGTATCCTGCAAAGAATCAAAGCAAACAACAGCAAAAGGTAGATGAATTTGAATGCTACAAATGGGCAGTGGAGCAATCCGGAATCGATCCGTTGAATCTTCCGAAAGTAGAGGCACCACCTCCACAGACAGGCCCCACAGGCGGCGCTGTTAAAGGAGCAGCAAAAGGTGCTGCTGCAGGTGTTGCGATAGGAGCTATAGCTGGTGATGCAGGCAAAGGTGCAGCAATTGGAGCTACAGCGGGTGCCATGGCCGGCAGAAAACAGGGAAAGCAGGCACAGGCTCAGCAAAACAAGGCGGCACAGGATAACGCCGCTAAATCAGAGCAGGCAATGATTGAAAGCTATAATAAAGCCTTTTCGGTCTGCATAGAAGGGAAAGGTTACACTGTCAAATAATAATGTTATGAACGGATCAATTTATCACTATGGTGAAGAAATCCGGATTGATCAAATATAACTGTAACAATTAAAATATAGACAATAATGAAACAATTAATCCTGGTGGCAACCATATGTATCAGCCTTTTTGCCTGCACCTCTACTGCAGATAAAAAAGAAAGAGAAAATCTGGCCATTGCAAATAAATATTTATTAGCAGTGGAAACCAAGAATGTAGCATTAATGGATTCTCTTCTTGCCGAAAATTATATTGGCTATGGACCCTTCCGTTGGTGATTCCGTAAATAAGGAAGAGGCAATCATGAACTGGAAGGATAATACGGAAAACCTGTATGAATCTTTTGAATATACCCGCCATAAAGAACTGGCAGTGACCGTCACGGAAGGAGAAGCCAAGGGTGACTGGGTACTTAAACTGGGCTTATCTTACAATAAAATACAAAGTTGGAAATGTCCCTGTGACACTTATGGGTCAATGTTGTTTACCGGATCGAAAACGGGAAAATTGTAATGAGCAGGACCTTTTATAATGAAGCCGATGTGCTCCGGCAACTGCGTTATTCAATAGAGCCGCCTCAGGAAATTACAAACTAAACTCAATTAAAGGCTCATGTCAGAAATCAAGATCAGTCTGATCAGAGGCATTGAAAGGAAAATTCAGATAAAAATTACAAGCTTGAATAAGTATCGTTTGATCGTTTTGACGATGACTGGAATCAACTAAGATCAAAGATAAACAGCTCTCCTTGTAAAATTGTTTTACGATCGGGCTTATGCAAATACATAATTATTAATCACTAAATTGCTATTATCATGAAAAAACACATTTTACTTCTCTCTCTGGCATTACTTTCACTTAAAGCCCTTGTCCCAGGAAAACATGGTAACCTTAAGTGGTGGTTACTCGTTTGCAAATATCGAAGATACTGACACCAAAGGGACTGGCTGGAGAATTAACGGACTATTTGAGTTCAGCCCTTGGGTGGCAAGTTTGCCCATGGAATGTCAATCGGATATATCAATCTTGCAAGAATCCGAGACTGTTGCGCAACAGACAGTCAAAAGTACGGTAGGCTCTCTTCCTGTATATTATGCACCAAAAGTGATGTTTGGAAATGATAGAATCAAGGCATTTATAAAAGGAGCCCTTGGTATGCAGTATGCATGGCTGAAAAGAGAAGGAGTTGTTAGCATCACTGATAATGATTTTGGTTTTTATGGAGGTGGTGGTGCCGGAATTATGATATTCCTCAAAGAAAATATTTTCATCAACGGTGAATACGAAATAGCCTGGGCTTCGAACAGCTGGTACAAGGACGGATGGATTAATACTGCAAGCGGAGGAATCGGTTTCAAATTTTAAAGAAGCTGTTGATGCGGGAGTAGCATAAATATTTAAAATGAAATAAGATAATATAGAAACGAAAATAGATGAAGAAAATATTTTTACTACTAAGTTTTATCCCTTCCATGTTTTGCCTGCACAGAAAATGGTAATTAATGCCAAAAACCAGGATTACTCTCAAAGGGTTAAGTAAATCGCCTGTTTTATATATATTTTACAGGTATTTTATGAAAAACCAGCTTAAGATACCTGCATAATACGTATGCAACTATACCCACTCACAAAACGTCTTGAAAATATGTGGAATTTTGTTATCGGATCCAATTTACAGATTAATAAACAGCTAATGCCGGGGGCTGATGGGTTGCCATGGAGCCATTAGCAAGCAGCAGTGACCGTATAACAATACCGTTTTGAATTATAAACAAAGTAATTATTACCAATAAAATGTTTCAGAGACTATTAAGGATACGTTACATTATCATTGTTGCTGTGGGTATTTTGTTTTTAAACTCAATATTCTTTGTAATCGGAGGGACAGTATTCTCAGTCAAAGGATACATTGAATTCGCTCAGAATGGATTCCTCCCCAGCGAAACATATGATCCTGGCATGTATATACTTAAAGGGCTGGATGCATTCATGCTGGCAATTATTTTTATGATTTTTGGTTTGGGAATTGCACGTTTATTCCTTTTTAATAATGCTTCAGATGAGCAGATCCCATCATGGCTCCGGTTCCATGAAATGAAAGGATTAAAAGTGCTTCTCTGGGAAACCATACTGGTGACGCTTGTAATTTATTGCCTCCAGGTCTTAATGACTCATGAAGAATTGACACCTGATTTATTGATATTGCCAGGGGCTATATTGCTGCTAGCGGCAGCCTTGTTTATTGTTCGATGGAAAGAATAAATTTTACTAAAATGTGGTTGCTAAAGTATAACCAGAATTGGCTCAGCATCTGACTCATTATCCGGAAGTAGCAATAGTGACTCCGAATATGATAAACCCATTTATGTCTGATTATAAATGAAAAAGAGCAAAACTGATTCCTCTGATTCAATTACCGGAAGCGAAGCAGGCAAAAACATGAATTCCCGGAATTATCTGTCGCGCAGTGAACGCTATGAAATGGGGAAGCAAATGAGGAAAAATTGTCCCCGTTCGTCCCATGCAAAATGGGAAGCCCCTGAAAACCGTCATGATCCTGTTGATCTGATTCTGGAAAGCAACAAGGGACGCATCCAGAAATTGCTTCCTCTGCGTCACGGTCGAATGGCAAGGACCCCCTTTACCTTTTACCGTGGCGCAGCGCTTAACATGGCTGCGGACCTCAGCAGCACACCTGTCACCGGTATGCTTGTACAAGCCTGCGGAGATGCCCATTTGTGCAACTTTGGCGGATTCGCCACACCTGAAAGGAATGTGATCTTCTCGATAAATGACCTGGATGAAACACTTCCGGCACCCTGGGAATGGGATCTTAAGCGTTTGGCAGCCAGTTTCGTGGTCGCATGCCGGAACAACAGTCTCAATGAGAAAATTGCCAGAGAGACCGCTATGGAATGTGTCAGATCTTACCGTGAAAACATGGTTGTCTACAGCGAGATGAAAACAATGGAACTCTGGCATTATTCACTGGGAGCTGATCAGTTGATTTCAAAGTTAAAAGATCCGGAACTTAAGCGCAGGGGATTAAAGCGTCTTGAAAAAGAACAGGCAAGGAGCATTGCTGAGGAGATATTTCCGCAAATTGCAGAAGGATCAGGTAAATCAAGGTATATAAAAGACGAATTGCCTTCCATATTCCACTGGGAGGGTCATTTACCCGGTGAAGTCAGCAAGGAAGCAAGAGATGCTATTGAACTATACAAAACAAGCCTGCCTCCCGGCTTTAGTTTCCTGCTCAATCGTTATGAACTCAAAGATCTGGTAATAAAGGTCGTTGGTGTGGGTAGCGTAGGTACTGCCTGCTGGGTTGCCCTGTTTATGACAGGTGATGGGGATCCTTTATTCATTCAGGCAAAAGAGGCCCGGACAATCAGTACTCGAAGCATATGCTGGCAAGAGCATATACTCCAACAACGGACAACGTGTTGTTTACGGATACCGTCTCATGCAGCCATTCAGTGATCCCTTCCTTGGCTGGAGTGCAGGGGAAGGCGGAAGACATTTTTTCTTTCGCCAGCTTCGGGACATCAAAATTTCAATAAAAGTTGAAACATTCGGAAAATCCGAGATGATGAGCTTTGCAGACTGGTGTGGCCAGGCTCTGGCTCTCTCTCATGCACGGTCAGGAGACGCTGCCATGCTCAGCGGATATATGGGAAACAGTAATACATTCGATCTTGCCATTGCTGAATTCTCCATGGCATACGCAGACCAGAATGAAAAGGATCATGCTTCACTTAAAAAGGCTATCAAATCAGGAAAGATCGAAGCTGAGTTCGAGGATTAAGACTATCGGGAATGGATAAATATATACTTTGTTTTACTTGGAGCACAAAATATAGTGTATTCCACTGATAAACACTAATATTCCGGCCATGAGATCATTATATTCTGCTTTGACGGCAATTTTCCTCTTACTCATGGTGGAAGAATCACAGGCCCAGGATCTTGATCCAAGGGCTTATGCAAGGATCCCGGTCAATGTGACGGTATTGATTGCAGGGTTTGGTTATTCACATGGCGGAATTGTGACTGATGCAACATTACCTGTCGAAGATCTGACTGCTAAAATAGGATCTCCATCGATTGGAGTCTGTTCATTCGTTCAGCCTGTTTGGCCAGACAGCACAGGTATCTGCTGCCTTACCATATGCCTGGGGGGATGTTTCAGCTATTGTCGGAGGTACTCCTCAGAGCACAACACGCTCAGGAATCAGCGATATGCGTTTCAGATTTTCTTATCTGCTGCTTGGTGCCCCGGCTACTGCACCAAAAGATCTCGCAAAGGCTCCAAGAAAGACAATATTGGGTACAAGCCTGAGTATCGTGGCACCAACAGGTCAGTATATGCCGGAAAAACTTATCAATCTGGGTACCTCCCGATGGGCATTCAAACCTGAACTGGCTATTTCACAGCCTGTCGGAAAAAGATGGCTTGTCGACATTTATGCAGGTCTCTGGCTATTCACAAAAAATGACTCTTATTATCCGGGAAGTTCTGTTCGAACTCAAAATCCGCTGGGCTCTTTCCAGGGACATATAAGTTATAACATTCAACCACTTATGTGGGCAGCTCTGGATATGACCTTTTATACCGGTGGTAATTCGTCAATTGATGGGGTTCCCAACAAGGACCGGCAGTCAAATTCACGTATTGGTGCAACAATGGTATCTACCTGTGGGGAAACGAAATTCTCTTAAGTTCGCTTTCAGCACCGGAGCAATAATCCGTAGCGGAGCCGACTTCTCAACAGTGTCAGTCGGATGGCAGACTACATTTTTTGGAAAGGCCGGAAAAACCAAAACATAAGACTTTTTTATTATTCTGTTTTTAACTGCAAAATTGTTGACCATCAACTCATAAAAGTCAAAAAAATACATATTAATAGGTATTGATACAGGTCGCTGAATTTGCTTAATTTTGATTGGCAACAAATTAATACATCGTTCAAATTTCATTGGTTAGGTTAAAAGAGGGTGAGAATCGAAGGAGCTCATAAAATTTTGTGGGCTCCTTTGTATTATGTTGAAGTTTACACTCTCTATAGCTCTGGAAATAAGCTGAATACCTCCCTGCCACAATTCACAGGATCTCCTCAGTTTGTAATTTTCTAATCAGCGCCGTTTTGGCATCCGTTTTCTTTTCAAAGAAAATATGAAGGATTATGTTCAGGGCATATACGTTCGGAGTATCATAATAAGGATCATGTTGATAAGTGAGATTTCCTTCACAGGCAAGACGTTTACCTCTTGAAAAAGTGGTACCTCCGATAAGGCGGAACCTGTTGATTTCGTTGTAGCGGGAATCCCAATACGGCTCTGCATTCAGATAAGGAATTATTGAGCTTTGACCTGCCGTGAATTCCTTTTCAATCATTATGCGGTAACGGAACCTGTAGGAGAATATTGGATCCTGACCTACCCACCTGAGGTCAGTCCGAAGCCTGTGCGATAACAGGATACCTCCCCTGAGCGAAAAGCGTTTGTGAATTTCTGCAAACAGCATATCCTCTGTATAATTGCCTGATGCATCACCAAGACTCCATCCCTCCATGAATCCACCACGGAGCATCCAGCTTTTTATTTCCTGCATCTTATTCTCATCCACCATCCTGACGAAAGTTCTGCGCTTTGTATGCCCCCATCTGTAATCAGCCTGCAGATATATATTCAGATCGCGATCTTTACTCTCATAATACTTTGTTATTGGGATGAAGGTTGAAAATCTCCATGAGGGATTTATTGTGTACCACAAATCAGTTTCAGGCCAGAACTCGAGCGATGAATTTTGCGCATTAACAAAATTAGCTGTAATCAGGCTTATAAACAGACATAAACATATTAGTCGCAAATTGTATCGCATGGATAATCTTGTGAATACTAAAATTACACCATGCTGAATGGGTGTACAATACTTGTAAATAAGTATTTTTTATTACCTGCGATGTTATGACAGATCGGTGCATCCGAATACGTTACAGATAGACCAATGGTTCTCTTTGCCTGGCTTCTTTTACACAATTTCAGGAAATAGTTACATTTTTCTGAGAAAATGCTTTAAGGTATCTTCGACTTTTTTGGCCGTGGAATATTCCTGAATTCAGGATATTTATGCAGCTCATTCAGATGCGGAGGTTTATAATCATTCCTGTCATTATATGTCGGATCATCAAAGTCGTTTCTTCCGATAGCCTGAAATTCCGGGCTCGAAAGCTTTCTGTTGAAATATCCCATTAATTGAAGTATCCTCAGAAATTTTGCCAGGTAAGAATATTTATGTTTCCGAAAGTTATAATAACTCTTAACCTCTTCAGCAGATTCACCTTCAATCAAAACATCTGCCAGTCTCAGATCAGGTGTGGGTATAATTTTCGGACGGACAGGCTTCATGTTATCTTCCAGGATCTGGATTACTCTTTTTGATGTTGTCAGCCAGTATTTTAACTGATCGCGATAAGTGAAGGCATCTATTTTTATTCCATTAGGCAGGACAAATATATCTGTAAACAAGGGACATGGAGGGAAAGTATACGGAGATACCGGATGGAAATAACCGTCTTCGCGTTCAATTCTGATAATTGACTCCATATAGACCTCTCTTGCATAGCTCAGGATCTGTTCGACTTTGCATCATTGATACTTTTCTTCAGAGTCTTTATGTATCCCGGTTTGTGGAGGAGTTTATCATAACAGCCCTTAATTTCCTCTCTTGTCAAAAATTCTGCCATTACCTGTATCTCTTAAATTTTATCAAATGTATAAGATAGTTTTTTGGTAATGCAATTGAATCAGAAGTAGTCTGATAAAGATCATACTAGATATACCAGTCATCTTAATACATCCAGAAATGAAGAGCCGTTGTATTGCAACGTCTCTTCTGTGAAGGATCGGATTCAAATGGTCAGGTTAAATTTAATAGTTATCCCGTTCCACATAATGAGTATGCAGCAGTTCGTGTGATTTGTGACTGTTGGGTGCATCAAGGAACTCTTTATATATTGCAATAACATCAGGATTCAGATGCGATTTGCGCAGAACCATATGTTCATCTTCAGAATAGATGGCTTTCATACGTTTTTGCCTGTATCTTCAGATTTGTGGGGATAGGCTGTCCGCCTCCACCGATGCATCCTCCCGGACATGCCATGATCTCAACAAAATGGTATGAAGCTTTTCCTGACTTAACCAGCTTCATGATTTTGTTTGCATTCACAAGACCATGAGCAATCGCAACCTTAAGTTCAGCGCCTTCAAGGAACTTCCAGTCTTCCACGCATCCCTCAATTTTAACAGTAGCCTCTTTAACTCCTTCCATGCCCCTAACAGGTGTAATATTAAGGTTTCCGAAAGGAACTTCACGGCCTGTAACAATTTCGTATGCTGTACGCAAGTGCGGCTTCCATTACACCACCGGTTGCTCCGAAAATAACTGCAGCTCCGGTTGATTCTCCCATTATTGAGTCGTAGTTTGCCTCTTCAAGATTCCTGAAATCTATGCCGGCCTGTTTGATCATCACTGCAAGTTCACGTGTGGTCAGCACAAAATCAACATCCTTGAAACCGCTTGCTCTCATTTCAGGTCTGTCAGCTTCAAATTTTTTGGCTACGCACGGCATAATTGATACTGAAACAATTTTTGAAGGATCAATATTCCGTCTTTTTCGCATAAAAAGTTTTGGCGAGAGCTCCAAACATCTGCTGCGGTGATTTGCATGATGAGAGGTTCGGAAGGAATTCAGGATATTTATGTTCAATGAATTTTATCCAGCCGGGAGAACATGAGGTGAACATTGGAAGGGAGATACTCTTATTCCCGTCTACAAGCGCTTTTTTCAAGTCTTACGAGCAGTTCGGTGCCTTCTTCCATAATTGTAAGGTCAGCTGAAAAATCGGTATCGAGTACTGAATTGAATCCCAGCTGTCTCAGCGCATTTACCATCTTGCCTGTGACTCTTTCGCCCGGATCATATCCAAGATCTTCACCAAGTGCAACCCTTACTGCAGGAGCTGTCTGAACAACAACATGTTTATCCGGATCATAGATTGCATCCCAAACCTGGTCGATATATGTCTTTTCAACAAGGGCACCTGTAGGACAACGATTTACGCACTGGCCGCAATTTGTACAAACTACATGGCTCATCGGTTTGTCGTGGAATGATGAGATCTTCTGATGTGCACCTTTGTTTGCCACAGCGATAGCTGAAACATGCTGAAGTTCCGAACATGTTCTGACGCATCGCTGGCATCTTATGCATTTACTGTCATCCTTTGTAAATGATGGAGATGATCTGTCAATATTATATTTATGATCTTCAACCAGATCAAGGAAAATTGTATCACCGAAAGCAAATTCATTTGCGAGTGACTGAAATTCGCAATTCTGGTTTTTGTAACATTTTGTGCAATCTGATCTGTGTTCAGTCAGCAGAAGCTCTACAATATGCTTGCGTGCATTTCTTACTTTAAGTGTATTTGTATGAATTTCCATACCTTCAGATACAGGTGTTGCACATGATGCAATCAGTGTGCGGGCTCCTTTCTGTTCAACAACGCAGACACGGCAGTTGCCTGCAACACAAAGGTCATCGTGGTTGCACAGAGTGGGGATGTTTATTTTCAGTTGCTTGGCAGCGGCCAGGACAGTAGTTCCCGCTTCAACCGATACTTTCTGGTCATTTATAAGTAGATTTATCATGATGTTCTGTTTTTGATTGAATTGTTAATAAATGATCTCTTCCCTGAAGTTGCTGACAATAGACTTGAATGCATTGCCAACTGACTGTCCGAGACCGCACTTTGCTGCAATCTTCATAGTATCAGCCAGTTTAATAAGTTCATTGAGATAAGTTGATTTGGCTTCACCTTTCTTTACCTTCTCAACACCTTTCAGCAACTGCTGGCAACCAACACGGCAGGGAGTACATTGTCCGCATGATTCCTCGGCGAAGAAATCAAGATAATTATGGAGTACATTGTACATTGATCTCGAACTGTTGAAGAGCTTCATTGAGCCTCCTGTAGGGACACCTTCAAAGCCAATGATTGTTTCTGCGAATTTCTTCCGGGGAACACAGAAACCTGAAGCTCCTCCAACCTGGACAGCTTTTGTATCACCATCGCCGAATTCATTTACAAACTGTTGTACAGTCATTCCAAGTTCAAGTTCAAAAATACCCGGTGTCGGAGTATCTCCCGAAACTGAAAAAACCTTTGACCCGCGTGAATCCTTTGTACCGTATTGTGTGAAGTTTAATGAGCCATGGAAAATGATCATCATGGCTGTTACAAGAGTTTCAACGTTGTTTATTGAAGTAGGCTTTTCAAAAACACCTGATACTGTCGGATATGGAGGCTTATTTCTTGGTTCTCCGCGTTTGCCCTCAATTGATTCAAAAAGTGCACTTTCCTCACCGCAGATATATGCACCGCTTCCCATACGGTATTGAATATTAAAATCAAAGCCAATCTCATGAATCATTTTATGAAATGATTCGAGTTCAATCATGAGTTTAGGCAGCAGATACCTGTATTCACCACGCAGATAAACTATACCTGTTTTTGCACCGATAGCCTTTCCTGCTATCGCCATTCCGCCATGAACCTTGCTCGATACCCTGTCAAGGATTTCCCTGTCTTTGAATGTTCCCGGGTTCACCTTCATCAGCATTGCATACAATATATTTATCCGGACAGCCTTCGGCTGCAGTATACTTCCATTTCAAACCTGTTGGGAAACCAGCTCCACCCCTTCCTTTCAGACCTGAATCCAGCATATTCTGAATTATTTCAGCGCTGCTCATTTTAAAAGCTTTGATCAAAACCTCTTTTGCATCAATTTTTTCAAATATCAGGTCAACCTTATTTAATCCATTATTTTCCATTTTCATACGGATTTTTATTTTTTCATATAATCTTTAATAATATCACTTACCTTCTCCGGTGTCAGCTCAGTATATGGCATATCATTTATCAGGATTGCCGGAGCTTTATGACACCACCCGATACAGTTGGTTTCAATAAGGCTGAATTGCTGGTCGGCAGTGGTTTCTCCTACTTTAATTTTAAGAATATCTTCAAGAGTATGAATAATATCACCCTTCCCCTTCATTGAACATGTAATTGTTTTACAAACTCTGATAACATACTTTCCTCTCACCTGTGTGTCGAGAAAAGTGTAAAAGGATGCTGTCCCGTAAACTTCAGCTGCTGAAATATCGAGTTCCTTTGCAACCTCTACCATAGCCTCATCAGTAAGATAATTATATTTCTTAACGATATCCTGAAGAATCGGTAAAAGATTCTCCCGCGCATGGCCATGTTTGTCAGACAATTCCTTAACTAGATTTCCTACCTGGTACATTTCTTATAGATTTTAAAGTAAATAATTTGGTTGATAAGCATTCAAATTTGGATTTATAAAGTTCTGTTAATTTAATAACAATACTTTTAAAAAAAACTCAAAAATGTCATTATTGCTAATTTAGAATGAAAATAAAGAAAGGATCGGCGAATTTTAACGATATTATTGCAAAACATATTTCATTGATATTCTAATACTTATCTGATTTTTTCAGAAAATCAGGAATGACCTTTTCGAAGAATTACTCGAAGCTGCTATAACATGACAAAACCAATTAATGACAATAAAGTCGAATCGGCAAAAAAATCTTGATTTTGAGTAAAATATTTCTTATCTTGGATGGACAGATTACTTAACAAATAAACAAACAGGAGGTGCATCATGGCTGTACAATATCTTTGTAAAGTTTGCAGAGGTCATCTTATTGCAAAAACCTCTATTATTCTTGCTGCCACAAATGTCAAGGACCGTTCCCAGAGAGGATTGATATTATTAAATCCGGAATTAGGAAATTATACAACAACAACCCATCCGTCATTCCGGATCAAAAAGGGTGAAGAGTATATTTATACCTGCCCTATCTGCTGCTGCACAGCTGAACAGCATGAAATACCTGCATATGGTAAGGCTGATAATGATAGATGAGAAAGGGAAAGGAGTTTAATATTTATTTTTCAGGTATTGCAGGTGAAAAATGCACATATAAGATCAGGGGCAACAAGATAGAAGAGAAGAAAGGACCAGATGTAAAGATCTATAATAAGTATTTCGAGGTTCCGGAGGAAGACAGGAAATATCTTTAACCCCGGAAATACGATGGTTTCTATTCTTCTCAAACATTCAATCAGCAGCCATACTCCGGGTTAAATGTTGTTGCAACCATCTCACTCATTTTGCCTTTATAACTTTAACCCTGCTGATCTCTCCGGAAGGTCTTAAAAATTCAAGTATATAAATTCCATATTCAAATTTTGAAAAATCAAGCTGTTGCCGTGGGCTAACAGCTTTTTCATTTTCGATTAACATACCTGACGAATTTAATAATTCTGACAGACTTAAAATTATCATTGTCGTATTCAATATTCAGGGTGCCGGAAACAGGATTCGGGAAGACACGAAATCCGTCATTCTGAATGATCTCAACACCGGTCGGAATATGTAAATATCTAGTCTCTGAGCCATATCCGGTTCCGGAACAATTCGTTGCATAAGGCCTTACATGGTAAATAACTCCCGTGGACAAACCGGTAATTGTACTTGTTAACGGGCCAGTTGCTGTCCCGTCTGAAGTTTTGGAATCGGATATTGTTGGATTGACAGAAAGGCTCCAGCAGATACCTCTTTCTGTAACATCCACTCCCCCGTCAGAATTTAGATCCGAAATTATATCTGCAGTTGAAGAAGATATACCTTTAATGTATGAAGTCGTAATTGTGGGTAATTCAGAAATCCTGACATTCAATATTTGCACAGTACTTGATCCGCATGAATTATTTGCCGACACCGAAATGAGTCCTCCTCCGGAACCTGCCAGTGGCATTTATCGAAGTTGAACCTGAACTCCCGCTCCAGCCTGATGGCAGTGTCCATGTATATGATGTGGCACCCGGTACGGCAGCAATACTGTAGGTCTGGGCAGCTCCCTGACAAACCGTGGTATTCCCTGTTATTGCACCAGGCTGGGATGGTATGTCAGATACAGATATGTTCAATGTACGTATATCACCTGAACCGCACGTATTGTTTGCTGTTACAGAAATATTACCGCCACTCGCACCGGCTGTTGCGGTTATTGATGTTGAAACTGAGCTCCCGCTCCAGCCGGAGGGCAGTGTCCATGTATATGAGGTGGCTCCTGGTACTGCTGCAATACTATAGGTCTGAGATGAACCCACACAAACGGATGAAGCACCGGTTATGGTTCCCGGTTGTGACGGTATGGCTGTCGCTGTTATACTTAATGTCCGTTGAGTACCTGAACCACATGAATTATTTGCTGTTACAGAGATATTTCCGCTATTTGCACCCGCCGTTGCAGTTATTGATGTTGCAGAGGAACTTCCGCTCCATCCTGACGGCAATGTCCAGGTATACGATGTAGCACCTGCAACAGCAGCAATACTATATGTCTGGGAGACTCCCTGGCATACTGCTGTATTCCCGGTTATTGCTCCAGGCTGGGCCGGTATGGTCTGAACCATCACATTCAAACTACGGGGAGTACTTGTTCCGCATGAATTATTTGCCGTACACCGAAATGTAGTCCTCCTCCGGCACCTGCCGTGGCAGTTATCGAAGTTGAACCTGAACTCCCGCTCCAGCCTGAAGGCAGTGTCCAGGTATATGATGTGGCACCCGGTACGGCAGCAATACTGTAGGTCTGGGCAGCTCCCTGACAAACTAGTGGTATTCCCTGTTATTGCACCAGGCCGTACCGGTGGAAGAGGCTGTGCGTTTATAACAACATTTGATGTTGCTTCTGATGTACATCCAATAGAAGTAGTAACAGTAAAATTATATGTCCCTGCATTTAAACCAGTTATAGTAGTACTTACACCTGAACCAGTGATTGCCCCGGGGTTGATAGTCCAGCTTCCTTCCGGCAGACCGTTTAAGACTACACTGCCGGTAGCAGATACACATGTAGGCTGGGTTATGGCTCCTAATCGCCGGGAACAGATGGTGGTATGCAGGCAGTTGAAGAAGAAGTGGTGAATGACCATGTTGCACCTGTTGACAGTTGCTGTTCCGTCAGAAACCGTAGCATACCACTCATATGGATGTACTTGTAAGCCGTCCGGGCCATATAACTGAGGCATCGGCCCCATTATCAACATTGTTAACAGTGCCAATAAGCGTAAATGGTCCGGCAGACCCGTCTTCCATGTCATAGACCATCTCCATCTGGTCAGGGTAGGTGGTTAATGGATGCACCGGAATAAGGTGAATAAGTGGTGGCATAGATTTTATCAGCCGAAGGTGAAAATCTCAAAATACGAAGGTAGCCGTTGCCTCCGTTTGGATAATTCTGATAATCTGCCTCCATTATATGTATTGTATGTCCAGTCATCGCCCACTTCTGATCTATATGCTGCTCCATCATTAGCGAGCTGCATGTGCCCACAAAGCATCAGGAACAAATTGGGATTATCCCTGAGGGCAGTATAAACTGATTGGTTAGACCAGGAGTTATCAGTATTAAGAATTGAGTGGCTTTCAACTATTGCCCGACGGCCGGAATTAGCCTTAAGAATTGCATCTGCCCAATCCAGCACAGCAGTGGAGGGATTATAAGCCAGATTGATAAGGATAAAATCCATACCGGAAGCACTGAACAGCGAATAGCTGTTTTCATTTTTGTACTGTAATGCCCACCGTACCAGGCTTTACCGGAGAAACGGCTAATTCCAAAGTAATTATTGAAATTGGTTGTTGGTTCATCGTGGTTACCGGCTCCAACACTATACGGGATACCGGGAGGATCAAGTTTATCAATCGCTGCATCAGCATTGATATATTGGGCAGTACTGCATGCATGTGTTGACCATATCACCGGCGGTTGTGACAAACACAATGTTCCGTGAACTCTGTTGTGCCACGATCCAGTCCGTCATTGAAATGAAAATATCCGGATAAAATTCAGATTCATTCTGAGGATCAGGTATAAAGACAAGGTGAAGTCTTCACCTGATCCATGCCTTTATGCCGTCCATAAAAAGTTCACATCCAGCTTGTCTGCCAGGATCCTGATCACTGACAGTTACCTGAAGAGTAGGTGATGTGGATATATTTGTGGAGTTATCAACCGGCTGGACCAGGACAGGCTGATCAGGCTGATCAGGGTACAGGTTGGATTCATTCAAGAGCAACAATCATCATCCTAAAACTTTTTTTCAGGATGGAGCTAATCAGAATGCAAGAGCACAGGCACAATTCATATATAACATTTTTTCCAAACTGTTAAGTTATGTAGTAAAATGCTTTTCCGGGACACACAATATCGGTGTGCTAACCAACCTCGTGCACACTTAAAATTAGTAATTAACTGTGTAAGGCAATAATTATTTAATCTGATTTTGACAAACTACCAGCCTTTATTGATTAAGGTGTAAAACTTAAGGAGAAATAGAAACACTCAGACTTCCATTACAGGCACCCAGACCTCCACCCTGGTTCCTGAGGCTTCATTGTTGCTGTTATATAAATCTGTTATCAGGTGTTTGATTGGTTTCTTATTGATCTGGTTTAGAATTTCGTAGAACTCGCTTGTAAGTTTAAGTCCTTTACCGGTAGAATTGCTATGCCCGGCTGAAATGCTCTCTTCCAATTCCGTTATCTTCAATTGTCAGTTTCAGATAATCTTTTTCCCTGAGAACAGAAATTCTGATCAAGCCCCCACTTTCAGATGTCATTATTCCATGTTTGACAGCATTCTCTGCAAATGTCTGCAGAACAAGCTTTGGAACCTGTTCACGCTGGTTTACACCATCGCCTACTTCAATCAGATAATTGAATTTATCACCGAATCTGAGTTTTTCAAGCTCCAGATAGGTAGTCACAAAATCTATTTCCTCACCCAGATTTCTGTAAATTTTTTCAGCATCGTTCAGCATTGATCTCAGCAACTGGGTAAATTTACGCATGTAATCGTAGGCTGTGTGTTTGTCTTCAAGATAAATCAGGGAAGCAATTGAATTAAGTGTATTGAATGTAAAGTGTGGATCAAGCTGAGCTTTTATCCCCTGCAATTGCAAGGTAATAAGCCTGTTGCTAAGATCTTCCTTTGCTTTTTGCTGATTTGTGCCTATCTTTTTAATAAGAACTATAAAAAAGAATACTGAGAAATATAATTCCGGGATAAAGAAGAGTTTCAAGCATATACAGTTTGTTCTTTCTTATACTTATGAAGTAACCGTAGTTACCATCTGTCAGATACAATTTGTATTGATGCTCATCCGATACATAAGCATTAAATTTCCATGAGCTCTTCACTGGCTGAAAATGCAAATTCAGAAAGCTTTTGCAATTCAGAGTTATATATCGCCATTTTCTTATCCCGGGCGGAATAGATCAGGAATTCATCAGTTCCGTCACCGTCGACATCAGCCTGGCAGGTAACTATTCGTGTCTCGAATGGAAGCTTAGTGGAACGGATAACATCCAGTCTGTCATTCAGTTCGACAAATTTATCAGATATCAGATAAATCTTATCTCCGGAAGATGACCTGATGACAAACATCTTGTCATTATGGATTAATCTGGATCTGTCAAAGAGACGATATCTCACAAGCTTGCCCTCTCTTGAATAAATCATAAGGCTTGAATTATGCAATTCGGAATTTGCCCCGTTTGAAAGATGAAATAAAACATACCCTCTGAATTTGTCCATTCATATAAGGAGAGTGTATATAAAGCATTTGCAAATCCGGGAAACTCCACAGGGGGAAATTCAAAACTTAACCTGTCATCAAAGACCATAAGCCATGTACTGCTATCACTATAAGGCACATTACTGTTATAATTTCCTGATGCCGAATACGTACCAAATATTTCGGGACGGTTATCTCCATCGACATCCGCCATTTTCGGATCAAGACATATTGAACCACAACTCTGACTTGATTTAAGAGCATTCCTGGCAAGATCGAATTCATATAATTCTTCTGGTTCCAAGCTGATAATATGATGAAATTGGAAGAATACAGTTCATCATATCCGTCCCTGTTGTATCAAAAAATCCTGCAGGTTTCAGTGATTGCGGCTACCTCACCCTTCGAATAAGCTATTCTTGTCAATAAATATCCGATCCATCCTTGTACCCTTTGGCTGGAGAATTTCATTCAAATTCAGGAACAATGAATCTCCCCTGTGACTGAAAACATAGATCTCGGAGGATTTGTCATGATCAAAATCTCCAAAAAACAGCTCAGAAATTGAAGGAGCCAGACTATCTTTAATATTCCACTGATCATAGATCAGCAGGTTTGAGTTTCTGACAGATATAAAATAATAGGGGCTGGCCTTACCTGTAACCACCAATTCAGATACAGTATCGGCATTCAGGTCAGTATAAATATATTGTCCTGTACCCTTGGGTCACATCTTCAACCTCAATCTTATATTTTAATCCTACCCTCGGAATGAGCAATACAATTAATGCAGCAGGTAATCCGGCAAGAAACCAGGAAGAATATATTAGTCTTTTTAAGGAAGGCGAATTCCTCTCATATTATGTATGAGCTTCAGTTTAAATCAAAGATAGCCAACTTTCTATTCAATTGGCACCCACACCTCCACCCTTGTACCGGCTGGTTCTCCACCGGCATCAGATAAATCTGTTATCTGATAACGAATTGGCTTTTTATTTATCTGATTCAGAATATCATAAAACTCCCCGATAAGTTTTAGTCCTTTTCCTGTGGAGTTGCTTTGACCGGCAGCCTTTTCTCTTCCTATTCCATCATCCTCAACAGTCAGCTTTAGCCAATCAGATTCCTTTACTGCTGTAATTTTAACAGAACCACCGCAAACCGATGGCATTATCCCATGTTTTACTGAGTTTTCGGCAAAGGTCTGCAAAACCAGTTTCGGGACATTTTCCATCTGAGTAACTCCTTCTCCTATGTTTATCTCGAAACTCAGCTTCCCTCCCAGTCTGAGAATTTCAAGATCAAGATAGGTTTTTACAAAATCCAGTTCTTCCCCGAGTGTCCTGTAAATACGTTCAGCATCATTCAGCATTCCCCTGAGGAGCATTGTAAATTTGTTCATATAGTCATATGCAGCCTGACGATCTTCAAGGTATATAAGCGATGCCACTGAGTTCAGGGTATTGAATGTAAAATGCGGATCAAGCTGTGATTTGATGCCCTGAAGCTGAAGCATAATAAGACGTCTGCTTCAGATTCTCCTTTTGCCCTGACCTGGTATGTGGTAATTTTAATTGTGAGGGCTATCAGGATGAAAAAACCAAGATATAGTAGCCGGGATAGGTAGAGAAAACCAAGATAATAGTATTGATTATTAATCATTTTAATAAAATAGCCCTGTCCTGCCGAATTTAAATATAGTACCGGCTCAGCCATTCAGAGGATACAGCCCGTGAGAACTCCCAGATTTCTACCCGGAGACTTGAAATTTGTTTCAGCCAGTTCATGAAATTCGGAATTGAAGACTAAAAGTTTCTCTTCCTCGGGTGAAGAAAGGAAAAATTCATTTGTCCCGTCATTATTTATATCAGCCTGATAGATAAAATACTGACTCTTAAATGGCAAATCAGAAGCTCTTTATAAGATCCAGGTTATCATTAAGCTCGTAAATTTTATCTGCGAGCACATAGATTTTATCATATATGTCTGATCTGACAACAAATACATTCTCATATTCCCTTTAATTCCCAGGTCACTGTAAGATCGTGATCTTACAGGTTTTCCATCGGAGGAGTATATTAATATCCTGGATGGGGGGATATCCCGGTCAACACTGCTGACTCTTTCAGAAATTAAGTAACCGCAAACACTATCGCTTTTAAAAGGGCTTGTTTCCAGAATTTTCGGATATCCCGGAAATTCAACCGGTTCGAATTTAAATTCAAGCTTCTCATTGAAGACCATCAGCCATGTACTCCAGTCAGAATATGGAACTTTTGTCTTATAGTTGGCTGATGCACCAATTAAACCGAATATTTCAGGTTTGCTGTCATTATCCACATCAATCATTTTTGGCGTACTGACAGATTACCCCGGTTAACTGACTTTCATTCAACATTTTATTAGCAATATCGAATGAATATAGCCGGCGCGGAACAAGTCCAAAACCAGTTGTTATACTTATATACAATTCACTGTAGCCATCTGAATTAATAATCATAAAAACCTGCCTTCCAAACAGTTGAAGTTACCTCGTTTTTCAAATACCCAATTTTGGTAATGAATATCCGTTCCATTCTGGTCCCTGATGGTTCAAGAAATTCGTTTATATTAAGGAACAGTGAATCTTCCTTATGTGTAAATACGTAGATTTCCTTGTAACCGTCATTATCGTAATCTCCTGTAAAGAATTGAAGCGAGATTAGTATCAATTTTATCCATCAGATTCCACTGATCATAAACTTTCATATTTGCATCCAGAACAACAATATAATAGTAAGGGAATACCCTTTCCGGTCATCGATAAACTCCGAAATGGAATCTGAATTCAGATCTGAATAAAAGCCTGTCCTCCTGTTTTGCCCTTTGGTTCAATTATCAGTTTGTATAGTGAGACGTCAGATCAGGGAGGAAAAACATTGTAATAACAGCCGGAATACCAGCCAGAAACCATGATGAATAGATGATCTTTTTAATAAAACGACCCCATTTCATGGCATCACATAATATCAAGGTCTTTCAGATGCTGATGGGGTATTTTGACAGTCACTGATTCATTGTCCCTGACAAGTGTGATCGCACTCTTCTTCCTGTCCAGCAATGTTATATATTCAAAATTTATTATAAGCGACCGTCCAATTCTGATAAATCCGCTGGCGGGAAGCTGTTCCTGAAGTTTCCCCAGATTCAGTGAACATAAATATTCCTTTTCGCCTGTACAAATTGTTGTATAATTCCCTTCAGCCTTACAGAACAAAATTGTTGCAGGATTAATAAATACAGTTCCGGTCCGTGTATTTACCTTTATCCTCGAGATCTTCTTTAGACGCTTCAGCCTTAATGACTAGGTGGAGGATCAGCCTCTTCGTCGATTCGCAATATATTTCTCAACACATTCCTTTAATTCCTTCCGGTTCACAGGCTTGAGAAGATAATCAAAGGCATGGATCTTAATCGCCTGTATTGCATATTGATCATAAGCTGTTACAAAGACAATACCAGGCTTACCATCAGTGTAGTGAAGTTCATTTACAAACTCAATTCCATACCTCCCCGGCATTTTGATATCGAGAAAGATCAGGTCAGGATCAAAATTATTTAGTTCAATTAATGCAGAATCAACAGACTGAGCTAATCTGATATCAGCAAAAAAGAGTGTTTCTTCCAGTAAGCTTGACCATCAACCTTCTGGCACTCTCTTCATCATCAACGATTAAAGCACTCAGTTTTTGTACCATAAAAGACGGATTTGACTTTGCATTATAAAAATAATAAAAGTATTTCAATAAATCATGTTGACTAATCTATTTATATTTTTTTTAAACAACGGGACAGGAAGTGACTGCACTGCAGCATGTCAGGTTATTAAGGGCAGTTGAACCGTTCATGGAACCATTGCTGGCTGGCAGAACTGAAAATATATATTCAAATGCACAATTCGAGTTTTTTACTCTCGGTGAATAATCTTATTTTTGTCTGCATTACAGGATCCAATTATAAATAAGTTTATGAACAAAGATATAAACCTTAGAGCAGCCGATAACATACGAATCCTTGCCATGGCAATGGTTGAAAAATCAAAATCCGGTCATCCCGGAGGTGCAATGGGTGGCGCCGATTATATTCACATTCTTTTTTCGGAATTTCTGAATTTTGATCCGGATGATGCTTCATGGATAAACCGTGACAGATTCTTTCTCGATCCGGGACACATGTCGCCGATGCTCTACTCGATTCTTACACTCACAGGTCATTTTGAAACTGAGGATTTAAAACAATTCAGGCAGTGGGGAAGCTCTACTCCCGGTCATCCTGAACTTGATTTGTCAAGAGGCATTGAAAACACTTCAGGACCTCTTGGCCAGGGTCATACAATGGCTGTAGGCGCTGCAATTGCCGAGAGATTCCTGGCTGAGAAGTTCGGTGAATTGTTTGCTCATAAGATATTTACATATATATCCGACGGAGGTGTTCAGGAAGAGATTTCACAGGGAGCAGGCCGGCTGGCAGGATTTCTGGGACTCAGCAACCTTATAATGTTCTACGATTCAAATGACATACAGTTGTCGACTGAAACAAAATCGGTCACAAAAGAAGATACAGGAATGAAATACAGTGCCTGGGGATGGAATGTAATTGACATCGATGGGAACGATCAGGATCAGATCAGAGATGCTCTTAAAACAGCGGTCAATGAAAAAGCAGAAACCCACAATAATCATAGGAAAAACCGTTATGGGTAAAGGCCTGCTTGATAAGGACGGTAACAGTTTTGAAAGAAAGGTCTCAACACATGGGATGCCTGTAAGCGAGGCAGGCGGGTCGTATGAAAAATCTATGGCAAACCTTGGGGGCAGCCTTGAGGATCCGTTCATGATATTCAGTGATGTTAAAGATCTGTATGCCAATATTCTGTCACAAAAAAGGCAGTATGCAGCCGGGTGGAAGAAAAAGAAAACTGAATGGGCTGTAAAAAATCCTGAACTCAATGAAAAACTCTCCTCCTTCTATTCAGGAAACATTCCTGAAATAGATTACAAGGCAGTGCAACAGAAAGAGGGATCAGCTACCAGAGCAGCCTCTGCTGCAATGCTGAGCCTTTTTGCCACAAAGATCGAAAATATGATAGTGGCCTCAGCTGATCTTGCAAACTCAGACAAGACAGACGGATTCCTGAAAAACACACATCCTTTTACAAACCATGATTTCAGCGGAGCATTTCTTCATGCCGGAGTATCAGAACTGACAATGGCAGCATGTAATGAACGGATTGGCACTTCATGGCGGTGTTATACCTGCATGTGGTACCTTCTTCGTTTTTTCAGACTATATGAAACCTGCTGTAAGGCTTGCCTGCCTTATGAGACTGCCTGTTAAATATATCTGGACACATGATGCTTTCAGGGTAGGTGAAGATGGACCAACACACCAGCCTGTTGAACAGGAAGCACAGTTAAGACTGATGGAACATCTTAAAAACCACCATGGAGAAAACAGCATGGTTGTCCTCAGACCGGCTGATTCAGCTGAAACAACAGTAGCATGGAAAATTGCACTTGAAAATAAAAACACACCCACAGCTCTTATCCTTTCAAGACAGAATATAAAAGACCTTCCATCCGCATCGAACGACAGATATCACAGATGCCCTGCAAGCTGACAAAGGAGCCTATATAGTTGAGGATTGTAAAGGGACTACCCGATATAATTCTTATTGCAAGCGGATCAGAAGTTTCAACTCTTGTAGAAGGTGCCTCACTGCTGAGAAAAGACAATCTGAATATCAGGATAGTCTCTGCTCCTTCAGAAGGATTGTTCCGAAATCAGGATGAAGCATACCGCAAATCTGTAATTCCTGACAATATACCCGTTTTCGGGCTTACGGCAGGATTATCAGTTACTCTGCAGGGATTGGTGGGACCTAAGGGTCAGGTCTGGGGTATGAACAGCTTTGGCCATTCTGCACCATATAAGATCCTGGATGAGAAATTCGGTTTTACTCCTGAAAATGTCTATAATCAGGTGACATCCTATCTGAAAAAGTATTAATATCCGGCTTCTATATCAATGATTTTCGTCTTCCGGAATTCTTGTTACCTTTGCGGCTAGATTTTTTGAAAGATGCGCTACGACATTAAACCTGGAATAAAAGGACTGATTTTTGATCTTGACGGTACCCTGGCCGATACAATGCCATATCATTTTATAGGGTGGAAAACTGCCTGCATGAAATATGGTGCCGACATTGACACTGCATTTCTCAGAAAACATACCGGCAGTCCGGGCTGGATAATTGCAGCTGAGATAATTAAAGCCTGTAATCTGAACGGGAATGTCACTGTCGATCAGATAATGAATGATAAACTGGCAGAGTTTTACAGACAACAGCATCTGGTAAAGGCCATTCCGCCTGTTGTTGACATTGTGAAAAAATATCACGGGATTTTGCCGATGGCTGTTGGTACAGGCGGACACAGGGAGGCAGTTGAAAGGACACTTGAGGTAACCGATCTGAGAAAATATTTTGATATAATAATCACCGCAAATGATGTGGAATATTTCAAACCTCATCCGGAGACATTTCTCAGATGTGCGGAACTGATGGGTGTGAAGCCTGAATTTATTGAGGTCTTTGAAGATGCAGAACTTGGAATAGAAGCTGCAATAAAGGCCGGAATGAAGGTCACTGATGTCCGTTCATGGTATGATTCCAACTGGTAAGTTCAAGTCACTGCAATTATATTTCCGACAGGAATTCCTTCTGTATCCTCAATACCCATCATTGCGTTAATCAACTTTACTTCTGAATATTTCGCTATATCACTGAAACTGATTTCTGTCTCTTTTATAATTCCCTCATGCAACAGGCTTGCTCGTCTTGTACCTGGCAGCAGAAATGTTGACGGAGTGACCCAGTTTCCTTCATCATCTCTGAAAATTACATTTGAATAGGATGTATCTGTTACCTTCCCATATTTCACAATAAGTATATCATCGCACTCTCCCCTTGTATCAAACAGCCTGTTGATCCTGTCTCTGTTTATATATTTGTACGGGTAGCAGATTTCATCACCTGATACAACTCTCAAGGAGCTTACTGGACGGATCGAATAAGGAGCAAACTCTATCCCTGTTGTTTTGTCATCGTATAAAACCCGGCATTTATGGATCCCGTTCCGTGCGGATTCAGGAATCTCAATGACATTCGCCAGATCTGTTTTCGTTTTCAATCCGTAAATGTTATATAATGACCTGGTCATCCTTTCGTTATGAAAATTTATATTCACGAATCTGCCATTCTCGATTCGTATTGTTTCAACTAACAGGTACATATATCTTTGATATTAATTCCTGATATTCTTTTTCGGGATCGCTTAAATACGTTATTCCTCCACCGCTTTTATAAATAAGTTTCCCGTCATCATCCTCGATAAATCTTATCATTATTCCGCTGTCGAGGCAAGTGCCATCAAATACCCCGAAGATCCCGGTGTACCATCCCCTGTCGTACTTTTCGCATTCCCTTATTATTTCAACAGTCTGTCTTTTAGGTGCTCCGGTTACAGAACCGGCCGGCAACAAACCTGTAATAATATCACCAAGATTATTTTCGTATCCTGTTCTGAGATTTCCTCTTATCTCGGAACTAACCTGAAGCAGAATGCCATTGCCGGTATTAATTTCGTCAATAAACCTTGAACGTAGCACCTCCACATTATCCGCATAAACGCTGAGGTCATTTCTTAACAGGTCAACAATTGTGTTATGCTCAGCCATCTCCTTCATATCATTAAGTATAGTACTTTCAGCATCGTTTACTGATGCGCTGATTGTTCCCTTCATCGGAAAAGATCTTATCTCTCCTCCGGATATCCTGATAAATGTTTCAGGCGAAAAAACAACAAATTTATTATTATACAGCAACTTATACTTGGCAACACTCACATTGAATATCTGCTCAAGTGTCAGTCCGGTTTCAATTACTGTAGGAAATGTAAGGTTCAGAAGATAACTGTTGCCCAGGGAAATATTCCTGTGTACAATGCTGAACGCCTCGGAATAAGTGTTGAACGATACAGGATATTTGGTCAGGGATATCTCTTCGGTCCTCGTCTGAACATTACCGGGATCTGAAAACAGCGGAGTCTGGAACCTGATACCCCGAGGAACAGCATCCAGTTTATGTACCTCCGGAAATTTCATCTCAAAATCAATAATAAACATAAATGGCACTTTTCCTGAACCATATCTGTTCACTAATTGAATGAAATCAGTGAGATTGTTTCCCATATTCCTGTTCCTTTCTCCTTTTTTAGCAAGCCATCTCTCCTGCATTTTTCTTTGCTGAAAGAAGATTATATGCACCTTTTACAACGACTTTTGATGTATCAGCCTTAAAGCCATCCGGAAGCATAATCTGTATATATCCTGATCCGGCTACACCTTTTTTTACCTCGATCATCCTGTATTCGGTAAATGGCTTTCCCTCCTCTTCTTTTTCTCTTTCAAAAGTAAATATATAATCCTTGTCGTCGAAATTTACTACAGCTTCAGCAGGCAGGGTTGTTACCATGTTGTCTGATTCTTCGATGAAGGCATTAACGTACATCCCGGGCAGTAGTCTTGGACAGTCACTTAAAACAGAGGCATAGGCCTTGAATGTCTTATCATCGCTGACTGATCTGGCTGTCTGTGTAATCACAGCCTCGTGTTCTTCTGTTTCATTGCTGATCAGAAACTTCAGCTTCTGTCCGGCAGTATACTCTTCCTGCATCCTTCTCAAAAAGGGTGAGCTCAAGAAACAGTTTATCACTGTTTACAATTTCAAACAGCACATCTGTCTGGGTGACATATTTGCCGATATTCACATTTACTGCCTTCAGGAAACCTGTGATAGGCGACACCAGGTTAACAGTACTGCTTATGTTTTCTTCCCTGAGCGATTCAGGATCAATGCCAATAAGCTTGAAGCTTCTGTTGCAAGCGATCTTGCCTTTGCCTTCAGATTCCTGTACTCAACTGTTACAAGCTGAACATTCTGCTCGCTATAAATGTCATCCTTGTACAATTCGTTGTGTCGCTTGTAATCGGCTTCTGCAAACTGGAGCTTGTTCCTTGTCTCCATGTAATCCTGCTGGATATCAACAAATTCCTGATTCTCAATGACAGCCAGGGTCTGTCCTTTTTTTACGCTGTTTCCCGGAACCAGTGAGGTATACTTAACGTATCCTCCCAGCGGCATGCATACAGTAGCCATGTTCTGGGGTGCAACAGATACAATTCCGTTAACCTTTATTAATATTTCCCAGCGATCTGAGCTCGATCGAACCAAGTGCAATATCGGCAAGCTTTATCTGGTCGTCCCTCATCTCTACTATATCTTCGGGAATTACCTCTGTTATTTCAGAAGCATTAGCCGTCTTAATTCCGCCTTCACATGATCCGAGGGAAAAGATGATTCCGGTAAGGAATTATCCAAATTTATATATTTCATTTTTATCATGATTTTAATATTTAAAATATTTTGCCTGTAATATATTCAAGTGAAATAACTATCTGGTTGCAATTATTCAGGGCATCAATGTAATTCTGCCTGATTACAAGGGCTCTGTTAACAGTCAGTACATATTCAAGATAATCGAGTGCACCTGCCTTATAGCTGAGATTTGCCTGTTCAATTATCAGATCTGCTTCAGGCACAGCCTGTTTCTCATAATAGTCGACACTTGAGGAGAATTTATCATACTCATCAAGGAGAGTCTGATAGTTACCTGCGGCAGATTTGCTGTAATATTCAGCATCCGTTCTGGCTATTGTCCTCATTTATTTTGGCAGCTTTTGTTTTTGATGTATATGAAGGAAACCAGAGAGGAACAGTTACACCAGCCTGTATACCATTAAAACGGTAATCTGATCCGAACGATCTTGCCGCTCCATTCACATCCTGTGTTCCGATAATTGTCTGGCTGAAGTACCCTACACTTATGTCAGGCATCATCTGGCTTCTCTGAAGCTTTTTCTCGAGCTGTGAGACTTCCACCTGCTGGCGGATATATCCCAGTGATGGATTCTGTACAAGTGAAGCACTGTCTGTTAAAATTGGAAACGGAATTTTCAGCAGCGTAGTATCCTCAGGGACAGGAAGAAATTCAGTATTCAGAATTATTTTCATTTTTCTGCACAGGATCCCAATGTCAGAATTATTCTGGTAGATCTGGTTTTTGATCTCAAGATCCTGTGAACGGGCGGTAATCATCTCAAGCTTGTTTGTTTCACCTGTTTTGACCCTCAATTCCGCTGCTCTCAGAATGCCGGAGTACAGGCTATCCTGGTAGATAAGCAATTTTTGTCTTGCAAAAAGATATACATACTGCCAGTACAGTTGTTTTACCTGGGTTGCAATATCCAGTTGTGAGGCTTTGAATTTCCATTCGCTGCTTTTGAGGGCAGCATTCGCCAGTTTATACTTATTGATATATACCGATGGAAACTCGAATGATTGAGAGATTGTAATGCTGTTGTCGTTTGAATATGAGTTCATCTGGCCATATTCTCCGTCAACTGCTGTTTTAGGGATATCGACAGCCGCGCCTCTCAATGCGCTGCTGGCATCTACTGCAAATGCTGCCGATCTGACAGTCATGTTGCTGTCTATAGCGATCTGTATGGCATTATGCAGGGTTACTGATTTGGTTTTCTGGGCCTGCAGCGGATTTGAAAGAGAGGTGAAGGCAAGAACTGCAAGGATTGCAGAAATATTTTTGACTGAACGTTCAGTCAATCTAAAAGTGAATCTTACCCGAAGTAAAGAATATATAGAACACCGGAAGTATAAGCAAGGTTAGACAGAGTTGCCGTAATCAGCCCTCCAATTACAACTGTTGCAAGCGGTTTCTGAACCTCAGCACCGGCAGATGTCGAAAGAGCCATTGGAAGAAAGCCTAATGATGCAACTGCAGCTGTCACAATGACCGGACGCAGCCTTGTATGCAGTCCTTTGAGCACTCTTTCGGTTATGTCAGAAACTACCCTCTTTTTCAAGCCGGTTAAACTCAGCTATCAAGTACAATGCCATTTAAAACCGCCACACCGAAGAGGGCAATGAAACCAACTCCTGCGGATATTGAAAAATTCATACCCCTCAGCCAGAGGGCTATCACTCCGCCAATGGCTGACATTGGAACAGCAGTAAAGATAAGAAGTGATTGTTTGACCGAATTGAAATGTAAAATAGAGAAGAATAAAAATCAGTAGTAAGGCAATAGGCACTGCAATTGTAAGCCTCTTCTGAGCCGCTTCCAGATTTTTAAACTGTCCTCCGTACGAAATGAAGTAACCCGTTGGCAGCTCTACTTTATTATCTATTTGTCCTGAAACGTCATCTATCACACTTTTGATATCACGGTTGCGGACATTGAATCCTATTGTTATCCTGCGTTTTGTATTTTCCCTGGATACCTGTGCCGGACCTGATTTGACTGAAATATCCGCAATCTGGTCAAATGGTATCTGCTGTCCCGATTGGAAGCGCTACCGTCAGGTTCTTTATATCCTCAAGGTTCTGTCTGTAGTCTTTATCCAGGCGGACTACAAGACCAAAACGTTTCTCCTCATCGAATACAACTCCTGCCTGGCTTCCTGCAAAAGCTGCTCTTAAAACACTGTTGGCATCTTCAACCGAAAGCCCGTACTGAGCCATTCGATCGCGGTTATATTCAACCTGCACCTGGCCAAGGCCAGTTACCTTTTCAACATTCAGATCCTGAACACCTGGAATAGTCTGTATAACTTTTTCAATCTCGGATGCTTTCTCAGCAAGGATACTCAGATCATCTCCGAAAATTTTTATTGCAATATCCTGTTTTGATCCGGTCATCAACTCGTTGAACCTCATCTGTATCGGTTGCTGAAATTCAAATTTGACACCTGCAAGCACCACAAGCTTCTCCTCCATTTTGGCAACAAGTTCCTCCCTTGTGGATGCCGAGACCCATTCACTCTTATCCTTCAGGGTAATAATATAATCACCTGTTTCCATCGGAGTCGGGTCGGTTGGAATTTCACCGGCGCCAATCTTGCAGACTGCATGCTTTACCTCGGGGAAATTATCAAGAAGTATCTTATTTGCCATGATAACTTTATCTATTGTATTTGTGAGTGAACCACCCTGCAGGGTCATAACACCGGATGCCAGATCACCCTCTTCAAGCTGCGGAATAAATTCACCTCCCAACCTGCTGAATAATAATAAGCTTAAAAGAAACAACACCACCGATGAAACTGAGACAAGTAATTTATGCCTAAGGGAAAAAGCTATTGCAGGATTAAAAATCTTATGGAACCAGTTTATTATCCTGTCAGAGACATTAGCTATCCTGTTGGTCCTTTTACTGAGAAATAGTGCTGAAGCCATCGGCACATAAGTCAGCGACAGAATGGCTGCACCGAGAAGTGCAAAGGTAACTACCTGTGCCATGGGACGGAACATTTTTCCTTCTATCCCAACCAGTGCCATTATGGGCAGATATACTATAAGAATGATGATCTGACCGAAGGTGGCGGAACTCATCATCCTTTTGGCAGAATCAAGTACATTTTCATCCATCTGTTGCTGGGTAAGCATTGCGGACTCCGGTGTTATGATGTTTGCTTGAGTAAATTCTGTGAGCCACACTTTCGACAATTATTACGGCACCATCGACGATAAGCCCGAAGTCAATTGCTCCAAGGCTCATCAGGTTACCGGAAACCCCGAAAAGGTTCATCATTGATATTGCAAACAACATCGACAATGGGATAACCGAGGCTACTATAAGCCCTGCCCTGACATTTCCAAGCAATAAAACCAGTATGAAGATTACAATCAGAGCTCCCTCAATAAGGTTTCTCGATACTGTCCCGATTGCCCTGCCAACAAGGTCTGACCTGTTAAGGTATGGCTCAATCGTCACCTCTTTAGGCAGTGATTTCTGAATTGACTTTATTCTCTCCTGAACGTTATCAATAACCTGATGGGCATTTGCTCCCTTCAGCATCATAACCACTCCTCCGACTGCTTCCGCAGTATCTACAACAAAAGCTCCGTACCTAGTTGCACTTCCATACTGAACGGTAGCAACATCCCTTATGAGAACCGGGACTCCCGATTTGCTTGTTTTTAATACAATCTTTTCAATATCCTCAAGGGTTTTTACAAGACCTATTCCCCTGATAAAATATGCATTCGGTTTTTTATCAATATATGAACTTCCTGTGTTCTCATTGTTTTTTTCAAGGGCAACAAAAATATCAGTGAGTGTGAGGTTCAGGCCCCTGAGACTTTCCGGATTCACTGCAATTTCATATTGCTTTACAAAACCTCCGTAACTGTTTATATCGGCAACACCGGGGGTTCCAAGCATTTCCCTCCGGACAATCCAGTCCTGGATTGTCCTCAGCTCCATCGGATCATATTTCTTTTCATATCCTTTTTCAACAGCAAGACGATACTGGTAAATTTCACCGAGACCGGTTGATATCGGGGCAAGTGAGATCTGGGCCACACCTTCGGGAATAACCTCTTCAGCCTCCTTCAACCTTTCTGATAATTGTTGTCGTGCCCAGTAGATATCAACATCATCTTCAAAGACAATTGTAATAACTGATAATCCGAGACGTGAAATTGATCTTAATTCCACAATATCCGGAATATTTGCAACTGCTACCTCAATTGGTGCTGTAATAAAACTCTCCACCTCCTGAACGGCCAGTGACGGCGCAAGTGAAATGACCTGCACCTGGTTATTTGTTATGTCAGGAATCGCATCGACCGGAAGCCTTGACAATGAATATGTTCCCCAGCCAATCAGAGCCAGAATAAATAATCCGACAACGAATTTATTCCTAATGGAGAATGAAATGATCCCATCTATCATTATTTGAAAAATTTTATTTGTTAGAGCTTGTTAAATGAATGTTTGATTTTTCAATTGACTGCTTTCAATTGAAAAATATATCCTATTACAGAGGAAGTGCCTCAATAATATGAGATAGCCCGGAACTACGGGATTAGCAAACTGAAGGAGGAGCCCTGAATGGAGAAAATTCAGATACAGGAATATCGGGAAATGGCTTCCCTGAAATTTCAACAAGCTTCTGCGAAAGAATCAAACCGGGTATTATATAAACCGGCCGCCAGATAACTGATACAAAACTAGTCTGGGATTGTTCTTTAATGATTACAGGAGAGATCCTTTCTGCAGCCAGGTCATTGAATGCGTGGCAGTGTGCAGGAAATAAGGGATGATGATCTGATCTTTCCTTTGAAAACGGACAGGATTCATTAAATCCGTTTATCGATGCAGAAAGATGATGATCATGAGGAATAAGCATATGGCTCACCAATGCCATACCGGCAAAAAGAAGAAAGATGGATCGTATGTATTTAATAACTCTCAAAATCCGTAGAACAAACATTTGGTATTGATGCAAATATATAATATTATAACAATCTCTCTTAATTCCTCCTTAATAATTAAAATTGAACCATATAATATAGATTCACTCTATCTAAAGAAAGGAAGAAAAAAGCCCCTTGAATACCTTTATGTTTTTCTTTGTGCTTCTTTGGGTCAGTGATAATAAATTTTAACACAAAAGGGCTCAAAGGTCTTCAAAGAGGTCCTCAAAGGGCTTTTAAATCAGGGACAAATATTATACCAGTATTTTTGTTCTGAGGTTTGTAATACTTGTTTTTATATCATCAAATGGCTTGTCATTCCTGCTTTTATCCTCTTCAACAATCATATATTTCATTCCTGCAATATCTTTGGCAGCCAGTATTTCCTTGAAATTAATAAGACCTTCGCCAACAGGAGCAAAATCAGTAACTCCGGTTGTTGTGAAGAACGGATGCCTGCTTTGTGTACATATCTTTCATATGGAATAGCTGGAATCTTCCCGGATACTTTTTAAATATTTCAACCGGATTCTGTCCTGCCTTGGTTAGCCAGAACAGATCTAGTTCCATTGTAACCAGATCCTTATCAAGCTCTGCGAGAAAGATATCGAAGTATGGCACTTTACCTTCAACAGTTGCAAATTCAAAATTATGATTATGGTATCCGAACTGGATCCCTGATGCTTTCATTATCTCGCCTACTTTATTCCAGTCGGCGACCATTTTCTGAAAGCTGGCAATTGTTTTTCTGGCCTCTTCAACAACCCAGGGCTGCACGCAATACTTTACACCAAGCTTTGCATGATCCTCAGCCATCTTTTTAGCATTGTCGAGTGTAATACCCTGAGCTTCAACCTGTGTATGACTGCTTAGTATTTCCATCCCCAGGTCGGTAACTATTTTTTTGAATTCTTTTGGTTCAAATCCATAGAATTTACCATCTGCATATTTTGCAAGTTCCACATATTTGTAACCAATATCAGCGACTTTTTTAAGGGAACCCTTGACATCGGCGTCCATAGCATCGCGAATTGTGTATAACTGAAGTGCAATGCCAGTGGTTTTATTATCAGCTTTAAATCCGTATTCTGAAAATGCCAGTGCTCCAACAGCACCTGCAGCGGATATTTTCAGAAAATCTCTCCTCGATTGTTTTGTTTTCATTTTAAGCAGTATAAGTAATTAATAATGATTTCTTTCTAAAAATCAGGATAAAATTACTATAAAAAAATTATACTCTGCCTTAAAAAAAGATTATCATTACAAGGTAAAAGCGGTAAAAATTGAATCAGATAATAACTACATCCGACGGTTCTCACACTATTTTTGTTCCGGAGCTCAATGAACATTATCACTCTGTACACGGAGCGGTTCAGGAATCAGATTTTATCTTTATAAATTCCGGTTTTGACACAAGCAATGCCGACCCTCTTAATATTTTTGAGGTTGGTTTCGGCACGGGACTTAATGCACTCCTGACAGCATTAAAAAGCATGCCAGGAAAACAGAGAGGTAAATTATACAACTATTGAAAAATATCCTCTTGAAGAAGCAGTTATCAGGATCACTCAACCACCATATTTATGCAGGAGAAGGAGGAAAAGAACTTTTTGATCTGATCCACAACGCCCCATGGGAGAAATGGATAACCATCTGTAAAAATTTCAATCTTAAGAAAGATAAAGGGAGATATAACAAAACATCCTGTTTCAGGAAAATTTGATCTCATTTATTTTGATGCATTCGGACCCGACAAACAACCTGAAATGTGGACAAAGGATATCTTTGCCTCTATTGCCTCGGTAACTGAAAAAAATGGAATTTTAGTAACCTATTCCGCCAAGGGGGAAGTTAAAAGAAATCTCCAATACTGTGGGTTTGAAGTAACTCTGCTCCCGGGCCCACCGGGAAAGAGACAGATTATTAGAGCTATAAAATACTAAAATATATTTCTAACCCGGTTTTTGCTTTTCCTAAAGTATTATCTTAGCGGAAATTTTAAAAATTAAAAATGTATTGTATGAAAATCAAGGGTTTATTAACTATGTTTGTCATAACTGCCTTTATGTTAGGCTCTTGTGCACAAAGTTCTATTAAAAATGCAAAAATGAAAAGCAGTGAGGATTCACTTTCTTATGCTTTCGGAACTAATATTTACAATTCTCTCGCCGCTGACAGCCTTACACTCGATCCGGCACTGGTTGCAAAAGCAATGCAGGATGGCAAGGATGGCAAAGCTGAGATGACTGAAGAAGTTGCAAGGGCAGTTATTATGAGGTTTGTCAACTCACGTGAAGCAGAGAAAGCAAAAAAACAGGAAGAAATGAATAAGATTAACTTATAAGGATTATATTGACCAGAATGAAGCATTTCCTTACAAAGAATAAGGAAAAAGCAGGTGTTACTGTAACTGCAAGCGGACTTCAGTATGAAGTTGTTAAAATGGGAGATGGTCCAAAACCTACAGCTCAGAATACAGTTAAAGTACATTATGTAGGAACACTTATTGACGGAACAGAATTTGACTCATCTGTAAAAAGAAATGAGCCTGCTCAGTTCCCTGTATCAGGTGTTATTCCGGGATGGACAGAAGCTCTGCAGCTTATGCCTGTTGGCTCAAAATTCAACCTTGTTATTCCTCAGTCTCTGGCATACGGAGCAAGAGGTGCAGGTGAAGTTATCAAACCGTTTTCAACTCTGATTTTCCAGGTTGAGCTTCTTGAAATTGTGAAATAATATGACCAAGGCAGAGATACAAACTCCAAAAGGGAATATGAGGATCAGCTTCTTATGAAGATGATGCTCCCCTGACTGTGGAGAACTTTATTACTCTTGCCCGAAAGGGTTATTACGACGGACTCGCTTTTCACAGGGTCATTCCTGATTTTGTTATACAGGGAGGATGTCCTTATTCAAAAGATATGAGCGATCCAAGAGTTGGCACAGGCGGTCCGGGATATAAGATCAATTGTGAGCTTACAGGCGGAAATCAGTACCACGACAAAGGTGTTCTTTCGATGGCTCATGCCGGCAGAAATACCGGCGGATCACAGTTCTTTATCTGCCATAGCCGTACAAACACCAAACATCTTGACGGACAGCATACATGCTTCGGTAAAGTATTTGAAGGTCTCGACGTTATTGATAAGATCCGTCAGGGCGACAAGATTGAAAAGATAATTATTTACGAAGAATAAACTGAGATGGCATTTGAAATTTCCGGAAAAGTTATTGATATATCTCCGGTTAATCAGGTAAGCGACAAATTCAAAAAAAGAGAGTTTGTCATCGAGAAAAAAGAAGCCGGCGGATCTGCAGTCTTTATTGACTACCTTAAATTCCAGCTGGTGCAGGATAAATGTGACCTTATCAATGAATCGTTTCTTAATGAAGAGATTAAGATCTGGTTTAACCTGAAAGGAAATAAATGGGAACGTGATGGTAAAATCAACTATTTTACCAACCTCGATGCCTGGAAAATTGAAAAAGTCGTCATCACAGGGCAGAGATCAGAATATTCAGTCACATACAACTCTGGAGGATATACCACCAGAGATTGATGAATTAAGTGATCTACCGTTCTGAAATAATACATTATTAAAGGCTGTCTGAATATCTGACAGCCTTTTTTTAAAAACATTAACCTGGGTATTAAATCTTATCAGTTGACTTTCAGGCACAATGTTTGATCAGAAAAACACTACATATATTGTCAAATTTATTCTCCTTGCCATGAAGCACCATCTTTTTGCAATATTTACACTGACAGCATCCCTGACACAGGCACAGGTTCATTCAGATCTTCCGCCCGCAGATCCGCGACAGGTACAGCTTCCATATAACAGACTCATCCAGCCTGCCGGAAAACAGATCGTATTTGGTGATGCCTCACAGGAAAATCATGCGCTCGATGCTGTATTGTCACCCGACGGAAAATGGCTGGCAGTTGAGGAGACGATACAGTATTGTGTTTATCAGCACTGCTGATAATAAGGTAGCAGTTTGTTTTAAGGAATAATGCGCAGACTCGAACTGCGAGGAGGCAATGAATACTTATTCCGGAATTATCTGGCATATGGCAAAAAACGGACCTGAAGTTTACTGGAGCCTTGTTGGAAGGGATAATATGTCATATGTGGCTTCAGCCAGTTGGGACGGTACAAAGGCTGAATTCGGACAGATATTTAAATACAAGCCGGAAGCGGATGCTGAGATTGCCCTCCCTAATGAGATTCTTATTACAAAGGAATCAAGGAAGGAATATTTATATGTTGTCCTGAATGGAAACAACAAAGTCATCAAACAGGAACTGAATTCCGGTGATACAATCTGGGTAGCCGATCCGGGTGTGGCACCATACGGAATTACAATGGCAGCAGGAAAGCTATATGTCACAAACTGGGCAGGCAGACATCCTTCAAGTGATGATAAGGATGTTGCAGGTATACCATGGGGCCTGGCCAGAGTAAACAATAAAGCCGGCGGTTCAACAAGAGAAGGCAGTGTTGCAGTTATCGATCCGTCAAAAGGCAAAATATTAAAGGAACTTGTTGTCGGACTGCATCCGAATGAGATAATCAGCGACAAAAGCGGAAATTATGTCTATGTAACAAATTCAAACAGCGACAATATAAGTGTTATAAATACACTTACAGATGAAATTGATGAAACAATAAGCGTGAGATTGCAGCCGGAAATCAATCCGTTTTTTGGAGATTCACCAAACGGGTTATGTCTTTCACCAGATGAAAAAACACTTTTTGTTGCCAATGGTCTCGACAATGCTCTTGCTGTTATAAAACTTAAAGACAGAGGGACTTACAGCCAGATGTAAATCAATACAGCAGTGTAGCAGGATTTTTACCTACCGGAGCCTATCCCTCTTCCGTCACAATGTCAGATAAAGGATATCTTTATGTTTCGAATCTTGAAGCCTCCACCGCACATGTCGGGAATAAAGAATCCAGCCAGCTCAAATACACATCTATAATTCTCATAACATGCTGGCTTCAGTCTCTGTAATTCCCTTTCACGATATGAAGAACCTGAGTGCCTATACCGATACAGTTATTGCTGTAAATAACCTTTCAAGGGCTCTTTCAGGAAGGGAAAAGCCCCGCGAATCAGCCAGACCTGTACCTGTTCCTGAAAGAATAGGAGAACCTTCGGTCTTTAAACATGTTGTATATATAATAAAGGAAAACCGGACTTATGATCAGATCCTTGGAGATATGAAACAGGGAGATGGCGATCCGGGAATATGTACCTATGGATCATTTGATAACTCCCAATACTCATAAACTGGCTGAGGAATTTCTGCTTCTTGATAATTTCCATGTCTCGGGAAAATGTTCAGCAGAAGGTCATCAGTGGACTGATGCGTCAATAGTTACTGATTATATTGAAAAGAACATGAGAGCATGGTTCAGAAGCTATCCACATGTTCAGACTGACGCACTTGTATATGCTCCTACCGGATTTCTCTGGGACAATGCAGTCCGAAACGGCAGGTCAGTAAAGATCTATGGAGAAGCTTCCCTTCCTGAATATAAATGATACGCTTGACTGGACAGATATCTGGCAGGTCATACAAAAAAGGAGAAAAGGTCAAGTTCACAAACCATTCAACAATTGAACCTGTGAGAAGCATTCTCAGCCAGACATATCCTTCTGTCGGAGACCTGATCTTTCCTGATGTAATGCGTGCCGACCTGTTTGCAAAGGAATTACATGAATATGAAGCAATGCCGGGGGATAAACTCCCGGAACTCATGATACTTGCCCTGCCAAATGATCATACTGCCGGAATACGCCCCGGATCTCCGACTCCCAGGGCAATGGTGGCTGACAATGATTATGCTCTCGGAAAAATTGTTGAAGCATTCTCAAAAAGCCGTTTCTGGGAGAATACTGTAATTTTCGTTGTTGAAGATGACTCACAGGCGGCTGGGATCATGTTTCTGCCTACAGGACTGTTGCACTTGTAATCAGCCCCTATTCAAGGCTTAAGAAGTACAGTCCATACCTTATTATACACAACCTTCAATGGTGAGGACAATAGAACAGATACTCGGTCTTGCCTCCAATGAATATTCAGGATGCAATTGCCAATCCAATGACAGCCTGTTTCAAATCCGATCCCTGACAAAACACCTTATATAGCTATTCCGAATAATATTCCTCTGGATGAAATGAACAAGCCGCTTGTGTCATTGAGCGGGAATGCAAGGTATTTTGCAGAAAAAAGCATGCTCCCTGAATTCATAGGAATTGACAGGGGTGATGATGATCTTCTGAACAGGATACTCTGGTTTGCAGCAAAGGGCGATATGCCTTATCCTGAAAAATTTGCAGGCGCTGCATAGACGATGATGATGATGATTAATGATATTTTTAGAACTATGATAAACCCTTTTCTACAGGATTGGAAAACACCATTCGGAACTCCTCCTTTCGATAAAATAAAACTGTCACATTACAAACCGGCAATTATAAAGGCTATCAGGTCTGCAATGGAAGAAATAAAGGCAATATCGAATAATCCGGAACCTCCTGATTTCAAAAATACAATTGCAGCGCTTGAAAGATCCGGAGAGACAATCGGGAAAATAACTCCAGTCCTCTTTAATCTTAACAGTGCAGAAACATCCAGGGAACTTCAGGCAATAACCCAGGAGATTTCTCCCCTTCTTACCCGTTTCTCAAATGATATCACACTGAACAAAAAACTTTTCAGACGAATCAGGGAGATTTATGAAACAAGGGAAAATTCAGGACTGAGCACCGAACAAAAGATTCTGGTTGAAAGAAAATACAGGAATTTTATTCTGGGAGGCGCCGGTTTAAAGGAAAAGGAGAAAAAAAGATTCAGGGAGATCTCTGAGGAGCTTGCAACTCTTTCTCTGAAATTTGATGAGAATGTACTTGAAGAAACAAATTCATTTGAACTTCACCTTACAGATAAAAATGATCTGGCCGGCTTACCTGAAAATATAATTGAGATGGCTTCAATGGAGGCTGCAGCACGGAAGAAAACAGGGATGGATATTTACACTCCATTTCCCAAGTTATGTACCATTCATGCAGTATTCCGACAAAAGGGAATTGCGCTCGAAAATGCACAGGGCATATGCATCACGCGGATTCAGGAAAAATGCAAACGACAACAGGGATATTATAATTCGAATTGTCAATCTGAGACTTGAAATTGCAAGGCTTCTGGGATTTGTCAACTTTGCTGAAATGACTCTTGGCGACCGGATGGCAGATTCACAGTCAAAGGTTGAAAAGTTCCTTCATGAACTCTTTGAGCCTCAAAACCTGCTGCCATCAGGGATTTTGAGAAAGTTAAGGCAATTTGCCTCTGAAAACGGACTCAAGGTTCTCTTGAAAGATGGGACTGGGCATACTATTCTGAAAAACTCAAGAAGAAACAGTTTGATATTGATGATGAGATCCTCAAACCCTATTTCAGTCTTGAAAATACCGAAAAGGCAATATTTGACCTGGCTTCATCACTTTATGGAATAAGATTTGTCAGGACCACTCAATACCCGTTTATCACCCGGAAGTAAAGACATTTGAAGTTTATGATTCAGATAACTCACTTCTTGCACTTCTCTATGTCGATTATCATCCCCGTCCGGGAAAAAGCGGTGGAGCCTGGATGACAAGTTTCAGGGATCAGAGAAATTCAGACGGAACAGATATAAGACCTCTGATTTCAATTGTGGCAAATTTTACAAGACCAACTGAAACAAGACCCTCTCTCCTCTCGTTCAGCGAACTTACAACTTTCCTTCATGAATTCGGACATGCCTTGCATGGAATGCTGTCAAGATGCACTTATGAGAGTCTTTCAGGAACAAATGTTGCCCGCGATTTTGTTGAATTGCCTTCACAGTTCATGGAGAATTTTGCCTATGAGAAAGAATGGCTCGATACCTGGGCAACACATTATAAGACAGGGGAAAAGATTCCTGATGAAATAATAAAAAAGATCAAGGAAGCATCAACATTCAATGAAGGCTATGCCTGTTTCAGACAGCTTGGATTTGCATTTCTTGATATGGCCTGGCACACAATAACACAATCCTGTTGAAGTAAATATTCCGGATTTTGAAAACGAGGCATCGGGAAAAACAGAATTGTTCCCGCTTATTGACGGCACATGTATCAGCGCCTCTTTCGGACATATTTTCGGCGGAGGATATGCAGCAGGATATTACGGATATAAATGGGCCGAGGTGCTTGATGCAGATGCATTCAGCTATTTCACCGAAACAGGAATATTCAACAAGGAAACAGCAACATCATTCAGAAAAAACATTCTTGAAAAGGGAGGAACTGACAAACCGCTTGATCTATATATCCGTTTCAGGGGAAAAGAGCCTTCACTGGATGCCTTTCCTGAAAGAAGCGGACTGGCACAAGGGGAAGCACAGAGAAAGCTTAGTAGGATATTCTTAAAACTTGAATTATATTTACGTGCTGGTTTTCAAGAAATCATCATGACAAGTAATATGTTATTAATCAACTAATTATCCTCAACAATATGATCCTCTTTTTCGAAGGCAAAACCAAAAATATCATTGCAGTAGGTACCAAAGAAATTATTCAGGAAAAAGATATTGAAAAACTGATCTGGCTTTTTGGAAATGCTGTTCTGATCTCCAAAGAAAAACTTGAAGGTACATTTATCGGGCCAAGAAAAGAGATGATAACACCATGGAGCACAAATGCTGTTGAGATAACTCAGAATATGGGGATCAGCAATATAATAAGAATTGAAGAGTTTCATGTTTCAGAATCGGAGAACCCTCATCATGATCCGATGCTGCAGAAGGTTTACAAAGGACTTGATCAGGATATTTTTACTATAAATAAACAACCTGATCCTGTAATTTATATTGACGATATAAGGGAATATAATAAAAAGGAAGGTCTGGCACTCAATGAAGATGAAGTTGTATATCTGGAAGAATTAAGCAAATCAATCGGAAGAAAACTAACCGACAGTGAGGTATTTGGATTTTCACAGGTCAATTCAGAACATTGCCGTCATAAAATATTCAACGGAACATTTATTATTGACGGTGAAGAAAAACAGGAGACCCTGTTTCAGATGATCAAAAAGACAACAAGGGAAAATCCGAATAAAGTAGTATCTGCATATAAGGACAATTGTGCTTTTGTACAGGGCCCTGTTGTAGAAATGTTTGCACCGGCCACCCAGGATAAACCCGATTATTTCAGTATAAAGGATTATGAATCTGTTCTTTCACTAAAAGCCGAAACACATAATTTCCCTACTACTGTTGAACCATTTAACGGAGCAGCAACAGGAACAGGCGGTGAAATAAGGGATCGTATTGCCGGTGGAAAGGGTGCTTTTCCAATTGCAGGAACAGCTGTTTATATGACATCCTATCCCAGGCCTGATGGTCCGCGTCCATGGGAAAAAGCTACAGAAGAAAGGAACTGGCTCTATCAGACTCCTGAAGATATTCTGATCAAGGCTTCAAACGGAGCAAGCGATTTTGGAAATAAATTCGGACAACCTCTTATTTGTGGTTCAGTTTTCACCTTCGAACATTTTGAGAACCTCAAGAAGTTCGGTTTTGACAAGGTAATTATGCTTGCAGGTGGAATTGGTATTGGGAAAAAGAAGGACAGTGAAAAGGATATTCCTGAAAAAGGCGACCTAATAGTTTTGCTTGGAGGTGATAATTACAGGATCGGAATGGGCGGAGGAGCTGTTTCATCAGTTGATACAGGGCAGTATCACAGTTCAATTGAGCTGAATGCAGTACAAAGGGCCAATCCTGAGATGCAGAAAAGAGTATATAATGCGCTCAGGGCCTTAAGTGAATCAGAACATAATCCGGTTGTATCAATTCACGACCATGGAGCAGGCGGTCATCTTAATTGTCTTTCTGAACTTGTTGAAGCCACCGGAGGAAAAATAGATATCAGCAAATTACCTGTTGGTGATCCTACTCTTTCGGCAAGGGAGATAATTGGAAATGAATCGCAGGAACGCATGGGACTTGTGATGAAAAAAACTGATATTGGCATTCTCCAGGCGATTGCAGAAAGGGAGAGAGCTCCTATTTATATTATTGGTGAGGTAACAGGCGATCATGCAGTTTACACTTATGAATCCTGTTACAGGTGAAAAACCTATTGATATTGCGCTTGCATCTCTGTTTGGTAATCCGCCAAAAACTGTAATGAACGATGCAGCTTCAGTGAACGGATATATGAAACTGGAATATGATCCGGAAAAAATACATGAATATGCAGAACAGGTTCTTCAGATTGAAGAGGTTGCCTGCAAGGATTGGCTTACAAATAAGGTCGACAGGTCTGTTACAGGCCGTCTGGCCAAACAGCAATGTGCCGGCCCGTTGCAGCTTCCGCTAAATAATCTTGGAGCAATTGCACTTGATTACAGGGGAAAATATGGAATGGCTACTTCTATCGGACATGCTCCGGCAGCAGGACTGATAGATCCTGCAGCAGGTTCTGTATTATCAATAGCAGAAGCGCTTACAAATATAATCTGGGCTCCGCTTACAGATAAACTTATGAGTGTCTCACTATCAGCCAACTGGATGTGGCCATGTAAAAACCCGGGCGAAGATGCACGGCTTTATTCAGCTGTGAAAGCTGCAAGTGATTTTGCTCTCGATCTTGGAATAAATATTCCAACAGGAAAGGATAGCCTCTCGATGACTCAGAAATACAGTGATCAGGTTGTTTTCTCACCGGAACTGTAATTATTTCAGCATCAGGAGAGATAAAAGATATACAGGAAAATAATTGAACCTGTAATTGTAAATGATCCATTTACAAGTCTTCTTTATATAGATATGAGCCGGGATGAGTTTAAACCCGGAGGAAGCAGTTTTGCACAGATACTCAACAGACTTGGCGATGAAGCACCTACTGTAAAAGATCCGGCCTATTTCGCCGAAGTTTTCAATACAATCCAGGATCTGATTGTCAAAGATAAAATTCTTGCAGGACATGATATTTCAGCCGGAGGAATGCTCACAACATTGCTTGAAATGTGCTTCTCAAACACTTCAGGCGGAATAACTGTAAATCTGTCGGCTCTGGATGAAGACGATACAATTAAAGTACTTTTCAGCCAGAATCCCGGAATAATAATTCAGGTCAGGGATGAGGATGAAGTGGCTGAAATCCTTCTGGAAAGCGGGATCTCATATTATTCTATCGGTCACCCTGTTGATGAAAGAACACTCTTTATAAAAAACAATGACCAGGCAATAAGCTTTGATATTGATCACATGCGTGATAACTGGTTCCGTACCTCTTATCTTCTTGACCGCAGGCAATGCGGACCTGAACTTGCTCTTGAAAGATTTACCTCATACAGGAAGAATGAACTGAGGATTAATCCCGGAAATTTTCCCGGGACATTTAAATCGCTTGGCATATCACCGGCAAGAAGGAAAAAAACAGGGATCAGGGCAGCAATTATAAGAGAGAAAGGGAGTAAATGGCGACAGGGAGATGGCTTATGCTCTTTACCTTGCAGGTTTTGATGTAAAGGATGTACATATGACCGACCTTATAAGCGGAAGGGAAACTCTTGAAGAGATAAGCATGATTGTTTTTGTAGGAGGATTCTCAAATTCAGATGTACTTGGTTCAGCCAAAGGCTGGGCAGGTGCATTCAGATATAATGACAAGGCACGGATTGCTCTTGAAAATTTTTATAAAAGATCTGATACACTTTCTCTTGGAGTATGCAACGGTTGTCAGCTGATGGTTGAACTTGACCTTGTATATCCTGATCATAAAGAGAAACCAGCGCTTATTCACAATGCATCGCACAAATTTGAATCCGGATTTTTAGGTGTAAAAATTCCACAAAATAATTCAGTAATGCTTGGAAACCTCTCGGGCATGGAACTTGGAATATGGGTGGCTCATGGTGAAGGACAGTTCAGACTTCCCTATCCTGAAGATAAATATAATATTCCATTAAAGTTCAGCAGACACAGTTATCCCGCAAATCCAAACGGTTCAGATCTTGATGTTGCAGGATTATCATCAGACGATGGCCGTCATCTTGTTATGATGCCTCACCTTGAACGTGCATTTTTCCCATGGCAGTGCGGCTTTTATCCTTCTGAAAGAAAAAATGATGAGGTTACACCATGGATAAAGGCATTTGTCAATGCACGCGAATGGATAAAAACAAGAAACCGCTAACTAACAGGAAAGCGGTTTCTAACTGTTCACAGAATACTAAGAATTCAGAAGTAATTACAAATCTTTAATGTTTTACCGGTGTCAATGACACTGACATTATCTTTGTTTGCTCATCAGGTACAGACCCTTTGGCCTTAAAATCAACCGGCAATACTTTATCACTGATTACCTGAATATTGTAAACACCCGTATCCTGAATATAGAGAGAACCCATAAATGAATCAGCCTGATAATAGGGTCTTGGAACATCTCTTGAATTCTGGACAACCCTGTTAACAATTGGAACAGCTTCAAGCCTGTTATCACGTATACTTAACAGGACTGAATTCTTATATTTCAAGTCTGTAGTATCCCTGGTTGCACTTGACAACCATACATCATATCTTCCTGATTTGGACACCACAACATTCCATTCAGCGGTATTGCTGGAAGGATTGACCATATCATGGTAACACTCAGCTTTATCAATCTTCAGGGAAATAGTTCCATCTTTCTGCTGTAAAATCTTGTTTTCAGCAACCATATTCATATTCCCGTCCGATTTTACACCATTGTTACATGAAATAAGCAATGCAAACCCCATCAAAGCCATCCACACAAATAATTCTTTTTTCATCTCACAGGGATTTTAAATATTGATACTACAAATAACGTGCAGTAATATGATATAAGTATATATTACTTAAAAAAATATATAAATAAACTTATAAATTCTCTTAATTATAGAAAAAATGAAATAGTCCAATATGAATAATAACAGACTATCCGAAGATATGTTCAGGATATTCCGGCCAGTTCTTTTCCGGAAAGGATCTTCCTCTGTAATTTTTTTTACGGATGGCACAATTAAGGCCTCAGCCACAATCTCAGCAATATCCGCAACTCTTGTAGGAGTAACTGATGAAAAGGTCTTTTTGCAAAGAGGGCAGGCTGTTGCAAGTATATCCGGATTTGCTTTTGTGAGTTCAGAAACTGCCATTGCTTGCTATCTGTCTGCGCTTTTCTGATCCGATTTTCAGGTTGGCAAGGCTTCCTCCACAGCAAAGGGAATTATTATCTTCAAATTTAGCTTTTCTCAAGCCTGGAGATATGCCTTAAAACCTCTTTTGGCTCATCATAGACACCGGATCCTCTTCCAAGATCACACGGAGTATGATATACAACTCTCTTTCTTAAGAAGTTAAGTTTTACAGCACCCTCATCAATAAGATTCTTAATAAATTGGGAATGATGAAGCACCTCAACATCAAGATAATAGCTCTCTTTAAATATTTTATAGCATATAGGGCATGAAGTCACAAGGGTCTGAGCGCCCGATTTCCAGATCAGCTGGGAATTAAAATTGATCAGCTCCCTTGCCTCCCTGTCCTGGCCGGCAAGCATCAGTGGTCTGCCGCAACATACTCCTCCCTCCTCATCAATAAAACTGTAATTAAGCCCTGATGCTTCAAGTATCTTAACCATTGAATTTTTTATTGAAGGTGTCAGATGGGTCATACAACCTGCAAAATATAAAACATCAACTTTTTCGGGATTTGTTTCAGGCAGAAAATTATATACCGGAGCGCTGTTTGTTTTTTCTGCAATTACATTCTGCCTTGAACGGAAATAACCCCTGTATGAATTTTTGAAAACAACATCACTCTCTCCTGCTCTTCTCTGGATCATCCGAATCGGAGAAAGTTCAATCCCCACCGGACAAACCTGATCACATCTGCCGCACATAAGACAGTTGCCCGCAATATCAGCAATGTTGGCATTGTTACGGATAGCCTTCATCATATAGGCAGACTGAATATTGGTAATACCGGCAGAGGTATTCAGCTGACAGGTATCGATACACATTCCGCATGATGAGCATGAAAAAACTTCAACCTCTGAGAATGATCCTGGTTTATCACCTGTCCTGATACCGGAATTTCTCATAAAAATAAGGAACAGCTCGGTTGGAATATGCATGTATCTTGTTATTGGCAGCAGGACAAAAAATGTACCAAGTGAAAGTGAATAGAGCCACCAGAAAGGATAAGCCAGTTGCTGGGCAGGAAGAAATGAAGCAAGCCAGGCTCCTAATGTGCCTGTCAGAAAACTTCCGGTGCCATAAGCTCCGCATGTGAAGCTTTCAGCAAGCAGCCGGCTCGGGAATATAAGCCACAGGGCAGTAAGTGCGACTCTGTCTGTTACTTTCAGCCGTGTTGTCTTTTTCATCCCGACAATTCCTGGAATAGAACCGTTTGAAAATAGCCAGGCATAAGCCGGATAAGAACAAATGCCAGTATAAGGTCCATCAGAAATCCATATGCTGCTTCAAAACCCATTCTGCCATGTTCAGGATTAAAAAACCGGAAAAAGATAGCCCTGTAGGGGGCGTTCAGGTGCTTTGTTCCGAATACATCGGCTTCAACAGTTCCGAAAAAGATAAGCAGAAACCACCCGAATGCAAGACTCATATGCATATAGCCAAGCCTGAAGTTCTTTTTAAGAATCTTTCTGTGGATAAGACTTTCAAGGAATATCTCCTTGAAGCTCTGGGCAAAGGCAACACCGAAAAAGCCCCTCTGCAAACGCAGCTTATCAGCACGCGAAAGCTCACGGAACCAGTTTATACACCTTATAACTACATAGATCAGTATGAAGTTTAAGCCGATATTAAACGGTATTACAAACGGATCAAATTGCATATAAGTCTGGTTTTTGAAATGCCTGTCTGGCCAGAACCACAATATTTCTTGTATTTACACCACGCGGACATACCAGGGTACATTTTCCGCAAAGCATACATTTTTTCAGATTATTAAAAACCTGATCATTTTCGCCACGCTTGATAAGTATATGAAGCTCCCTCAGACTGAATTTTGTAAGGTTGCCGGTAGTGCATGTTGCAGAACAGCCTCCGCATTCAATACAAAGCCTGAAGCTTGGCTCTCTTTCATAAATAAATTCTGCAATTCTCCTGTCGTTGGAATCATAGTCTATCTGCCGCCCTTTTGATATTGTAAATCCGAATTTCCCCATCCCTTTCAATTTTTTTTCAGATAGTCAACTACTTCAGATACAGCTGCACGTGCATGCGAAATCGTTTCGGTGATATTCATTGGAGCTGTGCATGTTCCTGCGTAGAATAAACCTTCCATATTGCTCTTGTTGCTTCCGTAATGATGATCGGCAACAGCAAAAAACCTGTTTTCACCCGTCTTCAGATCTGCCAGCCCAGCAATTTTTTTTCCGCCTTCCGACATCTCCATGCCAGCCATAAGGATCAGCAGATCAAGCTTCATCTTAAGCGGTCTTCCTGCAAGTGTATCTTCAACCTTTATAACTACTTTTTTATCTATTGCTTCACTGGCTTCAGAGACCTTGCCCCTGATAAAATTCACTCCCCAGGTCTCCTGCGCCTCCCGGTAGAGCTCCTCATAGTAAGCTCCACCCATCCTCATATCCATGTAGAAGCAGAATACAGTTGATTCCGGAAGCTGTTCCCTTATTTCGATTGCCTGCTTAACAGCAGTCACGCAGCACAATTTTGAACAGTACAGATTTCCGACTTTCTCATCGCGCGAACCAACACAATGGACAATACCTATTTTGGACGGAGTTTTTCCGTCGCTTGTCAGTATCTCTTCCTTCCTGAACATGTCCTCAAGATCGGCCGATGTGATTACATTGTCATAGATACCATATCCGTATTCCTCTTTCCTTGAACTCTTAAAAAGGTCAAACCCGGTGGCAACGACTATTGCATCAGCAATCAGCTCTTTACCTTCATTTGTAAGAACTGAAAAATGGTCTTTATCCTTTCTGAGCTTTTCTACTGTTACATTGGTCAGCAGGGTGATATTATTTACAAGTGTAAGTCCATCGAGATAATGTTTTACCTCAGTGCCATCCCTTCTGTCAGGAAAAAGTCTGAACCATCTGTTCAGATGTCCGCCTGTAATATTGTCTTTCTCCAGAAGGCTAACTGTCAATTCCTTCAATTGACAACCTTCCGGCTGCTTCCAACCCTGCCACTCCGCCTCCAATAACAATTACATGTTTATTCATTTACAATCAAACATTTATCAGATTATGCCTTTTCTCAGCCAGGAATTTCACATCGTTGTTATACTTATCTTCCGGTGCATACTCTATTCCGATTTTCTTAAGCAGAGGTTCACAATCGGTCTGATGCATCTGAAGTCCAAGATCCCATGGATCAAATCCGAGAACAAGTCCTGCAACCTCCTCATATGTAAATACCGGAATTCCCTCACCGTTCTGACCATACCGTGTACCTTCCATTTCATTGATTACATATTGCCATCTGTCGAGGAACATTGGACAACCGGGACAATTTGTAATTATCATATCCGGTTTGAACGGTTTCATGGATTCAAATTTCTCTTTCGAGCATGCAACAGAAAACCCCCTGTTAGCCTGAACAAGATATTGACTGAAGCCGAATCCGCAGCAATGCCGGCGCTCAGGGTAATCAACAACCTGACCTCCCCATTCCTCTATCATGCCCGCAAGAACATAAGGATATTCTGCACCACCGACCCCTTTTGAAGGGAACATTTTTGAATAATGACAGCCGATATGATCAACAACCTTCAAAGGCTCTCCGGTAAGATGATTTACGAGTTTGTATTTTGCCTTGGCTGCAATCTCTTTTCTGAATTTATAGATTACATCACTCGCATGGGCCAGATTGCCAGGCATCTTAAACTCACGGCCTGTAGCCTCTTTTAATTTCTCCCTTACTTTCTGCCTCAACATCGGGAAAATGATGCCATGTATCAATTATCTCAGTATATAATCCGAATGAAGTTATACATGAGGGTACATAGTTGGTGTAACCTGCCTCAGTCATCAGCGCAAACTGCCTTGCCACCACCGTCATTGCTGTCTCGACAGGAACAACATCACCATGATATCCGATTCCCGAACAGGTAGTATGGCATGGATGTTCATAGACATCTTTCTTCAGGACATCTCTCAGAATCCTGAGAAATGCCACCTCAGAACCAGGAAAGAAATTTTGCCTGATGCAACTTCTTACATAAAAGTATTTATCATCGGCGATCTCTTTCTGGTATTCACTCCAGACAGCTTTTTTCCCTTCTAGTTTCATCATTTCTTCTTTGTTACCTGGTGTGAGTTCCGTTGTTTGTTTTATAGATATGCCTGAAATATTCGTTATCCATTCCATCATCAAGTTCCAGATCCATCTCTTTGGCTTTTTGCCTTGAAAACTCTTCAATCTTTTTATACCTGTCAATACCGCCGGTAACTTCAAAAATTCTCTTCAGTTCTGCAAGCGTTTCATCGGGTATCTTTCTCAGAATACCGGGTCCATCTCCTTTATAATTGCCTCCCAGCCTGTTCATAAGCTCAGCTTTGTTCTCCTGTACCCACTCCCAAACGGGTCCTTGTTCCGGATGCATTGCAATGCTTATGCCATCGAGGTATACGCAATAACCGGTACTCAGGATCCAGTCTCCTACTGTTCTTTTGACAGCCAGCTGCTGCCTCCCTTTTTCAGATTCAACGAAGTACCCAAGTTCCTGGGATAATGCTCTCAGCGCCATTATTATCAAACCCGGTGCATTACCTCTGGGGCAGCGTGTCTTGCACGACATGCACTCTCCGCAATACCAGATCTCTTCTGATTTCAGTAACTCTTTTATCTCATCATTATCCTTGCCCTGAACAATGTCGACAATTTTCCTCGGATCATAGTTATAGAACTCAGCAGCAGGACATATTGCAGTGCATACTCCGCAATTCATACAGGCATTAAGGCCTTCTTCAAACCTTATATCTTTTAAAAGCAAATCATACAGCTTCTCCATCCACCTGTTTTTATGTGTATCTGTTAATACATTAACACAAAGGTAATTTATACTTAAAAAAGGTGCAGGAAGCTTAAAGCCTATTTAAATGGGGTATTTATACTTAGAGGGATCAGGGTAGAAGGCAGAAGGCAGAAGGCAGAAGGAGCGCAGAGCGTAAAGATAAGAGCGTTTGAGAGATTCGCCATTTGGCTTTATCCTGGGGGGTTTGGGGGTGCAAGGGGTGGGCAGGTATGTGGTAGTAGAGCGTACGGATGAGTCTTTAAAGCTCAGAAACTAATGTTTTTTATTTAAAAGCTTCTGGTTGACCTTAAAAGTCAGGTAAGCGCATCCCGAGCCTATCAATGCTCCTGCAAGCACGTCTGAAGGATAATGGACTCCGAGATGCATCCTTGAATATCCAACTGTTCCTGCCCAGGCATAGGAAGGTGCAATGACGTACCATTTTGGATAGGACAGACTGACAGATGTGGCTGTTGCAAAAGCGCTTGAGGTATGACCAGAAGGAAATGAGGGTGAATTGACCTTTACTTTCTGCTTTATATCAGGATATGTTACAAAAGGCCTCTCACGGTTAACTGCATATTTCAGGACCACGGTTATGCCGCCTGTAACTGCTAAAGCGGCCAGTCCTGCATATGCATTTCTTATCATTGCTTTATCATGCTTAATAAAACCGGCAGTTGCCATACCGACAGGGACAGAAAACATAACATAAGGTTCGGAATTCGAAATGAACCTGAAAAAATCATCTGAGGGCAAATCTTCGGGAGAGTTTATTGCACGGAGGATTTTTATGTCAATGTTCTGGGCGTTGAGCTGACAATTCAGAATGATGATACAAAATGAAATAAAGCCTATCCTCATATTTCAGGTAACAGAAATGTCAGCCCTTTTCAGAAGCAGGCAAATCTTCAACGCCTCATCCACATGACGCATTACATCAGTCTGTGATTCAAACATATGAACTACCTTGCCTGCCCTGTCAACCACATAAGTGACACGCCCGGGAACTAATCCGAAGATCTTTCTCTTCACACCAAAAAGTTCTCTGACTTTGTTTCCTGTATCACTTAAAATCGTATAATTGAGTTTGTTCTGCTGTGCAAATTGTTTATGACTTTCCACTGACTGTTCGCTAATACCTATGACAACTGCATCAGCTTCTTCAAATACCTCGGAAAGATCACGGAAATAACAGGCCTCTTTTGTGCAGTTCAGGCTGCCATCCTGAGGATAGAAAAAGATAACAAGCTTTTTCTTTCCCAGGAGAGAGTTTATATCGAACATGTTACCATTTTGGTCCATAAGAGAAAATGAGGGGATATAATCTCCAGTTTCAATAGGCTTCATAGTTATTATGTATTTGTTTGTCAGGAATCATAAGATCAAATAAATATTGTCATGCACATAATTCCATTACAATTAAGAAAAATCCTGCCGTTTTACCTGTTTCGCTTACTTTAATTCCTTTAAGATCCTCAATGCTTCATCGACATGTTTTGTAGCTTCAGCTTGTGAGTTGAAGATATAGATCACTTTACCCGTTTTGTCGGCAATATAAGTAACACGGCCCGGTATTAAACCAAACAAGTTGGATTGAACGCCAAACAGCTTTCGCACACTGTTCCCTTCATCGCTAAGAAGGATAAAGCTGAGATTATGTTTAACCGCGAAATCCTTATGGCTTTCAACTGATTGACCACTAATACCAATAATCAATGCATCTGCTTCATTAAAAACCTCAAACTGATCACGGAAAGAGCAGGCCTCTGCGGTGCAGCCGGGGCTGTCGTCTTTTGGATAAAAATAAATCACAAGGTTCTTTTTGCCAAGAACTGAATTGATGTCAAATAAATTCCCGTTTTGATCCGGCAAGGTAAATGTTGGAATGCTGTTTCCGATTTTTATTTCGTTCATATTACTGGTTTGACTGAATGCTAAATAAGATATAAATAAGAAAATGTAAATCAAGAGATAAAAACGATAGAAATTTCTGAATTTCAAATAATTCAGGTTATCAGGGTAAATATTTCCAAAAAGCGCTTTAAGTTCTTTCATAAAATATGGTTTAATATTAATAGTCCAACTTTGAGTTTGGTAGACTATTTTACGAAACTTGCTCCGTAAATGGTCAGAGGCAACCCCCAGCAATAATAAGATGAACCTAAGTATAAGCCAGACACCATTAGAGTTGACTGCCTGAACCGCCAACAGGTACTTCTCTGATATTCCCGAGCTGCTAAGTTTTCTCATTACATTGCAATATTCCTTATCATTCCCCTGAAAATAAATCCATGAAAAGGAAGAACACTATACCAGTAAAGCCTGCCCCACAATCCCAAAGGTCTGAATGTTGCAGTCTGGTGCAATACATTTTCATCATCAACCCTGAATTCGAGCCATGCCTCACCCGGAAGTTTCATTTCAGCAAAAAGAAGTAATCTTTTTTCTGCTTTGTCGGCAATCAGAACACGCCAGAAATCGAGGGCTTCACCTGGTGAGATCTCATTCTGATTCTTTCTGCCCCTTCTCAGACCTACTCCACCGAAGAGTTTATCAATAAATCCTCGGATACGCCAGAGCCAGTCACCGTAATACCATCCATTTTTCCCACCTATTGACCAGATCATTGCAAGTGTCTTTTCAGCATCACTGAACGTCCAGTTTCCGGTAATCGAAAAAACATCCGTGCACAGGAACTTCCGCATATCTTGATATTCCGTCGTTCAAAGTGTTGGAGGTAAGGGCATCCTTCCAGCTTGACGGTACCTGATTCAATCTCAATCTTTTCAAATGCTTCTCTTAATAGCCTCTTCATAACTTACCGGAACAATTCCCAGTATCTCTTTCAGATTGTTTTCTTTGCAGATGACCTCAACTTTCATACTGTCGACAAGGTTTTGGGCAAGTGAATAGGAAGTCGATGTAATAAAATAGAGCCAGTAAGATGATAATTTGGGAGTCATTACAGGTACAATTCCAATCCACCGCTTTAAGTCCCCTGACTAGCGGCGAATCTCATCAGCATTTGCTTATAGGTGAGGATATCAGGTCCGCCAATATCATAACTTTTATCAAATGTATCTTTATTTAGTAATACCCCTGAAAGGAAGTCAATAACATTACGGATTCCGATAGGCTGAGAAAAAGTTGAAAGCCAGCGCGGAGCAATCATTACAGGTAACTTCTCAACAAGATCGCGGATAATTTCAAATGAGGCGCTTCCTGATCCTATAATGATACCCGCACGCAGGGTGGTTAATGAATACGATTCAGACCCAAGTATCATCTCAACATTCCTCCGGCTTGTCAGATGCTTCGACAATACCTCTTCATTTACTATTCCGCTCAGATAAATAACCTGACGGGCTCTGGTTTGTTGAATACAATTTTTAAAATTAATGGCTGAGAGCTCCTCCATTTTTTCAAAATCACCGGTTGATGTTGACATTGAATGAATAAGGTAGTAAGCGGCATCAATGTCATGAGGAATATTTCTGAGTGATTCCGGAATTAAAAAGTCAACCTCTATGACTGATAATGAAGGGGAATTATACTTTTCATAATTAAATCTTTTTCTATCCCGTACACAACAAATTACTTCATGGCCATTATCTCAGTAAAACCGGCAATAATCTTTGTGCTATATAACCAGTTGATCCTGTAAGCAATATTTTCATAGAGCAATTTCTATTAGAATAACAACCAACTCCGCCGGAAAGTTTCAGCGGGAAAAGAATAAGGCAGATTGCAAAACAGGAGTTCTAAAATCGATTCCCTGATAACAGGCTTAACGGGTCTTATTTTATTTTGTCCTTCAAGGCAATAAGTGTTATTACAATGTCAGCATCAGATTGTTCGCGCACAATTACAGAGATTGGTCTGACTGCTCCGATTTCTTTGGTTTTGCCGAACTCATCCTTTATTGAAGGAGGCAAAATGGCTGACTCAATAAGTGGCTCAGCCTTATCCCCGAACCAGAATGTAATCCTGAAGGTATCGTTGAAAATTCCTGCCCAGAACAGGGTTTTCTTTTTCCGCACACACTTGAACAGCCATTGCTTTCCGTCATTGTAATAATTCCAGCTTCCGGAGGTATCGCTGTAGTTTTCGGTAGCATATTTCATAATACGCTGCCAGAATACTGAATTATGTCCTATCAGCTGAGAATATCAATTCCTCTGTAGGAACGATATTCTTATCTGTCAGGCCCTGAATCTGGTTATCAGACATTTGTTTCAGGTTTTAGATTCCATAGTAAAATCTGTAAATGTTTCCGGATCTGATATCATTTCATATTCATCCGTTACAGGCGGTACTGAAACCTGATTCAGTTCCATGAGTGAGGTAACGCTGCCGTATCTCAACACCTTGAAAAAGTATCCTGAGCAGGAACAGCAGCTGTGAAGCAATAAATAACAGGAACATACCTCCCCTGTGTTGACGGAGTATATCCTGCAATAATTTTTATCATCGCCCAACCGGGCAGGATCTGTAAAAAGAAGCATTATGATCACAAGGGGAAAAGAAGTTGTAAATGTTCTGAAAGTCTGGCTGAATCCGATATCCAAGTGGCCCTGAATGATGCTTTGTGAATCTGTGAAACCTGCCATGCCCTTGCATAATCAGCAACCAGGCAAATTATTGAAACTCCGGCCATGAAAACCGGGAATGTTACAGCAAGTGTAATAAATACAACTCCCTCCGGTGCAGATTCGGCATTACCGGCAATTGCAACAGGTATTACAATTACAGATTACGATCAGAAATATTAATAATCAGGTAGAGAATAACTGAAATAAGCAGGAATGGCCAGAAGTTTTTCGCTGAGGAGCTGAAAAAGTTTTCAGAGGTGACTTTTTCTGTTCCCTTCTTCAATGAATCGAACAGTGCCGCCTGTAATAAATACATTTACAAGTATTGCCAGCAGTGAGAGCAAAATAAAACCTGCAGAACAGGGAGGATCCGAAGGAATGCATATTTTTCCCAAGATCTCCCAGAACATCAAAATTAATTCCTTTCATAAGTTTTTCAGTAACCATACTGCTTCCGAATGCTGAGTTAAGACTTGCCTTCAGCGGAACAACAACCATCGAGACCAATGCAAGTGAAATAAACCAGAGTATTACAATGCCTTTCCATGCCCTTACAGACCTGATCAAACCCGATTTTATTGCCAGATAATATTTTCATGTCAATATATTTAGAGTGAAATAGCGTTTATGAAAAACTGAAGAATGAGTTGTTAATTTACCGGCCAAACGACGCACAGGAATCCTGTCAGGTTCAAGAGTCATTGAATTATTTATGATAATTAACATCCATAACTATCTTATAATCAGGATCAATCTTAACCCATTGCACTTTCCCTTTTCCTTCATATCTAAAATCCTTATACCTGCTTTTGCCATCCCAAATTTCATGTAACTCATCGCCGTTTTTAAAATGAACAAGAACATCGACAGGCAAAATCACTTCTCCAAGTCGTTCAAGTACAACAAGAGCACTGTAGAGAGAATCATTTTCCGACAGATAGCCTGAAAATGTTATTCATACTTTCTGACCATTATCACGGGTCAGTGATTCTTTGATTTGAAATATCAGAGACCTTATAATCACATATTCCGGTACCATAAATTGTCTGGTCAAAAAACCAGTTCATATCAGGACCAAACCTGTCACCATGATCCTTTCTTACAACGTCATTCACAACATTTATAAAATCACGTCCGGAAGGATGTCTGAATGCCCATCTTTTGTAATATTCCCTGAAAATCTCATTTGTGGTCTCCTCCCCGATTATTCCCATAAGTGTTCTTAAAACGACAGCAGTTTTGTTGTACGACATCATGCCATATGTACCGTGAGGGTAGTTCCATGAATATTCATTATTTGTCACCATCTGCCTGCTGTCCGGAATAGACATATGATGATCTTGCTATTGACTGGTCTGAAATCGCCAGAAAAGGATGGTCGATCATACTTGTTGTAACGACCATAATAATTATCCATAATACGGCTCTCCCAGAACTGATTTACTCCTTCGTCCAGCCATGGTTCCTCAAACTCATTACTGGCAAGTATACCCATGAAATATGCATGACCGAATTCATGTATAGTAACCATTTCCGGCAGATGCAAAAATTCCGGTACACCTGTGAATGATTCCGAAGTGAATATTGTTGTATACTCCATTCCTCCTGAGCCGTAACCAATTGAAGGAGGATCAACGAAGGTAAGGTGCGGCCAGGGATAGGGACCAACATTCTTTTCAAAATACTCAAGAGCATTCTTTACCGAGGTCAGTTGTCGTTTTGCCTGAATGACCCTTGCGGCAGGCATGAGAAGGGTTATTTTTACATGTTTCCACTGATCTGTAAATACTGCATATGAAGGCCAGGCAGTCCAGGCAAAATCAACAATATCTTCAGCCCTGTAGAGTAAGTGTCTTTGCCACGTGCCCCGGCTTTTTTCTCATCCAGCAGCAATCCTCCGGATCCTACAACATAATTCACAGGTACTGTGATTCTTACGTCATATACACTGTGGTTTGAATAGAATTCCGAATTAAGGTGAAACTGATGACAATTCCATCCACCCTTAATTGCATATCTCATTCCTGCAGACTCATACACTCCAAATTTTGGGAACCACTGTCCTGCAAAGTAAAAATTATCCTTATATCCTGTCCTGATTATTCTTCCTGGCAGCTTTGTTTCAAAATTGATCTTTAAAAATACAGTATCGCCCGGCTTAGCCGATTCAGGCAGGTCAATCCTGATGACTGTACTGTCATGCAAATTTCCATCATCAGGACTAAAGAAATGAACATACGGACTCAGGTCCCTCCCATTCCGGTCCGAAATATCTTTAATATCAATCCACCCAAAATCATCTGCCTTCATGTCAGAGATCAGTCCCTCTTCCCTGTTAAAGGTGGTTCTTTTGCTCCTGAAAGCATTCATATAAAGATGCATCTGAACCTCAGGCACAATATCGGAAGATTTGTTGACCCAGTAAGTTTCCATAGTTCCCTCAATAACTCTTTTTGCCGTATCAAGCTTTGCATCAATATTATAATATGTCTGTCTGATGCTAAGCGGTTCCTTTAACACTATCTGGGATTTCACGGGATAGAGCAGAAGGAAAAATCCTGACAACAGGATAATAATTTTTTTCATATACAATTGGTCAGATCATGACAGATTATTTATTTTAAAATTAGGGAATAATTTTTAAAAATTATTAGTATACATTTTTACTAATTAAGTTTTTAGCCTAATCTTCCCTTTGTGTTCCTTCGTGGCGTACGTTGATACCCCTGTGTTTCAAATAATAAATTAAACACGAAGGTTACAAAGGTTAACACAAAGGTATACAAGTGAAAAAAAGCTAATCCTGCATAATAGAATTATTTAAAATATTTGAAAATCAGCAAAATTTTGGTGAAATTGCTTAATACTCCTGTTAAGCAGATAACTTCAGATAAGTGGTACTTTAAAACAGGTTATAGGCAATGAATAATGCAAAATCCTTCATATCGAAGCTGCTATATAACAAATTTTTATGGCAGCTTATTTTTTCTGCATTTCTTATCGGGACTTCAGTCTTTTTTATAAGGCATGAGAATGTTGAACTTGTAAGGATCAAGGCTCAGCTCGCCCAGAGCAACTCATTATTTGTACTGACAGGCGTATTTCTGACAGGTATATATATTATCTTTCAGGGAGAGATGTATATACACAGTTATCTCTCGATGGGTATAGACATTCCGTTAAAAACAGCTCTTCGGATGTTTCTGAAGCGCAATTTGCTCAGTGTGTTTCTTCCTGCCGGAGGATTTTCTTCACTTGTTTTCTTTACAGGTGAGGTTGAAAGCAGGGGAGCAACAAAATCTCAGATCCACCTTGCATCAACTTTTTTTGCTTTTTTCAGCATACTCTCAGTTGTAGTTGTAGCTTTCCCGGTCTTTGGATATGCACTCCTGCATTTCCAGCTTGGCGATGTGGAAATACTTGCTTTTTTATTCCTCATCCTTATAATCAGTATATTCTTCATTGTTATTATATTCAATTGCACAGGAAAGGAAAAGCCTATTCGTTGATATCAAGGATCCGCCCTTCAATAGGTATTATTCTCGATGAGATGATTGATCAGAACATAAACAGGAAACAGCTTCTGATCACACTCATGTTTTCAGTTTTAATCGAGATAGTAGGAATTGTACATTTATATATTGCAATGCTTGCCCTTGGTTTCACGGCATCATGGCCTGCAGCTTTTATCGGATATATTGCAATGGTGCTTATCCTTATCGCCTCTCCCTTTCTGAGGGGACTTGGGGCAATTGAGGTATCTCTTACATTTGTGTTAGGCCAGTTTGGTTTTCCGGTAATTGCTGCAGCATCAATAACTTTGCTATACCGTTTTTTCGAATTCTGGCTCCCTGTGATTGCGGGGATAGTAAGCTTCATCTCAAGAAAGAATAATATTTTCCTGAGGATCCTGCCTCCGCTGATTATTTTTTCACTGGGTATAGTTAATATAATTTCATCAATAACACCGGCCCTTCCTCTAAGATTAAAACTTGTAAATGAGTTTCTTCCGACCGGACTGATAAACAGTAGCAATGAACTTGTGCTACTTGTCGGCTTGTTGTTGATCCTGCTGAGTGTTTTCCTTTTGCAGGGATCCAAAAGAGCATTTTATATGGGATTGATTCTTACCGGGATATCTGCTGTAGGCCATTTGTTCAAAGGAGCTGACTTTGAGGAAGCGACTCTGGCATTTCTGTCCTTCTTATCATTAATCTACTCCAGGGGCTATTATACCCTGAAGCCTCACAGCAAGCTGACACGAATAAGCTACCTTGTTTTTCTCTACAGCATCTCAGCGGTACTTATTTATGGTATCACTGGTTTTTATTATATGGATAAACACCATTTTGGTGTTGAATTCGAGCTCTGGACATCAGTGAAACTCATATTCAGGATGTTTTTCCTTTTCAATGACAGCGGACTAACACCACTCACGACATTCGGACATAACTTCATTTATTCAATCTATATTTTTTCAGGACTTGTTATCAGTTTTATTTTCTACAGCCTCCTGCGTCCATATTTCAGCAAACCCTTCAATTCAACAGAGGATTTTGCTCTGGCGAAGGAACTTGTAAAGAAGTATGGCAGATCTCAGCTGGATTTTTTCAAGACTTATCCTGACAAATTCATTTTTCTTTCAAAAGACAGGGATGGATTTGTTTCGTTCAAGATGACAAGGAATTTTGCCTTTGTGCTCGAAAATCCTGTCTGCCGGGATGATGCGGCACTTATCAGTCTTGTCAGGGAATTTGATAAGTTCTGTGTTGAAAATGGTTTTGTGAGTATCTATTACCGTATTCCGCAGGACTCGCTTCAACTCTACAAGGGCATGGGGAAAAAAAGTTTTCCTATCGGGGAGGAGGCTATTGTTGACCTCACAACATTTACAATGGATGGCGGTAAAATGAAAACAACAAGGAGCGCTATCAATCGTTTGACATCAGAAGGTTTTGATATCAAAATTTACAACCCGCCTATAAAGGACGGTTTGCTTCAAAAGCTTGAGCTTGTATCGGATAAATGGCTCCGGGAAATGAATGAAAAAGAAATTGCGTTTACACAGGGCGTTTTTGACAAAACTATTCTGAAGGAACAGACAATCATTACTGTTGAGGACAGAGAGGAAAAAGTCTATGCCTTCCTTAATCTGGTGCCGGATTTTGCTCCGGGAGAAGCCACGTATGATCTTATCAGGAAGATCAATGATTCTCCGAACGGAGTTCTTGATATGCTGACAGCAAAAACTCTTTTATATATGAAGGAAATGGGGTTTCGCACGGGCTAACCTGGGAATGGCCCCATTATCAGGCATTGAGGGGGAAAATCTTGCTGAAAAAACTATTCATTATGCTTATGAAAATCTGAAGGCATTCGGGCATTTCAAAGGTCTCAGAAAATATAAGGACAAATTTCTTCCGGTCTGGGAGCAAAAACATCTGGTCTACACTTATGATTTTCATCTTCTGCAGGTTCCGAATGCTCTGAGAAGAGTCTCTGAAGGCCGGTAATCAGTCTCCGTGAAACCGGAAATCAATATTCTGGATTAGCTCGTTAACAGCCTCCTGCAGCCTTCTTTTTCTTGCCGGCAGGCTTTACAATCAGGTTTAGCTGATGCAGAAGTCTGGCTATCAGTTGCCTGAACTGCTCCTCCTCCGCCAAGAGCCATACCTGCACTCTTGTGAAAATCATATTTTGCAAACTCCTCGTCAGGGCTTGTCGATGAAGGCTTCTGAGGATTAAGGATATTGTCAAACCAGAAATTCAAGCCTCCCTCAAGTACAAAGTTATTTGCATAACCAAGCTGCCTTGTTATCATCCATACTTCATTGGCAGCCACTGTTCCGTTTGAGTAGAATATATTCATTTTGACATCCTGGTTAAGAATATCGGTATACTGATCTGAAAGAAGATCAGTCGCCGGGATATTTATAGCCCCGGGAAGACTGAATTTTTCAAATTCATCCTGACTTCTTACATCAATCAGACGCAGAGTAGGATCTTTCTTTACTATCATATCAGCAACAACATCAGGAGTTATATACTGAGTACGGGTGTTTGCCTCACTCAGCAGTTCCTCAGCTGTAAGCTTATATGGTTTTGTCTTGTTCTGCGGAACAGCAGCTATGATTATTCCCATCGGGATTATGAAAATTGCCAGCCATGTACGTGATTTCATATTTAAGATATTTTTATAATTATACTTGTCAGATCTTACATAAATAAAGTCAAAATTAATATGCCTCTCTGGGGAATTTCTTCTCAGCCCATTCAGCAACCCAGAACATTGCAAGGGCAACAATTATAAGAAGGAGGGCAAATACCCCATCAGTCAAACCCAGTGTCTCGCTTATTTTCGGAGAACCAAGGAATTTAGCCAGATAAATTCCTGACCATAGGTTGTATCCGATTCCAAAGATGAAATACGCCAATAAACAGTCCTCCAATGAAGACAAATGCATCAATTTTGCCTATCGATGCTCCGCAGAAACTTGTTCCCGGACAATATCCTCCCATTATAAATCCTGCACCCATTATAATTCCTCCTACAATGGCTGAAGTGAGGTAGGTTGGATTTACATAAACGAGGTTCAGATCAACCCAGCCGAAAAGGCTGAAGAACAGAAGGCCGAGCATTGCAGTTATTGCGGCTGTGAAAAATACTTTCAGAACAACAGTATCATAACCGTAAAATACTCCTGCAAGTTTTCTGCTTGAGGAGAAACCGCTCTGTTCAAGTACAAATCCAAATCCGATTCCGATTATAAAAGCAAGAAAGAGATTTGTGTTTTCTGATATTATTCCGTTGATTGCTAATGGTCCCATTGTGATTATATTATTTATAATTTTGTTTAATTACTAGTTGTTTTGCAGTGTCTTGCGGTTACGGTCTTGCGGTCTTCGACTCCTCACTCCTTACTGCCCTTCAGCCTCTCTTATCAGATCCAGTTCTTTCTGAAGAAATAGGCCAGTGCAAATGCTGTTCCGAAGATTGCCATCATTGTGATGAACCCTCCAAGCGACAGAACAGCCATACCGCTCAGGGCTGAACCGCTTGTACAACCCCTGCCGAGCTGCGATCCAAATCCAAAAAGGACACCACCGGCCAGTGCGAAAATCAAGACGCCTCCTGGAGGTTATTTTTGGGGAATGTTCAACCTTGAAGTTTCAGTCTGCCTGCAAGGGCACCGGAAAGAAAACCGCCTACAAGGACACCAAGCATTTCAAAAACAAGCCATGTTTTCATTGGATTTCCCTGGTGTGATTCCCTGAATTCCTTTACGAATCGCGGAATTTTCAGATGATGAAGGAGCAACTGTCGTAACAGCTGTCACAACAGTGCTTTTTATTGCACCGCTGGCTCCCAGTCCCCGTCCTGAAACAAAATTAGCCGCAAGAAGGACTATCCCAAGCAAAACACCTCCCAGATATGGATTGAGGTATTTTGCGACTTATGTATTTTGATTTAGTCATATTTTAATGTTATTTCTGTTTTTTTAATTTTCATATCTTTTACTGACTCTGATCCATGATCTTGATCCTGATCCTTCAGCATTCTGCACTGCGTCATATCCTGAGCTCTGACCCTGCACCCTGCACCCTGCCTGAGCCTCAATACAGCCACCTGCTCACCTGTCCGGCATAAACAATTATAAACCTCAGCATAAGGCTTCCAAAAATTACAAGGATTGCAGGCACAAGGACCGGAATATGAAATTTCCCCAGTTCCATAATTTCAAGAACTGCAGGTACCAGCATTCCAAGAATCACAACAAATATCCAGAACGACATTGTATACGGACCTCCAAGGAACATCTGTGCTGCTTCAATCTGTACCTGCGTGCTGGCAAGGAATCCCATAAACATATGTATTATCAGGAACAATTCAATTCCGATAAGCACAAGGTCAATCCTTGCAAATTGTTTACGTTCAGCCTTATTCTTTGAAAGAATAAGTGTAACAGCAGCACCTGCCGATAATCCTGAGGTCAGGAAAAGCGGTCCCAGAATTGATGTATTCCAGAGAGGTCGGGCATTGAAGGCTGAAAGCAGTATACCGGTATAGATTCCAAGTATTATTGCATAAACAAGCATTATCCAGGCAAGAGTCTTTTTATACTTGTTAAGAAATTCTTCAAGTTCATTGAGCCATTCGAATTTCCAGTCCCACTTTGGAAACATATCCCTTATATGCAAGGCGCACCATATAAATGAAACCGGAGTTATTACCATTAATGTCCAGGCACCCCATGACATTGGTGACTGAAGCTTGATATTTGTGTAAAGCTGCCAGAAGAACAGCTTATGACGAAGATCAATAAAGAGTGCTATTAATCCGAGTACAAGCAGCACAGGTGCAAGGAAAGGAGTAATTCTGACGGCTGTTGAGTAATCTTTTTCCCTGCCTCTTATGTAATAGAGTGCTGCAATTGCAAGTATTCCTGCTGCCATTCCACCAAGAAAAAGATAAAGGGAGATTTGCCAGTGCCAGATATGCAGATGCGGATCAACAAGCTGATTCATCCTTCCGCTGACAATAATTTCTTCTTTCATTTATTATCTGATAGTTTATGTTCTAGATCAGAAAGTATAAATGAGGATCTGTTCCTGCTTCCGGGATAAGAGTTTTTGATTTCCTTCTTTTCAATACAGCTGAAATATCACTGTTCTGATCATCAAGGTCGCCGAAATAGAGGCATTTTGTCGGACATACATCAACACAGGCAGGTGACATTCCATTCCTGATCCTGTGAATACAGAATGTACATTTATCAACATAACCTGCAGGATGAGGATATCGGGCATCATACGGACATGATGCAATACAGGCACCGCATCCAATGCATTCACTGTGTTCAACAACAACAATTCCTCCATCCTCAATATGGCTTGCACCGGTCGGACAGCAGCGTACACAGGGAGCATTTGCACAATGATTGCATCTCTCCGACCTTATCTCCATTTCCAGCTGCGGATATGTTCCATCCATCACTTCCACAACCCAGTCGCGGCAAAAACCAATCGGTACATTATTTTCAGTCTGACAGGCTACAACACAATCGCTGCATCCGACACATTTTCTTGTATCAACTGCCATTGCATATCTCATGATGCAACCTCCTTCTCTGTTTTTTCAGTAACAAATGTTACAAAATTGGATCTCATTCCTGTTCCTCCCATAAGCGGATCAACAAGTACATTGGTTATTAACTGTGTATCACTGACTCCTCTTCCATAAGCCCTTTTCAGCTGCTTCCTTGCATGACCGAAACCATGAACCATATAGACTGAATCCCATCGGATACGTTCAGTGATCCTCACTTTTACCGGGAAATCAGAAATTATATTATCCTGGTTTTTAAGCCAGATATACTGATCTGTTTTCAATCCCCATTCTTTTGCAACCATCGGATTTATCCAGACAGTGTTTTCATCCATCAGATCGGTAAGATTTGGATTATTGGATGTCCGGCTGAAAGTATGCATTGGAGCACGGCCGTATATAAGCCTGTAAAAACCTTCAGCAGGTTCTTCATGAGGAATATATTTTGGAAGCGGATCAAAACCTGCACCTTCAAAATATGCAGAATACAGTTCAATTTTACCCGAATCAGTTGAAAATTCAACCTGTTCATCTTCTGAAAAATAGAGATCATCAGCATCTCTTTCAAATGTTTTAACACCAATTCTTTGCATCTCTTCAAGTGATGATCCTGCCTTTTTCAGCTGCCAGTCGAGCAGTTCTTCCTGTTTTTCAAAAGGAAAATAATTCTCCAGATCCAGTTTTTTTGACAAGTTCACGTGCAATCCAGTAGCCAGGTTTTGTATCATTTAGCGGTTCAGTTGCAGGCATTCGCAATGCAATTGCAGGTTTCCGGTGAGGACTAGCCCTTAATGACATCATATCTTTCAAGATAAGTGCATTCAGGCAGCACAACATCAGCCCAGCCGGTTATTTCCATTGGCATTGTATCAACAGCCACAAGCAAGATCAAGATTCTGAATTGCCTTCAGTGTATTTGCCTGATTTGGAATTGTGATATGAGATTTGTTCCGTTAACAATCCATCCCTTTATAGGATAAGCCGGATTATTTTCAGGAATTGAAGCATCAATAAGTGCATTTGAAACAGGAGAACTGGCTATAGTATATTTCCCCGGAAATGCATCCGCCCAGCTTTTTGCTGGCTTCGGGAAATGGCGGAAGAGCATACGATGGCAAGTGCAAATTTTGCCGGTCTGTAGAAACCACCTCGCCGGCCCCATGATCCCAAGCAGGGCATTAAGTATTGCAATTGCCCTGATTCGCTGGGTATCATCGCCATACCATGTAACATGACGTCCGGGATGAACAATTACTGCAGGAGAAGCATCTGCCATCTCCTTTGCAGTTTTTCTGATCAGATCAGGTTTGATTGTTGTAATACCATATGCCCATTCAGGAGTAAAATCCTTTACATGCTCCTTTAAGCTTGTCAAATCCTGAACAATATTTTTCAACATACTTTTTATCATACAGTATCATTATATATGATTTCATGAATCCATGTAAGCAATAAGGCAATATCTGTTGCAGGTTTAATTGGAAGCCAGAATTTTGATTTTCCTGCAGCAGTTGAAAACCTTGGATCAACAGTAATAATTGTTGCACCTTTATCAATTGCATCCGACATCTCCTGTACCTGTCCGTTATGCATATTCTCACCGATATGAGAGCCAATCAGAACAAGACATTTTGTATCGCGTGATATCAGTGATCTCAGGAGAATAAGCCTCTTCTCCAAAGGTGGCAAGAAATGCCTCATCTCTTGGTCCACGGCATTGTGCATATGATGGTTCAGCAATATTTGCCGATCCGAATGCCTTAAAAAGAGTTGTAAAATAAGCTGATCCTGAACCATGTGTAAAAAGAGCCATACTCTCAGGACCATATTTTGACGAGATTTTCTTCATCTTTCCGGCAATATAGCTCAAGAGCTTCATCCCATGTTGCTTCACGAAAAACCTGCTTTCCCCTCTCCTCAACTCTGATCAGCGGAGTTTTCAGACGGTCTTCATCATAGATACATCCCTACTCCTCCGGTGCCTCTCGGACAAAACCGTCCGTTGCAGTGCTGATCTTCATCATTGCCTACTATCTTCCAGATCTTTCCTTCAGAATTCTTATAAACCCAACCTGCACATTTCCAGAAACATACTTCACAATAAGTAGGTGTCCTCTTCAGATCAACCACAAGCTTCTTGGCTTCTTCAGGTGATGAAAGTACTTTTAATAACTTTATATGCACCAGTCCCGGCTGCCAGAACACCGGCTCCCATTGCAGAAATTTTTATAAAATCGCGTCTGCTAGTCATTTATTAAGTATAATAACGATACAAAATAAAATAAAAAGATCTGGTTTTTATTCATATATATACATACTTAGATATGTTTCAGTATCAGGAGTACTGTTAACAAATTAACAATCTGATAAATGTCGTCTATTTAGAATTCATATAAATTACAAAAGACTCATTTTGAGTTGCAATATCGGACATATCAAAGCTTAAATGGAATAGATGAATTCCAGGGAATCATATTTACACTAGATCAAAATATCCAAATATCACAATTTCAGCAATTTAAATCCAAGAACATTTACAAGTTTCTGACCCGGGCAAACAGATCATAGGCATCGGGCCAGACTTTTGACAGATATTTGTCCTGTTTTTCACGGATTCTGATAACAAGCTCATCCATGAGCCGGCATATTTCTGTTTAATGAATATTCATAATCAAGCTCTTAAGAAGCTGAGTCAGGTCATTGTACCTGCCAAGGTTCCGGGTCAGATTATCAAGTTTCTTTTCCACTTTTTTATTCCTGATGGATTTACAGGTCTGAAGAAACTAGAGCTGGTAAAGAAAATCTTTTGTTCTTTTTCTGAATTCATGAATTTTATCAGGTTTTGGATTATTCCTGCAGGCCAGGTAGATATCAGGATACCCGGTCATATGTCTTTTCCAGATCACTTAAAAGAAGATTGGGATCAAGTTTGTTCATTGAAAGAAAGCGGATTCTGAATCCGGTTTTTTTCAGAAGTGCATTAATCTCTGCTGATTCAGGTTAATATTTTGAGTTATCGCGCTGAGTCATCAGGTTTCTTCAGAATGAAATTAATCTTTTCATAGCAGCCAAGCTGGAAAAAAGTGCAGGAAATTCTTTTTTCAGTTCTTTAAGGTTCTTCCTCAGAACAGAAGATTCCCTCCATGCACACATTTTCCGCCCCACCTCCCGAAGAGCAACAATATCCTTCTTTATGAATTCTGTATCCAGCTGCGGAGCAACAAGTTTAAGGGCTGCCCTTGACTTTTTCATGAGTACACGAACATCATGAATCACCTCTTCATCAGGAACAGGTTCCCTTCCAAGCATCATCTGAGATTCTCTGATATAACCTGCAAGGGCAGGCTTTATATCCTTCAGTTTTACATATCTGGTAATCCATTATCTTCAAAAGAGAGTGTTAATACAAAACAGATAAAGTTACAAAATTATAGTTCTACTGCAACATGGTTATTTTAAACAAGATGGGAATTAATCCCTCTTCTCTGTGGTCCTCTGTGATTCTCTGTGTATCTCAGTGTAAACTTTTAGAACTTGCACAGAGTTACACAGAGAAGACACAGAGAGCACAGAGGAGAATGCGGTAAATCCTCACAGATATGCCAAATAATTCACTGAAAGAGTTAAATTTGCTTATATTTCATAAGTTAGAGAAAAATGGGTAAAATATACAAGAGGTCAAAGAATAGGGATTCTCACCGCCGGTGGAGACTGTCCGGGAATAAATGCAGCAATCAGAGGGGTTGGAAAAACTGCAATAGTCAAATACGGAATGAAACTTGTCGGGATCAGCGATGGTTTTACAGGAATGATCAATAAGGAATACAGGGAGCTTTCAGAACAGGATCTGTCAGGTATACTGACACTTGGCGGAACAATTCTGGGAACTTCAAGGGAAAAACCATTCAAAACCAGCGGAAAAAACAAAAATGAAATAAGCAAACCGGTTCTTATCAAAGAGCATTATGAACAGATGGGTCTCGATTGTCTGGTCTGTATCGGAGGAAACGGAACCTTAAAAACAGCAAATCTTCTTTCGCTGGAAGGTCTGAATGTTATCGGCATTCCAAAAACAATTGATAATGATGTCTGGGGAACTGATCTTACCTTTGGTTTCGATTCGGCAGTAAATATTGCAACTGAAGCAATTGACAGGCTCCATTCAACAGCAAACTCCCATAAAAGAATTATGATAATCGAAGTCATGGGACATAATGCCGGATGGATAGCACTCTATTCAGGAATTGCAGGAGGTGGAGATGTGATCCTGATTCCTGAGATTGAATATGATGAAAAGAAAATTGCAGAATATCTTCTTCACAGGGTCAATGACAACAAACCATATTCGATTGTTGTGGTTGCTGAAGGAATAAAAAACCCGGGAAAAGATTGTTCGGCTGCACAATATCTGAGCAGGAAGATAAGCGAACTGACCGGACTTGAAACCCGGGAAACAGTCTTGGATATATCCAGCGCGGAGGCACTCCCTCTCCCATGGACAGGGTACTTGCGACCAGATATGGTGCAGCTGCTGCACATCTGATAGCCCAGCGCGATTATGGAAAGATGGTAGCTCTCAAGAATAATGACATTATTCCTGTTCCCTTGTCAGAAGTATCAGGAAAATTAAAGCTTGTCGGACCCAAAGATCCGCTTGTCCTAAAAGCTATGGATATGGGAACTAATTTCGGTATCTGAATTATCAAATATAGAACCATCCAAAAAATTTATAGAATGAAAAGATTAATATTGGTCCGGCATGGAAAAGCTGAAGATCCGTCTCAGGAATTTCTGACTACGAACGATCCCTTACCCTTAAAGGCAAGATCATATCAGGACTTATGGCAAAGAAACTCAGGGAAATGGTAAAATCTCCGATCACAATTATTTCAAGTCCGGCTTTCAGAGCTCTCGAAACAGCCCTGATAATTGCAATGGAATTCGGGATTGACCCTGATAAAATCATAATAAACAGCAACCTCTACCATAAAATGAATCTCAGGTATTTACCTGAGATACTAGCCATTGCTGAACCAAACAATGACACAGTCATGATGTTTGGCCATAATCCTTCGTTTACTGAAATAGCAAACAGTTTAAGCAGGGAAGGTTGCGATTTTATGCCAAAAAGCGGTGTTGTAGGAATCACATTCGATATAAAGATCATGGTCTGAAATAAAGCAAAAATCAGGTAAACTGGAGTTCTTTCTTAAACCTGAAAAAGACTTATGAGCAAACCATATATTCCAAAGGAGATCAGCTGGCTCTCTTTCAATGACCGGGTGTTGCAGGAGGCTGAGAACAAGGAAATTCCTCTTATTGAGAGATTTAAATTCATGGGTATCTACTCGAACAATCTTGATGAATATTTCAGGGTAAGGGTTGCTACATTAAAAAGGATCTCAATGTTTGGTCCAAAGTCCAAAAAAATTCTTGGTTATAGTCCCAAAACTACACTGAAAACAATCCATGAGATCGTACTCAACCAGACAACCAAATTTGAGAAGAACTACTCAAAGCTGCTAAAAGAGCTTGAAAATCATAAAATACATATAATAAATGAAAAACAGCTAACCGGCGAACAGGTAGAATTTGTTCAGAGCTATTTTCACAAGGAGGTAAGAACAAGGCTTATGCCATATCTCATTGATAAGGATTCTGAATTTCCAAATCTTACCGATGATGCAATTTATCTTGCGATTTATCTTTCAAAGAAGGATTCTCAGAAAAGAAGGTATGCACTTCTTGAGATACCAACCGATATTCTTCCGCAGATTTATACTGTCTTCCTGAAAAAGGAGATGATAAATATATCATTTTCCTTGATGACATAATCAGATTCGGATTGAAGGAGATCTTCTTCATTTTTGATTTTGATGAGATCTCAGCATATACAATTAAACTCACCAAAGATGCTGAACTTGAAATAGCAGACGACATCTCTGAAAGCTATATTGACAAGTTGTCGAAGAGTCTTCAGCAAAGAAAAAAAGGAACTCCTGTCCGGTTTATTTACGACAGGTGCCTGCCTGAGGACCTGTTTAAAATCATTACAAAAAAGCTGAATTTTGGTGCTGATGATGTTATTATTCCAAGCAACAGGTATCACAATTTCAAGGACTTCATGAAATTTCCCAGTCTCGGGAAAAAAGAGTTTCACAATGCAGAGCTTGTTCCTGTTCATCACCGGGATATTCAACCAGGCAAAAGCATTTTGTCGGTAATTAAGGAGAAAGATGTTATGCTCTTTTTCCCGTATCATCCTTTCGATAATTTTATCGATCTGCTGAGGGAGGCATCAATTGATCCGTTTGTAACATCGGTACAGATAACGCTTTACAGGCTGGCCAGAAATTCAAGTGTTATAAATGCCCTTCTGAATGCTGTCAGAAATGGAAAGGCTGTCACAACAGTGGTTGAACTACAGGCCAGGTTCGATGAGGAAGCCAATATCCAATGGGGAAATAAGCTGATGGATGAGGGTGTAAAGGTAATTTATGGGGTCCCGGGACTAAAAGTTCATTCAAAACTATGCCTGATCACACGAACGAAAAATAAGGTAACTGAGCGATATGCGGCTGTAGGAACAGGCAATTTTAATGAAGACACTGCAAAAGTCTATACTGACCATCTTCTTCTGACTTCAAATAAAAAGATAACCTATGAAGTTTTTAAAGCTTTTAATTTTTTCAGTATTAACTATAAAAAGGATAACTTCTATCATCTTGTACTTTCACCCTTTTTCCTGCGAAATAAGGTGACTCTTCTTATTGAAAATGAGATAAGAAATGCAAAAGCCGGGAAAAAGGCATTTATATACATGAAGCTAAATAACCTTACAGATATCGATATAATTAATTACCTGTATGAGGCAAGTTCCGCAGGAGTTAAAATCAGGCTGATTATCAGGGGAATGTTATCACTTGTTCCCGGAATAAAAAAGGTCAGCGAAAATATTAAGGCAATCGGGATTGTAGACAGGTTTCTTGAACATTCAAGGTTCATGATATTCTGCAACGACGGAAATGAACAGGTTTATATTACCTCCGCCGACCTGATGCCACGAAATCTTGATCACAGGATAGAGGTTACATGCCCGATTTTTGACAAGAATATCAGACTGGAAATCAGAAAGATCTTTGATATACAATGGGAGGATAATGTAAAGGCAAGGGTTTTCAATGAAAGTCAGTCAAATGAATTTGTAAAATCCGACGGGAAGAAAAATTCAATCTCAGATAGAGGTTTATAATTATCTGAGGAAGATTAACGAAAAGACGGCTGAAAAATAATTATGAAGCTATTATAAAATCTCATTTTATTACGATGAACTACTATCATCCTCGCAGGCGGAACACTATTCATTATACTTTTCTCCTGGTTCTTATCAATAAAATACAGAAGATACCATGGGATAGCCAGGTTCTTTGCTTTTGAAAGCGTATTCATTCTTGTCCTTCTGAATATGAAAGTCTGGTTCGTTCATCCATTTTCATTTACACAGATAATATCCTGGCTGCTCATGATATTGTCAGCATACATTGCAGTAGCAGGTTACCTGACCCTTACAAGACAGGGAAAACCCGACAGTAATTTCGAAAACACATCTGTTCTTGTCAAATCAGGACTGTACAAGTATATCAGACATCCTCTCTATCTTTCTGTTTTTCTTCTTGGTACGGGGGTAATGTTAAAGGATTTTGATTCGCTTCAGCTGAGTCTTGGAATTATTAACCTTATTCGCAATATATCTGACAGCAAGAATCGAAGAAAAAGAGATGATCGCCAGATTCGGGGATGAGTACAGGGATTATATGAAAGAATCAAAGATGTTCATTCCCTTCATTCTTTAGCAAGATTTTTAACCACGGAGTTGCACGGAGTTGTCACGGAGTACCACTGTATGATTTCGTATTTTCGAATCGTCTCAGTTCCAAATACTGGTTACCGACTTTGCCAGCAGTAGCCTTTGGCAGAGTCTGATTACCGACTTTGCCAGCCGTAGCCTTTGGCGGAGGCTGGTTACCGACTTTGCCAGCCGTAGCCTTTGGCGGAGGCTGGTCACCTTCCTTCTTCCCCTGCGCCCTGCGCCCTGAGCCCTGAGCTCACTCTCCACTCCCCTCTCTACGCTCTACGCTCATCTCACCCCTCACTCCTCTCTTACCGGGAGTTTATCCATGCCATAATCTTATCCGACTTAGGGTTTTCTTTGGGATCAATTACATCAACCAGTTTTCCGTTCTCATCGATCAGATATTTCTGGAAATTCCATTTGACTTCGGAATCCATTACTCCATTTTCCTTTTTTGATGTAAGCCATTTATAAACAGGATCCATATCATCACCCTTGACTGAAATTTTCTGCATGATTGGAAAAGTCACCCCGTAATTATCAGTGCAGAACTGGCGTATTTCGGCTGCTGATCCAGGTTCCTGGCTACCAAAATTATTAGCAGGGAAGCCAATTATCACAAGAACATCCTGGTATTGCTCAGATACAGTGCTTCAAGATCCTTATATTGCGGAGTATTACCGCATTTTGATGCTGTATTTACAACCATTACCTTTTTACCTTTAAGAGTGCTTAAATCGAAATCCTGGCCTTCGAGTGTCTTTACCTTAAAACCGTAAAATCCTTTTGATTGTGAAAATGTCAGAAGACTCCCTGTTAAAAGGAGGCATATCATAAATATTTTTATTTTTCCCATTATTTACATATTATTTATCATAAACCGTATCGATCTTCGGCTTATGATAATTTGTTTCTATTTCATCTTATTATATTTGCCAATGCAAATTTACAAATTACCGGGCAATTTCAGGTCTTTAACAACAGGAAAAGTGATATGTTCAGAAAGCTGTGGAAAACGATGAAGTTCTTTATATTAATAGGGATAGTCCTTATCTGCCTTCCTCATTCAATTCTTCCCAAGCAGACAAAGGAGATCAGCAATGATGATCTGGGGTACTATACAGGACTGAATGACAGGGAGACAAGACTATCCGGATATAAAGATGATGAGGAAGCGCTGAAGTTAAAGCTCAGGCAATTGGAGATAATTAACAACAGCAGGAAAAAATACAATGCCGGTCCCGTCAAACTGGATATACTGGCTTCAAGAGTAGCAAACAAGATGTGCCGGGAAGCTGCTGAAAACAGTTTTCTGGGGCACTGGAACCTGTCGGGAGAGACACCTTATCAGCGTTACGCCTTTGCCGGGGGCAATGACCATGTATCTGAAAATGCATTCGGGGAATGGTCATCAGACAATTATGAAGTATCACCAGCAATTATCAGTTCAAAGATGAAAGCAGGGCATTCCACATTCATGGCTGAGAAACCGCCTTATGACGGCCATAAAAAAAATATTACTGAAAAGTCTCATAATTTTGTAGGCATCGGTTATTACCTCTCCGGGAAGCAGTTCAGGTATTATGAAGAATTTATAGACAGGTACTTTGAATTTAAAAATATCCCGGATGAAGCTGCAGTTGACGAACAGGTGTACATAACTTTAAATACGAAAGGAGAAGGATATTTGTATTATCTTGTAGCTTACCGCGAGGATTTCCCTGAACCCATGAAACCAGATGAGATAAACCATAAAGGAAGCTATGCGGATTTTACGGATGAACAATATCTCAGATTGCCTGCATGGGATCTGGCAGCTTACAGAAACGGTTCCGAATATAAAATCCCATTAAAGTTCTCAAAGAAAGGATTGTATTATATCCAGATCTTCTCCGACAGAAAGGAGATTAAAAGTCCTTCATCAGTAAATACAATGGGCAAAACGCCTTACAGCGGTATTGTAATAAAGGTCAGATAGATCCGGCTATTTAATCTCCGGTTTTGCATAATTTGTCTTAAAGAAAAAAAATTGAATATTCCCTTGACCGTTTTAGAAATTATTATCGAAAAACATTTAAGGGCCGGAATGATTCTGGCATTGCTCCTCTGCATAACAGGGGCAAAAGCGCAGAATGTAAGTTACTCCCAGTTGGCCAACGAGCTGCAGTTCTCCCGTTCAATAAATGATAAATGGGCTGCAGAGACATATCTTGGAGGAACGTTCAGCAGTACACCTGAAGAGAGCAGGGTTCTGAAAACAAACATACAGAGGTATATATTTGTCTGGGCCCACTATTACTATTCACCACGATGGAAATTCTCATCATCATTTGCCTATTACTATAATAAGGATGTTCCGGATATAGGACAATACTTCTCTCCCGAATACAGGCTGACTCTCCAGGGAATATATTATATCCATAAAACCAGCTACACACTCTTTACAAGGATGAGGGGAGAATTTCGTTATATGATGAATGCTGATGGGGTTTTTGAGGACAAGTACCGTTATCGTCAGATGATAAAATTCATGAAACCTTTAAACAGCAATGTCTTAAGACAGGGTGTGGGGTATTTTGTGACGACAGAGGAATTATTATTCAAGCCGGATGCAAAAACAAAGGGAGTGAATTTCTTTGATCGCAACAGGTTTGAGCTCGGAGGTGGTTATATGCTGACTGATGACCTTCAGCTCGAGCTGACATATGTAAATGAATTTATGCCCCGCGACAATGGCAATGAACTCTATAATATCATTTCGTTCACAGTCACAATAAATAATCTCTTTTTAAGAATAAAAAACAAGGCCAGTTCCAGGTCAGCAGAAGGAAAGGAGACAGAATGATCACTTTTTCTTTTGCTTTTGCTTTTCCTTCTCCTTTAGAAAACAGGCAAGCTGTTCCTGCAATGCAGTTTTGTGAAGCTTAAATACATAGGTCCTGATTCCTTCTTCACCCCCCATGTCAATCCTTGTTTCAGTAACCCCGAAGTTTCTGAAAGCATCAAATTCTTCTTTCCCTATCAGATATTGAAGCTCCATAATTGTATCATTTTCAACATACCGGGTATCGAAATGTTTGAGATGATAAGTCTTGCCATCTGAAAGAATAACTGTAAGATCTTTTTTAAGTTTTTTCCCCTCACGCTTTTCAGGAGCTGGAAAAGGACGCAGCTCAAGAAAATAGCTCTCCATATCAGTAACAATGCAACCTTTCAGCGATTTGGCATTTGTACGGTAAAAATTAACCGGATCCATATAATACTGCATTGACCCGTCCGGTGCCACACGATGAAGGATCGTGCACTGAGGGAACGCTGTAACTGAAAAGGATATGATTCCCAATGTCAGACAGAATATTTTCATTATTGACTTCATGAGCATAAAATTAGTATTTTTTCCCCTGTTGCAACAGTCCCTGTCTCATCAGGGCAAATATATTCTACAGTCTGAAGAACTTATCAGAGATATATTAAAAGCACCTATGAGGGAAACGGGCATGTAAATTTGAATTTACTCCCCTTGCCTGCTTTACTCTCGGCCCATATTCGCCCTCCGTGTTTTTCTACAAACTCCCTGCAAATTACAAGACCCAGACCGGAACCTCTTTCGTTTGTTGAACCATCCAGATGATCAGTTGCATTTAATGAAAAAAGGCTTTTCAATTGTTTTTTGCCTATCCCTGTTCCTGTGTCTGAAACGGTTATCTCAACAGAGTCGTTACAGGGCAGAGCATAGATATGGATAAGACCTCCGGGATTTGTAAATTTGACTGCATTTGAGATCAGGTTCTGTAAAATAATCTTCAGCATATTTTTATCCGCGTAAACTTTTATTCTGTTTGAGATATTGAAATTCATCGAGATATTTTTAATCTTGGCTGAAGAATTCATCACCTCAACTACCTCACATACAACCTTATGCAAAGTCACAACTTCCTGGTTGAATTTTGTCTGTCCGGTCTGGTTTTTTGCCCAGCTGAGGAGGTTAATCAATAAATCAAGTGTATTCTGAGCGGAGGAGTTTAGTATGTCGATGATTTTTTCAGACTCTTCAAGAGGGTATATTGCCAGGTTTTCTCTGAGAACCCTGGAATATCCCAGAATGGCGTTGAAGGGACTCCTTAAATCGTGGGCAATTATTGAGAAGAGCTTATCCTTTGTTGCATTAAGCTGTTTTAGTTTCTGTTCGCTTATCTTTAATTCCTGTTCCGCATTTCTTCTATCTGTAAGATCAAGCTGAAGAATTACCATATGCTTTTCCCCGTTAAATCTTATCGGGCATATAATATCTTCAGTGAGCACTATTTTCCCATCCTTGTCCAGAAACTGACCGTCTGCTCTGAAGACTTCATTGTCTGGCAGTGTTTCGATCAGGCGGATCCAGATTTTTTCAAGTTTGTCTATGGGGTACCTCTCCTTCCACTCATCCGTAAGCAGGCTGTACTGTATGTCCCACAATTTTTTCCCTATGGCGTAAGATTTAGTCAGACCGGTTTTACCCTCAATACATTTATTCCACTCAGTAATAGTTCCTTTGTCATCAATAAGCACTATACCCTCAACAGAATTTTCGAAAATAGCCCTGTATTTTTCCAATGTTTTGTTTAGAAGTTCTTCAGAATATTTCTGGTCACTAAAATCCTCAATTATAGTGGCTAAATATCCGAATTTCGGAGAAAACGCTTTGACTTTTAAATGTTTATTGAACACACTTGTGAAAAATTCAAAATTCAACGGCAATCCAGTTCTTGCAGATTCACCGTATTTTTCAATAAACCCGTCAGTAATATCCGGATTAATTTCTTTGACTGTCTTATTTTTCACCTCAGAAAATGTCATACCTATCATCTTCTCCCTGGCAGGATTCAATTCTTCATATGTGAAATCAACAACATTCCCTTTGTCGTCAGTTATCATTTTATGAAGAGAAATTGCCTCTGTCAGGTTATTGAAGAACATCAGATACTTTTCACGGCTCATTTCAAGTTCAGATTCCAGCTGAAGTATCCTCTCTTTCAATTTTTCGTTCTCAGCAATAATATTTCCCATCCTTAACGAATAAAATTTTATTAATTATCTTCCAAACAGAAAAGATGAAATAAAAATCCCAATATTCCCCTGTAATAATACAATGGCCAAAGATATTTGTTTAAAGACACTTCGACAAATCACCTACGTATAATTTAAACTAATTTACGAATATTCCGGCAATTATCGCTAATATTCAATAGTTTTCACTGGCAGTTCAGTATTTGACTATCCTGAGCCTCAGGCAATATGTTATAAATTTCAGGAATCAGAACCTTAATAATGTGTTATCTGACAAATTTGAATTCTTCCGAACTAATAAATCTGCCTTTTGTTTACTTTAGATTACTAAATAATAATTCAGGGTTATGAGCAAGCAAACTGAAAAAAAGGTGCCAAATGGCAAGATTGCATATTTTGAAATTCCGTCAAGGGATATATCTGAATCAGCAGCCTTTTACAGCAAAGTTTTTGGATGGAATATCAGAAAACGTGGCGATGGGTCGACTGCATTTGATGATGTGCAAGGTGGAGTGAGCGGCACCTGGATCTTAAACAGGAAACCTCACACTGAATCAGGATTAAAGATCTATATCATGGTTGATGATGTTGCCGCAACCTTAAAAACGATTATCGCCAGCGGAGGAAAAGTAGTTGAACCAATAACGGGATCCTCACCTGAATTTATTGCAACATTCAGTGACCCTGCAGGGAATATTTTCGGGATAGGTCAGGAGTAAATTGAATCAGAAGCTACGCAAACGATCCGGTCTTTACTTCCCCATCCCTCTTATAATTAGCAATTAACACACCACCCGGAGAAACTTTATATTCAATAAGACTGAATTTGGCAGGAATTGCGCCATTCTCAAACAGTCGTTTGCCATTTCCCAGTGTTATCGGAAATATTTTGAGCCAAAGCTCGTCAACAAGATCATACTTCAGAAGTGTCTGAATGAAGTTGGCGCTTCCATGCACCTGAAGGTCAGTGCCATCTTGCTGCTTTAACTTTTTAATCTGATCTTCAATATCCCCTTTAATGAAAACTGTATTGCTCCAGCTGCCTGAGGAGAGAGTGTTTGAAGCGACATACTTTGTAACCTGGTTGATTCCCGGCCAGTCCTTTTCATGATCGGGCCAGTATGATGCGAATATTTCATACGTCTTTCTTCCGAGTAACAGATCTGCGTTTTTGCTCATCTGCTCACCCATTACAGTACCCACAAATTCATCAAAATACCCAAATACCCAGCCGCCATATTTAAAGCCGCCGGAAGTATCTTCTTCAGGTCCGCCGGGCGCCTGAATAACACCGTCAAGTGTCATAAAAGAAAGGACAATCAGTTTTCTCATTTTACTCAAAAATTTTAGTTAGACTATATAAATCTGGAACAGATTAAATTTAAATATGTTTAAAGCTGAATATAATTTTGCCAACAGGATCTTTTATGATCAAACAGGCGAAGCCGATAATCGGGGAACAATAATATCAAAAGGGAAGGGACCTGTGCGGGAAAGCCTGTGTTAAGGGTATTAAGGGCAGTATTACCTGCGGAGATCCTGGTTGGGGTGACTTAAAAGAAAAAGCCCTGCACTTGCGTGCAGGGCTTTTTCATTTGTCGGGGTGGCCAGACTCGAACTGACGACCCTCTGGTCCCAAACCAGATGCGCTACCAACTGCGCTACACCCCGCATTGTACTACCGTAGCTTGGCGAAGGTAGTACTTGTACTTCGATAGCTCTTGCAAAGCAAGTCACTGATTATGCTACGAATATTATTCTGCAATGTACAGTGACGTTAAAAGCAGCGCAAAAGTATTACTATTTTTCTGATTTCATAATATTTTGCGATCAAATTGTTTAATTCTTTTTCAGACTATTTAGCCAGATTGATCGCTGCACACGTTTTACCTCCCCCTGTTTTCGAAGGCTGCCCTGCTGCATACGAGATTCCGGTTGACCTGTCGAGATATATCATTACAGGCCATGCCAGAATTGCATCCGAGCCAGTAACTTTATGACCTCGTTCTTCAAGCTTGCCTATCAGTGAATTATCAGCCGAATTGATTTCAACTTCTGCAATCTTCCCCATTCGCTTTGCCGGATCAGGTGATGGATTAAAAGAGTCCTGTATATGCTTTGTCAGAAAACGGGGAGATGTAACTGCATCTTTCGGCATCATTCCAAAATCAACGACATCGATGAAAAGCTGCAGCGAGACCTGGTCCTGCATATCTCCGCCGGCCACACTCATTGCCAGATAAGGATTCCCATCCTTCAGAACTATAGTAGGCGTAAGCGTAATGCGAGGTCGTTTACCAGGCTCAAGACAATTGGGGTGCCCCTTCTGTGTATTCAGGCTGCTTAATCTTGTGTTATGGGCTATTCCAAGACTCTCACAAATACCGTAATCGGGGTTTGCACTCGGGGTGGCTGCGACAACATTTCCCCATTTATCGGCAACAACACAGGTTGTCGTTCCCTTTTCTCCCGGGCCAGTACTGTCCGGGACCACTGAAGGCTTCCATTTTGACAGGATCACCAGGACGGATCTGTTGTGAGGCACTCTTCATATCAATAAGAGGGAACCTGATCTTTGTATATTCATCAGACAGCAATTGCTGAATAGGAACATTTACAAATGAAGGATCACCGTAATACTTATCACGATCCGCATAAGCAAGCTTCATCGCCTCAACAGTTGCATGGATATAATCGGGAGAGAAAAAGCCCATCGGCTTCAGGCTCAAAGTTTTCGAGAAGCCTCAGTGACTGAAGAAGAACAGGACCCTGGGTCCATGTATTGCACTTATTTACCGTATACCCCCGATACTGGATTGAAACAGGCTTTTCAACCTTTGTTGTATGAGCTGCAAGATCGGCTTTTCTCAGAAAGCCACCTGAACTGATATAATACCTGTCCAGCTCATCTGCAATATCACCCTTGTAAAAACGATCCCTGGCAGCCCTTATCTTTTGCTCACGGGTTCCTGTTGTACTCTTTTCAGTCTGATACAGCTTGCGGAGAGTCTCAGCCAGCTTTGGATACCATGGTTTCCCTCCGGCATCAAGAAGTGAAAGAGTTGGTCCTATCACCTGTTCAAATGTCATGGTCCCTTTCTGTTCGAGTGCGGCAAGGAGGGTGCTGACGGCGCTTGGCACAGTTGCGGCCTTTATTCCTGTGGAGGGTATTCCGTTTGCATAGTACCATTCAATGGCTTTTGGATCTCCGGGGGCACCACCCATTCCATTGAAGACAATAACTTCCTTTGTTTTTGAATTATAAAACATGAATGGCACTTCTCCTCCTATGCAGAAAAGTCCATAATCCGATACTGCCAGATTAAATATTGTAGCAACTGCCCCGTCAACGGCATTGCCTCCATTTTTCAAGCATCTCTATCCCTGCCCTGGTAGCTGCCTGGGCTCCTGCTGCTACAACTCCTCCGTTACCGGAAGCATACCATGGAAGATCTTCAGCAAGACTTGCGGTAAAACTTGTTGTCAACATTATCAGAATTTAAATTTATGGACGTACTGATTCTTTTCATTTCGTATGATTTAATGCATGATATATGAATGAAAGATAGGAAGATTTTTCAGAAGTTTTAATAACTATCTTGAAAATCTATTGAGCATTTTTGATACAACGGACTGATCCTCCATCCGTCTTGCTGTATTCACTCTTATAAGACATTATACATGGTCGAATGTAAGGTCATAGCTAAAGGCAGTAGTAGGTGTAATTCGCTTCAGTGGATGACCAGATGTAAGCTTTTAAGCCTTCATCCGCAAAGGCGCCTCCCTCGAGAATAAATTGTAACGACCACCGCCGGGAAGACCTGTAAATCCGGTTGAATTGGTTGCTCCAAGATTCGGAGTTGTCCAATGTGCATATCCTGTTTCCTTAAGTTTTCCTCCGGCAGTCATTATCGCCGCTCAGATATGTAAGAAGTGTTGTAAATTCAGTTACCGATGGCACATGCCAGCCGGTGGGGCAAAGTTTCTCTGTGGCCACAGCATACCAGTTATATAAACCTCCGTATACGTCTTTATAGTTCTGCTTCATTATTCTCATAGAAGCAAAATCCGGGTGTTGTAAGATTTGCCCATGCCATGTCCCTGACGTAACGTAAGGAATAGCAGCACCATCATTGAACTTTGTTGTCTTCAGATTCTCACCGAGCCAAACCTGTGTTCCGATAGTAACAACACCGTATGCATTTCCATCTGCATCGAGGACCGGTTCCATCTGTGTAAATTCGACTTCAATACCATAAGCTGTTCCCAAGGCTGTTTGTAGCATAAGCCCTTACATAATATTTTGTATCTATTGTCAGATCGGTAAGTGTGCTTGAAAACAATCCGTCACCACTTCCGTCGGAAGACATATTATCGGCAATTGTCGGAATACCTGTAGTATTCCAGCAAACTCCGCGTGCAGTAACTGCCACTCCCCCGTCATTTGAAACATTACCTCCTCCCAGTAGCGGAAGTTAAGCTTACTGATTTTAACCCGGAAGTTACAACGGTAGGAACATCTATCTCTTTTGTTGTAAAACTGACAGTTGCACCATAAGCAGTTCCCTCGCTATTGGTTGCAAACGCTCTCACATAATACATTGTGCTTGGCGTTAACCCGGTTATATGGCTTATGAATGATCCGACACCGGTTCCTGTACTGTCTGCGGTCATGTTGTCGCTGATAGTCGGATCACCTGATGGTGTTCCAGCAGACACCGCTGGCTATAATATTGGCATCTCCATCACTTGTTATCTGCCCTCCTGAATAAGCATTTGTCTGTTGGATCTGAGTGACCGCCAATGTTGTCACCTTAGGCAATGTTGCCTTGTTGCAGGAGACAACCAGGAGTATTGAAACGACGATGAGAATAGTAATATCGTGGGATTTTAACTGAATGGATCATTTTATCAATATTTTATATTTAACTGTAGGATTACGATTAACTGATTTCATATTTGCTTCCCTGAAAAAATATCGGGTCACAAAGGTAACTATTAACATGTATCGTGCCAAATAGGATTATGAATACCGTCCAATGATCATTTTTCCCGTGTTTTTATGAACAACGGCAATGGTATGTCATTTATTTCATCATTTCTGAATTGTAAAAACAGCAGGTACAGATTTCATGCGTTGTCTGAAAGAATCTTCGTTTTCCGCTCCGGCCATGCAGGCGAGTACATGCAAACTGTGAGGCTTCACCTGATGTGAAGTGATATAGAATACTTAAATTCTTTTCCGGCTATCGGGCTATAATGCTTTGCTGATAAGTTTAAATTTTTAAATTTGTCAGGTCTAACTATTTATTAATAATTATATGAAAGAACTTGTACGTTGCCGCCCATGTGGATTTGTAATGGAAGCTGATAAGCTGGGAGATGTATGTCCGGCATGCGGACTGCCCAGAAAGGTTTTTGAACCCTACAGAGAGAAAGTCTCCCGCAACAGACTTATTCTGCTGAACCTGGATTTGCATCCGATTGCAATACACCTCTCTCAGGCACTGGTTATTACAATTCCGGTCTTTGTACTTCTGAAGAGTTTTTTCAGCAGCTTTCAACCTGAAATAATAAGCAATGTTCTGACATTCGCCATTTTTGTTTTCCCGTTCACTCTGGTGCTCGCAATAATCAGCGGGGTCATTGACGGACTCACCCGTTTCAAAACACTTGCCACTCCCCTTCTCAGGGTAAAAATAATTTTCAGTTTTATAATACTGACTTTGTCAATTCTGATCTTTTTCATTGCACCCAATGAAAAGAACTATATACTTACAATAGTTTTAAGCATTCTAAGCCTGGGAGCAGGCGTACAGCTGGGTCTCTGGGGCAAAAAACTCATAAATGTCATTCTGCCCGGCACCTATCCGCAAAAAAAAGGAACTAAAGAGGCTCAGCCTAAAGCAGAATGAGATCGATAAATATTATCTTTACTGGTCGTTCTGACTATAGCCGCACTGGGTTGTTCAAGTCAGAACTATACAAGGATCACTATCCATTCCGGTCAGGAAAGATACAGGATGGCAGGCGGTATTGGCGCCTCATGGCATGCAATAAGTCAGGACAGCATTGATGAATCGCCTGAATACAAATGGGCTTTGCGTTATAAGAATTCACGGGGCAGCGCATGGGGAGGAAATCCTCCTGTCACTGATACCGAAGCATGGGAACAGATTTACTCCCATGCAAGCTGGCTTGGCCTTTCATGGATCAGAGTCGAACTGAGTGCAAGGATGTACGAACCTGAAAGGAATAAGTTTGACTGGAACAATGAGGAGATGGCAGCTCTCTATAAAATCCTCGACTGGGCTGAAGCAAACGGGGCTGATGTTTTCCTCCAGCAGATGTGGAGCAATGTTAAATGGAACTCGTATCCGGGTGTCCAGCCTCTGTTAAGTGCACCAAAATCTGTTGAGGATTTTGCAGAAGGAATCGGAAGCCTGGCCGATCATCTGCTGAATGAAAAAAAATATACCTGCATAAAATGGATCTGCATAACAAATGAACCTCCCGGCGGCAGCTGGGGTTCATGGTGGAGCACCGGTGAAAAAGATGCACTTGCTTACTCCGGCACTGGCAGAGGTGAGAAAGGTTCTGGATCAGAAACAACTTGATATCCAGATATCCGGACCCGACTGGACTGATCTGCCTGTATTTGATCCGGCGAAAATTGATTTCGACGAGTATATCGGCGCCTATGATATCCATTCATACCAGGGTATGGATGAGGCAAAAGAGCAGAATCTGAAACTCTGGGCTGAATGGGCAAACAAGCACAATAAGCCACTTTTTCTTTCAGAACTGGGAGATATGCGGATAGGATGGAATGATGATAATCCCGGACCAAAATCTTTCAAGGCTTCATTGTCGAATGCCGAATCCATACTCAGGGGAATGGCTGCCGGAGTAAGTGCCTTTAACAGCTGGAGCTTCACCAACAGGGGTGATCTGGATGGCCAGTGGCAACTCATCCGGACCTGGGATATAGAAAATCAGAAGTATTATGAAAATGTTGATGTCGAACCGGCTGCCTTCTACGGCTACGGGATAATTACCCGGTTCTGCACCAAATACTCATCTGTTGTACAGACTGAGCCTTTCACGAATCCTGAAATAATGACCCAGACATTAAAAAATCAAAAAGGGAGAGATTAACAACCTATATCTTAAATAAAAGTGATAAGGAACAGGCAATCAGACTGTCAATTTCCGGAACATTTAATCCGGCTTTCTATCTGTATACTGTAACTGAAGCCACTGTGCAAAGTCCTGGATTCAGGCTGGATCCTGTGAAGGAGCTTACATTAAAGGATTCGAAGGAGATCACTCTGAAGATCCCGGCACTAAGCATCAGCTCCCTCACAAATATGCATGTAATGCATGATCAACCGGCTGTAAACAGGTAATTTATGAAGTTAAGACTGGCTCTGCTCCTCTTCCTGATGCTTGTCTATAAGTCCATGGGATCTATTCTCAGGACAAGGTGGTTTATCTTAAGGACAATAATAAAGGCAGGATCTTTGAAGGCATAGGTGCACTGAGTGCAGGAGCTTCCTCAAAATTGCTTGCAGATTATCCTGAGGAGATCAGAAACCAGATACTGGACCTGCTTTTCAAGCCAAAATTCGGAGCAAGCCTTCAGCAGATAAAAGTTGAAATTGGCGGAGATGTAAATTCCACCGACGCTACTGAACCCAGCCATGCCAGAACCAGGGATGAATTTCTTAAGCCCGAAGCCGGATTTTATAACAGGGGATACGAATGGATGATAATGGAAGAGGCAAAAAAAAGAAATCCCTCAATTTATCTCGATTGCCTTGAATGGGGATGTCCCGGATGGATCGGAAACGGAAAATTTTATTCTCAGGACAACGCAGATTATATAGTCTGCATTTCTGAAGGGAGCCACAGAGTATCATAATCTGAAGTTCGATTATACAGGAATCTGGAACGAAAGAGAACCGGATTATGAATGGATTAAACTTCTAAGAAGAACACTTGACAGGAACGGACTCACCGATGTGAGAATAATTGCACCTGATTTTTTTAACTGGGATATAGCTGCTGAGATGCAGAGTGACAAAGAGCTTGTATGATGCAGTTTATGCTATAGGAATACACTATAATGAAAGACTCGAAAATAAGCGATATGCGAGTTCTGAACTTGCACAAAGCCTGAATAAATCGCTGCGCAACAGTGAAGGCGGACCATGGCGAGGCGACTGGGACGGATTTGAATACCTTGTTAAAGCTTTATAACAGGAATTATCTGGTTGGCAAAACCACAAATGTAATCACATGGAGCCTTGTCACTTCCTATTACGACAATCTTTCACTGCCGAATTCAGGGCTCATGACCGCCAAAACTCCATGGAGCGGGTATTTTGAGACACAGCCTGCCATATGGGCTGCTGCTCATACAACACAGTTTGCACAACCGGGATGGAGATATATTGACGGATCATGCGGCTACCTGGCAACAAGGAAGTTATGTCACACTGAAATCTCCCGACAATCATGGATTACAGTATTAATAATAGAGACTGCAGATACTTCAGGATCTCAGACCGTTACGTTTTAAACCGACAGATCTTTTACCGGAAAGACCCTTCATGTCTGGAAATCAACAAGGGGGATCTGTGAATTTGAAAGACAACCTGATATAAAAATAAAAAATAACTCCTTCACAATCAGGCTTGAAGGAAAGTCAGCATATTCAATTACAACCACGACAGGACAGACAAAAGGTTTTTACAAAACGCCGAGTGAATGCCCCTTTCCCCTTTCCTTACAAAACGGATTTTGAAGATCAGGATGACAGGAAAACCTGCAAAATATTTTATGGATCAGGCAGGTGTATTTGAAATCTCCGAAAGGGAAGACGGTAATGGAAAATGCATGAAACAGGTTATCGACAAACAGGGAATTGAGTGGGAAATCGGACAGAATCCATCGGTTGAAACATTTACAGGCGACACTGCATGGACAGATTATGAAGTAGGTGTTAATGTTAATATTACAGAGAATACAGGAAGTGCCAAGGTATTCGGAAGAGTGATGGATGTCCGCCGGGGAAACGATTATCCCGCCGGTTACTGGTTTAAGATCACCAGCGGAAGCAAATGGACTCTCAACGCAGGAGATCAGAAACTTGCATCGGGAGATGCATATTTCCCTCCATTCATATGGCACAATATTACAATGACCTTAAAAGGCAACAGAATTTCGGTATCTGTCAATAACAAGGAAGTTATATCTGTAACTGACTCAAAATTTGCTCATGGACTTGCCGGAGTTGGTTCAGATTTTAATTTTACTGAATTTGACAATTTTGAGGTAAAATAGAAATCACCTGCATTACCAGTTATCTCAGCTATGAACTCAGAAAAGATTAACGGCTCTGAGACGTGTACTGAACAATTTTCATAATATTATAATCTGAATATGAAAAAGTTAATCCTGATAGCATTCCTGTCTCTTACAGTTCAATATGGTTTCGGACAGGATATAATTACAACAAAGGACAAAAAGCAGCTCAATGTAAAGATCACTGAACAGACTGACAGGTCCGTGAGGTATAAGATGCCTGATTATGAAGATGGTCCTGTACTGATGATGAAGACAAACCGTATTACAAAGATTGAATACAAAAACGGATTCACCGATCTGATGGGTTATCAAAACCCCAGAAAAGACAGACCTTTTGGCATTAATGCAGGATATGCTGCAGCTATCACAAGCGGCGGTGTTTTATATTCAGCAACTGTTGATTATTTCGTTCTCCCGCAAATTGATCTGGAGGCTAATTTCGGAACATCTGACCTGTCTGGTGACTTTTATTTTTCTGCAGGAAGCAGGTTCCATCTGAATGCAAATTATTCCGAACACAGGCTTACACCATTTACCGGTGTACTTGCAGGTTCATATTATGGCGATGGAATTGTGCAGATCCCGGCCGGTGTCAATTATGTCAGCAAGATTGGAATAAATGCATCCTTAAGCATAAACGAGATGATCTCATTTAAAGCCTGGCAGACCACATTTATTGAATTCAGGCTGGGATGGAGGTTTAAGTTGTAAGCAGAAGCAGGAAGGCTTTTTCCTTGCTAAATAAGTTGGAGCTGTTGATGAACTCTTTTTAACCGCAGAGTACGCGAAGGTTTGCGCAAAGGTCGCAAGAATAAATCATTGAGATTAAGATCTTTGAGATCTTTGCGTCTATTCCTTAGCGATCTTTGCGGTTAATTGATATTGACCTTTTCAGGTGCCCCAGTTTTTTCTAAACAAGTTTTTACAATTCTACTATTAGGTTGATGACTATGGACCGATATTATGTGTCAGACCTTTACCTTTTTGTAGAGGCTGTTTCTTCTTTCCCTAAGAGTTTTCGTCAGAAATGTAATCATCATATTGAATCTCCTTGTCAATCATGCCGGCCGGTCCCACTTCTATGATCCGGTTACAGACGGTCTGAATGAACTCATGGTCATGCGAGGATAGCAACAGGTTTCCCTTAAACTTAATAAGAGTATTATTGAATGCCTGGATTGATTCAAGATCGAGATGATTGGTCGGGGTATCCAGGATCATGACATTTGCGTTCCGAATCATCATTCGTGCTATCATGCACCTGACTTTTTCGCCTCCGGAGAGAACATTTACCTTCTTATAGATATCTTCTCCTGAAAAAAGCATTTTTCCAAGAAAACCTCTGAAGGTACAATTCACTTGTATCTTCCGAATACTGTGCCAGCCAGTCTATGACAGTAATATCTTTTTCGAAGAACATCTCATTTTCAAGAGGAAGATAAGCCTTTACAATTGTCTGACCCCATTCGAAAGATCCGCTGTCGGGCTGCAAATGTCCCTTCAGAATTTCAAAGAGGGCGGTCATGGCGCGGACATCCCTTGAAAGGAAAGCTATTTTATCATCCTTATTTACAGTGAAGTTAAGATCCCTGAATAAGACAACACCCTCAACTTTCTTGCTCAGCCCCTTCACGGTAAGGATTTTATTTCCAGGTTCGCGGCCGGGGGTAAAGATGATGCCCGGATATTTACGCGTTGATGGCTTGATCTCTTCGATATTGAGTTTTTCGATCATTTTTTTCCTGCTGGTAGTCTGTTTTGACTTGGCAACATTTGCCCTGAACCGTGCAATGAATTCAAGCAGTTCTTTTTTCTTCTCCTCAGCCTTTTTATTCTGGGCAAGCTGTTGTCTGAGCGCGAGCTGGCTGGACTCATACCAGAAAGTGTAATTACCCGAGAACTGCTGTATCCTGCTAAAATCGATATCGATAATCTGTGTACAGATAGAATCCAGGAAATGCCTGTCATGCGATACCACGAGGACTGTGTTCTCAAACTCCGACAGATAATTCTCAAGCCAGTTTACTGTTTCGAGATCAAGGTCATTTGTTGGTTCGTCGAGCAGCAGATTATCAGGTTTTCCGAACAGGGCCTGGGCAAGTAATACCTTTACCTTCTCTTTTCCTGTGAGCTCCTTCAGCAACTTATAATGTTGTTCTTCCTTTATTCCAAGACCGCTTAAAAGACTGGCTGCATTGTTCTCAGCGTTCCAGCCATCCATTTCATTGAATTTTTCCTCCAGCTCGGATGCACGTAGTCCGTCTTTATCAGAAAAATCGCTTTTTGAATACAGGATCTCTTTCTCGTTCCTTACGCTCCACAATCTGGAATGGCCCATCATAACAGTATCGAGAACAACACATTCATCGAATTCGAAATGGTCCTGTTTCAATACTGACAGCCGTTCTCCCTGTCCAAAGGATACTGAGCCTGTCCGGCCTTCAACCTCGCCGTAAAGCATTTTAAGAAAGGTCGATTTTCCAGCGCCGTTTGCTCCGATTATCCCATAGCAATTGCCGGGAGTGAATACAAGATTAACGTCCTGGAATAAAATGCGTTTTCCAAACTGTATGCTAAGATTTGATACTGTAATCATTTACCAGAATATGCTGAATTAGTGTAAAATAAACCACTGCTGCCAATTAAAAAGCCTGCAAAAGTAAGCATTAATTGATAAGTACAAAGGAATATCTTAAAAACAGCTCTTAATATTATGTAATGTAAGGGATCACAATTGTCCTCTCAGCTCAATAAGCGACGTAACTACCGGAGGATCAGCAAGGGTTGATATATCTCCGAGATCATCCGTTTCATTCGCTGCAATCTTTCTCAGGATCCTTCGCATTATTTTACCGGAGCGTGTTTTTGGCAGTCCGGGAGCAATAAGGATCTGATCCGGAGTTGCGAATGCCCCTATATGGCGTCTGACTTCGTTCCTCAATTCCCCAACCAGTTCTTCATCGGCTTCATAACCATCTTTAAGAATAACGTATGCAAAAATTCCTTCTCCCTTTATCGGGTGTGGATATCCAACCACAGCTGCTTCTGAGCAGAATGGATGAGATACAAGAGCGCTTTCGATTTCTGCTGATCCGATGCGGTGACCTGATACATTCAGTACATCATCGACACGTCCTGTAAGCCAGTAATAGCCATCGGCATCCCTTGTGGCGCCGTCACCTGTAAGATAATATCCCTTGAATTGTTTCAGGTATGTCTCATAGAATCGCATATGATCACCCTGGATTGTTCGGGCCATACTGGGCCAGGGACCCTTTATTGCAAGTAATCCTGAGCCTTCAGTGGTTTTGATCTCTTCACCCTCGGGGGTTAGCAGTACAGGTTCAATTCCAAAAAACGGAAGGGTTGCTGATCCTGGTTTTGTAGGCACTGCTCCGGGAAGGGGAGATATCAGAATTCCGCCGGTTTCTGTCTGCCACCAGGTATCAACGATTGAACATCGCTTCTCTCCTACAACTTCATAATACCATCTCCATGTATCAGGATTTATTGGTTCACCAACTGTACCCAGTACACGAAGGCTCGATCTGTCATATTTTGTAACAAACTCGTCTCCCATCCTCTGGATTGCACGAAGCGCAGTAGGAGCTGTATAAAACTGGTTAATCTTCAATCTTTGCACCATCTCCCAATATCTGCCGGCATCGGGGTAATTGGGTACACTTTCAAACAGAACAGTTGTGGCTCCGTTCAGCAATGGTCCGTAAACCACGTATGAATGGCCTGTTATCCAGCCGATATCTGCCACACAGGCATAGATTTCACCATCCCTGTAGTCGAAGACGTATTTGTGCGTCATTGCAGCAAAGAGAAGATAACCTGCAGTTGTATGTGAAACACCTTTTGGTTTACCTGTGCTTCCTGATGTATACAGTAGAAAAAGAGTATCCTCGGAATCCATGTGTTCAATAGGACAATAGGGACGTTCGCCCTCCATTGCTTCATCAAGCCATATATCCCTCGGAGGATAGAATGGAATTTTTACATTGGTGCGCCTTGCAATGAATACACGTTCAATTGAGGGACATGCCATCACTGCTTCATCGGCCATCCTTTTCAGGGGAATTATTTTTTTGCCGCGGACAGCTTCATCAGATGTGATAACTGCTTTGCAGCGCGCATCATTGATCCTGTCGCGCAGTGATTCAGCACTGAAACCTGCAAAAATAACTGAGTGAACAGCTCCTATACGTGCACATGCCAGCATTGAATACACAGCCTCCGGGATCATAGGCATAAAAATAGCGACCCGGTCACCCTTATGGATACCATTATGCCTCAAAACGTTAGCCAGACGCGATACTTTTCGCTGAAGCTCCCTGTAGGTAATCCTCTGTTCATTCCCGGGCTCATCAGGTTCCCAGATAATTGCCACCTGATCACCTTTATCTCTGACATGCCTGTCGACACAATTTTCGCAGGCATTCAGCTTGCCTCCAAGAAACCACGATACCAACCCTTCTGTAAAATCACAATCACTTACCATCTGAAAATCGTGCTGCCAGAATAAAAATTCCCGGGCTTTTCTTTCCCAGAACTGAGCATTGTTCTCGATACTGTCAGTGTACAATTCCTTGTACTGCTCCATAGAGGAGACATATGAATCCTTAAAAAGGTCTTTGTGCGGTAAATACGCACCAGAAGAATTTTGGGACATAGCAAATGATTTTATTACTGATTTATGAGGATAACTGTTTGCTTGTTAACGAACTATCCGACAATTTGTTCATGATCTTATAAAAATAACACTGTTTGCTATAATTTTATAAGAATATTGATATAAATCATGTAATATTTTTACTTTGCATGAAGACATACAAAATTAATAAATCTTTCTGGCGAAAGGAGATTGACAGAAGGCTATCCGGTTCTATTGATATCATTGAAATATAGAAAGGGATTATCAGGCTGTCAGAGACAGGCCTGTATTTATCAAGACCTACAGCTTCCTCAAATGCCCATATAAACTTCATGAGGAAGATTGAATACTCCTCATCCTCAAAATAAGAGTAAGTTTCGTCAGGACTTGAGGGAATATCCTCGAATTGAATTTCATCAGATGATTTATTTCAGATCTGAACCTGTAAAATCAATGCGTTTGCCTTCTATACGGTTATAAAAATGCCATCCTTTATTCTTATGGGTTTTCAGAATTTCACCACCGAAAATATCGTGGATTAAAAGCGATATTAAACTTGTCTGTTCAGGATCATGTGTATCCCCTGAATTCCTGTCGGAATCATTTGACAGGCAATTTTTCAATGCTTCAGTAACTACAAATCTGTCAACCATTTTTATTTTTTTTATTATAATTAATTTTCTTTACAGGACCAGCATGGTCATTTTTCAACAAGCATTTATGAAACGTCAATTAGAAATTATTTAATAAATTTAGTCCCTTTCAATCACATGGTTGTTACATAACTTTTATTAAAAATTACATCTTTTACTGATTCGTGAAAATCCAGTTTTATTTTCTTGACGACACAAGTAAAATGACACCACCTACCCCCATCACAGCTACGCCAAACAAAGGTGACCAGTTGAGATTATGACGTTCATTTCTGGTAATATGGACTTTGCCGATATCAGCTACTTTCTCCCTTGTAAAAAAGGTAAATGCTGTAAAGATGGTCAGTATCAAACCTAAAATTAAAATTACAATTCCTGCTTTTTTCATTGTATCTGAATATTAATAATATGGTGAAGGCAAAATATGCATCAAGAGTAAAAATCCACTTTTTAAATATGTATATCCTTCAGGTAATTGAGAAGTCCAAAAACTTTTATCAGCCAGATTATGACAACAATCACAACCACAATGTTCAGGATTCTTCTGATTTTACCATCCATCGGGATATAGTTGTTGACAAGCCAGAGAACGACACCGGCGACAATAAGGACGAGTACAATAGTTAGAAGTGACATAGATATTGGTATTAGTGAGTTTCAAAGTTAATTCCGTTATAACCTTAAAATATTACACAACTATCAGATTAAATTACATTATTCACACCTGAAGCATTTTATAATAAAAAATGAGGATGCCATATGGAAGAGAAGAATAATGAAATCAGCCTGATCACAGAAATCGCCAAATGCATGAATCTGATCAAAGATATGATTTGACTTTTTCCCAATATCCGAGTGTGGTTTCCCCGGATCCATTCCAGCTTCTCGCAATTGTTTCATATTTTGGAAAACCAATCTGCATTGCATAATACAGAAATATCTTTTTTGAGATATCATAATTGTAGCAATCCTCAATTTTATAACTGTTCCCGTTCTCTGGTTATAATCAAGCAGTCTGATTGGTCTTATCTGAAAGGCTCCTGTTGCCTGTTCGAGAATATTACATGCCATTGTATCTCCAAACTTTCAACAAGGACAACTGCTTTAATGAGTTTGTCGTAAACATCTATTCTGTCTGATACCAGGATGTAGGCTACTTTTATATCAGGAGCCGATGCCCTGAAACTATAAAGTGAAAAGAAAACTATCAGTAAACTTTTCAGTAAGCTGGATTTTATCATCTGGGATTTTTTCATTTATATTAATGAAAACTATCGGATTATGTCAGACATTAGAGATTTACCAGGCCTTAACCAGTGACAAATTTATGAACCAGGACAGGTATATCTATTGCAAAATTCTAATACTATAGTTGTATAGTTCACACATTATGAGGAGGTTTAATCAATCATACCAGACAGCTATAAGCTGAATATCCAGCCTCAGGAATACAGGAATTATGTAACTAATTCACAAAATAGTATAATAGCCAGGTTGATTAATGTTCTCACCTTTGCAGTGACGTTGTGAATTAATATCCGATCATCACACTTATTGGTATACAAAGAGTTGGAAACAGAAATTTTTAATAAATAAAACTCAGAGGTGCAAGACAAGAGAAATATAGCAGAGAGACAAATGAATTTAAATTACTTTAATTCATTTGCCGGACAATCTGATCCGGATATAAATAATGAAGCAATTGATCTGCTGATTGCTGAGGGGGGAAAGAACTTTTATAGTTATGTTGAATGGCTCGGACTGGCAGATCAGCCAGACCTGATTGTCCTCTCATCAGAGCATCATTATTATTATGATTCTGAAGAGATGAAAAGTGTAAGTACCATAATCAACCTTAAAGAACTAAATCAGATAAAAGATATTAAGACTTTTCTTGATTCATTCCTTAATTATCTTCCGCAGAAAAGCAATTTTGTCGGATGCTTCACTGATAATGAAAAAATTAATGGGTATGAACTAAAATACCGGTCATCCGGTGAGAACAAAAGAGGTAAGGATTCCATCGAACACGGAATTATCTCATCATTTCCATTTGTAAACATGCTGTATAGTCTTCTGGATTCCAGAGTATATAACTACATGTCGAAAACGAAAATCTCTCAGATTGATCGGAGGATACGGATTTAAAATAATTGATATGACTGAAGTCAGCGGACTAACCTATTTCCATTCACAAAAAAGTGAGACAGTATATAATTAGTCCGGTTACTTCAGACTTTTTGCAAGGCAACTAACATATTAAAGATATATTAAGCTGCATATTAATTATAGATATACTTTATATTGCCATTTTTGGATACAGGATACCCATTGATATTATATTCATATGAGTTTACTGTCGTCTGTACTTTCTCATCACCCTGTCCGCTGCCAGAATATACTGTATAAATTTCCTTTATGATATTGTTACGGTTTGTATTAATTCCGGGAAGATTTATGACTTTTAGATGGAATAATAAGGATTTTGCTTGTTGTCAAAGGCATATTTCGTAGAGGCAGTAAGCTCGGCAGCTCCTCCTGACATTTCATACAGCATCTCCTTTACCAGGTTTCCCTTACTGTCATATTGATACTCAATATAACCGGTTTCATTATTATTCCAGAACAGATCCTGTTTGTTTATCCTGTTACTTCCATCATAGCTGAATGTGGAATATTCAGAACCACCTGATGGCCTGGAATAGGTTGCTTTTGTCAGCTGATCACCTGTTATAGTCATATTTGATTGACCCTCCCTTGCTCCCGTTCGCAGAATTAATCATTTCACTTTCCGAAAGAGCGGTTTCAATCATCTTCGCATCACTTTTCAGAATAGCATTATTCCAATAATAATCAGAAGATACCAACTGATTCTTATCATTATAATGATTTACGGTATAATCAAACTTACTGCTTTCTGTACTTACCAGATTTGAATCATTATATGCATACTGGTAGTAAGGCTGATCATCCAGAAGAACATCACTCAGGAACATAACCTCAGTATTCCCGGTAACAGTCAGTTCATCTTTTTTACAAGAATAAAATACCACAACAAAGAGAATTAAGACAGAAATAATTTTATGTTTCATACTTTTCTTTTTTAGACATCAGTATTTTAGATCACAGGCTGAGATAGTTAGACCTGTAACATAACTACTAATGTGATTAATTTAAAACTTCAATTTAGAATGCTTCACCGGAATGCAGACTGGCTTTCTTTTATGTTGCATCTGAAATTAAGAACGAGCTATTGAAAAAAATATTGTATTATTATTTTTCTGTGTCTGATTGAAGAAGCATACAAAAAGTCAAGTAAAAACATCAATCCAATTAAAATATTCCGAGATAATCATTATTTTTTTAACATAAAAACTGTAATAAATTTATCATAGTTTTTAATCTACTTTATTTTCAGTCGCTTATAGAGAAAAAAATCGTTTATAGCTGAATGATTTCTGACCAGAAAACACAATTTGTAAAAGTCATTAACGTAATAAATAAATATATACGACCGTTTAATATTTCGTGTTGGTCAATTAATTATTCACATTCGTCAAATACAATTTTAGATGAGAAAAGCTATAATAATACTATTACTATGTATACCGTTTGCAGTTAATGCTGCAACTTATTATGTCGCCACAAATGGCAATGACAGCAATCCGGGCACCCTTGCACAACCATGGGCAACCTGGCAGAAGGGATTCAGTTCAATATCCCCGGGAGATATTCTTTATATAAGAGGTGGTACATATCTTGCCTCTTCAACCACAGGCACAGGGAGGAACATCCACTGCATGCGGTGTATATGTCAATGGGAAACGACGGCACCTCTTCAAATCAATACCAGGTTTTAATTATCCGGGATGAGATACCGATTCTGGATTGCCGCAACCTTACAGCGAGCAGTGAACGAAGAGGAATTTTGCTAACAAGCAGCAGTTACTGGCATATAAAAGGGCTTGAAATTACGAGAGTCGATCAGTCCACTAACGGAAATATTGGTGAGGGACTCGAAGTTTACGGTGGAAATCACAATCTGATTGAGAATTGCGTGGCCCATCATAACGGAGGTCCCGGATTCGGAACAAGAATTCCTGATGGTGATGAAAATCATTTTTTAAACTGCGATGCATATTCCAACTATGATCCTTACACAGACACTCCGGGTGACAACGCGGATGGTTTTGATATCGGATTCGGAAGATACGGTGGCGGTGATTATATTATACGTTTAACAGGATGCCGGTCATGGAATAATTCTGATGACGGATACGATATGTATCAGTATTCCGGATACAGCGCAATATACTACCTTAAAGATTGCTGGGCATGGCATAATGGATATAAGTCAGACGGCGTCTCTACTGCAGGTGATGGAAATGGATTTAAGTATGGCCTTGACGGTCAGAGCTACAGCGGAGTAACAAAAAGATATTCATATAATTGTATTGCTTACAATAACAGGCAGAGGGGATTCACCCAGGAGTCAGCCAGGGTAAAAAAAGAATTTATCAATTGTACAAGTTATATGAATAAGGCCTGGGGATTTTCATTCGGATGGCCGGGTGATGCAAGCGCATTTGAAGTTGCTGATATTGTAAAAAACAATATTGCATTTGGCGACGGGGTTGAAAATATTCATGGAGGAACTTTTTATGCAACAAGGACTTCTGAAGGGAATAGCTGGGATGCAGCAACAGGAGTCAGCGTCTCCGCAGCAGATTTTCTCAGTACAGACGGTCAGGAACTTGTACGTTCCAGAAACGATGATGGCAGTTTACCTGAAATAAATTTTCTGCATCTTGCTGCAGGCTCTGATTTAATTGACAAAGGTGTTAACGCCGGTCTTCCTTTGCCGGAAATGCTCCGGATCTTGGATCATTTGAACAGGAGACTTCCGGTACTGCAGCTACTGTTCCGGTTTATAATTCAAGCGTAGTTGAAAATACATCACCCACACTTCTTGTAATGACATATGATATAGCTCTGAATACTACATCGGTCCCAGTGGCGTCATCATTCAGTGTACTTGTTAACTCTGCAGCCAGAACTGTAAATTCAGTTGCCATTTCAGGGAATAAGGTTCAGTTAACATTGTCAGTGCTATAAAATACGGTGATATTGTAAAGCTGTCATACACAAAACCTTTAACCAAACCATTGCTGTCTACATACAGGGGGATTGGCAATTTCTGTTTCAGCCAAGGCAGTAACAAATAATTTGAATGCTCCGACAACCACTACCGGAACTTCTATGATAACTATGACTCTGTCTCCTTCTCCGGTCCACAGGTTTATAAACATATTGTTTGCATATGCAAGTACTTTTTCAAATCAGGATCCTGCCGTCTTCACCACAGGTTTTAAAGAATTCTGGATCTTTCCGGGAATCTGCTTCTCGAAAAACTGCTAGTCACTGGTGTGTCAAATATTAAATTCCCGGTTAATCTCAGAAGAGGAATCTATATTGTTACAGTAGCTCTGGCCGGAGAGGATATCTCTACGCAAAAAATGATAGTCTATTAGTGTTATAATACAGCAAATAGATTGGACAGAAGTCTCAGATAGTATCTTTACAGCAATTTCAGCTTAAAGATACTATCTGAAATAGTTACAAATAAATACTACATGATGAAGAAAACAATAATATTATCAATTATATATATCGCAATAAATTCAGCCAGTCTGTTTGCTCAGATAAATCTTACAATAGAGGGTACTAGCTGTTAATAATACGGCAACCGGAGCCTGGACTGGTGTAAATATTGAACGAAGCTCACCTACCAGATTTATATACAGGAACAATTCAATTACCTCAGTCAATGCCTCAGGTTACATGCTGCAGGCAGGTGACGAGAGTGAGTCGGGTGAAAATAACAATCTTGACGGAGAGATAATATCCGGCAATAAGCTTGTATGGAAAGGAACTGATGCAAGCAGTATAACCCATGGGATTTTTACCGGTCATAATAAAAATGTAATTATAAGGTATAACTATCTCGACCGTGTACCCATGGCTATAATCAGAAAATCAACTGTTGCGATGACAAATACGTCCGGTGGAGTCGGGTATAATATTGTAAAAAATCCGGTGGCAACTGCAGGAGTGGTAAAGGGAATGAATAATGTAAGTTACTATAATAATACGTTTTACAGTAATCTTTCAAGCCCATGGAGAGGTCTGATTGATATCTATTCAAATACAGATATTTCCCCGAGTGTTCCTGCAACGGGAACAAAAATCAAAAATAATATTTTCTATACTGTAAATAAGATTTACAATATTGCGATACATGACGCTGCCTGTTTACCAGGATTTGAAAGTGATTACAATGTTTTTTACTGTGAGTCGGGCACCCCGGTATTCAATTACCTTGAATCGAGCAAAACTTTTGCTCAATGGCAGGCGCTGGGGTTTGATAAACATTCAGTTGTTATAAATCCGAACTTTAATAATACTGTTGATTTCGTTCCAGCCGCACGGCTTGATCATGGAACTGATCTTGGCTCTGCATGGAAGACAGGATTATCAACAACCGCTGTATGGACTACCGGAGCCGATCCGGCAACCGCTGATCAGAATGGTATCTGGCAGGTTGGTGCAAGAATATTTTCATCAACGACTCCTCCTCCACCTCCCCCGGTAACTCAGACCCTTATCAAAATGACAGTATTTCCCAATCCCGCACACCAACTCATAAATATACTTCTGGAGTATTCCATCTCAGGAAGGGGAAGCACCGGCAAGCGTTTTAAGAATTTATGATCTGTCAGGGAAGCTGGTTATGGAGAAGGAAGTCGATAAAGGGATCACAGATATAAGTTTTCCTATTAAGCTGAAACCCGGCCTCTATGCAGTTATGTTACTGGCAGATAATCTTGAGAAAGCTTCACAGAGTATAATTGTCTATTAAGCTGCTGATATAGCTGTTAGTCATTTGATTCATAGAGACGAAGTCTGTTTCTGAGCACAATATTTTCATCATGCAGTGATTTTATTTGCTTCAGAAGATGATCAATCGTCTCGATGCCTTCAAGGTTAATTTCAAGCTCAAAATACAGGTGGATGATTTTTTCAAGTTGTGGCAGCTGTTCTGAATCGACATACAGATCATCGTTAATTACAACCAATTCAATCAATCCGGTTTCCTGAAGGGAACTGATAAATGAAATCTCAATTTTGTGAATTTCACAAAACTCATTGACAGCTATCAGACATTCTTTTTGCATTGTAAATGTTTTAAGCTTTTATTTTAGATAATTCGGCAAATAATTCTTTTTGCCTTGCATTCAGGTTGGTTGGAATCTTAACCTCATATGTAATATATAAATCGCCGAATTGTCCTTCATTCCTGTATACGGGGAATCCTTTGCCTTTCAGCTTGATCCTTGTTCCATTCTGAGTTTCGGGAGGAACCATCAGCCTTACCTTTCCGTTAAGAGTGTCAACTGTGATCTCTCCTCCAAGAACTGCCGTGTACAGATCAAGGCTAACACTTGCAAACAAGTCATTTCCCGAGCGTTTAATATCAGGGTGATTTGCAATTGAAAATGTAATATACAGATCTCCTTCAGGTCCGCCATTCACCCCGGGACCACCGTGACCGGCAATTTTAATTGTCTGCCCGTTTTCAATGCCTGCAGGGATAGTTATCCTTATCTTTTTCCCGTTTACAGTTAAGGTTTGCTTATGAGTTTTAAAAGCATCCAAAAGGTCGAGATGCAATTCAGCATTATAATCCTCTCCTCTGTATTTTACCCTTCGGCCCCTCCCATATTCACCTGATCCACCGAACATAGATTCAAAAAAATCGGAAAAATCACCTTCAGACTTCATGCCTGAATAACGTTCACCACCCGCATATGAAGATTGGTTCCCTGAGTGCTGTGACTTTTCAAACTGATCCGAATGTTGCCAATCCTTTCCATACTGATCGTATTTCTTCCGCTTCTCAGGGTCACTCAGAACTTCATTCGCTTCATTTATCTTCTGAAAATTCTTCTTGGCGTCCTTATCATTTGGATTTAAGTCGGGATGATACTTCCTTGCCAGCTTCCTGTAGGCATTTTTAATATCCTTTTGGGTTGCCGTTTTCTCAATTCCGAGTAATTTATAATAGTCTACAAAATCCATATGTCTAATTAATCAGATTGATCTCATACAGGAGAATCTCCTGAGTTCATTTATCTTTTTACCATGGCAGTTATTATTACGCCAGCCCCCCCGCATCACTTCTTTACCGGAATAATAAGAAGCGGCACTTTTGTACCGTGTAAAACTTTCTCAGTGACGCTTCCCATCACTATATTTTCAAGCCAGTTACGGCTATGGGAACCCATTACAATAATATCTGCATGCAGCTCTTTTGCAGAATTTAAGATTGTGGCTGCAAAATCCCCTTCCTCCACATATGTTTTTATCTTTTTATCGCCAAGATGCTGTTTTGTTTTATCCAGGTAAAGCTTGAGATGCTTGTAATAAACCTTCAATACTATCCAGCTGGTTATTACTCATATCCATATAGCCCGCAAAACCGGTTATCGGGGAATATTCCAGGGAAGAATAGTATGCAGGGTCAGCAATGACATGCAAGCAGTATTACCTGGGCTTTCATCAATTTGGCAAATGAAAATCCTGCTTCTGCAATCTTTTGAGCAGTAACATCATAATCCAGGGCAATCAGTACTTTTTTCATTTATAAGATTTTAATATGAGCATTGTTAAATTCTTTCCTTTTCTTATGCTTTATAAAAAGCCAATATCACCGGATTTGATTTTACCCGCGGAGCAATATACAAAGCAAATTTACAAAAGAAAACTGCAGATTTTTCATACAACTCTGCGAAAGATTTACATCATGCAAATGTTATATGAATAGCCGAAGATTAAGTTTTCATCATCCGGATAGTGAAAATTTGCATCAGTCAGGTCTAAATTGAAACAATTATGCTAAGGAGAGCCTGTTTTGACAGTCCCATTTTATAACCGAGCAGCTCTATCATCTCTTTTTCCTTGCCCAGGCTAAACTCAAGATCTGATGGAGTCAGGTATGGATACTTTTGTATCAGCTTTTCCTTTTTCACATTCCAGTAACCTATTGGTTTGTTTTTCATAATATACGAGATTAGTGAAAATCAATAATATTTATAAAATAAAAGTACTTCACATGTCTTAACAATAGTTACATTATTTATCATTGATAGTTACATAATTAACAGATTAACAATAAAATGAAATTTAGATTAACTAGTTGCTGACAGAAGATGTACTGGATGAATAAACGGCAAATATCTTTCAATTACCTGAATACCACAATTGAAGGTTTTCCAAGTTCAAAATCGCGGAAACCAAAATCAGTGGTACGGTAAGAGTTCATTTTAAACACATTCTGTCCGATACCCGGGAATTAGTGGATAAAATGATACTGATATCTGAAATGAATTGAAAACAAGGTTTTCATTTTTAATTAAAACACCCAGCCCCAGTTGCGAGTATGCCTTGCTGTGTTTTGAATCCGGTTACTGGGTCTGCCAAGCATTCCGACAGAATAGGTTATAAACGGTCCAAAATGGAAGCCAAAAAAATTCCATGGAGCATATGATTGGGTCTGCAATGTGAATAGCATACGACTGCTGCCTGACAATGCAGTGCTGTTAAAACCGTCAAGACCATAACCCTCCTTAAGGGTTAATGTATCATAGGCGAACCGGTTTATGCCAATAGTCACCTGCGGTTTTACAAATTGTCTGAATTTCCATTTTCCCACTTCAAACAAGTCCGGTAAAATAATTTATCCCTGCAGTAAAAACTCCCTGTTCAGCATGCGATCCGTTAAAGAAAGTCCCGTATTCAAAATTTGAGCTCAGGTATCCCCATTGGTTATAGTTGCCAAATGAAAACCTCAATCCCATATACGGACGTCTGGAATCAGGTTTTATCTGATAGCCGGCTGTAAGTCCGAAAACTTTTCCAACCGGCACATCTTCGATCACTCCAAATCTGAAAATGTACATATCCTGGACATATTTTCTTGAAGATATTCCGATCTCTCCGAGATAAAAATCTTCGTCTGAATAGATATGTGTGGGGTCATCTGATACGTCCGGCTTCTCGGAGTATCTGATACGAAAATAACGCAGCAGCCAGAATCAGATTTGTTACTGTTATATCATAAGAATTGCCTTTGAAGATCTGAGTAGCTTTTCCTGCCCAATAGTCCTGTGTTCTGAACTCCAGGTTCAATGGCACATAGGCCGGATCAAGATATATGAGAGAGTCTTTTTTAAAGCGCGAGGCAAGAGTGAGTCCTCCGGCCCACTTTGTAACTGGTGAAAAGAAAGGACGCTCGACATTTAGGCCTCTGTTAAAATATCCGTCACCATCGATTTCATAATGCAATTTTGCACTTACATATGTGTTTCTGAAGTTAGGAATAGAATAATTTGCAATAAATGAGCTGATTCCAATTGTATTATTTCTCCTGAATGAATTTTTAAATTCATGTCCGGTTCCGAGGAAATTTCTGTCTGTTAATACCGATACGGAATCCTGAATGTGAAAAGGAGCCTTCAGGTATAATGCTCCAGATATCCAGTTCCCGGATGAAAATATCAACGGAATCACTATTTTCTCCTGAAGCAGCAACATAGAAAGCAACCTCATGAATATATTTCTGGCTTCGGATAAGACGCTCGGATTCTTTTACAAGTAAGGAATTAAACCTGTCATTCTTATGGATAAGCATCAGGTTACGGATAGTGATGCCCTGTGTTTTTATATGCAGACTATTTCCGGCTTTTCCCAGGAAATTTTGTTTTCCTGTTAATGTGTCATTTGCGGAGTAGCCAAAGGGATCCAGGGTGATAACGTTGATGTTCCTGACTGTTTTTCCTTCAAATGCCTCATACGGTTTTTGAATCAGTTTCTTATATCCTTTCTTCTTAACCTCTTTTTTTCCTGTGCCGTGAACCGGTTTAAATACCAGTTTGTAAATGAAAGTCTTGAGCTTACTCTGTTTGGAATATGATTCTATATCCCTGTACACTGCGGTTGTATCTTTCACTGCAGGCACTTCCTGTGCAGATGATAAACCACAATATAGAAATGAAATAATAATAAATATGAACCATTTCCTGAACTGCATTTTTAGCTGCCATTATTCATTATCTTTCTGTTCCGGAGATCAATTCTTCTTTTGTTCAATGATTTTTTGCACTTCATTTTGCTTCTCAGCAGAATCGGCCCTTATCTTCTCAGCCTCCTTTTCTTTCCTTTTATAATAACCCCTGAAAAGGAAATTTTCCTTGGCCGCATTCATATTATCATTTAACCCTCTGCTGCTTTTCTTAAGATTATTAACTGTCTGATTAAGATTTTCTGCAATTGTTGAATCCTTTATCAATCTGCCCAGGGTTCCGTTTCCGCTATTAATCTGGATCATTATCTCAGCTACCTGACCTGAGATTATCGCTGCATTATCGGCAGTTATCTGTATACTTGACATTATAGCATCCATTTCAACCGGTTCTTTTGAAACAAGCTGTTGTCCTTCATTCACTAAGGGCGCCTCAGTGCTGCCCTGCGTAATAATCAGCAGCCTGTCGCCAATAAGTCCTTCTGAACCTATGGCTACTTCACAGTCTGCTTTAATAAACTGCCTTACATTTTTCCTTATAAGCATTTCCACACTCACAGTTGAATCATTTATTATGGTGATGTTGTTAACTGTACCTACATTAATTCCCGAAAAGCGGACATTGTTTCCAACCTGCAAACCGCTTACATTGTAGAAAGTTGAATTAATCTTAAATACAGGATTGAAAAGATTTTTTTGTTTCCCGATTATAAATATTGCAAGTATAAAAAGCGCCAGTCCCCCGGCAACAAACATCCCCAACCGTAACCTTGAATTTTTGTGTATGTGTTTCCATTTTATTTATATTTAACATGTTTGATTGAATACATAGATTAACCGGCATTAATTCATCTTACGTAAAAAAGGATCTTACCACCGGATCATCTGAGTCTTTAAACTCCTCCGTCTTCCCTTCCATATATACTTTCCCATCCTTTAGCATGACGATCCTGTCAGCAGTTTTAAGAGCACATTTAATGTCATGTGTGATGATGATAGAAGAAGTTTTATATTTTTTCCTGAACATCATTTATAAGTGAACTGATTTCATCAGAAGTAACAGGGTCAAGACCTGTAGTTGGTTCATCATACAACATTATCAATGGATCAACAACAAGAGTTCTTGCAAGGCTGATCCGCTTACGCATTCCTCCGGAAAGCTGTGAAGGCATTTTATTCAGGGCATCAATCAGACCCACATTTTCAAGAACTTCACTGACCTTTTCATTTATTTCCTTTTCAGTAGAGATTTTTTCTTATTCTGCGCAATGGGAATTCCAGGTTCTGCCTGACAGTCATTGAATCATACAATGCGCCGCTTTGAAAAAGAAATCCTATTTTCTGTCTCAGTTCTCCAAAATCTTTTCTGTTTAATCCGTCTGTCGTTTTTTGAAAAACACTTATTGTTCCTCCGTCAGATTTCAGTAAACCGACTATACATTTTATCAGAACAGATTTGCCTGTTCCCGATTTTCCGACCACCACGAGGTTTTCGCCTTTATAAAGTTTTAATGAGACATCAGACAGAACCTCCTGCGCTCCGAATGACTTTCTAAGATTGATCTATTTCAATAACAGCTGAAAGAGCCTTTTTATCCGGCAAATCAGACATTCCTGTATTTACTGTGTCTTCGCTCATGATATCAGCATATCTGTAATCTGAACCGCAATCACATCCACAATTATCACAAGGAGTGATGCCAGCACGACTGCAGAATTGGCTGCTATGCCAACACTTTCAGTCCCGCGGCCTGCATTGTATCCTTTGTAGCAACCAACAAAACCTATTACAGCGCCGAAAAAGAATGATTTTATTACTGCGGGGAGGAAATCGAGAAACTCTATATGTGCTGAATGCCTGGGAAAAGAATAACACAAACGGTACATCGCCCTTTATATTTGCTCCTGCCCAGCTCCCGATTATTCCAAGTGCATCGGCATACAAAATCAATAAAGGGATCATCAGTGTTGCTGCCAGCACCCTTGTAACAACAAGAAATTTCACGGGATTGGTGGATGATACCTCCATGGCATCAATCTGTTCAGTCACTTTCATTGAACCCAGCTCAGCTCCCATACCGGAACCTATTTTACCTGCACAGATAAGAGCTGTTATTACAGGGCCCATTTCCCTTATGATGGAGACAGCTACCATTCCGGGAAGTGCATTTACTGCACCAAAATCAACCAGCACAGGTCGCGATTGAATAGTAAGCACCAGTCCCATAATTATCCCTGTAACCGAAATAAGCGGAAGGGTCTTATACCCAATCTGAAAACATTGCCGAAAAAACTCATTATACTCAAAGCCACCTGAAAACAGTTCTTTCGTTAGCCGTGACTATAAACAGAAAAACATCGGCGACATCAGTTAAAAAATTGTTCGCCCCGGCTGCTTTTGCCGAAACTTTTTCGCTCAGCCTTATCGAATGCTCCGCTGCCACTCTTTTTATCTTAATAACAGGATTAACTTTTTTCATCTGCCCTTTTTGAAATCTTCTCTTTATGCATTGGATGGAATAACATGGGCTTTGTCTGTTTATGGTGATAAAATAGTTTCTGTGTTTAGAATGAATTCATAACATGGAAACCGCAATTGCAAGGCATTCCGGAATGCATCTGTGATACAATCCGATTCTGTCAATTGGATCATAATCCAGACATACTGCTTCAAATTATTCTGCGGAAAGATAGGGAAAGACTGAGTGTACAGCCGTTACACAATTATTGAATTAACTTACATCATTCGCTTATTGTCCGGGAACAAATAATGCTGTTGTAATCACTTCACTTAGTAGTCTGATCCTGTCGGAAAGGTTATTTAACCGGATACCAGTGATTTGCATCTGTATTATTTTCTGAAGGATGAAATATCAACAACGTGATAATAGGCAATTATGTATCGCCCTGCAGGACAATACCCTCAATATAAACAAAACAGGAATGGTCATTCTCATAACCAAGCATGATCTCGCAGGATTCCTTTGAATTTGAGGTAAAGACTCTTTTGAAGAATCTGGCGAAAACAGGTTTTGATATGTCGGAAACAAATAGTTTAAAATTGGTGCCAACTAAACTCACACGCTTATCTTCAAGCATTTCTGCACCTGTAAAATTCAGTTCCAGGATAGTTCCTTCAGCATCAAGGGTAAAATAGCCCATTGGTGCAAAATCATACAACATTGTATATTTTTTCAGAGCTGTTTCAGCAATTTCATTAGCCTTTATTAACTCTTCGTTCTGCATTTCCAGTTCAATCTGGTGAACCTGAAGTTCGTGCATGAGCTTTTTGACATCAGATTCCAAAACCGACATATCCAATGCCTTCTGATTCTCTTTTAGTTGCTTTTCTGCTTTAATCCTCAGCATTCTGGCATCAGGAAAGTTATGTTCTTCATTACTCATGGTATTGTTATTTTTTAAATGTTAAAACAAATTCCTCAGCTATATTATATTTATTACGAATAATATGAACGGACCACATCACTTCATGAATTTGATCCCCTGCAGCAATGACCTTCATTTTATATTTCACATCAGTTACTTCCTTAAGCAGCTTTTTCAGATTGCCTTCAGTCTTATTTCGTATCGACTCTGGTACAAATATCTCAATAAAACTCTGACTTACAGCATCTTTACGTTTTTTTCCAAAAAATTTTTCAGCTTCAGGATTATACTCAACTATCTTCCAGTCAGTCGATAATATAACAAATACGTCTGACGATGAGTTCAGAAGAAACCGATTCACCTGGTCAGTCTGGTTTAATTTTATCTCAACATCCTTAAGGTTTGAAATATTGAAAAAAGTAATTACAAGTCCGTCAATTCTGTCGTCGAATGTACGGTAAGGCATAATCCGGACTGAGAACCATCGCCCGTCTTTGGCGGGAATTGGTTTTTCTATAAATACAAGTGTTCTCAGCACTTCAAGGGCATCAGAAGCCAGTTCAGGAAAGATGAGATCTGAGACCAGATCGGTAAAAGGTCTTCCTATATCGCTTTTTATCAGTTTGAATATTTTTGTAGCCTGGTTGGTATACCGCCGTATATTAAGCTCCTTATCGAGAAACAGTGTAGCAATATCTGTGCTGTTAAGAAGATTTTTCATATCATTGTTCACCCGTGAAAAGTCATCAACCTTCGATTGCAATTCTGCATTTACTGTCTGAAGCTCTTCATTAAGGCTCTGCATTTCTTCCTTTGAAGTTGTAAGTTCTTCATTGGTTGACTGCAGCTCCTCATTGGTTGACTGTAATTCCTCATTTGTGGATTTCAATTCTTCCTGTGAGGTCTGCATCTCCTCGAGGGTACTCTGCATCTGTTCCCGGGTATGCTGCAATTCTTTCTCCAGTTCCGTCTGTTTGAGGGTAGTCAGAGTCTTCCTTCCCGCTTTGGTTCTCAGTTTGATCTGGGCAACTTCAGGCACATCAATAAAAACTATCATCAATGTTCCTCTCAGGGATGCCGGTTTATCAATCCATTGAATATTAATATTTATAACCCTGGCGCCACCATTTGTCCCAACTTTGATATTTGGGAGAACAACAGATTCCTTATTGATTATTGCTTTACGGAAAGCTATTGGAAATTCCTCGCGCAGACCCTCCCGGAGCATTGCGAAAATATTCATATTGGCTTTGCCAACTGCAGGTTCCAGATAATTTCCCGTGTGCCCGCTGATGTAAATGATATCTCCATTTTCGTTCACCAAAACACCGGCAGGTGAAAAACGCTGCAGCAAAAGCTGATCAGCGAGAGTCTGAATATTAAAATTGGTTTTTGCTGGCATTGGTGCTTCAATATTTGACTGAAAACTTCTTGAAAATGATGAAGGAAAATCAAATACACTTCCTGTCAGATTTATTCCTGAACGTCTGAAGATCTTCAGCTTTGAATCGACTGGTGTAAACAGATGATTTTTGGTTCCGAGTGTTTCAGAAGTTCCGAGAACTAAAATCCCTTCCTGGTTAAGACTATAATAGAATAGATCAAGTAATTTCTTCTGCAGCTCAGGATTCATATAAATCAGCAGATTACGGCATGACAGTATATCTATCTTTGTAAAGGGCGGATGCATTATAATGTTATGCTGTGCAAATACGACCATTTCCCTGATCTCACTGTTTACCCTGTAACCTTCATCAGTTGCAATAAAGAAACGATCCAGACGACTTATTGATACATCTGCAGATATTGAGGACGGAAATATCCCTTTTCTTGCTATCCCGATAGCTTCATGGTCGAGATCAGTAGCAAATATCTGTAATGAAAAGCCTCCATGTGAAAAATTTTTTTCGAGTGCTTCCTTAAAGATAATTGCCAGTGAATAAGCCTCTTCTCCGGTGGAACATCCCGGGATCCATGCCCTCAGAATTGTATCCGGCGGCAGTTTTGCAAGAATATCAGGAAGCACTGTATCACTAAGCTTTTCCCACAAACCAGGATCCCTGAAGAATTTAGTCACACCTATCATCAATTCCTTAAAGAGAATATCTACCTCTTTTGGATTTTCCTGCAGAAAGTGAACATATGAAGAGATCTTTTCAATTTTATGAATGCTCATACGCCTTTCTATACGGCGATACACTGTATTGTTCTTATAGAGGGAAAAATCATTTCCCGTATGTGTTCTGAGCAATATTATAATTTTCTCCAAGAGAACTTTTATCCTTAATTTCGATTTCCTGATCAGTTCTTTCCAGCGGCATATGTCTGAGTAATTCAATAAGCTTGACAGGCAACTCACTTGACCTGAGAAACAATATCAACATTCACAGACTCTATGGCATTCCTTGGCATGCTGTCATATTTTGCAGTGGCCGGATCCTGTACCATAACGATACCATTTTTCTCCTTTATTGCACGAAGCCCCAGGCTTCCATCTGAACCCATGCCTGAAAGAATCAGGCCTATACTGTGTTCCTTCTGATCGTCGGCGAGGGAGCGAAAGAAAAAATCAACCGGAAGCCGCAGGCCCCTTGCCTCTACAGGTTCAAACAGGTAAAGAACCCTTTTAAGAATAGACATACTTGCATTTGGAGGAATTACATAGACACAGTCTGGCTTTACCTCCATATGGTCTTCAACCTGTATGACCTTCATGCTTGTGACTCTTTGAAGCAACTCGGGTAACATGCCTTTTTGTGTTGGATCCAGATGCTGAATGACAATAAATGCCATTCCGCGATTTCTCAGGAACATTCCCGAGAAATTGTTCCAGGGCTTCCAGACCTCCCGCTGATGCACCAATGCCGACAATCGGGAAATTATCTCCCTTTAAATCTGAAACGGTTTCTTTTCGTTTTGGAGAGCTTACTGATTTCAGTTTCCGGGCTTTTTGCTGCATATGCTATCTATAAAAAGTTCACCTCCATTGATTACAAATTTAGGAAAAATTCAGAGCCGTCTACTTTTTATTCTCTTCTGATTTTGCTTTTCTCTGTCGCTTATTATTGTTGCTGTCCGATTGCCCGGAAGGGGTTGATTGATTCTTGTTTTCAGCTTTTTGGGACTGATTTGCATCCTGTTGCTGAGTTGACTTCGTAGCTCTACCTGAATTTCTGCGTGTACTGTTAAAGGTATTGTTGCCGGCCTTCTCATCCGGCTCACTTTTAATGCTTTTTATTGCTTTATCAGTACCGGTATTTTTATATGTGTTATTGAAATTGGAATTATCATCCTGCTGATTTACATTATTTGGCTGGCGTTCACTGTGACGGCTGTTAGCCGGATTTTCGTTGCGCTGCTGATTTGTGCCGGTCCTGCCCTGAGATTGTTCCGGAACATTCCGTTCCATTACTCTTGTTGGGGCATATCTCTGTTCAGAATTATTATTTTTTGTTACCTGTGGCCTGTAGATCCGTAAACTGCCATTATTCATTTTCTGTTCAGGATTCTGGCTTTCCTGAATGGCCACATGGCTGACTTTTCTCCCGGTGACTCTCTGTACGTCATCCCTTGCAGGGCCTGAGACATATGTTGACCTTGTTCTGTTATCCACATAAGTATTATTTATAACAGTTGAATTTATTATGATCCTGTCGCGGTCTGTCCGGTTGACATAATAGTGGTTAATATTTGATCTGCCTATATTCCTGTCCCTTACAAATATCCAGTGATCGTGGTTATTGTTGTAGCCCATGCTGAAACTAAGACTGACGCTTACGCCCGGGCCCATGGGTGACCATCCGTAATAACCGTCGGCGCTTCTCCAGTTTACCCAGGCAGGTCCCCATTCATAATCAGGGACCCAGAACCATCCATAATAGTTATCGTAATCCCACCTGCCGTAATGAAAAGGAGCCCAGCCCCAGTTGTAAGCCGATGCCCATGTCCAGCCATAATCGGTCATAATCCAATAACCTCCTGTTGAGTATGGAACAAAATTGGATCCTGCATCAGGAAACCAGACATAACCATATTTGGAATTTTCCATCCATTGTCCATACGGACTTAACTGATCATAGAATACCTGGAAATTAATATAGTTTTCCTGAGCTTGTGCCTTTCCTGGTTTTACAAATAAGGCGATTAACAGAAAAAGAATTATTGTTAACATTTTAGCTTTTGTTTTCATTTCGTGTAAATAAAGGTTTGTGAATTCACAGAATGTATTTTTTAAATACCTGTCACCATTCGGGATAATGAATGTTCTTCTCCGGGGCAAAGCTATGGTTAGTCACAAACTATCTCATTACATCAATCGTGAAAAACGTTACATGATTCACATATTGAGGACTGAATAGAGCTCATGGAAAATATAGTCTGAATATGAGAATTATGTAAATTCTATCTAAAGTTATATAACACTTATTTCGTGATATATAGATAAACTTGGGCAGAACATTCAGCCTGTTTAAATATGGGATGAATCATTCTTAAATTATATCAGAACCTCCTTCCTGCATAGCGGATGAGCGCTCTGCAGGCCCCTGTCAAAATACCATCGAGGTCTCTTACTTAAGATTGAATATAAATGAAAATAGGTCCGAAAATAATTAATGAATCGTTTCAGCTTTTAAAATCCAATCTTTGGGAGAAGGACAATCTTCAAAAATACAGTGATGGAGAGCCTCCACTTCGTTCGGAATTATTCAATGCCGAACAGATGGAGCAGCATGGCAAAATTCTTGCCGGTATGCATGTTCTTGGGACAGGTATTGAACCTGAACATCCTCTTCTATCACGTCTTGCATGAAAATGAAGCCATATTGCTCGAGGTACACGATCTTGTATCAGAAGCTGTAAAGGGTAACCGTCAGATCACTCCGGCAGGAGAATGGCTGCTTGACAATTTTTATTTAATCGAAGAACAAATCCGTACCGGAAGGAGGCATCTTCCTAAAGGATATAGCAAGGAATTACCCAGACTACTGAATGGTCCTTCTGCAGGACTTCCGCGTGTTTATGATATCGCAAAAGAGATTATTTCGCATGGAGAGGGGCATGTTGATCCTGAGAGTCTTCGCCGGTTTGTAACTGCATATCAAACTACAACTGCATTAAAGCTGGGTGAATTATGGGCAATTCCCATAATGCTGAGGCTGGCCCTTATTGAGAACCTGAGAAGGGTTGCATTCAGGGTGGCAGAAGGCAGAATCGACAGGGACCTGGCTGACTTCTGGGCTGACAGAATGATAGCAATCGCAGAAAAGGACCCAAAAAGCCTGATTCTTGTAATTGCTGATATGGCACGTTCTGACCCGCCGATGTCGACACCCTTTGTTTCAGAATTTGCCAGGCGTTTACAGGGACAAAGTCCTGAACTGGCATTTCCTCTTACATGGATTGAGCAACGTCTTTCCGAATCAAATCAGACAATTGTCCAGCTGATCCAGTATGGAAACCAGCAACAGGCAGCAGATCAGGTTTCAATAAGCAACAGCATCGGGAGCCTCCGGTTACTGAGTGCCCTCGACTGGAGGGAATTTGTTGAATCGATGAGCCGTGTTGAACAGGTTCTAAAAGAAGATCCGGCTCAGGCATATGTAAAAATGGATTTCAACACCCGTGACCATTACAGGCATGTCATTGAAAAAATCGCAAAAAAAAGCACCTATTCAGAAACTGAAGTAGCAAGTAAAAACAGTTGAGCTCGCAAAAAAGGGCTCTGTATTGAATGGATCGGCTGACCGAACGGCACATATCGGTTATTACCTGATTGGAAAAGGTCTGCCTCAACTTGAAATCCTCACAATAAAACAGTATGGGTTAGCATCAATTTGCAGAAAGACACTATTCAGGTTTCCCGTTTTCTTCTATCTTGGGTCAATTGCTGTATTGACAGGAGGCCTCACATGGAGCCTGCTGGAAAAAGCTCATAGCGATGGAATCGGAAGCTGGCATATCTGGGCGCTGGGCTTTCTTCTGCTTTTATGCACAAGTTATCTCTCAATAGCGATTATAAACTGGCTTGCCACTCTCCTTGTCAACCCTGTTCCTATGCCACGGCTTGATTACTCAAAGGGGATCCCTCCTGAATCAGGGACACTGGTTGTCGTACCAACAATGCTGACAGGGATTCAGAGCATTGAAGAACTTGTCGAGGCCCTTGAGGTTCGGTTTCTGGCTAATCAGGACGAAAATCTGCATTTTGGATTATTAACAGATTTTAAAGATTCAAAACAGGAAAAGAGAGATGATGATGATCAGCTTCATCGAACTGGTAAGCAGTAAAATCAGGTGAGCTGAATGAAAAATATCAGGGAGAAAACAAGGGTACATTTTTCCTTTTTCACCGGCCCCGAAGATGGAATCCGGAAGACAGGTTATGGATGGGTTATGAACGCAAGAGAGGAAAGCTGGCTGATCTGAACTCTTTTTTGCGCGGAGGTATCTGAAGAAAGGTTTTCACTCATTATTGGCAGACACTGAACGTTTACAGAATATCAGGTACGTAATTACACTTGATTCGGATACACAATTGCCCCGCGATTCAGCCCGCCAGTTTGTCGGAGCCATGTCGCATCCTTTGAACAGACCTCTATATGACAGAATCAAACATCGGGTAACCGATGGATACACAATTCTGCAGCCGAGGGTTGCGGTCAGTTTACCCGGAACCAACCATTCGAGATATGCAAAACTTTTTGGGAGTGAACCGGGCATTGATCCGTATACCCGGGCAATATCCGATGTTTACCAGGATCTCTTTGGAGAAGGATCATTTATAGGCAAAGGAATATATGATATTGATGTATTTGAACAGACTTTACATGACCGGCTTCCTGAGAACAGAATTCTGAGCCATGATCTGCTTGAAGGTTGCTATTCCCGGTCGGGCCTGTTGAGCGATGTTCTGTTATTTGAGGAGTATCCTGCCAGTTACAGCGCAGATGTAAACCGCCGCTCCCGCTGGATAAGGGGTGACTGGCAATTGACTCCCATGGCTTTTACCCGTTTTGCCTAAATTAAATGGAAAACCAAGGAAAAACCCTTTGTCGCTTCTATCGTGGTGGAAAATTCTTGATAACCTCAGGCGAAGCCTTGTTCCTTTGGGTCTGACATCCGTTTTATTACTGGGTTGGACTATTTTATCATCAGCCTGGTTCTGGACAATGATTGTAATCGGAATTGTAGTTCTTCCTTCATTGATTACATCAGTTTTCTATCATTTTTCAAAAACCAGAGGAAGTTAATTTTCGCCAGCATATGAAAGGGGCAGGTGATTCAGCTACCAGACAATTGTCACAGGCCGGATTCTTTTTTGTCAGTCTGCCGTATGAAGCCTTTTACAGTCTGAATGCTTTGTTGCGAACATGCTGGAGATTATTCATCTCAAAAAAACGTCTTCTGGAGTGGAATCCTCCTGAAGGAAATGACCGTCGCAAAAGGTTTGAACTTTTTGAATCCTTCAGGACCATCTGGGTTTCACCCTTCATAGCAATTCTTTCCGCAACAATTCTTTTGTCGTTTTTTCCAAAAACGCTTTTATTCGTCTGGCCAATTATAGTTCTGTGGTTTATTTTCCCATCAATCTCGTGGTGGATCAGCAGACCACTTGTCAATGGCAAAGCAAAGCTGACAGAGAAACAAAACCAATTCCTCTTCAGATTATCACGTAAAACATGGTCGTTTTTTGAAACATTTGTCGGCCATGATGATAACTGGTTACCTCCGGACAACTATCAGGAACATCCTGTTTCAGTAATAGCACACAGGACTTCGCCAACGAATATGGGTCTGTCGCTTCTCGCAAATCTGTACAGCATTTGATTTTGGCTACATTTTAACCGGGGAGCTTCTTGAGAGGACATCTAATGCCTTCAGCACCATGCACATTACTGGAAAAATACCAGGGCCATTTCTTCAACTGGTACGATACTCAGACGATGGCTCCGCTGAAACCACTCTACATATCATCGGTAGACAGCGGTAACCTTGCAGGCCATCTGTTGACCCTTCAACAGGGACTTCTCTCCCTGCCGGATCAAACCGTAACCGGACCAAGGCTTTTTGAAGGAATACATGATACCTTAAATATCCTGACAGAAAAAGCAGGCAGATCAATCTCTGTCCCGATCGTGCAATTCAGCAAGTACCTGACCTCAATCATGAATGTTCAGCCCGCGACTCTTGATTATCTGTTAAGTGCCTCAAAAAGCTCTCATCACTTTCCGGTGAAATAGTAAATTCTATCACCCCTGTTTCTGAAGTACAATATATTATCTGGGCAAAAAATCTCTCGCATCAATGCCAGAGTGCATATTATGAATTTGAGAATCTTACATCATGGATATTACACCCGGCATTTCCTGACCTGTCGCACCGATATCCTGAGTTAAACGCTATTCCGTCATTACGTGACATTTCTGAAATGAATTCTGAAGCTATTCATTCCGATGAAACAGATTCAGTGAAAAGAGAGCTTATAGATGAATTTAAAAGGCTGCTTATAAAAGCCTCATACTACGCGGCTGAAAGAATTAGTCTGATTGAATCGCTTGCAAGGCAGTCAGGAGAATTTGCAAACTTTGAATATGACTTTCTGTACGATAAGACCAGGCATTTGCAGACTGTGGGTTACAATGTAGAAGACAGGCAGCGTGATTCAAGTTATTATGATCTTCTGGCATCAGAAGCAAGGTTATCCAGTTTTGTTGCCATTGCTCAGGATAAAGTTCCACAGGAGAGTTGGTTTGCATTCGGACGACTTCTCACAACGATTGACGGTGACCCGATTTTGCTTTCATGGAGCGGATCCATGTTCGAATACCTGATGCCACTTATAGTAATGCCATTATATGAAAACAGCCTGCTTTATCAGACCTGTATGGCTGCGGTAAGCAGGCAGATTGAATATGGAAAATTCCGAGGCGTGCCATGGGGAATTTCGGAATCTGGTTACAATAATGTTGATATTCACCAAAACTATCAGTACCATGCATTTGGAGTACCAGGCCTTGGCTTAAAAAGAGGGCTTTCAGACGATTTGGTTATTGCCCCTTATGCAACTGCCCTTGCCCTGATCGTACAGCCGGAGGAAGCATGTGATAATCTTGAACGTCTTGACGATGAAGGCTTTATGGGAGATTATGGTTTCTATGAGGCTATAGATTATACTGCATCACGATTACCGAGAGGTCAGTCAAAAGCTGTTGTAAAATCATTCATGGCGCACCATGAAGGGATGAGTTTTCTCTCTCTGTCATATGTTTTACTGGACAGACCTATGCAGAAGAGGTTTGAATCATTTCCCTTATTTCAGGCTACCATGCTGCTGTTACAGGAAAGGATCCCGAGGGCTACAACATTTTTTGCCCATACTTCGGGAGTTACAAATATCCGACCTGCAGTCAGTAACCAGGAGATGCCTCTCAGGGTATTCAATACGCCAAACACAGTTTTTCCTGAGGTTAATTTGTTATCCAACGGGGATAGTTACCGCGTTATTATTACAAATTCAGGCGGTGGATACAGTCACTGGAAAGACATTGCTGTGACCCGCTGGAGGGAAGACAGCACCCTCGACAACTGGGGGGCTTTTTGTTATATACGTGATGCTGAAAACGGGAATTTCTGGTCCGCAACCTATCAACCCACGCTAAAACGATCTGAAAAATATGAGGCTATCTTCTCAAAAGGCCGGGCAGAATTCCGCCGGCGTGATTTCGATATTGACACTCACCTGGAGATTGTTGTCTCTCCTGAAGATAACATTGAACTGAGAAGGGTTCATGCTGACCAACCGATACCAGAACAAAAAGAATAATTGATATTACCAGCTATGCAGAAGTTGTTCTGGCTCCTGACGATGCTGATTTAGCCCATCCGGCATTCAGCAATCTGTTCGTGCAATCAGAAATAATCCCTCAGCGCCAGGCTATCCTGTGTACACGGCGGCCCAGGTCAGTAAATGAACACTCACCGTGGATGTTTCACCTGATGGCAGTTCATGGGGCTGAAATCAGGAATATCTACATATGAAACCGACCGTCTGGAGTTTATCGGACATGGAAACACCCTTGTATCGCCAAAGGCAATGACAGATTCCAAATCTCTCACAGGAAGTCAGGGTTCAGTGCTTGATCCTATTGTTGCCATTCAATATCAGATAGTGCTTGAACACGATAGTTCAGCTACCATTGATATTGTCACCGGTATCAGCCCTTCACGCGAAGGTGCTTTGAATCTTGTTGAAAAATACCAGGATAAGCAAATGGCAAACAGGGTCTTTGATCTCGCATGGACCCACAGCCAGGTGGTATTGCGGCAAATTAATGCAAGTGAATCGGATGCACAATTATACGAACGGCTTGCCAGTTCTGTTATTTTTGCAAATTCCTCTCTTCGTGCAGATCCGGGGGTTATAATAAAAAATCATCGCGGACAGTCCGGTTTATGGGGTTATTCCATTTCAGGCGATTTGCCTATTGTTCTTCTGCAGATTGAGGATCCTGCAAATATAAACCTTGTTCGTCAGCTCGTTCAGGCACATGCATACTGGAGATTAAAAGGATTAGCTGTAGATCTTGTAATATGGAATGAGGATCGTGCAGGCTATCGTCAGTTATTGCAGGATCAGATCATTGGATTAATTGCAGCCGGGATTGAAGCGAATGTTATTGACAGGCCGGGAGGTATTTTTATACGCTCAGCTGACCAGATATCAAATGAAGACCGGATTCTTGTTCCAGACGGTTGCGCGTGCCATCATAAGCGATATGAGGGGAACTCTGGCAGATCAGATTAACAGGCGGGGTTATGGCGAATTGCCAGTTTCAAATTTCAAACCCTCACGGACATATAAGCCAACAGTCCAATCGGATGAGGTATTGCCAAGGCAGGACCTTATCTTTTATAACGGCACGGGTGGCTTTACATCCGACGGCCGGGAATATGTAATCACAACATCAAGGGAGAACAGTACTCCTGCCCCCTGGGTAAATGTTCTTGCAAACCCGGGATTTGGTACTATAATTTCAGAAAAAGGGATGGCATATACATGGGCTGAAAATGCCCATGAGTACCGTCTGACACCCTGGCTAAACGATCCGGTTACAGATACTGAGCGGTGAAGCCATATATATCCGCGATGAAGAGACAGGTCACTTCTGGTCTCCCACATCACTAACCGATTCCGAATCAAAATTATATGTTAGCAGACATGGATTTGGTTACAGTGTCTTCGAACACAACGAAGGAGGAATTATTACCGAACTCTGGGTATATGTTGCGATTGATGCCCCGGTTAAGTTTTCGGTTCTGAAAGTCAGAAATGAATCGGGACGATCACGCAAATTATCAGCTACCGGCTATGTGGAATGGGTATTGGGCGATTTGCGGAACAAAACTGCCATGCATGTCAACACAAAAATTGATTTATCCGGCAGCGTTATTTATGCAACAAATCCATATAACCAGGAGTTTGGTGATCGTGTTGCTTTTCTTCAGACTGATGATCAGACAAACTCATTTACCTGCGACCGTAAAGAATTTTTAGGAAGAAATGGCTCATTGAAAAACCCGGCTGCCATGAAACGCGTCAGGCTTTCAGGGAAGAAAGGAGTTGCACTTGATCCCTGTGCCGCCATACAGGTTTTCTTTGAGATAGCTCCAGGGCAGGGAAAGGAAATTGTATTCAGGCTGGGGACAGGACGCAATACCGAGGAAGCCAAAAATCTTATTCACCGTTTCAGGGGATCTGGTCCGGCTTATACCTCGCTTGAGGGTGTCTGGCACTACTGGAGCAATACCCTCGGGGCAGTACAGATTGAAACACCTGACCTGTCACTGAATGTACTGACAAATGGCTGGCTGTTATATCAGACTCTCGCATGCCGTGTCTGGGCCAGGAGTGGATATTATCAGTCTGGCGGTGCATACGGCTTTCGCGATCAGCTTCAGGATGTAATGTCATTAATTCATACAAAACCAGATCTCCTGAGGGAACACCTTCTGCTTTTTGCAAGCCGTCAATTTTCTGAAGGAGATGTTCAGCACTGGTGGCATCCACCATCAGGAAGGGGTGTCCGTACTCATTGTTCAGACGATTACCTCTGGCTGCCATTAGCTGCCTGCAGATATGTAAAGAGCTCAGGAGATACAGGCATACTTGATGAATGCATACATTATCTGGAAGGACGGCCTGTTAACCCCGATGACGATTCCTATTACGATCTTCCAAACCGTTCAGATAAAAAAGACACACTTGTACGAACATTGCAAACAATCGATATTTCAAGGTCTTAAAGTTTGGAAGTCATGGACTCCCTCTCATCGGCACCTGCGACTGGAATGACGGGATGAATATGGTGGGGAATCAGGGAAAAGGTGAAAGCGTATGGCTTGGCTTTTTTCTGTTTGAAGTACTGAATCAATTTATACCAATCGCAAAAACCAGAGCTGATTTTGAATTTGTTGAACTCTGTTCCGGTGCTGCAAAAAAAATCCAAAAGAATATTGAATTAAACGGATGGGACGGAGAATGGTACCGCCGTGCATATTTCGATAACGGTTTGCCACTTGGATCATCTGAAAACGATGAATGCCAGATTGATTCCATCTCTCAAAGCTGGTCGGTACTTTCCGGAGCGGCTGGCAGTGAACGTTCACATTCAGCAATGGAATCCTTAAATAAAAGACTTGTCAGGCCTGAGTATTCGCTGGTTCAATTGCTCGACCCGCCATTTGATAAATCAGATCTGAATCCGGGGTATATCAAGGGATACGTTCCCGGAGTAAGGGAAAACGGAGGGCAATATACCCATGCAGCAATATGGGCAGCAATGGCATTCTCAAAATTGGGAGACAGCAATAAAGCATGGGAAATCCTGCGACTGATAAATCCGATTAATCATGCCAGGTCACCTGAAGAGGTTGCCAGGTATAAGGTTGAACCTTATGTAATCGCTGCTGATGTTTATGCCCTTTCGCCGCATATTGGCCGGGGAGGCTGGACCTGGTATACCGGTTCAGCCGGCTGGATGTACCGCCTGATTGTCGAATCATTACTGGGATTAAGGCTTGAAACTGACAGACTATATTTTGAACCCTGTCTGCCGGCTGAATGGGATTCATATAAAATTAATTACAGATTCAGAGACACAATGTACTTTATTAAGATAATTCAATCTGTCAGACGTGAATCCAAAACTCACAATAAAGGTCGACGGGGCTGAATGTAAAGATATGTTTATCAGTCTGATCAACGACAGACAGGAACATCAGGCAGAAGTAACGCTTTACAGGAAAAACAGCTGAAACACCCTACTTTTGCAGATAACAGGATGAACTTCAACTATTCACCTGGAGATCATTTAATAAAATCGGATCATCATGCGAAAATTTAAGAAAATATTGTTTATAACTATCCTGGCCTTAGTACTCTTTGAAATCGTCGTGATCAGTAATTATTTCGCCCCTGGCAAAGTATTTAATTACAAAGTACGATGAGAAATATACAGGACGGAAAATTACAATTGACCGGGCATATGTAAATCCATTAACCGGGTTATATTCACCTTGCCAATCTTAAAATTTATGAACTAAACTCTGATAGCATTTTCTTTTCGGCTGAAGGCCTCAATCTGAATGTTGCAATGCTGAAATTACTCTTCAGAACCTATGAAATAAGCAGTGTAACCTTAAATCATCCAAGGGGAGCAATTATTCAGAACAAGATGGAATTGAATATTACTGACCTTATTGAAAAATTCTCATCTGACAAGAATTGCCGACTCACTAATTGTTAAATGATTCTGATACAATCAGACCAAGGCTTCATCTTAATATTCTGAAGATAAGAATCAATGACGGGGAATTCCATTACAGCGGAACTGCAGACTCCGATAAACTACTTCATTAAAAAAGTAAACATTGAAAGTGCAGGCAAGCGCTGGGATACAGATACGATTGCTGCAAAGTTTTCATTGTTGCCCGGTACAGGAACCGGGTGATATGAAGGGTGAAATCACAATCAATTTAAAGAACAGTGATTACCGTCTGGCCATTGTCTCCCATAAATTCAATTTAAATATTATTGAACAATATATCAAAGGCATTAACAAATTACGGCAGTTTTTCTGCTACATATCGATGCTGATATTAAATCAAAGGGCAATTTAAAGGATATAGAGGCGGTCACTACATCGCGGACGACTTGCAATCAATGATCTTCATTTTGGAAAGAATCCTGATGATGATTATGCTTCTTTTGACAAGCTGGCATTAGTGATCAGGGAGATGAGCCCAAGAAAAAGGATCTTTATTTATGATTCTGATAATGCTAAAAAATCCATATATAAAATATGAACGCTATGATTACCTCGATAATATTCAAACCATTTTTGGAAAGGATGGAGCCAACATTTCAGAAATAAAAGCTGACCCTCGCAGATTTAATCTGGTACTTGAAATTGCCAATTATATAAAAGTCATTCCAGAGAATTTTTTAAGCAGTGATTACAAAATTGATCACCTGAGAATTTACAATGCAGATATTAAATTCAATGACTTTTCCACAAATGAAGAATTCTCTCATTGAATTATTTCCTCTGAATATTATTGCTGATTCAATTGATAAAAACCAAAGAAGGGTAGAATGTTGCACTGGAATCAATAATTAAGCCTTATGGTAACATATCGGCCGACTCAGCATAAACCCCAAGGACAGTTCAGATTTTGATTTGCAGTACCATTTTCAAAAATTGCCGATCGCCATGTTTAATCCTTATGTTATTTCGGCGACATCTTTTCCCCTCGACAGGGGAACACTTGAATTTAAGGGAACATGGAATGTAAGAAATGGTATAATAAAAAGCATTAATCATTTAGTTATTATTGATCCCCGTCTGAGCAAACGAATAAGAAATAAGGATACAAAATGGATCCCAGCTCCAATGATCATGGCATTTATCCGCGAGCGCGGCAACGTAATTGATTACCAGATTCCTATAACCGGCAATTTAAAGAATCCGGATTTCCATGTGAGCGATGTAATATTCGATTTGCTCGGAAATATTTTTATTAAACCGCCGTCAACACCTTATATTTTTGAAGTGAAAAATGCTGAAGCAGAAATTGAAAAAGCTCTTACATTGAAATGGACGACCCGGCAGAATTCATTGTTGCCTGAGCAGGAAAAATTTATTGATAATATGGCTGAATTCCTGAGTAAAAATCCCGATGCATCAATTACTGTTTATCCTCAGTATTTTGCGTTAAAAGAGAAAGAATATATCCTGTTTTTTGAAGCGAAGAAGAAGTATTTCCTGGCGACAAATAATAAAAATTCTCACTCTCTCTCCGCTGAAGATTCGGTTAGTGTGGATAAAATGTCAGTAAAGGACTCTCTGTTCGTGCACTATCTGAACAGGCATCTAAAAGACTCTCTTGTTTTTACGATACAGGAAAAATGTACCTGCATTATTGATTCAACTGTTATCAACTTCAAAATTCCACCAGCTTATTAAAGACAGAGAATCAGCTTTTAATCTAGTTCTTCATTAAAAGAAAGGTGGATAACCGGATAAAGACCGTTAAAAACGAATATGTTATTCCGTACAACGGATTTTCATTTTACAGGATTGAGTATAATGGAGAAATTCCCGGAATCTCTGATTAAGGCTTACCGGAAAATGAATGAACTCAACAATGAAGCTCCCAGGAAGAAATATAAACAGGAACGAGTGAAGAGCGACAAAAGGTTATAAAACAGTTGCATTTTATTTACTTGTTGATATTCCGGAACCTTTCTGATAAATGTATAGCATAGGCCCGTGTAAATTCAGCGCCGTAAAAAAAGATCATTGAAGAGTAGCTTACCCAAAGCAGGATAAGAACAATTGATCCGGCCGCCCCATATGCTGAACCAGGATCTGTTTTGCTTAAATAAAAGCCTATAGCTGTTTTTCCCACTATAAAGAGAAAGGCTGTAAGGATTGATCCCGGCCATAACAGCTTCCATCTGATTTTTGAATCAGGTAGAATCTTAAACATAAGTGCAAATAACAGCATTACAACTCCGAAGGAGATCATGAAATTGAGTACATAGAAAATAAGGAGTACAAGATCGGGCCAGTGAAACAGCACCCAATCACTTAAGGCGGCAATAAGAGTAGTTATAACCAGCGAATCAAGCAAAAGGAACCCTACAGATACAATGAGTCCGAATGAGAAGAGCCGTGTTCTGATTATTCGAGAAAGGCTCTGCGGGGTTTAGCTTTTACTTCCCAGATCAGATTTAACGTTTTCTGTAATTCAACAAATACACCCGTTGCACCAACAAGTACCACAATCAGGCCAATGATTGTAGGCAACAACGATTTATTGCTTTTACTTATACTCAGAATCATACCCTGCACCTGTTTTGCTGTCTCCTCTCCCATTACTGAGGAAATCTGATTATACAAATGTACAGTTATGACATCCTTGCTGGAAAAACAGAGCAGCAATTGAAATTACCATTATAAGCAAACCGGGAATGCTGAATATGGCATAATAGGCAATCACAGCGCTTTGCATAAAAGGATCTTTATTCCACCAGCTTTTTGCTGCAGAAACGGCAATCTTAAAAAAAGCTGATATTTCACTTTGTAATCACCATTGTGGTCATGTGATATGCTTTCAATTATTAATTTCACATGTGACTTTCAAATCATATTCATATTACTGACTATGTCGATTTTTCAAAAGTCAGATCATTTAGATCTGGATTTACTTTTTATTTTCTTAATCAGCGAATCAATTTTTATCAATGGAGGCATTGTGTCACCTAATAAAAATCCGATTGGTTTCAATGATTCGATATGGTCACAGATGAGTTTCACAATTGCAAGAACCGGTATTGATATGAACATACCCGGTATACCCCATAAAGCATTGCCGGCGATAACAACAATAATAGAGAAAAGGGCATTTATTTTTACTTTTGAAGAAACTATTATTGGAACAATATAGTTATTGTCAACCAGTTGAATGAAGTAATATGCTACAAGAACATATAAGGCATATATCGGTGTCGATTTGGTGACAAGAGCCACTATCATAGGCAATGCCACTGCAACCAGTCCTCCTATATATGGAATTATGTTGAGTAAAGCGCCAAGAATGCCAAGAATAAGTGCATATTCAATACCAAGTATTAAAAGGGCGGCTGTATCAAGTATTGCGACTATGACGGCCTCTATAAGCAAACCGGTAAGATAGCGCTGAATTACAGTCTTTATCTGTGTGACTATTTCCTTTACCTGTGCTATGATTGTCTTTTCCAAATAACCTCCAGATAAACTCAAGTAGCAAAGGTTGATAAAACAGTATTAAAAAGACATATACCGGAAGCAAAAACAATACTACCAGATATGCTGCCTGCTATTACAAGCGATTGTCCGATTGCAGCAGTGCTCATATTGATTATTTCACCCTGTGTTTTTGTTATCCAGGCATGTATCTTTTGAGGGTCCCAATCAAAATATTCGGATGCATCATTTATTGTCTGGTTTATTATCAGTGTAAATTTGTCAACCAGAACGGGCACCGATTCACTGAATCTGACTGCCTGGGAAATAAGAAGTGATCCAAACGCAACAATGACAAGAAAGGTAAGCAACAGGGTAATTGTAATTGCCACCACCCTGTTAATCCTGAGCCTGACAAAAAAATCAACAAGCGGACTCAGTACAATTGCGATTATAGTTGCAAAAACAACAGGAATAAGTATGTTCTTTGCAATGTAGAGTATTGCAAAAAAAGCGATAGCACCAATAAAAAATATTGTTGCCTTCGCGTAAAATGGCAATTTTAATCCTTCACCTGTCACAGCTGATTGGCATTCTTATCCCGTTTACGAAGAAAAAACTGAAGGATCATCTGACCATACGATTTTATTGTGTCAGGATGCTGGGCAACCACATTTGTAACACCGAACTGCAGTACCGAGCCGAGAAGCTTCCTGACCAGGTTTCCCGATGCCCCAACAAAAATCGTATTTGTAAGAAAACCTGAAGCAATGCCCATTGCAGTGCCCACAATATTCTCAATCAGATGAGGAGATGTAGAAATATCGTGCAAAGCATTTTTGATAACGGTTACAGGTTTGAAGCTTTCAAGAGTGATGTAAAACTGATCCTTCAATTCCTGTGCCTTTATGACTCTGTTCAACTTCCAGTAATTGGATTGCATTTTTAAGATGCCAGAGAGGATGTTATGTTTTGCATATTGAGCTTATTTAAGAACTTGTTTGACAAAATAATCAGTAATCAGCCTCTTAAGCCATTTGTGCATAAAGAAGTGAACGACAATTCCTGCAATAACATAAAAGGCAGACACCACAAAGAATCCGTAAAATATTTTACCAAGAAGATCACCCAGCCATATTGCTAATCCGACATTAAGAAAAAGCACAAAGGTTGCGATCAGTACAAAAACAATAGTGTGAGGTATAAATGACGAGACTACATCTGAAGTCCTGTCCACCGTCTTAAGTTTTACCAGCTCATAGCTTGTTTTCCCATACTCGGAAGCTTTTTCGAGTAAAGAATCAAATACATTGCTGCTATCGTCCATGATTTCGGTCTTCATTATATTGTCAACATACTGTTCAATTACTTACCGTACTGACTGCATTCTGAAATTCTCATGAGGAATATTGTCTTCTCGTTTGTTGTAAGACGGTATCCTATATGTTGCTTCAGAGTCATCGGCTGATCTGCTTTATACTGATAGAATCTTTCAGTATATGAAACTTAAGTTTCCCTTCGATTATTTTGAAGGTAACTGATTCATTTGACTGAAAGGATTCTATTTCTATTCCGTCAGGCATAGCTGCCAGAATGATCTGTTCATCAGGATTTTTCAGAGAACCATTGAATTAAGTTCCCCGTTTGTCCATGAAAAACTTTGTTTCATGGTTGCAACCAGAGACGTAATTCGAAATCTGATAATGCAAAGTCCGATGAAGTTTCATATTGGTCAGGCTGAGTCGTTATTGATAGCATATGTGAAGCTTTACAGGTTCTTTTGCTTCATCCATTTTTACCGTTACTGTATCAAGAAACTCATCGAATTTCTCCCTTAATCCATCTGCATACTCATCAGCTTTTTTAGCAATTCTTTTTCGTGTATTCCATCCCTTATCCGGGGCAAATAATACACCTAATAATGCGCCGGCTGCAACACCCGCTATTACTCCCAATAAAATTTTTCCTGAACTCATGATCTTGTTTTTAAATTAAGATTACAATAATATTACCAGCAGACTTACTGATAACTATTCAATTTGCAATGTGTTTTTGATTGATTCAAAGCACTCTTCTGCCCTGAATAACCCTGATGATTATTGCAATAACTGCAATTACAAGGAGAACATGAATCAATCCTCCCACACTATAACCAATGAATCCGATTGCCCATGCAATAATCAGGATAACTGCGACTAAATAAAGTAAATTTCCCATGACGTTTATTTTTAAGTTAATATTAATATATGCTTCTATTTTTAAAGACTGATTAAATCTCTATAAATCAGAAATGATTTTTCGTATCTCATTTTTTGTTTTGCCAAGTTTGATTCCGAGCCTTCCTATCAGCTCATCGTGTTTACCTTCAATAAGCAACAGATCATCATCCGATAATAAGGCATACTTCTGTTTTAGCTTCCCTTTTATCTCATTCCAGTGCCCTTGAAATTCAGTCATATTTTTCATGATTTCGCTGATTTATTTATTATTTTGAAATATCATTACAAAGGTCGGCATACTTGAGGCCTTTACGTTACATCTTTTAAGGAATAAGTTACATTATTCACACCCATATCAGGGATGAAGGTCGATAGCAGGCCTTGAGGTTAAGATGGCTATTTCAGCAGTCACTGATGAGAAATCTTGAAATATGAGAATGATGTAATATTTATTTAAAATAGTGTAACGGATTTAGTTCATCCATTTGCGAAATTTAGGATCTCAAAAAATTAATCAGAACATTCTCACATTATGACAAAAAATATCAATCCGGAAATCGACAGAATACTTAACGATTGTCCCGACAAAATAGTGCAGCTTATTAAAGCATCGCTCGATACACAAAAATGTGGCAAAGAAACTCACGTTCAAGAAAGACTCTTGTAAGATTGGGCAAGACAATACTTCCTCAGATGTATAAACTATTGAAGTCTGAAGAACTTCCGATTCGCATGGAAGCGGCAAAGATCACCGAGCTTGTTGGAAACAGGAGTTCGGTCCCGGTTCTTATTGATTTGCTTGAAGATACAGAATTTGATGTCAGATGGATTGCAGCAGAAGGACTGATCAAAATCGGCAGACGGTCAATACGACCGTTGCTCCAGGCAGTACGTGATGGCAAAAACTCTGTTTTACTCAATGAAGGCGCCCATCATGTATTAAATAGTCTTCTTAATGAAAAGGAGAAGAAAAAAGAAATATCCTTATTGCAAAGTCTTGAAAATTTTCATTCACTGGGTGTAACTGCACCTGTTGAAGCTTCACATTCGTTAGGCCCAGTAACTTCCAGCAACAGATTACTTTGACTGAAAACGCTTTTGTCATTTACGGGCTGATAAGATGGTGTATCATACGGCTGTTCACTTCATGATTTACCCCTGAATCCCCAAGGGGCTCAGTTTAATTAAAGAGAAGATCACTATGGCCCGATTGAATTATTATCTGCAAAAATTTCTGCTTAAGCATTTTTTACTGATCGGCATTGGCATCTTTACTCCTTGTATGCTGGCTTTTTCACAGGAGTATTTCCAGCAGGAGGTAAATCATAATATTTACAGTAAAGCTTGATGATCAAAAGAATGAATTGCAGTGGCTATGAATCAGTTGAGTACATTAATAACTCGCCTGACACTCTTGATTTTTTATATTTCCATCTCTGGCCAAATGCATATTCGGATAATAATACAGAACTGGCAAAAGAGATATTCAGGAGGAAAGGGAAGGGAAAATTATTCAGTGATCCTGAATTAAGGGGTTATATTGATTCACTTGATTTTAAGGCGGACAGTCATCAGTATTCACTGGACTCTGTTGCCAGGATTCCCTGATATATGCAAGCTTTTGCTTGAACAAACCGCTTAAGCCGGGTGATACTATCATAATAACAACCCCGTTTCATGTAAAAATCCCTAAGGGGATAACCTCCGATTAGGACATATCGGAGAATCATTTCAGATCTCACAATGGTATCCTAAACCCGCAGTTTATGACAGGACAGGCTGGCACCAGATGCCCTATCTGGATGAGGGAGAGTTCTTTTCCGAATTCGGAAGCTATGATGTAAGCATTACTCTTCCTGCCAATTATATCGTTGGTGCCACAGGAAACCTGCAGAATGAAGAGGAAAAAGCAAACCTCGATAAGCTGTCGTCAGATACTTCATGGATGGAAAAAACAAAATCTGGACGGAAAAGATTTTCCTCCCTCATCAGATCAGATGAAAACATTGCGGTATACAGAGAATCAGGTACATGATTTTGCATGGTTTGCCGACAAAAGGTTTCATGTGATGAAAGGTAAAGTCAGGCTGCCCGACTCCGGGAGGGAGATAACAACCTGGGCCATGTTTACAGATCAGGAAGCTCAACTCTGGAAGAATTCAATTACATATATAAATAATGCTATCCTGTATTTTTCAGAATGGAATGGGGATTATCCATATGACAGCTTTACTGCTGTTCAGAGCGTGCTGAATACAGGCGCAGGAATGGAATATCCCTGGTCTTACGGTACTGGGAATTGTAAAGAGCTCCTACTTTCTTGATGAAGTGCTCGCCCATGAAATTATCTCATAGCTGGTTCTACAGTGCACTGGGATCAGATGAACGCAGATTTCCCTATATGGATGAAAGCATAGCGAGTGCATATGAATCAAGATATACGGAAGTCAGATATCCTGATAAGAAACTCTGGGAGGTGGGTTTTAAAAATCTGAAACTGGCAAAGTTTTTCAGGATCGAAAATATGCCTGTCCAGAGAATCCAGGAGCTTGCCTGGCTTATTCCTGCCAGGCAGAATACTGAACAGCCGGCTAATCTGGCATCGTATGAATACACTTATGATAATTACAGCAATATACTATACTATAAAGCCTCACAGGGTTTCAATTATCTGAGAGAGTATCTTGGAGATTCACTTTTTGATTCCATTATGCATGATTATTACAGGAAGTGGAAAAACAAGCACCCAATGCCGGAAGATCTCAAAGCAATTTTTGAATCCGGAACTACAAAAGATCTCGTCGTGGTTTTTTGATGATTTTCTGGGTACTACAAAAAGGCTCGATTATAAGATTATCAGACTCGAAAACCAGAAACTGCTGATTGAGAACAGGGGGGAATTGAACGCCCCTCTGGTGATCTCCGGAATGACCGGAGATTCAGTCAGATCAGAAATCTGGGCAGATGGCTTTGAAGGGAAGAAATGGATAGATACAGAATCGGAAAAATATTCTGAATTAAAGATCGATCCACTGCACAAAATGACAGAATTATACAGACTTAATAACAATATCCGGACAACGGGCATCTTCCCCCGGTCAGATCCGTTCAGACTGCAGTTTCTGTATACTGTTGAGGATCCTGACAGGCGATCACTGCAGTATGTTCCTGCGTTCGACTGGAACAGTGTTGACGGATTTCTGGTTGGAGTTGCTATTACATAATGGCACTCTGCTTCCAAAACCGGTGGAGTATTTTCTGATGCCTTTCTACTCTTTTAAAAAGCAAGGATTTACAGGTTACGGTAAAATCTCCTATAACATAATTCCGTTTGACAATTTTATCAGGCTGGCAACATTTATCACTTGAAGGCACTCAATTCGGCGCCCCGGGCAATCAGAACTATCATAAGGACAAAGGTTGGATTGGATCTATCCTTCAGATCCTATAGAGTGACCAGATTAGTCAGTCAGAAGGCCTTCTGGTATTATTACTCAGCTTCTGACCTGAAGCAGCTTGAATCTCTTCCACAGGCAACAATGAGGTCATATCTTCAGATAGGATATATAAGGGAAAGGAACACAGTAATCAATCCTTATAAAATGGCAGTTTCGCTTGAATCAGGCAAGTCCTATCAGAAAACCTCATTTGAATTAAATTACAGATACAGCTATTACGGGAAAAAAAGCGGGCTTGATATAAGACTATTTTCCGGAATCATGCTTAAAAATGATGCTGAAGACCCATTTTATGCATTTTCAGCAAGCGGAAGAAGCGGTCCGGAACAATATCTTTACCAGGGGGTTTATCCTGATCGTTTCAGCAAGTACCTGACAAACTTCTGGTCGAGACAGATGACCCTTTCTGAGGGTGGACTGGTTACTTATGTCAGTGACAGTCTTGGATACAGCAACTGGATCTGTTCACTTTCCCTTACAAGCAGCTTTGCCGGGCAGAGCTTCAATAATCCCGGTAAAACCATTTGTTAATTTATCGGTGAATGATTTTAGTCAGCAGAAATCCTGATAAGACAATTATATTTTTCGAGGCCGGCTTTAAGGCTGGTCTCTGGGATTTTTTCGAAGTCTATTTTCCACTTGTTGTCATCAGAAATCTGAATCCAATGACGGGAATATTCAAAGACAGGATACGTTTCATCTTCAGGCTTGACAGATTAAATATTCCAAGGTTCAAATCATAGATGTGAGTCTGTGTTTTCTCTGTGCAACTCTGTGCATTCTCTGTGGGCTCTGTGTAAAAGAAAATATAAAAAGTTACACAGAGGGCACTGAGGTGACACAGAGTACCACAGAGGATTATTATAACAATATAAAAGAGCCCCTGAAATTCAGAGGCTCCTTCGGTAATTCTGATACCACACTCAAAATGTAATAAACTCGATTATTATTAACCTAAACCTAACCCTAAACCCTAAAGAAAATTTTAATACATTTCCCATGTGGCAATCAGAAGATCTGCAATATATTGAAGTGATCCGATGCAACTCTCATTTATATTGGTTTACAGCAATACAACAAGAAGAATCACAATCAGGATTATTACACCAACAGACAGATAAATCACCGCCACTGACTTCTCTGAGCTCACGTTTGATTGAACGAACCTCTTTTCTCATCTCCTTCTTTTCTGATGGGTTCATTTTAGACATATCCATTGCCTTTATTTCATTTAATCTGAGGACCAGCGTTTTTGCCTCTGCAGATTCTTCAGCTTCAGATGGCTTGGTTGTAACCAGGGAGGATGGTTCATCTGCAGTGCCGGCAAATGATTGAACCGGCAGAAATGTTAATGACAAAAATGTTGCCATTACGCAAAAAATAATCTTTTTCATTTTGTTTGATTTTTATATTAATTATTATTTCAAATTAGCTCTTTTGTCAAGCCTGAACCGTAGGATCACAGTAAGAATCGCAAGAACCGGAAGAAGGTGTATCATACCACCGATACCATATCCTATGAAGAGGATTGACCATGCAGTTATCAGGATTATTACAATGATATAAAGAAGATTTCCCATGATGTTTTAGCTTATTATTATTGAAAGATTATCCCTGTCAGAAACAGATGACTCTTTTATTTTATCAGTCATAAATAATCTTCAGTATCTCGTCTTTTGTTTTCCCGAGCCTGACCTGGAGTCTGCTTATCAACTCTTCCTTCTTGCCTTCTATCGACAACAGATCATCGTCTGCAAGTGAGATGATAATTCTTTTTCAGTTTCCCGTTTATCTCGTCTCCGCTATTCTGCAGATCAGTTTATATTTTTCATATATTCAATTATCTAATATTCAATTAAAAATATCATTACAAAGATCGCTACTCAGCTATGCTGATCAGTTACATTATTCCCGGGGAAGTTTACATCATTCATACATCGGTGATTCATCTTATTCAAAAACAGTATCACCCGATGGATGAATAATTTTGAATCAGTATTAATACTGGTTATTATCATGATGATGATGATTTGCCCTTTTTGCTGCCATCAGAATGCCAATGGCCTTTTGTCCAGGTTTTACCTTTTGGAGTTGCCTGCCAGTAACCTGAAACATATGTCTGTCCCTGTCTTGGATTGTCCCAGTAGCCATTCGTCTGATAATAGGTCTGTGACCTGTTGTTCCAGTCCCATTCGCCATCAATCCAGACAGACAGATTGTGAGGTTGGACGGGCCTGTCATAATAAGAATAGGAAGGTTCAGAAGCAACGTAACCGGCAGAGCATCCGGTGAAAAATAATGTCATTCCTGCAAGGAGGCAGCGAAAACTATTGTTTTAAGATAACTACCGGATTTATTTTTAAACTTTGCTTTAGAATGCATTCTGTGATCGAATCAATTCTGAATTCGTTATGAACGACTTTTTGTAAAATATTATTTTTCTCCATTTCGAGGACTGTTAATTGTGAAAAAATTTTCACGGAACAAAGGTGAGACCATTAGTTCCGGAAAGCATTACACAATTAAAGAGGAGAATTACATCATTCACACTGTATGCACTACATCTTCTCCATATACCAGCTCAGTGCCTTCTCTATTTTCTGATAATGGAAAATTGTGGTAATTGCTTTCTGCAGTCGCAGAAATGCTGTTTCACTTTTAACAATATAATCAAATGCCTGATGCTTCATGCAATTTACTGCCACATCAATTTTGTCCTGTGAGGAAAGCATTATTACAGGAATATCCGGATTGATTGCTTTAATTCTGTCAAGTGTTTCAAGTCCGTTGATTGCATTTACATCAATACTATTAAGATAATAATCTAAAACTACAACATCGGGATTTTGTGAAATGGATTCCAGACACAACTCTCCTGTGGTGTATAGCCTGAATATCAGATTCTGTATTTTGTGTGAATTCAATCTGTAAAGATTTCAAAAACAGACGAATCATCATCAACCAGAAAAACCAGTATTTTTCTCTCCTTTGTCATTGATTTGATTTTTGAATGTAATCATACTCTTCCTTTAATTCTTCGCAGGCTTTCGAGCATACTGCATCAAGCTTCAATACCAATTCAGGAATTACATCAAGATTTTGTTTGCTTGTTGAATATTCCTGGATTTTTCTGGCCAGGTCCTCATTCTCCTTATTAATACCCATAATTGAAAATGAAGGAATTATCTTATGAGCCGATGTATAGAGTGAAGCCCAGTCCTGATCTGACAAACTTTGTTTCATTTTGCTGATCAGGGATGGGAGTCTGCTCAAGGTAAAGATCAATCATTTCCATCATAAGTTCCGGATTAGCTTTGGTCCGTTTGTATAAATAGGTCAGATCAACACATTTTGTTCTGCCTGACAACTGACGCGTGCATTTGGAGGAGGTGAGGTCTTTTTCAGTACTTCAACTATTTTTTTGTACAACAGTCTCTCGTCAACAGGTTTTGAAATATAATCATTCATTCCCATAGCTTTGCATTTTTCGAGATCAGCAGTTGTTACATCTGCTGTTAAGGCAATTATCGGGATCTGGGATTTAAGTATGAAACGAATATATTTTGCAGCTTCAAAACCATTCATCTCGGGCATTTGTAAATCCATCAGAACAATATCATACGATTTTTCCTGTAACATGTTTATTGCTACTTTCCCGTTACCTGCAATATCATGTTCAAATCCGTAATCATCAAGAAGTGTTTTCATCAGCAACTGATTAAGAGCTATATCCTCAACCACAAGCACTTTAATATTCTTCACCTCGTCAAACAGTTCGGCAGTTTCGAGGTCAGAATCAGCCTCCGCATTTGTTTTCCTGTAAGGCAGGATAAAACTAAATGTGGAACCTTCATCCAGTTTACTGATTACATTTATAGTTCCTCCCTGAGTTTCAACCAATTGTTTTGCAATGGCGAGTCCCAGACCTGTGCCTCCGTATAACCTGGTAGTTTCAGTGGTTGCCTGCTGAAAGTTTTTGAAAATATATTCTATTTTTTCACTCTGCGATTCCGATCCCGGTATCCTTAACAATCAAATTCAATAGTCACCTTTTCGTCATCTTCACTCAATAAATTAACGCTTACAGTAATCTCACCTTCGGATGTGAACTTTATTGCATTGCTTACAAGATTCAGAATGATCTGATGCAAACGGACAGGATCCCCAACCAGTACACCTACGGAATTCTTTCGTCATATTCTTTTATCAGCCGCAGATTTTTTTCCTGAATTTTTGTTTCGAATACATGAATCATAGTTGAGATTGACGTAGCCATTTTGAAAGGAATCTGTTCAAAATTCATTTTACCGGCATCTACCTTTGCCAGGTCAAGAATATCGTTTATCAGAACTGTCAGGGCATCGCCGCTCATTTTTATGGCTGTTAAATATCCTTTTTGCTTTTCGGTCAGATCTGTTTTCAAAAGCACTTTTGTGAATCCTATTATTGAATTCATAGGAGTGCGGATTTCATGGCTCATATTTGACAAAAACTGCTGTTTCGACTTTACAGCCTCCTCAGCCATTCGTGCGGCTTTTTCAGCCCTTGCCTTGGCTTCTTCTGCAACCATCGTTGCCAGTTCAGCCTGCACTCTTGCTTCAATCAATTCAGCTTCAATCCTGTTGTGGTCAGTAATATCCCTTGCAACCACAACTACTCCAATCACCTTCCCAAACTCATCCTTATATACAGAACCGTTAAATAGAACATCAGTAAGTTTTCCATCGCTTATTGTCAATGGATAATCTGCCACAAATCCCTGTGCAAAGACCTGTTTGTAAATTTCCCGTGCTTTCTCAGGCTCTGTAAAATATTCGAAAAAATCGGTGCCAATCAGATTTTCACGGGTCATTTCTGTTATGTTTACAGAAGCATTGTTTATATCGGTAATTTTTCCCTCCGGACTAATTGTAAAGAGCGGATCGAGACTTGCTTCAATCAGACTTCGTGCATACCGGGATTCCTGTCTTTTAAATGCTTCCATATTATATTTTTTTGCTCCGTGATTTTGAAATCTGATCTTCTTAATTGTATTACAAGTGATTTTTGATCTCTTCCACTATTATACATCTTCAATTGCATTACGTCTTTTATCTTTTAAGCTTTTAAAATGAGAAGGTGTCAGCCCTGTAATTTTCTTAAACTGGTTCGAAAGGTGAGCAACACTGCTGTAATGCATCATCCATGCAATTTCAGTAAGGTTCATCTCATCATAAATTATTAACTCTTTTACCCGTTCTATTTTATGGGCTATAATAAATTTCTCAATGGTAGTACCCTGTATTTCAGAGAATAAGTTAGCCATATAAGTATAATCATAATTTAATTTCTCGCTCAGGAAATCAGAAAAATTTACTTTCAGCAGTTCATCCTTATAATGAACCATTTCAATGATTACATTTTTTATTTTTTCAATAAGAACAGCTTTCTTATCATCCATGAGTTCCAATCCTGATTTCAGCAGGGCAACCCTTATCTGGTCACGCTGTTCATTGGTAATATCTTCCATGATATCCACCTCTCCCAGATCAACAAGAACAAAGTGAAGTCCGAGTTTCTTCAGCTCTTCCTTCACCACCATCTTGCAGCGCATGCTTACCATGTATTTTATATATAGCTTCAAACGGCAGATTGATTTTTAAATGATTGAATTATAAAGACAACATCGGTCAGAAAATTTCAAAGCCAATAAAGTTTACAGATATTGTATATTATAAGTCAACCTTCCCTGATTATATTTTACGAAAGGTATCCTCTTGTAGAATCAGACAATCTGCAAATGAGTTACACAATTGTAACAATATCCTCATGACAAAGGTCTCACCCTGGTAGCCCGGGATCATGTTACATAACTATTCCGGAATAGTTTGCAGAATTTCAGAGATCCACAATTGGTTTGCGGTTCTTATTTTTGAGATTTTTGAAGTGGGAGGGAGTGAGTCCTGTCATTTTTTTAAACTGATTTGAGAGATGAGCCACACTGCTGTAATGCATTTTATAGGCTATTTCGGTAAGATTGAGTTCATCATATACAAGCAGTTCTTTAACCTTTTCTATTTTATGTGTAAGGTAAAAATGTTCAATTGTGGTTCCTTTAACTTCGGTGAAAAGATTTGAAAGGGCTGAATAGTTATGATTCAGTTTTGAGCTAAGGTAATCAGAAAGATTTATTTTTATCTGGTCATCAGAAAAATGAACCAGGTCGATTATGAGGGTTTTTATTTTTTCAACCAGTATGCTTTTCTGATCATCCATCAACTCAAGTCCGCTCTGTCTGAGTGCTTCATCAAGCTGTTTCATCTGCTCCGGAGAAAGGTCCTCCAGAATTTCAGTTTCGCCCAGTTCAATTCTTGTATGATGCAATCCTAACTTCTCCAGCTCAGACTTTAACAACCATTTTGCAGCGTAAGCAAACCATATTCTTAACATACAGCTTCATCCAGTCAATTAAAATTAAGAGTGCAATTAGGATTAACTACAGTAAAATTAATAAAAATAATCCTGAACTCGGAAATCGCTTTAATAATGATCAGCTTATACTTACCTTTTTCCTTCGCATCATGAAATCAGATGATTCATGAAAAGTGACTGACGGGAAATTTTCCCTGGCAATTTTAAGCATCCATTCGCTTTCGGCAAAAAATACTGCATTATTTTCTTTATCATAGGCAATTGCCGAGGATTTTCTTGTAAGGAATGCATCCAGCTCCTTCTTATTATCCGATGTCACCCAGCAGGCCTTCACAAACGGAAGATGTGAAAATCTGCATTTTGCTCCGTATTCATGTTCAAGCCTGAATTTGATTACTTCGTACTGAAGCTCTCCAACAGTTCCGATTATCTTTCTGTTGCCAGGTTGCTGGATAAATAGCTGAGCCACACCCTCATCGGTCATCTGGCGTACTCCTTTATCGAGCTGTTTGGTTTTTAAAGGATCGAGGTTAACTACTTCCCTAAGTATTTCAGGTGAAAAGCTTGGAACACCTTCAAAATGAAGCGATTCACCTTCGGAAAGTGTATCTCCTATTTTAAAATTGCCGCTATCGTATAATCCCACCACATCACCCGGGAAAGCCTCATCCACAATGCTTTTATTATTTGCCATAAAGCTTGCGGGGGAAGAAAACCGCATCTTCTTTTCGGATCGTGTATGAAAATAGAACTTGTTTCTTTCAAATCTGCCTGAACAGATACGCATAAACGCAATCCTGTCGCGGTGATTAGGATCAAGATTTGCATGAATCTTAAAAACAAAGCCTGTCATCTGATCCTCCTCAGGCATCACGGCACGCTCTGATGCCTGAACAGCCCCCGGACATGGTGCTATCTCGAGGAATGTCTCAAGCAATTCAAGAACACCGAAATTATTCAATGCACTTCCGAAGAAAAGCGGAGCCAGATAACCTTCACGGTACAGCGACATATTGAATGTTTCAAACATATCACCAACAAATTCAATTTCTTCCCACAGTCTCTCAATATTATCTTCGCCGACGAAATCTCTCAGCCGTGGGTCCTGGATATCTCTTGTACTTATCAGACTCTCCGGAATACTGTTCTTATCCGTAGCAAAGATCTGAACATCCTTTCTGAAAAGATTATAAACACCCTTGAACTGTTTTCCGCTTCCAATTGGCCATGTATATGGACATACAGCTATCTTCAGCTCCTTCTCAAGTTCATCGAGAAGATCATAGGGATGAATGCCCTCCCTGTCCATCTTGTTCATAAAGATCATCACAGGTGTATGCCTCATCCTGCATACTTCCATCAGCTTACGGGTCTGCTCTTCAACGCCTTTAACCGAATCAACAACAAGAATGACACTGTCGACAGCTGTCAGTGTACGATAGGTATCTTCAGCAAAATCCTTATGCCCGGGTGTATCAAGAATATTTACCCGTATATTGTTATAGTCAAATGCCATCACCGAGGTTGAGACAGAAATACCGCGCTGTTTCTCAATCTCCATGAAATCGGATGTTGTTGTTTTCCTTATCTTATTGCTTCTTACTGCACCTGCAGTCTGTATTGCACCTCCGAAAAGCAATAGTTTTTCGGTAAGAGTAGTCTTCCCTGCATCGGGGTGACTTATAATTGCGAATGTCCTTCTCTTTCCTATTTCACTCTTTAAATCCATAAATATATTGTTGCTGGACAATCATTATCTGACTGTATACTTTAAAAGAAATTTTTCCGGAAATGCAGCTATGAAATCAACTGGCAGCAAGCTGCAAACTCCGTCCCCAGATGACCAGTCATGGCGGAGCGATACTGTTGTTATATAATGTATTCCTTTTCATTTAACGGTGCAAAATTAACAAATAAGAGACAATATACAAATAGTAAAATTCATGTTTTGTCCAGGACATGGAGCATTATACTTTTTGCAATAAAAAGTATCACATATTCCTAATTTATTATATTTGCATAAGTAAAAAGTCATATTTTTACCTTGATTCTTGAAAATTTAACTAAAAACAATATGTTATGAAGAATGTATTACTGATTTGTATCTCTTTGTTACTTGTCAATACACTATCTGCTCAGACCTTCAAGTATATAGGTGCCGACAAGTGCAAGATGTGCCATAATAAACCTGCAACCGGTGACCAGTATGGCAAATGGCTGAAGGATCCTCATGCACAGGCAATGAAGACATTGGCAAACCAGGCATCACTTGATTATGCAAAGAAGAATGGTATTGCTGATCCTGCAAAAGAACCAAAATGTCTCAAATGCCATTCAACATATGAAAAAGCCGGAGCAAATCTTCGCGCAGGGATTACAGCACAGGAAGGCGTATCATGCGAATCATGCCACGGACCCGGCAGCAACTACAAATCTCCCACTGTTATGAAGAACCAGAAAACTGGCTATGGAAAGCGGTCTGATCCTGCCCGACAAAGACTGTTTGCCTTGGATGCCATAACAAAGAGAATCCATTCTTCAAGGAATTCAATTTTGAGACTGCATCAGCAAAGATTGCTCATCCTGATCCTGCAGTCAAGAAAAATTAATCCTGACCTAACCTTAGTAATTAAACGAATCCTTTGCCAGGTTAATTCCGGCAAAGGATTTGTGTATTATAAGATCTCATCAGACAGAAAATTAACAATTAAGAAAATATACAAAATAAATTATAATTCAGATGAAGAAGATAATCTTTTTATTGACAGCAGCAGTGGCATTGACTTTTTGTAAAGGACCCGGCTCAGGACCTCTTGTAAAGGATTCTTTTAACAAGAAGGAAGAGACCAAAGCCAATGGGCGGAGAGAAACATCAGGCAAGGGTAATAACTTCAAAGGCCGACGTAAAGATTGAACCATGTGCTGATTGTATTACAATTGCGAAACTGCTTGGCGACAAAAAAGCATACGAGGGCAAAGTGATAAAGGTAAAGGGACAGGTAACCAAATATAATGCGGGTATAATGGGAAAGAACTGGATACATATCCAGGACGGAACGGAATACAAGGAAGGTTTTGACCTCACTATCACTACCGATCTCTCTGCAGCTGTTGGTGAAACGGTTACATTCGAAGGGAAAATTGCACTGGATAAGGACTTCGGATATGGATATGTTTACGATGTCATAATGGAGGATGGCAAATCAATCCAATAATAATTCAGAACTTCTGTTTTGAAATCTTTTCATGAACCTTCAGGTATTCACCTATAGCTGCTGAACCATACCATTCATATAGTTCAGCATCAAGCAGTTTTGCTTTCACAGCGGGATCTGTCGTCAATAACTCCCTGGCTTCGGCTAGTGTTGCGACATTGAAAATAAATATCCCGCGATACGATTTTTCATTATCACCAAGCGGTCCGGCAATAACCAGTTTCCCTATACCTGCAAGCCTGCCTATATTTGCAAGATGACCTCTGAAAATACTGTCTCGAACCTCTCTGCTGACGGCTGTGCCGGTACCGGTTTTAAGAATAATCAGAATATATTTTTTCATTCCATATTCATCAGCCCCGAGCTTTTTAGCAAGCGTGGAATCATAGACATTATTGACATCCTGGGCGTTAATCTCACAAATGATCACAGTGAGGAATGCAATAAACAATAACTTTTTCATGCGCTTTTAATTTTAAATCATTTCAGGTCGTTAATATCATCGAGATAAAAACAATGCTCATGCCTGATCATGCCCAGTTTTGGATAATAACCCGTTGCAGCAGGAGCCGCGAGCAAAATCAGCCTGGCGTCAGGTGAGGCTAATTTGGTCAGTCGTATCAGCTCCCTGCCAATCCCTTGTTTCTGATATAACTTATCAACAGCAAGATCGGAAAGATAGGTACAAAAAACAAAGTCAGTGAGTGAACGTGAGACTCCAATCAGAACATTATTTTCACGGGCCGTAATTATAAGATTTCCGTGTTCGAGCATCTTCCGAAGTCTGTCAGGGTCATCAACTGGTCTCCGCTGTCCAAGAGTAGAGTTTACAAGGACCATTCTGAATTCTTCAACGCTAAGGTTGTTCTCAATCTTATATTCGATCATTTGGTTTATATGTTTGCCGGTTTAATCTACTCTGATAGTCCTGAGGGAGGGGCATCAGCAGGGTCAGCTCCCCAGCTGTAGTTCGGTCTGTCACCCATCTCCAGCATAAGATCTCCGCCATTCTTTATATCATCCCAGCTGAACCATGGCTTGTTCCATTCCCTCCCGTTAAGGGTGGCCTTCTGAATGTATTTGTTCTGTCTGCCCGAATTCCTTGCAACAATATGAAATATCTTATTATCCTTAAGATGAACTTTCACATCTGTAAATACAGGGCTTCCGATATTAAAGGCAGGAATTCCGGGTGTTACAGGATAGAATCCCATGCTTGAGAATACAACAAATCCCGAGAGTCCTCCCCCATCCTCATCACCCGGTATTCCGGTCGGGGTATTTGTAAACCATGTATCAAGAAGCATCCTGATTCTTTTCTGTGTCTTCCATGGAGCCCCGGCATAGTTATAAAGATATGGAATATGAAGGCTTGGTTCATTACCCATCACGAAGAGACCCACCTGACCGGTGGCATCAGGGAATTGCTGAATATAATCGGGTTTCCACATGCCCGGTTCTTCAATAAACAGCTGATCGAGCCTTTGAATAAACTTGTCTCGTCCTCCAAGAAGGCTTATCAGTCCTGAAATATCATGCTGTACGTCCCATAGATATGTCCATCCGTTATTCTCGTCATAATAGTCACGGCTTCCAAGTCCACCTGAAAACTTTGGATTGAAATCACTGCACCCAGCTGCCGTCGGCGGTGCGCGGGGCAAAGAAGCCAGTCTCAGGATTGAAAAGATTGCTGAAGTTATGGGCACGCTTCATGAAATATTTATAATCATCTTCCTTGTTAAGAGCCTTTGCCAGCTGCGCCAGACACCAGTCATCATAGCTGTGCCCCAGTGTTATAGCTACTGCCTGTCTCTTTTCAAAAGGATGAACAAGAGCGACAGTCTCTTTTTCACCCGGATTCAATGCAGGATAATAACCCTTTTCCAGGTAAAAAGTATCAAGTGAGCACATCGGACCATTGCGCCATGGAAGCATCGTCGCCTCCATCGCATTCTTTCTCAGGCCTTCATATGCTTTTTCGATGTCAAATCCCCTGACACCCTTAAAATAGGCATCGGCAATTATCGCTGCGGAATGATGCCCGTTCATGCATGGCAGATCACCTGATACTATCGGGAATGAAGGCATCCATCCGCCCTGTTCATACATCCTGATATATGATTGTATCTTAAGATTCTCCAGATCAGGATTGATCATCACCTGCAGGGGATGAGCTGCCCTGTATGTGTCCCACATCCAGTCATCTGCGTAGAATGCAGTATCATTGTCGTTATGGATTTTATTATCATAGCCGCTGTAATATCTGCCGTCTTCTGAAATATTCACCATGCGTTCGTATGTCCTGTACATGGCTGTGTAGAAAACAGTTTTCTGATCAGTGGTTCCGCCTTGAACCTCAATCTTGCCAAGTGCCTTGTTCCATTTCTCCCTCCCTGATGCTTTCAGGGCTTCAAAATTCCAGTCAGGTATTTCAGTTTCAAGATTTTTTCTTGCCTGTTCAATATCGATAAATGAAATTCCCATCTTGACACCGACCCTCTCTTTCTCAGGAATATCGAAAGTAAGTGCCAGAGAAGGCTCTTTCACTTCACCTGAACTGAACACCTTCTGCAGTGATTGTACCTGCATTCCACGATGAGTCAGATACAAAACTCTTGCTTGTTTTTATACAGAAGAATACTTTTACATTTTCAGAATAGACCTCATAACCCTCAACTGTATTGTTTCCAGCAATTTTCATTTCACCGCTTGTTGTAACAGCCAGCATCAGGTGTTTAGGCTCCTTTTTGTTCCAGGCAATCTGATAAAATGAGGTTTTTTCACCCGGGACTACTTCAAGTTTTATATCCGGATCTTCAAGCCAGACAGAATAAGAATACGGCTTGCATACTTCATAATCATGATCATAATAGCTTGCCCAGTCCTTGCTGATTGCTGATATTTTTCCTGATACCGGCATAAGCAGATCCCGCGGTACCATTGCGGTGTCCGACAAGGATAAATGGGAAGCCGGAGATCTTTTCAGCCTGATAATTTCCCGGAAGACGATGGATTCGCATCATGCTGTTCGGAAGGTTGACCAGTGGAACTGTAGGCTGCAGTAAAGGCGGCATGCCCCCGATATTGGGATTTACAAAATCAACCGGGTCCAACTCTTTCTGAGCACAGGAAGCCAATACAAGGTTACAGGCAACAGCCAGAACAAAAATTTTACTTTTCATTATATTATTTTATTTGTATCTTGGTGATCCTTGGTGCTTTGAGCCTTGGACTCGGAACAAATCATACCAAGTTCAATAGAATAATCAGCTTCAATTAAACAGACCATCGCGCATTAAACAACCGCATAAATGCCCGGAATCCTATACCTGTCTCAAATGTAAAGGTTTTTTGATATAGTCATCCAATATTTTATTAGTTTTAGAAGATGAAAAAGCATTTATCAATCTATTCGTTACTGGTATTGTTTACCGGTTTGTTGCAGGCATCTGTCACACCTGTAAAGTTAACCTGTGAAAATCTCAAGGATCCGCTGGTTGTGGATATACTTAAACCACGACTATCATGGGTAAACATTTCCCCTGAAAAAGAGAGAGGTCAGATCCAGACAGCCTGGGAGATCAGGGTGGCAGGAACAAGGGAAAAGCTGATTGCAGGCAAGGCTGATCTTTGGAACAGCGGTAAGGTGATTTCGGATGAGTCGATCAATATACAATATGATGGATCACCACTGAAATCACGACAGGATTGCTGGTGGCAGGTAAGGGTTTGGGATAAAAACGGAAAATCATCGGACTGGAGTGAACCGGCTTTCTGGAGTATGGGACTTTTAAACCGAGATGAATGGACAGCACAAGTGGATTGGCGCTCCCTGGCAGGGAGAAGAGCCATTGCCTAAACCTCAGTCTCGTGACGGAGCAGGCGAGGATGAGACAGCCGGGTTCTGAAAATACCCCTCCCCCTGCCCCTCTGCTCAGGAAAAAATTCATACTTGAATAAAAAAGTTGCTTCTGCCCGGGCTTTTGTTACCGGTCTGGGCTTCTTTGAATTTTATGTCAATGGAGAAAAGGCCGGACAGGATGTTCTGTCTCCCAATCTCACACTCTATGGTAAACGTGATGATCTGGGACCTATAGGAGTTATGATCAGAAACAATTTCAGGGAATACCGGGTAATGTATCTCTCGTATGATATTAAAGAACATGCTGCATGAAGGAGAAAATGTAGCAGGTGCCATTCTTGGCAATGGATTTTACAATCCAGGCTATTACTGGACCCAGGGCTATGGTACCCCAAGGTTTATCGGACAGATATATCATAACCTACACGGATGGGACCGAACAGGTTATTGTCAGCGATCATAGCTGGAAAGCATCAAAGAGTCCGGTTGTAATGGACCTTATTTATGACGGGGAACACTATGATGCCAGACTGGAACAACCAGGCTGGTCTGCTCCGGGTTTTGATGATTCGGGATGGGAACAGGCTGCAACCAGAAAAGCTCCGGAGGGAGTCATGAAAGCACAGATGTCACCTCCCGACAGGGTTATGGAAAGCCTTGCCCCACAGAAAATTGAAAAGCTTGGAGAAGGACATTACAAAGTTGATTTCGGGCAGGAGATCTCAGGATGGCTTCATCTGAAAAATGTAACCGGTGAGAAGGGACGAAAGATTGAAATAAAATATATATGCGAATCTCCTGTTGGTGATAATTCATATACGATGAAAGGCGGTGGTCCTGAATCCTATGCAACACGATTCACCTGGTATGTCTTCAGGGAAGTGGAAATAACCAACTGGCCGGGAGAATTAAATCCAGAACAGCTTAGTGCAGAAGCTGTATATTCGGATGTTGAAACTACCGGAAAGTTTGAGTGCTCAAATCCTCTTTTCAATACAATAAATAAGATCTGGTGGCGGAGCCAGACTGATAATATGCATGGAGGTATTGCCAGCGACTGCCCTCACCGGGAGAGGTCGCCTTATACCGGTGACGGACAGGTCGCCTGCGTAACGGTTATGCATAATTTCGATGCAAGAACATTTTATACAAATGGATCCAGGATATTCTCGGAGCACAGAATCCTGAAAACGGATATGTTCCCAATGGAGCTCCATGGCAGCCGGGTTGCGGCGGCGGAGTAGCCTGGGGTGCAGCAATGAATATTATGCCCTGGGAATATTATCTGCATTATGGCGACATCGACCTGCTGAAGAATAATTATGAGGGCATGAAGGGCTATATAAAATACATGCTTACCTGGACCGGTGAAGATGGCATTATGTTTTCACAGGCTCCTGATAAGGCAAATCCCAACCAGTGGATAAATCTGGGCGACTGGGTAGCTCCGGGAAAACTACCTCCGGATGATATGGTTCATACATTTTATCTCTGGAGATGTGCAAGCCTGACTGCAAATGCTGCAGGAGCTCTTGGGGAAAAGGATGATGAAATCTTTTACAATACCCTCGCTGAAAAAACAAAGAAAGCTTTTCAGAATAAATATTTTGACAGCACACACGGAACATATGGAGCACACGGAGGAAATATCTTTGCATTGAAGATGGGCCTTCCTGATGATCAGAAAAAACGTGTAATAAGTGCTCTTGATGAAGACATTATGGTAGTTGACGATCATCTCGACACAGGCATATTCGGTACTCAGTTTTTCTTTGAAGTGCTCTCCGAAAACGGACTTAATGAACTGGCATACAGGGTAATGAATCAGAAGAACTATGCCGTCGTATGGCTGGTGGATCGAGCAGGGAGCCACTACCACATGGGAGGAATGGAATGGAGAAGGTTCACGTAATCACCCTATGTTTGGTGGAGGGATCACATGGTTTTACAGGTACCTGGCAGGTATGAATCCTGATCCTGACAAACCAGGTTACAAACATATAATATTCAGGCCAATGCCTCCAAAGGATATTTCATTTGCTTCCTATTCAAATCTCACACCATATGGCACAGCATCTATAGGCTGGAAAAAGGATAACGGAACGCTCTGACAATGGATGTCACAGTGCCCGTCGGATGCACAGCGACAGTCTGGGTGCCTGCTCAGTCGGAAAATGATGTAACAGAAAGCGGCAGCAAAGATAAAAAAGTCAGAGACAATATCATTTTCAGCCATGAAGGATGGTTACGCTATTTTCAATATCAGCTCAGGTGAATACAGCTTCAAATCAGATATTGAAACAATAAGGCTAACTTCAGCAGATATATTATCAGACCAGCTCCATCCCTATGAAAAAAAGAAAATAGTTTGCTCCTCCCCTTCTTCCTGATCATTATATCGGGCTGTAAATCAGAACCAGACTCTGCACATTGTACTTAATTCAATGCTGAAGGAGATGGATGCAGGAAATCTTTCAAGGGTCAGGAGCATGGCCGATTCAGTTATAAGAACATTTCCGGATAACAAAGCTCTTGTTTTTAAAGCCGATTCACTCGCACAGGTTGCAGAGAGAATTGAAATTGACTTTTCGGTGAATGAAGAACAGGTGAATAAACAGATTGAAAAACGGATAGGTTCATTCACTGAAGCTGATAAATTGAAATGGGAAGAAAAAGGCTGGCTTGAGTACCGTTTAACTGATGGCAAAAAGATGTATTTCAGAAGAGCCGTCTCAAACCTTTTTCTTCTGAAGAAATTTTATGAAGATCATGATCTGTGGTTAAAGTCAAACGCTGAAGATCCGGAAATGATCTTCCGTCTGAAACATACCTCAGAAGTTATTAAGTCAGGATCTCAGGGCAAACCTGCCGTGCCTGTCGAGTGCAGAAATAACATACACAATCACCGTACATCCTGATGCTGTTCCCGACGGAGAGACTGTACGATGCTGGATGCCATACCCAAAGTCAAACCATCTGCGTCAGAGAAATATTGAACTGCTGAGTACATCAAACAGCGAATACAGCGATTTCGCCCGATACTGCTATCCACAGCACCTTTACATGGAAGCAAAAGCCAGAAAGGGGATGCCGACAACCTTCAGCCTCTCCTTCAGATATGAAACAAGCGCCCAGTATTTTGATATCTCCCGTCTTAAAATTTTACCTTATGACAGGAGTTCTGAAATCTTCAAAAAATACACTGCTGAGCAGCTGCCCCAGATCAACTTCTCTGAAAATATTAAACATCTTGCTGACAGCATTACTGATGGGAGAGGAGAATCCGGCTGAAGTTGTAAGAAAAATATATATGTGGTTCAAGGAAAATATTCCATGGACAGGAGCTCTCGAATATTGTATAATGGATGATATTCCTGAATATGTATTTAAACACAGGAGGGGTGACTGCGGTATGCAGACCTTCCTTTACATGTCGATGCTGAGATACAAAGGGATACCTGTAAGATGGCAGAGCGGATGGATGATACCACCCGGATCGGAAAATCTGCATGACTGGTGCGAGGTATATTTTGAAGGAGCCGGATGGATTCCTTCTGATGTCTCATATGATCTGCAAAACTCAGAGAATAAAGGAGATCAGGGAATATTTTCTTTCAGGGATCGACAGCTACAGAATGATAGTAAATGACGGAGTTTCAGGAAATCTGTATCCTCAAAAATATTATATGAGAAGTGAACCCTATGACTTTCAGAGAGGTGAAGTTGAATGGGAGTGGAGGAAATCTGTATTTTGACAAATGGGATTATGATATAAAAATTGATTACCTGAAATAAAATTACTGTTTTTTTCATCAATGAAAATCCATTTAATTTCAGCACACGTTAAAAAAAATATATGCCATGCAACCTTATTGTTAAAATAGTAGTTTAGTAATAAAAGGAGAGTACGGGGCTGAAAGCATAGAAATTCTTTCTGAACCATGCATTGTGGAGTAGTTATTTGGCTTTTATTCAGGATAACTAAATCGTTTATAAAGCAGGAACACGTCTGCAGGGCATACAGGATCAGATCAGAGAATAGAGGATGCACCAAAATAATACAGAATGAAAGTTTTTTATTTTTCATTTTTATTAATGTTCATCTCAGCTGTCAGTACCGGGCAGGATTGCAGGCTTTTATCGAAGGCCAATAACATTTTGCCCGATAAATTATGTTCACCTGTTTCCGTAAACTGGCAGGTTAGCTATACAGGAGTCAATAATGCAGGAACTCCTGTAAGCATAAGGTATGACTGGGATAATGGCACCACGAATATAGTTCCTGCAACCCAGATCTCTCCGGGTGTTTTTCAGACTACAGCTTCAACAATTTACACATCCAGCGGAAATGTCTGCAATTACCATCCGCAATCAACATTAATTGTAAACGGCGTCGTCTGCACATCTTCATCCCAGGAGCAGATTGTCACGGTCTGGGATGATGATGATCATAATGGAGGACATATGCACATTAATCCGGAGGTCTATCCCATATGTGTTGGCAACGGAGCCGATGTCCGCTTCCGCGATCTTACCCAGTTCAACTGCGTTCCCCCCCAGGAAAGGGATAATCCAAATGTGAATACACGATGGATCCGGTGGACTTACGGGACAGACATAACAATGACAGGCATCCCTGTAACTATTAACGGTATCATCAAGAACTTTTCCCTATTCCGGTCCGGTAATCACGCTGCCAGGCCCTGTCACCGGATCAGGAGTATGGTCTGATGTAATTAATGTGGCCAATGATAAGCTGCTGGGCCAGTATTTCCAGGTAACATTGCGCAACTGGAATTACTGTAATCCCTATGACGACCCAAACATTCCGGGAGCACCTGTTGATCTTGTAAACGGAGATCATCCGCCTGTTATCACGACGGCAATAATACTTATAGTTCCCTATCCTGATGCTACTATTACACCTGTTGACACCCTTTGCGAGGAGAGTGCTCCGGTCGATCTGACTGCTCATGATCCGGGAGGAAGGTGGTCGGGAACAGGTGTAACAGGTCACAGGTTCAATCCGCGACATTGCAGGGGCAGGCAATCATTTAATAAGGTACGATATTACAAATGCTGACGGATGTTCAGACTATGATCAGATAATTATTACAGTTGTACCGACACCCGATGCAACAATAACTCCGATGAGCATAGTATGTATCTCAGATCCTCCGATGATCCTGAGGGCACATGATCCGGGGGGAATATGGGCCGGTCCGGGTATCGTCGGGAACGTCTTCACCCCTGCCCTTGCAGGTTCGGGAAATCATGTAATATACATATACAATTACCGATTCCAACGGATGCAGCGATTCAGACTCGACAATCCTGACAGTTGCGGTGCCTGATGCAACAATTAACTCCGGTTGATACTCTTTGCGTCAATGGTCCGATAGTTTTCCTTACAGCTCACGATCTGGGCGGAATCTGGTCAGGTGAGGGTGTAACAGGAAATACTTTTGATCCTGCAATCGCCGGACCGGGAGATCATGTTATAAGCTATAATATTATCAATCAGGATTGTAAGGATTCGGATACAACAACAATTACTGTTGTGCCAATTCCTGAAATTGTTATTGAAAGCGTTGGAATCCAGTATATAAACAATCCTCCCCTAACCCTCAAAGCCACTCCGGAGGGGGGAGTATTCTCCGGTGACGGTGTAACCGGGAATATTTTTGATCCCGCTGTAGCCGGGATCGGAACACATATAATAAAATACCAGACTGCACCCGACAAATTCGGATGTATTGCAACCGACACAATTCATATCAGAGTTGTGACAAAACCCCTTCCGGAAGCTGATTTCGAACCCGACACTGTTGGCTGTACTCCACTGACAGTCAGATTCATTAACAAAAGCGTCTACGGTGAATCATATATATGGGATTTTGGAGACAATGTTTATTCAAATGAAAAAAATCCTTCCCACACATATTATATCGCCGGGAAACTATATTGTAAAGCTTACTGTCATAAATGTGACCGGACAATCAATCCATAACGGCACTATACAGGGTATTCCAGAATCCGACATCGGTCTTCAATGCATATCCCACCAACATTGTAAATAACGAACAGATAGTTGTATTTTACAATTACAGCTTTTATGATGTTTCAAGCCTGTGGGATTTTGGTGACGGACAATACTTCAACTGAGGAAAACCCCTATCATAAATATGAAAATCCCGGAAGCTATACAGTGTCTCTTGTCACAACATCTGCAGACGGATGCATTGACACCTCCTTCCTTGATACTCCGATAGTTGTTGACTGGAAGACAGGCTATATTAAATTTCCGAATGTTTTTAAATGGAACGGTACAGGGCCCACGGGCGGAGCATGGCAGGAAGGAGTCTATCCTGAAATGGATAATGTTTTCAGACCATTCTTTGAGAATATAATGGAATACAGGCTGCAGATCTTCAACAGATGGGGAGTCCTTATCTACGAAAGCAATGATCTGAAAAAGGGCTGGGACGGCTACTTCGAAGATAAAAACCTTGCTGAGCAGGGGGTCTATGTCTGGAAGGTTAACGGCAGATTCGCTGACGGAGAATATTTTGATAAGGTCGGTGATGTAACTTTTCTGCATTAAGGCATCAATCGCATTAAAAAAACAAGTCTGTCACAATAACTTTTTCCATATTCAGGCGTTATATAGCCAGTGGTAAATTAAGTCAGTCAATGCTAATTGCAATCTTAATAACTAGTCTGTATTATTAATTGAAGATTATTTCCTTCGGACATAATGGCATTAACTTTGAGGAAACTTTCTTTATCATCTGTTATTAATTACTAATAAATAATTTCTAGCTATGAAAAAGAATGTTTATAGCAGTTGTTGTTATGATGGGTTTGGTTGCCTGGAGCTGCTCTAAAGATGAAACAGGCAACAGCGGATCTGAAACAATCTGTTGAAAAGGGGGTTGCTGATATTAGTCATGCTGTGACAAGAATATCAGAAACCAAAGGTTATCAGCTACTTTCGTTGAATGAAGCGGCTTCAAAATCTGACTACACATTTAATGACACAATCAGTCTGAGTATGGTTTCGGGCATTTATGACTTCCAGCCTGACACAGTACTTCGTTATCAATCAGTTTTTGCTCCGTACAGGCTTTTCACAAAGACAGGAGAGAGCGACAATATGATAGTAAATATGCCTGAGGCATTGGTACTTCCATCCAAAGCATCTCCATTTCTATGAACCTGTTGATACAGTCTATCCGAATAACTTTACAATTACTGCAACAGATTATCATCTGTATTATAACTGGTGGCATAATTATGAGTATAAACTGACGGCAGGCCTCACGCTCAATGATGAAAATGCAGGCTCAATGGATGTTTCATCCTCATCCGGTTCATTTCATAGCAATTCAAATGCTTCAAAATTTACATTCAGTGACGGATACAACATCGCAGCTCTATGGCAGAACGGTGATACAGCAAAATCATCTTTTTCACTTTCCAAGGACAATGACACCCTTTTTAAAGAGTCAATACATTTATCTGGAACGGCCATCACAAAAGCGAGAAGCAGTATGATCTTACAATCGGAGCTGTCGAGCTCAGGAAAACAACTGGTATTGATTCGATACAGGTCTTTGTTGGAGGTGTACTTCAGCAGAATGCTGCTGAGATCATTACAGATGATTCGGATACGACCGGCTCAGTATGCCAGAAAAGGGATATTCTGCTCACTTACGACGATGGAACAACATCAAAGCTTAGTGACCTGATCGATCCGGTGCGGGAACAACTTAATACACTCAGGGAATCACTTCAGAATATGTATTTTGCAAAACATATAGTTGACTATATTGCCTTCAGCATATATTATGAAGATCATGAATATAACAATTAATATTTTCTCTGTGTAACTCTGTGGCTACTCTGTGATCTCAGCCTTCGCTTGAAAGCTACGGCTGATCAAAGTCTGTGTAAGTTCTTAATTATTTGTTACACAGAGGGCCACAGAGGAGACACAGAGGGTCACAGAGGATTTTAGAGCCATCGTTTCAGATTAGCTCTGTCTTATCCCAGAAATAGTTTCCCGGTCTGGTACACTATGAAGGAGAGCAGCCATGCAATTCCTGTTGTATAAAAAACTATGAACACACGGCCATCTCCAGTCGCCCGATTCTCTCCTGATTGCCGCAACAACCCCTATGCAGGGGAAATAGATCAGAATGAACAACATGAAGGAGAATGCAACAAGCGGGGAAAAGAGAGTTTTTCCGGTTGAGATCTTTCTGATTCTGGATTTTCTCAACAAGTGAAGATTCCGGAGGCATTGCTGTCAGCCTGAAATATTACTCCGAGAGTGCTTACAACAACCTCCTTTGCAGCAAGGCCTGAAAGTATGCTCACACTCAGACGCCAGTCAAAGCCAAGCGGCCTCATAACCGGTTCAATTGTGTGCCCTATCATTCCAATGAATGACTTGCTTTGCCGTTCTCCCTTTTGCTCAAAAAGCAGCCTGTTTATCGATTCCTCCTTCTCCTTTTCCTTCAGATCAGATTTTCCTATCTGTTCTATTTCACCTGCATAATTTCGTCGAATAGACTTACATTACGGGGAAAATTACTTAAGATCCATACAATTATTGATGCTATCAGGATTATGCCTCCGATTTTCTTGAGATAGAGCTCTGTCCTGAAAACAACATGCTTAACTAATGCTTCTTCCCGTAGGTACTCTGTAAGGAGGAAGCTCCATTACAAACGGTATCTCCCCTGATTTAAGAAAGGTTTTGTTCAGGAGCAATGCCGATAATATTGCAAAAATAATTCCAAGAAAATAGAGTGAAAAGAGAACAGTTCCCTGGTTGTTTGCAAAAAAAGCGCTTATAAAAAGAATATACACCGGCAATCTTGCACTGCACGACATGAATGGGAGTAATCATCATTGTAACAAGACGGTCGCGTTTGCTCTCAATTATCCTTGTCGCCATAATTGCCGGAACATTGCATCCGAATCCCATGAAAAGCGGGATAAATGATTTTCCGTGCAATCCTATCTTGTGCATAAGCTTGTCCATAATAAAAACAGCCCTGGCCATATAACCGGTGTCTTCCATAAAGGATATGAACAAAAACAGGATAATAATATTCGGAAGGAAGACTATGACTCCTCCGACACCTCCGAGTATCCCGTCAATAAGGAAATCCCTGGCTATTCCTTCCGGCATATTGGCTGGCAATAATGATCAGCAGAGCTTTGCTATGCCTGATTCGATCCAGGCTTTGGGATAGCCGCCAAGCTTAAAGGTTGTAAAAAAGGTCAGCCACATGAAGAATATAAAAATCGGTATTCCAAGATACCTGTTTGTCAGATAGTCATCAATCAGTTTTGTCTTTCTGACCCTTTCGACCTTGTTGACTTATGAGTGTCTCCTTCAGGGCGCCTGATATAAAGCCATACCGGAGATCCGTAATTACTGTCTCTATAGGATCTGAATAAAGCTTTTCAAGCCTGCGGGATTCCTTTCTGGCTATCTCTATTATCTCCGAAGAGTTTACACAACGGGAGATATTCTCTGAATACTCCTTGTCATTTTCAAGAAGTTCAATAGCGAGATACCTGGCTGAAATAATATTTGTAAAGGCTCTGTTCTCCTCAATTTTTATTTTCGACTGCAGGGCGCTGATTGAATTCTCAATCTCGGTGCCGTAGTTTATATGGATATGTCGTACCCGCGGGTCTCTTCTTTCATAAACTTCAATGATCTTTTCAAAAAGATCTTTTATGCCCTTGCCTTTCGAACTCACTGTTGGAATGACCGGGACTCCAAGCAGAAGGCCCAGTGAATTATGGTCGAGAACATCTTCCTTGTCTCTTTAGCTCATCGTACATGTTCAGGGCGATCACTATCTGAACCCCCATATCAATCAGCTGGGTAGTGAGGTAGAGATTTCTCTCAAGATTGGAAGCATCGACAATATTAACAACTATATCCGGCTTATTGTCAAAAATATAGTTCCTTATAAAGATCTCTTCAGGTGAATAGCTTTTTATTGAATAGGTGCCCGGCAGGTCAACTATCGAAAAATCGTAACCTGATTGCCTGTAATTGTGCTTCCTTTGATTCGACAGTCACACCAGGATAGTTGCCTACTTTTTCTTTTGAACCTGATGCAAAATTAAAAAGAGTTGTCTTTCCTGAATTTGGATTGCCAATCAGAGCCACCTGGATATTTTTAGTCTTTTCAATCCATGAGCCATTTTCTTCCTCACTTACAAGGACCCCGTTTGTCGGATTGAAATTCCTTTGATCTGGTTCCCCTTTCTACTTCTATCAGCTGTGCTTCACTGTTTCGTAAAGAAATATGATAGCCCATTATCATGTATTCAACAGGATCGCGGAGAGGTGCCTTTTTGATAACAGACACTTTTTTCCCGACCACAAATCCCATTTCTGAAAGCCGTTGCCTGAATTGTCCCCTTCCCTTGATCTTCAGAATTATCCCCTCTTCTCCCTCAACAAGATCATATAATGTAGTCATCTATCTATTCTATTCTCTCATCAAACATGAAAACCATACGATTGTTCATAACCTCATTTCTCATCATCCGCGTACTGCGGATTGATGCAAAACTAGCATAAGCCATGCGGATCTGCCAACGGCAACAATTGGTGCGGACTGAACCCTGGAATGTTCCTTCTAAACACAAAAAGCTTAATCAATCCTGACCTTTACAACAACTTTACGAACTATTTTATTTTCGTCTACCTTCACACTTGGACGGTGAATATCAGAAGGGAAAAAGATAAAGAACTTGTCAGGTGTTGCAACATAACTGGCTGTCTGGTTTACAGTCATAAATTCGACATCCTTGGCGGGGTCATATGCAACAAGCTCTTCCTTTTTGTCTGACAGAGGTGAGATACTCATCTGCTCAGCACCCGTAATGACATGCTGTATATCAATGTAATTATGATGAGCCTCAAATTTCGCATCTTCTTCATTCTTTGTCATGGCTTCACTGACAGATGGCATAAAGGTTATCACCGTCAATATCATGTCGTTTAACCTCAAGCTTTGTAAGATCATTGTCTCTCAGAAATGCAAAAGCTTTGTCCCATCTCTCCTTATTTTTGAAATACTTGACAGCTAACTCTTTTTTATTTATTGAAGCATCAGGTGTTATATTCCAGCCATTTAACCATGTATGCCCGTTAAACCATTTATCAACTTCAGCTGCTGCTCCAGCTGGCAGGATCCTTTGAAGATTTACACCCTGTCAAATACTGATATTCCTGTAACTAAAATGAGCAGAAGAATTGTCTTTTTCATATGAATAAGTTGTTAAATTTTTGCCGGCAAAAGTTATAAAAAATGAGAATATAAAACAGGCTTAAATGAAATTATAATTTTTGTCATTGTGCTAATTCAGAAACGGATCAATCAGTTTGTAACATGAATCCATAAGAGCATCTTTCTCCTTCTGAGCAATTGCAGGAAGTGATTTCTTCCGGTACGAGGCATCATAAATTGAACCATTCACAATTTCTATCTTCAACATCATGACGGCCAGTGCTTTCGCTACTTTTCCCGGGCTTCTCATAAAAGGCGCTGCAATCCGGTACATCATCCGGAACCACCCTTTTTGCATCCTGTAGATCCCCGAGCTGAAGGTTCCGGGATCAAAACTGAAACACTCCGGATTAGCTACGCCATGTCTTGACTTTAAGAAAATCATGCATCAGCGCCATGTATAGCTTTGAAGATGAATAAGAACGCATTGGATTGTAATCATCAGAGCCCGAATAAAGAGGCCGGACGGATGCAAACCTGTAGACCGGTGAGGTAATTGTTGCAATTCGTATGAGGCTCTGCTCGGCTGAACACGAAAGCAGAATTTCATTAATTAGAAGATGCGACAGAAAATTTATCTGAAAAGTGTATTCAAGACCATCAGTCGTTTCAAGATAAGCGGGAGGACTGAGAATCCCTGCATTATTCACGATGAGACTAAATGGAGTGAGCCTTGCAGATTTTTCTGGTCTCAGCCGCTACCTGTTTAAGATCACCAAAATCCATCCTGTAAAAGGCAAACTGTCGATTCAGAATGCTGCCATATTAACCGGTTGTCTCCCGGTGGCAACTACATAATATCCCTCATCCAGAAAGTGGTGAACCAGTTGAAGCCCCAGACCGGAAGTACCTCCTGTAATAAGAATTTTCTGATTCATTGCCTGGCTCTTAAGCATCCCGGGTGTTTAAATAATTCATAAAGATAAAATCTTTGCGAAAAGTATCTGAAATTGCTGTTGAAAAAGTCCAAGCTCACACATCACTGGTTTTAAAAAAGGTCCTTCTATTAACCCAGGAGTGAACTTTTCGGTTATTGGATTTGAAGCCTAGTTAATATCAGAATTATCTGGTTATCTTAGCGGAATTAATAAAAGTAAAAAACTAACCCTTAAACATCTTAGCTATGTCAGTCATTTTAATTGGAATCGTGGTTCTTGTCATCGGATTTGTAATCGCCAAAACGGATCCCGTAATGCGAAAGTATAAATCAATAGTTATGACAGTTGGTTTCGTAATTGTGCTTATAGGGATCTCCACCTCTGCTGTTGTGCAGGTTGAGCCAGGAGAGGTTGGAGTACAGAAGCTCTTTGGAAAAGTCAGCGACAATATTCTGCGAGAGCGGTTTGAATGTTATCAATCCTCTTGTGAAAGTTGTGATGTTTGATATCAAAACTGAGAACTATACAATGTCGGGTGTTACAGATGAAGGAAGCAAGCAGGGTGATGATGCAATTCGCGTTTTATCGGCTGACGGTCTTGAGGTAATTGTTGACCTGACTGTTTTATATAAAGTTGTTCCAAATGAAGCTCCAAGAATTCTGAAAGAGGTCGGAACAGACTACAGGAATGTTCTTGTCCGTCCCATCTGCAGGACCAAGATCAGGGACAATGCTGTATATTATGATGCTGTTGCATTATACTCAACAAAAAGAGATGAATTCCAGGCAAGGATATTCTCAACAATTGAATCCAATTTCAAGGAGAGGGGACTCATGCTTGAGCAGCTGCTTGTAAGGAATATTACTCTTCCTGAATCTGTAAAAGCTACTATTGAATCAAAAATAAATGCTGAGCAGGACGCACAGAAAATGACTTTTGTACTCCAGAAGGAACGTCAGGAAGCCGAAAGGAAAAGAGTCGAAGCACAGGGTATTGCCGATTATCAGAAGATCTTAAGTTCCGGTCTGAGCGACAAGCTTCTGCAGTATGAGATGATAAAGGCTATCTCGACCTCGCCGAATTCAAAACTCATCCTTATGACTAACGGGAAAGGGTTGCCTATTATGATAGACGGGAAGTAAGGGGTATGGTTAGCGCGGATTTGCAATCCGTGCTATTAAAGTACTGATTTATAGCTCCTAGGTTAGCGCGGATTTGCAATCCGTGCTATAATAATTTGATTACCAACTGTATAATAATAAAGGATATATTGGCACGGATTGCAAATCGCGCCAACAGCGGCCGAATGTCAGTTATCGGATTACGGGTTACCTGATTATCACCATACCTTCTCCATCAGCAGTATATTTCTCAGCTCATTGGGAGTAATCTTCTCCCTTATCCTGCCGCTGTCAACCACTGTTATGGATCCCGTTTCTTCTGAAACTACTATAATAATTGCATCAGAATGTTCTGACATGCCTACTGCTGCCCGGTGCCTCATTCCAAAATGCGGAGGGAGAGAAACCTGGTCGGTTATTGGTAACGGACAACGGGCAGCCAGAATTAAATCTCCTTCAATGAGCACCGCTCCGTCGTGAAGGGGGGTGTTCTTGAAAAATATAGTCTCAAGCAGTTCAGCGCTTATCTGTGCTTTAAGTATTTCACCGGCCTCGGTGAAGAGATCAAGACCGCTTTTTCTTCCTATCACAATCAGCGCTCCGGTCTTTTTTGAGGCCATCGATTCGCATGCTCTGACAATCTCCTCTGCTTCCCTGGGACTGCCCTGTTCAACCCTTGCAGGAAAGAAAAACCTGCTGAGTGAAAAACTGTGACTGAAGACATACTTATTGCCTATAACGAGAAGAAACCTCCTCAGTTCCTGCTGGAACACTATAATGAGCGCTATTACACCAACTCCCATTATCTGCCCCAGCAGCGCAGTTATAAGCTCCATATTCAAAGCCTTTACAATGAGCCAGAAGAGATAAATGAAAAAGATACCTATAAAAATACTGAATGCTGCAGTACCCCGGATAAGCCGATAGATCTGGAACATAATAAATGCCACAAGTACAATGTCAATTATATCAAGGGTTGTTATGTTAAATGGCATGTATCTGATTTTTCAGTTTTGAAACCAATTTTACAGCCTGGACTGCCTCTTTTACATCATGCACCCTGAGAATATCGGCGCCTTTTGACAGAGCGATTGCATGAATTGCAGTTGTGCCATTCAGAGCCTCATCAGCGGTAATATCAAGAGTTTTCCAGATCATTGATTTTCTTGAAATACCAACCATCAAAGGTAATCCGCTTATCTGAAGATCATCAAGCCGCCTGAGAAGCTCATAGTTATGTTCAATTGTCTTGGCGAAACCAAATCCGGGATCAATAATTATGTCCTTCACTCCTGCTGACCTTAGCCTGAAGATCCTTTCTCCGAAATATTTCAGGATATCTGCCACGATGTCATCATAGACAGGATTATTCTGCATTGTTGCAGGATTTCCCTTCATATGCATCATTATGTAGGGACATTGAGCCTTTCGACAACTGAAAACATTTCTCTGTCAGCATCGCCTCCGGAGATATCATTAATCATCAGGGCTCCTGCCTCAAGTACGGCCTCAAGAGCAATTTCTGATCTGAATGTATCGACTGAGATCACTGAATCCGGAAATGCTCTTATTATCAGCTTAATAGCCCTGACTACCCTGCGTTCCTCATCACCTGCTTGAAACAACTGCTGCACCAGGCCGCGATGAATAGCCTCCCACATCAAGAATGGCAGCACCTTCGTCGAGCATTTTTCCAGCAGCTGCAGATAATCTCTTCATCGGTATTATAACGGCTTGCACCAAAAAAAGAGTCAGGGGTAATATTCAGTATCCCCATTACTTTGGGAATCTCAAGATCGATCAGTTTGCCACCGGCATTTATATAACGAGGTTTTGTCAGCAATTTGATTTTTTATTTGCCGAAATTAATGAATTTATTATAGACGGCAATTCTGTTTTGCGGAATGGTGCTGAACTAAAGTGGAAACACTTGTCACTTGCCTCATCCCCAATCCTCATCCCCCGGCCCCGTCTCCCGGGGGGAGGGGAGGAAGAACCATATAACCAGGGTTTTAGCCCCTCTCCCTCGGGAGAGGGGTTGGGGTGAGGCTTACTACAGAGAGGGGTTGAGGTGAGGCGGAATTATAGAAAGAGGTTGGAGTGAGGCGGAATTATAGAAAGGGGTTGGGGTGAGGCTTAATACAGAGAGGGGTTGGGGTGAGGCGGGAGTTTCGTAGGTTGTCAGCTATGCCCCCTGAGCCTGCAATTGGTTAAATATCTTTTAATCAATAATAACATCCTGCAGATTTTCTTCTTTGAAGAGTGGTTATTACATTTGCATTGAAAGAAATCAAACTGAAATATGAAGCTTTTTGTAATAGAAGGAGTCGATGGCGCGGGCAAATCCACACAGATCAGGCTTCTGAGGGACTTCTTTTCGGAGAAGGGCTATGGTTGTGAATATCTGCATTTCCCAAGAGCTGAAGCTCCATATTTCGGTGAATTGATTGCAAGATTTCTTAGAGGTGAGTTCGGAACTATAGGTCAGGTGGATCCTTACCTGGTTGCGATGCTCTATGCCGGTGACAGGAAGGATGCCTCTGAAATGATAAGCGGATGGCTTAATGAAGGGAAAGTTGTCCTTCTTGACAGGTATACATATTCAAACATTGCTTACCAGTGTGCAAAACTGGAGGAGAGCGCAGCTCAGGAAAAACTCATGCAGTGGATCCTCAGTCTTGAATTTGATCATTTTGGTATTCCACGTCCCGACCTGAACATTTTCCTTGATGTGCCGTTTGCATTTACTGAGAGCAAGCTTTCAGCCGCAAGGACAGGACGAAGACAGGAGCTATTTAAATGGTTCAAGGGATATACATGAAGAGAGCATGGATTTTCAGAAAAAGGTAAGGGAGATATACCTGACAGTTTCAGGGTCAGATAACAGGCTCGAAGTTGTAAACTGCAGCGGAAAAGGAGAGACCATGCTGCCACCGCAGGAGATATTTAAACTTATTACCGGAATATTAAAACAGGGTAAATTCATCTGAACATGAAAATAATCAGATCTTTTAAGCCGAATAATTGTAGGCCTTGTGTTTATTTTCTCAGGTACAGTGAAAGCCATTGATCCTTTGGGCTCAGCATATAAGTTTCATGACTACTTTCAGGCATTCGGTCTCGGTTTCCTGACTGACCTGAGTTTGCCCCTTGCAGTTCTGCTCTGCACAATTGAATTTCTTGCAGGCTTTTCAGTACTGACAGGCTTCAGGCAAAAAACAGGCATTATCACTGTATTGATTCTGATGCTGATTTTCACTCCTCTCACGTTCATTCTGGCACTTGACAAATCCGGTTTCCGACTGCGGCTGTTTTGGCGATGCACTGCATCTGACCAACTGGCAGACTTTCTGGAAAAATGTGATCCTGCTGGCGGCAGTTATTATACTTTTCAGGGGAATAAAAGAGGCACAGACAACAATTAAAGACATCAACCGAATGGATAATTGTAACATCTGCCGGAATTCTTTTTGTGCTCTTTGCCGTTTTCAATCTCCGATACCTTCCTGTGATTGACTTTCTGCCATATCAGAAAGGTGTAAAGATTGCTGATAAAATGATAATTCCGGAAGGCGTTGCTGCAGATGTTTATGAGACTACCTTTATTTATGAGAAGGATGGCAAACAACAGGAGTTCACCCTTACGAACTATCCCGCTAAAGATACAACCTGGAAGTTTATTGATCAGAAGTCGGTACTTGTAAAAAGGGTTACAAGCCTCCGATACATGATTTCAGCATTACCGGACCAGACGGAACAGGATATTACTCAGAAGATTCTATCAAATCAGGGATACACCTTACTTATGATCTCCAAAAAACTGAATGAAGCAGGGAAAAAGAACCTTGCAAAGGGATTTATACTTGGTAATTTCTGTGTAAGCAATGGAATTGATTTTTTTGTTCTGACAGCTTCCGGACCGGAGGAGTGCAGAGAGCTATGGAACCGGGTCTTGCTATTTTGTTCGGCTGATGAGACTACCCTAAAAACAATGCTGCGGGCAAATCCGGGCTATATGCTTCTGCGCGACGGAATAATAATCGACAAGTGGTCATTTGCCGGATGTCCTGACAAACAGTGGTTTGGAAATCTTGTCAGGTAAAGTTTTACAGGATGTAGCAAAATAAGGATAAATGATTTGTACCTTTAAATATTAATACTTTTTAAAAATTGAATTTTATGAGAAAGAAGATTGTTGCCGGGAACTGGAAAATGAATATGGATCTGGCAGAAGGACTGAAATTTACAGCTTCAATTGATAAATATTTCAAGGAAAAACCATCTGAAAAGGCGACGGTTATCCTCTGCACACCATTTATTCATCTTGCAGGTGCTGCAGAAATCCTCAAGCACGGAAAAGTAGCTCTTGGAGCACAGAACTGCGCTTCAGAAGCTTCCGGAGCCTATACAGGTGAAGTATCGGCATGGATGGTTAAAAGTACCGGCGCTGATTACGTAATCATCGGCCATTCTGAAAGAAGAACTTACTATCATGAAGACGACAAGCTGCTCAATAAAAAAACATTACTGGCTATCAACAGCGGTTTGAAGGTTATCTTCTGTTGTGGTGAGTCATTGAGTGAAAGAGAATCGGAGAAACATTTCCTTATAGTGAAACGACAGATGGAAGAGGGATTATTCACTCTTACTGAAGAGCAGATGGATATGATAGTTATAGCATATGAACCTGTGTGGGCAATCGGAACAGGATTGACCGCATCGCCCGACCAGGCTCAGGAAATGCACAAATATATCCGTGATCTGATAAAAACAAAGTATGGAAACGATTGTGCAAAAAAACTCCCTATCCTGTATGGAGGAAGCTGCAAGCCATCAAATGCTGCTGAGATCTTTTCCAAACCGGATGTTGACGGCGGACTGATTGGCGGAGCTGCTCTTAAAAAGGAGGATTTTACTGCAATTGTGGAGGCTTTCTGAGTAAATTGAAAAAACAGAGGCAGTCACAGGATTATTTTTTTTATTTTAAAATAATCCTGTGTCATTCTGTGTTATACATAAGTTTTAACCAAGGATTTTTTAGCAATTCCGGGAAATGTTCAGAAAGCTGCTTATTTCGGGTTCGTTATTTCTTCTCCTGACAACACCAGTTCTTGTCGGGCAGATTAAATCAGCTTTTACCGGCGATGTCACAACCTTCAGGACTGAGCTTACCGACTTTATGGGCCCGAACCTGAAAGCGGAACAAAAGAACAACCTGGAAAAATTCTTCACCAGATGGGATAGTACCACTTTCAGCAGATCCAATAAAAATATGATCGCTGACATTGCCAGCCAGTTATCAGCGAGAATGTTGCGTCCTGTTCCGCATTTCTACGATTTTATAATAACTATCAACTCCTTCGTTGACTTCAAACGGGATGATGCAGTTTTTACAAGCTGGCTCAGAGGTTTGAGCGAGATTGCATTCAATCCCCGGATTTCGAGTGACAATATTACACGGTATTTCAGGAATACCGGTTCAATGATAAAAGATAATGTACTCTCCGAATCGGGCAGTGTAAAATGGAAGGTAAAGGGCAGCAAGCTTCAGTTCGAACACGACACAGCCTTCTCAGTCGGAATATCAAACGCAACACTTACCTGCTATTCTCAGACCGACAGTACTGAGATCTATAATGTCACTGGTGTCTATTATCCTGAGATACAGCAATTCATAGGAAAAAAAGGAACAGTAACATGGGAAAAGGCAGGGTATCAGAAAAAAGATCTGTTTGCTGAAATAACCGACTATCAGAATAAACACCGCGAAAAACAGCTTCACGATTGATTCTGCAAAACTTACAAGTTCAATCTATTTTAAAAAACCGGAATTAGGCCAGCTGACAGATCAGACAACCACTTTCAAAAATAAGGAAAAGGCAAATTACCCAAGATTCACCACCTATACAAAACATTTCCGTCTGAAGAATATCTTCAAGGGGGTAAATTATGAAGGAGGTCTTTCATTTGAAGGAGCAGGCGTCAAGGGTAACGGGGAAAAATATTCACCGGCGAGAATTACGCTGTACAGGAATGATACACTGTATCTTAATATCGCTTCAACAGAATTCCTCTTTTCAAAGACCGGATTGACAAGCCAGGAAACAGCCGTCTCGCTCTATCTTAAAAAGGATTCTATCTATCATTCAAACCTTGGGTTCTCATATATAGCCGATACCAGGCAGGTAAACCTGTTCAGGACAAATAACCCAATATCAAAGAGCCCCTACTATAATTCATATCATGGACTGGACATGTATTTTGAATATCTGTCATGGAATATGAATGAATCAAAGATCATCATGTCGAGGTCAAGGGGTTCTTCACTCGGAACAGCACAGTTTGAATCGATTTCATACTTTAATTCTGATGATTTCTTTCAGTTGATGGGACTTGACAACTACCATCCTCTGAACCGTCTGATCAAATTTTCGGAGTATTATTACTCAGAAACTTTTCCTGTTCTTGATTTCTCCAAATGGCTGAATAAATCAGTTGAATCTGTTATCGGGCTCTGCATCGACCTTGCCAATAAAGGATTTATTTTCTACGACCGTACCAACAATGAGATTACTATCAAGAAAAAGACAAGGGATTATATAGATTCTTATGCAAAAAGAAAGGATTATGATGTCTTTAATATATTCAGTGAAACAAAAGCGCCTACCGATAATGCAATCCTTAATATGTCCGATTTAACAATTGCTGTAAATGGAGTCAATGGCGTCTCTCTGAGCGACTCTCAGAAGGTGGCAATATTTCCGTACAGCAAACAGCTTATAATTGGCAGGAACAGAAGCCTCCAGTTTGACGGGGTGGTTGAAGCAGGTCTTTTTCTTATTTACGGGCACGATTTCTCTTTCAGCTATGATACTTTCAATCTGAGGCTCGGTAAAATTGACTCCATAAAGGTTGCAGTTGAAACTGATAAAATGGATGTTTACGGAAATGCAATCTCAAAACAGGTGGATAACCTTCTTCAGAGAGGCTCCGCTGAACTGTTTATAGACAAACCAAACAATAAGTCGGGTCTTAAAAGCTTCAAACAATACCCGATAATTAATACAAATTCATACTCATATATCTTTTACGATAAAATCCCCGGACTTGAAGGCATTTACCCGCAGAAGGATTTTTATTTCAAGGTTGATCCTTACACCTACGATGATATTGATCACTTCAATGTTGAGGATATGAATCTGACAGGGGAATTTGTCGGAGGCAATATACTTAAACCCAGCCGTCAGCATCTTATCATCCTTGAGAATAACTCATTCGGTTTCAATATGACTATACCCAAAGATGGCATTGAACTTTACGGGGGCAAAGCACGTCTGTTCGATACAGTCAATATGAGTAACATGGGATTGATAGGCAGCGGAAAGCTTAAACACCTGACTTCTACAACCCATTCAGGTGAGTACAAATTCTTCCCGGATTCAATGACAACCCATGCATCTGAATTCAATATTGAAAGAGACACTGCAGGATTGTTTCCGGTGCTTAACAGCCAGAAAGTGGATATCAAATGGCTTATTCAAAAAGATGAATGGCTGGCGACAAACACCCCCGGAAAAACATTTAACATGTTTGGAAACGGAACCACTCTTGATGGATCAGTCAACCTTTCACCCGATAAACTGAAGGGTGCAGGAATAATCGATATGACCAATTCGAGAATTGCGTCTGATCTGTTCAGTTTTACTACAAATTCGATAAAAGCCGATACTGCCGACTATAATCTTAAATCACTCACAACAAACGGATACTCATTTATCGCGGAGAATGCCAACACCAATATCAATTTTGATCTGAAGATGAGCTATTTCCATCTTAATACTGATTCATCACTTGTGAAATTTCCTGAATTGCAGTACAATACGAACTATGACTGATTTTACATATAGCATGGAGAACAGGATCCTGAGCATGGAGCAGAAAGGAAAATCAAATACACCACTGATGACACCTGACAAACTTATCAGAGTGAATTATGCAAAACTTGAGAAGCCAACCTTCTTCTCAACAAATAATTTGAATGACACCATCTCCTTCTCTGCATGGAAAGGGAGTTATCACCTTGACCAGGAATATATTGAAGCAGAAAACATAAATTATATCCATATTGCTGACGCACTAATACAGCCAAAAAACGGAAAAATAACAATTACACGACGGGCACAGATCCAGCCGCTCGACAGCGCAATCATTGCACTTAACAACAAACATATTCTCCATTCGGCGAATATTATTATTGAATCTACAAAAAGATATTCGGGAAGCGCGTGTACGATTATATCGATGATAACAATGAAATCCAGCAGATCAGCTTTCCGGATCTTAAGGTCGATACTCTTACAACGAACTGCAACAGGCTTTATACCTGTTGAACAGAAATTCAGACTGAACCCGGCATTTACATTTGCCGGCGATGTAGCGCTTTCTTCAAGAAGCAGATCTGCTCACATTCACCGGTTCGGCAGGAATTATTACCAACTGCAGTAATATTACTACCTACAGCATCAAATTCAAATCGCGATATCGATCCTAAGAATGTTATGATCCCTGTGAGTGATAAACCCAGGGATATGAATGACAATCCCGTCTTTTCAGGTTCAATAATCAATACGGACTCCACTCATATTTATCCTGCTTTCCTCTCACCAAAGAAGTCATGGAGCGATGTGGATCTGGTTAGTTCACAAGGCTTCCTCTGGTTTGAAAAGGCAAAGGGAAGATACCTGATAGCATCGCGCGAAAAGCTGGCCGATCAGAAGCTTCCGGGAAATATGGTCGGATTTGACAAGAACTATTGTCTGCTTACAGGTGAAGGAAATCTCGATTTCGGAGCGAATTTCGACCTTGTAAATTTCAAAAGTGCTGGAAAAGTAATCCATTCGCTCGATTCAGGAAAAGTTAGTATTCAGGCTATACTTGCACTTGACTTTTATTTCTCGGCTGAAGCCCTGAAGATGATGGCAGAGGAGATCAGGATGAAGCCTTCCCTGAAGCCTGTCAACCTGAATTCCGAGATTATCAGCAAGGGAATGAAGGATCTTATGGGGACAGCTGCGGCTGCACAGCTAAAGGAGGAGATGGATCTCTTCGGAACATCCAGGAATATGCCTAAGGAGTTCGATTATGAGCTTCTGCTGAACGATGTTCAGCTATACTGGAATGAATCAACTTCATCATTCAGATCAACCGGAAAAATAGGACTTGGATTCGTCGGACCACAGCCAGTTAATGTGTATGTTGACGGCTTTATAGAAATTCAGCGCAGAAGAACCGGAGATCTTATTGATATCTATCTGAAAACTGATGAATCGACATGGTACTATTTCTCATATTTCAGGGGTGTAATGATGACCCAGTCGAGCAATAATAGCTATAATACTCTGATTGCCAACATAAAGCAAAACGACAGGAAGCATCCTGATTCAAGTACAAAAACGCCGTATACCTATATGATTTCAGTTGAAAACCGTGTTGCGCGATTCCTGAGCAGGATGGCAGGCGATGAAGGTGTTGAAGAACCGCCGCTTAAATAATCGCGTGATCTGCCCCTTTCACCCAATTCTATAAGTTCCATGTCGTGGATATCCTTGCCATCGATACAGAACCTTATTGCAGTCATATATTTATGAAATCCGTTATATCCTGCGGCACCCGGATTCAAATAGAGCAATCCGGCCTTTTTGTCATACATTATCTTCGCTATGTGTGAATGGCCGCAGATAAAAATATCAGGAGGATTTTCATAAATACCGGCCTTCACTCTCCTGTCATAATTACCCGGCGATCCTCCTATATGTGTAATCCAGACCTTAACCTCCTCAGCCATGAAAATAAGATTCTCCTTATAGCACCGTCTTACAATTTCATTGTCAATATTTCCGTAGACAGCCCTCAAAGGCCTGAATGCAGCAAGGGCATCTGCAGTTTCAATATTGCCGATATCACCGGCATGCCAGATCTCGTCACATGAAGCAAAATATTCAGTAAGAGCGGGATGTATCCATCCATGAGTATCCGATAAAAGACCTATTTTCATATCGGTACGGGATCAATATTCAGGTCAGCACCGGCATGCAGGAAAAAAGATTCGGCAATTTTAACAATTATTATCTAATTTTGTACAAACAATTATTCATGCAGATATTTTACGCCCCGGATATTAGCGGCAATGCTTATACACTTGATGAAAAAGAGTCAGGGCATTGCATAAGAGTACTGAGGATGAAAAGCGGAACGGCTGTACAGGTGATAGACGGAAAAGGAAATCTGTATGAAGCTGTCATAGTCAATCCCGATCCAAAAAAATGTTCGCTTGCAATTACAGGCGTGAAAAGGGAATTTGAGAAAAGGGATTACAGGCTGCATATTGCAATTTCACCGTTAAAAAACTATGAACGGTTTGAATGGTTCATTGAAAAAAGTGTGGAAATCGGTGTAGATGAGATTACTCCGGTGATTTGTTCAAATACTGAAAAACCGGGAATTAAGAGAGAAAGAATCAATAACCTGATCATTTCAGCCATGAAGCAGTCGCTGAAATCCACACTCACGATACTTAATGAACCATGTCAGTTCAATGATTTTATTAAAAGCAGGCTTTCAGGAACCCGGTTGATAGCTCATTGTTATAATGAAGAAGCGACGGAGCCGGATTGGAGATGTCTATTCAAAGGGAAGCAATGCTGTTATGATGGTGGGTCCGGAGGGTGATTTCTCAAAGGAGGAGATCCGCGCGGCAGTTGAAAATGGCTTTCAGCCGGTTCATCTCGGACAGAGCAGGCTCAGAAGTGAAACAGCAGGCATTGCTGCCTGCTATTCAATATACTATCTCAACCAGTAATAAATCTGTCTGTCGTTTTCCGGATCAGGGATCTTGTTTGTTTTCAGATTTTGCTTTCCATCTTCCTGATTTTTTAAGAGCCTGATCGAGAATATACTCAATCTGCCCGTTTGTGCTGCGAAATTCATCAGCAGCCCATTTTTCCAGAGCCTTCAGCTTCTCCGGATCAATTCTCAGAACAAATGGTTTTTTTTCACTCATATTAGGTATGCAATGTACCGGTGTTAACAACCGGTGTGGCATCCTTATCGCCGCAGAGTACAACCATCAGGTTACTCACCATGGCTGCTTTTTTCTCTTCATCAAGTTCCACGATCTTCTTGTCGGACAGCTGTTCAAGGGCCATCTCTACCATCGATACAGCTCCTTCAACGATTTTGAACCTGGCAGATACAACTGCTGAAGCCTGTTGCCTTCTGAGCATCGCATTGGCAATTTCTTCGGCATAAGCGATATAGTTGATCCGGGCTTCAATGACCTCGATGCCTGCAATTTCAAGCCTCTCCCGGATTTCTCTTTCCAGTTCGGTGTTTACCTCCTCTCCTCCGCTGCGCAAAGCAATTACAGCTTCATGGTCTTCAAAATTGTCATAAGGATATAAACCGGCAAGCTTACGGAGGGCAGCATCACTCTGAACCAGAACAAAATGCTGAAAATCATCAACATCAAAAACTGCCTTATATGTATCAGACACCCTCCAGACAAGTACAAAACCGATCTTTATCGGATTCCCTATTTTATCATTCACCTTTATAGGTTCGCTGTTGAAGTTACGGGCTCTGAGCGATACTCTCCGTTTGATAAAAAAAGGATTTACCCAGAAGAAGCCATTATCCCTGATCGTCCCTTGTAGGCTCCGAACAGAACCATAACGCATGATCCGTTCGGATTAACAACCGTGAATCCCATAATGGTAAAAATAAACAGAAGTGTCAGAATTACACCAGGCACGATTAGTTCAAAAGCAAATCCGGCAATCGCACCGCCTAGAAAAACAAATGCAATCAGCAGTGCAAAATAACCCGAAATCGGTTTAACCGTGAATTCCTGTTTCATTTCAATGATATTAATATAATATCACAAAGATATTATTTTAAATCGAAATGATCAAAAAAAACACAGAAAAATTTCTGTGTTTTTAAATTCAGTAGTTTTTTCTGACCTTCCTGATCAGTTTTTCAACCAGATCATTATCCGGAACAGGTTTTACGATCCGGAGAAGATCAATCACATCATGAAACTGTGTATTCAGTCCAAAAGCATCTTCAAAAAGGTCACAATTGTCTGTATTAATTTCATGATATGAAATAAATCGGGTAGAATTTAGTCCCATAGGCATAATCTCTTCTTTGTTGAGAAAACGGCCAGGGAAAAATTATATTGCACCGACAGAATAAAATTCTGATCATTGACAACCCGATCAGTACTCAGATACAAGAATCAGCTAAGAGAAAGGCTTATCTTTTTCTCATCCATGATCTTCCTCAGATTGATAAGTGCATATCTCATCCGTCCAAGAGCTGTATTTATGCTTACATCTGTAATTTCAGCAATTTCTTTAAAGCTCAGTCCGGCATAATGCCGAAGAATTACCACCTCTTTCTGGTCATCAGGCAGATGTGTTATCATCTTTCTGATATCCTTCTTCACCTGATTGTTAATCATATCATCCTCAATATTGTTCTCGGCAAATTTTTTGGAATTGAAGAGATCTGACTCATAATTGTCGTTCGACACTGTATTCATCTGTTTGATCCTTCTGAAATGGTCAATTATAAGGTTGTGCGATATACGCATTACCCATGAGATAAATTTGCCATTATCATAATATCTTCCGGCTTTAACAGACTGAATCACTTTCAGAAATGTATCCTGAAATATGTCTTCAGCAAGTGCCTGATCACGTATATAAAGACTTATATACGCAAAAACTTTGTTCTTATGACGGTGGATTAGTTCTTCAAAACAGGACTCCTCACCTTTTATGAACCTCGTTATCAGTTCATAATCGGAAATTTTTTCACTCATAACTCACTCTTTAATTAAAATTAGAGTAGAGATGATTTATAGGCAGTCCTCCTTTGTTTGGTTAATATTGTAATACAAAGAAAACAATTTTTTTTAATTTGAAAGTATTACTTTTGATTTTTTGGAAATTTTATGAGAATTTTAACAAATCAACAGATCAGAAATGCAGGGTTTTATAGAAATCAGGGGGGCAAGGGTACACAATCTGAAGAATGTAAGTCTGAATATTCCAAGAGATAAGCTTGTTGTAATTACCGGAGTATCAGGTTCAGGCAAATCCTCCCTGGCTTTTGACACAATATATGCTGAGGGACAGAGAAGGTATGTTGAAAGTCTGTCATCGTATGCCAGGCAGTTTCTTGGCAGGATGAACAAGCCTGAGGTTGATTTCATAAACGGAATTCCTCCTGCCATTGCAATCGAACAGAAGGTCAACACCCGCAATCCAAGGTCTACTGTCGGTACATCGACTGAGATTTATGATTACATGAGGCTTCTGTTTGCAAGGATAGGACGTACATATTCCCCTGTCTCGGGCAAGGAGGTTAAAAAACACAGTGTTGATGATATTGTTGATTTTCTTGCTTCTCTGCCTGAGGGAACAAAGGTGATAATCACATCCTGCGGGGTGATTCCTGACAACATTGAAATCTCAGAATATTTCTCATTCCTGATCAAGCAGGGATTCAGCCGTATTGAGATCTGATGGAGAGCTGATCAAACTTGATGAAATAAAATCCTTTGAAAAATTTAAGCCAGGGCAGTGTGTAAATATTGTTATCGACAGGCTTGTAATAAGCCATTCTGCTGATAATTTCAGCAGGGCAGCCGATTCTGCCCAGACGGCTTTTCAGACCGGGAAGGGTTTTTGCCAGGTTGTTACTTCCTGATGAGAATGAAATCAGGAGAGAAAATTTCTCAAATCTTTTTGAGGCTGACGGAATAATCTTTGAGGAGCCAAATGAGTACCTCTTCAGCTTCAACAATCCCATTGGAGCATGTCCGGTTTGTGAAGGTTACAGCAAGGTAATCGGAATTGATGAGAACCTTGTAATACCAAATCAGAATCTCTCGGTTTACGAGGATGCCATTGTCTGCTGGAAAGGCGAGACGATGAAGAAATGGAAGGAGAGACTGATTGCAAATGCGGAAAATTTTGATTTCCCGATCCATAAGCCATTTTACCAGCTTACTGATGAACAGAAGAAGCTTCTGTGGAAAGGGAATAAATATTTTTATGGTATTGATCGCTTCTTCGAGCATCTGGAGGAGAAAAAATACAAGATCCAGTACAGGGTTTTGCTGAGCCGCTACAGAGGCAAAACAACCTGTCCCGAGTGTAAAGGATCGAGACTCAGAAAAGAGGCCGGTTATGTAAAGGTTGACGGGCTCACAATACAGGAGCTTGTTTCGATGCCAGTCGGAAAGCTGTATCGGTGTAATCGAAAATATAAAGCTGAATGACGATGATGCAAAGATTGCTGAAAGGCTCATAAAGGAGATAACAGTAAGGCTAAGGTTCCTGATCGATGTCGGCCTGCCCTATCTTACGCTGGACAGGCTCTCATCCATCACTTTCAGGCGGTGAATCACAGAGGATAAACCTGTCAACATCACTTGGCAGCAATCTTGTAGGTTCAATGTATATACTCGATGAGCCGAGCATCGGGCTGCATCCGCGTGACACAAATCTTCTGATAAGGGTTTTAAAGGAACTCCGCGATCTGGGAAATTCGGTTCTTGTTGTCGAACATGAGGAGGAGATTATAAGGGCAGCAGATCAGATAATTGATATGGGACCAGAGGCAGGAAGGCTTGGCGGCGAGGTTGTTTACCAGGGAGGGCTTGATCTTTCGACCTCAAACAAATCACTTACAGCCGGTTACCTTAGCGGCAGGCTGTCCGTTCCGATTCCTGCAACCAGAAGAAAATGGAATAGCTTTATAGAAATAAAAGGCGCCAGGGAAAACAATCTGAAAGCAATTGATGTGAAATTCCCTCTGCATACTATAACAGCAGTTACAGGGGTCAGCGGTTCGGGTAAATCCAGCCTTGTTTCGGACATCCTGTACAGGGTTCTCTCTAACCGGATCAACGGCAATACTCTTAGGCCAGGCCAGTTCAGTGAGATCTCCGGCGATATATCCAGGATCACTTCGGTAGAGCTTGTTGATCAGAATCCAATCGGAAAATCAAGCAGGTCAAATCCTGTTACCTATCTGAAAGCCTATGATGAGATCCGCAAGCTTTATTCAGAGCAGCAGGCTTCTGTTCAGAACAACTTCAAGGCTTCGCATTTCTCATTCAATATTGAAGGAGGAAGATGTGAAGAGTGCCAGGGAGAAGGTATAATAAGGGTTGAGATGCAGTTCATGGCCGATGTGGAGCTTACATGCGAAACCTGCAAAGGGATGAGGTTCAGAAAAGATATTCTTGAAGTCAGATATCATGGCAGGAATATTTATGATATGCTTGAGATGACAATTGATGATGCAATTGACTTTTTCAACCAGCATCCCGGAAAAAGTGAAAAGAGAATTGTTGAAAAGCTGAAACCGCTCTCGGATGTTGGACTGGGATATATAAAAATGGGACAGTCGTCGAGCACACTGTCAGGAGGTGAAAGCCAGAGGGTCAAGCTTGCATATTTCCTTAGCCAGGAACGAGGCAGCGGACATATACTTGTTTATTTTTGATGAGCCAACAACCGGTCTTCATTTTCATGATATCAACAAACTGCTGAAATCAATAAATGCACTTGTCGATCATGGTCATTCAGTCATACTTATTGAACATAACCAGGAGGTTATAAAGAGTTCTGACTGGATTATTGACCTTGGTCCTGAAGGAGGTGAGGATGGTGGCTATGTTGTCTTTGAAGGAAAACCGGAAGATCTTGCTAAATGCAAAAAATCCTATACCGGACAGTATCTTGTCTCTTAAACTTAAATAAAAACACGTAGGGGCTGTTGAAATAAGTCAAAAGCCCCTCGCATTACAGTATATGTAATATCTTATTTCTTAACCTTAAAGCCAAACATTATCGATACACATCCGCTTGAGGGTGTATCCCCGGATTTGTTCAACGAATTTACCTTGATAACCAGTTTCAGCTGCTGGCTTGACTGGAGTTTGAAGTCCCAGGTCCGGGCATAATTTGCATCCTTGTTTGAATAGAGCACGTTTTTATTTGCATCCAGAATTTTGAATTCAATATTTGGAAGTTTATCCTCACCGCATATTGCTACCCTGTAGTCCATGTCAGAATAAAAAGTCTTGTAAAGCTCAGCCTCTTCTCCTTCAACAAGAACGGCTGCATGATAATTTCCGTCGTGAGTATAGGTTCCTAGTTCAGGCAGGCAGACCTTTTTTGCAAATGCTTTGCACTGGGCCTCAACATTAACAGTTGTTGCAAGTAGTAAACAATGCAAGGACCGGGATTATTCTGTAAATTCTCATGGCTATTGTTATTTTACAAATGAACTTCTGATCTCAGCAACCACTGTTGCAAGTTCCTTGAATACTGCAGGTGTCATATCTGTTTTAACTTCAGACTTAAGAATAGTTGTATTTGAAGATTTGTCATATGCAGGCCTGATGGGTGATGTTGTAATTGTGATCTTGTCAAATACTGTTTTAAGTTTGTTTACCTGAATTGTAATCTCATCAATAGCCGGATTTCCTTTACTGTTATTGAGGAGATTAAGCAGAATATCGATTGAGAGTTTCTGGTCAATTATCCTGTCCCACAAGTTTGTTTGAATTGAAGTCGCTCATATCAACAAGCTGTGTTGAAATATAGAGCCCTTCAAACCATCCTCCGACAAGCACAATTGTAGCAATAGCAGTCTGTCCGTTGTCTTCCAGATAGGAATTTGAATTCATGAATGTTTCGCTTACAATCTCCATGATGACTTCACTGTTGTTGATATTTTCCTCCAGCCTGTCGATTGTGGTCTGATCAATAGCCTTCAGGATACCTAAACCATCTGCCATTTTCTTCGCGGAATTCATATAATCGATTATGAGCTGGGTCTGCTCATAAAGGCTTGCAAAACTCAGATCACATGTATAAATGCCAAGATTGAGGGCCAGGCTCTGGTTCGATACATAATTGCCTGAATTACCGACAGGATTAAGAAGTGACTGGTTAAATTTAGCACCGGCCGATTTTATAAGCATTGCTGATTCAAGCGGAGAAGGCAATGCATTGAAAATCTTCTCAGCCTTTTTCATATCATCAACAACGGTAGTATTAACCTTTGGAACTTCAACAGTTACACCTTCCGCGGGTTCTTTACTTCCTCCGGATTTGCAGCAGGTAAGTATACTTGCAAGAAGTAAGACTCCCAACAGGGTTCCTGTACCAATTCCATATTTTTTATTCATGGTTGAAAATTTTAGGTGTCACAAGTAATTGCGCACTAAATTAGTATATTATTTTAATTTTTCAAAAACAGCTTTAAGTAATTAATGCTATTTGTAACTTTGCCGGAAATATTCATCAAATGATAAAATCAGACAAGAAATTCAAGGAACTTTCGGCGCTTCTGTCAAGGGAAAACAATCTGCTGATCTGTGAAGGGATTGGATTACTGAGGGATGAAGAACCGTTTGAAGGGGCAATTGGACTTCTTGCATCTTTTTATGATAAGTCTGAAGATATTCTTGTCAGAAAAACAATTGAAGGTTTTATGAATGATATCAAGGATCAGTCAGTCAGCAGCGAGGTAATGGCAGAAATCAACAAACCATTCAGGAAGGAGACAATCACAATGCTTGTGGCTTCATGCTGGCAATCCGGACTAGACTATTCGGCGTATTCAAGCCAGATGGCTGAAGTGTTCCTGAGATCAGAGTATATTACTGCTCTTGAATGCTTTACAGTGATAGAGGAATCTGTTCATGAAATGAGTCCGGCCAAAAGGAAAGAATTGATTGGTATTATCGAAAGATCCGCCCCTCCAGCTTCGGATGAAAAGGAAGGACTGACCCGTGAACTTATAGCGGTTCTGAAGCAGGAATAAACAAAACCATACAGCTCCATATTTACTATACTACTCTCAGATTGACAACTATCCTCCCATTGGATTTGGTTTTGTTCTCTCTCCGAAAATCAGGCTTCCCACTCTTACAATTGTACTGCCTTCCTCAGCGGCAATTCCGTAATCACCCGACATTCCCATTGAGATCTCCCTGAATTGTTCAGCAGAATTGAAATATCTCTTCTTCAGATCACAAAACAATGTGTAAAGTGATCTGAATTCGTGTCTTACCTGATCAGTATCGGATGTAAACGTTGCCATACCCATCAGCCCGCAGATACGGATGATTTTCAGATCTGTGAATTCCGACGAATCAAGCATATCCTCAATCTCCATCCCTGCTGAAACCGAACTTTGTTTCTTCCGTGGCGATATGAACCTGCAATAAAACATCAACTACCCTGTTGATCTTTATGTGCTTCGCAATTTATAACTGACAATAGCTTCATTGAATCAACGGAGTGTATCAGACTTATAAACGGCACAACTGATCTTACCTTATTACTTTGCAGATGGCCTATCAGATGCCATTCAATATCGGAAGGAAGATGATCCATTTTAGTCAGGATTTCCTGCACCCTGTTCTCTCCGAAACGTTTGTGTCCGGTGTTATAAGCTTCAAGTATATCGCTTACAGGCCTGGTTTTTGAAACGGCAACAAGCTTTACAGAGTCAGGCAGTGATCTCTTCAGGGAAACAATATTTGCAGCAATATCTGACATCGGATTCAGGCAGGAAGAAAAAAATCAGAAAAATAAAAGTCAAATCCATTAAACGCAAAGGTCGCAAAGTTTAAACGCAAAGGTCGCAAATCCAAAAGATTAATTCTAAATCCTTTGCGTACTTTGCGTAAATTCTTTGCGTACTTAGCGGTTAGATAATTATACAACCTCCGATTATTTAGTCAAGCAGATGAATCACGAGTCCGCTTCTGAGTTTTGGTTCGAACCATGTTGTTTTGGGCGGCATGATATTTCCTGAATCAGCAATTGAAATAAGCTGTTTCATTGATACCGGGAAAAGTGCGAAGGCCACTTTCATCTCACCACTGTCAACCCTCTTCTTAAGTTCGTCAAGTCCCCTGATGCCTCCAACAAAATCTATCCGTCTTGGATCTCCTGAGGTCCTGAATATCGAGTACCGGACTAAGTATCTGGTGAGTAAGGATTGTCACATCGAGACCGCCAATCGGGTCATTATCGTCATAGGTTCCTTCCCTGGCGGTAAGACTGTACCATTTTCCCCCAAGATACATTGAGAAGTTATGCAGTTTCGCAGGTTTATAATTTCCCGTTCCCTTTTCTTCAACAATGAAACCTTTTTCAAGCTTTGCAATCATTGTCCTGCGGAGTGAGGCCGTTGAGGTCTTTTATCACCCTGTTATAATCAATTATCTGAAGTTGATTATCAGGAAAATGAACTGCCATGAAGAAGTTATACTCTTCGGTACCGTTATGTGATGGATTATTCTCACGTTTTTCCTTTCCGACGAGAGCAGCAGCAGCTGTTCTGTGATGACCGTCAGCAACATATGTAAACGGCACTTTTTCAGCAAAAAGACTCTCAATAAGCTGGTTTGTTTCAGCGTTTTTTTACAAGCCAGAAGTGATGGCCAAATCCATCTTCAGCCACAAAATCATATTCGGCTTTTTCTGTTGTAACAATTTTGCTGACAATCTCATCTATCTCCTTTACGGCAGGATAGGCAAAGAAAACCGGTTCAATATTGGCATTATTCACCCTGATATGAACCATCCTGTCCTGTTCCTTGTCGGGACGGGTAAGCTCATGCTTTTTAATTATTCCATTCAGGTAATCGTCAACGGAAGCACATCCTACTATTCCGTACTGAGTTCGTCCATCCATTGTCTGGGCATAAATATAAAAAGATGGCTTTTTGTCCTGTACCAGCCATCCTTTTTTCTGCCATTTACTGAAATTCTCAACCGATTTTCTGTAGACCTCTTCGGAATGTGTATCAATATCTGCGGGGAAGTCTATTTCTGATCTTGTAATATGAAGAAGTGAACATTCCTTTCCTTGTGCCATATTCCCAGCTTCTTCAGTATTCATTACATCATACGGAAGACAAGCCAGGTCTATGACTATTGAAGGAGGGGGCCTCAGCCCCCTGAATGGTTTAACTACAGCCATCTATATTTTACAGTTTTTTTACTACTTGTTTACTCTGAATTTTTCGTTTCCTGTTTTGAAATAATCTGCTATCTGATGTGCGGCAGCAACACCTGCATTAATATTGGCTTCTTCAGTCTGTGCCCCCATTTTTTTTGCTGTAAAGATAAATCTTCCTTTGAATTTTTCTTCAAATTGTGCTTTACAATCGGGTTCAACATCTGAAAGGTATTTAAAGTCAGCTCTTTCTGCAAAGATCTTAAGAAGACCTTCCTCATCGATTACCTCTTTTCTTGCTGTGTTTACAACTACTGCATCAGCCGGCATTTTCTTCAGAAGATCATATCCTATTGATTTTTTTGTTTTATCGTTGGCAGGCATATGAAGTGAAACATACTGGCATACTGTATAGAGATCATCAACACTTTTGCATACTTTTACTCCCTGTTTTTCAATATCCTTTTCACTCACAAAAGGATCAAAAGCATATACATCCATTCCGAATCCTTTTGCTATTTCAGCCATGTATTTCCCAACATTTCCGAATGCATGCAAGCCCAATTGTTTTACCTCTCAGTTCAGTTCCTGATTTTCCTCCGAATCCGCCTCTTGCCTGATAGAGCATCATTTCAAAGGCCAGTTCGGCAACTGCATTTGAATTCTGCCCCGGAGTATTCATTGCAACCACTTTATGAGCTGTGCATGCAGCAAGGTCAAGATTATCATACCCTGCTCCTGCCCTTACAACAATCCTCAGTTTTTTTGCTGCATCAAGGACCTCTGCTGTAACAAGGTCGCTTCTGACTATCATTGCATCTGCATCAGCTACTGCAGCAAGCAGTTCTGAAACATTTTTATAATTTTCGAGCAGGGCAAATTCATGACCTGCAGATTCTACAACTTCACGGATCTGCTTAACTGCAATCGCGACAAAGGCTTTTTCTGTTGCTACAAGGATCTTCATGGCTTATAAGTTTTAATTCTTTGTTTCAAATTCCTTCATTGCACTCGACAAGTGCTTCAACACTCTCCTTTGGAAGGGCATTATATGTTGAAGCCCTGAATCCTCCAACAGAACGGTGACCTTCAATACCAATCAGTCCTTTTGATTTGGCAAATTCAGCAAAAGGCTTTTCAAGCTCCTTGTAGTTTTCAGCCATTACAAAGCAGATATTCATAAGCGATCTGTCTTCAGGATCTGCTATTGTCGGAATAAACAGCTTGTTCCTGTCAATTTCATCATAAAGAATTTTAGCCTTCTCAATATTCTTCTTCTGCATCGCTTTTACACCACCAAGCTCTTTCAGCCATTTCAGTGTCTGCTGTGCAGCAAAAACGGCAAATACCGGAGGAGTATTGAACATCGATTCAGCTTTAATATGGGTTCTGTAGTCGAGCATTGACGGAATCGGACGTGTAACTTTGCCGAGGATATCCTCTTTTACAATTACAAGTGCAACACCTGCCGGAGCAAGATTTTTCTGTGCACCTCCATAGATGATTGAATATTTTGAAACATCAACCGGACGGCTGAAAATATCTGATGACATGTCAGCAACAAGAGGAATTTTTACATCCGGATCCTTTTTCAGTTCTGTACCAAAAATTGTGTTGTTTGTTGTGATATGAAAATAATCGGCATCAGCGGGACATGTATAGTTTTTTGGGATATAATTGAAATTCTTGTCCTTTGATGAAGCAACCTCAACAACCTCTCCGAAAAGTTTAGCCTCTTTCAGCGCTTTGCTTGCCCACTCACCTGTATTCAGATATGCTGCTTTTGTATTCATCAGGTTCATTGGCACCATTGCAAACTGAAGACTTGCCCCTCCACCAAGGAAAAGAACCTGGTACCCGGCAGGAACTTCAAGCAATTCCTTTACAAGGGCAATTGTATCATTCATGCATGCAATAAACTCTTTGCTCCTGTGAGATATTTCAAGAACAGATAAACCTGAACCTGCAAAATCTTTGATTCCTTCAATTGTTTTGTCAATTGTGTACTGAGGAAGGATTGAAGGACCGGCATAAAAATTGTGTTTCTTCATAATGCAATATTTATGATTAATAAATAAAAATCATCCAAAAGTGTTTTTACAAAAATATATAAAAATCGATCTGTATTGTTAACTAATTAACACAGAACATCAGTTTTTATAAAATATTATCAACAAGAAAACCATTTTTCATTACAGGAATCTTATCTGTAAAATCAATTGTAAGGCAAAATTCAATACAGTCATCGAGATTTTTGTTTCTTAACCGGGTTCGCTGGGCAGCCTTTTCAATATATCCGGGAAGATCATTGCAGGCCAGCGACCAGAGATCCATTGCAGCAAGGGTTGAATCGCACATTGTGTTGAAATTGCCTGTCTTCATAAGCTTTGCTGCCATAGCACCTGCGCAAATAGTGTCTTCAATATTGAACCTGTTTTTCCATCCTGCACAAAACAGCAAGGTATCCCTGTCCTGTCTCACTATCCACTCTGCAAGAGCTCCCAGGTTGAGAAATGATCCTATTGCAACTGTATGAGCTGAAGAAGCCAGATTAATTATTCCTGTTCCATTTGTGGTGCTGTAGACTATTGTTTTTCCTTCAACCTTTTCTTTTGTGAAATTAAAGGGAGAATTGCCAAAGTCGGCAAAATCAAGGACAAATCCGTCGCGTTCCGCTGCAACAAGGTATCCCCTTTCTTTGTACTCCCTGGCTTCATCCACATCTGCAACAGGCAGTATTGAGGCAGCTCCGTTGGCAAAGGCAGTGCAGATAGCCGAAGATGCGCGAAGCATATCAATAATTACAACAACCGAATTCATGTGATCATCCGGCTGATATAAAGCCGGAGAAAAGCATGTTTCAAGATTTCTAAGCGCCATATATTCTCATGGATTATTATAAAACGGGAGATTAACAATCTTTGCTTTCAGATCTTTATTCCTTATGCGGATGAAGATTTCAGTATCGGGTTTCCAGTATCCGTTATCAAGGTAAGCCATGCCTATGCCCTGCTTCATCATTGGCGACATTGTGCCAGAGGTAACTTCACCGATTATCTTACCGTCGCTGTTTACAACTTCGTAGTGCTGTCTCGGAATTCCCCTGTCAATCATTACAAATCCTTTCAGCCGTTTCTCCACACCTTCCTCTTTCTGTTTCAGAAGCAGGTCTTTATCAATAAAATCCTTGCTGTCGCTGAATTTGGTTATCCATCCCAGTCCGGCTTCAATCGGTGAAGTATGATCATTAATATCATTCCCGTAAAGGCAAAAACCCATTTCAAGCCGCAAGGTATCCCTGGCACCCAGTCCGACAGGCCTGATATCATATTCTTTACCAGCTTCAAAGACAGCCTTCCAGAGCTTTGGACCATCTTCATTTTTAACATAAATCTCACACCCGCCTGCACCTGTATATCCTGTTGTTGAAAATATCACATCGCTGATCCCGGCAAATTCAATGACCTTGAATGTATAGTACTCCATATCTTCAACAGGAGTATCGGTGAGCTTCTGCATTGCCTTTAAGGCAAGCGGCCCCTGAATGGCAAGCTGTGCAATAGTCATCCGAGACATTGATAAGGTCACTGTCCGGCCACAATGCCGAACCTCTGAGCCTGGACTGAGCACCAGTCAAAATCCTTGTCGATGTTTGAGGCATTTACAACAAGAAGATACTTTTCTGGGTTGAACCTGTAAACGAGAAGGTCATCCACTATACCACCTCGGCCGTTCGGGAAGCATGAATACTGAACTTTCCCATCCACAAGAGAGGAAACATCATTTGAAGTTATATACTGAAGATAATCGAGAGCAGCAGGTCCCGTGACCCAGAACTCTCCCATATGTGAAACATCGAAAACCCCTACCCTGCTTCTTACAGCAATATGTTCTTCTGTAATGCCACTGTATTCTACAGGCATATTAAATCCGGCAAACGGAACCATCCTGGCTCCTGCCTCCTGGTGAAACTTTGTGAATGGTGTGTCTTTCATTAAATTTAGCTCTTAATTAAGGAATGTCATCTCAATTATTTTTCATGGGATAAAAATAGTACTAATTTCCCTCAACAGAAAAAGTTAGCCGCGATGAAATTGCAGATTGAAGGTTTGCAGACAGTTATATGAACAACAAAAATATTGCTATATTTGCCGGCAGATCATTCGAAACTTACAGATAGCCTAAAATCATCTCTACTATGGACTACAAGTTCATTAACACCGAATACATTGAATCCGTTTCAGGAGGCGACAACGACATTATCTGTGAGCTTGTGGTCCTTTTCAGGGAACAGGCTGATGAAATATCAGGTGAAATGAAAGCGCTACTCGATGCGAAAAGCTACAAATTGCTTGGGCTGCTTGCTCATAAGGCCAAATCATCTGTATCAATTATGGGAATGAACGATCTTGCACTCATGCTCAAAACTTTTGAACTGCAGGCCAGGGAAGAAAAGGAGACACATCTTTACGAGTCATATGTTACAAGGTTCAGGACAGAGACCCGGGGGGCAATAGAAGAGCTTGAAGATCTTGTAAACCGGCAATTAAAGCACGACTGATGATCAATTTTGAAAAGAGGGATAAAATAGACATCATATCCTTCAGTGTCAATAAGATCGATGCTCTTATCACAGATGAGGTGAGGGCAAGTATAAACAGACTGTTCGACAATTCAAATTCAAAGGTTGTTATTGATCTGAAAGGCGTTGAATACATTGACAGTTCAGGATTCGGATGTTTTCTTGCCGTCATGAAGCAGGCAAGGAACAATTTTGGCATCCTGAAATTTGCGAATCCTGAACCAACAATAATGAACCTTTTCGAGACTCTTTACCTTCATACTGTTTTTCAGATCTATGATGATCTCGAAGCCTGCATAAGGTCATTCAGATAGCAGTATCAGCCCTTAGCCGCGGCGTTGAAAACAAGATGGCCGTTTACCTCATCAACCAGAATTGTATCATTGGAACTAATCTTTCCGCCTATTATCTCTTTTGACAACTCATTTATTATCTCCTTCTGAATAAGCCTTTTAACTGGCCTGGCACCCAGCTGCGGGTCATATCCCCTGTTTGTGAGCCACTCCAGTGCCTTATCAGAAAGTTCCATTTTCAGATTGTAATCCTCAAGCAGCTTATCCACTCTTTTCAACTGTATTTTTACTATCTCCCTGATCTGATCTATTGTCAGCGGTCTGAACATAACGATCTCATCGATTCTGTTAAGGAATTCAGGTCTGAACGATTTTCTCAACAGTGACATTATATCTTTTCTCAGCAGTTCTTCTTCATTTTCCGGCATTTTATTCTTCCACTTTTCCATTTTGTCACTGATAATCTCCGAACCCAGATTTGAGGTCATTATTATGATTACATTCCTGAAGTTTACAGTCCGTCCTTTATTATCTGTGAGCCGGCCGTCATCAAGGACCTGGAGAAGAAGGTTAAATATATCCGGATGAGCCTTTTCGATCTCATCAAGAAGTACAACCGAATAGGGTTTGCGTCTCACGGCCTCAGTGAGCTGTCCTCCTTCATCATAACCCACATATCCCGGAGGTGCTCCTATCAGGCGGGACACAGTATGTCTCTCCTGATATTCCGACATATCGATGCGGGTAAGCATATTTTCATCATTGAAAAGCAGTCCGGCAAGAGCTCTCGCCAGTTCAGTCTTCCCTACCCCTGTTGTTCCGATAAAGATAAATGATCCCAGGGGCTTATTCTGGTCCTGCAAACCGGCTCTTGATCTTCTTACAGCGTCGGCAACAGCAGTTATTGCCTCATCCTGTCCTACTACACTTTTGTGCAATTCATCCTCAAGCCTGAGAAGCTTTTCCTTTTCGCTCTCAAGCATCCTTGATACAGGTATTCCTGTCCATTTTGAGACTATGGCAGCAATATCTTCCGATCTGACCTCTTCCTGTATCAGTGACCCTTTGCTTCTTTTTTTGTCAATCTGATCCTTAAGGACAGTTATCTCCTTTTCAAGTTCTACAATCCTGCCATAGCGGATCTCCGCTACCTTGCCGTAATCACCGCTTCGTTCTGCCTGTTCAGCTTCAAAACGAAGAGATTCAACTGCCTCTTTTTTTGTCTGGACGTTTTCGATCATCTCCTTTTCCTGTTTCCAGCCCGCCTTCAGCTCATCACGTTTTGCCTGCATCTCAGCGAGTTCCCTTGCAACTTTGTCTGCTTTAACGCTGTCTCCATCCCTTCTGACCGCCTCTTTTTCAATCTCAAGCCTTGTTATTGTTCTTTCAGCCTCATCGATCTCCTCAGGAACAGAATTCATTTCGAGCCTCAGCCTTGATGCAGCTTCATCGATAAGGTCAATTGCTTTATCGGGCAAAAATCTGTCGGTAATATACCTTGTCGACAGATCGACTGCAGCAATTATTGCTTCATCTCTTATTATGACTTTATGGTGGGTTTCATATTTTTCGCGGATACCGCGCAGAATTGAAATTGAATCCTCCCTGTCGGGTTCATCGACCATAACCACCTGGAATCTTCTTTCAAGGGCTTTGTCTTTTTCAAAATACTTCTGATATTCATTCAGGGTGGTTGCACCGATTGCCCTTAATTCTCCCCTTGCAAGTGCAGGCTTGAGAATATTTGCAGCATCCATTGCCCCTTCTGATTTTCCGGCTCCCACAAGGGTGTGTATCTCATCGATGAACAAGTACAATATCTCCGTCCGATCCTATCACTTCATTGACGACAGACTTTAATCTTTCCTCAAATTCCCCTTTATATTTAGCACCTGCTATAAGTGCTCCCATGTCGAGTGAATATATCACTTTTGATTTGATATCTTCAGGCACATCACCTCTTATGATCCTGTGTGCCAGCCCTTCAGCGATGGCTGTCTTGCCAACACCGGGTTCTCCGATCAGAAGCGGATTATTCTTAGTCCTCCTGGTGAGTATCTGTAGAATCCGTCTTATCTCGTCATCTCTTCCGATCACCGGATCAAGCTTTCCTGACTGTGCCCTTTCATTCAGGTTGACGGCATACCTGTTAAGTGCATCAAAGGTATCATCCGATGTCTGGCTGTCAACAGTGGCGCCCTTGCGTAATTCAGCAACTGCTGCTTTCAGAGCCTTCATTGTTACGCCCTGCTCCTTCAGAACTGCGGCTGTTCTGTCATTGGTGTCAAGGATGCCCATCAGCAAATGTTCTGATGAAACATATTTGTCCTTCATTTTTGAGGCATGTTCATTCGCTTTTCTGAGCGCTTCCGATGCCTGGGAAGAGATATATGCATCAGCTCCGGAAACCTTCGGATAGGTATCTATGATACTGTCAGTTTCCCTTGACAGAAGAGCTGTATTGACTCCAAGCTTTCCGAACAGGAAACCCGTAATATTTTCAGCCTCACTCATTATTCCTTTCAGCAGGTGTGCACACTCAACCGATTGCTGTCCTTTTGCAGCCGCAATATTGAATGCCTGCTGAACAGATTCCTGTGCCTTTAATGTAAAATTGTTTAAATTCATTTTATCAATCTTTTTTATGCGAATTCATTGTTGAATAAGGTATAGTCAAATCTTATACCATTTGTTGTTATGGCAGAAATTCAGAATGAAGAGGCAGAGGCAATCCGGGTTATAAAAGTCTGTTTCAGGTAATTGATCTTCGATCCTGTTTTACAGGCACTTTTATTGAACTATTTGTCAGAAATAATGTTTTAACAGAAAGTTCTGGGTTATCGGAACTCATGTATGAATGCAATATTAGCTGTGAAACCTGTAACATCCTTACAGGAGTACAGTGTAGCACACCATGGAAGTGTCCGGCATGCGAATACTTCCTCCGGTTCCATCAAAATCAGGCTCCGGGAATCAAAAGGAGAAGAAAGGACCCGTGAAGTCTGGTTAATATGGAAATATGTTGATCAGGACTCTTAGATGAAAATCCTTAAATTACCAGATCATGTCACGAGGAAAAATTATTCTGGGAGCATTGGCAGGAGTTGCTGCCGGTGCATTAATCGGCATTTTGTTTGCACCTGATAAAGGTACAGAAACCCGTAAGAAAATAGTGCATAAGGGCGAAGAATATGTCGATGATCTGAAGAAGAAAATCAATGGACTACTTAATGATGGAGTCCAGACGTGGTGAAAAGGTCAGGGAAACTGCAGCCTGATGATTTTAAGACTTAAATGAGTTACATATTCATTTTACCGGCAGAGTTTGCGGGAAAAGAAGGGCATATCTCACTTTTCCCGTAACTCCTGCCAGGTAAAACTTCCGAAAATTAAGGATGACATTCTATATCAGTAGTGTCTTTATGTCGCTCTGCAGGACTGACGATGCATGTCAATTTGTCATGGGAATATTTGATATAGCGCTGTAAATATTAGAGCTATCTTTGCGGGCAAATCAGACGACATGGGCAAGATAATATGGAAACCCGGCACAATGATCTATCCATTGCCGGCAGTAATGGTAAGCTGCGGCGCAGTTCCCGAGGAGTATAATATAATAACAATTTCCTGGACAGGCACAATCTGTACTGATCCGGCGATGTGTTATATTTCAGTAAGGCCATCACGGCATTCTTACAATATAATCAGGCAGAACAGGGAATATGTGATCAACCTGACAACCAAATCACTTGCCTTTGCAGCAGACTGGTGTGGTGTTAAATCGGGAAGCAAATACAATAAATTTGATGAAATGAAGCTGACACCTGTTCCTGCTTCCAAAATAAATGCTCCAATGATCATGGAATCACCGGTTAACATTGAATGTATTGTTAAAGAGATCATTGAACTCGGATCTCACCATATGTTCATTTCAGAGGTTGTTGCAGTCCATGCCGATGAAAAGTATATTGATGAAAAGACAGGTCTTTTCAGACTGAATGATTCAATTCCTGTATGCTATTCACATGGTAAATATTATGAAACAGGTAATCTTATCGGCAAGTTTGGCTTTTCGGTTGAAAAGAAAAAAAAGAGCTCTCCCAAAAAGATAAATCCCTTCTGATTCCTGATGACTGAGTATTCAGGCCGATTTCTTCAGCTGTCCGGAAAGTCTGCAGGGAAAACTATAATTAGGAATATTTGTATCAAATTACTAATTTCATACCTTCGATGCCGCAATAAAAAGATATTTCACATGAGTGAGAAGATTTTGGAAACCCTGATGCAGCTGTTTGCCATAATTGCCAAACCACAGAGCAATGACAGTGAAAGGCGGGGTGTGGTTGAAGCTTTTCTTAAACGGATGCTTAATCAGGAACTTGGCCAAAGAATATCTCTCAACATATGATAAAGAGTATGAGGAAGCCAGAAAGAAGCTTGAGAAGAGCAGTACTGAAAGACGTGAGGGAGCAATAGCCATAAGGATAACGAAGCTTTGCAAGGAGATCAATGAACAGGGACAGCTCGACAAAGCACAGAGGGTTGTTGTTGTAATTCAGCTGCTTGAATTCTGCAAATCAGGCGGGCAGCAGGTCAGCCAGATGGAATTAGGATTTATTGACACTCTTGCAGAGGGGTTGAATATATCACGGGAGGAATATGACATCAATTGAGAAATTTGTACTTAATTCATTCAATGACATACCTTCCTCCTCCAATCTTCTTATAATCAATGCAATCAAGAGTTTTGACTCCGGTGAGGGCAAGCATGTACTGAAGGATGGGCTGAAAGGAAATATCTGGGTGCTGTTTGTTCCCTCAGTAAAGATGTATTATGTCAGATTCATGGGTTCTGGAGAACTCTCAATGAACGGACAGCTGCTTCAGGAGGATAAAGTCTATCCTCTTGGTCAGGGCTCATCAATCAAAGGATATAAGATCGCTCCCATTTATTACTGGGATATCACAAAGCAATACCTTAAGGAGGAGTTTCAGGCCTCAAGGGTAGTTTATGAGGTGAATAACCTGGAATACAGGTTCATCAGCGGGGAGGTAGGGATTCATCATATGAGTTTCAGGGAGGAGTCGGGAAGAATGGTTGGTATTATGGGAGCCAGCGGAGCAGGCAAATCAACTCTTCTGGGTGTATTGAACGGCACAAATCCTCCTTCTGACGGAGAAGTTCTTATAAACGGAATCAGTATTCACAGGGATAAAAGCAAAATAAAGGGACTGATAGGATATGTTTCCCAGGATGATCTGCTTATTGAAGAGCTCACTGTTTTTGAAAATCTCTACTTCAATGCAAAGCTGTGCTTTGACAATCTTTCCGATGAGGAGATTGTCTCAAGAGTCGACAGTGTTCTTAAAAATCTTGGGCTCAACGAAATAAGAAATATACAGGTTGGCAGCCCCCTTAATAAAAAAATCAGCGGAGGTCAGAGAAAAAGGCTTAATATCTCGCTTGAGCTTATCAGGGAACCGGCAATACTGTTTCTTGATGAACCTACTTCAGGATTATCTTCAAGGGATTCTGAGAATATACTCGACCTTTTGCAGGAGCTCGCCAGAAAGGGCAAACTGCTCTTTATTGTAATACATCAGCCCTCCTCCGAGATCTTCAAGATGTTTGACAAGCTTATCATTCTTGATACCGGCGGATACCTTATATACAACGGCAATCCGATTGACTCAATCGAGTACTTCAAGAGAAAGATTGAACAGGCAAATTACAATGAGAGTGAATGTTATGTCTGTGGAAATGTAAATCCTGAACAGATCTTCAATATTGTTGAGACAAGGGTTTTCACAGAAAGCGGACAGCCGACTGATACAAGGAGGATCTCTCCGGCCGACTGGAGCAATCTCTATAAATCTGAAAAGAAAGAAGACAAACGTGAACCCGGTGGCGAAATTCCCAAAATAAATTTCAAGACACCAAACAGGCTGAAGCAGTTCATAATTTTTGCCAGACGTGATGTCCTCTCTAAGATTTCGGATACCCAGTATCTTATAATCACTCTTCTGGAGGCGCCTGTTCTTGGATTTTTCCTGGCCTATCTTATAAGGTATTTTGATGAGAGCTCCAGAAATGCCAGCTATACATTATTCAACAACAGTAATCTTCCGATATATATTTTCATGTCTGTTATTGTTGCAATCTTCATGGGGCTGACGGTAAGCGCTGAAGAGATTATAAAGGACAGAAAGATACTCAAGCGGGAAGCATTTCTCAATCTCAGCTGGAACAGTTATCTTATGTCAAAGGTATTCGTCCAGTTTATTATCTCCGCAGTTCAGGCATTCACATTTGTACTTGTTGGCAACAGCATAACCGGTATAAAGGGAATGATGTTTGAATACTGGCTTGTTCTCTTCTCATGCTGGGCAGGGGCCAATATGCTTGGATTACTGATTTCTGACAGCTTTAAAACTGTTGTTACAATATATATTCTGATCCCTTTTCTTGTAATTCCTCAGATCATTCTGAGCGGTGTAATAGTAAGGTTTGAAAAACTTAATCCCAACATATCATCTCCAAGCGTTATACCTTTCTACGGTGAGATTATCACAGCCCGGTGGGGATATGAAGCGCTGGCAGTGAAACAGTTCATTTACAATGATTTTGAAAAACAGTTTTACGGTTATGAGAAGATGAAGAGCAGAGGAAATTTCAAAAGAAATTTCTGGTGCAATGATCTTAAGCTGAAGCTTGATGATATAACCAATGATCTGAAAAGCGGGAACAGGAGCAGTGATTTCAATAATGATCTGGGAGTAGTTTCAAACGAGATTAAAAAGGAACTCAGGGCAATGCCAAAACTCACCTTTGAGTATACCGATTATCTGACCCCTGACAGAATAACACCGGAAGCTGCCGCTGCGGCAAACGATCTGGTAGAATCGCTGAGAAAGTATTATATTGATTATTACAACTTTGCTGATGAAAAGAGGAATGCCCTGATTGAAAAGCTTCAGAAGGAGGAAGGAAATTCTTACATCAGTTTAAGGAACAAATACCATAATGCATCGCTTGAGGAATTTGTTATAAATAAGAATGAGTCGACCAAAATAGTGGAATTCAATGGAGAGCTGGTTCAGAAGATGGATCCTGTCTTTATGGATCCTGAATACAAATTTATTAAGGCACATTTTTACTCTCCGACAAAGCAGGTTTTCGGTAGCTTTCTTTGATACATATAAAGTAAATGTAATTGTACTCTGGATCATAACGATATTGTTCTACGGGGCGCTTTACAACCGTCTGCTCAGGAAAATACTGGATTCAGGAGCAGTTATTGCGGGTAAGCGTAAAGGATCCGACCGGCTCAGATAGGAATGAAATAAAAAAGGCTGCCTTCATAAAGACAGCCTTTTTTATATCCCTGATAACCGATCAGAATATAATATTAATCGTTTTCACGGTTACTCTGCAATCTCAATCATCTTGAACGGGACTCTGATTATTGATTCATAATCTTCACCTGCTTCAAGCATATCCTCATCGTCCTCCTCATAGTACCAGTTTACCTCCACTTCATTCTTGGCCTTATGTATCGCCTCAAGTTTCTTGAACACATCAAGAATACATTTTGAAGAACTTGTGTTGAAATACTCAAGACGTATATTGACGACTGTTTTTGGCAGCGGTGATTCTTTATAGGCATCCAGCCAGTCAACCATCGGTTTGTAGAATTCTACAGAATTTTCCGGAATAGACCTTCCTTTTATTTCAAAGATTCCTTGTGTTGCATCAAATCTTACTGTTGGAGTCTTAGGGGTTCCTTCGATAATGATCGGTTCCATATGTTTAGGGTTTATTAGTTGTTTAGTTTTCTTCGTTTACAAGTATATCAAGATAGAAAAATGAGTACAGGTCATTATACTGTTTGAATGCATAGACCAGCTTGTTCCCGGTTTTTCTTGCAATATCCACAAGACCAAGTCCCCCTCCTCCCTTAGCAGATATCCGCTGGTGGTTCAGAATAAACTTGTATAATTCTTTGATTTCCTCATGGCTTGACCTGTTGATCCGCTTTATTTTATCTTCAAGCTTTTCAACATTATCGACATGGACAAAATTACCTGTAATGATCCTGTATCCGTTATCAACTTTTAGCACGGCGAGCATGCCATACCTCTCAGCAGTCTGATCTTCATAATCTTCGGGGACTTTATCAACATGATGGTACAGGTTCTGAAGACTTTCGACAAGGACATTATAAACTTTTTTTCTCAGACGTGACAGCTCATTTACTGCCACCATTTTATCCTCGACAGTATCAAGAACATTATTAATAACATCCGAATCAACATTACCCTTATAAAAAAGTATAATATTACTGTCCGGCTTCTCTGAAAAGTAATTCTCTACATTAAAGCTCATCTAAGCTTCAGTTTTGATAAAGTCAGGTTTTCCAATAACAAATATAATAAAAATATAAAGTAAGCAAATTTAAAGCTTACCTCTTCACTGATTTTTCAATAATCGGGAGGTTTTTTGATAAACCTATCAGTTTGTGGTGATTAATAGCCTGAAAATGGAGTTTTCATAGCTGAGCTATTTTCTTTGATCCGGCATACATTGTATATTTCAGAAGGACGCATTCAAGAGCGCCGTTGAAGAGTGTATGTTTTTCTGCAGGCTTCAGACCGACATGTTTGAGCGATTCCTTATTTGATGATATCATCCATGCTGTTGTTCCCGGGAAATTATGTTTGAGAGTCGATCCGATCATGCTGTAGAGAGTATCGGTTTCATCCGGAAGCAGTCTTTCCCCGTAGGGCGGATTTATAAACAGGAAGCCATTGTCTGTTTCGGCTTTAAGCCTGCTGAAATCTGCTGTTTCGAATGTTATAAAATCCTTTAACCCTGCTTTTTCAGCATTGACCATCGACTGTTCAATTGCCAACGGTGAAATATCGCTACCCGATATCATAATCCCTGGTTTAACTATCTTGCTGTCTGCTTCAATTCTTATCTTATCAAACAGTTCCTCATCATAATCCTTCCATTTCTGGAAACCGAAAAACTTCCTCAATTTTCCCGGAGGCGTATTGGAGGCCAGCAATGCTGCCTCAATTGGAAAAGTACCCGATCCGCACATTGGATCAATGAGTGAAGCTGATGACTTCCATCCTGAAAGCAGCAGAATTCCTGCAGCCAGCACCTCATTGAGAGGCGCAACTGCCTGTTCCTGCCTGTAACCACGCTTGAACAGCGGCACAACTGTGGAATCAATTGAAACGGCAACATTGTCGTTACTGATATGGAGGTTGATAAGAATCGTAGGATCCGTTGTATCAACAGAAGGCCTCTTCGAGTATTTTTTTCTGAAATAGTCAGCAATTGCATCCTTAAGGATCAGACCGGGATATCCTGTATGTGAAAAGTGTCTTGAATTTACAACAGGAACAATTGAGAAGGTATCTTCAGGTGTCAAGGTATCTCTCCCATTCTATCTTTGATCCTTCCCTGTAAAGATCATCTTTTGTCCTGATCCTGAAATCAGCCACATGCATCAGAACTGAAAGGGCTGTTCTTGAGCAATAGTTTACCCTGTACAACAATTCCCTGTCACCGCTGAAGGTAACTGCACGATTGACTTTTTCAATATCAGTGGCACCAAGACTTAAAAGTTCTTCAGCCAGGACTGTCTCAAGCCCGTAGAGGGTTTTTGCAACAAATTTCATTTTAAGGCTTTGTCCCGGGATTAATTATAGCCAAGTATTGTATTATAGTTTTTGCTGTCTGAAATGACTTTCAGAGCGTTATCAATCACATTATCATTTTGGTTTATGATCTGGTAGTATTCATTTATCTGCCAGATATTTGATGCCATCAGTCCTTTCATGATCAAGAAGAATTTCATCCTTTGAAATATTGAACTGATTCTCATCGTATGCAACACCTTCTGCTTCGCCTTTTGCGATAAAAGCCTTTACATCATCCGGTGAAAATGAAAATTTCTTTTTGAAGTCATCAAAACTTTTATAACGACCCGTCAGAGTTGTCCTGTTTTTGTCAAAATATTCAAGAGCAAAGGAATTAATAACATTTTTACCGGCGAGCTTTCTGAAATATGCTGAATTAAATGATGTATCTATGGCCACAAAAACGTCAGGCATTATCCCTCCTCCTCCATAGACAGTTCTTTTGATTAACAAGGGTCTTATATTTCAGAGAATCGGGAAAATGAGTGCTGTCAGCGCTTATCATCTCTCCATCTGTAAATCTCTTGTAGAAATTCTCCATGTATTTATCATAGCCATCCTGGTAGGTACTTTGAATGGATCTTCCTGACGGGGTATAATATCTGGCAATTGTCAGCCTGATCATTGATCCGTCATTCAGGTAAAATCCATTCTGGACAAGTCCTTTTCCGAAGCTTCTCCTTCCAAGGATCACAGCCCTGTCCCAATCCTGCAGTGCACCTGCAAGGATCTCGCTTGCGGAGGCTGAACTCTCGTCAGTAAGAACAACAACCCGGGCTGATGATAATGCATTCCGCCACCGTTTGAACGATGATCCTGTCTGGGTGTTTTTCTGCCTGTAAGGTAAACCAGCAATTTCTGATCACTGAAAAATTTATCTGCAAGTGCAGTTGCTGCAAGCATATATCCCCCTCCGTTGCCTCTGAGATCGAGTACAAGATTTTGCATATTGCTTTTCTTAAGTGAGGATACTGCATCTGAAAATTCCTTTTCAGTTGTTGCAGAAAACTTATTTAGCTTTAATGTATCCTGTTTCTTTATTGAGCATATACGAGGCATCAAGACTATAAATAGGTATTTTTGCCCTGATAATTGTAAAGTCGAGCAGATCTCTGTCTCCTCTTCTCTGAATACCTACATTTACCTCTGTCCCTTTTGCACCCATAAGCCGTTTTCTGACACCGGAAGTACTTAACCCGATACCTGCAACTTTTTCCTTATCAATTGTAAGTATCCTGTCGCCTGCCCTTAGACCGACCTTTTCTGACGGGCCTCCCGCAATTGGTTCAATAACAATTATTGTATCGTGCAACAGATTGAACTGGATTCCGATTCCTTCAAAATTTCCGTCAAGAGGTTCATTCATCTCTTTTACATCCTTGGCAGAAATGTATGTCGAATGCGGATCAAGATTTTTCAGAACCTCAACTATTGCCTTTTCGGCCAAGTGATCCCAGATCAGCTGAATCAACATAATAGGCATCAATAAGGCCAAGAGTCCTGCCAATTTTAAAAGTCTCTTCGTTGACAACCTGAGATGAGGCTGATATTGTGAACAGGAAAAGAAGTATTCCTGCAAATGTCTTATATGTCAAAACTTTATTCATTATTAAAATATTTTTATTTAAAATGTTTGAAGAACCGCTCTAGCAATCACAGATCCTCTTTTGAAACGGCTCTCCATGCATTTTATTATTCAAACAATTATTCTCAGCTAAAGTTCTTTAAAAATTATCGCCCCGGGGGTTCCGGAAAATCCGGATTCCTTTTCTTGTTATTACCTCTGGCAGGGCGTCTGAAAAGCCCTGACCAGCTATTCCCACTCTATCGTTGAAGGTGGTTTTGAGCTGATATCGTAGACCACCCTGTTTATACCTTTTACCCTGTTTATAATTTCATTTGAAACAGCGCCAAGGAATTCATATGGCAGATGCGACCAGTCAGCAGTCATACCGTCAGTAGATGTTACAGCCCGAAGGACAACTGCATTTTCATAGGTTCTTTCATCTCCCATCACACCGACAGACTGAACCGGAAGCAGTATCACGCCTGCCTGCCAGACAGAATCATATAGTCCGTGTTTCTTCAGCCCTTCAATAAAGATCTCATCAGCTTCCTTCAGAATCTCCAGTTTCTCCCTTGTCATCTTTCCAAGCAGCCTGATTGCAAGTCCTGGTCCAGGGAAAGGATGTCGTTTCAGAATAAACTGAGGAAGTTCGAGGGCCTGTCCCACTCTTCTTACCTCATCCTTAAAGAGCAGGCTGAAGCGGCTCCACAACTTTCAGATGCATCTTTTCGGGAAGTCCTCCAACATTGTGATGCGACTTTATAGTAGCTGACGGACCATTCACTGAAACTGACTCAATAACATCAGGATAGATGGTTCCCTGTGCGAGCCAGCGGACATCCTTTACTTTTTTTGCTTCCTCGTCAAACACCTCAATAAAAACACGTCCTATGATCTTTCTTTTGGTTTCAGGATCACTTACACCCTCCAGCTGACCAAGAAATCTATCTGTTGCATCCACTCCTATCACATTCAGTCCAAGTCCGAGATAAGAATCAAGCACTCTTCTGAATTCGTTCTTACGGAGGAGACCGTTATCAACAAATATGCAGGTGAGGTTTTTCCCGATCGCCTTATGAAGGAGAAATGCTGCGACAGATGAGTCGACACCTCCTGAGAGTCCAAGTATTACCTTATCATTTCCAAGCTGGTTTCTGAGGCTTAGAACAGATGCTTCCGCAAAGGAGTCAGGTGTCCAGTTACGTGAGCAACCGCATATCCCGACAACAAAATTCTCAAGCATCCGGGTACCCTCTGTTGTATGATAAACCTCAGGATGGAACTGAATTCCCCAGGTCATCTCACCTTTAATATGGAAGGCTCCTGCTTTCACATCGGCTGTTGAGCCTGTTATATCGTAACCTTCAGGAATTGTGGTTATTGTATCTGCATGCGACATCCAGACCTGTGTACCGGGTTTGATACCGGCAAACAACAGGTCATTGCTGTCTATTGATATCAGTTTAGCCCTGCCATATTCCCTTGTATTCGATGCGGAAACCTCTCCACCGAAATTATGCACCAGGTGCTGGGCCCCGTAACATACTCCAAGCAAAGGTACTTTCCCCTTTATCGATGAAAGATCGGGCACCGGTGCGTTTTTATCTCTCACCGAGGCCGGGCTCCCCGACAGAATAACCCCCTTCACGCTTGCATCGGGAGTGGGAAAATGGTTATACGGATGTATTTCACAATAAACATTGATCTCCCTTATTCTTCTTGCTATCAGCTGAGTATACTGAGATCCGAAATCGAGTATTAAAATCTTTTCCTGCAAAATTCTGTAGTTATAAAATATTGGGGTCAAAGATAGCTATTCTTTTCCAAAGGATTTACAAGGCTTCCAATATCATAACTCATGCCATCAATGGCCGGGAAGGTGTTGCTGAATAATTGGTCTTAGCTTCCTCCACAAGTGGGTTTATATTTCTGTAGCGTGCAGAAAAATGGCCTATAATAAGGCTTTTGGCTTCCGCCTCGTTTGCAGTGCGGGCAGCATCAAGTGTTGTTGAATGGCCGGTGATCTTTGCCAGCTCAGAAAGTGTTTTATCGAATGTGGCTTCATGATACAGAAGGGTAACCCCTTTAACAAAAGAAGCCAGACGGGGGAAATATTTAGTGTCGCTGCAATAGGCATATGAGAGAGGTTCCGGCGGAGGAACTGTAATATCCTCATTCTTTATTACAACACCCTCAGGAGTAATAAAATCTGCTCCTTTCTTTATTGCAGGGATCCTTACCGGAGGAATTGAGTACTTAAGAATGGATTCTTTGATTATATTCCTTTCCGATTCCTTTTCCCTGAAGAGAAATCCGAAGGAAGGAACCCTGTGTTTCAGGGGGAATGAAGTAACAGTTAAATATTTATCATCAAGGATCATCTTCGGATCATTTCCGGCAAGAGGAATGAAATCGATTTCAAAGCTCAGATGGATGTCAAAATCAAGCAGATGAGAGAGAAGTATCTTATGATAGTTTGCAGGGGCATGAAGGCGAACCGGATTTTTCCTTCCCATCAGGCTGAGAGTGGACAATAATCCGTACAGTCCGAAAATATGATCGCCATGAAGGTGGCTTATAAAAATATTGTTAAGCTTTGACAGCCTTATCCTGTTTTTCCGGAGCTGCATCTGTGTACCTTCACCGCAGTCTATTAAAAACAAACGCTCATGTGCAGTGAGCACATGAGCGGATGGATATCTTTCTGATGTCGGCAATGCAGAACTACTACCAAGTATAGTCAGTTTCATCGCATTCTGCAAGGCGATCGTGTTTTATGATATCATTTTCTCAGCATCATCAACCGATCCTGTTATTGTAAGAACAGTATCAAGCTGTGATATGGTAATAAGTCTTTCAACAGCCTCATTAAGACCGCAAAGGACAAAAGTACCACCAGCATTCTTGCATAACCTGTTGGCTACCAAAATAGCACTCAATCCTGAAGAATCGCAATACTGACACTTCTCAAGATCAAGGATGATATTTTTCTCACCCTTGCCTGAAACAAGCACAAGCTCCGACTTAAGTGCAGGTGCAATGTGTGTGTCAAGCTTTTCTGACTGTATCTGAATAACTGTGCTGTTATTCCGGTTTTCAATATTGAAATACATAATGATTAAGTTTTGATAGCCTAAATTTAATCAATTTTTCTATTTCTTGGAAGCTTTATTCTCTTTTTCTTCCATTTCTTCTTTCAGGGCAGCAAGTTGTGTAATATCACCAAGAGTTGTCTTTTCTGAAGCTGATTTTGTCTTTTTGGCAGCTTTTCTTCTGAGCAACCGGTTCTGATTTCTTTACAGGAGCTTCAGCAGCTTTCTTTTCGTCTTCATAAACCCTGCTGTGTGATACAATGATCTTTTTCGCTGATTTATTGAATTCAATAACCTTGAACATCAGTTTTTCATCAACTTTAGCCATCATGCCATCTTCCTTAACAAGGTGTTTTGGAGATACAAAGCCTTCAACACCATAAGGCAGAGTTATTACAGCACCTTTGTCGAAAACTTCAACCACTGTACCTTCGTGTACTGAGTCGAGAGTAAAGAGTGTTTCGAAGACATCCCATGGGTTCTCTTCGAGCTGTTTGTGACCAAGGCTGAGACGTCTGTTTTCCTTGTCGATTTCAAGAACAACTACTTCAATCTCTGCATCAATAGATGTGAATTCTGCAGGATGCTTGATCTTTTTGGTCCATGAAAGATCTGATATATGTATTAGTCCGTCAACACCCTCTTCAATCTCAACAAATACTCCGAAGTTTGTAAAGTTCCTCACTTTGGCAGTATGTTTTGCACCGATTGCATATTTCTCATCGATATTCTGCCATGGATCCGGCTTGAGCTGCTTGATGCCGAGTGACATTTTTCTCTCGTTCCTGTCGAGAGTAAGTATCACAGCTTCAATCTCATCGCCTACTTTCAGAAACTCCTGTGCACTGCGCAGATGCTGTGACCATGACATTTCAGATACGTGTATAAGACCTTCAACGCCCGGGGCAATTTCAACAAATGCTCCGTAGTCAGCCATAACAACGACTTTTCCTTTAACCTTGTCGCCAATATTCATATTGGGATCGACAGAATCCCATGGATGTGAAGTAAGCTGTTTCAGACCGAGTGCAATTCTCTTCTTGTCATCATCGAAATCAAGAATTACAACATTAAGTTTCTGATCAAGTTTCACGATCTCTTCAGGGTGATTAACTCTTCCCCATGAGAGGTCTGTTATATGAATTAAGCCATCTACGCCGCCAAGGTCGATAAATACACCATAGGATGTAATATTTTTAACTGTTCCCTCAAGAACCTGACCTTTTTCAAGCTTGGCAATGATCTCTTTCTTCTGTTGTTCAAGTTCAGCCTCAATAAGCGCTTTATGTGAAACAACAACGTTTTTGAACTCCTGGTTTATTTTCACAACCTTGAATTCCATTGTCTTTCCTACAAAAACATCATAATCGCGAATTGGCTTAACATCGATCTGCGATCCCGGAAGGAATGCTTCGATGCCGAATACATCCACGATCATACCGCCTTTTGTACGGCATTTGATATAACCGGTAATGATTTCATCCTTTTCAAGGGATGCATTAACCCTGTCCCATGAATTGATAGCACGTGCTTTCTTATGTGAAAGAAGAAGCTGTCCTTTTTTATCTTCCTGGCTTTCAACATAAACCTCAACTTTATCTCCAACCTTAAGGTTTGGATTATAACGGAACTCATTCAAGCTTACAACACCTTCCGACTTGTAGCCGATATTGATAACAACCTCACGGGAAGTCATCTGAATAACGGTTCCGATAACAACCTCATCAACTGCAATAGTTGAGAGCGTTTCATCATAAAGGGATTCAAACTCCTTGTATTTCGGAGCATTGCGTTTCTCTTCACTTTCAAAAGCATCCCAGTCAAATTCTTCGGCAGTAGCGGCGACCTCTTCTCAGCGATTGTACCACTATTTCATCTGCGGATTCTGCTTCCGAATCTTCAATTTCTTTTTTTGCTCTTTTTTCCTTTTTTGATTCGAGTTCAAAACCGTAGGCCTCTGCAGTTACTGTTTCTAGCAACAGCTTCCTCTGTTCCGGCCTCTTCTGTTTCTGCAACCGATAGGATCAATTTCTTCTGAAACCAAAGACTCGAGTTCCTCATCTGCCATGAGCTCTTTAGCTTTAACTTTTTTTACCTGTTTGACAGGACCGTCAATTTTGTCATGCAACCTCTTTCTTGGCTGTTTTCTTTTTTTCAGTCATAATTTTAATTTAAAAGAACTAATAATTAATAAGTTAGACATTATTTTGTATAAAAAATTGGTTGCAAAGATAGGACTATTTTTTAAAATAGGCATAATATAAAGAGCATTTTCACAAAGTTAGCATTGTATATTGTATGAAGATCAGGTTAATGGGTGTTGTAAACGTGGAATCGGATGGAGTGATGGGGCGAGGGGGCGAGGGAGCGAGGGGGGCAAATAGCTCAGGGCTCAGGGCTCAGGGCGAAGAAAGGAGGTATTCGGTAAGCGGCAATCGGTAAGAGTTCGAGGTTCGAGGTTCAATGTTCAAGGTTCCAGGTTCGGAGGTTCGAGGTTAGCGTTCTTTTACTCCGTGCAACTCCGTGACAACTCCGTGTAACTCCGTGGTTAAGAAAAGGTTAATAATAGCAGAAATCCATGGACACGAAGCGAATGAACCTCCTCCGCTGAAGCTTCGGAGGGCAATGCGCGCAGCAAATAACCTTCAATGACCATTTCTCCCCGATATTTCCGTATTTAACTTGTTCTATTATCTTTGCATAAGCTAAGAAGTTATAACTAATAGTTCCACAGGTTATGCGTATTGTTGTCGTCGGTTCAGGTTATGTAGGTTTGGTAACAGGAGCATGTTTTGCTGAAAGCGGAGTAAGTGTAACCTGTGTCGATGTCGATGAAAAAAAGATTAGCCAGCTCAGGGATGGGGCCATTCCAATTTATGAACCCGGACTAGAGCCGATGATCAGAAGGAATATTGAAAAAAAAAGGCTCATCTTTACTACTGATCTGAATGAAGGCCTTGAGGGCTCGGAGGTAATATTCATAGCCGTCGGAACACCTCCGGGAGAAGATGGCTCAGCTGACCTGCGACATGTGCTGGAAGTTGCAAAGGAAATAGGGCGCTCAATAAACAGCCATATTGTTGTTGTGACAAAAAGCACTGTACCTGTGGGTACATCGGAAAAGATTCGTGCAACTATCAGTAAAGAACTCGAAAACAGGAAGGTCACAGTTCCCTTTGACATGGCCTCAAATCCTGAATTTTTAAAGGAGGGCGCCGCTGTTGATGACTTCCTCAAACCTGAAAGGATTGTAATCGGTATAGACAATGAAAAAACCGGTGAGATAATGAGACGGCTTTATATGCCTTTTGTACTCAATAATCACCCGATACTTTTCATGGATATAGCCTCAGCCGAAATAACAAAATATGCAGCAAATGCCATGCTGGCAACAAGGATCAGCTTTATAAACGAGCTTGCAAATCTCTGCGACATCCTCGGAGCCGATATAAATTATGTGAGAAAGGGAATTGGCAGCGATTCAAGAATAGGCAGCAAGTTTCTTTATCCGGGCACCGGATACGGAGGATCATGCTTTCCTAAAGATGTAAAGGCTATTTTAAAGACTGCACACGACAATGGATATGAGCTGAATGTCATTCGTGCTGTCGAAAAGGCGAATGAATTTCAGAAAAATGTCATTTACAATAAGATAATAAGATATTACAATAACGATCTGCGTGGAAAGACATTTGCAGTATGGGGATTGGCATTCAAACCCAAAACGGATGATATCAGGGAAGCTTCTTCAATACTTGTGATAAATCAATTGCTCGCTGCAGGAGCAAAAATAAGGGCCTATGATCCTGCTGCAATGAATGAAACAAGACTCGTGCTTGGCAACAAAATAGAATACGCTGATGACCCTTATGAAGCTCTTAAAGAAGCTGATGCCATGGTACTGATGACAGAATGGGCCGAGTTCCATCTGCCCGATTTTGCCAGGATGTCGAAGCTGATGAAGGGCAGAGTGATTTTCGACGGACGGAATATCTATGAGCCTTCAGAGGTAAGGAAGCTGGGGTATGATTATTACGGGATCGGGAGGAGATAGGGCGCAGAGCGCAGAGCAGCAGAGCGGAGAGGGTAATCGGTAATCAGTAATCGGTAATCGGTAAGGTCGTAAATCATTTAACCGCAAAGTGCGCAAAGGATTAGCGCAAAGGGCGCAAAGTGGTGGTAAAAATTTAAGCCCCCCTTGGGGGGTTTGGGGGTTGAGGGTCAAGTTGGATCAGGTAAGTTTAATAAAAAATAAAAAAAATAACAATGAAAGGAATTATTCTTGCAGGAGGCTCAGGAACAAGGCTTTATCCGATAACAAGCTCGATCTCCAAGCAGATGCTTCCTGTTTATGACAAACCAATGATTTACTATCCGTTATCTGTGCTGATGCTTGCCGGTATAAGGGAGATACTTATAATCTCCACTCCCCGCGATCTGCCAGGTTTTCAGAACCTGCTCGGTGACGGAAAATCTCTGGGGCTTGAATTCAGTTATCTGGTACAGCCATCACCCGACGGACTGGCACAGGCATTCATAATCGGCGAAAAATTCATTGGCAATGATCCGGTATGCATGATCCTTGGAGATAACATTTTTTATGGTGTCGGCTTTGGGGATGTTCTGCTGAAGACAGCTGAACTGAAAAAAGGGGCATTTATTTTCGGTTATTATGTTGCTGATCCTGAACGCTACGGAGTTGTTGAATTTGACAAAGACAAAAAAGTGCTGAGCATTGAGGAGAAACCTTCTGTGCCAAAGTCAAACTTTGCAGTCACCGGGCTCTATTTTTACGACAACAGTGTTGTGGCAAAAGGCAAAATCGCTTAAACCATCAGCCAGAGGAGAACTTGAAATAACTGATCTGAACAGGAAATACCTTGAGGAGGGTTCACTTGAAATAAAATTAATGGGAAGAGGAATGGCATGGCTCGACACAGGTACATATGAAAGCCTTCTTCAGGCTGCCAATTTCATTGCAACACTCGAACAGAGGCAGGGTCTGAAAGGCTTCCTGCATTGAAGAGATAGCACTTGCAAGAGGATTCATAAACAGAAGTCAGCTCCTTGCCCTTGCAGAACCATACAGGAACAGCCAGTATGGCAAATATCTTATTAAGCTTGCTGCTGAAGAGATAAATTTATTCGAAGAGTCAAAATAACCGGAAGAACAAGATGAAAATTATTGAAACAGGATTCAAGGGACTGATTGTAATCAAGCCAAATGTATTCAGGGACCAGAGAGGATATTTTTTCGAAAGCTTCAACCAGGTTGTAATTGACAATGCAGGGATCTACATTCACTCCGGTTCAGGATAATGAATCAAAATCGTCAAAAGGGGTGATCAGGGGAATGCACTATCAGCTCATGCCTTATGGCCAGGCAAAACTGATCAGGGTAGTTGAAGGCAAAATATTTGATGTGGCTCTCGATCTGCGCAAAAAATCACGCACATTCGGAAAATGGTTTGGCATTGATATCGATTCGGAAACCAAAGATATGATATTGATTCCCAAAGGCTTTGCTCATGGCTTCTCTGTTCTGAGTGAAACGGCAATCATTCAGTACAAATGTGACAGTGTATATAACCCTGAATATGAAAGAGGCGTCTTTCTCAATGATCCGCAGCTTGATATCAACTGGAAGACAGGTTCTGCAACCCAGGCTGATAAGCGATAAAGATTTAAAGCAACCTCTTTTCAGGGATGCTGAGTATAATTTTTAAAAACAAGATCAGAGATGGCAGTTATACTTAATTACCGGAGGAAACGGACAACTTGGGAATGAAATGAAGGTTGCATCAAGGAACTTTTATGGATACGACTTCATTTTCACTGATATTGATACTCTTGATATAACTGATCCTTCGCAGGTAGCTGATTTCGTGAAAAAATCACAGCCCGACTGGATTGTCAACTGTGCAGCCTATAACCTTGTTGATAAGGCTGAAAGTGAACCTGAAACGGCTTTGTCTCTGAATGCAGGGGCAGTTAAAAATATAACTGATGCGATCCATGGTTCAGAATGCAGGTTTATCCATGTCTCTTCGGATTATGTCTACGATGGCAAATCGAATGCCCCATACAGTGAAGATTCTCAGCCAAATCCGCTTTCGGCCTATGGAAAGTCAAAGCTGGAGGGTGAGAAATTTGCACTGATGCATCCGGGGACAATGGTAATAAGAACATCATGGCTCTACTCCTCTTTTGGCAACAATTTTGTAAAGACAATTCTGAAAAATGCCAGCATAAAGCCATCTCTGAGGGTTGTTTTTGATCAGACCGGAACACCTACCTATGCTGCCGACCTGGCAGGAGCCATTATGTCAGTTATTTCGGGTGTGATCAGAAACCATTTTGCACTTACTTCAGGAGTTTACAATTACTCTGATGAGGGAGTATGCACCTGGTATGATTTTGCCACGGAGATAGTAGGTGAAGCCGGGCTGGAGTGCATCATAAATCCTGTTCTTACAAAAGATTACAGCCAGGCAGCAAGAAGGCCGGCTTATTCAGTAATGGACAAATCCAAAATAAAAGAGACTTACAGCCTTTCAATACCTCATTGGAGGAGCAGTCTGAAACAGTGTATGAAATTATTGACCTAATACAATTGAGTATGATATCTATTGATGCAATCAGAAAAAAAGCCGACAGCTGGCTGGGAGAAGAATTCAATGATGAGACACGCCGTGAGGTGAAGGAAATGCTTGAAAAGGATGAAAAAAAGCTTATCGATGCCTTTTACCAGGATCTTGAATTTGGAACCGGCGGACTCAGAGGTATTATGGGCGCCGGCACCAACAGGATGAATATCTACACTCTTGGAATGGCTACCCAGGGTCTGTCAAATTACATAATAAAACATATCGGAAGCAAGGGGATTAAAGTGGCCATTGCATATGATTGCAGGAATAACAGCAAATATTTTGCTGAAACTACTGCGGATATCTTTTCCGCCAACGGTTTCGAAGTCTATCCTCTTTGAGTCACTGAGACCGACGCCGGAACTCTCATTTGCAATAAGACATTATAAATGCCAGAGCGGAGTTGTGATTACAGCTTCACATAATCCGCCTGAATATAACGGATATAAAGCATACTGGAACGATGGCGGACAGGTGGTTGCTCCTCATGATACCGGAATTATTGATGAGGTTCGTAAAATAAAGTCAGTCAACGAGATAAAATTTGACAGGAAAAGCGAGAAAATAAATCTTATCGGGAAAGAGACCGATAAACTCTTCCTTGATGAGGTTCTAAAAATGAGCCTGAATCCTGAAATCATTAAGAAAATTCAGTGACATAGGGATTGTATATACTCCTATTCACGGGACAGGATCAACACTTGTTCCACCCGCACTAAAGATGTTTGGCTTCACAAATATTATCAGCGTTCCTGAGCAGGACATCACTGACGGCAATTTCCCTACAGTCAAATCACCAAATCCTGAGGAACCGGATGCCCTGAAAATGGCGATTGCAAAAGCAGTTGAAACCGGTGCACAGCTTGTTATGGCAACTGATCCGGATGCTGACAGGCTTGGCATAGCAGTCCGGAACCTGAAAGATGAATTCATCCTCCTGAATGGAAACCAGACAGCGGTAATTCTGATCTGGTATATTCTTTCACAGTACAGTGAAAGGAAAAAATACAAAGGCAATGAGTATATAATCAAAACCATTGTCACAACTGATCTGCTTGAAAGGATAGCTGAAGGCTTCAGTGTTGAGTATTTCAATGTTCTGACAGGCTTCAAGTTTTTCGCTGAACTGATAAGGGAAAATGAGGGGAAGAAGAAATATATCGGAGGAGGTGAGGAGAGCTATGGCTTTCTTCCGGGAGAATATGTACGTGATAAAGATGCTGTTGCCTCATGTGCACTTGTGGCAGAAGCAGCTGCCTGGGCTGCGGCCAATGGAAAATCACTTTACAGCCTGCTTCTGGATATCTATGTTAAATATGGTTTTTACAAGGAGAAACTCATAAATATCGTAAAAAAAGGGAAAGAGGGTGCCGATGAAATAAAAACAATGATGACAGGTTACAGGACCAACCCTCCGGAAAAGATCAATAACAGCAGAGTCATCATGATAAATGATTATGAGAAGCAAATCTCTCATGATATCCTGAACGGAACAAAAACAGCCATTGATCTTATCAAATCAGATGTTCTTCAGTTTTTCCTGGAGGATGGTACAAAGATCTCCGTCAGACCATCCGGGTACTGAGCCCAAGATAAAATTCTATTTCAGTGTTAACACAAAACTGCCATCTGCTGACAAGTTCGATGAAACCGAAAAGTTAATGGATCAGAGGATCAGCGATATAATAAAGGATATGAAGCTGACATGATCTAACATACTATATAACAATAACATAATCCTGAAAGGGCAAATTAATAATAATGACTTGGGGTTATTGAAAAAGACAAAAACCATTAACCGCAAAGTGCGCTAAGCTTTACGCAAAGATAAAAATTGAGATGAAAGTTACTTTGCGATCTTTACGTATTTTCCTTTGCGGCCTTTGCGGTTCATAAAAAAACTTTTTTAGCAGCCACTCAGGGGTAAGGTATATTAATGACTTTAATCATTCTCCAATAATCTTAACAAGCACCCGTTTGCGGCGTTTTCCATCAAACTCCCCGTAAAAGATCTGTTCCCAGGGACCAAAATCCAATCTGTCCTCTGGTTACAGCCACTACAACTTCCCTGCCCATCAGTGTCCTTTTGATATGGGCATCGGCATTATCCTCAAATCCGTTATGCTTGTACTGACTGTATGGCTTTTCAGGAGCGAGTTTTTCAAGCCAGACTTCAAAGTCGTGATGCAATCCGGATTCATCATCATTTATAAAGATACTGCTTGTTATATGCATTGCATTAACGAGTATCATTCCTTCCTGTATACCGCTTTCCTGAAGGCATTTTTCAACCTGTCCGGTAATGTTCAGGAAAGCCCTGCGGGTGGGGGTTTCAAACCACAGTTCTTTTCTGTATGATTTCATAAATTTGAAATATTAAAATTAGGAGCCAAAAAAATCCTCTGAAAAATTCACAAGGTATACCCTGTCAGTCGACCTTGTCAATGCTGTATAGAACCACCTCAGATAGTCGAGAGAGATCTCATTCCTGTTAAACATTCCCTGATCAATAAAGACCCTCTCCCATTGTCCGCCCTGGGCTTTATGACAGGTTACTGCATATGCGAATTTTATCTGAAGGGCATTGAAGAACGGATCATTCCTGACAGCCTCATATTGCTTCCTTCTTGTCTTTATATTTATATAATCGGCAAGTACATTCTGGAATAGCTCCCTGTTTTTCTCGGAAGGCAGGGCTGGTGTATCCAGATGAAGTACGTCCAGCATGACCTTTGCTTCCACTTCGAGGTTATAGTCCGGAAACTTCAGCACCATATCGGCAAAATGGAAGCCATATCTCTCCTCATATTTCCTGATCCTCCTCACCTCGGCAATATCTCCGTTTGCGATAAATCCCGTTCCATCCTCCTCCTCACCGATTATGAAGTAATTGTTCTTCACAACCATCACCATATCTCCGGTGCTTATCTCCTCCTCCCTGAAGAAGATCCTGTTACGGATACCCTGATTATAGCGGTTTGCCTGCTTATTTGAGTTCACAACTATTATTGTTCCTTCCATTCCGCATGCTCCGTAGGCAGATGAGATCTCTTCAATGAGCTCTTCACCTGTAATTCTTATTATATCCTTATAATTCAGACAATCAATCGAAGGATGCACAAGATCATTTTCTGCAACCTGAAGTCTCACACGGGTTGCATTCATCAGAACACCGGAGGTTTCACTCTGGCGTACAACCTGTTTCAGTTCGCAGGTGATCAGATCCGAAACCATAACCACCGAGAACTGCAGGATCGAGAGCAGGACTTACAGCTGATCCGATCGGAGGCAGCTGTGCAGTATCTCCGACAAGTATGAGCTTGCAGTCTATTCCTGAATAGACATATTCGATCAGATCATCGAGTACCCTTCCGCTACCGAAAAGTGATGAATCGCCTGAGCTGTTTGCAACCATCGATGCTTCATCGACAATGAAAAAGGTATCCTTGTGAAGATTTCTGTCAAGGGAAAAGCTTCCCATACCGTCCTTTGACGATTTCTGCCTGTAGATCTTCTTATGTATTGTGAAGGCCTGACGGCCGGAATATGATGAGAGGACTTTTGCAGCCCTGCCTGTTGGAGCCAGCAGAACGGATCGCATCCTGAGCAGGTCGAGCGTCTTTACAACTGAACTTATTACACTTGTCTTCCCTGTACCGGCATAACCGGTCATCAGAAAGATCACATCATTATTATTGTCGCAGATATATGAGGCAATTTTCTTCAGCGCTTCAGACTGATCTTCGGTGGGTGTATTCCCAAGGTTTGTGCATAAATTGTTATATATGATCGTATCACGCATCGGAGAGTGTCAAAATAAGATTGGGATAAAGATTCTTTTATTACTTTTGATGGTAAACTTAAACAATCTTGAATTAATACCTCTTTGTAAGTTCTTTTTTTAGTTACACAGAGAACACGGAGGAGGCACAGAGATTCACAGAGAGACTTTTTACATAAATTTGTACTAAAATAATAGAGAATGCCTTTTCTGGAACTTTTTGATGAGACACTCGATATAAACTCGACAGAGAACTATGAGTTATGTCTCCAGGCAAGCCCCGATGGGTTTGCATTTTGCCTGCTTGATGCAATAAGGAACAAATTTGTGCTTATCAGGTCATTTGAACCGGAGGAAAATAAGTATTTCAATGCCGATAAGATAAGTGAATTATTTGTCAAGGATGATTTTCTTGCAAGACGATACAGAAAAGTCAGCCTTGTGATGCCATCTCCGAAGTTCACAATTGTTCCTGCCGCCCTTTTCGATCCCGGGCAAGAAAGATGAATACTTCACCTTCAATCATCTGATGAATGATGGCAATACAATCATTTCAAATAAATTAAATGATCCTGATTCATTTCTTGTTTACTCAGTTCCGGGAGCTCTTGTGGATCTGCTGAACAGCTTTCATCCCGGTGTTCTTCCATTTCACCAGGTTAAACCGCTTTTAAGTCATATTTCACACAGCAGAAAAACTGTAAACGGAAATTATATTCATATTCATGTTGAAAGGGAATTTTTCAACCTTATTAGTTTTTAACCACAACCTGATGAAATTCTGTAATTCATATAAATACAGGAATATAACTGATATTCTCTATTTTGCCCTTAATGTATTCAGGAATCTTGGTATAAATCAGGAAGAGACAATTCATCTCAGCGGGCTCACTGAAAAATATGATGATCTTTCGTCAAACTTTTCAATATATATCCGTAATATCAAATTCGCTGAACCGGCAGGAAATTTCACATTCAGTTATGTATTCAATGATACTGCCCTTCACAGGTTTCTAAATCTTTTCAGTGTTGTCAAATTGCGAATAATAGGCGGAAAATATAAAGGCAGGAGGATAGTACCTCCATCAGACTTCAAGGCAAGACCAACTACTGATTTTGCACGTGAGGGACTTATTCAACATTCTGAACAACAGGGTTGATTTTGAGTCTGTTTCAGTGCTGGATCTTTTTTCAGGCACAGGCAGCATGAGCTATGAATTTGCATCCAGGGGCGCTGTTTCGGTACATCTTGTAGAAAAGGACAAGACGACATATCCACGGAATAAAAAAGATCATCAGGGAGCTTGAACTTGAAAATATAAAGCCTATACATATTGATGTGAAGGCATTCCTGAAAACCTGCACAGCAAAATATGATATTATTTTTGCCGATCCGCCTTATGAGCTTTCCTGGCTGAAGGATATACCTGACCTTGTTCTTGGCGCCGGAGTGCTGAAGGAGGATGGTTTTTTCGTGCTCGAGCACCCCAAAAATTTAAATTTCAATGCCCACAGGCTCTTTTTTGAGCACCGTAATTATGGCGGTGTGAATTTCAGCTTCTTTAAACCTGAAGCCTGACATCATATTCCTTTTGTCTCTAATTCTTTATAATTTTTCTGACGAAACTGCCTCCCGGGAGTAAATACTTTTACAAGGTATAATCCCTGACCATAAGATGTCATATCGAGACTGTAACATACCGAATTCACAGTGATTGACTGCAATCTGGTTCCCATTATATCGAATATCTCAAGATACAGGATGTCAGTCTGCAGACTCAATTCTGAGGATATCTGTCACAGGTGAAGGGTACAATTTTATCTCCTGTCCGTCCGGAATATTTTCCACAGGAAACAAGGGTTGAGGTTGAAGCTGTCCAGTTGGCAGCTATATTGTTATCGGAGAAGGGATCATTGAGTGAAAGAAAATATCCGTTGAACTTTGCATCGGGCCAGGGAGGAAGATCAGAATATTCAACCATATCGATCACATTCCCGAAACCATCGGCGAGCACAAGTTTCTCTCCTGTATTTGAAAGACTTCTTGTAAACTGTCCAAACGGATAAAACCCGTATTTTTCCCTGAATATCTCCGAATTGCCTGCAAGAATTATCGATACCGTGAGGCTCAACTATTCTGTCTGCATTGAACTTGTAGACAAATCCTGTCCCGCTGAAATATATTCCGGTCAAATTTACCGCTTCATCACCGGTATTTGATATTTCTATGAATTCAAGATCGTTGCTTACAGGATAGACAACTGATGTATCCGGAGCATAATTTATTTTTGTGATTACAAGCGGAGGAACTTCGGGATTTAAACAGTCAGAAAATGAACCAATGTTGTTTGTGATCCAGTTTATTCTCAATTCCAGAAAATTCTTCATATACTTCTGATCTGGTCAGGCATGATTTCCAATTGTTCCCCATTTTATATTTTCCCGTCCGGCGGCTTCAGCATATAACAGAAACGATCTGATCGATCTCAGCTTCAATTGATTCGTTATTTAATGGCTGACCCGGCCGCGTAAGCTCGTACCATCTTTTTGCGGTGTAACATCTGAATTTTGAGTTATCGAACAGGTCTGTCCAATACCTTGGACCGTCATTGTCTCCATTTGAAAACTGCCATACATCAGGTTTGCTCCGGTCGTATCCCCATAGATAAACAGATCATTGCCATATGTTAAATCCATGTCCCACAACGGTCCGGCTCTCAGTTTGCCATTTCTGTCCTTATGATAGAATGTACTGAGGGAATATCCGTCGGCATTTGACGATAATTCAGTCAGGATCATATAGTCAATAAAAGACGGCACATCAATCACCGAAGGGTATCCGGTTTCAAGTGACTCATTATACAATTCAGCTGTTTTACTCAATTCAAAAAACTCCGACCTGATATAATTGTTTTGGGCAGGTGTCACCTGCTGAGGGTCGGGTGTATTATGAATGAACTGTATATCATTTGTCCAGTTATAGCTTGACATATACCAGGCAATCGGATCTCCTCCTGTCGTTTTATCGGATTTTGTTATATAACCGCCTGTGATTTCAGGGTAGTTGTTATCATTTGGTCCGATTTCAAGGATATTTACCCTGTTTGTTGCAGGCTTTATTTTCTCAAGCAAAAGATAAAGGCCCATATACTGTCCGTTTATCATCACCTCGCAAAAGATGGTTCTGCTTGCATACTGTCCAATCTGACGTGACAAGGTTAAAGCTGAGCCAGTTCCTTATCATGGAGGGATCAAACACATTACTATGAAGTATCCAGTCATTATCGGCCGGCATGCCCAGAATGCTCACGTTATTTTTTGTTATTCCATCAGCCTTCTTTGTTGATAAGCCATATTGTTTCTTTGGCATTTCCTGAGAACTGGAGCCTCTCAGCTCAATATTTATCCTGCCGTCATAGTTCAGGTATTCAGGTGTGGATGCGTCGGAAACATAGTTGCGTAATCCTTCACCCCTGTAAATAATCTTCATTGTGGCAAGTATTCTCGGATCATCCGGGATTTCTGCTCCGCCGTCAGTATTAATCAGTACGATTGGCAGATTACTGTCGGTGAATACCTGGGAATATGAAATTCGTAGCCAGGAATAACAAGATTGATGCTGTGAGGATAAACCGGTTTCTCATACTGCTTTTGCTCTTCAGCAAAAGTATTATTTATTCGGTCATTTTAAAATGAAATGATAAGATTTAGGAAATTTTTACTAAGAAGTCGGAAGTCGGAAGTAACTGGAAGCCGGAAGCCGGAAGTTTGGGTTCTGATTCGATTAAGTCGGAGCTGTTGAAAAAGTTCTTTTAACCGCTAAGTACACTGAAGGTCTTTCACAAAGTACGCAAAGATATGATATTGATATAAAGACCTTTGCGAGCTTTGCGTAACTGCTTTGCGAGCTTTGCGTTATTAGATTTTTGCTTTTTCTACATCTCCAGATTTTTGAGAGTATCCGTTTTTACATTAATACCCTAGGTTGACGGTTATGGGGTCAGGGGATGAATTTGTAGCGTTTATTTTCTTATTATTTTCCTGACAAAATCGCCTCTTGAGGTAAGCACTTTAACAACATAGATGCCGCCGGGATAAGGAGTCATATCAAGGGAGTAGCATTCAGATCCTACTGAAATGTCCTGCAATCTTGTCCCGCGGATATCATACAATTCAACAGAAAGAATAACAGCTTCAGATTCTATTTGAAGAGTGCCGGTAACCGGGGAGGGATATAACTTAAGATCAACATCTGATTCAACATCCCCGACTGGATACAAGATCAGAAGTTGAAGCTATCCAGTTGGTCGCTATGTTATTATCCGAAAGAGGGTCAACAAGTTTCAGGTAGTACCCGTTGAAGCTGGCATCGGGCCATGGCGGCAGATCCGAATATTCAACAATGTCGATCACATTTCCGAAACCATCGACAAAGTATAAGCTTCTCTCCTGTATTGGAGAGGCTTCTCGAAAACTGTCCGGCAGGCAGGAACCCATATTTTGCCCTGAAGATTTCAGCATTTCCGGCAATTATTTTTGAGTCATCCGGTTCAATGCTCATTCCCGGAGGAAAACAATATACAAAACCGGTGCCGCTGAAATACACTCCGGTGAGGCTCTACAGCATCAGTGCCTGTATTTTTTATTTCAATGAACTCAAGATCCTTACTGTCAGGGAAATGCCAGTGATGTGTCCGGAGCGTACATTATTTTTGTTATTACGAGAGGAGGTGTTTCCGGATCAGAGCAGGTTGAATATGAGCCAATATTGGCTGTCATCCATGCTATTCTTTCCTCAAGGAATGTTTTTATTCCCGAAATCTGAGTTGAAAGGTTACCTACCGTGCCCCATCTGTCGTTTTCCCTTTCGGCAGCTTCACTAATGGTATCAGCGGTCAGGTCTAAAAATGATTTAATTGTCTCCAGATTAAATGGTTGTCCGGGCTGGATCAGCTGGTTCCATCTTCTTGAGAGATAGCAGTTGAATGCAGGGTTATTGAACAGGTCGCGCCAGAACTTCGGACCTTCGTTATCCCAGTTATGGAACTGCCATACATCCGGAAGGCTTCTGTTATCGGAGCTCCAGACAAAGAGGTCATTGCCATATGTCAGATCCATGTCCCATAATGGTCCAGCGCGGAGCTTTCCGTTTCTGTCTTTATGAAAGAAGGTGCTGTACTGGTAGGCATCAGCATTTGACGCAAGTCTCATTCAGCAGCATAAAATCGATAAAAGAAGGCAGGTCGATAACTGAAGGGTAGCCATTTTCAAATGAAATATTTCCGGCTGAGGCTGTACTTTCGAGCTTCATAAACTCAGACTTGATATATTCATTCTGCTCAGGTGTTATATCTTCAGGATCAGGTATATCATTGAAAAACTCGACATCGTCATATCCCGGGTAGGTTGACATTATCCAGGCAACAGGATCGCCTCCTGTAGGTTTATCGGCTTTTGTTATATATCCACCTGTGATTTCAGGGTATGTATTATCAGATGGTTTTATTTTATTTATATTGACCCTGTGGGGGCCTGCTTTGATTTTTTCCTCAAGCAGATACAGCCCCCTGTACGATCCGTTGAGCAACAGTTCACAGTAAACGTATCTGCTTGAATATTGTCCGATCGACCTTGAGAGATGGAAGCTAAGGGAGTTTCTTATCATAGACGGATCGAATATCATACAATTTAGTATCCAGTCATTATCGGCAGGCAAACCCAGAAGAGAGACATCATTTTTTGTCATGTTATCATCCTTCAGTGTTGAGAAACCGTACTGTTTTTTTTCAAAGGCCTGTGATGTGGAGCCTCTGACTTCAATGTTTATTCTGCCGTCGTAGTTGAGGTATTCAGGATTGTTTGCATCTGATACATAAGTTTCGCTGGCCCTCTCCCCTGCTTATTATTTTCATTGATGCGAGTATTCTCGGGTCGTCGGGGATATCATCTGCCTCCATCTGTAGTAATAATAATTATTGGCAGGTTGCTGTCGGTAAATACCTGGGAAAATGAAATTCTTACAAGGAATATTAATAGTGCTGCCGTTATGAGTGTCCGTTTTTCCATTCCTGAGGTATTTACAGGTAAAATTATCATTTATTTGGTCATTTAAAGAGGTTCAAATTGTGGCAATGATTTTTTTTTGAATGCTAATGAATTGGAATGTAGGGTGATCAGACTGATAAGATTTTTTTTACAGAAATTATTTTGCGGAGTTAAAAATTCGCTTAATTTTGCAGCGCAATAAAATGGTGCGGTAGTTCAGTTGGTTAGAATAACGGCCTGTCACGCCGTGGGTCGCGGGTTCGAGTCCCGTCCGCACCGCAAACAAAAACAAAAAGCCATCGCGTCAAGCGATGGCTTTAGTATTTTAAGACGGCAGCGTTGTCATGTTCCTGACATAAGCTGACGGTATTAAAATACGTAAAATGCTGCGTCAGCAGCATTTTTGTTTTTGTTGCCAGGTAACCAGTGGAGGAAAGGGTCCGACCGAAGGTCAGTCCCGTCCGCACCGCCCTTAAGACCTCATAACCTCTTGATTTTAAAGGGTTTTTTAGTGCCTGCCACAAATGATGACCGGCCAAATGTGCTCAACTAGCACGGTTTTTCCAGATTAATGTTTATGCCGATGATGCAGATCAGGATAATGCTTATGTGTGTGTCTGATTACTTTGTGTTCGTGAAGATGTGAATGCTTCAAACTTTTCTCGAACATCTCCATCATGAATGTGGTCATGATGGCCATCATCATGACTATGCATATGCATATGAACCATACCCTTATGATAATGCGTATGTCCATGGGAGACGATATTTGTAAATATTATCCCTGCTACAAGAATCGAAAATGAGATCATAACTATTGGAGTCAGAGGTTCTCTAAGGAATATCCATGCTCCAAATATTCCCCAGAATGGAGCAGTACTAAACAATATCTGACTTCTTGTTGCACCTAAATTTTGCGATGAAGCAACATACAGAACAATACTTATGCCGTATGAAAAGACTCCTATTAAAAGAGCTACAAGTATATATCTCTGGTCAATTTGCCAGTTGTTTAAAAACATGCCAATCGTTAAATTCGTAATGCCTCCGAAAATGCCTTTGATAAAAGTTATTGTCTGTGGTGAAACTCCATCTATTATTGCTGACAATTGGTTGTCAAAACCCCAGGATATGCAGGCCAATAAGATGAAAATTGCAGAAACTATCCCACTGTTCGATTCCTGAGAGGTAATAATAATTCCTGAACCCAGAGTTAATAATATACCAATTACTGCATAACGATCCAGGTTATCTCTAAAAATCAGAATACCTAAGATTGCAGTTGCTACCAGCTCCATATTCAGCCAAATGGAAACAGACATAGCATTTGCTGCTTTTAAGCCAATCATTAAAAATAGAGGACCCAATATCCCGCCACAAAAAATAACCCCGCCTAAATACCTCTTCTTGCCTGTCTGCTTTAATGCTTTAAATTCAATTTTTCTGTTTTTAATTATATACGGCAAGAAGGCTAATCCTGCACCCAGATATAGCAACCCGGCTAATTGGAAACTGTTTAGCTGAGTTAAGATGATTTTACTTAATGGAGTGGCTATTCCAAAAAGCAGACCCGCAAGTAGTCCAATAAAGATTGATCTTGCTTTCATGTCGTTGTAAGTAGTTTATCCAAGGTAATGAATTTATTTTCAAAATTTTATTTTGAGCTGAATCTTTAGCCGGGATCTGTTCTTCCACCAGATGGTACCTGGACTCGGGGATTTAGACACTTTAAATAATATTACCCGGTCGGATGCAAAACATTCTTGATCGTAGTGATCAGCTGATAGGATTCTGCTTTTAAAAACATCACATTCCCATTCTCCCCATTCGCGACGAAATGACATTATTTTCAGGTATATACTTTATTCCCTGTGGCTCATGATGATTCTTGATTGTGTGAATTACCTTTTGGCTTTTCAGATCAACAACATCAACAGTGTTATTGCCCGGAGCTGCCACAAATATTGTTTGATTTCTGGCATTATATGTAAGATGATCAATCCGACCACCTACATTGGGTAATTGAATTGTAGCAATTGATTGCAGTTCCTTATTTGATACTGAATTTTGTGCAAGACAATTATTTAAAGAGAAAATAACAATTAAAATGGTAACAGATTTTGACTTATTCACAGTCATAGAATATTAATATGTTTTTAAATACAGCATTGAATATAATTTACATAAAAGTAAAAAATATTTCACCTTCATCGCACCCCCCAATATATGCACTTGACAATATTGTTCCCCATTAATTTGTTTTTGGGAAAAGTAATAGCAGAGCTGAGGTTATTTCTCCTATCGCGATAATAACACGCCAGTTACCCAACTTCATTTGCTCCAGTTGAGCCGGGTTAGCAAACTTTCCATAAGCACTAAATAAAAATAATGCTGTCAGTAATCCGGCTAATATCCAGCCAGTGATGAACCGTGATTTTGAAATTGTTGTCTCCATTTTTAATCTGTTTTTATTATTTACTATTAACTATGTCTTGAATTTTTGATTTTTTGCCTTAGTCAGATAAACAAGAAGTCCTATAAAACCTCCCATAAAACCGCTTAAAAACCCACTCATCCCAGTGCCAGGAGCATTCCCCAATATTGTCTCAGGAAAGGGAAAAAGAAAGTAATTCATTGCAAAACTCATAATGAAACCCATGACTTCACCAATAAGACCTTGTTTAATCGGATCTTTCATCGTATAAACAGTGTTTAAATTTATTGCAGGCATGCTCCTGTTTCTATGTTGCAGGCTAAAGGACTATTTTGGGGTGATATGAAATATCCGTTCCCGGCTTCCTTTTTAGTAATAAGGTCGACTTTTCTCCATATTTTATTAAAAAGGTTGGGAAGCCATGTGCTCTGTATTGTGAGGTTGTATATAAATCTTCTGGTTTGCCTTTGCTTCATCGTGCATCCGGGCAGCTTTATAAATGGAAATTGAAGATCATTGATCCCGGAAAGGATTTTCTGATTATTATGACCAATGCAGAATGAACAGAATTCAATTTTCTTTGTTTAATTATTGGGTTAGTTTTAGGTTTAGATTAGGTTAATTTGGAACCCCCGGATTTCTTCGGGGGTTTCTTATGCAAACAGATCCTCAGGATTAAAGGTTGGCAAAGGCTTTTAATTTGTTAACAATGATTAAGGAGTCTGTGATCTTTGCGTAGACTAAGGGCTTTTCAGTTTCCAACCGGGGAATTGCCATTCAGATAATTATTATCCTCCTCCTCCCTGTTCTTTTTGAACTCTACCTTTCCGAATTTATAGCTGACACTGATACCAAAAGACCTTAAAGGCATTTTGCGTATATTCTCAGATCTGTAGTTTTCCGCTGAAACGGTTGTCTCCTGTCTTACATATTTGTTGAATGGATTTGTTGTAGTAAACCCAAAACTGGCTCTCTTATCAAGGAATAGTTTTCTGAATGCAAAAGTGTACATAAAAAACTGGGGTACCTTACCCTGAATACTGTGGGATGGGTGAACTGTAAAATCCAAAAAGCTCAAACACAAGGTCTTTCGGCAGCTGATAGGTTATATTCAGATTTAATCTGGTCCTGAATCCGCTCGACTTGTCACCGATATCATTTTCGCTTACTGTATAACGATGCGTCATCATTAAATTACCTCTGATATTCAATGCCGATGTAATAGGATAAGACACTGAGGCGCTCATACCTGAATTGTACTCTCTGCCAATGTTCTGGATGTTTGTAACTGATACATTCGGATAGATTGAATCACCTATTAAAAATGAAGGGTAAAAAACTGTAACCTGTTTTATATCCTGATTATTTATACGTTCAATAAGGGCGACATAAATATTCCCGCCCTTTTTAAAAACGGAGCTGTAACCGAGCTCAATATTGTTTCCGATCTCAGGTTTCAAAAATGGATTACCGGTTGTCACATTATACGGATCGCTGATATTCAGAAAGGGATTCAACTGACGGTATTCCGGTCGTTCGAATACGTTTGCTGTACGAAAGTTTTCAAGGATTCATTCTTGTTGAAATTATGTGATATGACTATTGAAGGTACAAATGTGCCATATGATGGAATTGATGTATTAGGGAAGTCGATGCTGACATCTGTGAATTCATACCTTGCTCCTGTTTTCATATTCAGGAAATGAAACAACGGGAAGGATGCGGAGAGGTAGACTGCATAAACCCGCATATTATAATTCAGATCATATGATTGCAGGGTATCCGGGACAAACTGGTCCATCCTTCAGGATTGAAAACACTCACGTTGGCACTGCTGCCAATGCGTTGATCAACAGTTTTAATACCTGTCTCAAATAAAAAATCAGGACTGAAAGGGTGGGTATAATCGATTGAAATATTTGTCTCTTTATCTGAACCGGGGTTGGTGCTTTTCGATCCTGTATACGGGAACGAATCTCCCTGAAAGGTCTGTGTTTGTTTATAATTACCATCTGGGTCTTCCATCGCTGGCACTATACGTAATGTCTAATTCCTGTCCCTCTTTTTTAAACTTCCTTTTATATTCAAGATCCCAGTCAAAAGAACTGAATTTCATCTGATTATCTGAGTTCCTCTGAGTGAAGATATCCGTAGTTGTATCTGGTAATAAATCATTTATTGTCTCATGCTGGTTTGTGATAACCTGGCTCTGATTGCCAAACTCGACTATAACCGAAAGAACCTGTGATGTTGTCATGTCTTCGTTAGATTCCAGTCTAACCCGAGGCCAGACCTGAACCCGTGTCTCTGAAAATCAGAAAGTGCCATCCTGCCAGAGGTAGTTAACTGTCTGGGAGGCCGTATCAGTCGTAATCCTCTCCTGGGAGGTTAACACCCGGAATTGAGAAGAGCATTGCCATTGACGAATGCATTGACGCCAAAATTGTTCTTTCTGTATATTAAAATTTGCAGATCCGTTTTCGAGCCTGGTACCTGCCGACACATTAAGACTCCCATTGACACCCTGCATCTTGTTGTCCTTAAGTATTATATTGATAATCCCGCCTGTCCCCTGTGAATCATATCTGGCTCCCGGGTTTGTTATTGCCTCAATGCTTTTTATCTGACTTGCAGGAATCGAGGCAAGCGCATCTGCCAGGTTGGTACCGAATACGCTTGAAGGTTTCCCGTTTATAAGGAACCGTATGTTTGAGTTGCCCTGTAATTCTACATTCCCATCGGCATCAACTGTAACCTGAGGCACTTTCTTAAGGACATCGATAGCCAGTCCACCCTGAGAAGTAATATCATTCGATGCATTATATACGATTTTATCAATTTTGTTCTCAATTACAGGCTTGTCTCCGGTTATTATTACATTCTGAAGACTGTGTGTCGAGGGATCAAGATAGAAAGATCCAAGTGAGACGGAATGTTTATTGCCGCTTATCTCTGTACTGTCAATTGTGATACCCTCATAACCGAGAAATCCGACACTGATTTTATACTTTCCCGGATGGAATCCCCGGTATGCTGAATGCCCCATTCCGGTCTGTAACTGCTCCGGTTATTGTTTTGCCCGATTTTATGTCAATTACTGAAATTGTTGCATATTCAAGCGGCTCATTTGTCGACTTATCGAATACCTTGCCAGTGAGGGTGATATTCGTTTTTACCTGAGCATTTGCAACAGTACAGTAAAAAAGTTGAATCGTTAGAATTATGACAGATAAACTTATATGTTGCAGATTCATGATGACAAAAACTTATTTGAACAATTATTCACCCAGCTAATAATCATACAGCACTGTTCAAAGAAGATAATGAGTTACACACAATACCAGGGAAACACTTTAAAAGCACTAATCTCTCATTAGAAAAACAAAAGTTACAAAGGTTTGTTCGGGTATTTGGATGACCTTATCATGATTATGAGTATGCATAACTGTCAATCACTGAATTCTGAGTCAGCTTATAGCATAAAACATCTGTGTCAACGAGAATAATGATATATATTTGGAAAGATTTTGCTTCATTAACATATTCCGGGATAAAACATTCAGCCATGACAGAGAGAATACAAAATATAATGAAATTGATTTCGGATGAACTGATTAAACAGTTTCCCGATATGAAACCAAAAATTGCCGCTCTTGCTGACAATGGTTTTACCTATGAACTTGAGAAACACGGGAACTTCACTTATTATATGGTAGGATATAATATCAGCCGCTTCGGGGACCCTAACAGTTGATTGGGATAATGCAGAATTAACAGTTATTTAGATAACGAGCTTCTTACTTACAGGTACAACAGACTGGATGTCTTGCTGTCAGACATTTACAGATCAGCACTGAAAGTGTCTCCCTCATCAAGATCTCCTGGTATTCCATCCTTTCAGAAACCACTCCTTTCGCTGCTCTGCAGTTCCATGAGTGAATGCATCAGGCACCACACGGCCCTGATATTTCATCTGAAGCTTATCGTCGCCAACTGATGCGGCGGCATTCATAGCTTCATCTATGTCACCTGCATCAAGTGTATTAAGCATCTCCTGTTCGTAATGTGCCCACATTCCCGAAAGAAAATCAGCCTGTAATTCGAGCCGTACATTCAGCTGATTAGCCTTTTTCTCACTAAGCTGAGAACGTTTGGAATTGACTTTCTCAATAATCCCAAGCTGATTCTGGACATGATGTCCTATTTCGTGTGCTATGACATAGGCAACAGCAAAATCGCCATATGCACCGAATTTATTCTTTAACAGATCGCAGAAGCTAAGGTCGATATAAACCCTTTCATCCTCAGGGCAATAGAATGGACCACTGGCAGCGCTCGCCAATCCGCATGCCGACTCTACCTGATCCCTGAAAAGAACTAATTTTGGCTGGCGGTAAACCGCCCCTGACTTTTCAAAAATCTTTGACCATACTGTTTCTGTGTCCTTGAGCACAACTGAAACAAACTGCGCCATTTCATCCTCCTCAGCTGAAGAGGTGATCTGGCTTGTTTCGGTTGCCGGGCTTCCCTGCTGAATACTGTCAAGCAGTTTAACCGGGTCGCCTCCTAACAGTAGAACGATAAGAAGGATAATAATAGTTCCAATGCCTCCGCCAGCTACCATCCTTCCTTTGCTCATCCCTCTCCTGTCCTCGACATTTCCGCTGCCTTGTCTGCCTTGCCATTTCATAACTTTGAATATTTATTTACGAAAAGGTATATTTATGGGATATCCATTCCCAAAATTAAAACAAATCATCCATCCTTTTCAACTTTTGCCAAATATTACTTCAAGAAAGAACAAGCATGCAATATTGAGTCCACTCCGAAATATCGTTTTTTGCCACCAAGCTTTGTCAGCCGTCTTCGTCGGCCGTAGGTCCACTTCGATGACCGAAGGCCGAAGCTTTCTTTGACCTTCGAACCTTCAGCAAAGGAGGTAGCGGAGGCTGGGCGCAAAGACACAAAGTTTCACCAAGGCTAAATTACAGCATATAAAGTCTTTGTGAACCTTAGTGTCTTGGTGTCTTAGTGGCAATTTCAATTTTTCTACTTTTCGGAGTGGAGTCAATATTTGAAATACGATACCTTTTGAGTTTAATTTATTATTATCTTTTTTAACTTTATGAAATAGATTACATAATCCGAATCCATGAAGATCATGAAAAAAATCCTGAAAACCGTTCTTATACTGATAATTATATTAATTATCGGATTCAGCGGTATGATTGCCTATGCACTCATTTCAGATTATAAGCCTGCCTGTGGAGACTACATTGGCAGAGAATAAATCAGCTGTATCAATTGCTGATACCAGCGGAGCTTACTCTTCTTACCTGGAATATCGGGTATTGCGGACTTGACAGGGATATGGATTTTTTCTATGACGGCGGCACCAAAGTATTCACTCCCAGAGAGAAATGCATCGAAAACCTGTCATGCAGTTGAAAAGTTTATTACAGGTAACGACAGCATTGATTTTATATTCATTCAGGAAATTGATAAAGCCAGTAAAAGAAGTTATCGCATAAATGAGTATGATTCACTAGTCAAAGAAGCTCACCTCACATCTTGGATTCTTTGCACTTAACTATGATGTTTTTTTCGTACCTCTTCCTCCGGCATCGCCGATGGGAAAAGTATTATCAGGACTTGCCACATTCAGCAAGACGGCTCCATCTTCCTCCATACGTTATTCATTTCCGGGAGTATATGGATTTCCCAAACAGCTGTTCATGCTTGACAGGTGTTTTCTTGTGAACAGATATCCTCTTGCAAATGGCAGGGAACTCATAATTATAAACACTCATAATGAGGCTTTTGACAAAGGAAACATCCGTAAGGCACAGATGGCTTATCTGAAAGAGTTTATTCTAAAGGAGTACAAAAACAATAATTATGTTATCACGGGAGGTGACTGGAATCAGACTCCTCCGGAATTCAGACCGGTATTCATCAATAACAGAGCCGATACGACGAATATGGTCATACCGTCAGACTTTCTGCCTGACGAGTGGAAATGGATATATGACAATACAAATCCCTCTGAACGAAATGTGGTTGCGGCATATGATGCCAGGTCCACACCAACCACTATTTACGATTTTTTCCTTATTGTCGCCTAATATTGAAGCTGTATCCGTCAAATGCATTAATCTGAACTTTGAGAATTCAGATCATAACCCGGTGGTTGTTAAGGTAAAATTGAAACAATAGTTCAGAGTTGACCGGAGGTCAGTTAATATCCTGCCTGTATGTCAGCCATTTTCTCACCTTTTCATGCTCGGCAAGGTATTTGGATTCAACATCCCTGACAATATTTTTAAATTCAGGATCTTCTCTCAGATTATCAAACTGGGGATCTCTTTTTATAAGATTTACCCAACTCAGTGTAAAGCTTGGGTTCTTACTGAAGATTTTCAGGTTTTCAAATGCCTTTGCTTTGTCTCCCTGGCAGGCATATACTCCTGCAAGAGGATAAGTCCAGTAAATTCTTTCCCCGGGACGCAGTGATGTAAGACGTCTTGTGTAAGATTCAATCTGCCTGTTAAAATAATACGCGGCCTCACTTTTGTAACCATTCATGAGAAATGCATAACCTATTCTGGTATACCGATTCATTGGCACATCAGATCTTGTGGATTTCTTTACGTCAATATATTTCTTGTAGTACTTCAGGGATTCGTCATTCTCTCCTGCAAGAGCACAATAGTAGCCCAACAAGGCAAGAACTGTTGTATTGGTTGAATCGGCTGAGTATCTCTTCTCAAAATATCTGACAACGGCACTATAATCACCCTCTGTATCAGCCCTGAACCGCATCAGGTAATCGTTGTATGCAGTTGTATCGCCATCCAGGGAGAGAATCTGGAGGAGATAGTAATTTCCCTTATCCGGGAATCCGGCCTGATAAAAATTATAGCCCAGTCTCAAAAGGACATAAATCAATTCCTGACCATGATTATACTGAACAGCTGTTTCAAATAGCTGAAGTGATTTCAGAATGTCAAGCTCTTCATAGATCCCTCCAAGCATCAGATAAGTGCCTCCGAAATTTGGTTCGTACCTTATAGCATTATTGTATTCCTCGAGGGTTCTCCTGATATCCCCTTTAACAGAGTAATATTCAGCTTTCACGATGTATGCATGTGCCAGCTGATGATCATATGAAAGTGCTATATTAGCCAGAATCAGCATCGAGTCAAGACAGGTATTCAGCACTTCCTTTCCCAGGACAGGATTTTCCCTGTACCATTTAGTCCAGAGTACATAAGCAAGACCAACATAAGCTCTTGCAAAAGTTGAATCGTATTCCAACGCTTTCCTGTAAAGATGCTCCGCTTTCTTCAGTACTGCGGGATCATATCCGGAAAATCCAAGCTTATTCTGTTCGTCCCTGCCTCTTTCATAGAAGTCGTATGCAGTAAGGCTTTTTGTCGGGGTCTTTTCAAGCTTGTTCTTTTCCTCAGGAGTAATATTAACTTTGAGTTCAGTTGCAATTTCCTTAGCAATCTGGTTTTGCAGAGAGAAAATATCCTCCGTCCCGTTTATTACCTGCTCATATGAATCTGCCCATACCTGCCTGTCACTTATTGCATCAATAAGCCTTATCCTGAGACGGAAATTATTCCCATATTTCTGACCACTTCCCTCAAGGAGGTATGCAACGTTAAGTTTTTTTGCAATTTCAGAAGCAGAAAATGTGCTTCCCCGGAATTGTTCAACTGTTGTCCTTGAGACCACACGGAGATCTCCTATGCTTGTGAGATCAGCAAGAATCTCATCCATGACACCATCGATAAAATACTGATTTTCAAAGTTATTATCCAGATTATTAAATGGAAGGACGGCTAAGGATTTTGCATATCGCTTTGGATAACTGCTGATATCAGATGGATCGCTTGCGGGAAAATGGAAAAATACCAAGGATGACAATCCTGCAAGAATCACGATTGCTGCTCCAACTATCAAAAATAATTTACGGGAGGATCGTATTGGTTTAACTATTTCAGATAGCTTCGAATTCTCTGTATAATCTTCGTCACATTCAACAGCGCTTTTTAGCTTGCCCGGAGGGTAGCCATATAATTCATGGAAGCATGTATTGAAATATGTCGGGCTGCTGAATCCAACTTTGTAGGCAACCTCGGCAACGGTCAGTCTGTCCTCCTGAAGCATTTCAAGAGCCCTGGCCAGCCTGGTTTCCCGTATAAATTGGGAAATTGTTTTGCCTGTTATCCTATGCAGCCTTTTGCTTAGAAGATACAGGCTTACTCCTGCTTCATCAGACAGATCGTTTACACAAAAATCCTCTTTCCCCAGATTCTCCAGGATTATTTCAGTAAGGCTTTTGATAAATCTCTGATCAGCGCTCTCAGGCTCCATCTTCAGATATATTCAGGTTGCCGCCTGCATAAAGAGAGTTACCTCTCTAATCAAAGTTCCTAAATATTACTTAATTATGCAAATTTATCTGCACCTGGAAAAGAGGTTGATAACTAGAGAGGGAAATTAACGCCTATCATTATATGAGGCATAATCTTCGGCTGGTTTATAGCCTGGTCAGCATCTTTATATTTAAAAGGAACATTATCATTCTGATTATCGTTTTTCGCATTTACATTATCGTTATCCGGACTATAGGAGGTATCATGTCCGGTAAGAGTTGCCGGAAAATAAAAATCAAGCCCGTATACAAGCACAAAATCAATATTTTTGACCAGTCCTGAAGTGATTTTCAATATCTGCCCCGATCCCCCACTGATGAGATTTCACTTCAAAATCTTCATTCCCTCCGACATACTTGAAATCACCCGTAAAGGTTGAAAACCGGGGACCAAAAACCAGGTATGAATTTTCAATGTTAAACACAGTTTTTGGCACCATGAAGTCTAAGTCTGTAATCCATTGAATGACCTTTCTTTTCAGGAGTTCCGTTTGTTGCATTGTTCACAAAGATTCGCCTGGCATCGGTAGCATTCCCGGGATTGAGAACTGTGTATCCAAGTCCGAATCTGAGATGAAACGGAAAGCCATTATCAAAATTCCAGGCAGCCAGGTTGGCTTGAAATCCATATCCCCGGTTGTAACCTGTGACAAAACCTGCAGAGAATTTAAGAGGAGTGCCGGTTTTATCCTGACTATACAATACTGAACTGCAAAATAGATAGCATATAATTAAAACGGCGGGGATCGCTTTTGCTCTCATAATTAAAACCTTTTTAAAAAATTAAAACTCAGTTTAAGACTTTGTTCAGACTAATTATAACGAGCAAAAAATAAAAAATATTTTTTCTTACTTTTAAGTGGATTTATTTTTAATGAATGAAAATATACCTAAAGCACTGTACTATGATAAAGAACATTCGGTTTGTATCAGGGAAAATTCTGTCAGACCTATTCATGCTGTTTGCTATCCTAACCCTTAGTCAGGATCTGACAACAGAGGCCCAGACAGTCTCACCAGAGAGTACAATGTAAAGTCCTATTCCTTCCCTTTGAGACGCAGTGAATCATCAGCACGTTATCTTACTGACCAGAACAACCAGCCGTTTTTCTGGCTTGGTGATGCCGCATGGTCACTCATAGCCCAGTTAACTATAAGGGAGGATGCTGATTATTATCTTGATGACAGGAGAGAAAAAGGATTTTCAGTGATACTTGGTAAGTCTGATCGAACATAAATTCGCTACCAATGCACCTGCAAATTTTTACAATGAATTACCATTTACAGGCGCACCGTTTTCCACTCCAAACCAGAAATACTTTGAACATGCTGATTCAGTGATAAGGTCAGCTGCGGAAAGGAATATAATAGTTTTGCTGGCCCCTTTATATCTTGGTTATGACTGCAAGGATGAGGGATGGTGTGCAGAGGTTAAGGCTGCTTCTGCCGGACGATCTGTACTCCTGGGGAAAGTATGTTGGAAAGAGGTATAAGAAACTTTGATAATATTATCTGGATAATTGGTGGTGATACAGATCCGTCAGTCGAAAAAAATAAAGTCCTTGAGATGATCAGGGGCATCACGGGAAAATGACACAATTCATTTGTTTTCAGCCCATAACCAGCCGGAGACTATGGCTGTGACTCCCATGGCAGGGAGAATCATGGCTGACAGTCAATAATGTTTACAGCTATGATTCGATCCTGTACCGACATTTCAAGGCAGCATATACATTAACTCCGGCGATGCCGTTTTATCTTTGTGAATCAGCCTATGAAAATGAACATAACTCGACACCGGCAGCAGCTGCGTTCCCAGGCTTATCAGTCTGTTTTATCAGGTTCAATGGGACATATTTTCGGGAATTGTCCGATCTGGCACTTTGGAGCAGTTGAAAAATGGTGCAATTTAACCGACTGGAAAACAGAGCTTAATAATTCAGGATCAGTAGGCATGGATTATTTTCAAAGGTTATTCAGGTCCCGCTCGTGGCACAGCACTTATTCCTGATTTTGAAAACAAAGTAGTAACTGCAGGTTTTGGAACATGGGGACTGACAGATTATGTAACTACTGCAATTACAAAAGATGGAAATACTGTAATATCATATCTCCCATCCGGCAGGAGTGTTACAGTTGATTTAGGCAAAGTATCAGGAAAAAAAGCCAGATGCTGGTGGTATGATCCCTCTACAGGAAAATCAATTTATATCGGAACATTCAAAACCTCAGGATTTCAAAGCTTTACGCCGGCTACAGTCGCCGATTGGGTACTTGTGATAGATAATGCGTCCCTTAATCTGAATGATCCCGGAAGATTGAAATAAAAATGTTTTCTGTTTCTGAAAATATTGACTTCACCTCTAATTTGTTGTAAATTGCATTATAATCTAAGGGATTAATGTTCCTATGGCCTGATTTATACAAAATCCAGGCAGGCTGCTGGCATCAATAATGGCTAAAGTTACTTTTAAATCTTTATGATTAAACAGTACTAAAGATCATTAATAATTGAGGTTGGTAAATCTTCTGAAAAAAAAACCGTTGAAACTAATCGGACAAATCTCCGAGTTAATTGTTAATAGTATTGACAATGTCAATATAAGCTATTAGAAGTAAATTGATATAAAATACTTTCTCAATTCCATGGAAGACAGAACAAAGAACATTAATGATACACGCCGAGATGAAAAAGTTAATTATTTCGTTTCGAAAAATTATTAATGCTGACCTGAAATCCGGAATACTGATTTCAGCCGTTTTGTTTATGCTTTTTACGTTAAACGGATTTGGTCAGAAACGTTGTAACAACCCTCCTACTGTGAGCTCTCAGTTCAGCGAGTGGTTCAACATGCTATACTGCACCAATAACTGTGAGTGGCAATATCTTCGGAGGCAGTGCAACTGCGGTTTCAGATTACTGAAGATGGTCACGGTTCACTGGAATCATCATCTGCGACTTCGTCCCCATTCTCATTCACATATATTCCGGCCAGCAGCGATGCAGGCAGGGTAGTTGTAATAACTGTTAGCACAAACAATCCTAACGGATCGCCATGCAAGATAGCCAGGGCAAACTATTCTCTGACTGTCACAAGTGGTCCACTGTTCACCCGTTATTGAAAATATAATTCAGCCCACCTGCAATTTATCAACAGGAAGTGTTGGATTAAGCGGATTGCCATCCGGATCAGGCTGGACATTGACTGCTAATCCCGGTGGCATGACAATTGAAGGATCAGGCAGCAGTACAACAATGGATTATCTGCCTCCCGGAATTTACACTTTCACTGTAACAGTTTCGTCAGGATGCGCATCATCGCCATCTGGTCAGGCAGAGATCATACCAGCAACCTGTAACACCATCACCTCCTGTTCCCGGAGATGTGACTATACCCACGTGTGCAAGACCTGCAGGAAGCGTTATTTTAACCGGATTGCCGGAGTCAGGGACATGGACCATAACCCGCTATCCGGGCTCGATCAGGACAACTGATACCGGATCAATGACCACAATTACATGATCTTCCTGCCGGAACTTACAATTTTAGTGTAACAAACGACGCCGGTTGTGTTTCTCTTCTGTCAGCTGATATAACAATACCAGATCCTCCGCCTTCACCAGATCCTCCTTTAGCCGGAACTATTGTTCAGCCAACTATGGAAACACCCACGGGAAGCGTCACACTGACCGGCTTGCCAGATACCGGAACATGGACTATTCTCGGTTCTCCCGGTAATATTTCAACAACAGGTTCAGGGCCATACTACAATAGTATCCGGTCTTGAACCCGCCATTTACACTTTCAGGGTAAGAACGAATCAGGCTGCCTTTCCGCTGAATCATCAGCAATAAGCATTATTCCTCCCGAAAAACCTGCTGTCGTTATTACAGACCCTGCTCCTGTATGTTATCCTGCCACAGTTGATCTTACAGCCAGCTGAGATAACGGCAGGCTCAGCTGACGGACTTACGTATACATACTGGTCAGACGAAGCTGCAACAATGCAGCTGACGACTCCATCAGAGTGTCGCAGACGGAATATATTATATCAAAGGGAACATCTGCTTCTGGATTTTTTGATATAAAACCTGTTGTTGTAACTGTCAGACAACCCCCGGTGTCCAATGCCGGACCAGATCAGGTACTTGGATATCAATTCAATACCATACTGCAGGCGAATCTTGGAGATGAAGAGACAGGAACATGGTTGTCAGATCAGGAAAGTAATGTATTCAATGATGTGACAGATCCCTCAAGTGAGAGTCAGTCATCTTGTTCCGGGAGATAATGTCTTGTCGTGGATCGTTACAAACGGCGTTTGTCCGGCGGATACGGATCAGGTAACAATCATGGCCGGAGAAATTGCAATTCCGACACTGATAACTCCAAATGGAGATTCAAAAAATGAATACTTCATTATAAAGGGTATTGAAACACTGGGGCAGACAGAACTGACTATTTTTGACAGAAGAGGAATTCAGCTCTATAAGGACAGTAATTATGACAACAAATGGAATGGTGTCGATTATAATGACAAACCACTGATAAACGACACTTACTTCTTCGTGCTTACCTCATCAAATGGCAAATCCTACAGCGGCTATCTGGTTGTCAGAAGATAATGCTTCTTAAGATTCCATAGCAGACCATACAAGAGAACTTGCCCCGAGCACAGCTGCATTATGAGTGCTTAGTTCTGAAGCAAGAAGTTTGACTTTGTCCTTATAGATGCTCAAAAGGTTTTCCTCCATATATTCCTTGGCAGGTTCAAATATCAGATCCTTTGCAAGCGCCAGCCCTCCGAATAGAAATATAGCTTCGGGATTTGTATGAGCTACAACATCGGCAAGTTTGAAACCGAGCATCATGCCTGTATGAGTAAATGCCCTTTTTGCAATATAATCGCCTCGAACAGCTGCATCGTGTATCAGCTTTGCATCAAGCTCATCAAAACTGTATTTTCGCAATTCACTTGGAGCATTGCTGTCAGCCATAATCTTAAGAAGTGATCTTTTTAAACCGGTAGCTGAAACATAGGTCTCAAGACATCCTTTTCTTCCGCATCCGCAATCACGGTTTGAAGGTCCCGGGACGAATGGCGGTATGTCCAATCTCCCCGGCAAAGCCATCATGACCGTAAACAAGCTTCCCGTCAATTACAAAACCGCTGCCCAGACCAGTGCCAAGAGTTATGACGACAAAGTTCTTCATATCCCTGGCTCCACCATATATCATCTCTCCAACCGCAGCAGCATTGGCATCATTTGTGACAATAACAGGAAGATCTGTATGCCTTTTAAACAAATCTGCAAGCGGTATTATCCCTTTCCATTTAAGATCAGCAGCATGTTCTATTGTTCCCTTGTTAATATTGCCCATCGGAGCCCCGATGCCAAATCCGATCACTTCAACTCCATTACCTATCTTCTCTTTTGTAACCAGGATTTTTTCATACAGAGCTGCAACAAATACCTCTACATCCTCATAATGTGACGTCTTTATTGTATCATCTCCCAATATCTTACCGCTTCTGTCAACAAATCCGAAAACCGTATTAGTCCCTCCAATATCGATACCAACTGCTACTGACTTCTTTATCATATATTTCTTTTAAATATTCCTCTCTTGCAGGGTTATTTAACCTGTCTCTTTATAAAACTATCACAAACCAGGTCTTAAACATCTCTTTTCATAAATAAAAGGATTTTCGGTTTTCATTACAAGAAAGCATAACTCAATTCCTGTTATCTTATTCTCAACCGATGTTATCACCAGACCGCTTTGTTCATTCTTTGCCTGACTGCCTGAAAAAACCGGAAATCTGCCGGCTTCAAAAATAATAATTGGATTTCCGTTGAGACAGTGCATGCACTGAACTATTGTAAATCTGAGCCTTTTCCTGAACAGTCCCGGAAATGAAAACTTACTGTAACAACCTGTTGAGCCAGTCCACAAACTCATCTTTACCTGAAATGACGATCTCATACTTTTCATTCTGTACAGCAAATTCGCCATTATCTGATAAAAGATTTGCGACTTCCGATATATCAAATGAAGATATGGCTTCAGCCAATTCTGCGGCAATAGTTTTCTCGTAAGATTTAATTCCTGAACGCATGCCATAAAGTTATCATATAATTAAATATATCAAAAACCTTATAAGAAAAAACCGGGTCTCTGTTCCAGCACTTATTTGCAAGTCATGTCAACAAGCTATATATGAGGCAGAAAGGGTTTGCTTAACATTGGCTAAATTTTAAGTAACACAGGTATGGGCAGAGCTAATGCGGAAGATTTTCAGCCATTCAACAAATATAAAAGGGGAAGATATAAAAACTTCCCCTCTGAATCAGTACCATACATTAAGTATGGACTCTGGAACAACATTGTCGCTGTTAAACGATATTCTAACCAGCGACCTCTAACCTTTTAAACTAAAACCTCTTCTTATGTCAATTAGCCTGTATTCTTTGTGTGTTTAGCCCTGAAATAGGTCATCCCGTTTATTTCTCTCATATCAATTACTTTCAGACCATGAGACTCCAGTAGCTTTGAAACTTCTTTCCTGTCAAATTCAACATCAATCTTTGCATCAAGGAAATTTAAAAATCCCTTGTACATTCTTGATGAAATACCATTGTCTTTCTGGGTTTTCCAGTCAGAAAAACATCCTATGAAATTACTTTCAGGCGATAAAACATGTACAATCGACTGAAGGAAAGAATCCAGATGCTTGATAAGATTGAGTTTCTTTACATTTATAAGTGTTGTTATGCTCTCAAGTTCGTTTGGATCATAATAAAAGTGATGTTTGGATGAAAGCACAAGAGTATTATCTTCATCTGCCAGACCATGGCATTCGAGATAATTGAGAAAACTCTCACCACCTTCAGCAATCAGATCATTCATAACAGGATTTTCCATTGTTGCTCTGTTCTGTTGTATTTGTTAAATTTCTCATAACACTTTCTTCGTTAGTTTTTCCTGCTACATTAAGAGTTGAATTATTCACCATCATTTTTTATTTGTTTGATCATGATGTAAAAGTAAAGCATAACTGCATATGCGTGTCAAGTCTGAAATGCCCAATTAGTGGGTTAATGCGAATGATTAAAACTATCTTTGTCTATGAAATACTGACGAACGGACGGCAGAATTCTCAGTTAACACCAAAAAAATGCTGTTTCGTCAAAACCACCTCCGAATTTTATGAAAAAAGGGTCTCCGTCAATTGTCAAACAGTACAATGAAATTTCTGTAACATACTGAATTAATGATATATATAATATTTATACCATAATTTAATACTACCAAATCCTTTATTTTGGGCTTTTGACAAACAGATTTTATATTATGATGAAAAATCAGCAAAAACAGCAAAAACTGAAATTACAGCGGCTGATTTTTAATCAGAAAACGCTAAAAAACTCCTCTTTTTTTATTTACATTAGCGAAATATGAAAATTCCTCAGCAGAAATCGGGTTAATTTCGAAACGGCTACGGCCAAACAGGGATAATTTCAGGCGTGCAGGATATGAAAAACAGATCTCGGATCCTCTTTTTTTAAGAAATTTCAGATACAATTACCATTAATAAATATGAGACCGGATATTTTCACAATTATGGCTGTCCTGCTTCTCCTGCTTTTGTACAAGAGAAGACAAGACAGATAGAAGCAATCAGGAACAGTTCAACATTCACTGGCTGATGAATTAAGGATCTTTTACGATTTAAGCACTCTGCCTGTATTCCTCGACAGCACAATATGCGCACAGACATCCACATTATGACACAACCTGGGGAAATGATGATGGTTTCAGCGGCCGGTACTCTTTCTGTAAGGAGAAATGAAGATGGCAGCCTGATCATCTTTGACGTCCGGGGAGGAGGTGTCATAAACAGGATCTGGACCCCCACTCCTACCGCAGATACTCTCGATTTCTTCATCAATGATACTCTGAAACCTGCTTTTTCAATTTGCTACCCTGATCTTTTTTCAGGCAAAAAGTATCCATTTATTGCACCGCTTTGCGGAAATCAGCTTGGAGGCTTCTATTGCTACATGCCCATCCCTTTTGAAAAATGGTTGCAGGATAGTAATCAAGGGGGAAAAAAGAGCAGTTTCACCAGATTCAGTACAGGCTTTATGAAAAAGGTTCCAAAATCAGATCTTTCAGCACTGAACTGGACTCCTGAAGAAAAAGAAGCACTGAATAAAATAAATGAACTATGGAACAAATGAGGAAAGATCTCCGACATGATTTTTATCCTGATAAACTATCAGTAGTCATCAAAACAATTTATTCTGGACAAAGACAAAGCTGCCACTATTTTTGAATACGGCAAAGGGAGGACGGATAATGGGGATCGAGCTCAGCCCTGCGAGTGCTTTTGAAGGATTAAATAAAAATACAGATATAAGGATTACCTGGGATGGAGAGAGCAATCCTGCCGTCTTTTGCCCTGTAGCGGATTTCTTTGGCTATGCTTTTGGTTCAGAATCAATGCAGAGTCTTTTGCTTGGGAGCCAGTAATAACAAAGCCTATTGCTATTTCCCGATGCCGTTTGATAAATCGGCAAAGATAGAACTGGTTCAAAGGGAGCATTGCAGTCGGCAGCTCCTGTTGAAGTTAAAGCTACTATCTGGTATTCACTCCGAAAAAAGAGACTCAGGAACGGAAGGGTAAATTTTATGCCGGATGGGAAAAGATGACCAGAGAGCAGTCCGGCCGGCCGCACACATTCGCAGATATAAAAGGGAAAGGGCATTATGTCGGCACATTGCTGCAGGCACAGGGGCTTAAGGCAGGTATGACAATATTTTTCGAAGGAGATGATTCTACATCAATCGATGGCAGTTTTCAGACTGCATGGGACAGGCTCGGAAGATTATTTCAACGGCGGGTGGTATGCCATGATGGACAGGTGGGATGATAAAATGAGTCTGCCCCTTCACGGATCGCTTGGTTATTCACTGCCATTTTGCCGTACAGGAGGCTACAGATTCTTATCTTTCCGACAAACTCTCATTTGAAAAAAGCTTCTTTCACAGCATTGAACACGGACCTGTAAAAAATAATTTCCCGTCCGATTATACCTCTCTGGGTTTTATTACTGTAATATACCGGCGGAAAAGATAATGAGCTCCATCGGAAGAACTGACGAAGGTATTTATACCGGATACACTTTATATCTACCCACAGCTTATGAATTTAACACTGTACGGGAATATGAATATTAAAACCACATGGAAATTCGGAACAGGCGGAGAAAGCTATTATTTTACACCGGGAAAAGATTCATGGCTCAGATTATCGCTGTTGGAGATCCCGGAAGGGAAGTATTCCCTTTCCTTCGATCTCATTAAAGACGAGTCGGGGTGTGAATTTTCTTTGTGGCAGAGACAAAACCAGCTCTCCGGCTGGATCTCTTCCTATAGTTCAAAGGAAGAACGTGCGGAAGATCTTTATATTTGTGATATCAATATGCCTGAAACAAACAGAACGTTAACTCTTAGGTTCAGAACCGATAAGCAGAAGGAGCGATTATTGTTAAACAGGATCAGGCTGATCCGTAAATGAGGAAGATCCTATATGATAAAGAGTTCAGAAAATACTTTAAGAGTAGCAATCATCGGAGCAGGTGTACGTGGTACAAATCTTGCCAGAAAACTGATATCATCGGAATTCAGATGCAAGAGTTACAGCTGTAGCAGAACCTGATGATGAAAAAAGAAGATCATTTGCTGCAGAATTCGGTTTAACCGGAGAGGCTCTTTTCACACGGGGGGAAGATCTCACAGATAATTTCTCCGGTTGTGATGCTGCAATTATAGCAACTCTTGACAACCAGCACGCAGGACCGGCCCTGGCCTGCCTGAACAATGGCTGGCATATTTTGCTTGAAAAACCTCTCGCAGATACCCTTGAAGATTGTAAGCTGATAGTAAAAGACACAGCATGAAAGAAAGAAAATTGTCGCTGTCTGTCACACTCTTCGATTTATGGAGGGATATCTCAGGGTAAAGCAGATTGTCTCTGATAGTGGTTCTCTGGGTACTCTTATTCATGTTGAACATATGGAAGCAATCGGCAATCATGCGATTTGCACACAATTATGTAAGAGGACGATGGGCCAAAGTGAAAAACAATACCTTCCTGCTGCTGCACAAATGCAGTCACGATATTGATTATATAAACTGGCTGTTTACCGAACAGTGTCTGCGCGTTTCATCATTCGGCTCGCTTGAAATACTTTACCCGGACGAATGCACCGCAAGGAAGCACCAAAAGGTGCACTGACGGTTGCACTCTTATTAGATACATGCCCGTATTCAGCTCCTGAAAATTTATGTCAATGCTCCTCTGGATGAATGGCCGGCCAGGGAAGTAAGCAGGATTCATACAACTGAAGAACATCTGAATGCTGTAAAAAATGGTCCTTTCGGATTATGTGTATGGCATGCCGGTAATGATGTGGTTGACCACCAGGTTGTTATGATGGAATTCGAAGGTGGAGCAACAGCCACCTGCACACTTAACCGGATATTCAGCATCAAACGGAAGGAGGATCAGATTGCAGGGCACACTTGGAGAGATGCTTTTTGATGAAGCTGCAGGAACCATTTCTGTAAAAAGATTTGCTGGCGGGAGAAGACGAAATAATTAAAATAGCTGTCGCCACTACATATCATCCTGAAGATCAGACCATAGTAAATGAATGGCTGTCGTCAATCCTAAATTCCACGTCGTTACTGTCGATGCCGGTGAAGCGCTAAGGACTCATGCAGTTGTCTTTGGCTGCTGAAATGTCACGATTGGAAAACAGGAGGATCGAAATGTCAGAACTGCTTCATGGTCATGGCACTTTTCTATAAGAGTCAGAATTCTCACCGGAATTGTCGCAAATCATCCTCCGTGAATAAAAATCACTTAATTTTATAATACTACTAAACCAATCCAGCATGAAAGAAAATAAAATTGACCGCAGGCTTTTTATCAAGAGTACCACTCTTGCTGCAACAGGCCTGGCTATTGCCGGAAACAGTGCCTTTTCAGCCATTCCAGCCGCAAGCAAAGTAACAAACTGCCGCGCTGGAAGGGCTTTAACCTTCTCGATTATTTTTCACCCGACAAACCCGGCAAACATAATCGCGACAGGACAACAGAGGATGATCTGAAATGGATGTCAGACTGGGGATTCAATTTTGTCAGAATTCCAATGGCTTATCCGAGCTATCTCGACTTTGACAGGTCGAGACATATAACAAAGGAAGAGACTTACAAGCTCGATCCTAAAGTTCTGGAAGAGATTGACAATCTGGTCTTCATGGTTCAACAACATGGTCATGCATGTAAGCCTCAATCTGCACCGCGGTCCAGGCTTTTGCATAAATGCCGGTTTCAATGAGCCTTTCAATCTGTGGAAAGACCAGGAAGCACAGGATGCATTCTATTTTCACTGGGGAATGTGGGCTGAGCGATACAAAAATATCTCATCAGAGAAGCTGAGCTTTGATCTTCTCAATGAACCCTGTTATAAGGAGGACATGAATGACCAGTTCTCAAAAAGCACTGCTGTTCCGGGCGAAACATACAGAAAGGTAGCTATCGGGGCATCAAAAGCAATCTGGGCAGCCAATCCCGACAGGCTGATTGTTGCTGATGGGAACAGTGGCGGAAGCAATGTCACACCCGAACTTATCGATCTGAATATTGGCTCAGAGCTGCAGGGGATATTATCCGCATTATATTTCGCATTACCAGGCACCATGGGTATGGAAAGATCCATCAAAGGCACCGAAAGCCTGTATGGCCGGGTACAATGGATGGAAAACCATTCGGCAGGGCACAGCTTGAAGAGTTCTACAAACCATGGATTGAGCTTGTAGGCAAGGGTGTAGGAGTTCATTGCGGTGAATGCGGATGCTGGAGAAATACTCCGCATGAAGTTTTCCTTGCCTGGTTCGGTGATGTTATTGACATCCTTACAAAAGGCGGCATCGGATATGCTCTCTGGAATTTCAGGGGAGATTTTGGTATTCTTGACTCAGGACGTGCTGATATAAAATACACTGACTGGTACGGACATAAGCTCGACAGCAAGCTGCTTGAAATGCTGAAGAAGTATTAATGGCGTAGGCGGAGGCGGCAGGCGGCAGGCAAATCGTGGCATTCAACATTATTGCCTGTTGCACTGTTGCCTGATGCCTGATGCGCTGTTACCTGTTGCCATGTTGCCTGACGCCTTGCCATTATACCTGACCACAGGCCATAACTCCTTTGAAATAGCCAATCGATTCTGCTATGCCGGGGAAATTATCCTTCATCTCTTTTTCAAATTCGAGGCTGCATTTTCCGTGTATTTTACCTTTCGCAGCGTAGCAATGAATTTGGGAATATCAATTATACCTCGGCCTGTTTCAACAGTCTTTCCATCTTTGGTGGCACCGTCAACATCCTTGGTATGAATATCAAAGATCCTGACCGCATATCTCTCAACATCAACTGAAGGATCCTGGCCATCCCTTACCGTGTGACCTATATCGATACAGATCCCCATTCGCGGATCCATATCCTTTATATGATCCCAGATATCAGTGGCATTCGGATAAAGGGGATTATCAGGTCCATGATTATGAATTGCAAGTCTTATATCGTATTTCTTAACCTTTTTCTCCACATAAGGCAGAAGCTTATAGTCAGGTGCTCCAACAATCATTTTTACTCCTGCCATTTTTGCATATTCAAAGGCCTGATCAACTTCCTCCTCTGTTTTCATGTAAATAACACCGACTGTATAAACAGTTATCCCTGCTGCCTTGAATTTTCCAATTACGGAATTTATCTGTTCCTGGGTACTGTTGAGAGGCATATGAAAATCTTTAACGGAGAGGTAGTTAACTCCGATATAGTTCATTATTTCGATGGTTCTCTCAACAGATAACCCTTTAAAGGTATATCCGGCCATTCCGAGGTTGAAAATATCCTTTGTACTCATAACAGGAGGTACAATTCCGGTTGATGCATAAACAGATGAGACCCCTGCTGCAAGAATGCCGGTGCCTGCTAACTTAAAAAACTGACGACGTGATTTCATAATTCATGTATTAATGTCTTGATATCATTATTTGTTTGGAATTTTTACAACCATATTATTATCTATGAGCCTGCTGTTGTATGTCTGGATAATTGCTTTTAGCTTTTCCTCCATCGGTAGTCTGAAAATCGGGTTCTTTACCAAGAAGGTTTTTCTCAAGGAATCTGTCATTTTTATAATTAAAGAGCCCGACCGGTTTATTGTCAATCATTTCAAGAATATGATCCTTCATATACAGATGATAATTATTGCCTGAGGTGTTGAATGCAAATGACTCGTATGTATCATCAAGAAGATTATTTCCAAAAGCAATATACTCCTCATCAAAGTTAAGAAAATTCAGAACAGTCGGCATAATATCTATCTGCTGGGCAATTCTTGGTCTTAATACCTCTCAGGTTGCTGCCTGGCTTAAACAGGATTACCGGAACACAGTATGATCCAAAATTATTTTGAAACTCCGTATGTATTGATTCATTTGTATGATCAGCAGTGATTACAAAAAGGGTATTTCCGAACCAGGGGCTTTTTTCAATCTCATCAAAAAATTCATGAAGGGCAAAATCACTATAACCCACAACCTCGCAAATCGGAGCCGGTCCTGTTTTGAATACTCCCTTGTATTGTTCAGGAACTTTAAAAGGATGATGGGATGAGACCGAAAATATTGCTGTCATAAATGGTTGTCTGAAGCCATTCAGCTTTTTTGCGAAAAATTTAAAGAAAGGCTCATCCCAAACACCCCACATGCCATCGAAATCTGTTTTGGACGGGTATTGGTCAAGACCGAAATAATCATCGAATCCTGCAACTTTTGCAAATGAATCAAATCCCATTGACCCATTCGGAGCTCCGTGAAAGAAAGCAGTATAATATCCCTTTCTTCTCAGGAATTCAGGAAGCCCGTTTATCTCGTTATTTGCATAATGAGAAATTGTATATGGTGTTTCAAGCGATGGTACAGATGCCAGGATTGATGGCATTGCATCAATTGACTTTTTGCCATTTGCAAGCGAGACATCAAAAGTAAGGCTTACGCTTATAAGTGAATCAATGAATGGAGTATATCCTTCATATTTACCACCTTCCAGGTCGTGATTCAGTGATCCGATATATTCCCTGGCAAAGCTTTCAAGTATAATTATTACAACATTGTCCTTTGTAAATGGTTTTCTGCCTGCAGGAATATAATGAGGATTATAAAGCTTATTCAGTTTTTCGTCATCAAAGAATTTATATCTCACAAGCGCTTTCTTATCAAAGGTCCTGAAAAAGCTGAAGGGTGTATTCAGTACTATTGCAACATCCCTGGGGCTATTTACATACCTTGCAGCATTGCTTATTGTTATGGGACGTGTGGAATGTTTATATCCTCCCCGTGCGGCTCCGATAACAAGTGCAATAATGACAGGTATCATCAGAACATTTATTGCATAATAGGCAATCCTGTTATCAGGAGATGGCTTTTCCGGTTTAACCCTGTTATAAAGATTAATCATTAGCAGCCATAGAAAAATTGTAAAAAGAGTTGCCGGCCAGTAGTCAAACAGGAACCTGAAAAACAGCTTTCCAAGATTCGTTTCATTTTCAAATGTTTTAAATACATCAGCAGTGGCTCTTTTGTCGATAAACCTGTAGTATACGAAGTCCATTCCGTTCATAGCTATTGCAATACCATTTGTAATGAAATAGATATACCTGAGCACTGATTCATAAATCCTGTGATACCTGATATCAAGCGGAATCAGGGTCAGCAGTATGAAGAGCAGGTTGATATATACTATTGCTGAGATATCAAATGTAAGCCCTCCCTTCATTATTGTAAGAAATTGTCCTGGTGAAACCCCCGGGAACATCTTAAAGTTAAAAAGGAAAAAACCGATCCTGCATAGGGAGAACAGCAGCATAACAAGGAGTATCCTGTACGCAAGAACAACAAAAATATTTCTGGAAAAAAGCCAGTTTTTCATATTGCAATTATTGATAAACTCATCTGACCAACACTGTTTGTCACAAACTGTTCAGAACAGATGCAGAAAGAAAGAAATTAAGAAGATAAAACTATAAAAACTCCAAGTGAGATGCAAGGATGATATTCTTTATCCGGAATATTATAATTCGTAACTGAAAATGAAGTGCTCATTTCCAAAACAAAACGCCAGTCGGTGGATATCCGACTGGCGCTTAATATTTCTCAACAGGCTTTATTTCTGCTGCTCCATCATCTCCTTCAAATCCGAACTGTTAAATTCTTTCATAAACTCGTTGGCTCTTCTTTTTGCTCCCAGTCCCACAAGTGAAAAGAGAACAAAAATCGCAATAAGAATATACATTACAATTTTTGTGGTTTCAGGTTTTGCCTTCAGTGTTTCAATAAGAGCATTATAAAGCAGCCAAAGGGAATAAGATATTTACTGCCAGGCTGACAAGGGTACCCAGATAAATATTAAAATGTCCTGTAAATGCAAGAAATGCAGTGATCGGCATAAGAACCATAACTGCAGCAATAACTCTTACATTTGATTCAAAATCTGTGCTGCCTTTGCAGATAGATGAAATAACCATCAGAATTACCGCACCAATGAACAGTCCGATAATAGATCCTATAATATATGAGATAAAAACCATGATCCCGATACTGCCTCCAAGAATTCCGCCGGTTACAGCACCTAGCTTTAAGAATACTCCACAGGAAAGCAATTGCGCCTGCAACAGCACCATAAATTACTGCCTTTAATCAATGGCTCAGTCATTCCTCCCGAGGTTTTCATCGTGGAGAAATAAGATTTCGGATTTACACAGGACTTCTTTAGACTCCTGAATAAATGCATTAAAATCAAAGGTTCCGTTCACTCATAGTTAAAAGATTAATAGGGTTAATACTTAACTGCTTATTAATAATAAGAGGATCTAAGTTAGATAAATTATTTCATTCTAATCTAACAAAAAAAGAAAATCAGATCTCTATGTTATTCAAGATAAGTATATCCGTAAAGGCCTGATCTGTAATTTGAGAGAAACTCCTTACCCTCTTCAAGGGTTATTATACCTGCTTTTACTGATGTTGTAACCCAGGATTCAACTGTACGGACCATTTTCTTTGGAGTTATACTGCACATAATCAAGCACTTCTGCAACTGTCTCTCCGTCAATTACCTGGTCTATTTTGTAACTGGTCTCATCAACAGAAACATGGACGGCATTGGTATCTCCGAAAAGGTTATGCAGATCGCCGAGGATTTCCTGGTAAGCTCCAACCAGGAAGACTCCAAGGTAATATGGCTCCCTGCCCTTTAAGTGAATGGACGGGCAGATGATGGGATGAATTGCGTGTTGAAATAAAGTTATCAATTTTACCGTCCGAATCGCAGGTCATATCCTGAATTGTTGCGGTTCGAACAGGTTCTTCATTCAGTCTGTGAATAGGCATTATCGGGAAGATCTGGTCAATTGCCCAGGCATCGGGCAGAGACTGAAAAAGTGAGAAATTGCAGAAATACTTGTCTGAAAGCATCCTTGAGATCTGTCTCAGCTCCTCGGGTACATGCTTCGTTACATTAGCCATCTGGTATACAAGACGTGCAATTGACCAGAAAAGCCGTTCAATCTGTGCACGTGTTTTAAGATCTATGAGTCCGAAACCAAATCTGTCGAGCGCTTCTTCCCTTATCTGCTGTGCATCATGCCATGTTTCAAGCATTCTGGTCTGGTTAAAATTATCCCAGAGCAGGTACATCTCTTTCACAAGCTCGTGATCCTGTTCAGTAATAATATCCTCATGATCCCATGAAGGAAGTGTGGTTGTTTCAAGTACTTCAAAAATGAGTACGGAATGATGGGCAGTCAGCGATCTGCCCGACTCAGTGATTATATTCGGGTGAGGTATGTTATTTTTGTTGCTTGCATCAACAAAGGTGCTTATTGAGTCGTTAACATACTCCTGAATTGTATAATTAACACTGCTTTCACTGTTTGATGAACCAGTGCCATCATAATCAACTCCAAGTCCTCCTCCGATATCAACAAACTCAACATCAAAACCAAGTTTCCTGAGCTGTACATAAAACTGTGATGCCTCTCTCAAAGCAATTTTTATACGACGTATCTTGGTGACCTGGCTTCCAATGTGAAAATGAATAAGCTTGACACAATCCCTCATCTTGTTTTTTTCGATGAAATCGATTGCCTCAAGCAGTTCGCTTGATGTAAGACCAAATTTGCTTATGTCCCCGCCTGAATCTTCCCATTTGCCGCTGCCGACACTGGCAAGCTTGATCCTGATCCCGATGTTTGGCTTAACCTTAAGACGCTTTGAAATAGTCGTTATAAGCTTTAATTCATTAAGCTTCTCTACAACGAGGAATATTCTCTTACCCATTTTCTGGGCCAGAAGAGCCAGTTCAATATAATCTTCATCCTTATAACCATTGCAGATTATAAGTGATTCAGGATCGGTATTTATAGCAATAACGGCATGAAGTTCAGGCTTTGAACCGGCTTCAAGACCAATATTGAATTTTTTCCCATGACTCACTATTTCTTCAACCACCGGCCTCATCTGGTTGACTTTAATAGGATAGATGATGAAATTCTGAGCTTTGTACCCATATTCCTCCGATGCCGATTTAAAACAGTTTGATATACTGATAATCCTGTCATCGAGAATATCGGGAAACCGAACCAGCACAGGTGTTGATACATCTGAAAGTATTAATTCATCAAGCAGCTCTTTCAGATCGACTGATACTCCATTCTTTGAGGGTGTAACCATTACATTTCCCTTGTCATTGATAGAAAAATAGTCAACTCCCCAACCATTAATATTATATAATTCAGCTGAATCTTCAACACGCCATTTTCTCATAATCAGTTAAATTGCCTTGGTTAATAAGTCCGCAAAGGTCTGAAAAAATTCTATTATTTACAAAGATGTCAAAATCATGAATTCAATTGAAATCTGGTGGCAGGGACGGGTGGTGACCTGCCGGTGCCTGAAAAGCATATCCGGGAACAAATATAATTCTAAAACGGCACAGTCTTTAAAGAGATGTTTTTCATGACCTTACAGACAGGGATAAGGGATATATCCACTGCCCCACTGCGGAACCAGATACCTGTCGAGGAAGTTCCAGACAAGGAGGCCGTCGTCTGATTCCGGTTCGAGGAGATAGGCTGCTACATTTGCGAGAGGCTGAGCCATCCTTATTACTATGGTCCCTGCAGGAAAATCTGTTATGCCATCAGAGTAGCTGCCCCTGATTTTATTTAGATAATGACCCTGGTTTAATCTTGGTCCTCCATGAAGTTCAGAAATATCAAAGCTCTGCAACCTCAATATCCGAATCCTCCGAAAGCTTTTCCATTCTTAATGCCATGAGTTCTGAGAAGTTCTGAAATTTCCGGGTCAGATACTTTCAGAAGATAAGCAAACGGCAGTTTCACACTTCTGACCGGGATAGTATTCATTGAAATAAGGAACAGTTACAGTTTTTTGCCTTTTTCCCTTTTTATAATTTTTCCATCCATCTGTCTCTGATACGAATTCAGCTTCATAAGTTTTTATTGTCGCTTGTTTTCTGTGCGGGCTTCACTTTGTATTCTATAGCAAAGGAGTCAGCCGGTTCAGAAGCTGTTCCTCTGCTATGGTCCTGCTGTCAGCCTCTGAAATCAATCTTCTTGATCTCGGCTCTGTTCGATGCAGCATAATCCAGCAGGGAATGAATAAGATTATAACAGCCCAGTACCCGTGATTTGAAGTCTGCATAAACATAATTCTCATTCAGAATTGACAGTCTGTTTCTCAATCCATAATAATTGACCATATATCTTGGTTCACTTGCATCCATAACCCAACCCTTTTTCAGGATTTGTCATATCATAGAATTCACCATAAAAACAGTTTTCAACTTTATATTCTGAAAGAAGTGTTTGTGAGATTTCAGGCATCATTTTATCGCACATGTATGAGATAAGTGTATTGTCGCCGTTAGGATTGACCATCCAGGTAAATGTAACCGGTTCTACATGATATGATCCGTTGGTTGTATGGCAGTCCATGAAAATATGAAGGATCCCAGCGATTGAAGACATTTATGAGCACTCCTCTTACTTCAGGCGATTCAGCCTTCATGGCATCGCGGTTGAGATCAAGGAACTGTCCGTTATACCTGACTCCCACTCCATTGACCGGACCATTCTGGTCGGTCCTGTTCAGAGTGCTGATCTTTTCGTTTCCATCCGGATTGAAGACAGGACAGATAAGCAGTATCACATTATCAAGCAGCTTTGAAGTATCCTCATTTAATATATCCCTTGCGAACATGAGGGTTGCCTCTTTTCCTTCAACCTCACCGGCATGAATATTTGCCTGAACATAGACAACTATCCTCGGGTCATTTGCCAGGTCTTCCGGTGAAGAGGGCAGTGGTTTACCGATGACAAGCAGCGGTATATCCCTTCCTTCGGCAGAGCTTGCAATTTTCTCAACTCTGATATTATCAGATGAGCTTTGCAGCTGTTCAATAAAGTTCATAACATCCTTATAATCAGATGTTGATTTAAATTCAGATTTTTCAGCACGTGTGACAGTGCAATTTTTGGGAAAATCCATTTATGCCTGAATAACAACTATTATAGCTATTAATACAAATCTTAAGACCATTCTGCCGTATAAATTTCAGTAGTGCAAAAATATGAATAATTTGATTGCAGTCCCGAGCAGGGAGGCATTTGGAACAAATAAATAAATTAATTAAATATCAGTTTATTAGAAAATAGTTTAGATTATTTCAAAATAATTTTGTAGCTTGCGCCCATAATTTTAAAAATCAAATACAATGAACAAAGGAACAGTTAAATTTTTTAATGTATCAAAAGGATTCGGATTCATAAAAGATGCAGATTCGGATAATGAATATTTTGTACACGTTTCAGGTCTTAAGGATCAGATTAAGGAAAATGATGTAGTTACATTTGAACTTACCGAAGGAAAAAAAGGAATTAACGCAGTTAACGTGAAACTCGCTTAATTTTGCTATACGAAGATTTATTTTAAAGCCCCGCCAGACGGGGCTTTTTTATTTTATAAGGTTTTAACCCTGGTTCTGCTAATAAAAAAAGCGGGAATCACTGCATCTTAAATCAATCAGCAATTACCCGCGCAGATTATTCATACTTCCATCGGATTGATATTCAAGACTGACTCATTCAGGTTAACAATCCGTGATTAATCGTTCCAGAGACTAAAAAACATCAGGACATCCGGAACAAAGACAAAAAGTTTATTGTCTGCTTTTTTCTTCTTTTTTAGCTTTCTTAGCCATGACGTTTCTCCTTCAGGGATTTAGTCAGGCTCCTTCTTATGCTTGGTCTGTTCTTTTGCTTTTTCGTGTGACATAGCTAATTAATTTAAGTTTATAAAAAGGTAATCCAAATATATATAAAATCATCCAATCATTTTCTGAATTCTATTAACAGAACGGGTGAAGTTCATAACAGGGAAGCAGACTCCTTATCCAGAAACCAGAATAACTCTCCATAAACAGGAACAATCTGCGAAGCAGGAAAGTTTTGTGCATCAGGCTCTTTCTTTAAAATCTTTTCAACAATATCGGCTTTCTTCTTTCCTGTAACAAGAAAATTTACATTATCTGCATTGTTTATAACCCTTCCTGTGATTGTAATTCTTTTCTGCAGTGGTGACAGGATGTGAAGCAACGGCACAAATCTGGTCAGAATCGAGTAATCCGGAATCTGAAGGAAAGATTGAAGCTGTATGGCCATCCTCTCCAAGTCCGAGAATTATCAGATCAAATACAGGCAGTCCTCCTCTTTTCCTTGTATATCTCTCTGATCTCAGCGGAGTAGCGCGACTGCTTCCGTTTCAGGATCATTTTCTCCCCTTATCCTGTGAATATTGGATGCAGGGTATGCTGATCTTTCCCAGAAGCGACCTTCTGGGTCATTCCATAATTGCTCTCCGTGATTATCAGGGGGAACACATCTTTCATCTCCCCAGAAAAAATGAACATTATCCCAGCTGACGGCTTTTGAGAAATGGTCACCAATGACTGAATACAACAATTCAGGTGTTGATCCTCCCGAGAGGGCAATGCAGAAGGGAGTATCGCCTTTTTGCAGGAATCTCTGAAATCAAGGTTCATGTCCAGATTTTCTGCAAATTTCTCCGCAAGTTCAAAAGGTGTTGTGTGTAAATATTTTAATTGACTCTAGTCCATCATTCTTACAGTTCACAATACAGTTCATCATCGGCAAGGTTTTTACACGGATATCTCCAGGTGAGTCCCTCCCCTTCAATAAGATCATTTGCATTTTCAGGTCCCCATGTGCCGGCCGGATAACCAAACACCTTTATTGCAGGATTATTCTTCCATGCCCTCTGAATTGGCTCAAGAAACTTCCAGGCGGTCTCAACCTCATCATCACGTGAAAAGAGAGTTGAGTCACCGATCATCACATCATAAAGCAATCTCTCATATGCTGAGGGGACTCTCATGTCCGGCCAGATCTGAATAATGGAAGTCCATATTCACATTTTTGACATTAAAACCGGCTCCCGGCTCTTTCATGTCAAATTTCAGCAGAATGCCCTCATCGGGTTGAATCCTTATTATCAACTGATTGGCTGATACTTTTCCGGATTGCCTCAGAAACAGGTGATGAGGTGTCGGTTTGAAATGAATTACAATTTCAGTTACTCGTGTCGGAAGCCTTTTTCCTGTACGTATATAAAAAGGAACTCCTCCCCATCTCCAGTTATTGATATAGAATTTTATCGCAACATATGTTTCTGTTCTTGAATCTGACCGTGACATCCTTTCTCATACCTGTATCCTGTAACACAAACTCCACGTATCATTGAACCGGTGTACTGGCCTCTTATTACCTGATTGGGGACATCTTCCTCGCTTATAGGCTGCAATGACTGGAAAACCTTCAGTACCTCGTTCCTGTATTGCATCGGCATCGAGTGATGAGGGCGGTTCCATTGCAGTAAGACCAACCATCTGCAGAAGATGGTTCTGGATCATATCCCTGCAGGGCTCCGGATGAATCGTAATATCCGCCTCTCTGCTCAACACCTATATTCTCTGCCGAGGTAATTTCAATCCTGTCGATATAATTCCTGTTCCACAGAGGTTCAAACATTCCGTTTGCAAACCTTGTAACAAGAAGATTCTGAACTGTCTCCTTTCCAAGATAATGGTCAATTCTGAATATCTGCTCCTCAGCTGCAAGATCATGCAAAGTCTTGTTTAGCTTCTTTGCCGATTCAAGATCATAGCCAAAAGGCTTTTCAATTATTATCCGCCTGAAACCGTCCTGCTGGTCACACAGACCTGCAGCAGAAAGATTGACTGCAATGACTTCGTACAAACTCGGAGGAGTTGCCAGATAAAAAATATAGTTTCCCCCTATCCCATACTTTGAATCATATTCCTTTAAGAAGCAGTTTCATTTTTTCATAGTCACTCTGCAACGATGTATCCATTGAAAAATAATAGAGATCATTCTGTAAACTGCAGGAATTTTTTCGCTATCACGTAACCACATCTTCAGAATAAGCTGATTATGGCTGCCTTCATTTTTTCCCTGAATTCCTCCGTTGTGATTTTGGTGCGTCCTATGCCGAGTATTGTAAATTTCTCAGGCAGCAGATTCTGAGATTTTAATGAAAACAATGCGGGAATAAGCTTTCTGGCAGTCAGATCACCTGAAGCTCCGAATATAACAAGTGTAAGATTTTTAGGATTTTCCATTCAAATATGTTAAAGTGCAACTGATTTATTTTGTTAATATTACCCATATTAATGAGCTTCAATTTAACAATATTAAATCATAGATTGTTTTCCTTTTAACAAAGATAGTTAATTAATTATGCTTACTTATTGATAATTAAAATGTTTAAATTATTTTCAGGTTTTATCTTGAAATTTATTAATATTTTAAAACATATTTGCGATAATTTGTAACAAAAGCAGTATATTTGCAGTCAAACGTTAAGAAACATGTATTATTACAGATCCATTATATCAATGCGCCTTATTAGGAGGTTACCTCGATTATACTGAGAATGGTGTTTGATATAGGATAAGGGATTGCCGTTCTCTGGAAAATACAGGGAGCGGTTTTTTTTATAAACAGGGATAAATTATGAAAAAAGAGCGGCCAAAACAACAGGGATTGTACCGACAGGATTTTGAACATGAAAACTGTGGAATAGGATTTGTTGCACATCTGAAAGGTAAAAAATCTCATTCAATAATCAGGCAGGGGCTTGAGATACTGACCAATATGACCCATCGGGGTGCAGAAGGAGCTGACAGTAAGACCGGAGATGGTGCCGGTGTACTTATTCAGGTACCACGTGATTTTTATCTGATTCAGGGTTATTCTCTTCCTCCGGAAGGGCAGTTTGGAACAGGGCTTATCTTTCTTCCACAGGACAGAGCTGAATCTGAAAGATGCAGGGAGATTTTTTGTGAAATAATAAAGGAAGAAGGGGTAAATATAATCGGATTCAGGGATGTACCGCGCGACAGTTCGGTTATTGGAGAGATTTCACGTGCAGCTGAACCTGAGATAGTTCAGATCCTTCTGGATTCTGATATTCCACAGGATGACCTTGAGCGTAAGCTATATATTATAAGGAAGAGGACAGAGAATGCAATCAGGAATTCTGACATGAAACAGAAGCATTTCTTCTATATTCCAAGTCTTTCAACAAAGGTTCTTGTTTACAAGGGAATGCTTACCTCCAATCAGCTCGAGGAATATTTTCTCGATCTTGTCGATGAGCGTCTGCAGAGCGCAATTGCCCTTGTACATTCAAGATTCAGCACAAATACTTTTCCAAGCTGGGATCTTGCACAGCCATTCAGAATGCTTGGACATAACGGCGAGATAAATACAATAAAGGGCAATCGCATGTGGATGGAAGCCAGGGAATCGATCCTGAAATCCGATAAACTCGGAGATCTGAAAAGACTTTATCCGATAATTGAACCTGACAAGAGTGATTCAGCATCGCTCGACAATGTACTTGAGTTTCTTATTATGAGCGGGAAATCATTTCCATATGCAATGTCGGTTCTTATTCCTGAATCATCAAATGACAAGAATCCGATTTCACCTGAACTGAAGGCATTCTATAAATATCATGCCACCTTCCTTGAGCCATGGGATGGCCCGGCCTCACTTATCTTCTCAGACGGAAGATATATCGGGGGTATGCTTGACAGGAATGGTCTGCGTCCTTCACGATATACAATAACAACAAATGATATTATTGTTCTCGGATCTGAGACAGGAGTTCAGTCATTTGCTCCGGAAGAGGTAAGAGAAAAGGGAAGGCTGAAGGCTGGGAAGATGATCCTCGTTGATACCAAAGCCGGTAAGATATTTTATGATGCTGAGCTTAAAGCCCAGCTGGCCAATGAGTATCCTTACGGACAGTGGATCGAAAGGAATATGGTCAGACTCGAAAAAATTGAAATCGGCCATCAGGAGACCCCTGAAATGGGAGATCAGTATGAAAAATATTTAACTGCCTTCAACTATTCGCTTGAGGATACAGACAAGATAATCAAGGAGATGGCTGCCACCGGAAAAGAGCCGATAGGTTCTATGGGCAATGATGTTCCTGTAGCAGTTCTGTCAAAGAAGCCATACCGCTTATTCAATTACTTTAAGCAATTGTTTGCCCAGGTAACCAATCCACCTATTGATTCAATACGGGAAGAGCTTGTAATGACACTTGCCGGCTATCTTGGCTCGCTGCAGGACAATATTCTTGAAACATCACCTCTTCATGTCAAGATGGTGCGTTTCAGAAATCCTGTCATTTCAAACACATATTTCCAGGTAGTCAAAAACCTGAGATACAAAGGATTCTCCGCTGCAAACCTTGATCTCCATTTCGATGCTAACAAGGGAGCTGAAGGACTTGGAAGATGCTGTCGATCAGTTATGTCTGGATGCAGAAGCAGCTGTTGATGAAGGAAAAAACTATATAATCCTTTCCGACAGGGGCGTTGACAAGGACAAGGCACCGATTCCTTCACTGCTTGCAGTTTCTGCTGTTCACCATCATCTTATCAAGACCAGAAAGAGGATGCAGATTGATATAGTTGTTGAGTCAGCAGAACCGCGTGAAGTGATGCATTTTGCCCTTCTTTTTGGTTATGGCGCAAGCATTATAAATCCATATATGTGCTTTGCAGTTATTGAAAAGCTTGTTAAGGAGAAGGCTATACAGCTTGATTATCAGAAAGCTGAAGCAAACTATGTCTATTCAATAAACAAAGGGATACTTAAAATAATGTCAAAAATGGGTATAAGCACCCTGAGAAGTTACAGATCCTCGCAGATCTTTGAAGCTGTGGGTATCCATACTGACGTTATTGACAAATATTTTGCCGGCACCACTTCGAGAATCGGAGGTATCGGAATGACTGAAATAGCAGAAGAGGTACTCATTCCTCACAGAAAGGCATTCACAAAACTGGATGCTATGCCGGAGGTGCTTACAGAAGGTGTATATGCATACAGGAAGTTCGGGGAACATCATGCCTGGAATCCTGAGACAATTTCATTGCTTCAATGGAGCACCAGAACAGCTGACTACAAAAAATTCAAGGAGTATACAGCACAAGGTCAATGCAGATACTGACAGTCCCGGATTTATAAGAGGCCTTATTGAGGATGAAGAAGAATCCTATTCCTATTGAGGAGGTGGAACCTGTTGAACAGATCATGAAGAGGTTTGTTACGGGGGCAATGTCATTCGGATCAATAAGCCGTGAGGCACACGAGACTCTTGCAATTGCAATGAACAGGATTGGTGGCCGAAGCAATACCGGGGAAGGCGGAGAAGACCCTGAAAGATTTACTCCCCTTGCAAACGGTGACAGTGTAAGAAGTTCAATCAAGCAGGTGGCAAGCGGCCGTTTTGGAGTTACAACTGAGTATCTTGTAAATGCAGATGAGCTTCAGATCAAAATAGCACAGGGAGCAAAGCCTGGCGAGGGCGGTCAGCTGCCCGGACATAAGGTTGACAAGATTATTGCAAAAACAAGGTATTCAATTCCGGGGATCACACTTATTTCTCCGCCGCCGCATCACGATATTTACTCGATTGAAGATCTTGCCCAGCTTATTTTTGATCTGAAGAATGTCAATCCAAGAGCAAGGATAAGTGTCAAGCTTGTATCAGAGAGCGGAGTCGGAACAATAGCAGCCGGTGTAACAAAAGCCGGTGCAGATCTGATAACAATAAGCGGTTATGAAGGAGGAACAGGCGCCAGTCCTTCATCCTCAATCAAACATGCAGGACTGCCTCTTGAACTTGGTCTTGCTGAAACACAGCAGACTCTTGTAATGAACAACCTGCGCAGAAAAGTAGTATTACAGACAGACGGACAGCTGAAGAGCGGAAGGGATATTGTAATGACTGCCCTGCTGGGTGCCGAAGAATTTGGTTTTGCAACCAGCTCTCTCATTGTTCTGGGCTGTGTAATGATGCGCAAATGCCATCTGAACACCTGTCCGGTTGGTGTTGCCACACAGAATGAAGAGCTGAGAAAACGGTTCAGGGGAAAGGCAGATAACCTTGTGACTTTCTTCACCTTCCTTGCGGAAGAGGTCAGGGAAAATCTTGCTGAGCTTGGATTCAGAAAACTTGATGATATAATCGGGAGAGCCGATCTTCTTGAAAGAAATCCTGAAGTCAATCATTGGAAAATCAAAAATCTCGATCTTTCCGGTTTGCTTACCGTCCCTGAGGAAGCTGCAGAAAATGCAATGCACTGCGTTGATATTCAGGATCATAAGATTGACAATATACTCGACAGGGAATTGATTTCTCTTTCGGATAAGGCGATTTCCGAAAAACACCCTATTGTTATTGAAAGACCTATACATAATACTGACAGAACAACCGGTGCAATGCTTTCAGGGATGATTGCCACACTCTACGGTTCAGCCGGACTTCCTGACGGAACGATAAAATGCCGGTTCAAAGGATCAGCAGGTCAGAGCTTCGGAGCATTCCTCTCCCCGGGTGTTGAACTGCATCTTGAGGGAGATTCAAATGATTATCTTGGAAAAGGTCTTTCCGGAGGAAGGATAATAGTTGTTCCCCCGATAGGGATCGACATTTGAACCAGACAAGAACATTATTATCGGGAATACTGTACTCTACGGGGCTACAAGGGGTGAAACCTATATCTCAGGAGTAGCCGGAGAGCGTTTCGGCGTAAGAAACAGCGGTGCAATAGCTGTTGTTGAAGGTGTCGGAAACCATTGCTGTGAATATATGACAGGCGGAAGGGTTGTTGTTCTTGGTATTACCGGAAGCAACTTTGCTGCAGGTATGAGCGGCGGAATAGCTTATGTATTCAATGAAAACGGGGATTTTGACTATTACTGTAATATGGGAATGGTTGAATTATCACTTGTCGAAGACTATGGAGATGTAAATGAACTGACTGAGCTTATTAAACGCCATTATCAATTATACAGGCAGTAAAAAGGCAAAAATGATCCTTGATGATCCTAAAAAATATCTCGAGATGTTCATTAAAGTAGTTCCTTATGATTATAAAAAGGTACTTCAGGAGCAGAAACTTGAAGAGATCAGGAAAAAAATTGCAGATGTTGAGCTTGATCTGGAGATCAGCGCCAGTAGTTTATAACAGTTTATTGGTTGATAGCATATTTTAAGAAGAATATTATGGCGGACATATATGGATTTTTAAAGATAAAAAGAAAAGAAGCAGGTAACAGACCGATTCAGGACAGGATCCGTGACCATAGTGAGGTTGAACAGGTACTAAACAGCGAAGACAGGATGCTTCAGGCTGCAAGGTGCATGGATTGTGGTATTCCTTTCTGTCACTGGGGTTGCCCGGTGGATAATCTAATACCTGAATGGAATGACCTCCTCTACAAAGGAGACTGGAGAGGTGCTTACAGCAGACTGAACTCAACAAATAACTTTCCTGAGTTTACAGGAAGGATTTGTCCTGCTCCCTGCGAACATGCATGTGTTCTGACAATAAACCAGGAACCTGTAACTATTCGTGAAAATGAAGCTGCAATTGTTGAAAAAGCATTTTCGGAAGGCTATATCAAACCAAATATCCCAAAATTCCGTACAGGAAAGAAAGTTGCAGTTATTGGAAGCGGCCCTGCCGGGATGGCAGCAGCAGATCTGCTGAACCAGGCAGGACACACTTGTAACTCTTTTTGAAAAAGATGATAAAGCCGGGAGGTTTACTTAGATATGGAATCCCCGATTTTAAGCTTAGCAAAACTGTTATCGACAGACGTATAAACCTGATGATACAGGAAGGCCTTATCCTAAAGACAGGTATGGCAATAGGAAGGGATATTTCAGCAAGAGAGCTTATCGATCAGTTTGATGCTGTGTGCATCGCCATTGGAGCCGGACAGCCACGTGAACTTCCCGTTGAGGGAAGGGATCTTGACGGAATCCATCATGCAATGGAATTCCTTACCCTTCAGAACCGGGTAAATTCAGGAAGCCTTCATTCTGCAGATAACCATATAACTGCTGAAGGGAAAAAAGTACTTGTTATTGGTGGCGGTGATACCGGATCCGATTGTGTAGGAACATCAACACGTCAGAAAGCTGAGAGGGTTATGCAGATTGAAATCCTGCCAAAACCTCCAAACACAAGGAAAGAGGATAATCCATGGCCATATTTCGGCAAAGTATTAAAGACCTCCACCTCTCATGAAGAGGGATGTGAAAGATTATGGAGTATTTCAACACTCCGGTTCATTGGTGAAAACAATCATGTCAGAGGTGTTGAAGTTGAGGATGTCAACTGGAAGAGCGACAACGGACGATATGTTATGGAAGCTGTGGAAGGCAGTAAGAGAAGAATTGATGCCGATCTTGTTTTGCTTGCCCTTGGATTCGTCCATCCGGTAATAGAGGGATTATTGTCAGAACTGGATGTTGAGCTCAATCTGCGCAAGAATATAAAGGTTGATGAATCGGGTCTTACAAGCCGTGAGAAAGATTTTCGCAGCAGGAGACTCTGTCAGCGGAGCAAGTCTGGTTGTAAATGCAATAGCTTCAGGACGCAGGGTTGCAGTTGATATTGACAGGTTTCTGAGAAAATAAGCGGTTTCAGATCCACTTCTTAAGCAAGATCAACGAAAAAGATCGTACCGTCATTTTCGTTGCTTGTGAAGCCTGTTTTACCTTTAAGATAATTTTCAGCAAGTAACCTGACGGAGTAAGTTCCTATTCCTCTGCCTTTTCCCTTGGTAGAAAATGATCGCTTGAATATCTGCATCTGAATATTATGCGGAATAACTCCATCATTCCTGACCCAGAACCTGATATAATCTCCCATGTTCTCAACGCCTGTTACGACAGTTCCATTTACAGATGTAGCTTCAAGAGCATTTTTAAGCAGATTGATTATAACTCTCTGCAATAAAATTCTGTCTGTGACAAATATATTATCATAGGAGTTTTCTGCGAGAAGAAGTTGTTTATTATGCCCTACCTCGTGTGAACTTATTATCTGGATGACAGATCCAAGAAATTCAACTGTATTAACATTGCTCCGGCTTTATCTGAATATCTCCGTCCTCTGCAGCCCTGAGCTGCCTGTACATGTTTATCTCTTCAATAATGTCGCGGCTGGCTTCTTCGGATTTGTTTACAAGGTCATGTATCTCATCGGGATCGATTCCTTCCTTTATCAGTGTTAGCAAGCCATTCAAACCGCTGGCTATATTCAAAAGATCGTGGAAAAAGATCTTTTCGAGTGCTGCGAGCCTCTTTTCATAACTTATATCCTGAAGTAGAAAGTACATAATATTCATCTCCTGCGATTGTAACCGGTGTGGATGTAATTTTAAGATCCCAGCTCTTATGATTTCCATCAACAACTGATGAAATCGATGTTTCCCTGACTGATTTATGATTTGTTTCCTGGCTTTCAAGTATAGCCTTAACTGCTCCGCAATACCTGCATGCTACTGATGTGCCGCAGCCGGATAATCCATCATCTGACCGCACGCATGATATTACTTCTCCTGTTCTCCTGCCAAGTATCGGCTCAAGAGATTTAATGCCAAGAAATTCAAGAAAGGGATCATTGGCATAAACAATCTGGCGATTTTTATTTACTACGGCGCTTATTCCTGCTATAGCGCCAAAAATTTCCGAGAAAAGTTTTTGTGAGGCAATAAGATCATGCTGATCAAGGATATCGGCAATCGAATGTCTTAATGCCGGTGCAAGTTGAGGTTTTTCTTCCATAATTAGTCTGTAACCATTCCCATAGGTACACTTATTAAACAATTCAAATTTATTAATGTTTTAAGAGCTCTGATTTATATGAAAAATCAATATTCAGCTTATCATTTCACCGATCAGAATGCAAATCTTGGCGATTGATATTCAGTGGTTGTATATTGGATTAAAGATTGAACAGAATAGAGTTCCTGGTGACTTAGTGTTGCATTTTTTTACCTCAGAAGGTTACACAGAGTGCCAAGAGCAGAGATCCGGAAATTCAGATTCAGCATAAACCTCATAGGAATTTTATTAAGTTTACATTAGAATATCTGAAATGAGTCAAAAGAAGATTAAGTACCTTCATCTTGTTTGTATGGCTGTTTGCGATTTTTGCGAATCTCCCCTATGCGAATTTTGGTGAAGATGCACCTCTTCAGCAGATAGTTACATGGGTCGTGGCATTTTTATACCTGATGGTGGTGTTTTACCTTTTTTACCTCGTACTGGCTCCGAAATTTCTAAACAGGAAGAAGATTGCCGAGTTTTTCGCATTATCATTTGTTGTAGTGCTTATAATGCCATTTTTCGGATATACAATATTATTCTTTATCAGAGCCATATTTGATGGCACATTTCAGAACTTTTACAGCTGGTTACTCTTTAAGAATGCATATGAGCGGATATTTTCCGGTTCTTACTTCAGCAGTATTTCGGTTCATTTTTCAGTGTAATAATCAACTGGTTCACCACAATGAATCAGAAGGCGGAACTCGATAAACAAAAGCTTGCTGCTGAACTCGATCTTTTAAAGAGCAAACTTAATCCTCATTTTCTTTTCAATACTCTGAATAATATAGACTCACTTATCCACCAGGATGCCGGTAAGGCTTCAGCTGCACTTATCAGGCTCTCTGATATGATGAGATATCTTACATATGAAACCTCCTCAGAAACTGTTGAGCTTGAGAGGGAGGTCGGATATATTACGAATTTCATTGAATTGAACAGGATAAGAATCAAATCATCCGAGGATATTGAATTCAGTGCAGAGGGAATATGATGGTACAGATCGCTCCTGCCTTATTTGTTCCGCTTATTGAAAATGCTTTCAAATTTGCCAGTTTCAGAAACCAGAAGCCATCTGTTAAAATAAATCTGTCAGTCAGAGAACGGGTATTGTTACACTTGATGTATCAAACAGCTGTGAAAATCACTGATCAGAAGAATCATCCGGACCATTCAGGCTATGGAATTACAAATCTCAGGAAAAGGCTTGATCTGACCTATCCCGGGAGGTATCAGCTGATAATAATCCCGGACGAAACAGTCTACAATGTAAAACTAGTCATAGACACAAATGCAAATTAACTGTATAGCAATTGATGACGAACCACTTGCCCTGTCGAAGCTTGAAGGCTTTATAAACAGGATCCCCGATCTTAAACTTGAGCAGGACATTTGATAATTCTATCGAAGCAATGGCATGGCTCAGGGAAAATCAGACTGATCTTATTTTCCTCGATATACAGATGGAACTGCTTACAGGAATTCAGTTCCTTGAAGCTACCGGCACAACTTCAAAAATAATTATTACCTCAGCCTACGATCAGTATGCAATTAAAGGATTCGAGCTGAATGTATCCGATTATCTGTTAAAACCATTTTCATTTCAGCGTTTTGTCCAGGCTGTTAATAAGGTAATGGAATACTATTCTCAGAACCAGAATAATAGCGCGACTCTTCAGTCCGGTGAGAGCTTTATCTTCGTAAAGACTGAATACAGGCTTGAGCGTGTTGACATTGACCAGATCCTATATATAGAGGGAATGAAGGACTATCTGAGGATTGTCTGCAGGGATAAAAAAATAATGACACTTCAAAGCTTCAGCAAGCTTGAAGAAAGCCTTCCATCAAAAAAATTCTGCAGGGTACATAAATCCTATATTGTTTCAATTGATAAAATCAAATCTATTGAACGGAATGTAATAGTAATTGCTGACCAGAGAATTCCGGTCAGCAATACCTACAGGGAAAGCTTCTTTTCAAGGATCAGACAATAGAAATCTCTATGAAATAGGATTGGGTTGTCTAAAAAGCCAGTTTAACCGCAAAGCACGCGAAGGTTTGCGCAAAGGACGCTAAGACAAATCATTTATATTAAGCTCTTTGCGATCTTTGCGTCTTTCCTTTGCGATCTCTGCGGTTAATGGATTTTGACTTTTCACCTCTGGTTTCATTTATTCAATCCTGAGAGCTCTTGAAGGATTATAGTTTGCAGCCTTTATTGTCTGATAGCTTATCGACAGCCAGCCAATTATAAGAGCAACAAGTGTTGCAAGTATAAATATCAGAGGACTGATCTTTACCTTATCCGCAAATCCTTCAAGCCAGTATCTGGAACCAAAATAGGCAACAGGATAAGCAATAAGCGAAGATATCAGTATAAGGTAACACTACTTCTTTCGATAATAAGCCGAGAACAATTGATATTGAAGCTCCATATGTCTTGCGGATGCCAATCTCCCTGGTCCTCTTGTTTGTGATGTATGTTATGAGTCCAAGCAGACCAAGACATGCGATAAAAATAGCAAGCACTGAGAAGAGTATAAATATTCTTCCTGTTTTCATTTCAGATGCATAGAGATGCTCCCATGAATCAGAGAAGAAATCATATTGAAAAGGCTGCTTTGGTGTAAACTCCTGCCATTTTTCTTCTATGGCCCTTATTGTTGCCGTGACATTGGTTCCGGAAAGCCTGACAGTGGCATACTGATCGCCACCTCCCGGGTATAGAACTGTAAAGCAGACGGGAGTGATGGCCTTATGCATCGATTCAATATTAAAATCCTTCATTATACCGATAATCTTTAGTTTCCGAAATTGCTGCGGGCCGCTTGGCTGAAGGATAAATTTCCCCACAGGATCTTTTAGTCCAAGCGATTTAACTGCAGCCTCATTAATGAGCACTGATGTGGAATCGCTGCCAAATTCGCGTGAATAGAATCGCCCTGTCAGCAAGCTGAATACCAAGAGCCTCAGGAAAGTCAAAGCTCACCTGTGTCTGATTTAGGAGATAAGTCTTTTTTTCAGGATCATCATCGTTAAAAAAGGCATTATTGTTATAGACACCTCCCGGAACTGCACGTGAAAAGCCTACCTTCTCGACTCCGGGAATCTGAAGAAGCTGATCTCTGAAGGCCTCATATTTTGTATAGATAGCATCGGAACGACGTATGACTAATAAGGTTGTCCTTACTGAATCCAAGATCTTTCCTTGTCATGAAATTCAGCTGGTTATAGACGATTATCGAACCAATTATAATTACTATTGATACTGTGAACTGGAATACAACAAGCAGTGCCCTGAGCTTGCTTGATATCGATCCCGGATTTAATGTACCCTTAAGAACCTGAACCGGGTTAAAGGATGCAAGAACGAAAGCAGGATAAAAACCGGCAGAAATTGCCACGGCAACTATCAGGGCAATTAATGACAATATTCCCTGCAAACTGTCAAGCGGCCGTGCTGAAAGAGTTATTCCGGTCAACTCATTAAATGAGGGCATGAGAAGATAAATAAGCAATAACTGCAATGATGGCTGCAAAGGTTGTTATCAGAAGCGATTCTCCGATAAACTGTGAAATAAGTCCTGTTTTATTTGCTCCTGCAACTTTTCTTACACCGACCTCTTTTGCCCTGTTCACCGATTTTGCAGTAGCCAGATTAATATAATTTATTATTGCAATTACGAGGATCAGAATTGCTATTACTCCGAATATATATACAGTTGTGGGTGAACCCATTGGTTCAAGATTATATTGAGGTGCACCCTTAAGATGGATATCCTTCAAGCGACTCAATAGCATAATCCGTAATCATTGCCTGATTTTTTGAAATCCTCAAATGAAACGCCAATCAGCTGCTTTACCTGGGGACCAACATACTTTGTAACTAGTCCCTCAAGTTTTCGACTGCAGAACATCCTTATCTGTACCGTCTCTTGCAACAAAATAAGTATAGATATTATTGCTGAGCCAGATCTGATCATTTGCCTGATCCGGATAGGAGCTCAGTGAGGCCAGTATATCAAATTTGATATGAGAATTATCCGGTATATTCTGAATTACACCTGTTACTGTATAAAGGATTGTGTCAGCTTCCACAATAACCTGTTTTCCCATAGGATCAGTGTTCCCGAAATATTTTTTTGCATATTCTTCTGTAAGTATCAAGGATCTTGGTCTGACAAGAGCTGTATTCGGATCACCTTTCAGCAATTTGAAATCGAAGACTCTGAAAAAGGTTGAATCGGCAAAAAGGACTCCATCCTCATTGAAACGGTTCTCTCCGAACTGTACAAGCCATGCCCCAAGCCTGGTTACTCTTGTTGAAATTATGACTTCCGGGTAATCGCTCATCAGCGCTGCGGCCATCGGTGCACATGTAACTGCCTGATCAAGAACGCCGCCTGACAGCTGACCTACAACTTTGACCCTGTAAATATTCTCATAGTTCTTGTGGAACCTGTCAAAACTGAGTTCATTCTTCACATACAGGGTAATAAACAGGAAACTTGTCAGTCCGATTGCAAGACCACCAACATTAAGGATTATATATCCTCTCTGCTTTCTCATGTTCCGAAAAGCATTTATAAAAAAGTTCTTTATCATATCCGGAGGTGTTAGGTTGTATGAAAATTATACATCAAAGACATGATAAAAATATTTTCTGCTGCATTATCAGAATATATTTTCAAATGAGACTGTCCCAAAGCTGATCTGCGAATCTGAAGTTGTACTCCTGATGCTAACTCTTGTAATATCTCAGGGCAGCTCTGTGTAAGTTCTTTTTTATTACACAGAGGACACAGAGGTCACACAGAGAGCCACAGAGTCAAGAAATTATTATTCTCTGTCAGCAGAACTCTTCATATCCTTAACAGTACCGATCAACCTGATCAGTTCCGACCTGTAGCCATCTTCGTCCTCTCCCCTGGCCGATCTTGCAAGAGATGCAGCACTCTCAAGGGTTGAATTGCCAATGTACTCTGAATTGCGCAGGACCATTCCAAATTCAGCTACAGCCGAAGCAAAACGAAGATTATCAGAGGCATAACTGATTGGATTTACTGTTCCTCTTACAGGTTTCACCATTAATTTGCTTGTCATTCCATCAGGCTTTTTGTAACGGATCTTAATTGTAAGGTATTCATCTGTGTAATCATGCTTCCTGGTATCTGAATCATCCTGAAGCCTGATATTTCAATGGATCGACTGATGGTCTGTACTCATCAGATCCTGAAGGTACTAATTCATACAGTGCTGTCACATTATGACCTGCTCCCATCTCACCGGCATCTTTCCTGTCGTCATTGAAATCTTCCGCAGCCAGAAGCCTGTTCTCATAACCAATCAGCCTGTAAGACTCAATCCGTGCAGGATTAAATTCGATCTGGAATTTTACATCTTTTGCAATTGTGAATAAGTGTGCCGCCGAATTCACGAACAAGCACTCTTCTTGCCTCCTGAAGATTATCTATATACGAATAGTTGCCATTCCCTTTATCGGCAATGATTTCCATCTTGTCATCCTTTACATTTCCCATTCCGAATCCAAGTACGGTTATAAATACACCATTCTGCCTTTTCTCCTCAACAAGTCTTTCGATAGCGCCATTACCCGATTCACCGACATTGAAATCGCCATCGGTTGCAAGAATGATCCTGTTATTTCCGCCGGTTATAAAATTTTCCTCAGCCTCCTCGTATGCAAGCCTCAATCCTGCCCCGCCTGCTGTTGAACCTCCTGCCTGCAGGTTATCAATTGCTTTCATTATTGTCTCTTTTCTGTTCCCGGGAGTTGACTCAAGAACCAGACCGGCTGCACCGGCATATACAACAATTGCAACACGATCGCGCGGTCTTAACTCATTAACCAGCAAACCAAATGCAGATTTCAGCAAAGGAAGCTTGTTGGGATTATTCATCGAACCGGAGACATCAATCAGAAATACAAGATTTGAAGGAGGAAGGGTCGACTTATCAATGCTTTTCCCGCGAAGTCCCACATGCAGCAGCCAGTGTTTTTTATTCCACGGACAAACGGCAAGTTCGGATGTAACTGAAAATGGATGTTCTCCATCCGGTTCCGGATAATCATATTTAAAATAGTTTATCATCTCCTCAATTCTGACAGCATCAGCCGGAGGCATTTCACCCATGATTTATAAATCTTCTTATATTTGAATATGAAGCATTATCCACATCAATTGAAAATGTGGATAAAGGATTGTTTTTCACATTTTTATATCCATTTTCATTCACAGATGCATAACCTTCGGTGTTGAAATTATTATTATTGTACTGATATGGCTGACCATAGCTGACCTGCGCTCACAGGAGTGCCATATCATATGATTTTGAAGCCCTCTCCTTTTTTGAACCATAGCCAGCAACAACCATTTCCTGCAAAGCCTCAGCATCCTCTTTCATCTGAACATTGATTACTGTCCTCTCCCTGATTTTCTCCTCCACTTTTGTATATCCGGTAAAAGTGAAGACCAGGATTCCGTCGGGATGATTTACAGTGATCCTGTAAGCACCATTGCTGTCCGTCACTGTACCGGCTGAGCTTCCCTTTACAAGACAGATACCCCCGGAAGAGGCTGACCGCCATGGTCGGTCACCTTTCCGGTGATTGTCCTTGATTCTGTATAAGCCATCATGATGGCTGCAAGAATAAATATTGCGAAAATTGAGAATTTTATTGTTCATGACTATGATTTTTGGTTAAACATTTCTCATAGGATGCTAACTTTGCTTAATTCCATAAAAGAAAATTGATATTTATCATTAAGAATTGTTACACAGAGATACACAGCGAAGATCACAGAGAACACGGAGAGCAACTCTCTGTGCGCCTCTGTGAATTCTCTGTGGATACTCTGTGTAACAAAAAAAAGCTTTATATTTATAAGAGATCTTCTTACACCGGAAGATGATATTTAAAATCACCCGCAGGAAATCGCAATAAGAAAACTGATGAGGAGCTTTTAGCTGAATTCAGTTCCACCGGCAACCTTGAAGTGCTCGGAGAACTCTATTCAGATTATATGCATCTTGTATACGGGGTATGCCTCAAATATCTGAAGGAGCGTGATGAATCGAAGGATGCAGTGATGCAGATTTTTGAAAAACTGATCACTGAGATCCCGAAACAGAAAATAGAAAACTTCAGAAGCTGGCTGTTTGTTGTAACCAAAAATTATTGTCTCATGCAGTTAAGATCAATGAAATCACAGGAAGAACGATTCAGCGAATGGGCAACCGATTCAGCAGTTTTTATGGAAAACGGCAACGGTTTGCATCCTATTGATGAAGACAGGGCAGAAATGGAAGCAAAGCTTGCTGATTGCATTAAAAGATTAAAAAATGAACAGAGTGAATGTATCAGGTTATTCTATTTTGAGAACAAATGTTACAACGAGATTGCATTAAGCCTCAGGCTCGATGAAAAGAAGGTGAAGAGTCATCTTCAGAATGCAAAAAGAAATTTAAAACTTTGTCTTGAAGAAAAACATGCGGGACAGGAATAAAAATAAGAGATTAAAGTTTCCGGACTTTTTCCGCTACAGCAGTGATAAGATGTCAGGAAAAGAGAGGAACTCATTTGAGAGAGAGCTTCAGAAAGATCCTTTTGCGATGGAAGCATCAGAAGGATTTGCCTCTCTAGATCGCAGATGAGGCGCTCAAAGATATTTCAGATCTTGAAAAACATCTGAAAAAGAGAGTGGCTAACCGGCAACGATTAATTTTCTACAGGATAGCTGCATCGATCGCTGTTTTACTTACAGTCGCATCACTCTTCATCATAATTGAAAGAAAAAGGTCCCCAAAGGAGATTGCTGTTGTGACTGAACAGCCGGAATCAGTTGAAATTAAAGAATCTCTGCCGGTTATTGTTGAACCTGATAAAAAGGAATTCAGTGAAAAGCCAACCGTCAGGATGGAAAAGAAGAGTGAAGTTACAGCTGACAGACAGCTCAAAAAGCAATCTGAACTCCCGGTAAAAGAGACAATCTCTTCTGATTATAAATACATTGAGTCAACAGAGAAGAGTGAGGTACAATCAGTGAATGAACCTTTAAGATCTGAAAAAGCGGCAGCAGCAGCGCCTCATCTTTCAAAAGAAAAAAAATCTTCCTATTTGCAGGCAGAGGGGAGAATAATTTCAGCAGAAGATGAAATGCCTGTACCAGGAGTAAGCATTGTAGTTAAGGGCACAAATTCAGGAGTTGTTTCTGACAGCGAGGGCAATTTCAAAATTACATTGCCAGATTCAGACAGTCACACGCTGGTAGCAAGTTTTATCGGAATGGAAACGAAGGAGTTTGAGGCATCAGCTGATACACCAGTAGATATCAGGTTAGATCCTTCACTGTCTGCCTTAAGTGAAGTTGTTGTAACAGGTTATGGAGTAAGCAAATCGGAATCTGATACTGAAAATCAGCCGGCAGGGTATCTCCCGCCACAGCCTCATGGAGGAAAGTCAGTTTTTGATAAATATATCCGGGATAACATGGTGTGGCCCGATACAGTTATTTCAGGACAAAAAGCTGTCGTAGTGCTTAATTTTGTTGTTCATGCTGACGGAAGAATGGATAGCATAAAGGTCATAAAAAGTCCCGGAAGACTATTTTCCGATGAAGCAATCAGGCTATTAAAAGCCGGGCCTGCCTGGAATCCGGCAGAACGAGGACGGAAAGCCTATTGACGATGAGGTCAGGCTGCGTATCGTTTTCAGATAGATTTAAATACCTGTTTTCAGGATCTTAAGCTGCTGCTTATAGGAATTTACAAGGAAAGCTGCATCAACTCCGCAGAGAAGGAATGTACATCCCTCTTTAACTTCAGACACCAGGCTTTCAGCTGTCATGCCGAATATGCCATATGGCAAACCGGCCTGCCGGCATTTATCCTTTATCAGTTTTATAGCGGCCTTTACATCAGGGTGATCAATCTGACCCGTCAGTCCCATGCTGGCTGAAAGATCATAAGGTCCGATGAAAATTGAATCTATCCCCTTCACCTTTAGATATTTCGTCAATATTTTTTACCGCATCCCTGTGTTCAATCTGTATCATAATCAACAGATCCCTGTTTGCATTTTCAACATAGCTGGTGAAACCCGGACCAAAACTATGTGCCCGTGAAAGTCCTACGCTGCGCCTGCCTTCAGGAGGATATTTGGAGCACTGAACAACCTTTAAGGCCTCAGCAGCACTATTGACCATTGGCACCAGTATCCCGTCGCACCCTGTATCAAGCACACGCTTTATCCAGATCTCATCATTTCCGGGTACCCTTACAATTTTAAGGATCTTATCCCCCATGATCTGAAGTGCATTCTGCACACTTTCAAGAGATATTGCGGAGTGTTCCATGTCGATCAAAACCCAGTCAAATCCTGAATCCGAAATGATTTCAGCTACCTGCGGAGCGCTGATAGAGAGAAGAGTGCCTGATAATGGTCTGTTGAAAGGTTTTACAGCTTTCATACTGAAATATTATAAAGTATAGTTTCCGGTATGAAAGATAATTATTTTCAGGAGAGTATTTAACTATTATTTTAATTCACCAGGTACAACAGATATATTCTGTTTATGTCCGCTGCGCAATATTCCCATTGTGACACTTTTACCGATCACATCTTCATTCAGATATTTATGAAGATTATCTACGGTGGCTACCGGTTTGCCTTCAAACTCAACAATTATATCACCCTACTTCCAATTGCATGTTGGTTATACCTGATGACTTTTGAAATCTCATAAACATATACTCCTGTTTTTGTCACAAGATGATTTGCCCCGATAAGTCTTTGAGTCAGGCTTACAGGCTGGGCTGCAATTCCAAGCTGTGCGCGTTTTACCCTGCCATGCATGATTAGCTGGCCGGCGGCATAGGCGGCAAGATTTGAGGAGACGGCAAAGCATAATCCCTGTGCCATGGAAATAACAGCAGTATTAACACCGATTACCTTACCTTCCGAATTGACAAGGGGGCCACCGCTATTACCGGGATTCAGGGCAGCATCTGTCTGAATGATATCATCAATAAGCCTTCCGTTTGTTGCCCGCAGGGAACGTCCGACAGCGCTCACAACACCAGCAGTGACAGTATGCTGCAAGCCCAGGGGATTGCCTATTGCAATTGCAATCTGACCAGGTTCGATAAGATCTGAGTTTGCGAATTGAAGAGTTTTAAGGTCGCCGCCATACACTTTTATCACCGCAATATCGGTCGAGGGATCTGCACCGGTCAGGGAACCGGCTAATTCTTCTCCATCGGCAAATGTTACCCTTATTAAAGATGAATCTTCAATAACATGATTATTTGTGATAATGTATCCGTCTGAGGATATAACAAATCCTGATCCTGCAGCTCCCTGTCCGGGATTCTTTCCTGAACCATTATCCTCTGCATTTTTTTTCACACCTATATGCACCACAGCATGCGAAGTATTTTTCACAACTCCTGTCACTGTGGATGAATAGACATCAAGCAGCTGGCTGTCGCCAGAGGCTATCAGATTTAATTGAAAGGTATCTTTTCCCATATATTCTCCTTTCCAAAAATCAAACCAAACTCATTTATCTGAAATTTTGACAGTTCAGGCGGTATTTGCTCAGCTTATCACTTTATGAACCTTAGTGCACTTACACCTTTGTGGCAGGAGCAGGATTTTCTTAAAAATAATTACATTTAGCATTTATACTAAATCTGATTTTATTGAAATATAAATGAATAAAATTCTCACTATACTATTTTTAGCTCTCCTGGGTACATTAACCACAGGAAATATATATTGCCAGTATATAGATTCTTCATCATTTAAAATATATCCAAGGTTAAGTTTTTATTCATGTGAAAAAAATGGTGAATTTCTGCTTCACATACCTCCCGGCAAGGTACAGAGTCAAATGTCGGTTCAGCTTACAGCAGGAGAAAAGATCATTGCAAGCTGGAATGGGAAGCCTGGAACGAAAATCCTCAGAATCCCGTTTGTTATTGACTTTCCTCCATCAATTTACAGAGTAGGGGCAAGAATATCTGTTACTACAGGAACCGGGGCTGACATATCGTGCAACCGCAGAGTGCAGGGTACTGACCTACAAGGCTAATGAAGTAAAAACTGACCGTCTTACCGGGGGCATGATAGTTAACAGGCGCCAGTTTTATCCTTTCGGATTTTACTGCTATTCACCAGTATCTCCAACTCTTCCTGAAGAAGAGGTTGTAAGAGGATTCAATATGATCTCTCCCTATCAGACAATACTACCGGAAACCCTGAATGAAAGAAAAGCCTATATGGATCGTTGCGCAGAACTTGGAATAAAGGTCCATTATAATCTTATCTCGGTGTCGGGTGGTGGAGGTGTTAATTCAAAGATCGGAAATCTGACTGATGAAGAGAAAAAAGTGAGGCTGATCGAAGAAATCAAAACCTTCATGAATCATCCGGCGCTGCTGGCATGGTATATTTCAGATGAGCCAAATGGATTCAAGATCCCTCCTGTACAGCTTGAAGAGATTTATAAGACAGTGTAGGGAGACAGATCCATGGCATCCGGTCTCAATTGTATTCATGGCGCCATTTCTCTCCTCACGATTGTATGCCAATGCCCTCGATATTGTAATGGCGGATCCATATCCGGTGCCAGACTATCCTATTGGAATAACAGGGGATGTTGCCGACCAGCTAAAGAACGAATTCACAGGAAAAAGATCAGTATGGATGGTCCTTCAGGCATTCGGAGGCGGTGAATGGTGGGGCCGTGAACCAACAGTGCAGGAGTTGAGATCCATGACCTGGCAGTCTGTAATTGGCGGGGTAACCGGAATCCAGTATTTTGTACGGCAAGGACTTAACTATTTTCCAAAATCGGTGGCTGCCTGGAACGAATGCGGTCGCATGGCAATGGAGATTGCTGAGGTCACCCCATGGCTTTTATCAGATGAAGAGACATTACCTGTTGAGTCTTCCACACGTAATATAGTAGTCACATCGAGAGTTCATGATGGCCAGCTGCTGATAATGGCCGCGAATAAAATAAATGAGCCGGTTGGAGTTACATTCAGGATCAAAGGTTTTAACACCGGCAGGGCTAAACTGATATTTGAGAACAGGTTACTGCCGGTCAGTGGCGGACAGATAACAGATCATCTGGCACCATTTGGTTCACAGGTATACCTTATAAATCTGTATCCGTCAGATAAAAACCTTGTCGTTTCACCGGAAAATCTTCTGAGAGATCCGGGGTTTGAAGATAATTCATCTCCCGGTGTTCCTTCGGCCTGCTATGCCAGGCCAGGCGGCGACAAAGGGGCAACATATTTCCTTGACACAAGGGAACATCATGAAGGTAACCACTCACTAAGGCTCCTGACTCCGGGTGATAATAAAGGCATTGCCTTAAGGATGTTTCCTTTTCGCGTCAAAGCCGGCTCTTCCTATGCAATATCCGTCTGGGCCAAATCAGATCCCGAACAGAGAATATTTTTTGTAACAAATCAGGATTCAATGCGTCTAATTGAAAAACACCGGAATACACAGTATGTTGAAGTTGAACTTGGAGCATTCGGAAAGGCAAGATTTGTTCCAGATCAGGAATGGAGGCGTTTTATGACTTTTATTACTATCCCCTCTGATACTCTCAAATCATTCAGGACCAATCTTATAATAAAGATGCCTGGTCAGGGTGTTGCCTGGTTCGATGAGCTTAAAGTTTATGAAGAGAAAAGCCAGGGCAATTAATAAAATCAGAAAGAAAGCCTGTTTCCCTGATATTATGTTAATACAGTGTTAATGATTAAAAATTAATAGTATTTAAATTATGCCTGGCATACATTTAAATTTTTAAATAAATAAACTCACTCATTCATGTTAAAAAATCTTCTGAAGACAGCTGTCAGACATATGCTGAAACATTTTGGCTACAGCTTATTGAATATTCTTGGACTCACAATAGGTATTACAAGTGCGCTGTTTCTGATTATCTACGTAACGGATGAAGTAAGTTACGACAGATATCATGAGAAAGCTGACAGGATCTACAGGGTTTCATCAGATATCACAGAGACTGATGACCATTTTATCTGGACAGTGGCACAGATCCCATTTGGACCGCAGGTGGTTCAGGATTATCCCGAGGTTCAATCCTTTGTCAGATTCTTTAATATGCCTCGTGCAGTCTATAAATATGAAGATAAGGAGTTTAATGAGGAGAATTTCTTCTTTGCAGATTCAACGATCTTTGACATTTTTACATACAAAGTAATAAAAGGAGATGCAAGAAGGGCTGTTCTTGAGCCTAATAAGATAGTGCTTACAAAAAGGATCGCCGACAGGTATTTTGGAAAGAATGATCCTATAGGAAAGACACTCACAACGGGAACCAATACCTATGAAGTCACCGGTGTTATAGAAGATGTTCCCAGAAATTCACATTTCCGTTTTGAAGCCCTGGCGTCCAGGAGCAATCTTCCCAAACAATATGGATCATGGGGAAATTTTGGTGTATTCACCTATTTGCTTTTTCCTGAAAATTTCGATATAAAGCCGTTTGAAGAGAAGATACAAAAGATGTATGATTCATACATGAAAGACCTTTTCGGGCCATTGAATATAAAAATCAAATACATTCTGGAACCTGTCACCAAAATTCATCTCTACTCCACAAAAGCAGGGGAACCCGAGCCCACAGGCAGCATTACATATGTTTATATATTTGCAATCATTGCCATCTTCCTCATACTCATAGCTGCAATGAATTACATGAATCTTGCCACTGCCCGTTCGGCAAGCAGGGCGAGGGAGGTTGGAATGAGGAAAGTTTCAGGGTCCCAAAGAGGTCCACTTGTTATGCAGTTTCTGGCGGAATCAATAGTGTTTACACTTATTTCCCTGATCCTTAGCCTTGTTCTTCTGATAGTCCTGCTTCCAAAATTCAATCTGCTTGCAGGCAAATATTTTGACCTTCATGTTATATCCGGTCCGGCTGTCCTGATAAGTATGCTATCAGTCATACTGATTGTAGGTGTTCTTGGAGGAAGCTATCCCGCATTTTTTCTTTCACGTTTCAGTCCGCTGATTGTTCTGAAAGGTGAGATAACACAGGGATCGGCAGGTAGTATATTCCGCAAGGTGCTTGTAATTATTCAGTTCACTGTATCAGTTGTGATGATAATATGTACAATGGTAGTCTTCGGACAATTGAATTACCTTAAGACAATGGATCAGGGGTTTGATCAGAAGAATGTTATCAGTCTGCAGCTTAACGGTCCGATGTCATCCAAATACAAGGTTTTGAAACAGCTGCTTCTTGATGATCCCAGGATTAAATCTGTTGCAGCTACAGATACTCCTGTAGGCGAAGGCTCAGGCAAGGTATTGTTCAACGTTGAAACTGACAAGGGAATGGTTCAGAGAGGAATCAATTATGCTGTAGTAGACCATGATTTTATTAAGACCCTTGGAATAAAAATAAAAACCGGACGCAATTTTCAGCAGGACATGCCATCCGATACGCTTACAGGAGTCATTGTTAATGAGACATTTGTCAAACGGATGAACTGGACTGAACCCATAGGCAAAAAGGTAGCGCTCTTCGGAGATTCCTCACTGCTCAAAGCCAGGGTAATCGGAGTTATGCAGGATTATCACCAGACCGGGATGTACAATGAAATTGAATCCCTTTTGCTGATATACAGGATCTCAAACAATGTTGTTTACATCAAGGCAAACGGACAGGATATCAAACAGACTATCCAGTTCATTGAATCGAAGTGGAAGGAAGTTTTTCCGGACCAGCCTTTTACATATACTTTCCTTTCAGAAAGGTTTAACAGGCAGTTCGAGGCTGATGAGAAGAGAGGCTTCGTCTTCACACTATTCACGGTACTGGCGATATTCATTGCCTGTCTGGGACTTTTCGGTCTCGCCTCATACACAGTTGAACAGAGGACTAAAGGAGGTAGGGATCCGGAAAGTTTTCGGGGCGGATAATATTACTGTTCTCAGGCTCATATCAAAGGATTTTCTGATACTCATAACAATATCTATAATAATCGCCTTCCCTGTTGCATGGTATTTTATGAGCAACTGGCTTGAGAATTATGTTTACCGCAACAAGCTGGGACCTTCGCTCTTTATTCTTTCAGCCCTTCTCACGATATTTATAACTTTCGTAACTATAAGTTTCAAAGCCTGGCAGGCTTCAGTCATGAATCCGGCACAATCGTTGAAGAACCAATAAGGTCTCATTCCCCGACCCCTTCTTCCCGGATTTTACCCTTATAACCAGCCCCTCTCTGCCCCGTCTGCTCCACGAACTCACCCCCCTGACCCCCTCTCTGCTAACGCAAAGAGGGGGGAAGAAAAGTTGTACCAGGACTTTCCCCCTCTTTGCGAGAGCAGAGAGGTGGATTAAAGGGGGTGAGTTCGTGTGGGTTGAGAGGGATTGGGGCGAGGGTTACATAAAGAGCGGTTGGGGTGAGGGTCATAGAAAGCCGGGATGAGTGAGCCGAATTTTAAAAAATCCCGATCGTGAAAACACTTAAAAGCAGATAACCGCGAAAGTTTTATATTTTTATAAGAAAATACCGGCAAACTGATTTAATTGTTTCAATATGAAAAAATACGCTTTCCTGATCTGGATTCTCGCTTCTATCATCCTTCTGAATTGCACAAGGCAGGATGTCAGCACAAATTATAAAGGCAATCCTGAGCCGCTTCTTAAAAATGCTTTTATAAGACTGCCTCTGGGGACTGTTAAACCTGCCGGATGGCTCAAAAAAGAGCTCGAAGCGGAAGCTTCAGGGCTCACCGGTAATTTAGATGAATTCTGGCCCGATCTTTCAAAATCTGCATGGCATGGCGGTGATGGTGACGCCTGGGAGCGTGGTCCGTATTTCCTTGACGGACTGGTTCCTCTTGCATATCTGCTTGACGATGAACGTCTTAAAGAAAAGGTTAAATTCTGGATTGAGCCCATGCTCGCAAGCAGCAGAGATTCAGGATGGTATGGACCTGTCAGAAATAATGATCGCTGGCCCCTCTCAGTAGCCAATAAGGTTCTGATGCAATATTATGAGGCGACAGGTGACAGCAGGGCGCTGGAGGTGATAATCAAATACTTCAGGTATATACATGATAGCCCGCCCGACTGGCCTCACAAAGACTGGAGAGGCGTGCGTGCAATGGAAAATGCAGTGACCGGCTACTGGCTCTACAGACAAACAGGTGAAAAATGGATACTTGAAACAATTGAATCCATTCAGAAAAACGGTGCCGACTGGACAAGCTACTATGAGAAATTCCCCTGGGATTCAGCCGCCGCTGTCGATAAAAAGATACCTCATGACGGCACTCCGGAAGGGATGACTGCACATGGTGTAAATAATGCGATGGCAATAAAATATCCCGGATTATGGTATCAGCAGTCAAAAGATGCCAGATTTAAAAATGCTGTTTTCGCAGGTATAGAAAAATATGATAAAAACCATGGTCAGGCAGGAGGCAAATTTTCTGCTGATGAACATCTTGCCGGCAATAGTCCTGCTCAGGGAACAGAATTATGCACCGTTGTTGAATATATGTATTCCCTCGAGGAGCTTTATGCCATATTCGGTGACAACAGGCTGGCTGACAGGCTGGAGCTTCTTACATATAATGCTCTTCCGGGTGCAACTACTCCTGACTTCTGGTCGCATCAGTATGACCAGCAATCCAACCAGGTACTCGTGTCAAACATAAAAAGAAACTGGAGCTCAAATTTCGATGATTCAAATATTTACGGTTTTATGCCGAATTTTGGCTGCTGTCTTGCAAACATGCACCAGGGCTGGCCCAAGTTCGTGGAGAGCATGTGGATGGCAACCAATGATAACGGTCTGGCGATAGTAGCTTATGGTCCTTCAGTTGTGAAGGCAAAAACGGGAAAAGGAAATGAAGTGACTATCACTGAAGAAACCGACTACCCCTTTAAGGGCTCTGTCAAACTTACAATAAGTACAGCGAAACCTTCCAGGTTCCCGCTTTATATCAGAATACCGGGATGGGCCGACTCCGTAACAGTAAAATTCAAAAATAAGACTGCAGTAGTCAGGGGAGAATCTCAATACATGCTCAGCGAAAGATGGAAAAACGGCGACCAGATAACAATAGAAATTCCAATGAAGATGCGAACCGAGAAAAGATATAATAACTCAGTTACACTCTTGCGCGGTCCTTTACTTTTTTCATTAAGGATTGATAAAGCGTTTAAAAGCGTAAAACTGAAAGCCGACAATTTCTCATATAAAGGAAGCATCGATTGGGAAATAGACCCCATGAGCCCATGGAACTACGGACTTCTGATCGACAGACAGAATATTATGAGAGGACTGAAAATTACAGAGAATGCAATAGGACAGTATCCGTTTGCTGACAGGGGAGACATGATATGGTCGGCTGATTCCGGAAAATACCGGACATGGACAGGTGAGGCACCTTTAATAATTACTGCAAGAGGGGTTAAGATACCTGAATGGGGGATCAGGGATAACTCGGCAGACGTTCCGCCTTTGAGTCCTGTAAAACCCGAAGGAGATCCTGAAATAATAACTCTTGTTCCTTATGGATGTGCGAGGCTCCGGATAACTGAGTTCCCGGTGATGGATATTATGCTTATGGAGGATGTTATCAAACAGGGGAAATGAGTACTTACACGAAGAACTTACACAGACAGTGTAAGCCGAAGCTTCAGCGAAGGCTTAGTTGCACAGAGAAGACACAGAGAACACAGAGATAATTCAAGCAAATCTCTGTGTTCTCTCTGAATTGGTGCTTTATAAAAAAGATGCTATCAGATTGATTCAGTTTTTGCCTTCAGCCAGCTCCTCTCCTCTTCGGTCAGATACGGACTGAGTTTTTCATAAACATCAGCATGATATTTGTTTAGCCATGAGATTTCCTTCTGATCGAGCAATGCAGTATCAATTAATAGCTTATCAATATAACAAAGTGAAATAGTATCAAATTTCAGAAACTTTCCGAATTCGGTCTCCTCATCCTCATAACAGAGAATAAGATTTTCTGTTCTTATGCCATACTCTCCTTCACGGTAGACGGCAGGTTCATCCGAGATAAGCATACCGGCTTCAATGGGCGTCCTGGCTTCAGCTCCGTCACCCGGGCTTATGCTCTGGGGACCTTCATGAACATTAAGACAGAAACCTACACCGTGTCCTGTTCCATGACCATAATTAAACCCATGTTCCCACAGTGGCTTTCGGGCAAGGATATCAATCTGTGTCCCTTTTGTACCGGCAGGGAACTTTGCCATTGCAAGACTGATGTTGCCTTTCAGAACAAGTGTAAAATCCTTTATCTGATTTACTGTGGGCCTGCCGATCGCAATCGTCCGGGTAATATCCGTGGTCCCATTCAGATACTGTCCGCCTGAGTCGATTAAAAGGATTCCTTCAGAGGTGATTACCGAATCAGAATGAGTTGTTGCAGAATAATGAGGCAGGGCAGAATGTTCATTAAAAGCCACAATAGCTGAAAAACTTAAGCCCAGAAATCCTTCCTGCTCAGACCTGAGGCTTGCCAGTTTTTCATCAAGTACAAGCTCAGTAAGCTCTATTGTTCCATGATTCTGTTCAAACCAGAAAAAAAACTTCGTCAAGGCAATCCCGTCTTTTATCATTGCTTTGCCAAGATTTTCCGCCTCAGTCTTGTTTTTTATTGCCTTCAGCCGACAAGGAATTGTGAAATCCTCTATAATATTCATCCCCTTTGGGATGGAATAGAAAATACTTGCAGATGTTGTGTTTGGAGATATCAGTATTGTTGATTCAGGAGTAAGAGAAGAGATCACTGCTTCCGTTTCCTCATAAGGAAGGATAACTATGCCAAGCCTGTCGAATTCAAAAGCAAGCTTAAATGGAATCTTTGCCTCATCAGCAAAGAGGAGAATCTGATCCTCGCCAATAACTGCAAAGGATAAAAGCAATGGAGAGTATTTTACATCTTTTCCCCTGATATTCAGAAGCCACATGATATCATCAGCGGATGTGAGCAGATGGTAATCGATATGCCTTATCTTCATGATGGAACGAACTTCAGAGATCTTTGCGCTTCTCTCCTTCCCTGCGTATATTACCGGAAAATCATAAGCCTGGGAATCGGCCATTTCCGGCCGGTCAGTCCATATCTCAGAAATCAGGTCCGGTTCAGTGATGTATTTTACAGATTTCCCTTCGAGGTTTCTCTGAATTCTTCTCATCCTTCCGATTGAGATAGTCCGCCCGTTTACCCCTATTGCAGATCCGCCTTCAACATTGGCAGACAGCCAGTCAACAAAATCTTTTTTATCAGATGTGGCTGGCTTCATAAACACGAATCCGCTATCGTTGAGTTCCAGCTGTGCCTGGACAAAGTATCTGGAGTCTGTCCATAAACCGGCAAAAGTATCTGTTACAACCACCGTTGCTGCCGATCCGGTAAAACCTGTCAGCCATGGAATTATCCTCCAGTGATCGGGGATATTTTCTCCCAGGTTTGGATCGCCGGTCGGGATAATATAAACATCAATTTTCTTCTCTTTCATTGCCTCACGCAGTGAGGCCAGTCTGTTCATGAGTGTGTATTCATTTTATAACCTGGTTATAAGAACTGTCACAGAGTTACACAGGGGCCGAGCGTAAATTGCCTGTAGGCAAAATTACAAGGTGCCACTGCAGATTTGGCATGGAGCACAAGTTAACTTGAAATCTCTGTGCATGCTCTGTGGTTCTCAGTGGATCTCTGTGTAACAAAAAATAATCGTCAATTATAAGCTCTTCACTTCGTTGACAAGGTTCTGAAGGGTGCTTTTGGCATCGCCGAATAGCATTCTGGTTTTGCTGTTGAAGAAAAGCATATTTTCAATGGCAGCATATCCTTTGCCCATACCTCGTTTCATAACAATAATGTTTTTTGCATCACGGGCCTTTATAATAGGCATGCCGTAAATCGGACTCGAAGGATCATCTTCGGCGGCTGGATTAACAACATCATTGGCGCCGATAACCACCAAGTACGTCTGTATTTGGCAGATCCGGATTTATCTCATCACTTTCTATCAGCTGTTCATAAGGAACATCAGCTTCTGCCAGGAGCACGTTCATATGCCCGGGCATACGTCCGGCTACAGGATGAATTGCATATTTGACCTCTACACCCTTCTCTTCCAGTAGTTTGTCGAGCTCATGACAGATATGCTGCGCCTGTGCAACAGCGAGTCCGTATCCGGGCACAATCACAACCTTTTTGGAATAGCTGAGAAGTACAGCTGCATCGGAGAGTGATATCTCCTTTACAGTTCCGGCGATATCAGTTGCAGTCTGACCGCCGCCGCCGAACACTCCAACAATGACATTCAGCAGTGAACGGTTCATAGCCTTGCACATCAGTATGGTGAGTATTGTACCTGCAGATCCGACAAGGATACCTCCTGTGAGCATTGCCTGGTTATTGTAGAGGAAGCCTCCCATTGCTGCCGCAACGCCTGTAAATGAGTTCAGCAGTGAGATAACTACCGGCATATCTGCGCCTCCGATTGGCATAACAAACAAGACACCGTAGATAACTGCTATTCCAAACATAAGATAAACATAGCCAATAAGTTCCACGCTTGACTGAACATTCCTCGTCATGATAAAAACTATCAACCCGATCAGTACAGCAAGTATGGTGAGGTTTACATACTTCATAGCCTTTATTCGCATGTCTCCGATCCATCCGTCAAGCTTTCCGAATGCTATCATGCTCCCGGCCCATGAAACGGTTCCTATCATCAGTCCCAACAGAATTGCAAGCACCTGCCCGTTTGCCATTCCGCTTTTTGCTAAAAGCTCATTACTGATATGCGGAAATTCCATTATTGAGATAAGCGCAGCAGCTGCACCTCCCATTCCATTAAAGAAAGATACAAGCTGAGGCATTGCAGTCATCTTTACCTTCCGGGCGATCACCCACCCTATGGCTGTACCAATGGCGATAGCCGAAAGAATAAGTGGAATATTCCGGATAGGCTCTCCCTCCTTTTGATGAAATATTATCGTGGCTATTATTGCAAGCCCCATGCCGAAAGCTGCAAGAGTATTACCCGCGTCTGGCTGTAAGAGGATGACTCAACATCTTCAACCCGACAATGAATAGCACAGAGGCAATAACATATGTTATCTCCAACACTGAGATACCTGCTGAAATTTGAGACATATCATTCATTCTGTCGACCTTTAAATATTCTATTACGGAAAGGTTATTTCTTCTTCTTGAACATTTCGAGCATCCTGTCTGTAACAACAAATCCACCCACTACATTGAGAGTTCCAAGGATCACTGCAAGAAAACCAAGTATTTTTGCACCCGTGGTATCAGCATGACCAAGTACAATGATGGCGCCAATTATTACAACACCATGAATCGCATTTGCACCTGACATAAGCGGAGTATGAAGTATTGCCGGTACATTGCTGATGACTTCAATACCAAGAAATATTGAGAGCAGGACTATGAAAATAGCCTCTCTGTGCAATAAGAAAAATTCTAAGATATTTTCCATGTGATTCTTAATTTAAGTTTAGCAATTGCTTTACTCTCTGACCAACATATTCTTTCCTGTGCACAGCAATTGTTCCCTTTATGATATCATCCTCCAGGTTCAGCACCAGTTTTCCATCCTTATCTACCATTATCTTCAGCAGGTTGATTACATTATTTCCAAACATCTTGCTTGCATCAGTCGACATCTCTGACGGATAATCAGTCTTGCCTATAATAGTCACTCCGTTAATAACAATATTCTTCCCATTGGAAGTAAGCTCACAATTGCCGCCGGATGAGGCCGCAAGATCGACAATGACTGATCCGGGTTTCATGGTGCTTACAGTATTCTTAAGAATAAGAACCGGCGCTTTTTTTCCGGGGATCTGTGCAGTTGAGATAACTACATCCGCGGCAATGGCTCTCTGTTGTATCAGCTCCTGCTGTTTTTGCCTGAACTCTTCACTCTGTTCAACAGCATAGCCACCGGCAGCAGCATCTTCCTTTGCACCTTCAACCTCAATGAATTTTCCGCCAAGGCTTTTGACCTCCTCCTTAACAGCTGATCTCACATCGAATACTTCGACGATTGCACCAAGTTTTCTGGCTACCGCTATTGCCTGCAATCCTGCAACACCTGCTCCGAGGATCAGTACCCTTGCAGGTTTTATAGTACCTGCTGCCGACATGAACATGGGAAAGAACCTTGGTAATCTTGAAGCTGCCTCCAGCACTGCTTTGTATCCTGAAACGGTAGCCATGGATGAGAGGATATCCATCGACTGGGCCCTTGTAGTCCTGGGAACAAGATCAAGTGCAAGCAATGTTAATCCTTTCTCCCTTACAGACTCAAGCCATTTGCTGTTTTCTGTAGGATTTAACATTGAACAGAGAACCTGGCCTTCCCTGAAGGCATTTATATCCTCATGTATAAGAGGATTTACTGACAACAACATGTCTGCTTTTGAAAAAACAGCCTGGCGCTCTGCTGATCCGGCTCCTGCTGCGATATAAGAATCGTCAGATGCAAAAGCTCTGTCGCCTGCATGAAGCTCAACAAGAACTTCAATGCCCATCTTTATCATGACGGCCACTTCTCCTGGCAGCATTGCCACCCGGTTTTCAGTGTCCGGCTCCTTGAGGATCCCTAAAATCATACTTACTGAGTTTAGCGTTTAATGTTCTTAATTCTGACACAATATAGTAAACATTAACTTATTATCTGACAGTGGTGTAAATCTATTTAAGAGTCACCTCCAGAATCAGTATTTCACCCGGTGATATGACAAACCTTTTCTGTCCGGCAACCTCTTTACCATAGTATGCGCTGCTTACTCCAAACCCAAGTTCAGGAGGTAAAACAAGCAGGCGCTTTTCCCCGGGTCTCATCTCTTTTATCGCCTCCGGTAATCCTTTAATTATATGATCATTGCCAGTTTTGTAAGAAAAAAAGTCAGCTTTTGATCCTGCAACAGGCTTCCCTCCCTCAGCAGAACTTGCAAACTTCAAACCGCTTATGAGCCTGCCTGTATAGCTAAGCCTGATTTCAGAACCTTCTGATGGATTCTCTCCTTTTCCCTGAACTAGTATCTTATATCTCAGACCATCAGGTAAAGTGGTCAGACCAGGATAGCTGCCGGCAAGAAACTTCTCATCCGAAATCTTTCTTTCCGCTGCATCATTCCTGACCTTTTTCCATTGTTTTTCTACAAGCTTCAGAAAGGTCTCATCATTTACAATAAAATTCTCAGCTTCAGCACCGGCCCTGACAATAGTCACAGATAGAGTTGTGTCGCCCTGTACTATATTGTTAACAACATCCATACCGTCTACAACCTCTCCAAAAAGAGTATAATTGCCGTCGAGGTATGACCTGTCACCCAGGGTTATATAATACTCGCAGGTATTTGTATGAGGCCCGGCATTTGCCATTCCAAGCATTCCTGCCCTGTTATGGCTCAGACCGGATATTTCGTTCGGGATCTCGTAGCCTGTTGAATTGACCTCTGAATTTGCCGGGTCTTTTATAATTGAAGGCTCTCCTCCCTGGATCACATGTCCTTTCACAACCCTGTGCCATATTGAACCGCTGTAAAAGGGAGTACCGGTCGGATACGATGCATTTGAAACAGTCCCTTCAGCAAGGCCAATGAAATTTGCCACAGTCATCGGAGTATTTTTATAGTCGAGCCTGACCGAAAACCTGCCTTTATTTGTATTGAAATCGGCATAAATTCCGTCAGGCATGAAAAAATTCCTGCGTGATAAAAGGTGATCAAGATTAGCCAGTCCATATGCAGTCACTGCCGTGACTGTTGTTGAATACTCCTGGTATTCAGGTATAACCTCATCATATGTATCAAGTGTTGTATGCCATGTACGGCCATACTGCTGTTCGCCTTTTGTACTGAAGCCAAAAGCAGGAACACCTCTTTGAAGGAACGCAAATGTGTCTGTGCGTCCGCGGCCCCCTTTTCTAGCCGGCTTTGTACTCTCTGTCAGCTCAAAAGGATATTTCTTGTTAAGTCCGAGTATTGGTTTTAATATCGCCTTAAAATCGGCCATCATTTCCCTTGGAACACTTAGCCCCGAGATGCAGTTTGTTCCTCCGTCGCGGTTGAAAACAGCCGTTATCCTTGGAAGCTTATCCGGGTTTTGACTTACCCAGGCTGTACTGCCAAGAAGGCCAAATTCTTCAGCAGCCCACAGATGAACCATTATTGTCCGTTCCGGTTTTCCTCCGGCTGCCAGAATCAGCCTTGCAGCCTCCATCGCAGGTGCAGCTCCCGAAGCATTGTCGACGGATGCAGTTGCTGCTGCCAGACCATCGAGATGACCGCCGAGAATAACATATTCATCAGGATATTTGGTCCCGGGAATCCAACCGATTACATTATGGTATTTAATTGGTCCGGGTCTGAAATAGTTTCTTATATCAAATTCAAGCTCAACCTTAGTGCCCTTTAATACAAGATCCCTGATTGTATTGTATTGCTTGTCAATTAGCTTGATATCAGGAAGAACAGGCAGGTTCTCCCATGAATCCACCTTCTGATAAAGTACCCTGATGGGGAATGTTGAAAGTTGGATTGTTCCCAGGGCACCGGCCTCACGGATCAGCCGGATCATCTCAGATTCTCCTTTCCTGTCGCGCGGCCAGCCTGTATTTTCTCCTCCGATAAGTATCCATGCACCCTTGATACTGTCCCTTACACTCCAGAACGCCTCAACACTATCGGGCAAAATAAATACATGCCCTTTCTGCCGTCCTTTTGTTCCTGCTGTATAGGCAGGAGTGCAAAAATCGAGGGGCATCTCATCAGGTGTTATCATTTTTCCAAACCACGGACCACGGTTGAATCCGACAGGCATCTCTCCTGCCACCTGCATCTCAGCCATCATTCCCCACGACCTCATTGTATTTACTGCCCATATACATGCGCTGTAATAATTGTCGGAGCCTGTCAGTCTGTCGCCAAACCTGTTTGTAAGGAAATCCATGTGCTCCATCACCCTGTTATCCGAAGTGCCCAGGGTGATTATTCTTTGGGTAACAGTATCATTCTGACCGTTTAAAAGAAATGTGAATAACAAAAAGATATTCAGGAAAAAAGATCGTAAAATCCGCATATAAGTAATTTGAAATTGATAAAAGCTTCCTAATACATTTATCTCCCTTTCCGGTCCCGCAAGGCGGGCTCTGAGGAGGTTTATTATTTTCCGAAGAAATTCCTTAGCCAGAAATTATATGTTTCATTTTTTACATGAATCGCCTTTGGGCCACCCCATCCGTGACGGCCATCGGGATAAAGCATAAATTCGAAACTTTTGCCTTCATCCTGCAGCTTTGAGATCAGATAAATGGAATTCTGCATATGGACATTGTCATCCATATCTGCATGATATAAAAGCAATTTACCGGTAAAATTCTTGACATAATTCAGGGCTGAACCATCCCTGTAACCTTCAGGATTATCCTTTGGCGTATCCATATATCGTTCAGTGTAAATATTATCATAGAGCCTGTAATCGGTAACCGGCATTCCGGCTACTGCATGAGTCCAGTATCCTGCACCTTTTGTGAGTGCAAGACATGACATATATCCTCCATATGATGTTCCGGTAATACCTATTCTTGTACTGTCAACAAATGACTTGGCCCTCAACCATTTAACTGCATCCTCATAATCAAGGATCTCCCATTTTCCCAGGTTTCTGTAGAGATAGTCCATCCCCTTCATACCGAACTGACCTGAGCCCCTGTGATCAACAGTGAAGGTTATTATGTCATTCCGGGAATACCATGAGGGATTGTTTCCCTGCCAGCTGTTGCTCACATTTTTTGATCCCGGGCCTCCATAGATTGTAAACACAACAGGGTATTTCGCTGAAGGATCAAAATTCAAAGGATAAGTAATTATTGCAGGCATACTGAACAATCCATCCGATGTCATTATCTTAACCATTTCTGAGACGGAGCCTTTTTCCTTATCGGACAGCTCCCGGTTAAAATTGTAGATTTCCCTTATTTCCGAGGCTTTCTTATCCATGAGAACTATTGCCCCGGGATTGGATACACTGTTCCAGGTATCAATAAAATAATTTCCTTTTGGTGATATGTTTACTGTATGCGTACCCTCGCCCTTTGTCATCTGAATCAGGTTTTTGCCATCCGTCCCGATCCGGAAAAGATGCTGTTCTGTTGATTCTTTGCCGGTTGCATAAAAATAGATAAGCCTGGCCTCTTCGTCAACCCTTTCAACAGAAGTTACCATGAAACTGAAATCGGTAAGCTGCTGCATACTTTTACCGTCCCATCCGCAGATATAAAGATTAGACCAGTCATTTCTGGAACTTCTCAGAATGAATCCGGAACCATTCTTAAAGACATAAATATCCTCAAAGAACTCCACCCAGGTCTTCCGGGTTTCGTTATAGATTTGGGTATATTCTCCTGTTGCAGGATCTGCAAGGATAATTTTAAGCTCATTCTGATCGCGGTTGACGACCTGTACAGCAAGCTTCCTGCTGTCGGGGGTCCAGAATGGCCAGGCAATATACTGATCTGTTGAATAGTCGGTTTTTATCCATGTTGTTTTGCCTGTGCCGATATCGGCAATACCCATCTTTACCTTTGGATTAGGATCGCCGGGAAGAGGATAAGGAACAGCTTCTATGCGACCATGGAGACCGTCAGCTTCATCGAGCCTGTTGAGAGTAAAAACAGGCACATCACTCTCATCTGTTCTGAGATAAGCCAGCTTACTGCCGTCGGGGGACCACCAGAAGGCTGCGTAACGACTTGACCTTCCCAGAATTTCCTCAAAATATACCCACGAAGCATAACCGTTATATATTTTATCCGAAGCATCAAAGGTCAGCCTTGTCTCTTTTCTGCTAAGCAGGTCATATACATACAAATCCTTGTTTTTTGTATAGGCGATTTTCTGTCCCGTCGGCTGAAAAACGTGTATTGACCTCAGGAGCCTTATCGCTCGTAAGTCTTTTTATTACCTTGTCAGCCGAAGTAAAAAGATAGAGGTCATTATCCTTAACTAATAATGATGCTTTTTGCATCAGGGCTCAAAACATCATTCATAGTCAGTTCAGTTCCTACAGGAAGAAGTGTGGCGATCAGGTCACGACCGGTAGCCCCATGAGTGTAGACGACGCTTTTTGACGATTTTACATCAACGCTTCTTGTAACAAGATTTTTATTTTCATCGGATGATCTGTAGAGATAATGAGTATCATCGGCCCATCCTGTGACAGCTGTCTGATTGCCTGTGTGACCGTGCATCTGGGCTTCAGCTGTGGAAGGCATAATCGCCGATGAGAGGAAAATAATATTTAAAATGAAATGAAGAATTTTGGATCTTCGCATAGAGATTGAATTTAAGCGTTGATTATTCACTAACAGGGAGGCAAAAATAAGAATTTTTCGTTTGCATCTGACCGGCAGGCCTAACAAACGCATTCACAACCACTGCAAAAGATCGTCAATTTAGAATAATTTTAAACTTGTGTTATTTTATTAACATTGTTAATTATTTCACAACTTGTATTATCTTTGTAGCATAATTAAATAAATAAGAGTTGGCCCTTATCAACACGAGATAAATTACAGGATTAAAAAAGATATGACAATAGAGGAGATAATAGGCATTGTTGACGGTAAGGTATTCTGTTGTGAAGACAGGCTGAATACATCGGTGGAATATGCATTTGCATCTGATCTGATGAGCGATGTGCTGACAGTTGACAGGGAGAACATCCTGCTCATAACCGGTCTGGCAAATATGCAGGCAATAAGAACATCGGAGATGTCGGATATAAATTGTATAATCTTCGCCAGGGATAAGAAGATCGGGGAAGAGATGATTGCAGTTGCAAGGGAGAATAAAATGACGCTGATAGGAAGTCCCCACACTCTTTACCACATCTCGGGTGAATTATACAAGGCAGGGATTAAATCAGTTTACTAGACCATGCAATTCAGGCATAAAATAGCCGGGGGTGATTTTGCAAATGCCGGGAAAGTTGCCAGCTCAGTAAAGAAGATCCTCCGTCAGCTGAACATCGATCACACAGTATCAAAACGCGTCGTAATTGCATTGTATGAAGGTGAAGTAAATGTTGTGGCTCATGCCTGGTCGGCAATTGTTGAGATTGAGATTAATGAATTGAGGATCAAAATAACGATAACCGATAAGGGGCCCGGGATTGAGGATATTGAGAAGGCAATGGAGCAGGGTTATTCAACAGCAACGCCACAGGTCAGAGAGATGGGATTCGGAGCGGGAATGGGGTTGCCAAATATGAAAAAGAACAGTGATTCAATGATGATCACAAGCGTTCCCGGAGAGGGTACGGTTGTTGAATTAATAAATTTCATAAAGGGAAATGCAGGATCATAACACTAAAACGGATTTTCATCATGCATTGACAGTACAGAGTGATATCTGCATCGGCTGCACTCATTGTATGTCTGTCTGTCCCACACAGGCAATAAGAGTAAGGAAAGGCAAGGCAATAATCAGTGTCAACAGATGTGTTGACTGCGGAGAATGCTATAAAGCCTGCCCTGTCTCAGCAATAACTGTTGAGCAGGATGATCTTGAGATGATCTTCAGATTTCCCGTAAGGGTTATACTTATTCCAAGTGTACTTGTGGGGCAGTTCCCGAGGAAGATTATGACCTCAGGCATTTACAAGGCATTGAAGGAAATTGGATTCACACATGTATACGAGGTTGAGAGCAGTGTTGACATGGTTGTGGAGGCAGGCAGGCAGCATATGCATGAACATAAGCAACGTCCGATGATATCATCCTATTGCCCTGCAATAGTCAGACTCATACAGGTCAAGTTCCCGACGCTTGTTGATAATATAATGAGAGTCAACCCTCCCATCGACATGACAGCGATGTATTACAGGGAAAAACTCAAGAAAAGCGGTATTCCAGAAAAAGAGATAGGCCTTTTCTATGCGACACCGTGTGCTGCCAAGATTGCTGCGGTAAAAAGTCCCGTCGGGGAAATAGAATCAGCTGTAACAGGAGTTATAAATATAAATTTCCTTTATAACCGTATATTAAAATTCCTTTCATTAAAATATACAGAGACAGAGCTCCCTCAGACAGATGACCTTCTCAGCTCAAGAGGAATACTCTGGAGCCTCACAAGAGGCGAGGTTCTGCACTTCAGCGGACGCGGTCTTGCGATTGACGGGATAAAAAACGTAAATGAATTCCTCGAAAATATCGAAAACGAGAAACTTGATCAGATAGATTTCCTGGAATTAAGGGCCTGTGATGAAAGCTGTGCCGGTGGTATCCTGATAAGCGGCAACAGATTTCTTACAGTTGAACGTCTTAAGATCAGGGCTGAAGAATACAGGGCAAGGGAGGATGACAGGAAACTTAAACTCTCTGAAGGTTTCATAGATATCAATGAGCATGGTTTCCTGGGGAATATTGAACCCAGACCGATGGGAACGCTTGATGAGGATCTGTCGATAGCTCTCAGGAAGATGGAAAGAAAACGGAGGCTTATGTGCTTCCTTCCGGGTTTCGATTGTGCCGCCTGCGGCGCTCCCGACTGCCAGACCCTCTCTGAGGATATTGTAAAGGGTGAAGCCCAGGTATCGCACTGTGTCTTCCTGCAGCAGCAGATGGTAAAACAAAACCTGCTCAGCCAGAGCCATGCAATGAGAATAACAGAAAGTATCTGGGGAGCTGAGAGACTTGAAAAAAACTGTAACAAACTTGGAGCAGAAGATGAGAATAACTGATATCACAGAAAAGCTTGAGCTGAAAGTACTTTCAGGCCATAATGGACTGGAAGGAGAAATTACCGGGGGCTATGTTTCCGATCTGCTAAGCGATGTAATGGGCAATGCGAGAGAAGGACAGATCTGGATAACTCTTCAGACACATCAGAACGTGATCGCAGTGGCATCACTCAAAGACCTTGCCGCTGTAATATTGGTGAAAGGAGCTCAGCCGGAGGCTGATACAATAGAAAAAAGCAATGCTGAAAATATACCTGTTCTTTCAACAACACTTGACACATTCAACATTGCAGGACGTTTATTTGAATTATTGAAAAAGGAATGAAAAGTTTCCGGGCAGACCTGCATATTCATACGACATTGTCTCCCTGCGGAGATCTTGAGATGCACCCGGTAAATATTGTTTCAAAAGCGGCAATACAGGGCCTCGATATAATCGGGATTACCGATCATAACAGCACCCGGCATTGCGCGCTTATATCAAGGCTCGCTGCAGAGAAAGGAATTTTTGTCATGCAGGGCGCCGAAGTAACAACAAAAGAGGAGGTTCATTGCCTCGTGTTCTTTGAAAAATACTGATGCATTGAATACATTTCAGGATTACCTGGATGCCAGCCTGCCTGACATCCTCAATGTGCCTGAAATTTTTGGCTACCAGGTTCAGGTTGACGAAAATGAGATGATAATCTATGAGGAGCCCAGACTGCTCATGAGTGCAATCAATAAATCACTCGAAGAGGTCGGGGCTTATGTACACAGTCTCAATGGACTTTTTATTCCGGCGCATATCGACAGGAGGAAGAACAGTATCTACAGTCAGCTTGGATTCCTTCCGGCAGATCTTATAGCTGATGCACTTGAAGTTTCAAGGCAGACGACTCCGGAGCAATTTGCAATACTCCATCCTGAAATCAGGAAATATACTCTTACAAGAGCTTCGGACGCTCATTATCAGGAAAATATCGGGATGGCAGTTACAAATTTCAGTCTTGAGCATGCTTCATTCGCAGAGATATCAATGGCGCTGAGAGGAGAAAACGGAAGGGGGGTCAGCTGGCTATGAAGACATTGTCGCTTAACATACTTGATATAGTTCAGAACTCTATCCGGGCAAAGGCTGAAGAGATCTCAATCGCGATTGATGAATCAAGGAATTCCGACAGCTATCTGATAACGATTACAGATAATGGAAGCGGTATTCCGGAAGATATACTTAAGAATGTGACCGATCCTTTTGTAACCACAAGGACAAGGAGGAGAATGGGACTCGGCCTTTCACTTTTAAAGTACCACGCGGAGTTAGCCGGAGGAGGTCTTGAGATTGCAAGCGAAACAGGAAGAGGAACGAAAGTTCATGCTTCATTTTCAAACGGTCATCTCGACCGCCAGCCACTCGGAGATATTGCAGGAGTAATGATGATACTCATAGCATCAAATCCGGATATCGATTTCACCTACCTTCATCATACAGATAAAGGAGAATACAGGTTCAATACCGGTGAGACAAAGGCATATCTTGAGACTGACACTTTGAATGACAGATCCTTACTGGAAGGAATAAAAGGAATGATAAATGAAAATCTTAAAGATATTGATGCATCAGGCTTGCAACAGGAACAGACTATTTAAGAGAAAATTTGCGTTAAGTGAATAATAAAATGAATAAATTTAATGAGCAAATCTCCTGAGAGATGCTCTAACATCATAATCAAACTAAAATAATAACAGAATGTCAAAAATTACATCTCTCGCGGATCTCAAAAAGAAACGCGATGAATTAAAGAGCGGACTGGACATCAGGGTCAAGGCAATTGATCCTGAAAGTGTTGTTCAGGTAAAAGTCGCCATGGCAACATGCGGCATTGCTTCCGGGGCAAAGACAGTAATGGAGTTCTTCCTGGAGCAACTCGACAGAAGAAATGTTGCAGCTATTGTTACTCAGACTGGCTGCATGGGATACTGCTATGCAGAACCGACAATTGAAGTAAAGCTTCCGGGACAGGATCCTGTTGTTTACGGCTTTGTCGATCTGAAAAGAGCAGACCAGATAATTGAGAAATATATTAAAACGGGGGAACTGGTTGATGGTATCATCCCTGTGAATTACCAGACTATTGATTTTAAAGAATAAGGAGGATAAATTATGTCAAAATACAGTATGCATCTTCTGGTTTGCGGTGGCACAGGCTGTCATGCTTCAGAAAGCGATGCTATTGTCTGCAATCTCAGGGACGAACTTGAGGCAAAGGGACTTATGGATACAGTTCAGGTAATTCTGACAGGTTGTTTCGGATTTTGCGAAAAGGGCCCTATCGTAAAGGTAATGCCCGATAATACTTTCTATGTCCAGGTCAAGCCTGAAGATGCACAGACAATTGTTGAAGAACACATTATTAAGGGAAGAAAAGTCACAAGGCTGCTCTACAAGGACCCTGTAACAAAAGAGATGGTCTCAGATTCCAAGCACATGGGCTTTTTCAAAAAACAGCTAAGGATAGTGCTTCGCAACTGCGGTTTTATAAATCCTGAAAACATTGATGAATATCTTGCCCGCGACGGTTATCAGGCTCTTGGAAAAGTGCTCACCGAGATGACACCTGAACAGGTAATCAGGGAGGTGAAGGAATCCGGTCAGAGAGGTCGTGGTGGAGGCGGATTCCCCACAGGGCTCAAATGGGAGATTGCCAGCAAGAACAAAGCTGATCAGAAATATGTGGTCTGCAACGCAGATGAAGGCGACCCTGGTGCTTTTATGGACCGTTCAGTCCTCGAAGGCGATCCTCATTCAGTTCTTGAAGCAATGGCTATATGCGGTTACAGCATCGGAGCTTCCCGTGGTCTTATTTATATCCGTGCAGAGTATCCTCTGGCGATCGCCAGACTAAAGATTGCAATTAAACAGGCAAGAGAATATGGTTTGCTCGGCGAAAATATTTTCGGCACAGGCTTCAGCTTTGATCTTGAACTGCGTTATGGTGCAGGTGCGTTTGTATGCGGTGAAGAAACAGCTCTTATCCATTCAATGGAAGGATTAAGGGGCGAACCTACAATCAAGCCTCCCTACCCTGCCGAATCAGGATATCTTGGGAAACCAACAAACGTCAACAATGTTGAGACATTTGCCGCAATACCTGTTATCATACTCAAGGGAGCCAAATGGTTCAGCAGCATAGGCACTGAAAAAGCAAAGGGAACAAAAGTTTTTGCTCTTGCAGGCAAGATAAATAATGTTGGTCTCATTGAAGTCCCGATGGGTACAACCCTCAGGGAAGTCATATTCGAGATCGGCGGAGGAATCAGAAACGGCAAGAAGTTCAAGGGTGTGCAGACCGGGGGACCGTCAGGTGGCTGTCTCTCTGAAAAACATCTCGATACTCCTATTGATTTTGACAATCTGATCGCAGCCGGGTCGATGATGGGTTCCGGGGCTATGATTGTCCTTGATGAGGACGACTGCATGGTATCAATGGCTAAATTCTTTCTTGAATTTACTGTTGAGGAATCGTGTGGCAAATGCGCTCCCTGCAGGATCGGAAACAAACGTCTGCATGAACTGCTCGGACAGATCTGTGAAGGAAAGGGAAAGCTTGAGGACCTTGACAGGTTAAAAAATATGAGCCTTGTAATAAAGGACACTGCCTTATGCGGACTGGGACAGACATCTCCAAACCCTGTTCTCTCCATGATGGAAAATTACCGTGATGAGTATATTGCGCATGTGACCGACAAGAAATGTCCGGCCGGACAGTGCCGCAGCCTTATGGAGTATGTTGTCAATGCTGAAAATTGTGTTGGATGTACTGCATGTGCAAGGGTTTGTCCCGTGAATGCCATTACCGGCGAGAGAAAAGAAGTCCATCTCATCAATCCTGCTATTTGCATCAAGTGTGGTGCATGTATGGAGAAATGCAAGTTTGATGCAATATTTATCAGATAATTTAAATATAATGGAAACAGTAAAGCTTACAATTGATAATAAAGAGATTGAGGTACCAAAAGGTACTACGATATATAAGGCTGCAAAGGAGTTGGGCATTGATATTCCGACCCTGTGTTATATGGACCTGCATGATTTGAATATTGAGAACAAGCCTGGTGGTTGCCGTATTTGTGTTGCCGAGATTCAGGGAAGAAGGAACCTCGCTCCATCGTGCTCGACAAACTGCGAGCAGGGAATGATTGTTAAGACTCACACAACAAGGGTTTTGAACGCCCGAAGAACAGTGATGGAATTTATTCTTTCCGATCATCCCAAAGATTGTCTTATATGTGCAAAATCAGGCAATTGCGACCTTCAGGACATGTCGCACCGTCTTGGAATAAGGGAAATACCCGGAGCCGAATTTGCAGAGATGTCAACATACAGGAAAGATACTTCACCTTCTATAATAAGGGATCTTGACAAATGCATCATGTGCCGTCGCTGCGAGACTATGTGCAACGATGTTCAGACTGTGGGTGCGCTATCGGCAGTTAACAGAGGCTTCATGGCCACTGTGGCTCCGGCATTCGAACAGAATCTGGAACATTCAACCTGCACCTATTGCGGACAGTGTGTAGCTGTTTGTCCTACCGGCGCTCTTACCGAGGTAAATCATGTACCACAGGTACTCAGGGCTCTGGCTGATCCCACAAAGACAGTTGTTGTTCAGACGGCACCAGCAGTGCGTGCAGCACTCGGTGAAGAGTTCGGACTTGCTCCGGGCACGCTTGTAACCGGCAAAATGACAGCAGCTCTCAGGGCTCTCGGATTCGATTATGTTTTTGATACCGATTTCGCCGCTGACCTTACGATCATGGAAGAAGGGACAGAGCTTCTCGACAGGCTGTCGAGGCACCTGAAAGGCGATACCACAGCAAAAATACCTATCCTCACCTCCTGCTGCCCCGGATGGGTCAACTTCTTTGAACATTATTTCCCCGATCTGAAGGATGTGCCTTCAACGGCAAAATCACCGCAGCAGATGTTCGGTGCAATAGCCAAATCCTACTTTGCTGAAAAGATCGGAATAAACCGCAAGGATATGGTCGTTGTTTCAATAATGCCATGTCTTGCAAAAAAATATGAGTGTCAGAGAGATGAATTCTCTGTCGATGGTAACCCCGATGTTGATTATTCAATATCCACCAGGGAACTGGCGACCTTTATCAAACAGGCAAATATTGATATTAAAACTCTTCATGATGAGGAGTTCGATGCACCTCTTGGAGAATCTACCGGAGCAGGCGTAATTTTCGGTGAACACCGGTGGTGTTATTGAAGCAGCCTGCCGTACTGCTTATGAGCTCTATACGGGCAAAAAACTCGAGAGACTTGAATTCTCTGAACTCAGAGGAATGGAAGGAGTCCGTTCTGCTACTATTGATTTTGACGGTCTGCCTGTAAACATTGGCATAGCACACGGTCTCGGAAATGCAAGAAAGCTTCTTGACGATGTAAGATCAGGAAAATCACAATTCCATGCAATTGAAGTTATGGCCTGCCCCGGAGGATGCATCGGAGGAGGCGGACAACCACTTCACCATGGAAATTCAGAGATTATAAAGGCAAGAGCAGCAGCGATATACTCTGAAGACAGGAAAAAGCCAATCAGAAAATCACATGAAAACCCATTCATTATAAAGCTTTATGATGAATTCCTGGGTAAACCCGGCAGTGAAAGAGCCCATCACCTGCTTCACACTCACTACTTTGACAAACAAAAAAAGGTGATAATTAAAAAATAGTATTACAATAACAGACAATTATAAAACTACGGTTATGTCTCATATAAAAATTGAATTAAGAACAGAAGACGTTGACTTTATAAAGGGAGTATGTGATTCCTTCAATAAAGATCCCCAGGAGCTGATAAACGTCCTTCATGCCTGCCAGGAACACTTCGGTTATCTGCCGGCAGAAGTACAGGAGGTTGTCTCCGAAAACCTTGATGTGCCTGTTGCAAAGATCTACGGTGTAGTTACTTTTTACTCATTCTTTACAATGACTCCCAAAGGGAAGAATCCGATAAGCATCTGTCTTGGAACCGCTTGTTACGTCAGGGGAGCCGAAAAGGTGCTTGAGGAATTCAAAAAGGAACTTGGCATCCAGGTCGGCCAGTCCACTAAGGATAATAAATTCTCATTGTCGAGTCTCAGATGCGTCGGTGCATGCGGACTTGCTCCTGTTGTGCTTGTCGGTGACAAGACCTACGGCAGAGTGGCGCCTGACGATGTCAAGGGCATTCTCAAAGAGTACGAATAATGATTGCGGATTGCGGATTTAAGTTAGGATTAATCTGAAATCCGAATTCCGAAATAATAAAAACCCGGGACAGATTATCGTTCCGGGTTTTTAATTATCCAATTTTATACCTACTGTGGTTCTCGTGCCTTCTCTGTGCCCTAAGCCTTCGCTGAAGCTTCGGCTTACACTGTCTGTGTAAGTTCCTAAAATTTCTTAGCGTCCTTTGCGTAATCCCTTTGCGATCCTTTGCGGTTAATAGTTTTCATTTCAGTTATTCGAACATTTTATTAAACACAGAGTTGCACAGAGTATTTCACAGAGTTTCACAGAGTAAGAAATCTCTATTACCGAATACCTTCTCTCTCGATCTACGCTCCACGCTCAACATTGAACCTCGAACTTCGAACCTTGAACATTTTTCGAACTCGGGCCTGCCTGACATCATCAGAATCTTTTTCTCAGCTGCAGATAGATTCTGTTGAATTTGTTCTGCTTTTCAAATGTTCCCTCATAGTTGATGCCAAAAGCCATTTTTGCAGGCAGACAGCCAGTAAAGATTGATCTCACCGATATGCTGAATTTCTTTCAGGTCATTCTCCGGCAGATCGTGTAATCAACATAATGATAACCAAGACTTGTCTGCAGCTTGTTACTGAAAAATTCGTGTGAGATATTTGCCCCGTATATCAGGCCATTCACATAACTCGATTCCGAATAAGTACCTGACAGTGTGATTGCAGACATTTATTCCCGGTATATTGCTGTAAGTCAGGTAACCGTAAATATTTTTAGATGGATGGGGATCTGATTTTAAAAAGCGGTAGCCGGTCTGCACTCCGAAAGTAAGATCCCTTGTAAACCTGTAATTAGCCTGCAGCCTGAAACCCTGCCTCATCTCATTTTCAAGCATCCTGTCCATGAAAGTTTTGTAAGTTTCATAATACATTACATTTTTCCTGGCATCATAAGCGCCTGATATTGAAAGCTTGTTCGATAACCTGTATCTGAGTGACAGGTATAATCCGGTCGGATCAAAATTACTTGTTGCCGTTTCCGTATTATTTACTGTATCTACTTTTAACTGGTAAAGATCAACCTCAAAGGTTCCAATGAAATACAGATTCTTCACAAGGGAGTTTGAATGCTGAAAATAGAGGAATCTCCTGTCAATATTTGATCCGTTCATCTGCTGCATGAATGCCACTGAACTTTCACTGAATGAGTTCTGCTTCCTGGTATTAAATCCCAAATATCCTCCAAACTGCAGAAGATCATTGTTAAAACCGTAGTCGGCATAATCGGGTCTTGTTCCGGCGAGTGCACCGATACTGAAGCTACCGAATGACTTCTCAATCTGCAGCCCGTCGATAGCGCCAATATTTGAAAGTTTTGGATTTATCTTTCGTCCAAGAGTGATCTTTGTGGTTTTATTTGGATCATAGATAAGGGCAAGGTCAAAAATCTTAAGCGCATTGAAGATATCATTCTTTACCTCCTCCCAGTCCCCCAGTTTATGTCTGAAGGAGACATAGCTCTCTATTGAAAATTTAGAATCGGCTATATTCCTTGCATCCAGTGATAATGTATACCGGAATCTCTGTGAATTATCTGCCGGAGTGTTTGAAAAATCCGAGTATGAATTGACAGAGATGCTGCCATTGATGTGTTGTTTCAGCTTTCCGGATTCAGATTTGGTTGTGGCCGGGATATTATTTGTTCCCTGAACTGCTGCCTCTGTAACAACTACTGCAGGCAATACGTTCCCTGCATCGTTTCCTGCTGATTTTACTTTTGCTGTTACAAAGTCTGCAACGGCAGGCTTTGCAGGGGGGATAACCGAACACACACATGAAAGGGAGGATAGATTATCTACAATTAATACCGGATTCAGCTTACCGTTCGATTTTGCGAAGAGTGTATCACCGGCGGAAATCCCGGTAGTCGATTTGAACTTCACATAAACATTCTTTGTGCTGACAAAGGAGACCTGGCCCTGCACATTATCAGTACCCTGCTGACCGTTCAGATCAGCCAGGAAAATTAAAAAAATTATCAGTAAAGAATATTGTCTCATATATTTGCTTTATTCTGCATTTCCCCTCGGATGGCAACGTAAACATTCTGTGCTGTTATAAGAATACCCTCCTACCTCGTCATGTTCATTATCCATGCTTGTCTGATTATGTTCATGGCATGTAAGACAGGTGAACTGAGAGTAATCTGATGGGTTTGTATGACATTCAGTGCATGAATCCCATGTACCGTTATGACGCCCTGAATATATAGGGAAAGAATTATTGTCATGATCCTTGAATAACGCCGGTTTCCAGCCCGGGTTAGTTGTATGGCATGTGGTGCATGTTGTAGGGAAACCCATTGATGTGTGGGATGGATTTGTTGTACTATTATAGTCAGTCTGGTGGCATGAAAAACAATCAGGACTTACATCCGAGTAGTTGCCTGTAGTATGGCAGGCGGAACAATTAAGCCCTGAATGGCCCTGAGTCAGAGGGAAAAAACTATGATTAAATCCGGCTCCTGTCCATTCAAAACTGTTTACCGGATGGCATGAGGAACAATCCTCTGAAAATCCTGCTTCAGCATGGTTCGGATTGGTTGTGGACATATAATTCTCCCTGTGGCAATCAATGCAATTTACTCCCGGGACATCAAATCTTACAAACGTCTCCGATTTATGACATTCTGAGCAGTCGGCGGTCCTATGGGCTCCAAGCAGAGGAAAGCGGCTTGTCTGATGAATTCCTGTAATATTGCTTACAAGCCAGGAAGCAGGTGTGTGGCATCTTTCACAATCAGATCCGGTGGTGGACTGATGCACATCGGTATGACATTCGTTGCATTCGGTTCTGGCTTCGGTGAATACAAGGCTCTTATGGCACTGCCTGCAGTTTACAGCTGTATGCTGGCCGGTCAGGGCGAGCTTTGTCCTGTTATGATCAAATGAATATACTGCAGTGTCAAGCTGCCATCCCCTTGAACTGTGACAGGTACTGCAACTGACTTTAAAATCTGATCCATGAGGTGATTCTGTCTTCTGATTAAAGAAGAAAACGACGAAACAAAATATTAAAAGCAGGAATCTCATTTATGTTTTTATAGCTAATTTAAAAAGAAAATTTCATTACAGTTCATACATTTACAAGCTATTAACTCTAAAATAATGGTTCATATCTGAAGCTTAATCTGAGTTTCCAGTAGGGTGACACCTATAACAGTCGTCATTTGTATAATTCTGTCCGGTATGCGCATTGCTATGGCACGTTATACAGTTAAATAACGCATAGTTACCAGGAGTTGTATGGCATTCGTTGCATGTAGTCCATTCTCCTCTGTGTTTTCCTGAATATATCGGGAAGTACTGAGAATCGTGCTGGGCATATGAAGCCGGCTGCCATCCTGGATTTGTGGTATGACATGTGAGGCAGGTTTGTGGAATCCCTGCAGATATATGATTTGGATTTGTCGTTGCCGTATAGTCTGCAGAATGGCATGCATAGCAATCTGTTGGCGTATTTGTATAATTTCCCCCTTTGTGGCAGTCTATACAGGCCGGAGTAGAATGGCCAAGTGTCAGCGGGAAAATGTTATGGTTGAAAGTAGTGGGTTTCCATCCCGGATTGGTAGTATGGCATTGTGTACATACTGTAGAAAAACCGGATGCGGTGTGACTGGGATTAGTAGCAGAATTGAAATCCTGCTGGTGACAATTGTTACAGTCTGTAGGCAAGGCAGTATAATTACCGCCGGTGTGGCAGTCAACACAACTGAGGCCTGAATGACCCAGAGTAAGTGGGAAGGCGCTGTGATCAAATGCAGCTGGCTTCCATCCAGGACTGAGGGTATGGCAGTTTGTACATACTGTCGAGAATTGGGAAGCGCTGTGATTGGGTGCTGCTGCGCCAAGATAATCCTGTTGATGGCATGAATAGCACTCAGGGCTGGCATCTGCGTAATTCCCTGTTGTATGGCACTCAGTGCATTTAACTGCCGAATGTCCCTGGGCAAGGGAGAAAAAGCTATGATTAAAACCTCCGTTCGTCCATTCAAATGAATTCACCTGGTGACAAACTGAACAATCTTCCGACATACCTGACTGGATATGATTTGGGTTTGTAGTCGCCATATAATCTGCCCGTGGCAGTCGATACAGTTTACTCCCACGACATCGAATCGCACCATGGATTCCGATTTATGACAATCTGAACAATCAGCTGTTGTGTGAGCACCGAGTAGGGGAAAACGGCTCATCCGGTGTATGCCGGTAATATTATTTACAAGCCATGAGGCCGGGGTATGGCATCGCTGGCAATCAACTCCTGTGGTGCCCTGGTGAACATCAGTATGACATTCGTTGCATTCATTTTTTGCTTCTGAGAAAACCAGAGTTGAATGACATTCACGGCAATTGACAATCTCATGCTGTCCTCTAAGGGCAAATTTAGTCCTGGCATGGTCAAATGAATAAATTGCTTTGTCTAGTTGCCATCCCTTTGCACTATGACAAGTGCTGCAGCTGACTTTGAAATTCTTCCCGTGAGGCGAATTTGTCTCCTGATTAAAGTAGGCCATAACCAGGCATATTATTAAAAGTGACAGGATTCGCATTTGAATTCTTTTATTTTATACATAACGTAAAAATCTGATCCTTCTTGCTTAGGCTTGTGACATTTTGCACAGGCCACATTAATATGCTTTCCGTCAAGCTTGAAAGCTGTTTTGCTATGGTCAAACTTTGAGGCCTTCCAGTTTTCAGTACCATGACATTCAGTACAATTTGTCACACCGTTCTTTTCAAATTGATTCCGGTGCTTATCAGCATGACAGCTTGAGCAACTCTGCGATAATCCTGAGAATTTCTGCTGTGTCTTACCATCCTGAACTGCTTTGAAATGACAGTCGCGGCAACTCCTTCCCGTATGAGCGCCGGTAAGGGCAAACTCTGTTTTTTTATGATCAAATGATATTTCGGACCATCTGCTCTCCTTATGACAACTTATGCAGCTTGCATCGGGGTAATATTTTGCATTGATAATATTCTGGTGAATATCAGGATGACAATCATTGCAGGTGATTCCGATTTTTCTGAAATTCCATTTATCCTGTTTCTTGTGACACTCAAAGCATGGAGTTGCAAGATGTGCTTCTTTCAGTGGAAAGGCAGCCGAATTATGCTGTTCAACTGTGTAGGAAAAAAGGTTAAAACCCTTTACATCATGACATTGGGAGCAATCAGTGTTAATCCCGTTTTTAACAAACTGACCCTTATGATAATCAGCATGGCAGCTGATACATTTATCAAATTTCAGGGGATCTGTAAACTTCCCCTTATGACATGCTTTGCAGTTCACAATAAGGTGCTTATCCTCCAGCTTGTAATCTGTTTTATTATGATCAAATTTATTAGTCCCCTGTATGATCTGGAATGACTCTTCACTATGACACTGGCGGCAGTTCTGTCCAAACTTGTTATTATGAGGATCTTTATGACAGCTTGTACAGTTAGTGTACTGTATACCGCTGAACTGCTGGAATTTCTTCCCCTCGTGTTATTTATCTTATGACATTTTACACACTCAACACTCCTGTGTTTCCCTGCCAGCTTGAACTTGGCATTATCATGACTGAATTTTGAAGCAGGTACAAATGTTTCCGGAGTATGACAGGTCAGACAATCTGATGAGAGTGTCCGGAGATGATAATCATTATGACAATTAAGGCATTCGGTCTTAACACCCAGGTAAGTATTTTTCTTGTTTTTAAGCTTTGGTTCACCGATAAATTTTGAAGCATGACAATCCTTGCAATCCTTTTTTGCATGAGGCACTGATAAGTGTATAACCGGTAAGCTTATGATCAAACTTCTGTATATCAAGACGTACAAGCTGGAAGTTTTTTCCGTTATGCTCACTATGACAATCATAGCACTGCTTTCCCTTTACTTCAGAGGATGAATGATATCCTTTCTGTGCATTGATCCTTTCATTGATTTCAGTATGGCAGGCCAGGCATTTTTCATTTGTCTGTTTATTTCCAAGCACATGGCATTGGGTACAATTGGAAAGTCCCTCAAGGCTTGAATGTGGATTTGAAAGATCGCCGGGAGAAATCTGCGCTGAAATATTAAAGACCGAAATCAGTATAAAAATTATAATTCCGGCAATTTTCCAGACTCCTTTTTGCATACGATCTCTTTATTTCTAATGAATTATATTTCTCCAACTATCCTTTCCCAATTTAACCCACCCTTGACCACTCCCTCTCATTTTGACCACTTAATCCTCCGGGTGGACTTTCGAGTCTGATCCTGAGCCCTGTGCCCTGAGCCCTTAATGTTTCATCACCGTCTCACCAAATTTCCTTGTAATCTTAATTCCTGCTTTCTCAAGGAATTGGGTTGGAAGTTCTCCTCCTGCAAATATATATACAAGATCGTTTGTCAAATTCCCGTATTTCGCCTGTTGCTACCAACAGATATTTTAACGGAATCATCTTCAATTGACATAAGATTTGATCTAAGCAGGACTTCAAGTTTTCCCGTCAGCAACAGCTTTATTCAGAGCCATACTGTTAAGAGGTTTAATCCTGTTAAACACTTCATTCCTGTAAGAGAGGATAACATGATTATTATCTGCAAGCAGCAGTGCAGATTCAACTGCTGAATCACCGCCGCCGACAACAATTATATGCTTTCCGGAGATCTCTTCAGGTTCAAGAAGCCTGTATGCCACTTTTTCTTTCATCTCTCCGGGAACATTCAGTTTACGGGGAGTTCCCCTCCGGCCTATCGCCAGTAATATTCTTGCAGCGGTATATTGATCACCTTTTAGATGTGGATCACTTTAAAAATCCCATTTTCGGAGACAATTGATTCGACTTTTGAATTTTCATTAACAGAAATACTGTTTCTCTCAAGAACAGTATTCCATAAATCAAGCAATTCAGTCTTAGTTGTTTCAAATAGTTTTATTTTGCCATAGAGAGGCAGATCCATCGGGGAAGTCATTACAATTTTTTTCCTGGGAAATGTAAAAACTGTTCCGCCCAGTGTATCCTGGTCAAGAAGTAAAAATTTCAGACCATTTTTCTTTGCTGTAAGAGCAGCCTGATATTCCTGCAGGTCCGGCTCCTACAATAATGAGATCATAGGAAGCCTTATGGTTTTTATTAAGTGATTTTACAATATTTTCAACTGCCTGTCTTCCCTGTTCCACTGCATTTTTTATCAGCCCCATACCTCCAAGTTCTCCGGCAATAAACATTCCCGGGACATTTGTCTCAAAATTCTGGTTAACATGCGGCAGATCGACACCTCGTTTTTCAGTCCCGATACGTAGGCTGATTGCTTCTGTCGGACAGGCATGAAAACATGCACCATGTCCGATACATCTTGAAGCATTGATTATTGTTGCCTTACCATTCACGATTCCAAGAATATCATGTTCCGGACAGGCTGCAATACATGCACCTGTCTGAATACATCTGCTTGCATCAACGACCGGGTGAAGTGAAATAGGTTCATGGAGGCCCTCTTCCTTTGCCTGTCTGATCTTTTCCTTCAACAATTTTTGACTCCCTGCTTTTTTTTCGCAGATAGATAAATACAACAATCAACACAAAGCAATGCAGCAAGAGAATAGATCAGTATATTTTCAATCAGAATTTCCATACTCAAAAGATCCATCTGTATCCAAAAACAATTGTAACTCCAACATGTATAACCATAATAACCAGCATAACAAGTGCAAAAGGAGAATGAATAACATGCCAGTATTTAAACATATTCTGCATTGTATCAAGCCTCTCAATTTTCTGATTTAAATTTATGTCATCTTTTATAAGGCTAGAATCATTTTCTTTTCAGTTTTGGGCAGATTCATTGTATTTAAGCAGTGCTTAACTGTTCGTAGAAGTGTTGCCTTTCCCTGAAATAATTTCCTATATAACGGACAATAGCGTTTTTACGATATATCCCGACTTTCTTTTTAATTGAATCAACAAGGAGATTATAGGTTTCCTCATCAAGGTTATAAGAGTTTTTCAATACTACGGCCACATCAGTTCTCATCTCCCTTACTTCATTTAGACTAAGCTCCCTGCCTTCTATCGTATGAGGGATCTGAAGATAGATAAACCTGCCTATTATTCCGCTCAGAAAGACGGCCACCATGCTCCAGAAACTCACTGCAACCAAGACCTCCGAACTTATAGGCTGTATGAAAAAGAACAAGAATAGGTCCGAGAGTACAAAGGAAAATATGAAATTCAAGCCAGTGCTTCAGCAATCCTATCCTGAGAAGGAAACGATACCGCTTTCGTGCCATATATGAACTTACTCCAATAATAATTAACAGAGTTCCAGTGATTCCCAGTCCATGTCCAATTATACCACTTGGTTTTAATAATGCATGATCGGGATGATAAACCCTCTCCTCAATATTCAGCATATAATAAGATATTCCGTTATATATCAGGGTAATAATTGCAATAAATACTATTCCAACCAAAATTGACAGATATATTCTGTGAGCTGTCTTAGTCATTCTCTGACCTGTTTATTAATATTTAGACCGGATTCCAGTTGAAACGTAAAAATAGAAAAAAAATTGACTGTGCAGTTTAAATATGATAAAGAGTATCATAATATCTCGGGATGTTTCAGGTTCATAAACTTCTTCGTTGAAACTAGGCAGTTGACAAAAGGCAGGCAGCTAAAATTTCTTTTTATACCAGAAGAAATATTCTTTTTGCCTTTTTTTATCTTCACTGTTCCTGGCCACATAGACTTTCTTCCCTGTATATGGATCAAATCCGGTATAATACATCAGCGTTGAAAGTGTCATTGGTGTTGGTGTAAAATCCTGCACCTGTTCCGGTCTTATGCCAAGAATTTTCACCTCAGCAGCAAGGGCTTTCATATCCTGATCGGTGCATCCCGGATGTGATGAAATGAAATACGGAATGATCTCATATTTCAAATCGTATTTTTTCAGAATAGTGTCGAACCTTTTCTTCAGCTTTCTGAACAGATCAAAGGGAGCTTTTCTCATAAGCGACAAAACATCAGGCGATGTATGTTCCGGAGCAACCTTTAGTCTGCCCGAAACATGATTTTTCACAAGCTCTTCAAGGTATTCTGCCTCATCCCTGCCTGCATTTTTATTCCATTCCGGAAAGAGAAGATCGTATCGGACACCGCTGCCGATAAATGACTTTTTTATGCCATCAACCGTATCCACCTTTCTGTAAAGGTCTGTCAATGATTTATGATTCACATTCAGATTTTTACAAACTGCAGGCCAGATACAGGATGGTCGTGAGCAAACCATGCAAAGATTCATCTCCTTCCCTTTCATCCTGTACATATTTGCAGATGGTCCTCCCACATCAGAAATATATCCTTTAAAATCATGCCATCTCCGTTATCTTCCTGACTTCTTTCAATACAGAATTCTCCGATCTGCTGACTATCTGCTTGCCCTGATGAGCTGCAATGGCACAAAAACTGCATCCTCCGAAACAACCCCTGTGAATATTTACAGAGAATTTTATCATTTCCCAGGCAGGTATATCTTCCTTTTTATTATACTTCGGATGAGGCATATACATATATGGAAGATCATAGGAGCTGTCAGCTTCCTCCTCGTCCATCGGCAAAAAGGGAGGATTAATAACTATATTCAGGTTTCCTGATGTTTCACTGAGCCGGGCAGAGACCATTTTGTTTGACTCTTTCTCAAACTTCACAAAATTCTCAGCAAAGAGTTTTTTATCTGCCTTGCATTTTTCAAATGAATGAAGTGAAATATCCTTCCACATTTTCTGTAAGGGAAGAGGCTCATCCTTTTTTATGAACAAAAGCAGTCTGTGGTACTGTTTTGAGTGAGGAAAAAGGAACTCCTTTCAGCAGAAGCCTCACCAGTTCTCTTAAAGGCTGCTCTCCCATTCCGTAGATCAGCATGTCGGCATTTGTGCTGACCAGAATGGATGGTTCAAGCTTGTCTTTCCAGTAGTCGAAATGTGTAAGCCTTCTCATTGAGGCCTCAATTCCTCCTATTACGACAGGTACGTCAGGGAATAGCTTCTTGAGGATCCGTGTATAGACTATTGTCGGATAATCAGGTCTGAACCCTGATTTGCCTCCCGGGTGTATATGCATCGTCGGATCTCAGACGACGGGCTGCTGTATAATGGTTGACCATTGAATCCATATTGCCTGCAGTGACTCCGAAGAAATATCTGGGCCGACCAAGCTTCCGGAAATCCCTCAGGTCATCCTGCCAGTTGGGCTGAGGTACGATTGCCACCTTTAAACCCTCAGCTTCAAGTACACGACCTACAACAGCAGTTCCGAACGAAGGATGATCAATATATGCATCACCGCTGAAAAGGATTACATCGAGTTCATCCCACCCGAGGAATTCAACCTCTTTTTTTGTCGTCGGGAGCCATTTATTATTGAAAATTGGCTGATTCTTCACGATGCTAAGTTACCTAAAATTACTATCTTGCTATAGTATATGCTATTAATCACAGGCATCTGATTATGCTTAGTATGAGAACAAATTACTCTCCGGGGATTATTCCCATTCACGGGAATCATACTAAAAATACAGTCTTTTAGCCTTGTTTTTATTTTTGCTTCCTCTTGAATTCAGAATCCCAGGAAATTCAAAAAAGACCATACTATCGGACTTGTTCTGAGCGGAGGCGGAGCTCATGGCATTGCCCATCTCGGAGTGATTAAGGTAATGGAGGAAGCAGGGTTAAGACCTGATTATATTACAGGTGTCAGCATGGGAAGTATTATCGGAGGAATGTACTCAATAGGATATTCATCTGACAGCCTTTACAGGATTTTAAAAAAGATAAACTGGGAAATACTTCTTTCAAATAAGATCCCGGAAAACAAGGTGATCTTTATTGAAAAGGATCATTATTATAACAGCATAATATCTCTTCCGACTTCTGCAAAAAAAGTGACTCTGCCATCAGGTCTTGTAAACGGGCAGATGATCGAGAATTTACTAAGCTATTACATCTGGCCTGCAGCAGATATTTCTGATTTTTCCAAACTGCCGATTCCATTCATGTGTGTGGGCGCGGATCTGATCACATTTAAAAAAGTTGATCTGAAATCAGGTTATCTGCCGATGCCATAAGGGCCAGCTTTGCTGTCCCTTCTATATTCACACCAATAAAGATCGATTCTCTTCTGCTTGTCGACGGAGGCTTGATCAGAAACTTTGCTGCTTCGGAGGCCAAGGAGATGGGAGCTGATATACTGATAGGATCATATGCCGGTTTTCAGGCCTACAAGGAGGATGAACTTCAGACTGTCTCAGGAATTATCAAACAGATTGCATTCTACCGAAGCCTTGAGGATTTCACTGAACAGAAAAAACTTGTCAATGTTCTTATAACTCATCAGCTGAAGAAATATTCCCAAAACAGGATTTGAAAATGTTGACACCCTTGTAATGAAAGGATATGAGGCAGCTCTTCCATATAAAGACTATTTCAGGAAACTGGCTGATTCACTGAATAAAATCGAAAAACAAAAACCTCTTGAAAATATTCTGGATAAACAATCATATAAATTTGACAGGATAGAGATAAATGGGAAATAGCATTTATCCTGATTATCAGATACGCGGAATTCTTGATATAGAACCCGGGGAGGATGTTACCAAAGACAATGCTGAGTGAAAAGATAGATCTTCTGTACGGAAAAGCCTGGTTCGAAAAGGTCAAATACAGGATCGAACCCGTAAATGATTCGCTTATACTTGTAATTGATTGTGATGAGAAACCAAAAGGCATGCTTTACGGATCGGTTCATTATGACAATTCACTTCGGGCAGGCGTCATCCTTGGAGGGTCATTCAAAAATCTTCTTACCCAAAGATCTGTAATAAATATAAATTCATATATAGCCCAGTATTTCAGGTTTGAAGCAAACGCTATCCAGTTTATAGACAGGAATCAGAAATTCGGAATCTCAGCAGATTTTTATGCTGATAACACTCTGATACCCATGCTGGCGATTGAGCGGTGAAAAAGGTGATGTGATAAGCAGGAATTTTATCCCGGGAGTGTCAGTCAACAGACAGATCGGACTTAATCAGCTGATGAGCGTATCAATGAGGTATGAGAACAAAAATCTTCTTCCTCAATCGTCTTCGGAGCAACATATTAGAAATTTGTCGTACAACTATTTAACCTCATCATTTGATTACCAGGTAAACTCTCTTGACACAAAACACTTTCCTGACAGGGGAATGATTTTAAATCTCTCTGCAGGTACATCACGGCTAATCTCCGCAGGCATCAAAACAGATACTTCCAATACAGTCACAAAGATTAAAAACAGTGAAGATTTTGAAAGATTTTATACAATCTACGGTCACATTAAATACTATTTCAGCCCTGCCGGAAAAATTACTTTTTCAGTTGGGAGGCGATGCCCTTCTTATCACTAATACTGATTCTGTCTCTTCGGGAAATAATTTCTATCTGCTGGGAGGGATAGAATCTCTGAACAGAAGATCTGTTCCTCTTATTGGTTACCATTCGAATGAGATTCCTGTAACAAGGATGGCTTCAGTAAGAACTGGATCTTGATATCGAAGTGTTCAGGGATATTCATCTTGAGATAATGGCAAACATTGCTGCCATAGGTGACATGAATGACTTTTCCTTTCTTACAGGGTATGGTACTGGGAATGGGATACATGTCAATAATAGGGCCCATTAAGGTTGGTATAATGTATGGAAACAGAAGCCACGAAGGAATACTTTAACAGAATAAAGGGATATATAAGCATCGGATTTAAATTCTGAATTACACTGTGTTATCAGAGTGTGGGATTGGTCTGATTGTTGCAGATATTCTTTTTATATTTATAAAATGCTTCTTTGACTTTACCAATTTGGAAAGGATTTAATTAAATGGAGGTAGCTAAGGTGATCCAGCAACATAAAAGACTCTGTACTCTTGTTTCAGAAAAAAGAATCAAACAAAGTCTTGATCTGCTTACAGATATGATATCATACTCATCAACGGGAGATCTTCGTGATGAGTATGAAAATATTGTTATGACCTACAGGAGTATGCTTACTTATACAATTGAAGGAGTTGAAGATCCTGAGCGCAATAAAATATATCTTAAGCTTATACAGTCAATCCTGAGACTGGCAGACAGGGTCAGACAGGACATATTGTCACATAATTCGGGATGGCATACATACTGGGTCAAGCAACAGGCTGAGAAGGAGATGAAGCTCAGTGGAAGATCGATAGTTGAGACTGTTGATGACCTGCTCTTCAAATCTGAGCTTGACGAATGGCTAAAGCTTACAGGGGAGATCAATCCTGATCCGGAGTCGGAGATTTCGAAAAGTCACAATAAGCTTATCAAAAATATCTTTAATCATCTCTGGCTGACAGATTATTATGGTGAAGCTGAAAACAGTCTTATCGATATAATTCTGAATTCGGGTAAATTCAGATGGCATGAAGCAAGTATTTTCACTACTGCTGTAACCCTTAGTTCGCTGAGGACATGGCAATCGGATAAATTATTTCACCTGATCAGAATTTACAAGACCGGTCAGGAACAGGTTATGGAGAGAGCTCTCTCAGGACTTATACTCAATTTTCATTATTACAATACAAGGCTTCTTCTTTACCCTGAACTTACTCGGCAGAATTGACAGAAATGAGCCATGACCGGAGTTTCAGGGAACATTGCAGAATAATAGTTCTTCAGACAATAAGATCGAGGGAAACCGAGACACTCAGCAGAAAGCTTCAGGATGAGATCCTGCCCCATGTTGCAAAATTAAAACCAAGGATTGAGGAGAAGCTTGACCTTGATAACATTCTGCCAAAGGAGAAAAATGAAGAAAAAAACCCTGACTGGTCAGAGGTATTCAGCGACTCGGAGGAAATATTCAAGACCATGGAGGAGCTTACAAAACTTCAGATGGAGGGAGCAGATGTATATATGTCGGCTTTTGCAAACATGAAGCAATTTGATTTCTTCAGGGACTTTCAGAACTGGTTTGTTCCGTTTTATCCCGATCATGAGACTGTAAATGAAATATATAAGGATGAGATTCTTGGTCCTGGCACCAATGAGCTTGCCGAGGCTCTTTATAAGACACCTTTCATCTGCAATTCCGACAAATACTCACTTCTGCTTAACCTGAAATATCTTCCATCGTCACAAAAGACTATGATGCTTAAGGTTTTCCGCATGGAACTGGAAGGATTGCAGCAGCTGAATGAAGATGAATCTGCAACCGATCCTTACAGGAATTTCAGAATCAATGTGACCCAGTATCTTCAGGATATTTACAGGTTTTTTAAACTCTCACCCTACAGGAAAGAATTTGAAGATCTGTTCATTGGCAGGATGGATATGTACAATTCTGATTTTTTCAGATTGACATGCAATGCATCGGAGGTTGAAGCAGGGCTTGCTGATTATTTCTTCAGCAAGAATTTTTATGAGGATGCACTTGAATTATTTCTCAAACAGATAAAGGAAAAGCCATCTGAAGTGCATTTATATGAAAAGATCGGTTATTGTTATCAGGAGAACTCCGATTATGAGGCAGCGCTAAAATATTACAGGATGGCTGAGCTTATTGAGAAGAAAGCGTGGACACTGAAAAAAATAGGTCTCTGTCTCAGACGGCTGGGAAGGACTGAAGAGGCTTTGGAATATTACCTGCAGGCAAGTGAGGCAGAACCTGAAAATATCCATACTGTTATTATGACTGCTCATTGTTATCTCGATCTGAAGAATTATGAGATGGCGCTTAAATATTATTTCAGGATCGAATATAATGACCCGGGAAATCTGAAAATTCTGAGGCCTATTGCTTTTTGCTATTTTGCACTGGGAAGGTTTGATGATTCGGAAAAATATTATGACCGTTTGTCAGAAGGGAAACTTAATTCACATGACAGGATAAACATGGGTCATCTTGCTCTCTGCAGGGGGAAGAAAAAGGATGCAGTAACCTTTTACAGGATGAGCCTACAGATGGGTGAAATATCAAGGGAGCAGTTCATGTCAATATTGGCTGAAGATAAGCCTCTGCTTTTATCTCTTGGTGTTAATCCGGATGATTTGCCTATTCTTCTTGATTACCTGTTATTTATTATTGATTGAATTCAGTGAATCGTCTTCGGGGCCCGGAGGAGGAGGAAACGAGGGATCGGGGCCATCACCAGGCATGCCTCGATGAAAATGATGTCTGTCTCCCCTGAACCCGGCTGAATCATTCTCGTGGCCAAAGCGGTTATGTCGTATCATATTTTGTCTGCGTTCATCCATCTCCCTGAGTCGTGCGATCTGATCTTTTGTCAGATAGGCGTCAATCTCTTTCCTGAAATCCTTCATACTTGAATCAAGCTCCTTCCTGAAATTTCTCTGAAGATCACTGTTTATCCTTGCATACTTATCAAGCACAATTTCAATTCCGGCTTTTTGCTTCTCATCGGGCTGAATTGCCCTGTAAAAACCTTCCCTGAATCTCTCTTCTGAGAAAAATACCCTTACAGGATTAAGCTTATGAAATCTGATCTGAGCCGAGGTAAGCATACCAAGAACGAAGCCAAGTATCAGCGTGGCAATAATAATTAATACAGGTTTTGTTTTCATTTCAAATTAATTTCCGGTTAAAAGACAAATAATGCTTTCATCATAATTATCTTTCAATCCGAGGAAGGAATTAAAAGAAACATACCCTTCCATTAGATAGATTGATATAAGAAGTAAAATGATCGCGGCTATTCCAGAAACCGCAATGCTTCTGAATGCAAAGTTCATATTGTGAAGAAACTCGATTTCCCTTTTAATTTTGATTGCTACAGGGAATATCCTGCCCAGAACTGATTCACTGAATCCTTTGCCAAAATCATATGTCACGCCTTCATGTTCCAGTCTGTCTGAAACATCAGCTGTATCGGCATCCGGGGAAACTGAACTGATGATTAATTCTTTGATCTCTGAAGGATTCATATCTTCTAAAGTTTTTTTATAACAGTCCTCAATTGTTCCTGTGCTCTGAATAATCTTGACAGGACAGTTCCAAGCGGCAGATCAAGAATCTCTGCTGTTTCTTTCGTTGAATATCCCTGGAGCATTCTCATAGTGACAACAATTCTGAATTCCGGTTCCAATGCCATAAGTGCCTTATTTACTATCTCTGCAGCCTCACTCCTTTCCCCGGAATCACCATCAGGAATATCCAATGCGGACATTTCGTCGTTTCCTTTTTGTGAAAAAAGTGAAAAAGCTCTTTTTCTTTTCTTTAACTCATTCAATGTCAGATTAACAGCAATTTTCTGTATATAGGTCGACAATTTTGAATCACCCCGGAATTCCGGTAATGAGTAGTAAAGTTTTATAAACACCTCCTGTCCTATATCCTCTGCAAAGACAGAATCTCCAAGCATTCCTTTTACAGTACGTGCTACCATTTTACGATAACATTCCACAATTTCGCCAAAGGCCTTTTTATCTCCGTTTATGGAAGCCTTTATTAGTTCCTCCTCACTAATACTTCTGTTCGAGTCCCAAACCATACTTCAAATATATAGACAAACGGGGATGAGCTAATATTCCCGGAAATTCATTTTTTTTATGCCTGAGGATCCTGTGTTACTGAAAAGTCAAAAGGATTAACTATTTATGAACAAGATCTTAATCATTGGCCAGCTTAACCTCGTACTCTTTTGTATATCGTATCAGGTACAGATTGTGGTTTTCAAAACCACTGTCCGGTTCTTTATTAAAAAAGTTATAATCAGTCTGAAGCAGATCAGGATGGTGTATTTCCGGATTTTTTATAAACTGTTTACCATGAATCGCAAGACCGCTCATAAAATAATAGGCGATATCATAACCCTGCCATGCATAGCTTCGCTCAGTGGGTTCAGTAAGGAATTTTCTGTCTGAAATCGGAATTGAACCTTATCACAGACTGTTTTGAATAATCAATCCAGTAAGGTGAATATATCATCAGATCGAGATCGAAGAAGTACTTGGGATCCAGATTGTCAATATCGCGCATTGCAGGATATCCAAAGACTTTGATGTCGAATTTCTTCGACAGGCTGTGAATATCTATCATGGATTCACTTATAACCGGAGGATCTTCTGAAGCAATTACAATTATATTTTTTGTCCTGTCGGAGAGTGCATGACTTAGTCTGTTAATTGAATCATTATCAAACATTGACCTGCTGTAAAAGGGAAATTCCCTGAATTTAATCTCTTCATAGGGAATTTTGGCGCTCAATTCAGACAGGATCAGCTTTCTGAATCTTTTCACATCCTCATCAGTACCCAGAGTGTCCGAATGAATGAAGATGAAATTATCTTCGGGAGATTCGCTGAACTTTCTCGCAAGTGCCTGCTGGGCTACCTCAAGCGATGAAGTTGCAAGAAAGAGATTTGATTTTCCGGTCAGTACTGAATTGTCGAACAGTTGCACCGGAGATACGACTGGTATTCCGAATTCATTTGCATAGGCCGGCAACAATAGAAAGATTATGTGAATAAACCGGGCCGATAATCAGATCCATCCTCTCAAGTTTTCCTGCGTTGATAATTCTGGTCAGTTCAATTGTATCCCCTTTAATATCGAAGGTATGAATATTCACGTTCATCCCAAGCGAGCGAAGTGTATCGGATGCAAGCAGTATCCCCTCGTACATCTCAATAAAATCGAGGCTTTCCTGGATAGATCCAGTCATCACTCCTCCTGTTGACTTTTATTGTTTTCTTCCCTTTAGCTGAGGATGAGTCGATTTCGTTCCGGGAGCTGTTTTCCCTGATATAGAATGGAAGAAGAACAGCAACATTCAATGTCCCTTTAAGATCATTCACAGGTGTAAATCCGGCAGGTCTCTCCAGTCCTCATTGGAGGCATCTCATTCAGGAGGAATAACAGTGGCAGCTTCAACCGGCTGGGCAACCTTGATTTCCGGATTACTTATGCCCAGGAACTTTAAGGGAATCACCTACCTGAGGAAATCTTATCTCCCTGTTTGCCTTTCTCAATACCTTCAGGCTCAGTCCGTATTTCTCAGCTATTGATGAGAGTGTTTCACCTCTTTTTACTATATGGTAAATATACCCTTTGTCCTGTGGCGGGATCTGGTTCTGTGTCTGGTTATGACTGCAGTAACAGACGTTGATGCCGGCACTTTCTCCTGTGTCTCTGTCATGGGCTTCTGTGGTTCCTCAAATTTCTGCCGGCTGTTCATGAACTCCTTTCGTGGAACAGCTATTTCCATGCCGACAGATAATTTTGTGATATCAATTCCGGGATTGCTCTGTACTATCTCATTTTCAGATACATCATAGGTCTTTGACAGGAAATAGACAGTCTCCCCGGGTTTAAGAGTATGATAGATGAATCTTGAATCATCATGTTTGCTTTTTGAGGCTTCTGATGCCGCTGCAACCTCTCCACCTGAAGGTTTAACAGGTATTCTGAGCGTCTGACCCTCATTTAATCCGTATAAAGCAGGAGGATTCTCCTTTGTCAGTTCCTCAACACTTATTCCGTAGGCTTTTGAAATTGAATAGGCAGTTTCTCCCTTTTTGACATGGTGAATATAATATGCAACTCCAGAAATAACTACCTTGTCTTTTGACCTTTCAACAGGAACCTGTGACCAGACACTAAGACTGGATATAAGCAGAATTATTGCAACTGTTATAACCTTAATTATACTTCTCATTTTCATTTCCACCATCAGCCTCTATCCTGTTTATTATAATGATTTAAGAAAGGTTCTGCAGTTTTTTTCAATTCGTTCAGGAACATTTGTTATATCAGCCTTTATGAATTTTTCACCTGTGATCTTTTCATAAAGCTCAATATATCTTTCTGATACCTCATTTACAAATTCATCGTTCATCTCCGGGACTGTCTGTCCGTGCTGTCCCTGGAATCCATGAGACATGAGCCATTCCCTGACGAATTCTTTTGAGAGCTGTTTCTGGGGAAGCCCTTTATCAAACCTCTCCTGGTACTCATCAGCATAAAAATAGCGTGATGAATCAGGAGTGTTTATCTCATCAATCAGGTAGATCTTGCCATCTTTTTTTCCGAACTCATATTTTGTATCAACAAGAATCAGGCCATGGCTTGCGGCAATTTCCGATCCCCTCATGAAAACCTCCATTGTATATTTCTCAATCAGGCTGTATTCCTTTTCAGGAACAAGTCCGCTGTTGTATAATCTCTTCGCGTGAAATATCTTCATCATGCCTGCCCTGTTCAGCTTTTGTGGTCGGAGTAATTATTGGTTTGTCAAATCTTTGATGTTCTTTCATTCCATCGGGAATTTTGATTCCGCAGATCTCCCTTTTCCCCTCCTTGTATGTCCTCCATGAACTTCCTGTAAGATATGCTCTTACAATCATTTCAACAGGATATGGCTCACACTTATGTCCGAAAGTTACAGTCGGATCCGGGGTAGCAATTTTCCAGTTAGGCACAATATCGCTTGTTGCGTCAAGGAATTTTGCAGCTATCTGATTCAGTACCTGTCCCTTGTAAGGAATACCTTTTGGAAGGACAACATCAAATGCCGAAATCCTGTCGGAAACGATCATCAGAAGATAATCATTGTTAATGTTGTATACATCTCTGACTTTTCCCTTATAAATGCTTTTCTGGCCGGGGAAGCTGTAATTTGAACTCAAAATTGTCTTTGACCATAATCTTTGATTATTTTATAATTTGCCTTCTTCTTCCTCTGTGTACTCCGGTTCTTCTCTGTGATACTGTGTGTCAGTTTTTATTCGTTTCACTCTCTTCATCTTCATAAGCCCTTACAATTCTTTTAACAAGCTTATGTCTTACAATATCCCTCTCATCGAATTTGATTATTGAGATCCCTTCAATCCCTGAAAGAATTCTCATGGCCTGCAGCAAGACCTGATTCATTCTTCCTTGGAAGGTCGATCTGAGTTGTATCGCCTGTCATTATGAATTTGGAATTCACGCCCATTCGGGTAAGAAACATCTTAAGCTGGCTTATTGTTGCATTCTGTGCTTCGTCGAGTATTACAAAAGCATTTTCAAGTGTTCGTCCACGCATAAATGCGAGAGGTGCAATCTGTACTGTACCGTCTTCAATCCAGGTTTCAAGCTTTTTGAAAGGGAGCATATCGTGAAGTGCATCATAAAGCGGCTGAAGGTAGGGATCAAGCTTTTCCTTCATATCTCCCGGCAGGAATCCAAGCCTTTCGCCGGCTTCGACTGCAGGACGTGTGAGAACAATCTTTTTAACTTCTCTCTCCTTTCAGAGATCTTACGGCCAGGGCAATTGATGTATAGGTCTTACCTGTTCCTGCAGGTCCTTCGGCTATAATCAGATCGTTGATCTTGTAATCATTTATAAGCTGCACCTGGTTGATTGTACGTGCTCTTACAGGCTTCCCGCTTGTTCCAAAAACTATCACATTCTCAAATGCTCCTTCAGAAGCTGACTTCATATGTTCAGCATCAAAGAAGTATTTTTCAATATCCTCTTCATCAAGCCTGTGATATTTCTGGTAATATTCAATCAGTTCGTTGAACTTCATTGGCAAAAACAGTAATCTCCGACTCTTCCCCGAGGCATTTTATCTCATTGCCCCTGGCCATGATCTTGATTTTAGGAAAAAAACTGCGGATTTTATCAAGCAGCGAATTATTAGTGCCGAAAAAGACAACCGGATCAATATCCTCAAGAAATATTAGTATCTCTGTCATTAAATCTGAAACAAATTAACTATCTGAACTGTCATATGCTCTTATAATTATCAATATGGCAAAAAGTTCAAAAAAAATTCCAATGAACATTACAAAGTAAGGTTATTTTTTGCTTAGAAGATTATCTTTGTTACAAGTTTTTTAATATGCCGGTAGTTACACTGACAACAGAATGGAAGCCCGATGATATCTATAACGGAATCATTAAAGGAAAACTGAGCAGAATGTGTCCCGGGATTATCATTATTGATAATGCCGGAAGCATACCTCCATTCAATATATCGCTTGCATCCTTCATTATCAGGAATACTTTCAGCAATTACCCTGATGGTTCGGTACATATTATCTGTGTTCATTCGGAAGCCGGCAACGCACAGGATTATCTTCTTGTTACCGCCAGGGGTCATTATTTCATCGGCACTGATAACGGAATATTCCACCTTATCCTCAATTCGGAACCTGATGATGTAGTAAAAATTGAACAGTCAGGGCAGTACTGATGAGCTTGAGATTTTCGCAAAATGCGCTGCTGATCTAATATCCGGAAAAGACCCTCATGAACTCGGACCAGCGGTAAAAAGTGTCAGTGAGAGAGTACCTCTTCGGGCTACAATTGATAAGGATGTAATTATAGGAAGCATAATATTTATAGACTCTTATGGCAATGCATTCTCAAATATTACGAGAGAGGTTTTCTACAGGGTTTTTGAGAACAAGGGTTTCAGGATTCAGATCCAGAGCAATAAAAACTATACCGAGCAGATTTCAGGCAGATACAGTGATGTGCCTGTTGGCGATATGCTGGCAAAATTCAACCAGCTGGATCTTCTTGAAATTTCAATAAATGGAGCTGATGTATCCGAATTGCTCAGTCTGGAAGTAGGATCGGTTGTACGAATTGACCTTGCTCACAAAGCTGCCTCTCCCAACAAACTGTTTTAAAATCACTTTACACATGAATGACAGAAAAAAGAGTCTTGAGGAATTCAACAGACTCCTCGATATAATAGATGAACTCAGGGTGAAGTGTCCGTGGGACATGAAACAAACCAATGAAAGCCTCAGAAAGCTTACAATAGAAGAGACATACGAACTGGCTGATTCAATATTTGCTGATGACAATGAAGGTATAAGGAATGAGCTTGGTGATCTCATGCTTCATATAGTATTTTATGCAAAGATAGGTTCTGAAAAGGGAGTGTTCAGCATGGAAGAGGTACTTGAAGGGATAAATAGCAAGCTGATCTACAGACATCCTCACGTATTTGGCGATGTAAAGGTCACAGGAGCTTCTCAGGTAGAGGAAAACTGGGAACAATTGAAGATCAGGGAGAACAACGGCTATAAACCTGTCCTCTCAGGAGTACCTTCTTCCCTTCCTGCAATTGTAAAAGCAAACAGGATCCAGGAAAAGGTGCGCGGTGTCGGATTCGACTGGGAAAAACGTGAACAGATCTGGGATAAGGTACTTGAGGAGATAACCGAGCTGAAGGAGGAGATCAGAAACCGTGATACTGAAAAGATTGAATCAGAACTCGGGGATGTGCTTTTTTCAATTATCAATGCTTCAAGGCTTTATGGAATTGATCCTGAAGCAGCTCTTGAAAAGACCAACAGGAAATTTATAAAACGGTTTAATTACCTTGAAAAGGAAACATTGTTAAAAGGCAGGTCTCTTCATGATATGACCCTCGATGAGATGAATGTGATCTGGGAAGAGGCAAAAAAGGAGGATTAGAAAGTTGCGTGAGGATCTCGTAATCCGTGTAACAATATTTGAACTACAGAGAGCCAGAGGCAGCACGTTCGCAGAGGACTTTTTGATGGCTTAGCGTTGACAAGAAGGAGATCAGCTTACTTGCAAACCTGTAGCTAAGCAGCTGGTAAATTATTTTTGCAGCAATAAAATCCGGTGCCTTATTTACGGCTGAAGGACACAGTTCAACGACATCAAAGCCAACAACATTTCTTTCCCTTATAACATCTCTCAGAAAATGTATCAGCTCAAAATATTCCGGGCCGCCAGGTTCAGGAGTTCCTGTGGAGGGCATTATTGAGGGATCAAAGACATCCAGGTCTATTGTGATATAAACATTTCCAGTAAGTTTTTCAATAGCTTTTCTGTACAGCTTCTTGTCGTAGTAAAGCTGATGTGCATAGAATATCCGGTCTTTCTCAGCATAAGGGAAGTTCTTCTGCCGACATGCTCCTTATTCCCACCTGAACAATCGGCGCAAATTCACGGGCCCTTGCCATGGCGCATGCATGATTAAATTCAGAACCTTCATAGGTTTGTCTCAGATCACCATGTGCATCAAGCTGAAGGATGGAGAGGTTTTCAAATGTTTCTGAGAATGCCTTTAAAGCACCTATAGGAACGGTATGGTTTCCTCCTATTATGACAGGAAATTTATTTTCAGATAACAGTGTTAAAGTTCTGTTATATACGGCATTTACCAATTTTTCAGGTGATCCCTTTTCGAGGATAGGATCAACTGTATGAATTCCCTTCAGATGTGCTTCCGATGAGGTTTCAACATCATAGAATTCAAGATTTACTGAGGCTTCAAGAATTGCTTCCGGCCCTTTGTCTGAACCTTTCATCCAGGTACTTGTCTCGTCATATGGAACAGGAAGAATGATTATCTCCGACCGGGAATAATCATAAACTACTTCATTTCCTCCAAAATTCACAGTCACTTGATTAAAGATCTTTTTTACTCTGCTTTAGGCTTCCTGGGGCTCTTCTTCTTTTCTGCAACGGGAGCCGCCTCTGAATCTGCCTTTGCGTTCAGATTCCTCTTCAGTCTCTGCTTCAGGCTCTTCCTTTACAAGCATATCCAGTTTATGAAGAATGTTATACCAGAGGGCAACCTTCTTCATGTCACTTACATAGACCTTATCTCTTGAATAATCAGGCAGTATCTCCTCAAACCATGTTTTTAGCTTGTTCCCATCAGCTTTTGAATCGATGGCAGTGCCACCTCCGGTTTTTTCAAAAATTATATCAAATACTTTTCCCAGAGGAACATCCTCCTTTTCGGTAAATATTGCAATGTCCTCAAGAGAACTTACCTTAGCTGAGCCATAGGCGCTGCTTCTCTTTTTTGTTTCGAGGTGCTCAACAATTATTGAATTTTTACCCTGGGCAATAAATTTGAAAAGCCCCGGTTCTCCTGAGATTGCGAGAATATCTTTTAAAACCATTTTCTATTGTTTTGTTTGCAAATTTAATCCTTGAATTCCAATGTGAGTCTATTATTCATATTTTTTTGATATTACTGAATCAAATCATATTCCTTTCCTTTTTAATCTTCTCATAGGCTTCATTTACCTTTTTGAATTTTTCGTCAGCAGTTTTTCTGAATTCATCTCCAAGATGGTTCACCTTGTCGGGATGGTATTTCATTGCCATTCGCCTGTATGCTTTCTTGACCTCTTCATTTGTTGATGCCGGATCTATCTCCAGGATCTTATATGATGAGTCAGTCTCAGGAATAAACATATTCTTTATTGAGAGAAAATCATTTGATGCAACACCCAAGTGCACCTGATATTTTTTCAAGCAGCTCAATTTCCTTTGGGTGTATTGTAGTGTCGGCAAGTGAAACATTGAACAACAGGTGCAGCAGCTGGAGGCGTGATGAATAGTCCATATTCCTGCTTATCTGAATGCAGATGTCTCTGACGGGGATATCCTGCTTGATTATATCCTTCAGCATCAGAAGTGCCTCTTTTGCTGACTCCTGTCCGAATTGTCTTACAAAGAATTGCTTGACATAATCAAGTTCTGATTTCACAACTTTTCCGTCGGCTTTCATCACAGCAGCCACGAGTACAAGGAGGCTCATGCCGAAATCGCCCTGACGGGTTCTTGCAGGCTGGGTGGTATAGACGTGGTTGCTTCTTCGGTTGTGCTGTCAATCATTGACCCGACAAGAAATCCCAGCAATCCACCGATCGGTCCTCCCATGGCAAAACCAAGTCCGCCTCCAAGCCATTTGCCAAACATTCCCATAATCAGTTGAAGTGTTTAATACTTTTTAAAATATCCTCATGAATTCCGAGTATTGCCGGTATTATCATGTCATTTTCCGAATTATATATTACATAATCAGATAGTCTGATTCTTGTCTCATCGTCCAGCTGGTTTTTCATTCTTTCAAGAACCTGTTCCCTTGAAAGTGTGTTTCTCAGTGTAACCCTGTTAAGCTCTTTCCTCCTCCGGCGCTACAATAGTTGCAATTTTGTCGACAAGTTTTGATGCGCCGCTTTCAAAAAGAATGGCTGCCTCCATTATTACATAAGGGGCGGTCTGATTCTTTTCCCAGCATGTGAAAATTTTCAAAGACCAAAGGATGAACGAGTGAATTGACACTTTCAAGCAGTTCATTGTTATTAAAGATAAGTGATGCAAGCGTCATCCGGTCGAGACTACCGTTGCTGTAAAGATCCTTTCCGGCAATGGAATTTATTTTACTCTTTAATATTCTCATCACTGTCCATTATTTCCCTTGCAACCCTGTCGGCTGAAAAGACAGGTATTCCAAGTACTTTAAAGACTTTGCAGACTGATGTCTTACCGCTTCCGATACCACCTGTCACCCCAAGCTTCAAAGCCGCTCTTTCAACGCTTTTCATCCTCTCTTCAGTGTTTCAAAAGATCTGTATCATCAAAGTGCAATCATCAATTAATGGCTCACTGTAACCGGCTTTGCACTTTCCCTGTTTAACCTAAAAAAAAGAGTATCCGGCTTAATAGTAATTATTTCACATCCTGATCTTATCTGTACTGTAAGACTTTTGGCAAGCCTGAAGTAACAATGAAATAATCAGAATTTTTACTTTCAGGTAACCTTTTATAGCTGACTTTTGAAAGATCAATCAATACAGGAGGCCTGGTTCCTGACACTTTCAGCTTCAAAACAGAATAACCCGGACCTTTAAGCGAGAAGTTGACTTTATCAGGAGATACTTCAGACAATACCCTGTCTTTTGGTATGTTGATGTACTTCACCGGATATTTAACATCGCCCTCCGTCTCTTTTCCGAGGGAATTGATGTACCATAAGCCAAATGAGAGAAAAAGAAAGAAAGTAAAGACCACAACATCCCTGTTGATGGCTCTTACCCTTCTTCTTTGCAGGTTTTCTGCCCGGTATTCCATCACTTCCCTTCACAAAAATCAAATGAGAAGAAGTTATAAATCTACTCGTCAGCTGACGGATCTTTCAGCAAAGCACTTTTATCAACTTTCAGTCTTACATCACCTCCGACATCAATTGTTACATAATTGTCTTTCACTTCATATATCCTGCCGTAGATTCCTCCTGTTGTAACTACTTTATCGCCTTTTTTAAGTGAACTTCTGTAGTTGTTCATCTCTTTCTGTTTCTTCATCTGTGGTCTGATCATGAAAAAATAGAATACAACAAACACCAGAATAAGCGGGAGAAAAGTAAGCAAAGGATTACTCTGACCGGCAGCTCCGGCCGGTTGTCCCATTAAAAATACAAAAGCTAAATTGGTCATTTCTAAGAATTTTTGTTATTAATTGTTATATGAATTATTTGGTTCAAGGTTCAAGGCTCAAGGTTCAAGGTTCAAGGTTCAAGGTTCAAGGTTCAAGGTTCAAAGTTCTTACTTAATATTTCTTCATATTACCGATTACCGATTACTGATTACCGACTTACCGTTTACTTCTCAGCAATTGCAACTTCAGCGGTTATTTTCAAAAGAACAACAGCAGGTTTGGCATTTGACTTTACAGTGATTGTTTTTGTCTGCATACCGTTTCTGCCGGATGTATCGAAAACCACCTCAAGGCTTCCTTCGCCTCCCGGGTGGTATTGGTTTTGAATCATATTCAGGCACTGTGCATCCACAACTTGTTGTTGCTGAAGCTATAACAAGAGCTGCAGTTCCCTGGTTGTCAAATTTAAATACATAACCGACCTTTTCACCTTCAGAGACTTTGCCAAAAGTCATGTTCATACTCCCTGAATACAAGTCTAGCAACACCGGTATCAGCAGCTTGACACTCCCCGGGAGTTTTTTCTGACATCATTGTCCGCATTGTGACAACAACAAGGTTATCATCACAAGGCTTGATAAAATGATCCTGCTCATTATGTTCATTAATAAAATGTTATTAGTTCCTGTCGGATAATTGTTCACCAACCAGTCCCCTGCCGGATTTATTCAAAAGTCCCTCCTGGCGGATCTCCTTTACAATATTATCAAGAATCCCATTGACAAAGGTACTGCTTTTTGAGGTACAATAGAATTTGGCAATTTCAATATACTCATTCAGAGTAACCTTTACAGGTATCTCAGGAAACTCGAGAATCTCTGTAATAGCAAGCTGCATCACAAGTATGTCCATCAGTGCAATTCTGTCAACCTCCCAGTTTGTTGTGTTCTTGTCGATGAGTGCAGAACATTTTTCGGAATGCATTATTGCCTTTCTGAAAAGTATCTTTACAAATTCCTCATCCTCTGCATTTTTAAACAGAGGCATCAGTGACACATTTTCACCTGAATCGGCCTTAAACTTCTTCAGGGTCTTTTCAATCATTGTGGCAATGTACTCAAGATCATCATTCCAGTAGATGCTCTGTTCTTCAAGGTTTGACTGGAGGTCTTCGGAATTCAGAAACAGGTCTGTTATCAGGTTAATGATAAACTTCCTGTCTGATGAATAATTATGGATTTCAGTTGACATATACTCCTCATACACTTCCCAGGCAATCATCTTGTTATACAGAGTCCGAGGAATATGCTGGTAGTTGGACCACGATAGTTTTTTTGTCGAGATATAGCCATTGAACTGCACATTTTTTCTGAGCTGTGCAATCATCAGGTTATCAACGAATCTGCGCTGAGGATTAAGATCTTCCGGGGTAGGCATTCGCTTTTGCAGAGCAAAATCAATCTTTTCTCCGGCTATATCGGCAATTTCAAGCACAAGCAGCAGAAGGTAGTGATACAGATCATAGGTCTTACCAATGCTGAACATAAGTTCTTTTTCGGCCTGGGCTAAATTTACATCCTCTCTGCGGTTAAAAGCATAAATAGCCATTAAGGCTTTTATACGTAGTAATCTTCTGCTTATCATTAATAAAGGAACATCGATTTTTCCGCTGCAAAATTACTCTTTTTCCACTATTGTCAAAGAAACTTTCCAAAAAATAGGCAATATTCATAAAAACAGAATTCCTGAAATTCTCATGTTAAAAAACTGTTTATCATTCATATTAGAGCTACAAAACATATCATGCAAAATAAACCACAATATGCACAAATATTCCGCTCTGTTTTGATTTGATAAAATAATTGTTACATTTGACAATACAAAACAAAACCCTAAAACTAACTGACTTGGAAATGGAAGAAGAAGCTGGTATTAAAGAAGTCATAAACGGGCATGAAGAAAAGAACGCTAAGGAAGAAATTTTCACAAAGGTTGTACGTGCCGGAAAAAGGACCTATTTTTTTGATGTGAAAGCAACAAGAAAGGACGATTATTATCTGACTATCACTGAAAGCAAAAAGCGTTTGGGAAAGGAGGGTAAGGTTTTCTATGAAAAGCATAAGATCTTTCTTTACAAGGAGGATTTTGATAAATTTACAGAAGGGCTGAAAGATGCTGTCACATATATTGACAATAACAAGGGAGAGTACGAAGCACCGCACCAGAACTCAGACACTGAATCGACTGATCAGAAAAAATCACTGGTCACAGCTGAATTTACAGACGTTGAGTTTGAAGATCTCGGCAAGCACTAGAAGTTTCTTTCAGATACATTTTTCGCAGGATATTTCTAAATGTCAGACTACATACTTCTTATATCAGGAATTATTCTCATGATCCTGGGAATAATCGGTTGTTTGGTTCCGGTCTTGCCAGGACCACCATTAAGTTTTATCGGATTGATTTTCCTTCATTTTTCCCGTTTCGGACATTTCTCAAATTCAACTTTGATAACCTTGGGTATCATAGCAGTTGTTGTTACAATTCTTGATTTTATAGTACCTGTATGGGGAACAAAAAGATTTGGCGGATCCAAATACGGTACACGCGGAGCTACTGTAGGATTGATAATCGGGATCTTCCTTGGACCGATGGGAATAATTATAGGACCGCTGATAGGTGCATTTGTCGGAGAGATGATTTTCAAGGATGATATAAACTATGCAATCCGTGCCGGTTTTGGAAGCCTCCTGGGTTTTCTTACAGGTATCGGACTTAAGCTCGCAGCTTCATTTATTATGACTTTCTACTTCGTGAAGGAGTGGATTGCATAAGAGCGGATTCCCAACCCTGTTTCGTATACCTCATGCCATCAGGCGAAGGCCCTACATCTACTTATCCTAGTTTTGTCATGCCTCATCCCCCGAGCCACGTCATGGCTGAGCCTATAAAATGGCAACTTCTCCCGAGGGAGAAGGGGGAAGAACAATATAATCAGGATCTTAGCCCCTCTCCCCTGGGGAGCGGTTGGGGTGAGGCGGATTTATGAGGGGGTTGGGGTGAGGCGGATTATGAGGAGCGGATTGAGGTGAGGCCAGCAAAGGAGTAAAAATATCATTCAGTCCCCCAATGTTGCAACCATAATTGCCTTGATAGTATGCAGCCTGTTTTCTGCTTCATCAAAGACAATTGAATATTCAGATTCAAATACATCCTCTGTCACTTCCATTCCATCGAGTCCGAATTTCTTGAAGATCTCCTCTCCCACTTTTGTTTCGCGGTTATGGAAAGCAGGAAGACAATGAAGAAATTTGACTTTTGGATTGCCGGTTTTTTTAACCACATCCATATTTATCTGGTAAGGCCTCAAAAGTTTAATCCGTTCATCCCATACAGAATCAGGTTCTCCCATTGATACCCATACATCTGTGTAAAGGAAATCGACACCTTTTACAGCATCTTCAACTGATTCGGTAATAGTTATCCTTGCTCCGGTCTCTTTGGCTATTGCCCGGCATGTTTCAACAAGGCTCTCAGACGGCTGACATTCTTTTGGGGCTGCAGCCCGGAAATCCATACCCATCTTTGCAGCACCTACCATAAGTGAATTACCCATATTATTACGTGCATCGCCAAGGTAACAGAACGATATCCTGTTCAGAGGCTTGTCAGAATGTTCAAGCATTGTCATAAAATCAGCAAGGATCTGAGTGGGATGAAATTCGTTTGTAAGTCCATTCCATACCGGCACTCCGGCATACTTTCCCAGCTCTTCAACAATATCCTGACCATAACCACGGTATTCAATGCCGTCATACATCCTGCCAAGAACCCTTGCTGTATCCCTCATTGACTCCTTCTGTCCGATCTGTGATCCGCTCGGACCGAGATATGAAACATGAGCTCCCTGATCAAGGGCAGCTACCTCAAAAGCACATCTGGTGCGTGTTGAAGCTTTTTCAAAAATCAGGGCAATGTTTTTGCCTTTAAGACGTGGCTGTTCAGTACCTGTATACTTTGCTTTCTTAAGTTCAGATGCAAGATCCAGAAGAAATTTGATCTCTTCGGGTTTGAAATCAAGAAGTTTCAGAAAATTCCTGTTGCGAAGATTGTAAGGCATTGTTTTGAATTTTTAAAATGAGGTAGCAAAGGTAATAAATATTGGTGATATAGAAAAGGCTAGGGCTCGGCAGGACCAGGTCTTAAGGCGCGAGGGCTCATGGGCTCAGGGCACAGGGCTCAGGCTGAAGCTATGTCTATCTTCTGTCATCCTCATATTCCATTGTAATCTTTGAACCAAACTTTTTATCAGCCAGTTTGAAGGCTTCAGTGATAACACTCATTTTACCGCCATTTTTTATAAAATTCAGGCAGGCCTCAATTTTTGGAGCCATGCTTCCCCTTGCAAACTGTCCCTCATTCAGATATCTGAGTGTATCTTCATAGTTGAGGAATTCTTTAATCTCCTGGTCAGGTTTATTGAAATTAATATAGATATAGGGAACATCGGTAAGAATATAGAACTCATCGGCACCGATCTGGGTGGCCAGCAATGAAGAGGCAAGATCTTTGTCTATGACAGCTTCAGCTGGTCTTACATCATTTTTGCCGTCGATATAAACAGGTACTCCTCCTCCACCGGCAGCAATTACAATATTGCCTTTCAGAGCCAGATCTTTTATTATTGAAACATTCATAACACCTGAAGGAGATCGGAGAAGGGACAACCCTCCTGTAACCGTCCGGAGTTTTAACCTCCTCGCTGAAGAGCCATCCTTTTTCAGAAGCAAGCTGATCAGCCTGAGTCTTTGTATAGATTTTACCAACCCGCTTCTGCGGATCGGTGAAAGCCGGATCATTGATATCAACAAGAACCTGTGTTACAACGCAAACAACATTTTTGTCAATCCCATGCTTATTCAGAACATTCCTGAAGATCCTTTCGATCATATAACCTATCCCTCCCTGCGAGTCAGCAACACAAATATCAATTGGCATCTGGGCGATACCGTACAATTGTTCACCCGCATCATTCCTCATAAGGATATTTCCAACCTGTGGACCATTTCCATGAGTAATAACCAGGTCATATCCCTCATTTATCAAAAAAACAAGGTTTTCAAGAGTCAGAGCAGTATTTTCTTCCTGCTCATCAATTGTACCTATCTGATCTCCTCTCAGAAGGGCATTCCCGCCAAGTGCAACTACAGCCAGCTTTCTGTTCATAATCTTTCAGAATAATCTGAATCCGGTTTAAACAATATTTTGCCGTCAGAATACAAAGCTATCAAATCGGGTTTAATTTCATGAACCGGATGAACCGAAATAGAGCATATGAAATACATGTTAAATAACACAGAATTTGCGATCTGACCCATAATTATCACCTCAGTGAATTGAAGTTAAAAAAAATCGTTACATTTACATAATTCAAAATTAGGCAAGTTAAGTGAGATTACGCTATGTGTGGTTCATTGCAGCCATTTTTGCAGTGACATGTTACTCCTGTTTCACAAAGGGGGGAAAAATATAGACCAGGGAGAAATCCATTATACTATTGATTATTCAGCTTCGATTGGATCCATGCCAATAGAGATCATGCCGAAGAATCTTATTGTGTCATTTAAAGACGACAAGATACTTTTCGCGATGATATCTCCCATTGGTAATTCAGGCATACTCAACCTCTCCAACCCTGATGAGGATATTTATGATACGCTACTTCAGCATCTTGACACTCAAATATTATTATGCCGCAAAAAAAGGTGAGAAATTTCCCGGGTTCGAAGCGATGGATGGGATGGAAATACATAAAACAGAGAAGACAATGGTGATATGCGGTTTTAACTGTAAAAATGCCGAGGTAACATTACCGGCCGACAGAGCGAAGATTTATGATGTCTGGTATACGAATGAAATAAATGTAAAAAATCCAAATGCAAGTTCCCCTTTTCAGCAGATTGACGGGGTAATGATGAGTTTTTTCTTTCTGATCGGCCATACTGAACTTCATTTCAATGCAGAGACAGTTTACAGGAAAGATATTCCTGATCAGATGTTTGAAAGACGTGAAAAATTTGTCAGAGTCTCCAGGGAAGAGATCATAAAGTTCATTAATAATACGCTTATGCAATAAGGCATATCCTGTTGCCTTATTCTTCAGATCAATGACGGGCGGACAGAAATCTGCAACGGGGCTGTTATCAGGCTGTAGCGTCTTTGTAAAATAATGATAAGCACTTTGAGGGAAGCTGCATCGAAAATCAAATTCATAAGTCTATCTTTTGTGTAAGGTTCAAAATTATTACCTTTGGACTGCCTAATGAAAAATATTAAAGAGTAATGACTAAAGAGAAGGAAGAGGCTGGCAAGAAAAGTTCTAAAACTTCAAAGGGATCTGAAAAGTCCAAATCCTTCATCACTGATGAGAGGGTTAAATTTGTTGCCGGAATTCTCATAACAGGTTTTGCGTTTTATCTTCTGCTGGCATGTATTTCATACCTTTTCTCATGGAAAGCCGATCAGAGTCTTCCTTCTTCAGAGGTGGTATCAGGACCCGATGTTGAAGTCCAGAACTGGTCAGGCAAAAGCGGTCATTTTCTTGCAGATCTTATAATCAGAAACGGATTTGGATTTGGTGCATTTTTTATTCCTCTGATTTTTGGATCTATTGGTTTATATCTGCTCCGTTTCCCGAAAATAAAGCCTCTGAAGCTTGTATTGAAATTTACATTTGCCGCGATCATTCTTTCATTGATACTTGGTTATATTGGCTTTCTTTTTGGAAAAACAAAGATCTTCCTTGGAAGCGGACCAGGCGGGGCACATGGATATAAGATAACTGAATGGCTGAATGCATTTATGGGAAAGCCAGGTACCGGGTTATTCTTTTTGTTCCTTACTATTTCATATCTTGTTTTTGCCCTGAAGGTAAAACCTGAATCATTTGGGTTTAAGATTCCCGCATTCCTGTCTGAAATTCAAGAAAGCAAACACCGGTTACTGTACCTGTAACTGAAGAAAATGGAGAAGAAGAAGCTGATTCTTTGACAGATGAGGAGCCTGAGACAGAAGAAGAAATCCGGAAAGAAAAACCTGTCGAATTTATTGTCAGGAACACAAATACACCATTGCTGAGGATGAGGATGAAGAGGATGATGAGGTTATACCTGAGGTTTTTCCAAGAGGATCCATAATTCGTGATTTTGACAATGACAGGAAGGTTGCACCACCGGTTGAGGAGGTTCCTCTCAATATTGTCACGACTGAGACAGAAGGCACTCTCTCCGAGCATGAGGTTCAAAGGATAATGGAAAATTATGATCCCCGGCTTGACCTTTCTCATTATAAATTTCCTCCTGTATCGATCCTTAAGGAACACAAATCGGAGACTGCGTTTGACAATACAGAAGTATTTGAGAACAAAGAGAATATAATTAAAACACTTGGGGACCATAAAATAAGCATCAAAAGTATTTCTGCAACAATAGGTCCGACAGTAACACTTTATGAAATTGTACCTGAACGTGGCGTCAGGCTGGCACGGATAAAATCACTTGAGGATGATATTGCACTCAATCTCTCCGCTCTCGGCATCAGGATTATTGCACCTATACCCGGAAGGGGAACCGTGGGTATTGAAGTCCCGAACAAAAAGCCTGAAATGGTATCGATGCGATCACTCATTACCTCCAAGGCTTTCCAGGAGACGAAATTTGATATTGCCCTTGCTCTTGGCAGAACAATAACTAATGAACCATATATTGTCGATCTTACAAAGATGCCGCATCTTCTTGTTGCAGGAGCAACAGGACAGGGAAAATCGGTGGGGATAAATGCAATCATAACATCTATTCTCTATAAAAAACATCCTGCTGAAGTCAAATTTGTGCTCATCGATCCAAAGAGGGTAGAACTCCCTCTCTATATGAAAATCGAAAGACATTTTCTTGCCAAGCTGCCGGATGAAGAGGATGCCATTATCACTGATACCCAGAAAGTAATTAAAACCCTTAACTCCCTGTGTATTGAAATGGATAACAGGCTCGAGCTTCTTAAAGCTGCCCAGTCCCGCAATATCAAGGAGTATAATGAGAAATTCATTTCAAGAAAGCTCAATCCTGAAAAGGGACATAAATACCTTCCCTATATTGTTCTGATAATAGATGAATTCGCCGATCTTATAATGACTGCAGGAAGAGAGATTGAGGGTCCGATAGGAAGGCTTGCCCAGCTTGCAAGGGCTATAGGGATACATCTCATAATATCGACCCAGAGGCCTTCAGCCAATATTATAACCGGATTTATAAAAGCCAATTTCCCGACAAGAGTTGCCTTCCGTGTCTTTTCATCAATCGATTCACGGACAATTCTCGATTCAACTGGTGCCGACAGGCTTGTCGGACGAGGAGACATGCTTGTATCATCAGGCAATGAACCTGTAAGGGTGCAATGTGCCTTCATCGATACTCCTGAAATTGAGGAGCTGACAGACTTTATCGGATCGCAAAAAGGATATGCCGATGCAATGCATCTCCCCGAATATGTTGATGACAGTGATTCCGGAGTGGCCGAAGTTGACCTGCGCAAAAGGGATCCGATGTTTGATGATGCAGCAAAACTTGTTGTTCAGCATCAGCAGGGATCAACATCACTTATCCAGAGAAAACTTTCAATAGGATATAACAGGGCAGGAAGAATTATAGACCAGCTCGAGGCTGCCGGAGTTGTCGGACCATTCGAAGGAAGCAAGGCAAGAGATGTTCTGGTATCTGATTTTATATCTTTGGAACAGATTTTGAGTCGTCTTGAATAAACTGCTTCACATGAAAATCTTAATATTACTTTTTCTTTCAGCTCTCTTAAAGACAGGTACTGCATCCGGACAAAACGATCCGCAGGCAATAAAGATCCTTGACAGCTTCTCTTCAAATGCATCTAAAGCGCCATCTGTTACAATGGCCTTCAGGATGATCACAACCGATCTTACTGAAAACAGAACGGATACTGTGAAAGGATCAATAATTCTGAGCAAGGATAAATACAGGCTTAACCTGGGGGATAATCTCGTCTGGTATAATGGAGAAACCAACTGGAACTATCTTGACTGCAGAAAAAGAGGTTACAATAACAAAACCCGATAAGAAAGATAATTCATTCCAGAACCGGCCCTCCCTTATTTTCTCACATGTACAAATCTGGTTATAAAAGCAGGCTGATAGAAGAAAAAACGGATCTTTACATTATTGATCTTTATCCTGAAGATGTCAAAAGTGACCTTGTAAGGGTCAGACTTGACATAAAGAAGTCAGATCTCAGTTTGAAGAACCTGGAATATAAGAGAAGAGATGGCCTGGTTATCACTCTTCAGATATTGGAATATAATCTTAAACAATAAACCTGCTGCAGATACTTTCGTCTTTCAGACAGAAAAATATAAAGGGGTCGAGATAAATGATATGCGCTAACTGTCACCCGAATCAATCTCAGGATAAACAGTCCTGACATGGTGAATATTCAGAAGCCTTTTTCTGAATATTTTTTTTATCTCCGACAAGTCCCTGAATGTAAGCGGAGAATCCGAAAACTGATCAGCCAGTTCCTGTTTTCCTATAATCCGTTCAACAAGTTCGCTTACGTGTATTCTCATTATATTTATCAAGAGTGCGTGAGGATGCTTCCACAGCATCTGCCATCATAACTATTGCCGTTTCTTTTGTAAATGGCTTTGGTCCGGGATAACACAAACAGCTTTTCAGCATCATCAGACTGTCCTGAGGTTTCAAGATACTTCATGTAAAAGAAATATGCCCTGTCTGGTTCCGTGGTGTGTCCTGATAAAATCAATTATCTGAACCGGCAGTTTGTATTCTCTTGCAATAGAGACGCCCTCTCTTACATGATTAATTATTATTCCTGAGCTTTCAACAGGATCCATATTCCTGTGAGGACTAAAACCATCTTCCTGATTTTCAATGAAAAACCTTGCATTACTTATTTTTCCCACATCATGATACAGTGATCCTGCACGTACAAGAAGCGAATTAGCTCCCACAACTCTTGCAGCTTCCTCTCCCAGATTGGCAACCTGAAGGGAATGTTGAAACGAACCGGAGCTTCTTCAGCAAATCTTCTCAGAAGCGGGTGTATTTAAATTGGATAATTCAAGCAGGGTTGTATCTGACAAAAAATAAAAGTTCTTTTCAAACAAAAAGATCAGGGGATAACTCAACAGTATAAGCACTCCATTCCCAAGAAATAATTCATATTCAAACAGATGAATACCGTCTCTCGCTCCTCCGTTCATTATTGTTTCTGCGAAGTGAACGACAGAATAGCTTGCGACTACTGCAAGAGAGGAAAAGAGTACCCTGGCACGTCTGTAAATATTTGTAAGCGAGAAAATTGCAGCAACACCTGAAATAAAACTCATGAAAATAAAATCAGAAGGGGTCAGGAACCATGAATCCGGCAAGCAGAATTGTGATCAGAAGGATAAACAATGCCAGTCTGGCATCATAAAATGTACAAATTACAATCAGGGATTATTGCAAAAGGAATAAGAAACAGGATTTCCGGATCTGTGAATGACAGAACAATCCTTGTAAGCACGATAAAGAGAATAACGATAAGGATTATAAATAATGTCTTTCTTGTAACTTCAAGTATTTCAGCCCTGAAATGCGTCAGAAAAAGATAAAGCATCAGATAGCATGATGAAATAATTATTACGCTGCCCAGAAGCTCAGCCAGGGTTTCCTTCTTATCCGCGGGCCAGATTGCCGAAACAAACACAATGCTCAGCAGAAAGAATGCGAGATTGATGATGAACTTTCTGGTTGAGTTACTGGTTTTCCGTACTTCCGGCATAGCCTTTAAAAATTGAAAAGCTGTTTATGACCGGCAAATTTAGACTATTTTTCAAATAAGTACAAGTCACCCGGCGCGGCACATTGGGGAGGAAAGAGAGACAACGAAGCAAAAGAGGGAGAATCAATGATTTTTAGTAATTTTGTATCAAATATAGATTTTCATGGAAACATTTATCTGCGAGAATGTATTTGTCCCTTTACGGTCTGCTCCTACCCATAAGTCGGAGATGTTAAGCCAGATCTTATTCGGTGAGAAATATACAGTCACTGACAGGTCTGGCAGCTGGCTTAAAGTAAAGACATTATTTGACAATTACGATGGATGGATGGATATTGATCACCTTCAATGCACTGTTGATGAAGACAGTGCGCAAGGTCACGTTCTGAACAGATCATTTGTTATGCTACAGGAACGACAAAACAAAAATGGTACTGGAGGCTGGTTGTGAGATTTTTGAACCTGATTTTGAAAATAAGCTTTTTACAATAGGAAATAATATTTATAACACCTCTGCAGAATTCAGCAAGAGCTTTATAACAACAAATGAAACACTTCCTGAAATTGCAATGAAGTTCATCAACAGCCCGTATATCTGGGGAGGACGTATCCCATCAGGTATTGACTGTTCGGGACTCACACAGCTTGCATATAAGATATTCGGGGTACCAATTGCAAGGGATGCTGCAGATCAGGCTGAGGAAGGTACAGGTGTCGGTTTTATAGATGAGGCAAAACCTGGGGATCTTGCATTTTTTGACAATGAAAGAGGAAGGATCTCGCATGTTGGAATGATCCTTTCAGAGAGGACTTGTAATACATGCATCCGGCAGGGTAAGGATCGACCCGATCGATCACCAGGGTATCTTCAAGAATGAGATAAATGGTTATTCACATAACCTCAGAATTAAGGCGAATAGTCTGACAAGAATACAGAAGATTTCACGATCTGCTTATTCATCGGTTGATATCAGTTTTTATGCGCCCTGACAATTTTCTCGTCAACCATTTTCATGATTGCATCCTCCTCCATCTTTGCCTTTGAATCAATGTCACAGCCCTGAATAAGTATCTCCCTTACAAAGTCTTTATCATCGAGTGTTGATGCATTGATCTTAACATTCAGGTAGGCTCCCTTAATACATGCTCTGAGTGCCAGGGCACCAACTCCTGCATCTGTAAGAGAATTCGGATTACCTTCTTCGACCATCTCCCTTATCAGTCCGAAACCGGAAAGGGCAGTCTCCATAACCTTAAGCGGCACAAGAATGACAGCTTTTGTTGCCTCATGAATTGCGGCATCCCTGATTTTTTTCTCATCTTCACTCTTTTTGGGAAGAGCAAAGGTATTCATAAGGCTTGCTGAAAGCATCGGTATCCTCATCCACAAGTCTGAGGAGCTTATTCTGGAGAGCTTTTCCCTGTTCAGCCCAATCTGAAAAGAGTTTCCATCTGTCATCCCAGCCCTTTCTTATGGCTCGACAGGTTGGCAACCATAGTACCGAGAGCGACGCCAAGTGGCTCCCATATAAGCTGAGATCGAACCACCACCAGGGGCAGGTGATTCTGATGCAGTTTCCTCCATGAACTCCTTAAGGTTCATGTCAACCAGTCTCCTTTTGCTTTTTTCTTCCATAATGTATTCAATTATCTTTTCTTCCGGTTTAAACGGAGTTAATTCATCGAGACCCATTGTTCTGACTGCTATTTTTATAAGTTCCTTGTCGGATACTCCGGACGATCGCTGCTGTTTATGAAGGAAGTACCTTCCTGCATCAAGAATTGACCTGAGCGGGACCAGTCCGACAATCTCCGATCCGGTTACCCTGATGCCCCTTGCTTCAGCTTTCCGGCAAACCTCATCAAATGCAATGTGCAGCGGAGTGACAGAAATATCTGTAAGGTTCATTGAGATCTGTGCAATTCCATATTCCTCGATATACCAGCCAATCGCTTTCACCGATCTTGAGTGAACCCGGGATCATAACTTTCTCCCCATTTTCGTCATAAATGATCTTACCTGTTAATGTATCGTCCTCCCGTTTTGGCCTTCCCTTTTCCCTGACATCATAGGCTATAGCATTTGCTCTCCGCGTTGATGTTGTATTAAGGTTTATGTTATATGCAACCAGAAAATCCCTTGCTCCAACTGCGGTAGCTCCTGACCGTTTATTGAATACCGCTGGTCCGAAGTCAGGTTTCCATTGCGGATCAGCCAGTTTCTTAATCAGTCCTTCATACTCTCCTGCCCTGCAACTTCGCCAGATTTCTTCGCTCTTCAGAAAAGGCAGCATTCTCATAACAATAGACAGGTATTCCCAGCTCTTCCCCTATCCTCGCCGCAACTTTTCTGGCATAGCTGACAGTCTCATCCATTGTGATACCTGAAACCGGAACAAACGGACAGACATCAGTGGCTCCCATCCTTGGATGTTCTCCATCTATGTTTTGACATGTCTATGACTTCAGAAGCTTTTTTTACAGCCAGAAATGCAGCTTCAGATACTGCTTCAGGATCGCCGACAAATGTAACAACAGTACGGTTTGTGGCTTTGCCCGGATCTACATTCAGCAGCCTTACTCCTTTTACAGATTCAATGACATCAGTTATCTGCCTGATTATCTCCATATCGCGACCTTCACTGAAGTTTGGCACGCACTCTATTATTCTATTTTCCATATATAAACAATCGACTATTATTCTGTTACATCTCGTGCTTCTCTGTGTCACTCTGTGTCAGCTCTTCTTCTGCACCTGCACAGAGAGGAGGTGAAATCGAGGTTAATCGGGCTCACAGGGATTCGCAGAGGTTTTGAGTATTTAATAATTTCCCCTTTTAATATTACAGTTTCAATGAGGTCGCTGCCAAATGCATATGGCATAAACTCATATGAAGGTATCTCCTTTGTAATGAACACATTTGCACATTTTCCCCTTGCTATTGAACCATGAGTTGATGAAAGCCCCATTGCATATGCCGAATTGATTGTAACAGCATTAATCACCTCCTCAGGAAGCATCCTGAGTTTAATACATCCGAGTGACATAACAAGCTTCATATTTCCTGATGGTGATGAACCCGGATTATAATCGGAGGCAAGTGCAACAGGCAGTCCTGAATTTATCATTTTCCTTGCAGGCGGGTCTTTTAAACCAAGAAAAAAAGCAGATCCCGGCAAAAGAGTCGGCATTGTATCTGAACCCGAGCAGTGCCTCTATCTCTTCATCACCGGTGCACTCAAGATGATCGACCGAAAGTGCATTGTATTTAACCCCCGTCTGTATGCCGCCGGAAAAGTCAAGTTCATTTGCATGGATCTTAGCCGTCAGTCCGTACTTCATTCCTGCCATTAGTATCCGTTCGGTATCCTCAACAGAAAAAAATCCGCGGTCGCAGAAAACGTCAATATAATCAGCCAGTTCTTCTGAGGCGACAACAGGGATCATCTCATTGATGACAAGATCAACATACTTTTCCTTTTTACCCTTGTATTCCGCAGGAACAGCATGAGCACCCAGGAAAGTTGCCTTTACCTCGAGAGGAGAGCTTTCCTTTATCCGCTTTATTACCCTGAGCATTTTAAGCTCATCATCAAGATTCAGCCCATAGCCGCTTTTTATTTCTACAGCGCCTGTCCCAGAGGCAATAATTTCATTCACCGTTTTATTGACTGAGCGAATAATTCCTCTTCGGGAGTTGCATGAAGCTTTAGTGCAGAATTAAGAATACCACCACCTCTTTTTGCAATCTCCACATATGAAAGTCCTTTTATCTTGTCAGTAAATTCTGCCTCCCGGCTTCCGGCATATACAAGATGAGTGTGTGAATCGCAAAAGGAAGGAAAAACAAGTTTATCTACCGGCATCAATGACCTTAATCAACGGATCTCCAAGTGGTATATCGCTTATTTCCAGGTCTCTCATCTGGCCAAAATCCAGTATAATACCATTCCTTATATAGAGATAGGCATCTTTAACAGTGCTCAGCTCAGCCATATCATTTCCTGGAAATCTTAGCCCTGATAATTTCCTCGGTCTGCACCAGGCACCTGATATTTATAATTAATAAGGCTTTAGGCATTTAATGGTATTATTCAACCACTAAGTTAGCAAATATAAAAAAAAGAGATTGCCATATTCAATTTTCTTTATCTTTATAATTATGAACTAAACCCATTAATCTATGAAAAAGACCCTTTTTATTTTTCTTGATAGCAACACTGGTCTTATCTGTATCTGCGCAGGAGAAAAAAATAAAAACCGGATGGAAATTCGGCGGTGCTCTGCCTACAGTCACATACGACTCCGACCTTGGATTTCAGTACGGTGCACTGGTTGAGTTTTTTAACTATGGAGACGGAAGCAAATATCCTGATTTTCTTGATCATACTTACACCGAAGTATCTCGTTATACAAAAGGCAGCGGGATCTACAGGTTTATGTATGAGTCGAACCATCTTATACCCGGGGTTCATCTGACAAGTGACCTGAGTTATCTTCCCGATCAGGCCAGTCACTTCTATGGATTCAACGGATATGAATCAGTCTTCAACAAGGATTGGATGGATGATGAGCTTTCAAGTCCGCCCTATAAATCAAGAATGTTCTACAGGTTTGAAAGAAACCAGTTCAGGTGGAAAACAGATATGCAGGGAAAGATAGCCGGGGACCATTTCAAGTGGAGCGCAGGTCTGGCATTTCAACATTTTGAGAACAATTCCGTAGATATTAGCCAAGCTGAATAAAGGTAAAGATAAAGATTTGCTGCCTGCAATAGATTCTGTGCCCGGGTTATATGAAATATATCAGGATCTGGATCTCATATCATCCACAGAAGCTGCCGGAGGATGGGTAAATTCAATAAAAGGCGGTCTTATGTGGGATAGCCGCGATAACAGACCAAACCCTATGAAGGGAATATGGACAGAATTGGGGATCGAAGTTGCACCTAAGTTCATGGGAAATGACTGGGCTTTCTCAAGATTTTATTTCATTCATCGCCAATACTTTACTCTGATTGAAAAAAACCTTGCCTTTGTATACCGTGTAGGATATCAATCCAAACTTACCGGCGATGTTCCGTTCTTTTACCAGTCGCAGGTTATTACATCCATGCTGACAGGCGCAACAAGTGAAGGACTCGGGGGATCAAGCTCCCTGAGGGGAGTGGTCAGGAACAGGGTTATCGGCGATGCTTTTATTATGGGCAATGTGGAACTGCGTTGGAAACCGTTATATTTTTCACTCTTCAAACAGGATTGTTACATGGGTCTGAATGGATTTTTTGACTTCGGTATGATAACCGGGAAGATAAAACTTCCGGACGATCTTGAATCAAAGTTTAATGGACTGAATAATGATCACATTACGGGAAGTTTTTCAGAATATTTTAATCCCGGCGGAGAAAAGCTGCATATGAGTGCAGGAGACAAGCATTATGCTTGCAATGAATCAGAACTTCGTTATTGCAATTGATCTGGGAAAAGCTTTCAATAAGCAGGATGGAAATATAGGATTCTCTATCGGATTGAATTATTTGTTCTAGGATCCTCTGCTTTTGCCTCCTCCGGTGGGTCGTTGAAAAAGTCTTTTTAACCGCAGAGGTCGCTAAGGTTTGCGCAAAGACGCAATGGCAACTACTGAAATTAAGCTCTTTGCGGTCTTTGTGTAAAGTCCCTGAAACAGCTCCTGCGCTAAAATATCCCAAGACTTTTCTAAGCACCGGTCCCAGAGATTAGTACTGGAGTTTGCACTCAGAGGAAGAAAAGATAAAAGCTTTAAAAGCCTTTCAGAAGCATAGGCCAGGACGACTCCAAAGTAGTTGCCTAAAATATATCCTATAATTCCTCCTGTAATGCCAGTGACTATCACATCCTTGTTCTTAAGCGAATTAGCAACAAGCAGGAACAAATGGCGGGGAGAATACAAATGCAGCGGCAGTTATAAGGAAGTTATCGGCATCTACCCTGAAAATTTTTGCAAGGATAAGGTGAAGGATCAGGGATCCCGAAAGTAACACCAGCTTATAAACAGGATAAGGTTGAGCATCCCTATATTGAACATTAGTCTTGAGATCAGCCTGTGTTGCTATTGTAAGTGAAAAAACAAGTATGAAGATACATGCCGAGCTGAAATGTCTTTTCGATATTATTTATCCGACTTTACAAGCGATGCAAGAATTGCAAGATGTCGTAATTGAAAGAATTACAACCACCATCTGGGGAAACATTGGCAATAAAAGACTTATCGCACCTGAAAGCGCAAAGATAATGACAGATATTCCCAATGCTTTGAGCAGTGGCAGTAAGGTTTTATTTCTAAACATACCTGAAAAATCGTCAAGATTTTCAATTTCACTGGCTATCTGTGCATTATCAACCGATATGCCATTTTCTCCAACAAATTTCGGCAGGATGGCCCTGAATAATACGGGGTGCAACAGTTATAAAGAACAGTACAAGTCCGGCTCCGACCACCATATCGTATGTATTGACAATCATGAAAAGATTCGGATCCACATTGAGAGCTAGTTTAAGCGCAACAAAATTTGGCGTTCCTCCTGTATATATCCCCTCGAACATACCTGCAAGCTTCCAGCTTTCCGGTATTGAATCCTTCCAGATAAAGAAACCGGCAGTAACCATTACTACACCAGCTATCAGCGCCAGCACAACTGAAATAAAACCCTTTTTGGCATATTTCAGCCATCTTTTAATATTCATTGAGAAGAGAAGAAGAGGGAAGGCCAATGGTATGACAACAGAAGGAATTATATCCTGCACCTGAGAGATCCGGTTCACGAATCTGTCCTCTTCAGGTAAAGCTGCCCTCATTTATGAGCTTTTCCATTTCTGTTTCCGGACATAGCTGTTTTTCCCTGGAGCAAAAGCTTATACTGAGCACTTCCCTCAGGAAACAATCCGACACTTCCTAAAAGCAGGCCGAAGCCATATGCAAGTACAATAGTTCCAAGTTTTTGCAGTAAATGACCATCGTTTGCAAATATAAATTATCAGGACCGGAAATGTAAAATAGAAAATTACGAGGAGTATAATTTTTATCATATCAGAATGATTATGTCTGTATCAAATATAAAAAAAGCGACACACTGAATTGCATGTCGCTTTAAAAATAGGTTTTTATACTTATCTATTTCTTCTCATCGCAGTCGCATTCCTCGAAGCTCTTCTGATATTGTTCAATAGCTCTGAGGCTCATACCCATGCTTGAAAATCCTCCATCATGAAAAAGATTTTGCATTGTTACCTTACGTGTAAGGTCTGAAAAGAGAGCTACACAATAATCGGCACACTCTTCAGCCGATGCATTTCCAAGCGGTGACATTCTTTCAGAAAAATCAACAAGCGAGTCAAAGCCATGGATTCCCATACCTGCTGTTGTTATAGTAGGCGATTGTGAGACTGTATTTATTCTTACCTTTTTATCACGGCCATAGATATAGCCAAAGCTTCGGGCAATTGATTCCAGAAGCGCTTTGGCATCTCCCATGTCGTTATAACCGGAAAGTGTCCTCTGAGCAGCCACATAGGATAATGCGATCACCGAGCCCCATTCCTTCAGTGCATCAAGCTTATAGGCTGTCTGCAGTACCCGGTGGAAGCTGAGTGCTGATATATCGAATGTTTTCAGCATATTCTCATAGCTGGTTTGTTCGTACGGAATATCTTTCCGTACGTTTGGAGACATCCCTATTGAATGAAGTATAAAGTCGAATTTACCACCAAATATTGTCATACTCTCTGACAGGAGCGCTTCTATATCTTCCATTTTTGTTGCATCAGCTGCAATAACCTTGCTGCCTGTAATTTTTGCCAGCTCACTGATTGTGCCAAGTCTCATAGCCACTGGTGAGTTTGTAAGAACCAGTTCAGCTCCATGTCTCATATGCCTTCAGGGCAACCTGCCAGGCAATGGATTTATCATTTAGGGCACCAAAAATGATCCCTTTTTTCCCTTGTAAAAGACCTTCTCTCATTATATTTAATTTAATTAATTGCGGCTTGTTAAAAGTTCTTTAGCGTTCTTTATTGCGGTCTCTGTCACTTCACTGCCGCTAAGTAATCTGGCAACCTCCAGTATTCTCTCATCAGGTGATAACAATTTAACACGAGTAAATGTTGAATCATCAGTATCGTCTTTGTATACATGATAATGACGGTTCCCTCTGGATGCAACCTGCGGCAGGTGAGTAATATTTACAACCTGCATATATTTTCCCATGTCAGAAAGTATCTGACCGACCTTATCTGCTACTTCTCCTGAAACACCTGAATCTATTTCGTCAAATATTATTGTCGGAAGATTATTGTTTCTTGTAAGAAGAGATTTCAGACTTAGCATCACCCTGGAAAGCTCGCCTCCTGATGCTGTCTTCGCAAGGTTTTCCGGTGCAGATCTGTTTATTTGCTGAAAACAGAAAGTCAGCCTGATCAATACCGGATGCAGTAAAATCTTTTAACCTTGACAGAGATATCCTGAACCTGGCATTCGGCATTCCAAGCTGTTTAAGAGTATCAGTTATTCTGGATTCGATATCAGCAAGCACAGCTTTTCTCTTTTCAGACATCTCTGCCGGATAATTGCTGAAGACCGTTTAGTCTCGTCATCTGAGGATCTTCTCAAGCTGGACGAGCCGTTCATCACTTCCTGAAATAGATTTTATAAGATTGCCAATCTCTTCCTTTTTAACAATCAGTTCTTCAAGATTATTCACCCTGTGTTTCTGCAGAAGTGAATAGATGCTGTCAAGCCTTTCATTGACATGGTTCAGTCGCAGAGGGTCGGCTTCTATTGAGACGGCAAGGTTTCCAATTTCGCGTGCAAGGTCATCAAGCTCGATGAGCGAAGATTCGGTTCTCTTCATAAGATCTTCTCCATCAGGCAGAAAGTTCCATATCTTCGCCATACGCAGCTTAACATCCCTGAGCATGGCAAGAATTGATGTGTCATTTTCAGACAGCAGACTGGAAGAGTCGCTTAATGCGCTCTTTAATCTCCCCGGCATGTTCGAGAAGTTCCTGCTCTGCCTCCAGTTCGGCCTGTTCACCGCTCTTTAATTTTACCTCTTCAAGCTGATTGAACTGAAACTGGTAATATTCAAGGTCTGCCCTGTTTTTGTCGGACTGCTCTTTGAGGCCTGTATACTCCCTTTTCAAGCCAAGAAATTTCAGATATGCTCTGCCTGTATTCATTTTTCAGGTTGGCCGTACCGGCAAATGAGTCGATAATATTCATCTGAAATGAATTATCACTGAGCATAAGTGTCTGATGCTGAGAGTGTATATCGATCAGATGATCGCCAAGTTCCTTAAGGAGGTTGACTGTTACAGGAGTATCGTTTATAAATGCTCTTGACTTACCGGCAGGATTTATTTCTCTCCGCAGAGTATTGTCACAGGTTCAAAGTCAAGCTCATTTGAAGGATAAAGAAATCATTACAGCTCATACTCATCGATTCTGAATGTTCCCTCTACTATGCATTTTTCATTTTTATCAAGAAGGACGGTTGTATCGGCTCTTGTACCAAGTATTAGGGAGAGCGCACCCAGCAGGATAGATTTTCCTGCACCGGTTTCCCCGGTGATAATTGTCAGTCCGTTTTCAAATTCAACGTCCAGTTCTTTTATCAGAGCATAATTTTGAACCAACAGTTTAGCGAGCATAACTGATTTTTATATTGGACTGGCAGCGGTGATCTTTTCGTATTTCGATTTATTTGCAGGATCAATTTCAGTCATAATCTGCACAACACGGCTTCTCTCTTCAGGGAAGGCACCTAAAAATATATTGATGACCTCTTCAGATTTTGAATCGATGATTATCTGGAGAAAGTACATAAACGGATCAGGTTTCTTTCTGAAAACTTCCTGGAGATAGCTTAAGGCTCTCGGCCATGCTGTTTCTGGCTTCCGAGACTCTTGACTCGAGTCTGTCGAGGCCATTTATGTCATATTCATAAATAAACTGCCTCACACCTTCATATTCCTTATCGAGAATGTTTTTTACAAGCCAGTACCTGTTCCTGTTTCTCGATCCATCATAGGGTTTCCAGCCCGGGTTCTACTGCATTCTGGGCATTGCTTGACAATTTTTTCAGCCATCTGGAAGAATTCAGTACCGCCAAGGGGTGAAAACGAATCATAGTCCACGCCAAGCATAATATAGACATAATATGCCAGCACTGAAATCAGGTTTGCCCTGTGAGCACTTGGATCAAACTCAAGTGTCTGAAATTCCACATATCTGAACTGGAAGTTATTATCAACAAAATTCAGCATTGTGGAATTATATGTTGTATTAAAGGCAGGTCTGCCTGAGCTGAACCTGAATCGTACCCTTGAACTCGTCACCTGAAATCTGTTCGGTAAGATTGATGAGAATATTGCAGTCAAGTCTTTCTGCATAACTGAACACATGGTTTGTCCAGACCGTATTATTGACAAACTCATACAGGTCGCGCTGCATATTCGTAAATATCTCGCGATTGGAGCCCTGTATCATCTGGGCTGATACCTGAACGTTGCAGTTTAATTCCTGTGATTTTGCAACTCCGGGAATACAGATCAGAAGGAATATCAGATAATATTTTGGAACGCACAACTTTGACATTCTGCAGTTTATTGAAGCATTGAAACAATTTTGTCGAGAATATCCCTTGCGACTTCGTCTTTTGACTTCAGGTCAAATTTATCAATATTATTATCTCTGTCAATCAAAGTTACTCTGTTTGTATTATATTCAAAACCGGCACCCTGTTCATTAAGAGAATTAAGGACTATCAGATCGAGATTTTTACGCACAAGTTTTTCCCTTGCATTCTCTATTTCATTATCTGTTTCAAGGGCAAATCCCGCAAGGAATTGAGATTTTGTTTTGATTTTGCCGAGTTCAGAGGCTATATCGGTGGTTGGTTTAAGCTTTAAAACCAATCCTTTTTCGTTTTTTTTAATTTTGATGCGGCTTGCTGTTTCCGGTGTAAAATCGGCTACAGCAGCTGATAATATTGCAATATCACAATCCGGGAAATCTTGATATGCATTCTGTCTGCCATAGACTCTGATGTTGTTACATTTATTACCCTGATTTCACTGCTTAGCGGAGAGAATTGACTGGTCCCAGCACCAGATCAACTGATGCTCCGTACTCAGCAGGCTGCATTGGCAAGTGCGATACCCATTTTACCTGATGAGTAGTTGCTTATAAACCGGACAGGGTCGAGAGGTTCCCTTGTAGGGCCGGCATTTATCAGGAGATTTTTGCCGCTCAGAGGCTTATCACTTTTTTTTTTTAAAAAGAAGTTGTTGATCTCCTTTACAATTTCTTCCGGTTCAGCCATTCTTCCCTTGCCTGTCAGTCCGCTGGCAAGTTCCCCTGTGGCAGGTTCGAGGATTGAATTCCCAAAGGCTCTTAATGTTTCAATATTTATGACTGTCGCCGGATGCTTCAGCATATCCAGATCCATTGATGGAGCAATAAAAACCGGGCAGCGAGCAGACAAATAGGTAGTAAGAAGAAGATTACCGGCAAAACCGTTGGCCATTCCGGCTATCGAATTTGCAGTTGCAGGGGCAATAAGAAAAAGATCAGCCCATAAACCAAGATCCACATGGCTGTTCCAGTCTCCGTTTTCCGGATTATAAAACTCAGAAAGCACAGGATTTCTTGGATAGGGTAGCAAGTGTGAGCGGAGTGATGAATTCCCTGGCATTGTCAGTCATTATGACCTTAACATCAGCACCCTCCTTTACCAGCAATCTGATAATTGTTGCAGTTTTATAAGCGGCAATACCTCCGGTTACACCGACCAGTATATGTTTGCCTTTCAGCATTTTAAATGGCCTGTTATTTCAGTTTGGCACTATTCTCAGGATTCCTGTAAAATATTTTATTTTCTTCGAGTTCCTGCAATGCGATCAATGTTGGTTTAGGAAGACGCTCATAGAACTTTGAGATTTCAATCTGTTCCCTGTTTTCAAAAACCTCCTCAAGGTTGTCGCTGTACGATGCAAACTCCTCAAGTTTTTTATTAAGCTCCTGTTTCATCTCAACTGAAATCTGATTTGCCCTTCTTGCGACGACAATAACTGTTTCATAAATATTACCGTTACCCTGAGTCATCAGGTCCAGATTTCTTGTAACCGTTGTTACCGGTGCTGCTGATTTTCTGTAATCCATATTCTATTATTGATTATTTACTCCCGTGTCAGGCATACCCTTTTTCAGATATTTGTTTGTTTTCTGGAAGATATCTGCCACATCCTTTGAGTATTCGCTCTTCGGAAATTCTTCCATAAATGAAAAATAATCATCAAGGGTATCCTGGTATCTTGTTTTCTGTTTCTCAGGCATGCTGCTCACAGCATACAGATAAAGTGAGCTTAGCTTAAGGAACATCATCTCTTCCCTGTATTTTGAAGCTGCATATTGTTTAAGACTGTTGTTGATAGCAACAATTGCTGCTTTATACTGCTTCATATCATAATAAAGCTTTGCATTATTATGAGATTTGTCAACCAGCTTGTCCTGAAGCTCTGCAATCATTGTACTGACACTCCTCAATTTTAGGACTGTAGGAATATTTGTTAATGAAAACATTAAACTCCTCAAGTGCATTTTTTGTATTTTCCTGATCGAGCTCAGAACGGGGTGAAATTTTGTAATCACACATAGCCACAAGGAAATGAGCCTCTTCAGCATGTTTCCCAAAGGGGAACTGGTCTACAAAGGTTTTGAAATATGAACCAGCCATAAAATAATCCTTCATGCCATAATAACTCATGGCATTCATCCAGTTCAGCTCTTCTGCCTCTTCAGTAGCTCTGTATCTGCGGAAGTATCTGTCCAAGTAACTCTGATGATTTAACATACTGACCTGCTGCAAAATACTCTTTTGCCTTTTCTTTCTTCAGTTCTGCATCAGTACTTTTAATAAGTTTTGCATACTCTCCGCAGGAACTGGTCAACACTAAAATTATCAGGACTATATATAATCTGAATCTCATATAAAAAATTGTTGCGCAAAATTACGGATTATTTTTCATTTCAGAGATAAAAACGTAATTTTTATGTATTTATTACCATAATTATGCTGCGCGTCTATACTTGGCTCATGTGCTGCGCTGTCATTCAATGGTCATTTGCTGCGTAAGTCATTAATTGTCATTTGCTTCGCCAGTCAGTTCAGATTGGTCATTTAGGCTTCGCCATTCGAATTATTACTGATCACCGAATACCCTGTTCACTTCACTCTAGCTTTACGCTTTACTCTGTGCTCACTGTGGCTCTCAGTGCAACTCTGTGTAAGTTTTTCAATTGTTTACTTAACCACTGATTTACACGGATGGGCACGGAGTGAGTTCTTAAGAACTTTGCGTGACTTTGCGTCATACCTTTGCGTACTCTGCGGTTAAATGACAACTTATGATAATTAATGACTATTGAATGACAACTGACTGAAATTAGGTATAAATAGGTAGCTTGTCTACCTCTTTTATATATAATTTTGTGAAAATTTTACCAGAAACGAAATCAACATGGATATTTTTGAAAAGATTAAGAAGAACAAGGGAGCATTAGGACAGCATGCTTATTTTGCCGATGGGTATTTCATGTTTCCAAAACTTGAAGGTGAAATAGCCCCAAGGATGAAATTCAGAGGGAAGGAGGTCCTTTCATGGAGTCTGAACAATTATCTTGGCCTTGCCAATCTTCCTGAAGTCATAAAAGCTGATGCAGATGCAACGGCACAGTATGGTCTTGCATACCCTATGGGTGCAAGAATGATGTCGGGTCAGACCACGATGCATGAGAAATTCGAACAGATGGCTGCTGAATTTACAGGCAAGGAGTCGTCATATCTTCTGAACTACGGATACCAGGGAATGGTGTCAATTATAGATGCACTTGTTGACAGACATGATGTAATTGTATATGATTCCGAAGCACATGCATGTATAATGGACGGGCTCAGGCTTCATATGGGTAAAAGGTTTGTTTACCATCATAACGATATGGAAAACTGTGAGAAGCAGCTTCAGAGAGCGACAAAACTAACAGAACAGTCAGGCGGAGGGATACTTGTAATTACCGAAGGTGTTTTCGGAATGGCTGGTGATCTTGGCAAACTTGATAAGATTGCCAGCTCTGAAGAAGAAATATAATTTCAGATTCCTGGTTGATGATGCTCATGGTTTTGGAACAATGGGAAAGACCGGTGCCGGCACCGGTGAACATTTTGGAGTGCAGGACCAGATAGATGTATATTTTGCCACATTTGCAAAATCGATGGCCGGAATAGGTGCTTTCGTTTCCAGGAACATCTGAAGTAATAAAGTACCTCCGCTTTAACCTGAGGTCGCAGATCTATGCAAAATCGCTTCCAATGGCTATGACTATCGGAGCCATTAAACGTCTTGAAATCATTCAGACCCATCCTGAGTACAGGGAAAGGTTATGGACAATTGTAAGAGCCCTTCAGAAAGGTCTCAGAGATGCCGGTCTGGATCTTGGCAAGACCGAATCGCCTGTCCTCGTTATGCTCTCGGACCCTGCCGGTGTCGGTCAGGCCGACACAGTGCAGTTTGCCTTTCAGGCTCATCAGGCGGCTGTTCCCGGTGCTCCCTAGACTCGCAGGATCGTACTTAACTCCTGCTTTACATGCACCGCATTAGGGCTTGTTTGGCGGCCCTTTGGTCAGGATCTGAGGGGTGCGTCGCGTGCTAGCATCCGGCGCTTCCATTCTGCCCACCAACTCCTCAGGAAGTGGATCGCCGTGGCCCGTCCGAGCATCGTCTACGTTTGTGACGCCTGTCATGGTCAATCGCCGAAGTGGCAGGGCCAGTGTCCGCATTGCGGTGAGTGGAACACCCTGTCGGCGCAGGCGGCGACCGGCAAGCCCGGCAGCGCTGCTGCCAGGGCAAGGCGACCCGCACTGGTAACGGCCACCAGCTCCGGCTCATTGCATGACGCCATGGACAGCGCAGCGGCGCACACCGCGCGGCTGTCGCTCGGCATGGAGGAGCTCGATCGCGTGCTGGGCGGTGGGCTGGTCCCGGGTTCGGTGACGCTGCTCGGCGGTGAACCGGGCATCGGCAAATCCACGCTGCTGCTGCAGGTCGCGCAGGCCATGGCCGCAGCGCACCCGGTGCTCTATGTCAGCGGCGAGGAATCCACCGCGCAGATGGCCTTGCGTGCGCGCCGCCTGGGCGGCGCCTACGAGCGCGTGCAGGTGGCGGCCGAAACCGACCTCGATACCGTGCTGGCGCTGGCTGAGCAGCAGCGTCCGGCGCTGCTGGTGGTCGATTCCATCCAGACCATGGCGCTGGCCTCGGTGCCCAGTGCGGCCGGCGCGGTCACGCAGCTGCGCGAATGCACGGCGGCGCTGGTGCGCTTCGCCAAGGCCAGTGGCACGGCGGTGCTGATCGTCGGTCATGTGACCAAGGATGGCGCCATCGCCGGCCCGCGCATGCTCGAGCATCTGGTCGACACGGTGCTGTATTTCGAGCGCGATGCCGGCAGCCGCTTCCGCCGCGTGCGCGCCGCCAAGAACCGCTTCGGCGCAGCCAATGAACTGGGCTTCTTCCTGATGCAGGAAAACGGCCTGCGCGAAGTGAAGAATCCCGGCGGCCATCTTCCTGTCGCGCGCGCCGTGCCGGTGGTCGGCAGCCTCGTGATGGTCACGCGCGATGGCACGCGGCCGCTGCTGGTGGAAGTGCAGGGGCTGGTCGATGCCTCGCGGCTGGGCTCGCCGCGGCGCGTGGCGCAGGGCATCGATGCGGGGCGACTGGCGATGGTGCTGGCCGTGCTGAACCGGCATGGCGGCGTATCGCTGCAGGAGCACGATGTGTTCGCGAATGTGGTGGGCGGTCTCGACATCGACGAACCGGCCTGGGACCTGCCGGTGGCGCTGGCGCTGGCTTCGAGCCTGCGCGACGTCCCGCTGCCGCCCGATCTGGTGGTGTTCGGCGAACTGGGGCTGACCGGCGAGGTGCGGCCGGTGACCTACGGCGAGGAGCGCATCCGCGAAGCGGCGAAGCTGGGCTTCCGGCGGGCGCTGGTGCCGCAGGACAATCTGCCGCGCGGGCCCATCGACGGCATCGAGGTGCGCGGCGTGGCGCGCATCGACGAGGCGCTTGCGCAAGGTGCTGGGCTAGCGCACGCTATAATCCGGCCATGTTCACCAAACTCACCGAACGGCTCGTCAAGGCCGTCGATTCACTGCGCGGCCGCGGCCGCCTGACCGAAGACAACATCGCCGAGACGCCTGCGCGAAGTGCGCATGGCGCTGCTCGAAGCCGACGTCGCGCTGCCGGTGGTCAAGCGCTTCATCGATGCGGTGAAGGTCAAGGCGCTGGGCACCGAGGTCAGTCGGCAGCCTGACGCCGGGCCAGGCGCTGATCGGCGTGATCCACGACGAACTCGTCGCGCTCATGGGTGGCGAGCGCACGCGCTTCGACCTGCGCCATGCGCCGCCGGCCGTGATCCTGCTCGCCGGCCTGCAGGGCGCCGGCAAGACCACCACCGCCGGCAAGCTGGCGCGGCTATCTCATCGAGCAGAAGAAGCGCGTGCTGCTGGTCAGCACCGACATCCGCCGGCCTGCCGCGGTGCTGCAGCTGCAGCGGCTGGCAGAGCAGGTCGGTGCGGATTTCCTTCCGGTCGAGCCGGGCGCGGCGCCGCCGCGCATCGCCGCCACCGCGCTCGATGCGGCGCGGCGTGGCGTCTATGACGTGCTGATCGTCGACACGGCCGGCCGCCTGCATGTCGATGCCGAGCTGATGCAGGAAGTGCGCGAGATCGATGCGGCGGTCGCGCCGCACGAGCGCCTGTTCGTCGTCGATGCCATGGCCGGCCAGGATGCCGTCAATGCCGCGCAGGCATTCGGCGCGGCGCTGCAGCTGACCGGCGTCATCCTCACCAAGGCCGATGGCGATGCGCGCGGCGGCGCCGCGCTGTCGGTGCGCGAGATCACCGGCAGTCCGATGCTGTTCGTCGGCACCGGCGAGAAGAGCGAGGCGCTGGAGCCCTTCGATCCGGACCGCATGGCGCGCCGCATCCTCGGCATGGGCGACGTGGTCGCGCTGGTCGAGGAGGTGCGCCGCAACGTCGACGTGGAGGAGGCCCAGCGTCTCGCGCAAGAAGGTCGCCAAGGGCAAGGGTTTCGACTTCAACGACCTGAAGTCGCAGCTGCAGCAGCTGCAGAAGATGGGCGGCATGGGCAGCCTGCTCGACAAGCTGCCCGGCGGTGCCGCGGCGGCGCAGAAGCTGGCGCCGGGCGTGGCCGACAAGGAGCTGAAGCGCCAGATCGCGCTGATCGATTCCATGACGCCGCGCGAGCGCCGCCGGCCCGAGATCATCGACGGTTCGCGCCGTCGCCGCATCGCAGCCGGGGCGGGCATGCAGGTGCAGGACGTCAACCGGCTGCTGAAGCAGCACCAGGAGATGCAGAAGATGATGAAGCAGCTGGGCAGCGGCAAGCTGCAGCGGATGATGGGCGCGATGGCGGGCAAACTGGGCGGCGGCGGGCCGTTCCGACCGGGCGCTGAATATTTGCTCCAAGCCGTTGATCTGCGTAGAATCCGCGCTCTTTTTCGGTAGCCCTAACTGACTGAGGCCTTGACCCGACTATGGTGACTATTCGTTTGACCCGGCGCGGTGCGCGCAACCAGCCCTACTACCACGTGGTCGTTACCGACCATCGCAAGCGTCAGGGCGGCAAGAGCCTCGAGCTCGTGGGTTTCTTCAATCCCACGGCCCGCAAGTCCGAGCCGAAGATCCGCCTCGACCTGCCCCGCATCGACTACTGGGTGTCCAAGGGCGCGCAGCAGTCCGAGCGCGTCGGCGCGCTGGTCAAGGACTATCGCAAGCAGGCGGTGGCCGCCGCCGCCTGAGGCACCGACGACATGCCGGCGGCAGCCGCCGGGCCGTTCTGACGCTCGGCCAGGTCGGCGACGGCGCATGGCATCACGGGTGGGTGCTGGTGCGGTCGTTCGCCGATCCACCGGATTCGCTGCTCGATCACGACGACTGGCAGCTGCTGTCGCCGGGCGGGAAGACCCTGCAACTGCAGCTGCTGGAAGGCGCGCCGTACCGCGACCGGCTGCGGGTGCGCCTCGAGGGCATCGACGACCGGGATGCGGCGCTGGCGCTGACCGGCTGGTGGGTGCAGGTGGCGCGCAGCGCGCTGCCGCCAGCTGGCCGAAGGCGAGCACTATCGCGACGATCTGCTGGGCTTCGAGGTCCGCAATGTCGAAGGGGTGGTGCTCGGCACGACTGGATTATTTCGCCGACCTGCCTGCGGGGGCGGTGATGGTGGTGAAGGGCGAGCGCGAGCACTGGGTGCCCGCGGCGCCGCAGCACCTGCTGAAGGTCGACCTCGCGGCAGCAGCGGCTGGATCAGGGTGGACTGGCCGGCAGAGCTCGAGTGATGCGGCCGTGAAGATCGAAGTCGTGACGCTGTTTCCGGAGATGATCCGGCAGGCGCTGGAGCTCGGCATCACGGGTCGGGCGCATGCGGCGCGGCTTGCTCGCGGTGGGAACCGAAGACCCGCGCGCGCACACGAGCGACGTGCACCGCACGGTGGACGATCGGCCCTATGGCGGCGGACCGGGCATGGTGCTGAAGCCCGAGCCGCTGGTGGCGGCGATTGCCGCGGCGGCGGCGCGGGTGCCGGCGGGCAGCCGGCGGATCTATCTGTCCGCCGCAGGGCGAGCGGTTCGACCAGGCGCCGGGCTGCAGGCGCTGCGAAGGAGCCCGGGCTGGTGCTGGTGGCGGGACGATATGAGGGGATCGACGAACGCGTGATCGCGACGTCGATCGACGAGGAGCTGTCGGTGGGCGACTACGTGCTCTCCGGCGGCGAGCTGCCGGCGCTGGTCGTGATCGACGCGCTGGCGAGGTTGATGGAGGGCGCCTTGAACGACGCGCGTTCGAGTGTCGAGGAGTCGTTTTGCGGACGGTCTTCTGGACTGGCCGCACTACACCCGACCCGAGGAGTTCGCGGGACTGAAGGTGCCGGAGGTGCTGCAGAGCGGCGACCACGAGCGCATACGGCGCTGGCGGCTGACGCAGGCGCTGGGAAGGACGTGGCGGCGACGGCCGGACCTGTTCCTGCTCGCGCGCGGCGAGCAGCGCCGAAGAGGTCGAATTGTTGAACGAGTTTTTGCAGGAAAGGCAGATCGAAAAATGAACCACATCATCCAGCAGATCGAAGCCGAACGTGCCACGCGCAAGGTGCCGGAATTCAAGCCCGGCGACACCATCGTCGTGAACGTGAAGGTGAAGGAAGGCGACCGCGAGCGCGTGCAGGCCTACGAAGGCGTCGTCATCGCGCGCAGCAACCGCGGCTTCAATTCCTCGGTCACGGTGCGCAAGATCTCGCACGGCGAGGGCGTCGAACGCGTGTTCCAGCTGCACAGCCCGAGCGATCGACGACATCTCGGTGAAGCGTCGCGGCAACGTGCGTCGCGCCAAGCTGTACTACCTGCGCGACCTGTCGGGCAAGGCTGCCCGCATCGAAGAAAAGGTCTGAGATCCCTGGGCGCGAGTGCAGGCGGTTTCTTCCGGGGTGTCTGGCGCGGCCTCGACGGGCTGCGCCGCGTCCTGCACCTGATCCTGCTGCTGCTGATCTTCGGCTTCATCATCGGCGCGCTGCGCGGCACCGTGCCGCACCTGCCGGCCAAGGCGGCGCTGTCATCCAGCCCGTACGGCGCAGATCGTCGAGCAGCGCTCCGGCGACCCGATCTGCAGATCGCCTTCGACGAGGCGCGCGGCCAGGCGCCAGACCGCAGACGCTGCTCTGGGACCTCACCGAATCGATCCGCGCGGCCGCGAAGGACCAGCGCGTCCCGGCCATCGTGCTGCAGCCTCGACTGATTTCACCGGCGCGGGCCAGCCCACGCTCGAAGAAGTGGCCGGCGCCATGCGCGAGTTCCGCGCCGCCGGCAAGAAGATCATCGCCTACGGCACCTCGTTCAGCCAGGCGCAGTACTACCTCGCCGCGCAGGCCGACGAGATCTACCTCGACCCGCTGGGCGAGGTGCTGATCGAGGGCTACGAGCGCTATCGCATGTACTACAAGGGCCTGCTCGACAAGCTGGCCGTGGACGTGCACCTGTTCCGCGTCGGCGCAGTACAAGTCGGCGGCCGAAGACCTGGTGCGCACGGACATGTCGCCCGAGGACCGGCGCGAGAGCCAGGCCTACCTCGATGCGCTGTGGACGTCGTACAAGTCGCGCCGTGGGCAAGGCGCGCGACCTCGCGCCGGATGTCATCGACCAATACGCCAATGGCTACATCGATGCGCTGCGCAGCAACGGCGGCGATGCGGCGCGCGTCGCGCTGGAGGCCGGGCTCGTCACCGGGCTCAAGACCGAAGACGAAGTCACCGCGCGCGTGCATCGAGCTGGTCGGCGAGGATGACGACGGGCGATCGGCTATCCCGGCGATCGATCTGCGACGATTACGTGCGCGTGTGCACGCGCCGAGCGGCAAGCTGCACAGCAGCGCGGATGGGCCGCGTCGGCGTGATCATCGCCAGCGGCGAGATCCTCGACGGCGAGCAGCCGCCGGGCACGGTCGGCGGCATGACCACCGCCGACGCTGCTGCGCGAGGCGCGCGACGACGACGACATCGCGGCGGTGGTGCTGCGCGTCGACAGTCCGGGCGGCAGCGTGTTCGCCTCGGAGCAGATCTATCGCGAAGTGGCTGCCATCAAGGCTGCCGGCAAGCCGGTCGTCGTGTCGATGGGCGACCTGGCCGCCTCCGGCGGCTACTACGTCGCCGCGCCGGCGGACGAGATCTTCGCCAGCGCCGACCACGATCACCGGCTCCATCGGCATCTATGCGGCGGTGCCCACGCTCGATCGCACGCTCGACAAGGTTGGCGTCACCGTGGATGGCGTCGGCACGACGGCGCTGTCCGGCAAGCTGCGCATCGACCGGCCGCTGGATCCCGCGCTGCGCGACTACGTGCAGCTGACCATCGAGCGCGGCTACGAGCTGTTCCTCGCGCATGTGGCCGCGGGCCGCAAGCAAGACGCGCGAAGCAGGTGGACGAACTCGCGCAGGGCCGCGTGTGGATCGGCAGCCGAGGCGAAGGCGCAGCGGCCTGGTCGACAAACTGGGCAGCTATGACGATGCGGTGAAGTCCGCGGCACGCTGCGCGAAGCTGCCCGAGCGGCTACGCCGTGCGAGCGCATCGAGCCGGACCTGACCTGGGCCGAGGCAGCTGGCCCTGCAGCTGCGCGTCCGCGCGTGCGCGCCTCTCGGGCAGGTGCTGGGCCCGGCTGTGCGGTCAGCTGCAGACCAGCTCGCACCGCTGGCGCCGCTGCAGGACGAGCTGCGCGCGCTTCCAGCGCCTGGCCGCTTCCGCAGCGGCCGCTGGCCTACTGCTTCTGCTCGGTGGAGTAAGCACCGATGAGCCAGGCGTCCCGGCTTCGCAATCGGACACCTGGCCGACCATCGCGCGACGCGCCTGTTCCTGGCGCTGGCCGGATTCTTCGTCACCGACGCGCTGCTGGCCGAGTTCGTCGGCGTGAAGATCTTCTCGCTGGAAGCGCACGCTCGGGATCGGCGGATGTGCACTGGAGCCTGCTCGGCGCCTCCGGGCACGCTGAGTTTCACCGCCGGCGTCATCTACTGGCCGCTGGTGTTCGTGCTCACGGACCTGATCAACGAGTACTACGGCCTGCGCGGCGTGCGCCTGGTTTCCTGGCTGGCCGTCGCGTTCATCTCCTGGGCCTTCCTCTGCCGCCTACGTCGCGATCTCGCTGGCGCCGGCGCCGTTCTGGGTGGACTCGAACGCCGCGCTCGGCGTGCCCGACATCCAGCGCGCCTATGCGCTGATCTTCGGGCAGGGCATGTGGACGATCGCCGGTTCGATCATGGCCTTCCTGGTCGGCCAGCTGATCGACGTGACGGTGTTCCATCGCATCCGCGCGCATGACCGGCGAGCGCTGGATGTGGCTGCGGGCCACCGGCTCCACGGCGGTGTCGCAGCTGTTCGACAGCTTCATCGTGCTGTACATCGCCTTCGTGCTCGGGCCGCAGCACTGGCCGGTGCCGCAGTTCCTGGCCGTCGGCACCGTCAACTACCTCTACAAGATGCTGGCGGCCGTCGCGATGATCCCGCTGCTGTATCTGGTGCATGCCGGCGTGCGGCGCTATCTGGGTCGTGCCGAAGTGGAACGCATGCGCGCACGAGGCTGCCCAGTGAATCGCCCCTGGGACGAGATGATCGGCGCCGATGGCCGCGCCCGCGCGCATTGCCGCAACTACTCGGACTGGCTGCTGGCGCAGGGCATGGACCGGCTCGACGACCAAGAGCGCGGAGGCCGATGCGCTGTTCCATCGCTTCGGCATCACCTTTGCGGTCTACGGCCAGGCCGAGGGCACGGAACGGCTGATTCCCTTCGATGTGGTGCCGCGCGTGCTGCCGCAGGACGAGTGGCTGAAGCTCGAGGCCGGCCTCAAGCAGCGCGTCAGCGCGCTCAATGCCTTCATCGCCGACATCTACGACGCGCAGGACATCCTGCGCGCCGGCGTGATTCCCGCCGAAGCAGGTGCTGTGCAACAGCCAGTACCGGCCCGAAGTGCAGGGCATCGCCGTGCCGCAGCGGATCTACGCGCATATCGCCGGCGTCGACGTGATCCGCAACGACGATGGCCGCTTCCTGGTGCTGGAGGACAACCTGCGCGTGCCGTCGGGCGTGTCATACATGCTGGAAAACCGCCGCATGATGATGCGGCTGTTCCCGGACCTGTTCGTGCGCTGCCAGGTGGCGCCGGTGGAACACTATCCCGAAGTGCTGCTGGCCAACCTTTCCGGCGTGGCGCCGCGTGGTGTCGACAATCCCACCGTGGTGCTGATGACGCCGGGCGCCTACAACAGCGCCTATTTCGAACATGCCTTCCTCGCGCAGCAGATGGGCATCGAGCTGGTGGAAGGCCAGGACCTGTTCGTGCGCGACGACATCGTCTACATGCGCACCACGCAGCGGGCCGCGCCGCATCGACGTGATCTACCGGCGCGTCGACGACGACTTCCTCGATCCGCTGACCTTCCGCGCCGATTCCACGCTGGGCGTGCCCGGGACTGATGGCGGCCTACCGCGCCGGCAACGTCACCATCGCCAATGCCATCGGCACCGGCATCGCCGACGACAAATCCATCTATCCGTATGTGCCGGACATGATCCGTTTCTACCTGGGCGAGGAACCGCTGATCGACAACGTGCCCACGCGCGTGCTGCGGCGACCCGGACGATCTGGCCTACACGCTGGCGCATCTCGAGGAGCTGGTGGTGAAGGAAGTGCACGGCGCCGGTGGTTACGGCATGCTGATCGGGCCGCATGGCCAGCAAGGAAGAGATCGCGACCTTCCGCGCCCGCATCATCGCCGACCCGGCGCGCTACATCGCGCAGCCGACGCTGGCGCTGTCCACCTGCCCGACGCTGGTCGACGCGGGTCTGGCGCCGCGCCATATCGATCTGCGTCCGTTCGTGCTGTCCGGCAAGGACATCACCATCGTGCCCGGGCGGACTCACGCGCGTGGCGCTGCGCGAAGGCTCGCTGGTGGTGAATTCATCGCAGGGCGGCGGCACCAAGGACACCTGGGTGCTGGAGCAGGCGCACCGGGCGCGCCGATGCTTAGCCGCACCGCCGATCACCTGTACTGGCTGGCGCGCTATCTGGAACGCGCCGAAACCGTGGCCCGCATGCTGGAGGCCGAGCAGCAGCTGGCCATGCTGCCACGGCCGGCGGAATCCGCCGAGCGCTCGCGCCGTGCCACGCTCGTGGCGCTGGGCGCACATGACTTCTACGACACGCGCGCCCGGGCGGCTCCGGCGATGTGCTGGAATTTCTCGCCTTCGATCGCGAATATCCGGACAGCATCGTGTCCTGCATTTCACGGGCGCGGGAGAATGCGCGCGCGGTGCGCGGCACCATCGCCTCGGAGGTGTGGGAAACCATCAATGCCACCTGGCTCGAGATGCGCACCTTCGAACGACGCAAGGGCGCCGAGCGCAGCCGCAGCCTGTTCGAATTCATCCGCCAGCGCGCGCACATGATCCGCGGCGTGCATGTGGTCGCCATGCTGCGCGACGAGGCCTTCCATTTCATGCGCATCGGCGCCTTCCTCGAGCGCGCTGACGGCACGCTGCGGCTGCTCGATGCGCGCAGCACCAGCACGGCCACCGAGCGCGGCGCCGCCGACGCGAACGAGTGGACGGTGCTGCTGCGCACCCTGTCCGCGTTCGAGGCCTACCGCAAGCTGTTCCGCGACGCGGTGACTCCACAGCGCGTGGCAGAGATGTTCATCCTGCGCGCCGATGTACCGCGATCGCTGCGCCGCTGCCTGGTGGAGGTGCGCGATAACCTGCGTGCCGTCGCGAACAATGCCTCGGCCGAGACCGAGCGCCGCGCCGGTGCCCTGCAGGCTGCGCTGGAGTTCGGCAGTCCGGAAGAGCTGGCGCCGCCGCTGCTGGCGGCCTATCTCACCGACAAGATCGAACAGCTGACGCAGATCGGCGATGGCATCGCGCGCGATTTCCTCATCACAGACGCGGTGGCCTGACGCGATGTTGCTGCAGGTTCGCCACGAGACGCTGTACACCTACGCGGAGTCGGTGCGCTACACCATCCAGGCGCTGCGGCTCACGCCGCGGCGCGAAGCGCGGCAGCGGGTGGTGTCCTGGTCCATCCAGGCGCCGGGGCGCCGCACCGAGCAACGCGATGCGCATGGCAACATCGTGCACTACCTCACCGTCGAGGCGCCGCATCGCGAACTGCGGCTGCTGGTGACCGGCACGGTGGAGACGGACGAGACCCTGGGCCAGCCAAACAGCGAGGCGGGGCAGCTCTCGCCGCTGGCGTACCGGTTGCCCTCATCGCTCACTGCCGTGGATGCGGGCCTGGGGGAATTTGCCGCCTCGGCGTTCGCTGGCAGCGGCGACCTGCGGGAACGGCTGCTGCAGGGTGCTGCCGCCATCGCGGCGGCGGTGGCCTACCGGCCTGGCGCCACGCAGGTGTCCGACACCGCCATCTCTGCTTTCCAGCAGCGCGAAGGCGTGTGCCAGGACCAGGCGCATGTATTCATCGCCTGCTGCCGCTCGCTGGGTCTTGCGGCGCGCTATGTCAGTGGCTATCTGTTCGCAGGCCCCGACGCCGGACTTGCGAGCCATGCCTGGGCCGAGGTCTGGTTCGCGGATACCGGCCAGTGGTATGGCATCGACGTCACGCATGGCAGGCCCGTCGGCGGGCAGCATTGCCGCCTGGCCGTGGGCCGTGACTATCTCGACGCGGCGCCGGTGCGCGGCATGCGTCGCGGTGGCGGCCAGGAACAGATGCAGGTGGCGGTGCTGGTGACCAACTCGCTGCAACAGTAACGGGGCCCGCCGATGACCTACTGTGTAGCTGCCGCCGTGGATGAAGGACTGGTGTTCCTTTCCGACTCGCGCACCAATGCGGGGGTCGACCACATTTCCACCTTCCGCAAGATGACCTTCTTCGAAGTGCCGGGCGAGCGGGCGATCGTGCTGCTCGGCGCCGGCAACCTGAGCGTGACGCAGTCCGTCATCGGCCGGCTGCAGGAGCAGCTGGGATCCGCACACAGCATCCTCGCGCAGAAATCGATGGCGGACGCCGCGATGGCGGTGGGGGATGCGGTGCGCGATGTGTATCGCCGCGATGCCGAAGCGCTGCGCTGGTATGGCATCGACTTCAATCCGGAATTCATCGTCGGCGGCGAGATCCGCGGCGAGGCGCCGCGGCTGTTCGACGTCTATTCGGCCGGCAATTTCATCGAGACCACGCCGGAGACGCGCTATTTCCAGCTGGGTGAGGCCAAGTATGGCAAGCCCATCATCGACCGCGTGATCCACGCCGGTTCCAGTCTGGCAGCGACGGCGAAGTGCCTGTTGGTGTCGATGGATTCCACCATCCGATCCAACCTGTCGGTGGGGATGCCGCTGGATCTTGCGATCCTGCGCCGTGGCGAGCTGCGCATCACCCTGCACCAGAGCATCGGTGCCGAGGATGCCTATTTCAGGTCGATCCGCGATGGCTGGGGCGAGGCGCTGCGCAACGCCTTCCATGCATTGCCGGATCTGGTGGTGCCGCCGCCCGCCAGCTGAGCGGGGCGATGCCTGCTGTCTAGCCTGGGTGCACCGGGCAGTGCATCCACTGCGCAGGACGGAACGATGCCATGGCGGCATTGCCACTCAGGCTGCGTGCCAGTTCGGAAATGCCCGGATTGTGCGCCACCAGGATTACGCGCGGATTGCTGCGGAAGGCCTGCCGCAGCGCGGCGTCGAGCACGTCCTGCGTGGCGTTGTACAAGGCTTCCACGAAGGTGATGGCCGGTGCCGGCAACGCGAGCGCCGTCGCGATGAGTTCGGCTGTCTGCGTGGTGCGGGTGGCGGGGCTCGCCAACAGCAGCACCGGCTGCACCGCGACGGCATGGATCGCCTCGGCACTGGCGCGCGCATCGACCAGACCCTGGGGCGTCAGCGGCCGATCGAAATCCCGTCCGGTATAGGCCGGCCATTCCGCATGCGCATGGCGCACCAGGATGACCTCGCGGCGGCCGCAGGCTGTCTACATCATGCCCGTCTGCAGCTGCGCGGCCGGCGACATCATCTCGCGCCGCCACGGCGGGTCGAACACCAGTTCCACCCGCGCCTCGCGCACGGTGGGGATCTGCTTCGATCTTCTCGCTGCACGTCCTGCACCAGCACATCGCCCATGCCGCAGCCGGGCGCGGTCAGCGTCATCTTCACCTCGACGCTGCGCGTGCCGTCGTCGTTGGCGGTGACGTTGCAGTCGTAGATGAGGCCGAGGTCCACGATGTTGATCGGGATCTCCGGGTCGTAGCAGGTCTTCATCTGCTTCCAGGCGAGCTGCCCGCACATCGTCGTCGGTGGCATTGGGCGGCAGTTCGGGCGCACGCACCGGCTCCTTGCCGATGGCATCGGCATCGCTGCCGGCGAGGCGGTAGAGGTTGCCTTCGATGTACAGCGTGAAGCTGCCGCCCAGCGCCTGGCTGATGAAGCCGGCAAGGCCGGGCTGCAGCTTGATGGCATGCCCGGAGGGCACCATCACCGCGTCCACCTCGCGCTGGATGACGAATGGTTCGTGACTGTGGCGCCATGCTTACTCGGTGCGAGACGGTGCCGGCGCTGCGGCATCGGCCTGGGCCAGGGCGGCATTCAGCGTGTGCCAGCACAGGCTGGCGCATTTCACGCGCGCCGGGAATTCGCGCACGCCGGACAGCGCGGCCAGCTTGCCCAGGTCCGTCGCTGCTGGCGCCGTGCCTCGGTGAGCAGCGCGTGGATGCGCTGGAACAGTGCGTCGACGGTCGGCGCGGTCCTTGCCCTTGACGGCCTCGGTCATCATCGAGGCCGAGGCCATCGAGATGGCGCAGCCGTTGCCCTCGAAGCGCAGGTCGTCGATGCGATCGCCGTCGCGACGCAGCGTGACGGTGAGCCGGTCGCCGCACAGCGGGTTGTGGCCCTTGGCCTCCGCGTCGTGCGGATCGAGCCGGCCGAAATTGCGCGGATGCTTGTTGTGGTCGAGGATCACCTCGCGATAGAGCTCGGTGAGCTGCATCAGCGGAATACCTCGACGCGCCTTGCGCACGGCCGCGCTCCAGCTGCTCGACCTCCGCCAGGGTGTTGTAGCAGGCGAAGGAGGCGCGCGCGGTGGCGGGCAGTCCCAGCAGGTCCATCAGCGGCATGGCGCAGTGATGGCCGGCGCGGATGGCCACGCCCTCGTGGTCGAGGACGGTGCCGAGGTCGTGCGGATGCACGCCCTTCGAGCGTGAACGACAGCACGCGCGGCCTTGTCGTCGGCGGTGCCGTGGATGTGCACGCCGGGTATGCGCATCAGCGCCGCGGTGGCCGCGCTGAGCAGCGCGTGCTCGTGGCGCGGCAGCCTGCTCGATGCCGAGCGCTTCCAGGTAGTCCATGGCGGCCGCAAGGCCGATGGCGCCGCTGATGTTGGGCGTGCCGGCCTCGAACTTGTAGGGCAGGTCGTTCCAGGTGCTGCGTTCGAAGCGACACGGTGCGGATCATGTCGCCGCCGCCCTGCCAGGGCGGCATGGCGTCGAGCAGCGCTTCGCGCCCGTAGAGCACGCCGATGCCGGTGGGTCCGTACAGCTTGTGGCCGGAGAAGCAGTAGAAATCGCAGTCCAGCGCGCGCACGTCGACCGGCGCATGGGCCACGGCCTGGGCGCCATCGACCAGCACCGGCACGCCGCGCATGATGGGCCGCGTCGATGACGCGCTGCACGCGGCACCACGGTGCCCAGCGCGTTGGAAACATGCGTGATCGCCACCAGCCGGGTGCGCTCGTTGAGCAGCGCCTGGAAGGCCTCGAAGCGGATCTGCCCGTGGTCGTCGATGGGCACGACGCGCAGGCGCGCGCCGGTGGCCGCGGCCAGCCATCTGCCAGGGCACGAGGTTGGCGTGGTGCTCCAGCGCCGAGACGATGATCTCGTCGTCCGGGCCGAGCCGGCTGCGTCCCCAGCTCTGCGCCACCAGGTTGATGGCCTCGGTGGTGCCGCGCACGAAGATGATCTCGCGCGTGGACGCCGCGTTCAGGAAGCGGCGCACGCGCTCGCGCGCCGCCTCGAAGGCATCGGTGGCCAGCTGGCTCAGCGTGTGCACGCCGCGGTGCACGTTGGCATGCAGATGCGTCTCGTAGTGCGTCGACGGCGTCGATGACCGCGCTGCGGGCGCTGCGTCGAGGCGCCATTGTCGAGGTAGGCCAGCGGCCGGCCGTTGACCTGCTGCGACAGGATCGGGAAATCCGCACTGCGCAGCCGGGCCACGTCGTAGGCCGGTGCGCTGGACGGCGCAGCGCGCTCATTGCAGGATCTCCTGCGCGACCGCGCTGCCAAGCGTGGCTGCCAGCGCCACGCTCGGCAGCGGCGCCGCAGCATGGCATCGGTCGATGCGGCGGATGGCGTCTTCGAGGAAGGCCCATTCCAGCATGCCGCGCGCCGTGTCCGGGTCGAGGCCGCGCGACAGCAGGTAGAAGCGCATGTTCTCGTCCAGCGCGCCGGTGGTCGCGCCGTGGCTGGCGCGCACCTCGTCGGTGTGGATCTCCAGCTGCGGTCGCAGGTCGATCTCGGCGCCGCGCGCCGTCGAGCAGGCCCTTCAGCGACTGCTCGAGCACGGCTGCCGCCGGCGCCGCTGCGCCACCTCCACGCGGCTGCGCCAGGCGATCCTGCGCCGCGGTCGCGCGCGATGGCACGCAGCACCTGCGTGCTGGTGGTGTGCGGGGCGACGTGATCGACCAGCAGCGAATGATCCAGCACGTGCTTGCCGCCGGCGACGCTGACGCCCTGCAGCGTGAAGTCCGCGCCCGCGCCATACAGCGAGGCGCGCAACGAGCTGCGGGCCGAGCGCGCGCCCAGCTGCAGCATGCGCGAGCCGGTAGCGGGCGTCGCGATCCAGCGCGACCTGCAGTGGTGTCGAGGAACTGCGCGTCGTCGGCCAGCTGCTGCCAGCGCAGGTGACGCACCTGGCTGCCGGCGCCCGCATGGATCTGCACGGCCACGTTGATGATGCCTTCCGCGCCCACGCTGCCCAGGTGACGTTCCACCAGCGTCAGGCTGGCCTGCTCGCCGACGCGCGATCTCGAGGCGCGGATACACGGCCTGGCGCGTGGCGCCGGCCACGGCGGCGAAAATGCATTTCCAGCTGCAGCGTCGCCGGAGACCGTGAGGCGCGCCACGTCGGTGGCGAAGGCATCGTTCAGCCAGCCAAAGCGTTCGTGCCGCGTGCGCTCGGGAACCAGCGGCGTCGCCGCGGCGTCAGCTGCCGGCACAGTCGGGTCGGAAAGCGCCGGCAGTGGCCGGCCGTTCACGAACACCAGGCGCGCGAAGCCCGGCAAGGCGCGGCGGCAGCAGGGCGCGTGCGGCCGGGCCAGCGGCCGCGTCCGCCGCGGCCGCAATCGGCGCCAGCGCGGCGCGAGCCCAGGAATTTCAGGTCGGCATAGCGCCACAGGTCGTCGCGCAGCTGCGGCAGGCCGGCGGCCAGCGCGCTTGTTCAGCGCGGCGCTGCGGATGCTGACCGGCAGCAGCTTCGCGTTGAGCAGCGTGGCCGAGTCCATCACGGCGTCGCGCAGCCGCTGCTCGTAGGCGGCGTGGCTCAGGCTGCCGGGGATCGGTGGGCGAGGCGACAGCGCTCATGCGGCCTCTTCGAGCAGCCAGTCGTAGCCGCGCTGTTCCAGTTCGCGCGCCAGCTCCGGGCCGCCGCTGCGCAGGATGCGGCCGCGCGCCAGCACATGCACCTGGTCCGGGGCGCACGTGGTCGAGCAGCCGCTGGTAGTGCGTGACCAGCACGATGGCGCGCTCCGGCGCGCGCAGCGTGTTGATGCCTTCGGCCACGAGCTTCAGCGCGTCGATGTCGAGGCCGGAATCGGTCTCATCGAGGATCGCGAGTTTCGGCTCCAGCACCAGCATCTGCAGGATCTCGTTGCGCTTCTTCTCGCCGCCGGAGAAGCCTTCGTTCACGCCGCGCGACAGGAAGGCTCTCGTCCATCTTCATCAGCTGCCATGCGCTCCTTGCACCAGCTGCAGGAAATCGAAGGCGTCGATCTCGGGCTGGCCGCGCGTGCCGGCGCGCGGCATTGAGCGCGGCGCGCAGCAGGTAGGCGTTGTTCACGCCGGGGATCTCCACCGGATACTGGAAGCCCAGGAACACGCCGTCGCGGGCGCGCTCTTCGGGCGGCAGCGCCAGCAGGTCGCTGCCCTGATAGGTGACGCTGCCGGCGGTGACGGTGTAGCCCGGCTTGCCCGCCAGCACATGCGACAGCGAGCTCTTGCCCGAGCCGTTCGGGCCCATGATGGCGTGCACTTCGCCGGCGGGCACGTCCAGGTCGATGCCGCGCAGCACCTCCCGGTCGCCCACCTTCACGTGCAGATCGCGAATGCTCAACAATGGCGTAGTCATCCAACGGCTCCTTCGAGACTTACGGCCAGCAGGTTCTGCGCTTCGACGGCGAACTCCATGGGCAG